>CAWKAQ010000013.1:0-285284 GCA_963847585.1 uncultured beta proteobacterium | reverse complement strand
ACCGGTCGACCAACCCAAACAACCGGCTCAACGGAGCCAAAAAAAGGGAGCAAAACATGATTGAATGGTTCTTCGCCACGCTGAAACAGTATCCGGAGATCGCGATCTTCTCTCGCTCGCCCTCGGCTACTTCTTTGGCAAGTTCACCTTCAAGGGCATCGGCCTGGGTGCGGTCACCGCCACGCTGCTGGCCGGCGTCGCTGATCGGGCAGATCGGGATCACCATCTCGCAGCCGCTCAAGGCGTTCGTGTTTCCTGATGTTCCTGTTCGCCGTCGGCTACGCCGTCGGGCCGCAGTTCGTCCGCGGCGTCGCGAAGGATGGCCTGCCGCAGGCGATCTTCTCGGCGGTCCAGTGCGTGTTGTGCCTGGTGATCCCGTGTCGTCATCGCAAGATCGCCGGCTACGACCTGGGCTACGCGGCCGGACTTACTCGGGGTCGCAGACGATCTCCGCTGCGATGGGACTTTCGACCGACGCCATCAACCGGCTGGGCATGGCCGCCGATGCAGGCCAAGGCGCTGCTCGACGCGATGCCGATCGCCTACGCCGTGACCTACATGTTCGGCACGGTCGGCTCGGCGCTCGTGATCGCCTTGCTCGGCCCGAAGCTGCTCGGCATCAATCTCCCCGCCGCCTGCAAGGACTACGAGGAGAAGCATGGCGGCACCAAGGAAATGGGCGGCGCCGGCTCGGCCTGGCACCGCTGGGAGCTGCGCGCGTTCCGCGTGCAAGCAGGGCGGGAAGGCCGTCGGCCTGCGGGCCGCCGAGGCCGAGGCGATGGTGCCCGACGCGCGCGTCTTCGTCCAGCGCATCCGCCGCAACGGCACGATCGAGGAGGCGACCGCGGACACCGTGCTGCGCGAAGGCGACGTGGTCGCGGTCGCCGGCGCCCGCGAGGTGCTCGTGAACTGATCGGTCGCAGGCGCGAGGAAGTCGACGACCCGCGAGCTGCTGGCCGTGCCGGTCGAGGGCGTCGACGTGCTCGTGACGCAACAAGGCGGTCGACGGCAAGACGCTCGCCGAGCTGGCCAAGATGCCCGGCCGCGCGCGGCGTCTTCCTGCGCAAGATCACGCGCGGCGCGACCGCCACCACGATCCCCATCCTGCCGAACACCAAGATCCAGCGCGGCGACATCCTCACGCTCGTCGGCCGCACGCAGGACATCGCACGCCGCCACCAAGCTGCTCGGCGTCGCCGACCGGGCGACCGACGTCGCCGACGTCGCGTTCATCGGCGTCTGGATCGTGATCGGCGCGCTGATCGGCTCGCTGGTCTTCAAGGTCGGCGGCGTGCCGCTGACGCTGTCGACCGCCGGCGGCGCGCTCATCGCCGGGCATCGTCGGCGGCTGGCTGCGCTCGGTGCGCCCGTCCTTCGGGCGCATCCCGTCGCCCACCGTCTGGTTCATGAACTCGGTCGGCCTGAACATCTTCATCGCCATCGTCGGCATCTCCGCCGGCCCGGGCTTCGTCAACGGCCTGAAGACGCAGGGCATCGGCCTGTTCCTGTGGGGCGCCGCTCGCGACCACGGTCCCGCTGGTCCTCGGGATGTTCATCGCCAAGTACCTGTTCCGCTTCCACGACGCGCTCACGCTCGGCATCGTCTCCGGGGCGCGCACGACGACGGCGTCGCTCGGCCTGGTCTGCGATCTGGCCAAGAGCCAGGTGCCCGGCGCTCGGCTACACCGTCACCTACGCCGTCGGCAACACGCTGCTCACGATCTGGGGCATGGTCATCATCATGCTGCTGTCGTGAGCCGCGCATTTCCGGTGACTGAAACTCACAAGGAGAAATCGATGGACGACTTAGACCTCAAACAGTACGAGAAGCTGGGCCCGTTCGAGATCAAGGACTTCCTCGCCAAGGTGGCATCGAAGTCCGCGCAGGAATCGTCCATCTCGTACCTGAACGCCGGTCGCGGCAACCCGAACTGGGTCGCCACCGAGCCGCGCGAGGCGTTCTTCCTGCTCGGGCAGTTCGCGGTCACCGAGAGCAAGCGCGTGCTCGACCTGCCGCCGGGCGTGGGCGGCATGCCCAAGGCACCGGGCATTGCCGGCCGGCTCGAAGCCTGGCTGAAGAAGCACGACGACATGCCGGGCGCGCCCTTCCTGCAGGCGATGGTGCCGTGGGCGGTGAAGAAGTTCGGCTTCGACCCCGACAAGTTCGTGCACGAGCTGGTGGATTCCATCATCGGCGACCACTACCCGGTGCCGGACCGCATGCTGGTGCACAACGAGCAGATCGTCCACGAGTACCTGCAGTGGGCGATGTGCGGGAACCCGCGGCCGAAGGGCAAGTTCAAGATCTACGCGGTCGAGGGCGGCACCGCCGCGATGTGCTACATCTTCAAGTCGCTGAAGAGCAACCGGATCCTCAACCCCGGCGACACGATCGCGCTCGGCGTGCCGATCTTCACGCCGTACCTCGAGATGGCGCACCTGGAGGACTACGACCTCCATTTCGTCGAGGTGCACGCGAAGCAGGAGAACCGGTTTCAGTACCCGGACGAAGAGCTCAAGAAGCTCCTCGACCCGAAGATCAAGGCGTTCTTCATCGTCAACCCGGGCAACCCGTACGCCGTGGCGCTTTCGCCCGAGACGATCAAGAAGATCGGCGCCGTGCTCAAGAAGCGGCCGGATCTCATCCTGCTGACGGACGACGTCTACGGCACCTTCGTGCCGGGCTTCCGTTCGCTGATGGGCGAGTTCCCGAAGAACACCATCGGCGTCTACTCGTACAGCAAGTACTTCGGCTGCACCGGCTGGCGCCTGGGCACGATCGCGGTCCACGAGGACAACATCTTCGACGAAATGATCGCCAAGCATCCCGAGCCCATCAAGAAGCTGCTGGACAAGCGCTACGGCGGGCTCACGCTCGAGCCGCGCAAGCTCGCGTTCATCGACCGCATCGTGGCGGACAGCCGCGACGTCGCGCTGAATCACACGGCGGGCCTGTCGCTTCCGCAGCAGGTCATGATGACGCTGTTCTCGCTGAGCGAGCTGATGGACGAAAAGAAGGACTATCAGAAAGCCTGCATCGGCATCGTCAAGAAGCGCGTCGAGGCGACGATCGAGGGGCTGGGCATCGAAGTCGGCCAGAACGAGCTCTTCGACTACTACTACGGCCTGATCGACTTCGAGTTCTTTGCCCGCAAGTACCTGGGCGAGGACATCGTCAAGTGGATGAAGGCGAACGTGCATCCGCTCGACATCGTGTTCCGGCTGGCCGAGGACCACGGCATCGTGCTGCTCAACGGCAGCGGCTTTGCCGCTCCGGACTGGTCGGTGCGCATATCGTTCGCGAACCTGGATGATCACGTCTACGACGACATCGGCCGGGCGGTGCGCGCCATTGCGCGCGGCTACCGGCAGGCCTATGAGGCAGCCACAGGCAAGAGCGGCGGGCCAGCCAAGGCGAGGAAAGCGACCGCTGCGAAAAAACGCTAGCTCGCCATGACCGTGCGCAATCATCGGTGGCGCGATTCTCGACGATTGCGAAACGTGAACTTCCTCGCGACGAAGCGGCAGCGCGATTCGGGGCGGCTCCTCGTGGTCGCCCTGGCGCTCGCGGCGGCCGCCTGCGGGCCGGTCACCGGAGCCGCCAAAGCCCGTCGCGGCGGCCGGCGAATGGCGGGAGTTCGAGGGCTCCTGGAACGCCGCCGGCAGCCGCCGCACCATTCCCCTCGGCGCGGATCGCCGGGGCTCGATCATCGACCTGAGGGGAACGATGCTGCTCGCAGGGCCGGGGCGTCCCGGCGTCGGATTCCGCTCGGAGGTGATCGCGCTCGTCGACAGCGAAACGGGTCTCGTGGGCCGAAGCGTCTGGACGGACGAGCGCGGCGACCAGGTGTTCAGCGAGCTCAAGGGCGAAGGCACGGCGGCGCAAAACCGCATCACGGGGACGATCCTGGGCGGCACGGGCCGGTATGCCGGTGCGACCGGTTCCTACGAGTTCTCCTGGCAGTTCGTGATCGAGGCGGAGGATGGCTCGATCCAGGGGCGCGCCGTCGGGCTGAAGGGCCGCGTTCGGCCCGGCCAACCAGCCGCGGGAGGCTGCGCAAGCCATGATCGCACCCGGATTGCTCCTGAAGCGCGCGGCGCCCTTCGCGATCGCGATCGGCATCTGGTTTACCCCGGTCCCGGCCGGCCTCACCGCGCCGGCGTGGCATCTGTTCGCGGTCTTCGTCGCCGCCATCGCGTGCGTGCTCCTCGGCTCCTTCCCGCTCCTCACGGCCTCGATGATCGCCGTCGCGACCGTCGTCCTCACCGGGACGATCACGCCGGCGCAGGCCTTCTCGGGCTTCGCCAATACCAGCGTCCTGCTGGTGGTGATCGCGTTCATCGTCGCGCAGGCGGTGGTGAAGTCGGGGCTCGGCCGGCGGATCAGCCTCTTGATGGTGAGCCGCTTCGGCGGCTCGCCGCTCGGTCTTGCCTACAGCCTCGTGCTCACCGACGCGGCCATCGCGCCGGCGTTCCCCAGCAACACGGCGCGCGGCGGCGTGCTGTTCCCGATCGTGCTGTCCATCGCCAAGGGAGCGGGCTCCGAGCCCGACAGCCCCGAGGGCCGGCGGCTCGGCGGCTACCTCATGTTCTGCGCGATGGCCAGCCTCGCGGTCTCCTCCGCCCTCTGGCTGACGGCCACCTCCTGCAACCCGATCGGCGTGCAGATCGCGCAGAAAGCCGGGTTCGAGATCAGCTTCGGCAGCTGGCTCCTCGCCTCCTCGGTGCCGACGCTCGCCGCGATCGCTGATGTTGCCCCTGCTCGTTTCGAAGCTCTTTTCGCCCGGCGTCGGGGCGACGCCCGAGGCCCCCGCGGCGGCACGCAAGGATCTCGCCGGCATGGGCCCGATGTCGCGAGACGAGTGGATCACCGCGGTGACCTTCGTGGTGATGGTCGCCGGCTGGGTGTTCGGCAATGCGCTGCATCTCAACGGCACCGCCGTCGCGTTCATGGGGTTCGGCGTGCTGCTGGTGGCGGGCGTGCTCACGCTCGACGACATCTCCAAGCAGGGCGACACGCTGGTGACCTTCCTCTGGCTCGCGGTCCTGTTCGCCCTGAGCGCGCAGCTGAACGAACTCGGCTTCATGGGCTACGTGGGCGAGCGCCTCGCCTCGCGCCTGGGCGGCCTGTCCTGGCCCGTCCTTTACCTCACCCTGATCGCCCTCTACGTCGGCCTCCACTACTTCTTCGTGAGCCAGACCTCGCAGGTGCTGGCGCTGCTCGCCGTCTTCCTCGATGTCGGCATTCGCGGCGGGGTGCCGGCGCCGCTGATGGCCCCTGGCCTGCTGTTCGCGAGCAGCTACTTCTCGGTGATCACCCCGCAGGGCGGAAGCCAGAACATCATCTTCGTGGCGAGCGGTTATCTCAAGCAGGGCGAGCTCTACAAGCTCGGGCTCCTCACCACCCTCGCGTTCATGGCGGTGTACCTGCTGATCGGCACGCCGTGGATCCTGTTCGTCAACAGTGGAGGCTGAACATGGACTACTTCGTACAGGCACTGCGGAACAATCCCGAGCTGGCGATCTTCCTGACGCTCGCGATCGGCTTCCTGATCGGCCGCGTCAAGTTCGGGAGCTTCAGCCTCGGGATCGTCGTCGGCACGCTGCTGGCCGGCGTGCTGATCGGGCAGCTCGACATCAAGGTCCCGGCGATCGTGAAGACGATCTTCTTCGATCTCTTCCTCTTCACCACCGGGTACAAGGTGGGGCCGCAATTCTTTCGCGGGCTGAAGGGCGACGCGCTTCCTCAGGTCGCGCTTACGGTTGTCCTGTGCGTGGCCTGTCTGCTCACGGCATTCGGTTTCGCGAAGCTTCTCGGGTACGACGTCGGGACGGCCGCGGGGCTCCTGGCCGGGGCGTTCTCGGAGTCCACGGTGATCGGCACCGCCGGCGAGGCGATCCAGCGCCTGGCGATTCCCGATGCGGAGAAGACCGCGCTGGTCAACAACATTCCCGTCGCCTATGCCGTGACCTACCTGATCGGCACCGCCAGCCTCGTCTGGTTCCTGCCCACGATCGGGCCGAAGCTGATGGGAATCAACCTGCGGGAAGAAGGCGCGCGCATGCAGGCGGCGATTGCCGGCGCTGCCGAGCAGGAACTCGGCGTTTTCTCGGCGCGCGAGAGCGTTCGACGTCCGCGCGTACCGCGTGACCAACCCGGACCTGGTGAACAAGACCGTGGCGGAACTCGAGGCGCTGCCGCAGGACGCGCGGGTCTTCATCGTGCGGATCCGCCGCGGGGGCGAGATCATCGAGGCCACGCCCGACACCGTCATTCGCAAGGACGACGTCGTGGCGGTCATCGCACGGCAGGAGGTGCATGTGCAGCGGGGCGACCGGATCGGCCCCGAAGTGGACGACAAGGCGTTGCTCGACATCCCGATCGAAACGCTGGATGTCGTGGTCACGAACCGCTCGCTGGTCGGGAAAATCGCTGGCGGACCTGGCACGGCTCGAGAGCGCGCGCGGGGTCTTTCTGCGCCACGTCATGCGCGCCGGGCAGGAGATCCCCGTCTCCGCAGGTAACGCTCATCGACCGGGGAGACGTGCTGAGCCTCATCGGCACCAAGCCCGAGGTCGAGCGCGCGGCCAAGGAACTGGGATATGCCGATCGCGCCACTACGTCGACGGACATGGTGTTCGTCGGAACCGGGATCGTGCTCGGTGGGTTTGTCGGCCTGCTCTCGGTCACCGTTGCCGGCATCCCGCTCACCCTTACCGCCAGCGGCGGCGCCCTGATCATGGGGCTGGTGTTCGGCTGGCTGCGGTCGGCGTATCCGTTCTTCGGGCGCATCCCCGAGCCGGCGATCTGGATCTTCGATACGGTCGGCCTGTGCATCTTCATCGGCGTCGTCGGCCTGAGCGCCGGCCCCAGCTTCGTTGCCGGGCTGCAGAAATCCGGCATCAGCCTGGTCTTCGTGGGCCTGGTGTCCGCCCTGCTGCCTCACACCATGGGGATCCTCTTCGGGCGCTACGTGCTGAGGATGGAACCCCTCATCGTCCTCGGCGCCTGCGCCGGCGCCGGGACGATCACGGCGGCCCTGCGCGCCATCCAGGACGAGGCGCAGAGCAGCATTCCCGCGCTCGGCTACACGGTGCCCTATGCCATCGGCAACATCCTGCTGACGGCCTGGGGACCGGTGCTCGTGGCGATGATGTCGGTCGGAAAATAAGTCCAGGAAGCTCGGCAGTCCGGCGCTGAATTCGGGCCGGCCTGCCTCTATGCGGTCCTACTGGCCGCGGGAAGGGCGAGAGTGACGTGAATCACGCCGCGGTCGCGCCGTTGCTCCATGGGAAATCCGCTTCGCTTGAAGACCGAGAGCATCGCTCTGTTCTGGCTCAGCACGTCGGCCTCGAATTGGGTGAAGTTCTGGGCGCGGGCAAGGCCTGCCAGATGGGCGAGCAGGCGTGACGCGATTCCGCGTCCCTGATAATCCTCTTCGACGACGAACGCCACTTCCGCCGAGCGTTCGGTGCCCGCCCCGCCGGTTGCGATGTAGCGCCCCGAAGCAATGATAATCTCGCCGCGCACGGCTTCGGTCGTCACGACCAGCGCCGCTTCGCTCACGAAGTCGACGTTGATTGCGCGATCGATCTCGTCGTCGGAGAGATCGCTTCGGGGAGTGAAGAACCGGGTATAGATCGAATCCCTTTCCAGCAACCGGAAGGCTTCCACAAAGCGGCTCCGGTCGCCGGGCCGGATCGCGCGGATCGTCACGCGAGTGCCGTCCTTCAACACTTCACTCACCGAATAGTCGCGCGCATGGTTCATGACCTGGCGGGGCCTTGACAAGGTCGTCGCTGGTGAATTCGGCGCGCAGCTTTGGCCGCCGCGCACGCGTCACGGGCAGGCGGCGGTCAGAACGCGGCGCCGATCGAACCGACGAAAACCTGGTCCCTCGATCCCGGATTGAACCAAAAGCCGCCTATCGTGACGCGGCCCCAGGTCACCTGCGCGAACGGCCCGCGCTGCAGTTCGCGGTCGCCGCCGTAGGCCGTGGTGCGCTGGCCAACGAGTCCAACGCGAAGCCACTCGACCGGTCTGAATCCCAACTCGCTCCACGCGTAGAAATAGCTGTTGGTTCGCTCGTTGCCATCGTGCACGTATTCGGCTTCGACGTAAAAGTCGAAGCGCCCCCATGCTACGCTCGCTTCCAGACCGGGCACGAAAGCCCTGCGTCGTGCCCCAGACGCCTCCGAGCAAGGGCGTCAACTCCCAGGTGATCGCTTCACCGCCGGAAAACGTCCAGCCGACAAAAGCCGATCGCGCACCGACCGATTCGTAGTTGTACCTGGCTTCGAGGTGCAGCGGCCCGCGATCGGCTGCAGCGATCGCCGAGGTGTAGTTCTCGCCGCCGCGGACATCTGTGGGGTACGCGGTGATCGCGAACTCCCACGACGGATCCGTCGCAGGAGAGGCACGGCGGCCGCTGCCCTCGTCCTCATCAGCCCGCGCCGCCGTGGCGATGACGATGGTGAATGCGACGACGGCCGAGCGCGGCCTTCATCCGCCGAGCGCGTTGATCGCGATCACGAGTGCCGTGCCCACTCCGACCATCATCAACCCTACTCTCCAGCTCCCGTAACCTGCATAACGACCGAGCGCGAGACCACCGACGAACAGCATGGCGAGCGCGATGGCACGGGAGAGGTTCTTCGCCGTTCGCGACATCCTGGATCAGCGCGAAGGGCAGCACGACAGGAAATGTCGCCGCGACCACGATCAGGAATATCGCCAGGGCAGCGAGCAGGTCATCCCACCTCAGCGTGGGTCGCGCCGGTACGGAGGACATCGCGACGATTCGTCCGCGGATTGCCTCGACCTCCGCTGGCGAGACGAGACTTGCCGCGGCTCGTGACAGCAAGCCCTCGATCAGCCTGCGACCGGTCTCCGCGTCCGGGGCCGCCCGTACAGAGTGCATGAGCATGAGCAATCTGCCGCGATCCGTCACAGTGCGAACGACGTACATGATCGCGTCGACGAGCCCCCAGGCAAGATTGCAGCCCAGGGCCGCGACGAACATTTCGCGGATCTGCTCGCGCCCGGCCTCCGCCACCGACACGGCTCCGACGAAGGTGAGCGCCATGAACAGACCGAAGAGCATTTCCGATACCCGGTCCACGGGACTGAGCACGGGCTCGCGGGTCGTCTCTTCGGGGTGGTTCTCTCCGGTCATCGCCATCTCCTGGTCGCCGCTTGCCCACGTGCCCGACCAACAGCATCGAAATCAAGCGTTGCCTTGGCCGGCGCGAGCGCGAGGCTGCGGCATGCGTTGATCGGAGCTGCCATCCTCGAACGGCAGTGCGCACGTGCGCGGTGACCGAGCGCGATCCACAAGTGCAACCTTCAATCCGATTTCCCCTAAAGTCCCGGATTCTGCCCGCCCACGCGTCAACGTGCAACGCAGCGCGCGCGCAACTGCATCGAACTGCATCGTCTTGACCGCGAGACTATAATCACCGCTGGCCCGCAGCTCGCCGTTCAGCTCACCTGACAGAATTCGCGCGGCACCTGGAACCGGCACCATGAATCAGCCCCCGACCGACACGAACGCAAACCAGCGAACGGCTGGCTACACTCCGCTTCGACCTCGTCGCCGGTCTCACGGCCGCGGCGGTCGTTCTGCCCAAGGCCATGGCCTACGCGACCGTCGCCGGGCTGCCCGTCGCCGTGGGTCTTTATACCGCCTTCGTCCCGATGGTGATCTACGCGCTGCTCGGCTCGTCGCGCGTGCTTAGCGTCAGCTCTACCACCACGCTGGCGATCCTGACCGGCACCGAGCTCGGCTTGGTCGTGCCCGGACGGCGACCCGGCGAAGCTTGTCACGGCGACGGCGACGCTGACCGCGCTGGTCGGCGCCATGCTGATTCTGGCGAGGATGATTGCGACTGGGATTCGTCGCCAACTTCATTTCCGCGCCGGTGCTGACCGGCTTCAAGGCCGGAATCGGACTCGTGATCGTGCTGGACCAGGTGCCGAAGCTCCTTGGCATCCACATCACCAAGCAGGGATTCTTCGTCGATCTCGCTGCGCGTCGTGCAACACATTCCGGAGACCTCGCTGATGACGCTCGCGGTGGCCGCCGCGACCTTCGTTGTGCTGATCGGAATGGAGCGCTTTTGGCCGCGTGCTCCAGCGCCGCTGATCGCACTCGGCGGCGGCATCGCCGCAGCGTGGTTCTTCGGCCTGCAAGCACTGGGCGTCTCGACGGTCGGCCTGATTCCGCAAGGATTCCCGTCACTCACCATGCCCGATCCGGCGTTGATCGGGCAGTTGGTGCCCGGCGCGCTGGGGATCGCGCTGATGAGTTTCACCGAAACGATTGCGGTGGGTCGCGCCTTTGCCCGCCCGGGAGATCCTCGCATCGATGCGAATCGCGAGTTGATCGCCACCGGGGCTGCCAATCTCGGCGGCGCGTTCCTCGGCGCGATGCCGGGCGGTGGCGGCGCCTCACAGACCGCAGTCGTGCGCGCGGCGGGCGGGCGGTCGCAACTGGCGTCGCTCGTTACCGCCGGCGTCGCGGCTCGCCACCATGCTGATGCTCGCGCCGTTGCTCGGCTTGCTGCCCCACGCCACGCTCGCGGCGATCGTCATCGTCTACTCGGTCGGGACTGATCCAGCCGGCGGAATTCCGCGCCATTCGCAAAGTGCGCACGATGGAGTTCCGCTGGGCGATCGCTAGCCGCACTCGGTGTGCTCATGCTCGGCACGCTGAAGGGCATCGTGGTGGCGATCATCCTGTCGCTGATCGGTCTGGCCAGCCAAAGTGCCAACCCGCGCGTGTCACGTCATCGGCCGCAAGCGCGGCGCCGATGTGCTGCGACCCTTGTCGCCGGAACACCCGGACGACGAGACGTTCGAGGGCCTGCTGATCGTGCGGCCGGAGGGACGCCTCTACTTCGTCAATGCCCAGAATGTGGCGGAACAGATCGACGCGCTGGTCACGCAGTACAAGCCGCGCGTGCTTGCGCTGGACATGAGCCGGGTGCACGATATCGAATACTCGGCACTCCAGGCGCTGATGGAGGGCGAGGCCCGCGCGACCGGGCGTGGCGCCGTTGTATGGCTGGCAGGCTTGAATCCCGGCGTCCTGGAGGTCGTCCGGAATTCCGGGCTGGCCGAACGACTGGGCAGCGAGCGCCTGCTGTTCAACGCGCGCGCGGCGATCGAACGCTATCAGGCGTTGCAGCGAGCTGCGGGCGTCACGGCGCAGCCTGCTCTCTCTTGACTGCTCCTGTGTGGCCGCCCGCGCGGCCGGCGATCAAGCCGGTGGCGCAGCGAAATTGTGCGAGGATGCGAAGCGGTGCAATGGGCTCATTCGTGGTGACTGACGAACGTTCGCAGCATCAATTCTGTGGAGACGACGATGGCAAAGAAAAGCGCAGCAAAGAAAGCCGAGCCGAAGCGCAAGGGGAAGAAGGGCGACGGAGCTGCTGTCAAAGCACGGCCGGACAAACGGCGCGCAGCGTCGCCCAAGGGCGAGATGTCGGGGAAGGACTACGCGCGGGAGATGAGGAAGCTCCATGTCGAGCTCGTCAAACTGCAGGAGTGGGTCAAGCTCAAGGGGCTGAAGGTGTGCATCCTTTTCGAGGGCCGCGACGGCGCCGGCAAGGGCGGCACCATCAAGGCGATCACCGAGCGGGTGAGCCCGCGGGTGTTCCGCGTCGTTGCGCTCACTGCGCCGACCGAGCGCGAGAAGTCCCAGATGTACGTACAGCGCTATCTTCCGTACCTGCCGGCCGCGGGCGAGATCGTGATCTTCGACCGTAGCTGGTACAACCGGGCGGGTGTCGAGCGCGTGATGGGTTTCTGCACCGAGGAGGAGGCAGATGGATTCCTGAAAATAGCGCCGATGTTCGAGAAATTGATGGTGCACTCCGGCATCATCCTGCTCAAATATTGGCTGGAAGTAAGCCCCGACGAGCAGACGCGCAGACTCGAGGCGCGCATCGACGACGGGCGCAAGATCTGGAAGCTCTCGCCAATGGACCTCAAATCCTACAGTCGCTGGTATGACTATTCGAGGGCGCGCGATGCGATGTTCGCCGCGACCGATACTGCCTGGGCGCCGTGGTTCGTCGCGCGATCCGACGACAAGGAGCGGGCCCGGCTCAACATCATCAGTCACCTGCTGGGAAGCATCAAGTACAAGGATGTGCCGCGGGAAAAGGTGAAGCTACCGAAGCGGCAGAAGGCCGGCGACTATCGCGAGCCGGATCATCCGTACAAGTTCGTCCCGGAAAGGCACTGAGGTCTCGCGTGGCCGCTGCATCAGGCACCGGCCATACGGGCACTGCTGCCGCTCACTTGTCTTCCTCGGTCGGGGCCGGATGATGATGGGTCGTAGCCTCTGGCGGTCGTGAGGGCTTCCGCCATTCCGCGAGCGCCAGCGTCTTCCAGTTGAAGCGGATTGCGAGCAGACGCAACATCAGCGTCGTGCAGATGCTGGCGGCGGCGGCTTTCTCAAGCGGCACGCCGTAATAGTCGAGCGCGACGAAAAGCACGCAGCCGCCAAGCGCCGCGAGCACGTAGAACTGGCCTGGCTTGAACAGCAGCGGCTCCTCGCGTACCAGGATGTCGCGCAGCAGTCCTCCCCCCACCGCGTTGGTCATGCCGATCAAGATTGCTGCCAACGGTGACGATCCCCGCTACCATGGCCTTGTCGGCCCCCACGACGGCGTACACCGCCAACGCTATTGCGTCCACATAAGCCACGAGACGCTCGAACCGCTGCGCGAAGCGGTGAAACAATACGCCGACCGCAACCGCCACAAGCACCGCGAGCAGGTAACGCGGGTCTTGCATCACCGCCGGCGGCTGAGACAGAAAGATGCTGTCGCGCAGCAGCCCACCACCCGCCCCGCTGACGAAGGCGAGGGTCAATGCGCCTATGATGTCGTAGCCACGCCGACTCGCCACCCATACCCCTGTCATCGCCATCAGGAAAGTGGCGGCCAGGTCGAACCCGATGGGCAGAAATGATGTACCTGTCATGCGTCGCTGTCGCCGTCGCGCATACCCGCAAGCGCACCACGGATCTGCTGCAATTCACTGAGAAGGCCGGCCACCAGCTGCGCTCTGCGTCGGCTACTGCATGAACCAGCCGTGGCTCACCACCAGCGACTGGCCGGTGAGCGCGTTCGAGGGGAACGCCGCGAAGAATAGCGCGGTCTCGGCAACGTCATCGAGCGTCGTGAACTCGCCGTCGACCGTCTGCTTGAGCATGACGTTCTTGATGACTTCCTGTTCGGAAATCCCCAAAGTCTTCGCCTGCTCCGGAATCTGCTTCTCGACCAGCGGCGTGCGCACGAAACCGGGACAGATCACGTTGGCGCGCACGCCGTGCGCCGCGCCTTCCTTGGCAACGGCCTTGGCGAGTCCGATCAGACCATGCTTCGCCGTGACGTAGGGCGCCTTGAGCAGTGACGCTTCCTTGGAATGCACCGACCCCATGTAGATGATGCTGCCTCCTCGGCCGGACTTGTACATTTGCGGCAGGCAGGCTTTCGTGGTCAGAAACGCGCCGTCGATGTGGATGGCCATCATCTTTTTCCACTCGGCGTAGCTGAATTCCTCGATCGGATGCACGATCTGAATGCCGGCGTTGCTGATCAGGATGTCGACGCCGCCGAAGGATCGGACGACCGCTGCGACGCCATCGTTGACCGCCTGTTCGTCGGTGACGTCCATCGCAACGCTCATCGCCTGGCCTCCGTTCGCGCGGATTTCCTTGGCAGTGGTCTCCGCCGCGTCCTTGTTCACATCGGCGATCGCCACCTTTGCGCCCTCGCGCGCGAATACCAGTGCGATGGCCTTGCCGATGCCGCTGGCCGCGCCGGTGATGATGGCAGATTTGTCGCGCAGTCTCATGGGGCTCCAATCATGGTTTCAGTGATCTCATGAAACACGTCGTCCCGTGAACCATCCAGGGATGCCGAAGACCCGCGACGCGTGCGACGCGAGCGATTCGGCGAGCAGCTTTCATTGACACGTTGCTAAAGCGAGGTTGCGCGCACGGAGTATGCAGTTGATCATACAATGAATCATCATCCAGTTCAGAACCGCCTGCCGAATATGGAAGCCCACGAGAGACGGGTTGCCGCCGAGCGTCGATGCGCTACAGCGTGTGCGCGCCGCTGCCGAGGCAATCTATCGGGCCGAATCGCGACGGGTCTTCGCCACGCTGGTCCGGCTGCTGGGCGACTTCGACCTCGCCGAGGAGGCGCTGCACGATGCTTTTCGCGCAGCGCTCGAGCAGTGGCCCCGCGACGGCGTCCCGGCGAATCCGCGCGCGTGGCTGGTATCCGCGGGTCGGTTCAAGGCGATCGATGGCATACGCCGGCGCACGCGGTTCGACTCGATGGAGGATGTCGCCGAGCAAGTGGATGCAGTCATCGACGAGACCGCTCCATCGGACAGCGAGGCGATCGAGGATGATCGCCTGCGGCTCATTTTCACCTGCTGCCACCCGACGCTCGCGGCCGATGCGCAGGTGGCGCTCACCTTGCGCGAAGTCTGCGGTCTCACGACCGAGGAAATCGCGCAAGCCTTCCTCAGTGCCGCGCCGACGTTGGCGCAGCGCATCGTCCGCGCCAAGGCCAAGATCCGCGACGCTCGCATCCCTTACCAGGTTCCGGAGCCTGACGCAACGCGCAGAACGGCTGGACAGCGTGTTGCGCGTGGTCTATCTGGTATTCAACGAGGGCTACTCGGCGTCTTCGGGTCAATCGCTGACGCGGGTCGATCTGTCCGGCGAGGCAATACGTCTCGGACGGCTGATCGTCGAATTGCTGCCGGAGCCCGAGGCGATGGGATTGCTGGCACTGATGCTGCTGCAGGAATCGCGCCGCGACGCGCGCACGTCGCGCTCCGGCGAGCTGGTCCTGCTCAACGACCAGGACCGCTCGCTCTGGAACCGCGATCAGATCAGCGAGGGGTCGACGCTGGTCACAAGATCGCTTGCGTCGCAGCGCTTCGGTCCCTACACCCTCCAGGCGGCGATCGCGGCGGTACACGCCGATGCGCTCAGCGCCGATGCCACGGACTGGGACGAGATCGCCGGGCTCTACGATGTTCTGCTCCGCATCGAGCCGACGCCGGTGGTCGAGCTGAACCGTGCGGTGGCGATCGCGATGCGCGATGGTCCCGCCGAAGGTCTTGCGCTGATCGAGGCTATCCTTGCACGCGGCGACTTGAAGGATTATCACCTTGCCCACGCCGCGCGCGCGGACCTGTGCCGGCGGTTGGGAAAGACCGCGCAGGCACGCGCTTCCTACCAGCGCGCGATCGCGCTCGCACGGCAGGGACCCGAGCGCCGGTTTCTCGAGCGACGGCTGGCCGAGCTGCCCGACTGAACGACCGCACCGATGCCACCGATCGAGCAAGGGTCCGGGGATTTCTTGCGCTTTCGGCCTGGCCGCGTGTCGATTTCCCGCTTGCCTGTTCGACTAGTCGATGAAGGCCCCGTGATTTCGGGCTCATTTCAAAGGCAAGCCGGAGCGACCGATGCGCATCATCATCAGCTGGTTGGACATATTGCGAAAAGTTGGGCAAAAAACAGGCCCTTATCTCATCCTGGAAATACTGTTGCCCGGCGGTACATTGCTGGCGCTGCTGCTCTTCCTGTATCGGCGCCGGAGCCCCGATACCGGGCGCGACGCACAGCGGGCGATCCAGGTCGCGCTGCGTGCGCTGGCAGGCGCCTTCGAGAGCGTCTTTTGGTGCCACTTTATCCACAACGTTCCACGAACAGGAGTGACCGATGAAGTACTTATGCCTGGTATACCTGGACGAGAAAAAACTGGACGCCGTTCCCGACAGCGAGTGCAAGGCCTGCGGGGACGCGCTCCGGCAGAGTGGCCACCACATCGCCGCGGAGGCGCTCCAGTCTGTTCATACGGCTACGACCGTGCGTGTCCGCAACGGAAAAATGTCCGTGACCGACGGGCCTTTCACCGAGACGAAGGAGCAGCTGGCCGGGTTTTATCTGATCGACGCCAGGGACTTGAACGAAGCCATCCAGCTGGCCGCGAAGATCCCGCCGGCGCGCGTGGGCAGCGTCGAAGTGCGGCCGGTCAGGGAATTGGCGGTTTGAGAGAAGAGGTCCGCAAAGGCTCGCCAAGTACATAAAAAAAGATGCCCCAGGTGTCGAGCCTGCGGTCGGTCGATCGACTAGTAAGTGGAGAGTCCATTTGGCTGAAATTGTCCAGATGCCTCCGTGTCCAACTGGAAACCTAACGGAGATCCAACGATGCGATTCATGATGATAGTCAAGCACGCGGAGAATCAGGGCCACCCGCCCAAGGCGTTGATGGACGCTATTGCGAAGCTCGCCGAAGAGGAGACCCGGGCCGGCACGATGGTCGGGAGCGGGGGCCTTGGGCCAACTGCGCTGGGCGCTCGCGTCCGGCTTGGCGGCGGAAAGGTGACCGTGACCGACGGGCCTTTCACCGAGACCAACGAGGTTGTCGGCGGCTACGCGCAGTTTGAGTTGAAATCGAAAGAAGAGGCAGTCCAGTCGGCTGTCCGTTTCATGGAGCTTCACAAAAAGCACTGGCCGGGCTGGGAGGGCGAGACCGAGGTTCGTCAGATGTTCGGGCCGGAAGACTTCGGCCCGGAAGGATGCGCACCCAAGGCAGAAGAGCGGTCACCCGCAGCGGTTGGGTGAGGCGTTGTTCATGTCACGGGGCTCATGGTGCGGAGTCACGACTCCGCACCAATCCGAAACCGAACGGAGAGACACAATGCGATTCATGGTTATTGTCAAAGCCACGAAGGAGTCCGAAGCGGGCGTTCTTCCCGATGAAAAACTTCTTGCCGCGATGGGGAAATACAACGAAGAGCTGGTGAAGGCCGGCGTGATGCTCGCGGGCGAGGGGCTCCAGCCGAGCTCGAAGGGCGCACGTGTCAGATTCTCGGGCGACGAAGCGGACGGTGATCGACGGACCATTCGCCGAGACCAAGGAGCTGATCGCCGGCTTCTGGCTGTGGAAAGTGAAGTCGAAGGCGGAGGCGATCGACTGGCTCAAGCGCTGCCCCAATCCGTTTCCCGGGCGAGTCCGAGATCGAGATTCGACAAGTGTTCGAGGCGGAGGACTTCGGGGCCGAGTTCACGCCGGAGCTGAGAGAGCAGGAGGAGCGCCTGCGCGCGCAAATCGCCGCCAAGACGTAGTCGCGGCGCCCGCGGGGTCCCGGTTTCGGGTCACAGGCCGGCTCAGGCTGGCTCCATGCCATGGCGGCGCTTCGCCGCATCGGCTTCTGATGATGCGAGGAAGGAGAGCAACGCTGGGCGGCCGCGCGGACGCTCGATGCGTTGCATACCGCCGCCGAGAATACGGTCGTTAGCCTGGATCTCCGGCGGAAGCAGGCCGATGACGTCGATGCCCGGCACGTGCATCAATTCGCTCAACTGCTGGAATCAGAGCTCGACATCGCCGCGCGCCACGAGCGTGCCCACGGGAACGCCGGGCGGAGCTTGCACGATGCGCGGCGCAATCAATGTCGGCGATGCCCCAGCGCTCGAACAAGCGGACAAGATGCGCACCGCTCGGACCCGTCGAATACCCGATGCTGCGGGCGCGCAGGACCGCGTCGCGAATCGCCGACTCGCTGGAGACGTCGGGCCGCGGCGCGCCGGCGGCTACCGCTATCGCTACCGGCGGAACGGGCGAGATCGGTTCGACTTTCCGGATCGACGCGGCCGCCGGCAGCCAACTCGCTCGATCGCATCGGCCGCCAGCACGACGAAGTCGAACGCTTCACCATCTTCGACGCGCCGCGCCGCATCGACGCCACCCACGGAAACGATAGCGACCGGCTGTCCCGATCGCCGCTCGTAAGCATCACTCAACTCGGCCAACACGCCGACGCATCGCCATCGAGGAGATGCCCGTGATGCGGTCAACGCTTGCTTGAGTCGACAGCCATGTCTCGCACGGCTCGATCAATCGATGTATTTCAATCCGGCCTTTTGCAGCGGCTCGCGCATGTTGTACATGTCCAGTCCCAGGACTCCGGCCGCCAGCTTCGCGCGCTTTTCGCCTTCGTTCGCTTCGCGCGCGGACGCAGCCTCCAGCGTCTTTTGCGCGATGGCCGCCGGCACGACCACCACGCCATCGTCGTCGGCCACAATGACATCGCCCGGAGTCACCAATGCGCCGGCACATACGATGGGAATGTTCACGGATCCCAGCGTCGCCTTCACCGTGCCCTTGGCGGAGATCGCCTTGCTCCATACCGGGAACTTCATTTCGGTCAGCACGCGAACGTCGCGAACGCCGGCATCGATGACGAGCCCTTGCGCGCCGCGCGCCTTGAAGCTCGTCGCCAGCAGGTCGCCGAAATAGCCGTCGGTGCAGTCGGCCGTGACCGCGGCAACGACGATGTCGCCCGGGCGAATCTGCTCGGCCGCGACGTGCAGCATCCAGTTGTCGCCGGGGTGCAGCAGCACCGTCACCGCCGTCCCGGAGGCTCTGCGCGCCGGCATAGATCGGACGCATATACGGTTTCAGCAGACCCCTCCGGCCCATCGCTTCGTGGACGGTCGCGGTCCCGAACGCGCCCAGCTTGGCCGCGACGTCGCGATCGGCACGGCGGATGTTGCGATAGACAACTCCGAGTTCGTGCATGGTCAACGTCCTTTCGCTTTCAGCGCGGTATCGAGCCGCGGATAGACGCGACGCGCGTTGGCTTCATAGATCTTGTGCCGCTGCTGCCGGATCGACATGCGCTGCCTCGATGTAGCGCCTGGTGTCGTCGAAATAGTGGCCGGTCTCGGGATCGATTCCGCGCACCGCGCCGATCATCTCGCTCGCGAACAGAATGTTGTCGACGGGGATCACCCGCGTGAGCAGGTCGATGCCGGGCTGGTGATAGACGCAGGTGTCGAAGAAGATGTTGTCGAGCAGGTGATCCTTGAGCAGCGGCTTCTTCATCTCCTGCGCCAGGCCGCGGAAGCGGCCCCAGTGATAGGGCACGGCGCCGCCGCCGTGCGGAATGACGAAGCGCAGCGTCGGAAAGTCTTTGAACAGGTCGGAAGTAAGGCATTGCATGAAGGCCGTGGTGTCGGCGTTCAGGTAATGCGCACCGGTCGTGTGGAAGCACGGATTGCAGCTCGTGCTCACGTGGATCATCGCCGGGATGTCGTACTCGACCATCTTCTCGTAGATCGGGTACCAATGGCGATCGGACAACGGCGGGGAGTTCCAGTGCCCTCCGGATGGGTCAGGATTGAGGTTGATGCGCCACGTTCCCGATATTCCTCGACGCATTTCACGAGTTCCGGAATGCACGTCGCCGGATCCACGCCCGGACTCTGCGGCAACATTGCGGCCGGCATGAAGTGATCCGGAAACAGCCGGCTGACCCGATAGCAGAGTTCGTTGCAGATCGCAGCCCACGTGCTGGAGACCTGGAAGTCGCCGATGTGATGCGCCATGAAGCTCGCGCGCGGACTGAAGATCGTGAGGTCGAGACCGCGCTCGCGCATCAGCCGCAGCTGGTTGCTCTCGATCGATTCGCGGAATTCGTCGTCGCTGATGCGAGAGCTCGGACGCCTTCGGCATCTCCGCGGGATTCGTGATGCCGGCGATCTGGCGGTTGCGCCACGCCTCCAGCGCCTTGGGCGCCGTCGTGTAGTGGCCGTGGATGTCGATGATCATCGAGCCCGCTTGTCCCAGGCAAGGTTGCCGGCTCCTTTGCCCGCTACCGAGTACAGCGCGCCCGGTGCATTGCGGGTCTTCTGGAAGGCTTCGAGCGTTTCGCCGCGCATCGCGGCGTAGATGTGGAGGTTCGACACGCCGCTGACGGCGCCAAGCTTCTCGAGCATGAAGAAGATGGTGCCGTAGTGCATCAGGCCGCGCCAATCGCGTCGGCGAATCAAGTCTCGTTCTTCTTCAGTCAGCCCGGCCGACTCGAAGCTTGCCTCGGGGTCGCGAATAAACGCCTCGCGATAGCTCGGCTCGACCATTCGATGCAGGTAGTCGTTGATGCGGAACGCCTTGACGCTGCGCTCGAGCGTGAATGGGTACGTCCCTTCGAGGCGCTCGATACCGCTCAATTCACTTGCGACGTGGTCGACGCTGGCGCTCGACGACGGCCGGGTTGGGCGCGTCGGTGCCTTCGTAGATCGCGGTCGCGATGCCCGCCATCGACGGCAGGTAATAGCTGCGGAACTTGCATTCGACGTTCGCCGAAAGCGCACCGCGCATGGTGAGCCACATGACGACTTCCGCGCCCTCGAAGCCGCCGAGCTCCGCGTATTCAGTGATGGTCATGTCGGCGAGCTGCTCCGGATCGTTTCGAAGAGGTCGAGGAAGCGCTGGTCCCAGGCGGGATTGTTGAAGCCCGCACGCTCGCCGTGCACCTGGTGCGACAGCCCGCCTGTGGCGACGACTACGACGCGCAGGTCCTCGGGATAGCTTTCGATGGCGCGTCGCAAGCGCCTGTCCCAGCTTGTAGAAGCGGCGCGCGCTCGGCATCGGGAACTGCAGCACGCCCATCTGCAGCGGGACGATGCGCACCGGCCATTCCGGCTCGTGCGGGCAAAGCACGGAGAGCGGCGAGAAACAGCCGTGGTCCAGTGCCCGGTTCTGGAAGAACGACATGTCGAACTCGTCGGCCATCAGCGAGTGGCCGATGTGCGAGGCGAATTGCGGATGTCCCTTGATCGGAGGCAGGTCGCGTGCGCCGCCGCCTTCGTCGGCGACGGGCCACTCGGGTCCCACGCCCAGCACGAACGCCGAGTAGTGATCGAAGAAGAACGAAGTGACGTGATCGTTGTAGATCATCAGCAGGACGTCCGGGCGCTTCTCGGCGAGCCAGGCGGCCAGCGGCGCGAAGTTCTCGAAGATCGGCGCCCATACCGGATCGTCGCGCTTGTTCCGGTCGTAGGCGAAGCCGATGGTCGGCGTGTGTGAGGCGGCGATGCCGCCGATGATGCGTGCCATGACTGCATTCCTCCTTAGCTGGATCGAGACAACGGCATCATGCCTGGCGAATGCAGAACGGGTGTGTCCTGCCCCCGAGCGGAGTAGGGCGCGCCCTGCAATGGCCTAAGACTACCGGAACTTCGCGAACGCTGACCCAAGCGTTCCCCAGTTCGAGACCATTCAAGCATTAAGCTGAGCGGTCGGCGTCGAGCGCGAGATCTTCAGTTCCTCTTCGTTCATGTCGACCGGGATGTTGGCAAACAGCGGCGTGCTGAGATAACGCTCGCCGGTATCCGGCAGCATGCAAAGCACGGTTGCGCCTTTCTGCGCCTCCTTGCAGATCCGCAGCGCACCGGCAAAGCCGGCGCCCGAAGTGATGCCGACGAAGATGCCTTCCTTGCTGGCGAGATCGCGGGAGCACTGCATCGCCTCGTCGTTCGATATCTGCAGGATGCGGCTTATCAGATGCATGTCGACCGCGTCTCCAGTCAGCTTCGGGATGAAATCCGGAGTCCAGCCCTGCATCGGATGCGACTTGAACGCCGGATGGCTCGTCGCCGCGGACCCGTCCGGATTGCGCTGCTGGGCGCCCCCGCTGCCGAGCAGCGGCGCATCCTGGGGCTCGCACACGATGATTGCGTTTCAGGTCTTTCCTTTGCCAATACCCGCGCCACACCCTTGAGCGTTCCGCCGGTACCGTATCCGGTGACCCAATAGTCGAGCCGCTCGCCCGCAAAATCCTCGAGGATTTCCCGGGCGGTCGTCCGCGAATGCATGTCGGGATTGGATTCGTTCTCGAACTGACGCGTCAGAAACCAGCCGTGGGTTTTGGCGAGCTCCATCGCTTTTGCCACCATGCCCATGCCGCGTAGGGCTGCCGGTGTCACTACGACCTTGGCGCCGAGAAACCGCATCAGCTTTCGGCGTTCGACGCTGAACGGCTCTGCCATCGTCAGCACCAGCGGGTAGCCTTTCTGGGCACATACCATCGCGAGCCCGATGCCGGTTTGCCGCTGGTCGCCTCCACGACCGTCTGCCCCGGCTTCAGTTCTCCGGACCGCTCGGCATCTTCGATGATCCCAAGCGCAAGTCGATCCTTCACGGAGCCAAGGGGGTTGAACGCCTCGATCTTGACGAACAGGTTGATCCCCGCCGGCGCCAACCTGTTTATCCTGACTACCGGCGTGTTGCCCACCGTCTCGAGGATGTTCTGGAATTTGCGTCCCATACGTTTCCTCCTTTGGCTGACACGTCCATCAAATTTGCGCGAGACGGCAGTCGCTGTCGCATAAGTGCATGCCGATCTTCGGCCGGCGTCAGCCGGACCATCCCGCTTTTCGAAGTCCCTCGGTAAATGTACCGGTATGCGCCGGGTCACGGAACGGGTAGGTAGCGTCCACGTACGCGGGTCCGAAGTCCGGCTGCAGCTCGAAGACTTTTGCGAGCGCTGCTTCCGCTTCCTTGTCCCGCCCCAGGTGTCCCAGGGCTGACGCAAGCCGCTGCCACGCGCGCACATGCTCGCGGCGCTCGGCGATCGACTGCTCGCAAAGTCGGACCGCCTCTTCGAACTCCCCGATCAACAGGTGCGCGAGTCCGATGTCGGCCAGGGTCACCGCCAGAAACGGGAAGCGGGGGTCGAGCTGCAGGACCGCTCGCAACCTGCGTATCGCCTCGGCGGGCCTGCTGTCGAACGTCAGCACGCAGCCGAAGAAATGATAGGCGATCGCGGCGCTCGGATTGAGCGCAATCGCTGTTTCCTCTTCGGTCGTCGCTTTGGCGTAGTCGCGCATTTTCCACAATGTGGCAATGCCGAGAAGTGCATGCGCCAGCCAATCGGAATCGTCGAGCGCAACGGCCGTCTCGGCTGCGTCGTAGGTCGAGGCAAGCGTACTCGCAGGATCGTTGGTCCATCCGACGAGCGCGACCTGAAATCGCGTCAGCGCCAACAGCGATTGCGCATAGCTCGAGCTCGGACTCATGGCCACTGCGCGAACGAGCAAGTCGTTGGCAGCGGCCAGCGCCCGTGGCGTTCCCCTTCGAATAAGCGCGAGCGCCTGCAGGCTCAGATCCCAACTGTCCAGATTCTCGGGCCGCTTCCGCATCGCTCGCTGTTGCTCGGCGCGGGTCAGCTGCGGCTCGATGGCGCCGACGATCGCCCGCGTGATCTCGTCCTGCAAGTCGAATACGTCGCCGAGGCGTCTGTCATAGCTCTGCGCCCAGAGATGGACCGCGCTGCTGGCGTCGATCAGCTGTGCGCCGATGCGCACGCGATCGCCTGCGCGCTGGACACTGCCTTCGACCACGTAGCGCGCGCCCAGCGCCTTGCCGATTTGAGTGACGTCCGCGGCGCGCGCCTTGAACGCGAAGGTCGAGTTGCGCGCGATCACCGGAAACCAGCGCCAGGCCGACAGAGCGGTGATCAAATCCTCGGTGATCCCATCGGCAAAATATTCCTGCGCCGGATCGCCCGACATGTTGCGGAACGGAAGAATCGCCACGGCGGGCCGGACCAGTACTTGTTCCGATGCCGTGGCGCCGGGACCTGCGTCGTCGAGGCAGACATTGTAGATGGCGACCGCCTCATCGATATTCTTCAGTAGCCGCTCGCCCAGCGCTACAAAGCCTTGCGCAACCTTGTTGCGGGCATGACTTACCACCGCATTCGAAACGACGATGCCGCCGGGCTGGGCGAGTTCCTGCAGCCGCGCCGCGACGTTGACGCCATCGCCAAAGATGTCCTCGCCGTCCAGGATGATGTCGCCGACATTGATGCCGATGCGCAGCTCGATTCGCTTTTCGGACGGAACATCGGCATTGCGCTCTGCCATACCGCGTTGGACGTCGGCCGCGCAGCGCACGGCATCGACGACACTGGAGAATTCCAGCAGAAGGCCGTCGCCGGTGGTCTTGACGATCCGACCGCCGTATTCGGCGATCGTCGGGTCGATCAGCTCCCGCCGGTGGGCTTTCAGGCCGGCTAGCGTTGCGCTGTCGTCGCGGCCCATCAGCAGTGAATAACCGACCACATCGGCCGAGACGATCGCTGCCAGTCGTCTTTGGTCTCGCGCCAAGGCTCCTCCGAGCGCCGTGCTAGCGTCCATGATAGGGCATGCGCGCGGATGCGATCCCCGTAAAATCAAGCTTGTATAAGCCTAAGCAATAAAAGCCTTGACAATTGTTGCTTAGGCAGATATAGTCTTGGTGTGGGCTCCGCGTGGCGGAGCGAACGCACGGCATACAACGGTGGATCGAGATGAAAGCGGTTGAACAACTATTCCGTCAGGCCCGGTCGCTGGGTCCCTATCTGGCCATCGAATTGATCTTGCCCGGTGGCTCGATCGTGGCCTTGCTGCTCTGGAGCTTTCGAAACAAACCCGCGGCGCGCCTGATCGCGGCGCGGATCGCGTCCGCTCCCTACGCGCTGTGGACGCGCTTCACCGCGGCGTTGCGCGCCGCCAGCTGCGCCAACATGCATCGCGCTCTTCGATAGGCTCAGCGATCAGGGCGGCTGAGAATCTCGACCCTTACCCGCGCGACGCCGGTGCTGAAGCCGAGCGCCGCGGCAGCGCTCGAAGAGAGATCGACGATTCTTCCGCGGACGTGCGGACCGCGGTCGTTGATACGTACCCGCACCGACTTGCCGTTTTCGAGGTTGGTAACCCTGATCTCCGTTCCCAGTGGCAAGGTTCGGTGCGCGGCCGTCAGGGCGCGGCTGTCGTAGCGTTCTCCGCTCGCCGTGCTTCTGCCGTTGAAGTGCTTCCCATATACGGACGCCAAGCCCTCTTGCGGCGATGGCAGCGGGCTGGCATTTGCGACGGCCGCGATAATGCAGATACAGGCGGCGGCCACCCCGGACGATAGAAAAAAGGGTGCCGGCGCATTTCGGACGAACATGGCCGACGTTCTCACTATCGGGGCGGCACTGCAAGACCGGCGTCTTGACCGGTCAGATGGTGCAGCTTAGCGGCCGGCCGAAGACCCTGGCTTTCGCGCGGCGCCGGCGGTGGATATCACCGGGGCGCTGGCAAAGCTCATGTCAAAGCAGCCCCCATCGGCAGGTCCGACGCGCCGCGTAAGCGCATTGGGATCTTTCGGGCGCTCCTGGCGTTGCGCGACCAACGCCGCTCCACAACGCGCATCTGCGTCGTCGGGGTTCAACGCCAGGGCCCTGCCGAACGCGATACCCGCTTCATGCAGGCGATCGACAGTCAGGTTTATTTGTCCAAGGTTGCGCCATGGAAGCGCGTCTTCCGGCGACAGCTCGACCGCCTTTGTCGCCGCGTCGAGCGCGTCATTGAATTGCTGCAGGTTGGCATATCCGACACTGAGCTCACGCCACGCGACCGGGTTGTTCGGTTCCTTGCGTGTCCACTCGTTTGCATAGAGCACGAGTACGTTCCAGTTACCGGCTATCTTCAGCTCCCGAACCGTCGCCGCGAGCGCGTCTACACTGCCTTCATTTGTGCCGGCGCGGTTCGAAGCCGCGACCGGCGGTTGCTTGCTACTGATCAGAGTGGCGGACGCAGGTTGGTTGGCAGAAGACGTCGCGGCCGCGACCGAAGGCCGGACCGACTCGCTTTGCCGCAGCGAAACCACCAGGTACACGATTGCGGCAGCGGCGAACGAGCGCGACCACAGCGCCGGCCGAGTACAGAATCTTCGGGTTAACGCTGCGGAGACCCATGCGCGGGAGTTCGGTCGGCTCGATTTCTACCGCCGGTTCCATCTCGACCTTTCGAACCATTGCGTCCTGGTTCGAGCCCGCTCCGCGCAACTTGATTTCCGCGCTTTCCGCTGGTTTATTCCGCGCTTGCAACGCTGTCGCGCGTGCGCGCAGATAAGCGGCAATGACAAGCGACACATCCCTGCCATATTGGTCCGCGGCCTGGCGCCAGAGAACCCGGTCGATGGTTCCTGCTTCGTACTCTTTGGCCGCGGCGGCGAGAAATTCGTCCGCCGTCGTCATCCGCAGGTCGCGTTGAGGATCGGCCTTGGCCGGGGACTCGCTGGCCGCCGGGCGAGCTCCGTCAACCGCGGGCGTCGAGACTTCGACAGGCTCGAGCGCCAGCGTTTTGCCGAGGGGTGAATTGGCTCCCATCCGCGAGACGACGCAAGTGCCGTGCCAGGCGAGCTGACGCGAACGAAGCCGTCGTCTACAGATGGCCCCAAGACTCGACAAAACGCCTTATCGACTCCCGCTGCGGGAGCGAAGCGCTCGGCGCTTGCCCGAGGCTAGACGAACCTCAGGTCAACAGCTACAAAATGTAATCTACGACGCGCATGACGCGATGGTGAAACATTGAGCGTCCGCTGGCCACCAGACGGCAGGCGCCGTCCGGAAAGCGCAGCGAAAAGGCGACGCGCAGGCACAGAAATTCGAGACGCGGCTAGCCCAGGTGATGCGCGAGGATTTTCAGGCAAAGGCGCTCGAAGTGCCGGCGTTCGGCGGCATCGAGCGATTCCAGCAACACTTGTTGCATCGACTTGACGGCAGGCAGCGCCCGGGCGAGCGCCCTGCGGCCTGACGGCGTGATGCGCACGAGCCTGACGCGCCGGTCCGCGCGCGAGGCCGAGCGCGCGAGCCAGCCCCGCGATTCGAGCCTGCCGATCACGCCTCCTATCGTCGCGCGGTCGTAGCCGATCAGATCGCTCAAGCGTGCCTGGTCGATGCGCGGCTGGTGCGCAACCGCCGCGAGAGCCGCGAACTGGACGGGCGTCATGTCGAGACCGACGCGGGCGAAGAAAAGCTTGACCGCGACCTGCTGCAGCCGGCGGATGAAATGGCCCGGCATGTGATGGATGACCAGATCGCTCGCGCGCGGATCGGCGTAGCTGACGTTCCGGCTGATGGGCGGGACCTTGCGCGCGAATTCAAGCCAGGCATTTCTCGACCGTCCAGCCATAGAGCCATTCGAGCGCGTCGTAAAACCGATCCGGCGTGCGGCCGGCCCAAAGCGAGTTGCGCACCAGCCGCTCGACACCCTTGGCGTGATAGATCCGTCCCATCTCGCGCGCCGAAATGATGAGCCGGGCGCCGCGCACGATGCGCTTGGATTCGTAGAGCCGGAACGCGGGCTCGAGCTCGCCCTCGCAGGCCTTCAGCGCCTCGCGCAGCGTCACCGCATCCTCGAGCGCGATGCACGCGCCCTGCGCCAGGTATTGCAGCATCGGATGGGCGGCGTCGCCGAGCAGCGTCGCCCGGCCTTCGCCCCAGCGGTCGACCGGATCGCGGTCGGCGGTCGACCAGCGCTTCCACGAGGTAGGCTTGTCGAGCAGCTGGCGCGGCCGGTCGCAGATCTCGGTGAAGTACGACATGACCTCGTCGCGCGAGCCTTCGCGCACGCCCCATTCCTCCTGCTGCCGGCTGTGGAACGTGACGACGATGTTGTATTGCTCGCCGCCGCGCAGCGGGTAATGGACGAGGTGGCAATTCGGGCCGACCCAGATCGCCGCCGCGTTCCAGCGCAGATCGGCCGGCATGTCGGCGTGCGGTACGACCGCGCGATAGACGACATGCCCCGAGACGCGGTGCGCATCGCCGATCAGCCGCTCGCGTACGATCGAATGCACGCCGTCGCAGCCGATGACCGCTGCGCCTTCGTGGATGCCGCCGTTGGCGTCGACCAGCCGCACGCGCTGCTCTTCGACGTCGACCTCGCACGATGCGCGCGGAAGTGTGGACGACGATGTCCGGCGGCGAGCTGAACTTCCTCGTAGACCGACTGGTGGATGTCGGCGCGGTGGATGACCGCGTACGGATTGTTGAATCGCCGGCGGAACGCCTCGCCGACGGGCATGCGGGCGACCTCGCTGCCGTCGATCGCGTCCATCATGATGAGCTCGTCGGTGTACACCGCGCGCTTGCGCGCGCGCTCGCCGACGCCGAGCGCGTCCATCGCCGCGAAGCCGTTGGGCCCGAGCTGGAGGCCGGCGCCGATCTCGCCGATCTCGGCCGACTGCTCGAAGACCTCGACGGCAAATCCGCTCTGGCTCAACGCCAGCGCGACGGCCATGCCGCCGATGCCGCCGCCGACGACGAGCACCGGTGCCGAGCGGTCGGGGCGGACACTCATCGCGGTGCCCGCGTCAACGCTGCTCGTACACGCCGAGCTTGCGCTGCAGCGGCGATTCGTCGGCGCGTGACGAGATAGAGCGGCGCGCGGCTCGAGCGGTTCGCAAGGCGCACCGCTGGCGAGCCCCGGCGCGCAGAACGTGTCGGCATGCTCGAACGCAATCGCGGCGTCGTTCACTTGCGCGTCGCCACTGCCCTCGACCGCATGGAACACGCGCGCCGCCGAGACGCGGGGCAGAGCGATCTCCTCGCCGGGGCGCAGCAGCAACGCCGCGAAGGCGAGCGTGTTGAGGCATTCGCCGCCTGTTTCCGGATTCACGTAAGCGAGCTGCACCGGGTGCGCCGGCTTTGCTCGAGCCGGCGAGCGCCTGCAATGCGTCGCGCGTGCGCCGCCATTCGTAGCGCAGCAGCGGATAAGCGCCCTGCGCGCGCTGGCCGTGCACGCAGCGGGCGCCAGTCCGCCCGCGGCGTAGCCGTAGGCGGGCGCGGTGCGCAGTCTGCGCGGTCCCTTCGATCGCATACGAAACGTCGAGGTAGACCATCAAGCGGCAGATCGAGCACGTCGAGCCAGATCACCGGCATCGCTTGCCGTGTGTGACGGTGCTCGTGCCACTGGCCGGTGGGCGTCAGGATCAGATCGCCGGGCGCCATCGCGCAGGATTCGCCTTCGACCAGCGTCACCGCGCCTTCGCCCTCGACGACGATGCGCGCGGCGTTGGGCGTATGCCGGTGGCTGGGCGCGGTCTCGCCGGGGAGCACCAGCTGCATGCCGAGGTAGATCGTCGCCGACGCCTGCAGGTTGTCGAGGCCGCGGCCGGGATTGGCGAGCACCAGCACGCGGCGCTCCGCCTTTTCCATCGGCGTAAGCTCTCCGGCGCGCAACAGCAGCGGCCGGATCGCCGTCCACCGCCAGTGCGCGGGCAGCGTCGCCGTGCGCGGCGCCTGCGGCGGCAGCAGCGCGCGCAGGCTGGGCCACAGCGGCACCAGGTTGGCGCGGGTGAGCTCCGCGACGTAATCGCGGGGCAGCTCGTCGAGGGTGCCGAGGGGTTTCATGCGGAAGAGTCTCCTGGGCTTCGCGTGCGGGGCGTTGCGCCCGGCGATGCAGCGAATGTACTATTTCGTATGCATACATTCAATATGCATACATACCGAGTGCCCGCACGCGGCCTCGCGCGCTGCCGGCGCACTCGACGAGGAGGGCCCCATGATGCGAGCGAATCGATTCATCCGGGCGGCACTGGCCGCCATCGTCATGCTGGCCGGCGGCCCTGTCATCGCGCAGGAAACGGTGCGCATCGGCGTCGTCGCCGAGTTCTCCGGGCCGTTCGCCGATTACGGCCAGCAGATCGTCGCCGGCATGAAGACGTACCTCAAGCAGAACGGCGAGGTCTTCGGCGGCAGGAAGATCGAGCTGATCATCCGCGATACGACCGGCGCGGCGCCGGACATCGCCAAGCGACTCGCGCAGGAGCTGGTGACCCGTGACAACGTCGACATCCTCGCCGGATTCGGGCTCACCCCGAACGCGCTCGCCGTGGCGCCCGTTTCCGCGGAAGCGAAGAAGCCGATGGTGATCATGAACGCGGCGACGTCGGTCATCACGACCCGCTCGCCGTATATCGTGCGCGTGTCGCATACGCTGCCGCAGGATACGCAGCCGATGGCGCTGTGGGCTGCGAAGAACGGCATCAAGCGCGTGTTCACGATGGTGTCCGACTTCGGCCCCGGCATAGACGCTGAAGGTGCGTTCATCAAGGCATTCAAGGCGGCGGGCGGGGAGATCGTCGACAGCGTGCGCACGCCGCTGTCGAACGTCGACTTCGCGCCGTTCCTGCAGCGGATCAAGGACAGCAAGCCGGAAGCGGTGTTCGTCTTTCTGCCGCCCGGCAACCAGACGATCGCATTCATCAAAGGGTATGAGGAGCGCGGACTGAAGCAGGCGGGCATCAAGCTGATCGCCACCGGCGACCTGACCGACGACGGCGTGCTGCAGGCGATGGGCGAGCCCACGCTCGGACTCATCACCAGCTTCCACTACTCCGCGGCGCACGATTCGCCGGAGAACAAGGCGTTCATCAAGGCGTACGTCGAGACCAACGGCACGAAGCTGCGGCCCGAACTTCATGGCCTGCGCCGGCTATGACGGCATGGCGGCGATCGCCGAGGCGCTGAAGAAGACCGGCGGCTCGGTCGATCCGGAAAAATTCCTCGCGGCGCTGAAGGGGATGCGGCTGATGAGCCCGCGCGGCGCCGATCATGATCGACCCGGACACCCGCGACATCGTGCAGACCGTCTACATCCGCCGCGTCGAGAGAGTCGACGGCCTGCTCTACAACATCGAGTTCGACAAGTATCCGGACGTCAAGGATCCGGGAAAGCAGAATTAGCGCGAGTGCGCGTCAGATCCTGAACGTCGACTGCATCTCAGGCGGAAAGAGCGTCTCCGGGGGTCAGAAGGCGGCGGCAGACACCCTGCTCGAACGCGTAGCGCAGGAACGCATCGAGCGTCGTCCGGTTGGCCTCGATGCCGTACGGCCACGGATCGTCACCGAGCAACTCGCGCGCGCGCCGCAGCTCGTCCGGCTACCCACGGCAGCGGAAAGAACGATGCGGTAATGTCCGCGGCGCGCGCGAGGCTGCGCATCCTCGCTTCGTCGAATGCCTTGAAGAGATTCATGGCCAGCCAGCGGTCGCGCTCGTAGATTTCGCGCCGTATCGCGACCACGTGCATGATCGGGAAGATGCCGGTCTTGCGCAGCGTACGCGAGCTCGACGTCGCGATAGTCGGCGAACAAGCCGCCGCATGCGCGGATCGCCGGCGGTGACCGGTGCCGGCGGTCGCGCCGACAGAACCGCGTCGAGATCGCCGGCCAGCAGCATGTCGGAAAGCGACCGGTCCGCAACGACGGTCAGACGGAAGCCGGGAGGCAGCTCGAGCGCGACCTTTTCGTGCCGCCCGGGCTCGTTCACTCCGGCCTGGTGCCAGTGGATCGAAGCGAGGTCGACGCCGTACTCGTGCGCCAGCAGCCCGCGCGAATAGATCGCGGCGGTCTGCGCCCATTCGGGCACGCCGATGCGCTTGCCCGCCAGCTGCTCGGGCCGGCTGATGCCGCTGTCGGTGCGAACGTAGATCGACGAGTGACGGAACACCCGGGACGGAAACACCGGCAGCGGAACGAAGCGCGTGTCGTCCTGCGCCGCCAGCGCGACGATCTTGGCGAACGATACTTCGGAGACGTCGAATTCGCCGCCCAGCAAAAAGCGGTAGAACATCTCCTCGACCGGCAGGCGCAACACGTTGAGCTCGACGCCGGCCACCGGCACGGTGCCGTCGAACAGGTCGCGGACGTGGTCGTATTCGCCGATCGCGAGGGTGAGCGGGACCTTCGCCATGAGCAGTCGACCCGGGTCAATCGAGCTTGATGCCGATCGTCTTGACGATCTTGCCGTACTTGTCGTAATCGCGCCGGATGAGTGCCGCGAATTCGTCGGGCGTCGTTACGAAAGGCTCGACCCCGCCGGCCGAGTTGAGCTTCTGTCTGACGTCCGGCGCCGCCAGCGCTTTTTCGATGGCGGCGCGCAACGGGACGAGCACCGCGTTCCGGCGTGCCCGCCGGCGCAAACAACGCGAGCCAGATCGTGACTTCGTAGCCCGGATAGAACTCGGCGATCGTCGGCAGGTCGGGGTACTCCGGCGAGCGCTTGATACCCGTGACCGCCAGCGCACGCAGCTTGCCGGCCTTGATCTGGGCGGCCGTTCGACGTGCCGGCGAACATCGCCGCCGTGTCGCCGGCGACGGTCGCCATCGTCGCCGGCGCGCCCGCCTTTGAACGGCACGTGCAGCATGTCGATCCCGGCGCGCTGCTTCAGTATTTCCATCGACAGATGATGCTGGCTGCCGTTGCCGCCGGAAGCGTAGGGCAGCGGCGGCGTCGTACGGCGCGCGTATTCGATGAATTCCTGAAAATTCTTGACCGGCAGCGACGGATTGACGGCGAGCACGAATTGGTTCGCGACCAGCGTCGCGACCGGCGCGAGATCCTTCAGCGGATCGAACGGCATCTTCGCGTACAGGTGCGGATTGATCGCGACCAGGCTGTCCTGGCCCAGCAGCAGCGTGTAACCGTCGGGCGGCGACTTCGCGACCAGGTCGCCGGCGATGTTGCCGTTGGAGCCCGCATGATTGTCGACGACGACCGGCACGGCGAGAATCTCGGAAAGCTTCTGGCCGATGACCCGTGCGGCAATATCGGGAGCGCCGCCGGGCGGGATCGGCACGATCACCTTGATCGCGCGCGACGGATACTGGGCGAGCGCCGCGGAGCTCGCCAATACCAACAGGCAGGCCGCAAGCAGGTGGCGCAATTTCGCCGTCATCACGCATTTTTTCGCATATCATGGGGAATTGCAACGTACTCACGCACCGCTCATGCCCGCTGCCGCCGATCGCGCGCTAGTCGACAAGCTCGTCCTGGCCAATCGCATCCTTTATCGACAAGGCGTCGTCGACGGCTTCGGGCATGTCAGCGTTCGTCACGACCAGTCGGCCGATCATTTCCTGCTCGCGCGCAACATGGCGCCGGGCGCTGGTCCGGCGCGAGGATATCGTCACCTTCGACCTCGACGGCGCGGCGCTCGATGCGGCCGGAAGGCGCGTGTACCTGGAGCGTTTCATCCACGCGCGAGATCTATCGCGCGCGCCCGGACGTGCAGGCGGTCGTGCACAGCCATTCGCCCAACGTGATCCCGTTCGGCGTGACCGGGACGCCGCTGCAGCCGGTCTTCCACATGAGCGGGTTTCTGGCCGAAGGCAGCGCGCTGTTCGAGATTCGCGACGTTGCCGGCGATACCGACATGCTGATCAGCAATGGAAGGCTCGGCGTCGCGCTTGCCGCCGCTCTCGGCTCGCGCTCGACGGTGCTGATGCGCGGGCACGGATCGACGGTGGTCGGCGCCTCGCTCGAGCAGGCCGTGTACCGCGCGTTCTACGCCGAGGTCAACGCCCGACTGCAGACGCAGGCCAGGCAGCTGGGCGAAGTGACCTATCTCAACGCAAAGAAGCCGCCAAGGCCGCGCGCGATCAACGACACGCAGCTGCCCCGCGTGTGGGAGCTGTGGACGCGCGAGATCGGCAGCGAGTCGAATAGCGCGGAGCTATGGCCGCGCGCGTAGTACTTGAAAAGATCGTCCTGCTGCTGCTTGGTCAGCGGCGCGGCAAGAAACTTCATGCTGACCGCGTCGGCCATCGCCTCGTCGAGCCCGGAAAGCCGGTCGAGGCGGAGATTGTCCTTCGGGTAGAACTGGTCGCGGACTTCCTTGGCGAGAGCTTCGGAAACGTTGACCCATTCGGCGTAGGCTTTCAGCGCCGCGGGATCCGAATACATCCAGTCGAGCGTTTCGCGATATGCCTGCAGGTAACGCTCGAGCACATCGCGTCGCTGCTCGGCGACGGCCGCGTTGGCGATCATCAGCCGGACCGTCTGGTTGCGAAACGCGGCCACATCGCTTTCGCGCACGATCGAGGCGGATGCGTCCCTGCTGCAAGGCTTCGACGCCGAACGGCGGAGACGACCAGCCGATGTCGACCTGACCCGACATCGTCTGCGTGAACGTCGACGCCGGGCTCCCGGTCGCGACCGGCTTCGCCTGGACGCCGAATTCGCGGATGAAAGCGAGGACCGCGAGGTTGGTCGACGACCCCGTGGTCGAGTAGGCGATCGTCTTTCCCGCAGCGTCCTTGATGCTCTTGATCGGCGATGCGGCCGGCACGTACCAGAACAGATCGTCGGCGCCGGTCATCGAGTTGGCGATGGCGCGAACCGGAGCTCCCTTGGCAAAGGCGCCGAGCACCCCGGCGGTGCCTACGCCGATCCCGAGGTCGACGCTGCCCGAGATAACCGCTTGCATCGTCTCTCCGGCGCCCTGGGTGTAAAGCAACTCAAGCGTCAGCCCGCGCTTTTTGAAGAAGCCGGCCTTCTGGCCCAGCTCCGGCGCCGCATTCTCCCAGTTGCCGCGCTGACCGATCGCGAGTTTGAGCACATCCTCGGCCATCGCGCTGGCAGCGGCGAACACGATCGCGACAGCAAAGAGCCAGCGGAGCGTTGTCGCGAACTTCATTCGGTTCTCCTCCAGCGCATGTCGGGCGGATATTATCGCCGCAGCAATCGCCTTTGGGAATAACCGTTGAGTCGAGGCTCCCGCGCTTCGCTCCGGTATTGCGCGGATACGACCGATCTACAACAGTGCACCCGTCAACGGGGCGCATCGGGGAATCAATGCTTCAGCTCGACCACGACTTCGAGGTACTCGCTTTGAAGCACCAGCGTGCCGTCCCGGGCGCGATTGCGGCGATCGATGAGGTTCAGCAGGTCCTGGTTGAGGGCAGCTTGCCTTTGCGCATCGAGCGCGAGGAACGTCTTGTTCATCGGTCCGTAGTAGGTGCGAAACACCTCGATCCAGTGAGCCGGCGAGCGGTAGCGAAATGTAAAATCGCGCCGAGTGATCCGAATCTCCTGCGCCGCCCGGCCGAAAAGCTCTTCGAGCCTGGCGTTCGTTCCCCACAGTGCCGGTGATTTGACGCCGGCGGCGGGAGGGACGTAGTTCCCGATCGTCTTGAACAGTTGACCGATGAAGCTTTCCGGCGTCCAGTTCGCCAAGCCGATTTTGCCGCCGGGCTTGCAGACGCGCACAAGCTCGCTCGCCGCCCGGTCCTGGTCGGCCGTGAACATCACGCCGAAGGTGGAAAGCACGGCGTCGAACGATTTGTCGGGAAACGGCAGGTTTTCCGCGTCGGCCTCCCGGAACTGGATCGTGTGGCCTTCGGCCTGCGCGCGAGCCCGGCCGGACTCGAGCAGCGATGACACATAGTCGGTCGAGGTGACGTCACACCAGCGCCGCGCGGCCGCGAGCGTGGCGTTACCGTTGCCGGACGCGACGTCGAGCACGCGGCTGCCCGCGCGCAAGTCGAGCGCCTCGCACAGGATTTCGCCCACGATCTGCAGAGTCGTGCCCACGACGGAATAGTTTCCCGCGGACCAGGCGGCTTGCTGGCGCGCCTTGACTGCGGCGAGGTCGACGAACGTCGGAGAAGCGGGAATCACTGCGGACATCGGATTACTCCTGGCGGCGTGAAAGGGATGGATCGCGGAACGCTTCGGCTGCCCCATGTGCCTCAGCGCGACGCCGAACATCGACGGCGATTTCTGTTCGTTCTGATGCATGAGGGGTCACCACCGAGGGTTGTGCGACAGAATAACGCGCAGTCGGGTGCTCTCCGCGTGTCGCGTGAATTCCGCTGCGACCGAGCTTATTTCGCTGCGGTCGAAACCCAGGTCGCGCAACATGCGGTCATCGAGCTGGCGAAGCGTGTCGCGGAGCGCGCTTGCCTCGCGGCGCTGTCTATAGCGCACGTATGCCCGGCGTGCGAACGCCCCGACTGCCCACACCATCTCGGCAATGATCTCGGCGAGAGTAAACGCGCGCTCGATCCGTGCCGCACGATGCAATTCGTAGGAGCTCGGAGGAGCGGACGCGGCGGGCGCACCGGCCTCGGCATCGCCGCCGAGCCCGTTCGCTCCACGCGCATGGGAAGCCCATGCTTCGAGGTCAGCCGCGTTGATCGCCGGATGCTCACGGGTCGCGTCGCCGCCGGGATGTCCGCTCCGTGAGACGTCGAGCGGAGCGTGGTCGTAAGTTCTGACGCCGTGTGGCTCAAGATCATCAATTGCAATCAACCCATCCAATTCGGTCAAATTGCCCATCGGTCTTCCTTTTCGTGAAATCGGGCCTGCCAGAGAAAGTCTATCGAGCGAATGCGGCAGGAGAATTGCATCCCGAGACCACTTTTGTTTCTAGTGTTGCAACGCTATTGGGCCTTGCGGTATGGCAGCAACATGCCAGCCTGCTGGCGATAGCGGCGATATCGCTCACCGAACTGCGCGACGAGGTCGCGCTCCTCGAACCAGATGCCGACGAAGATGTATCCGGTCGTGGCGATCGAGAACAGCAGATGCCCGGCGGTCATGACGGGCGCTGCCCAGAAGCCGAGCAGAAAGCCGAGATAGATCGGATGCCGCACGTAACGGTAGAAAAGCGGTGTCCTGAACTCCGGCTCGGGGAGATCCTGGCCGGCAAGTCGCGCGAATACCTGGTGCAGCCCGAAGAGCTCGAAATGGTTGATGAGGAAGGTGCTTGCCAGCAGCACCGTCCACCCTAGCCAGAACATGCCCCAGACGAACTGCGTGCCGATAGCGCTGTCGACACGCCAGATTACCGGCTCGGGGATCGGCTGCCATTGCCAGAGCAGCAGCGCGAGCGCCAGGCTGGCGGCGAGCACGTAGGTGCTGCGTTCCACCGCCGGCGGCACGATGCGCGTCCACCAGCGCTTGAACGACTTTCGTGCCATGACGCTGTGTTGCACGGCGAAGAGAGCAAGCAGCAGAAGATTCACGACCAGCGACTGGACGACAGGCGCCGTCGTGCCCGTGTCGATCGACTTCGGCACGACGAGATTGCCGGCGAAACCGATAGCGTAGAGAAATGTCGCCGCGAAGAATGCGTAGGCGGCCAGGCCGTACAAGAGTGACAGGAATGCTCCCATTGCAGTGTCCCTTGAGTATGGATTTCGAAAAGTGCGGAAACGAAAGCCGTTTAAGGACGTTCGTTCACTTCGGAAAGCCTGCCAGAAAGTCTATCGAGCGAATGCGGCAGGAGAATTGCATGCCGAGACCACTTTTGTTTCTAGTGTTGCGTCCTCTGTCGATCCCTCATCGGCGAAATATCCGGCCACTGCGACACCAGGTCCGATTGCATCGATCTGCGGTTTCGCCTCGGTCTGCACAGCAATGGGTGCCGGCGGCAGCGATTGCAACTTCAGATACGCGGCAGCGTCGCCATCGCTGGTGATAAGGTCCATGCCGAACCTGTGCGCGATGCGCATGATGGGCGTATTAGCCGAGAGGCAGTGCATGCAGACACTCGGTATGCGTCGAGCACGTGCCCCTGAAACGGCTTGCCTGAACAGCTCGCTGCCGATTCCGCGTCGACGGTTGGCGGGAAGGACGGACAGCGCAAGCTCGGCTAGATTGCCTTCGATCGCCAGATGCCCCACACCCACGGGCGCGAGCCGGTCGTCGCGGACGCCGAGAACAAGGTCACGCTGGAAATCGATTCTGTCGACATAGGCGGCGATAACGGTCGGCGCAAGTGCCATGCCGAACCGCAAAGATCGATCCCTGAGGGGCAGCGCGAGAAAGTGCGCGACGAGCGAGGCGCGCGTATCGTCGCTCAGGCGTTCGACGGTGTAGGTCATCATCATGGTTATCGTTCGGTTGCCGCGGAACAGGGAACAACCGGGCCTTCGCGCCGCGGCCGGTCTGATTGCAAGACGCGCAAGGTCGGCTCACTCGATGTATCCGTGGCGACGGCGGACTCGCGCTCAGCCTGTTCGAGGGCTGCGAATCCGCGGCGAAAGCTCGCCACTGCGAGTAGACCGCCGAAGAGAGCCACGAGAGGGGACCATGGCAACCTCGGGTCACCATCGAACCAGCGCAGCAGTCCGGCGGCCAGCGCAGTCGCGCCGATCAGGCCTATATGCAGCCACAGGCTGGACGCAACGAGCGCACGGCTGCTGTTGTTTGGCGATTCAGACATTTTGTCCACGGGATGTCCTGATTCCTGTCGGTGGGGAACTCCGATGCAGTCTATTGGGCAGGTGCAGCAGGAGAACTTCTCAGGAGACGCAATTTTGTTTCGTTTGTTTCAGGCCCCCCCGGCATGGGTCGAAACCTCTGCACATTGCACCGCGATAGTTGTAGGATTTGTGGTTGCAACCCGAGGGGAGACGGTTAATTGGCTGCCGAAGAGCACCGGAGAGCGGAACCGACGTTCTGTGAATCCCAAAGCCACTATCTTGATCGTCGATGACGAGCCGGACGTGCGAGCGGTACTGGAGGAATACTTTGTGGCCCACGGGTATGCGGCGCTTTGTGCCGAGAGCGCCAGCGCCGCGCGGCTGCTGGTCGCCAAGCATCCGATCGATCTCGCACTGGTGGATATCCACATGCCAGGCGAGGATGGACTGAGCCTGGCGCGGCACCTTCGCGAGCGCTATGCCAAGCTGGCGATCGTCATGCTGACTTCCGCCGGTACCGTGGTGGATCGAATCGTGGGCCTCGAGATGGGTGCCGACGACTACATCCCGAAGCCCTTCGACCCGCGGGAGCTGGTGGCGCGTGTCAAAAGCGTACTGCGTCGAACTTCGTCCGCGGGACGAGCCGACATTGGTGCGGCAAAAGTGCGCATCGGGCGATGCGTGCTCGACATCGCTGCACACCGGCTGATCGATGACAAGGGTGAAGAGGTGCCGATGTCTCCGCTGGAGTTCGATCTGCTCAAGGCGCTCGCGGAGCATCCTAACCGGGCGCTCTCGCGCGAACATATTCTGAATCTCAACAAGCAACGGGACTGGGATCCATTCGACCGCAGCGTGGATCTGCGGATCATGCGGTTGCGCAAGAAGATCGAACCCGATCCCGAGCATCCGCGGTTCATCAGAACCATAAGAAACGAGGGTTATCTTTTCGTGCCGGACGGAGCGTGAGAACCGAATGAACACCCATCTGCGCGCAGGAAAACAGCTGTGCGTTCTCGCATGCGTCACGCTTTTGCTTGCGTTGAGCGGTTGCATGCGGGAACCCGAGACCGCCCTGCGTATCGGCACCAACGTCTGGATAGGAAGCGAGCCGCTCTACCTGGCGCGGGAGCTGGGTCGTCTCGATCCTGCCGCGGTGCAGCTCGTCGAGTATCCGTCGGCGAGCGAAGTCCTTCGCGCCTTCCGCAACCAGGCCATCGACGGCATGGTCATCAGCCTGGACGAGCTGTTCGGGCTGGCCGTGGACGGGTTTCAGCCACGAATCATCCTGGTCGTCGACGTTTCGCACGGGGCCGACGTGGTAGTGGGTCGTAATGGCATGCGGACGATGAAGGATCTTAAAGGCAAGTCGGTCGCCGTCGAAAGCAGCGCCCTTGGCGCCTTCGTGCTGAGCAGGGCCCTGGCCGTCAACGGCATGCAGGCGAGCGATGTCAACGTCGTACACCTGGAGTCGAATGAGCAGACGAGCGCGTTCGAAAAAGGGCAGGTCGATGGCGCGGTCACGTTTGACCCGTATCGCGCCCAATTTCTCCGGGACGGCGCCAAGACGCTGTTCGACAGCGCTCAGATTCCGGGCGAGATAGTCGATCTGCTGGCAGTGCGTGCCTCGGCCATCGACAAGGAGCCCAAAGCAATACAGGCGCTGCTTGCCGGCTGGTTCGACGCGATCGACTATATGAAGCGCGACCCTAAGGATGCGGCGCGGCGCATGGGAATTCGCCAGCAAACGACCGGGGAACAGTTCCTGGAGGCCCAGAAGGGCCTGCATGTTCCCTCCCGCGACGAAAATCTCAAAATGCTCAGCGGGGCGACTCCGGAGTTGGCGGTGGCCGGACGGCGGCTGATGACCTTGATGGTCGACGCGAAGCTGTTGCGCGCCGAACCTGACATCGAAGGTCTGCTCGCTCCGGGACCGCTGGCGAACTTGCCCCGATGAGTCCCGCCGTGGAGGTCCAATGACCATCCGCGTTCCAGCGTCGCTCAAGTTTACGGTTCCGCTCGTTCTGCTCAGCTTTGCCGCGGCGCTTAGCACGGTAAACCTGCTGTATCACGTGCCCCAGGCCGAGCGTGCAGCGGAGGAAGACAACCGCAAGCGATTGGCGCAGGAGATGTCTCGCCTGCAAAGCACGATGGAGTATCTGTTGCTCAAGGGAGACATGGATGCTGCACAGCACGAAATCGCGGTGCTGGCGCATAACCACGACGTCACTTTCGCCGCGCTGACGGACGACCGGAACATCGTCATTACCGCGACGCGGCGCGCCTGGCTGGGGCGGCAAATAACCGACGTGTTGCCGCAGTTCGATCTTGAGCAGGCCGCCCCGGCCATTCGAGAACGCCGTGCTGGAATGACCACCGACTCGAATGGCAGCGAATTGCTCGGCCACGCCGGCATTCTGATGGGCGGTGAGCACGAGGCGCTGCGTCCGTCCCGGACCGGCACCGTCTTCCTGGGCTACGATCTCAAAAGGTACAAGGCGGAAGCTCGAGCACAGGTTCTTCAACAATCCCTCTACTGGGCCGGCCGGGTGACAGTGCTCGCTCTGGCGATGTGGTTGATATTTCATTTCCTGCTGACCCGGCGCACGGCGAAGCTGGTGCGCGCAGCGGAAGAACTCGCAGCGGGAAATCTCGATGCCCGAAGCCACCTCCGAGGGACCGATGAGCTCGCTCGGCTGAGCCGCGCCTTCGACGCCATGGCGCTCAAGGTTGCCGCCACGCAGACGCGGTTGCGCCAGGATATTGCCGAGCGGATGCGCGCCGCGGAGGCGCTGCGGGTGTCGGAGGCCAGCTACCGGTCGATTTTTGATGCCGCCGAGGACGCCATTTTCGTCCACGACATTGAAACGGGAGCCATCGTCGATGCCAATCTCAAAGCCTGCGCCACCTTTGGCTATAGCCGCGAGGAATTCCTGACCCTCGATGTCGGCAACCTCGGCACCGGCGAGCGCCCATATACCCATCAAGACGCGATGGATCTGATTGCGCGTGCCGCAGCGGGAGAGGAGTTGCGCATCGAATGGCATGGCAAGAGCAAGGATGGCAGTCTGCGTTGGCACGAGGTATTCGTCAGGCGCGTGACCATTGGAGGCCAGGAACGAATACTGGCACTGGCTCGCGATATCACCGGCCGCAAGTTGGCCGAGGCGGCGCTACGGGCGAGCGAAGAACAGTATCGCGCCATGTTCAATGCATCGACCGACGGGCTGGCGCTGTGGAACGCGGCAGGCGAGATCGTCGATACGAATCCCGCCTTGTGGCAGATGTACGGTTATGGCGACGGAGACTCCCCGGCACTGCCGCTGGACAGCGACACCGGCCCCTGCTACCACACCGAATTTCTCAAAGCGGTGGCGGCCGGCGAATCGTTGCATTCGGAAGTGACTGATCGTCGCAAGGACGGGTCGCCGCTGGAGCTCGAAGTGCATGGCATCCCGATGCAGTATCAAGGACAGCCGCACGTGCTGACGATCGCTCGCGACATAACGGAAAAGAAGCGCTCCGCGGAAGAGCTGACGCGACAGCGGGAATCGCTATATCAGCGCGAAAAACTCGCCGCGCTCGGTTCGCTGCTCGCCGGCGTCGCCCATGAGCTCAACAATCCGCTATCGGTCGTGGTGGCGCGGGCGGTGTTGCTCGAGGAGCAGGGTAATCCGGCCGCGCAGACTGCGGCGCTGAAGATTCGCACTGCCGCCGAACGATGCGCGCGCATCGTGCGGACCTTCCTCGCCATGGCCCGGCAACAGCAACCCGAACGCGGTCCGGTGGCGATCAACGATGTCATTTCGGCGGCACTCGACATCACCGCTTATCCCGTTCGTACGAGCAGCATAGAAGTCAAACTGGATCTCGCCAAGGATATTCCGCTGATCCACGCCGATGCCGATCAGCTCCACCAGGTGCTGCTCAATTTGATCATCAACGCGCAACAATCGCTGCAGGACCATCCTGGACCGCGGCACATACGTGTGACCAGCCGTTTCGACACGCGTGCGCAGCTGGTTCGCGTCACCGTTGCCGACAACGGCCCCGGCATTCCGGCGCATCTTCGGGCGAGGATATTCGAGCCGTACTTCACGACCAAGCCGACGGGAATCGGGCTTGGCGTCGGCCTGGCGGTGAGCCTCGGCATCGTCGAAGCCCATGAAGGCACATTGACCGTCGCTTGCCCTGCGCAGGGCGGCGCCGAGTTTTCGATCACGCTGCCCCTCGGCGCCGTTGCCGCGAGCGCGGTCGAATCCTCATTTCCTTTGAAGGCAGATCCGTCCCGGCGCACGATCCTGGTCATCGATGACGAGGCCGAGATTCGCGAGACGCTCGCCGACATCCTGGTCGCCGCGCAGCACCGCGTGGTGACCGTTGCTTCCGGTCGCGAAGCGCTCCAGCACATGGCCGTCGAACACTACGATGTGATCCTGACGGATGTCCGCATGCCGGATCTCGATGGCCGCGCGCTCTACCAGGAGATCGAGCGGCGCTGGCCGGGACGCGGTGTGCGAGTCGTCTTCGTGACCGGTGATACGCTCGCTTCCACCTTGCGCGAGTTCGTCTCCGAGAGCGGCCGTCGGGTGATCGAGAAGCCATTCCTGCCGAGCGAAGTGCGCCGCGTCGTCGCCGAATTGGCTATGGACGGCGACCTGCCGCGCCCCAATGTAGCGTAGCGTCCTGCGGTCGCGCCGGCACGGGCTCGACACGCAGATCTTTGCGCCACGCCAGCCGAGCGTCCCGATGTGCGTGTCGGGAGCGCACGAAACAATCGAAACAAAAACGGCTGGTCTTTGAAGTCTCCCTGCTGCGCATTCTCCTTAGACTGCAAGGCTTCCGCGTGCGCACCGCATCGGTGCCCGGTACGCGAATCATCCTGATCTCTCGACCGGCGTGTGGAAGCATCATTACCGATAACTTGGAGAATTTAATGCAATCGCTGTTGCGTAAATCATTGATCGTGTCCGGAATCGCACTGAGTGCTGCCGTCTTTGGCCAGAACGCCAGCGCCGATTCAAGCGATATCCTGCGCTGGCAGACGGTAAACGGCATTGCCGCGCCTAACAATACGGTGGGCACCGGCGCCGGACTGGTAACCGGCGGCCCGACTCCGTGGTCGACGCTGGATGGGCATGTCAACGTCGATCTTGCCAAGAGCAAGATCAACTTCGACGTCCGTGGTCTTGTCCTCGCCGGTGGAAATTCGATCGGCACGCCTGGGGCGGTGACGCAGGTCAAAGGAACCCTGGTTTGCGATACCAACGGCAGCGCCGGTGACACTGTTCTCGTCGATACGCCGCTCGTCGACCTGAGCGAACAAGGTGACGCGCAGTTCAACGGCAGAGTCGGAGCGCTGCCTGTGGTGTGCGCGACTGAGCCCGATGTTGCGTTTCTGATTCGGGTCGGCGCGGGCAAATGGATTGCCAACGCCACGGTGCTGCGGTAGCAACCGGCAATCGCGCTCGCTGCGATGAAGGCGGCGATGCGCGATCGCTCGCAACCAGCAAGAGTCCCGGATAAACGTCTAAAGGATTGGCACATGAACCGCTATGAAACGTCAACACCTCGCGCCGCACTGGGATTGACCGCGGTCGCGATGGCCGCCATCACGATGGCGACATTGGTTGTGCTGCCGGCACAACTCGGGTCGGTCAGCGCCAATGCAACCACATTGGCGGCGGAGAAAGCCCCGGCAGAAGCACGATTCGACGTCGCCAGGGCTCCGGCGAACTTCGACGTGCCGGGAGCAGTCGATGGCGAAGAGTACGTCAGTCCCGGTCGCGCGACATTCGAGGCGCAAGAATGCGGGAGACAATACAAATCGAATTCGCATAGCCTGACCGATTAGTTGACCAGCACGAACCGACACTCGAGTTTTCGATCGATATAGTCATTCTTACGCAGAGAGAAACGATGAATCAGACGTACAGGGGAAGCTGTTTCTGCGGAGCCGTCGAGGTCGCCGTTACTGGCGAGCCGGTCGCGGCGGGTTACTGCCATTGCGCGTCGTGCCGCAGCTGGTCGGCCGCACCGGTAAATGCATTCAGCCTGTGGAAACCCGAGGCCGTGAAGTTCACCAAAGGCGACGGAAACGTCGGCGTCTACCACAAGACCGAGAAGAGCTACCGCAAGTTCTGCAAGACCTGCGGCGGACATCTGCTGACCGACCATCCGTTGTGGGGGGTCGTCGACGTGTACGCCGCTACGATCCCGACCTACCGCCACGAGCCGCAGCTTCATGTCAACTACGCGGAGACCGTCCTCCGCATCAAAGACGGCCTGCCCAAGATGAAGGATATGCCCAAGGAGATGGGCGGGTCGGGCGAGACAGTCCCGGAATAGCGAAGCCCTGGCGCTTGCGAAATTCGCCAACCCCTGCAAGAGGAATCCAAGCATGAGACCCGTTGCTGCAAGCTTGATCACAACCGCATCCTTCGTCACATTTCTTTCGGGCTTCGCTGTCCGCTTATACCGGAGTCGGGGATGTTCCGGAAAGTCTCAAGGTGCCGGAAACGCAAACGCTGGCTGTGATCGCGCAGGCCCGCGGCGTGCAGATTTATGAATGCGGCGTCAGCAAGGCCGACCCGGCGCGCTTCGAGTGGATATTCAAGGCTCCGGAGGCGGAACTGTTCGACAAGGCCGGAAACAGGATCGGCAAGCACTACGCGGGCCCCACGTGGGAATCCGACGACGGGAGCAAGGTGGTCGGTGCAGCCAAAGCACGCGACGATGGTCCCGACGCCAATGCGATTCCCTGGCTGTTGCTGAGCGCGACGTCCGCGGAAGGAAACGGCATCTTCGGCAAAACGCAAAACGTCCAACGGGTGAAAACCGCCGGCGGAAAGGCGCCTGCGGATGAGTGCAATCAAGCGCAGCTGGGCAAGGTCGCGCGGGTGAACTATCGCGCGACATATAACTTCTACGTCGCGAAGCCTTGAGCGTTTGCCCGGCCCGGGATCCGCTCAACCGTCAGGAGGGCTGACACCGCGCCCGCCGCTATCGCGCGAGCTCGACGGGCTGGCGCTTCCTATCAAAACCCAGGCGCTCGCCGCGCTCGCCAGCGCGAGCGCAGCGCAAATCAGCATGATCGCCCGAAAGCCGGTCGACGAACGCTTCTGCGATCGCCTGTCTTGCCGACGCCTTGTCACCGGCATCGATGCTCTCGGGGAGTTCGATGCCGCCGAGCTTGTCTCGCTGCCGTTCGACGGCCTCGATCACCTGCGGCGCAACCGCAGCCTGCTCGAGTTGACTGTGCAGGCTGCGGTTGAACATCGAGGTCATGATCAGCCCGAATAGTGCAACGGCCAGCAGTGAAGCAACGCGCGATGCCGCGTTGTTGATGCCCGATGCAGCGCCGGAAAAACTGGCGTCGACGGAGTTCATCACCGTCGTCGTCAGCGGCGCAACGCTGATCGACATCCCCAGGCCGAGAACCACCACCGCCGGCAGGAAAGTGAGCCAGTAGCTGCCGCCCACGCCGGGGATGGCGAACAGGGCAAAACCGCCGGCCGCGATCGCCGGGCCGATGACCAGCGGCGGCTTCGCTCCGAAACGGTCGACCAGGCCGCCCGACCATCGCGACAGGACCGACAGCAGCAGAATCAAAGGCAGCATCGCGGCGCCCGCAGCGGTCGTCGAGTAGCCCTGCACCTGGATCAGATTCAGCGGGACGAAAAAGAGACTTCCGCCGAGCGCCCCGTAGAGCAGGAACGTGAGCAGATTAGCCCCGGTGAAAGTGCTCGAGCGAAACAGTCGAGTCGGCATCATCGGCGACTTGCTGGCGAATTTCCACCGCGATAAAAGCCGCCAACGCCGCGACGCCCAGCAGCAGCGAAGCGAGGATGCGCGGCTGCGACCAACCCGCGTTCGACGATTCGATGAGGCCGTAGACGACGCCGCCCAGGCCCAGCGTCACCAGCAGCGCGCCCGCCCAGTCGAGCGTTCCCTGGGCCTCGGCATTGCGGCTTTCGGGCACGTGCCGCAGAGCGATGGCGATCACCGCTGCGGCCAAAGGCAGGTTGATGAAGAAAACCGCGCGCCACGACAGGTGATCGATCAACCAGCCGCCAAGCACCGGCCCGAGTGCGGCGGTAATCGCCGTGGCGCCGGACCAGGTGCCGATGGCCTTGCCGCGATCATGTTCGGCAAACGACGCACTGATGATCGCCAGACTCCCGGGAACCAGCAGTGCGCCGCCGATGCCTTGCACAGCGCGAGCGAGAATGAGCTCGCGCACGTTGCCGGCGAGTCCGCACCCGAGGGAGGAGAAGGCGAATAGCGCCACCCCGAGCAGAAACACGCGGCGTCGCCCGAAACGGTCGCCTGCCGCGCCGCCGACGAGCAGCAACGCCGCGAGGAACAGCGCGTAGGCTTCGATCACCCATTGCACGTCGACGAGGCTGGCGTTCAGTTGCTGCTGCAGCGCAGGCAGAGCGACATTGACGACCGTTCCATCGATGAACGCCATGCTCGAGGCGAGGATCGTTGCCGCCAGAATCCATGGTGCGGCAGAAGGTGCGCAGGGCGACTCGCACGGCGAGGCGCGAATGACGCCGGTGTCGGAGGGCGGTGCCGAAAATCCGGTCATTGCGCGTCAAGCCGGAGCGAAGCTCATGCTTTGGATGTTGCTCGGCCAGGGCGCCCGGTGCGGATCCGCGAGCGTTGCCGGCCTCGTCCTTTCAGCTTATTTCGCCAGCGCTCGCCTCCACCGCGTCGAACAGCGCGCTCAGGCCGAAAGATACGTCCTGAATCCTGCCGTTGAGAAAGAACGCCGGGGTAGCCGCGGACGCCGCTGTCACGGCCGCTCTGCATGTGCTCTCGCACGCGCTGCAGGTAGACGTGATCGTCCATCTCGAGGTCATAGCGCCCCATGTCGAGCTGCAGCCGCTCGGCATAGCCGCGCAACTGGTGCGGCTTCAGGTGAGACTGGTTGTCGAACAAGAGATCATGCATCGGCCAGAACTTTCCCTGCCCGCCTGCGCATTCAGCCGCCTCCGCGGCCTGCAAGGCGTGCGGATGGACTTCGGCCAGCGGGAAATTGCGAAAGATGAAACGGATGCGCCCGGTGAATCGCTCGAGCAAAAGCTTGATCACCGGAGCGGCCTGCTTGCAGTTCGGACATTCGAAATCTCCGTACTCGACGAGCGTTACCGGCGCATGTGCCGGACCGATCGCATGATCGGAAGCGTTTGGCGGAACGGTCAGGTCAGCCACGTGAGTACGGATCGATGTGCGCGCCAATATTAACGCACGACAGCGCCGGCAAACCGTCGTGAACCGATAAATAGCATCGGCATGCTGGCGCCTCCTTCACGCAGGGACAGCAGCGCGTGTAACCGAAGCCTTCGCGAATCGGCAAGTTGATCAGCGCCGCCGCTGCAGCCAGCGCCATGTCCGCGTACCACATCCATAGATAATTGCCGGATTGGGCGATCGCGATGCCGCCGAGATACGCGCCGAGAAATCCGCCGATCTGGTGCGAAAGCAAGGTAAGCCCGAACAGCGTGGCCAGATACCGGATGCCGAAAAGCTTGCCTACGATCGCCGCCGTCGGCGGCACGGTGGCCAGCCAGGTCAGACCCAGGCCCACGGCAAAGACGTAGAACGTCCACTCGGTCTTCGGCGCCATCAGGTACCAGCCGATCAGCAGCGCGCGCGAGCCGTACATCAAGGCGAGGATGTACTTGCTGCGGAAGCGCGCGGTGCTCGAGCCGGCAAGCAGGCTGCCGACGATGTTGGCGAGGCCGATCAAGGCAAGCGACCAGCTGGCAACCGAGGGCGGCAGACCGCAGAGATTCACCTCGCCCGGCAGATGCGTGACCAGAAACGCGATGTGAAATCCACAGGTGAAAAATCCCGCGTGGAGCAGCAGGTAGCTGCGGTCGCGCATCGCGTGGCGGACGGCGTCCCACGGCGCGGACCCGCCGGCGGCCTGGTGATGCACCGGCGCCGACGGGCTGACCACTCGGGCCAGGGGCAGGGCGCCCAGCGTGATCACCGCGAGCGACCACATCGCGCCCATCCATCCCAGCGCCTGGATCAACGCCTGCGAGATCGGCGCGAAAACAAATTGCCCGAACGAGCCGCCGGCGTTGATGATGCCGGCCGCCTTGCCGCGCTTGTCGTCGGGCAGTTGGCGGGCCGCGGCGCCGATCAGCACCGAAAAGCTGCCGGCGCCCGAACCGATCGCCGACAGCAGGCCCAGCGAGACGATGAGTCCGAAGCCGGACGTCATGAACGGAGTCAGGGCGGTGCCGATCGAAAGCACGACCAACCCGGCGACCAATACCTTGCCGGGACCGTACCGATCGGCGACCGCGCCGGCCACCGGCTGGATCGCGCCCCAGATGAATTGGCCGACCGCGAGTGCCAGGCTGATCGTCGTAATGCCCAGGCCCGTCGAGCTGTTCAATGGCGAGACGAAAAGCCCGAGCGATTGCCGCGCGCCCATCGTCACCATCAGGATCGCGGCGGCCGCGAGCGTGACGATCCACGCGTTGCGCGGAGTGGCCGGATGGGTCGTGGTCATCATGTTACAGGCTCATGCTCTGGTTCCTTCGCATTGCGCCGAGCGACCAGCCGCGGCTTAGCGCAAATACGCAAGCAGCGGTGATCCGACCTGGCGTTTCACCAGCGCGCTCTCTGCTGCACGGGCGTCGGCGGGCTCGAGGTCCTCGAGCCACGTGATCTCGCCGCCGACCAGAGTGGCGATCGCAACGCCGTCGCGATAGAGCACGCGGTTGTTCAGCAGTGCCGGCACCTTTGCGCCCGGTGCAATCACGCCGACCAGATTCAACGGATCGGCGCCGCTGACCGACACCAGGACGCCGGAGTTGTCCGCGCGCCGCGTATCGCGCAACATCGTTATCGCTTCGGGAAGCGCAAACTGCTCGCCCGATGACCCCGCGACAAAGCGCCCGCCGCGAATGTCGCCGCGTGCCTCCAGCCGTCGCAGCACGCGCAGCATGTCGCGCCATGCGGGCAACCATGCCGCTTCCCGTTGCAACAGGCGCCAGAAAACCACGCCATAGCGGCGAAGCAGCGCGTGGACGATGTGCTCGACCATGTCCTGGTCGGGCTCGTAATAAGCGCGCTTGGTTGCGGCGTCGGGTGGCGTCCGCTTCACCAGCGACCATCGACCCGCCTCTTCGATGCCGAACAAGGGCGAGCGCCGGTGGCGTTTTGCCTTGCCCAGCGGCTTGCGCTTTTCCGACGGTGTCAGCAGCGCGCGCAAGCCGGCGAAGCTGTCCGATGCGACCAGTCCCGCCGCGACCAGCTCGGCCAGCGCGTCTTCCACCTGCGTGCGCAACAGGCCGGTGGCCTGGACGATCTCGTCGTAGAACGAGGCGCCATGCGAGCGCAAGGTCTCGACGACGGCTCGGGCGCGCGAGCCCAACTCATCGATGTTGACGACGGGGGGCGGCGCCGCGCGGGTCCACAGCGGCGCGCTGCGGCGCGGCAGCAGCGTGACCGGGGTCGTGCGGATCGGACCCCGACCGCCTGCCACCGGATTCGCGCTGTGGCTCAAACGCGTCCAGACGACGCGGCCGGAAAGACACAAGTCGTCGAGCCACGTGAACTCGTAGTCCTCGAGACGCGCCGGAAGAATCTCGGATTCCCACGCCGCCGCCGGCGCCTCGAAGCCCTGCAGCTGCGCGATGACCGCATCGAGCGCGTCGGGTCCCTGCCGCTGCTCGTTCGGGATGACATGCTGCCAGCGGAACAGAAAGCGAAGAAAATCCTTGCTCGAAACGGGCTCGATTTCCTGCCGCAGCCGCTTGACCGTATAGCGGTGGATGCGCGCGAGCAGCGCGCGATCGCACCATTCGGTCTCTGCGGCGTCCGGCGTGAACGAGCCGCTCATGATCAGCCTTCGGCGACGAGCCTGGCCAGCGCGCCCTCGATCTCGTCGCGAGGCAGACTCAACGAGTCGGCAATCGCGCGAGTCGTGACGGGCCCGAGACCTTCCAGCCGGCTGCGGACGATTTCGGTCAGCGCATCGTCTCGGGTCCATGTGCGCTCTCTGAACTCCGCGGGTGCTTCGATCGGCGGCGCAAGACGCGCGTTCGGATACACGGCATGGAATTGCGGCAAGCGCTCCGCCGCGACCCACATCGACCGTGCGTCGGCCGCGCTGCGGCCATCGTCGGCGCCCGGCCAAACGCAGGTGGCGCGGCGCTCGAGCGCGAGCGAATCGAGCAGTCCGCGCCACGACGGCTGCCGATCGACCTCGTCCGTGCGTCACGAACCCCAGACCGAGCAGCGCATCGTGCAGCTCGTCGATATTCGCCGCCTCCGGCCAGGCTTCGGCGCGGACCCGCTCGATCGCGGCCACATCGAGACGGCCGAGATCGGCCGCGCTGGCGTCGTCGAGCCAGCGCCGGCCCATCACCGCCTGCGCGCGGCGCTCTTCCAGCGGCGCATCGTCGAGGTACGCGTAGGGGCGCGCGGTCAGGATTTCCAGCGCCAGCGGCGAGGGCTCGGTCAGGTCGCGCGCGATGACCGCGACTCGCGCCCGACTCGATGTCGGCCAGCAGGCGCTCCAGACCTTCGACGTCCATCGCTTCGTACAGGCAGTCGTGCACCGCCTGCGCGACCAGCGGATGATCGGGGATTTCGCGGTCGACCGGACAGGTTCTCGGCACAGGCGATCTGATCGGGGAACACCGCCGCCATCAGATCCTCCGCGCGCATCCGCTGCAACGGCGCCGGCACTTTCTTGCCGCCGTGAAAGCGCGGCAGCGCCAGCGACGTACCGGCGATCCAGCGCCAGCGCGCGCCGAACATCGGCGCATCGAGCATCGCCTGAACGAGGAGCGGCCGCACGGTCTTGGCGTTCAGGTAGTGCGCCACGCTTTCCAGCGGGAAACTGTGGCTGGTCGACAGCGACAGCACGATCGCGTCTTCGGTGGCGGCCGCCTGCAGCTCGAAGTTGAACTTGACGCAAAAGCGCTTGCGCAGCGCGAGTCCCCAGGCGCGGTTGATCCGGCTGCCGAACGGCGAGTGGATCACCAGCTGCATTCCGCCCGACTCGTCGAAGAAGCGCTCGAAGACGACCGTCTTCTGCGTCGGCAGCGCACCGAGCGCCGCGTGCGCCGAGGCGAGATAATCGACCAGCTGCCCCGCGGCCTGCTCGGACAGGCCGATGTCCTGCACGACCTGGTCGAACGCGCCCTGCTTGTCGCCTTGTCCGTTCAGCGCGCCCGGCAATGCCCTCGCGCAAGCGCGACACCGCGTGCGACAGCTCGGCGGTGCGCGCGGGCGCCTCGCCCAGCCAGAACGGAATCGTCGGCGGTTGCCCGTGCGCGTCGTCGACCCGCACGCGGCCGGCCTCGACGCGCAAGATCCGATACGAGCTGTTGCCCAGCTGGAAAATGTCGCCGGCGAGGCTTTCGACGGCGAAGTCTTCGTTGACGGTGCCGACGATCTGCCCGGCAGGCTCGAGCACGACCTCGTAGTCGGCGTTGTCGGGAATCGCGCCGCCGGAGGTCAGCGCGGTCAGGCGCGCGCCGCGCCGGCCGCGCAACACGCCGTTGACCGCGTCGCGATGCACGTAAGCAGCGCGATGTCCCCGGCGCGTGCTGAAGCCTTCGGCCAGCGTGCGCACGACGTCGAGAAACTCGTCGCGCGTCAGCGTCGCGTACGGATAGGCGCGCCGCACGAGCTCGAACAGCGCGTCCTCACTCCACTCCTGGGCCGCGACCTCGGCGACGATCTGCTGCGACGAGCACGTCCAGCGGCTTGGGCGGAATGATCAGCCGGTCGAGCTCGCCGCGGCGCACCGCATCGAGCAGCGCGGCGCACTCGACCAGTTCGTCGCGCGACAGCGGGAAAATGCGCGCCTTGGGCACGCCGCCGACCTGGTGGCTCGCGCGTCCCGCGCGCTGCAGAAATGTCGCGATCGATCGCGGCGAACCGAGCTGGCAGACCAGCTCGACGTCGCCGATATCGATGCCCAGCTCGAGCGAAGCGGTGGCGACCAGTACCTTCAGCTCGCCGCGCTTCAAGCGCTGCTCGGCTTTGAGCCGCAGCTCCTTCGCCATGCTGCCGTGGTGCGCGGTGACGTGCTCGCTGCCGAGCCGCTCGGACAGATGGCGCGCGGCGCGCTCGGCCATGCGGCGCGTGTTGACGAAGATCAGCGTCGTTCGGTGCGCGAGCGCGAGCTCGGCCAGCCGCCTGTAGACCTGTTGCCACACTTCGTTCGACATGACCGCTTCGAGTGGCGAGGACGGCACCTCGATGGCGAGATCGCGCGCACGGATGTGGCCGGCATCGACGATCGACGCAATCGTCGTGCCGCTTGCCGCCGACTTGCCTTCGCCGACCAGAAAGCGCGCGATCTCCTCGATCGGCTTCTGCGTCGCCGACAAGCCGATGCGCGCCGGCGGCCGCGCCGTCAGCGCCGCCAGCCGCTCGAGCGACAACGCGAGATGGCTGCCGCGCTTGTTGCCGGCGAGCGCATGGATTTCGTCGACGATGACGGTTCGCGTCGTCGCCAGCATCTTCCGGCCCGACTCGGAGCCGAGCAGCACGTAGAGCGATTCGGGCGTCGTGACGAGGATATGCGGCGGCCGCTTGCGCATGCCGGCGCGCTCGGCCTGCGGCGTGTCGCCGGTGCGGACCAGGGTGCGGATCTCGACGTCGGGCAAATCGAGCGCTTTGAGCTCCTCGCGGATACCTGCGAGCGGCACCGACAGATTCTTCTGGATGTCGTTGGACAGCGCCTTCAGCGGCGAAACGTAGACGACGAGCGTCTCGTCGGGCAGCGGCGCCTCGACGCCGCGGCGGACCAGGCTGTCGATCGCGGCGAGGAAGGCGGCCAGCGTCTTGCCGGACCCGGTCGGCGCGGCGACCAGCACGTTGCGGCCGGCCTGAATCGCCGGCCACGCCCCTGCCTGCGGCTCGGTCGGGGCGGCAAAGTGCTTGCGAAACCAGCGGTCGACAGCGGGGTGAAACGAAGCGGTTTTCTTCACGGGAGAAGGGCGGCCACGGCGGGAGCTACAACTACATAAGATAGGGGATAAACGAAAAAGTGCAAGCCCTAAAACGGTCGACGGCCGCTCCAAGGCGAAGCCTCGGGTCAGTCGGCGCCAGCTATCGGCGTGGCCCCGACTAGCCGCGGCGCCGTCGATCATCGTACCGTCGGGTCGTCTCCGCTTCCGGTGCGGGTCAGACAGGCACGTACGCGCGCGGCGAGCTGCGGGATCGAAAACGGCTTGGTCAGGAAGTCGGTCGCGCCCGTACTCGAACCCGGCGCGCGTAGTGCTCTCGTCGTCGATCCCGGTCAGCACGATCACGGGCAGCGCGGCGGTCGCCGGCTTGGAGCGAAGAATCCTGAGCACCTCCATGCCCCCCTGTTTGGGCATCAACAGATCCAGCAAGACCAGATCGGGCATCGCAGCGTCGATCAGCGCGAGCGCCTCCTGGCCGCTGGACGCTTCAACAACGACGTGGCCGTCCTGGCTGAGCGCTAGGTTCGCGAGGGTGCGCAGGTCCGGCTCGTCGTCCACGACCAGGATGCGCGCGCCCCGGCTTGCGTCCCGGCCGGGCTGTGGCGTGGGCGGCGTATCGGGCAGGTGCCGAGCGCCGTGCGGCTCGACCACCACATCGAGGCCCTCGTACGCGCAGCAGACACGTGTCGCATGACCGCGCTGCTTTGCGTAAGCACGCGCGCGATTCTCGACCTCGGCGATAAAAGCGTCGTCGTGGGCGGGATCGTGATGGGTGAGCGCCAGGTCGCGCACGCCCGCCGCCGCGGCCATATCCACGGCGTATTCGTAGGTGCTGTGACCCCAGTTCTTTTTGGACGGGATATTCCTCCGGCGTGTACTGAGCGTCGTGAATCACCATGCCGGCGCCAGCCATGAAGCGCGCGTGCCGGCGGTCCCCTTCGTGCGCGATGTCTTCGGCCCCGAAGTGGGCGCGGCTGTCGTGCGAGGACGTTTCGGAAAACGGCTCGTGGTCGCACAGGTAGACGAGGACCGCATCGTCGGCCTCGATGCGGTAGCCCAGGGTCATTGCCGGATGATGCAGGTATTGCGCGATCACGCGCACGCCGTTCATTTCGTGCGTCCCTTCTTCGAGCTCGCGGAAGGTGATGCTTGCCGGAAGCTGGCCGATCTCGACCGGAAAATAGGTGAATTCCATCTGACCGGTAAGCACTTCGCGCAACGAACGCGCGCTGCCTTCCGGACCGCACACCGTAATCTGGTTGCCGGCGACGAACAGCGGGACGAAGAAGGGGAAGCCCTGGATATGATCCCAGTGGGTGTGGCTGAGCAGGATCGTCGCGGTGATCGAGCCCGGCGTCCGCGCCATCATCGCTGCGCCGAGCGCGCGGGCGCCGGTCCCGCAATCAAGGATGAAGCTCGCCCCGGCGTTGGTCGTCACTTCCACGCACGACGTGTTGCCGCCGAATCGGACCGTGCCGGGCCCCGGCGTCGCAATCGATCCCCGGGTACCCCAGAAGCGTACGCGCACGCGTCCTCCCGTGTTTCCTATTCGTATTCTACGTCAAGGCCGTCAAGAAGCCGGACGAAACGCCTGGGCTCGTCATGAAAACCTCCGCGTGCCCCCGGGGGGTTGCCCGGATTCCAATTCCGGTTGCGATGCAGAAAACTCTTGAGTTCACGCTGTGATTCTTCCTTCGCGATCCCGCAGTGTTCCTGGATCCTGCCGGCGAGCCGCCGCTGAGCGCCGGCGATCGCGCTTAGCCGACTGGAGGTCAGCACGCCCCAGCGCTGTCGCAATCTCCCCTGCAGTTGCTTCCATACGCCTTCGATGCGATCACGGTTCATTCTCGACGATTGTCCGCTTTTACCCGGCGCGCACCGTGCGATGGCGTACATAGTGGATCGACGGACAGCGACAGCACGGGTTTCAGGCCGCAATCATTTGCGGAACCGGGCGCATGGACCGAATATGCACGTCGACCTCGTGTTCCTGTCGATCGTCGGCGAGCCGAATGAAGTCGCTGTCTTGCGCGACCCCATCGACCGTTACGCTTGTCGCGTCCGATCGTTTCGTCACCGACCTCTCGGTCCGCCGCACCGCGATGTGGTAGTAGGTTTCGCGATAGCGGTAACGCAACGCGAACCCGTTCCACTCCGGGGGCATGCACGGCGCGAAGCGCAGACGATCCCCTTCCAGCTTGAGCCCGAGCAGCGACTCCACGACCAGGCGGTACATCCAGCCCGCCGAGCCCGTGTACCAGGTCCAGCCGCCGCGGCCCGTGTGCGGCGCCAGCGCATAGACGTCGGCGGCGACGACGTAGGGCTCCACCTTGTAGATGGCGACGCCCTCGGGCGTTCGCGCGTGGTTCAGCGGGTTGATCATCGCGGTCAACTCCCACGCGCGCGCGCTGTCGCCCAGCGCCGCGAACGCCATCGCGGTCCAGATCGCGCCATGCGTGTACTGGCCGCCGTTCTCCCGCACGCCCGGCACGTAGCCGCGAATGTATCCGGGCTCGAGATCGGACGTGTCGAACGGCGGATCGAGAAGCTGGATCAACGCGTGGTCGCGACGAACCAGGCGCGCATAGACCGCGTCCATCGCCGCGCGCGAGCGCGCCGCGTCGCCCGCACCGGACAGCACCGCCCAGCTCTGCGCGACCGAATCGATTTGGCATTCGGCGTTGGCTATCGACCCAGCGGCGAGCCGTCGTCGAAGTACGCGCGGCGATACCACTCGCCATCCCAGGCGTTCTGCTCGATCCGTTGTCGCAGTTGCATCGCTTCCGTCTCGCAACGGTCGGCGAACGACGAGTCGTCGCGCAAGCGCGCCACTTTGGCGAATTCGCCGAGCACGTGACAGAGGAAGAAGGCGAGCCAGACGCTCTCGCCCTTGCCGTGCCTGCCGACGAGATTCATCCCGTCGTTCCAGTCGCCGGATCCGATCAGCGGCAATCCATGCGCGCCGAATCGCAGGCCGTGCAGGAGCGCCCGCACGCAGTGCTCGATAGACGTCGCGCGCTGTCGTCGGACCGGCCGGGCAGGTCGTAGTACGAGTCGTCCTCCGCATTGACCGGCCGGCCTTCGAGAAAGCGCGCGGTCTCGTCGAGAATCGACAGGTCGCCGGTGGTCAGCGACGTAGCGGCACGTCGCCAGCGGCAGCCAGAGATAATCGTCCGAGCAATGCGTGCGCACGCCGCGGCCCGATCGGCGGATGCCACCAGTGCTGGACGTCGCCTTCGATGAATTGGCGGCTCGCGCAAAGCACGATCTGCGCGCGCAGCGAGCCCCGGTTCGGCGTGCACCAACGCCATGACGTCCTGCAACTGGTCGCGGAAGCCGTAGGCGCCGCCCGACTGGTAGTAGCCGCTGCGCGCCCACAGCCGACACGCGATCGTTTGATAGACGAGCCAGCCGTTGGTCAGCACGTTGAGCGCAACATCGGGCGTTTCGACCTGCACGGCCGCTGAGCGTGTGCCGCCAGTGCGCGATCACCGCCTCGAGCGCGTCTGCGCGCGGCCGCGGATCCGCGGAAGCGCTGCACCAGCGCGCGGCGGCATCGGCGCTGCTTGCCGCCCCGAGACGGAAAACGATCTCGCGTTGCTGTCCGTCCGCCAGGTCGAACGGCGACCTGGATCGCGGCGCACGGATCCAGCCCGGCGCCGATCTTGCCGGAGAGCCGCGTGCGATGCATGGCCGCCGGGTCGCGCAGCGTGCCGTTGCGGCCGAGAAACTCGGTGCGGTCGCAGGTCACGCTCCGCGTCGCGTTCGTCGACGTCGAAGAACGCGACCCAGTCCGAGAATTCGCTGTTGTAGGGATTGCGCGCATAGAAGCGCGCCGTTCCGGGCGTCGACTTGCGGTCGTACACGTGCATCGCCGATTTCGCGCGGAGGTCGCCCAGCACCCACTCGACGTAGCCGGTCGCGGATCATCTGTCGCGGGCGGCCCGAATGGTTGCTGCACCTTCAACGCGAAAAACTTGACCGCCGCATCGAGCGCCACGAAGACCGTGAGCTCCGAGCGAATCCCATCCTCCGTGTGCTCGAAAACGCTGTAGCCGAATCCGTGCCGGGTGACGTAGGGCGCGATGCCGGCGCAGGGCGAGGAGGTCGGCGACCAGAAATGGCCGGTTTCTTCGTCGCGCAGGTAGATCGCCTCTCCGCTCGGCTCGCCGACCGGATCGTTGTGCCAGGGCGTGAGCCGAAACAGGTGGGCGTTCTCGCTCCACGTGTAGCCGAGCCCGCTTTCCGACACGACGGTGCCGAACGCGGGATTCGCGATGACGTTCACCCACGGCGCCGGCGTCGTGCTCCCGCGCCGGGTGCGATGACGTATTCGCGTCCGTCCGGCGAGAATCCCCCGATGCCGTTGAAGAGGATCAGATCCGTCTCGTTGCGCGGCGACTTCGCCGGAGCCTGCGGCCGGTAGGCGCGCGGTCGGCGCAAGCCGCGGAATTCGCACCTCGGCGGGCACGCGACGGTTGATCTGGTCGGCCAGCGTTCCGCGGCTGTCGGCGATGATCGCGCGCGCGACCGACTGGAAGAGCACGCGGTCCTCGGGCGAAATCTGCTCCGCATGGCGCACGAAAATGCCGCCGGGCCGATCGACGAAGTGCGCTTCGACGCCGGCGGCGATCAACCCGATGATCTGCTCCTGCAGCCGCTGCCGATAGACGTCGTGATCTTCGTTCCAGATCACCAGATCGACGGCCAGCCCCTTGAGGCGCCAGTAGGCATGCGCCTGCACGAGTTGGCGCACCAGCTCGATGTTGCCGGCATCGGATGATCTGCAGCAACACGATCGGCAGGTCGCCGGAGATCGCGTAGCCCCACAGGCCGGATTGACCGCGACGGTTCCTGACCAGCACGCTCGCGGCTGCGCGCAACGATGCGTTGGCGTAGATCACCGAACTGGCGAGGCGGCCATAGAGTTGCGAATCGGCCTCGGTGGCGTTGAGCTGCCGCAGCACCACCTGGCTGTGCGTCCACGTCAGCTCGAACACGCGATCGGCCAGACGGCGATCCTGATACTTGTCGACCAGGTGCAGTACGGCCGTCGCGCGTCTCGCCGGCGCCCGAGACCATGTCGATCGTCGCCGTGGCGCCGGCGTCGATGGTCATTCGGTGGCGGATCGCCGCGATCGGATCCAGCACGGAGCCGGCGGTGTCCGACAGCGGGCCGGGATCGAGCATCGCGAGCGGGTGCGGCGACCGAACCGCCGCGGCCGATGAAGCGCATGCGGTCCGTCTCGAACGAGATCCGCGTGCGCGTCCGCGCCATGCACGGTCATCAGATGGAACATCCACGGCACCTGCTCTTCGAGCGAGCGCGGGCGGCGGCGTGCAAAGGATCGCGCGGCGCTGGCGGAAGAATCTCGGTTTGCACGAACAGATTGCTGAACGCCGGATGCAGTGCGTCCGCGGCCGCCGGCGCGAGAACCACCTCCGCGTAGCTGGTGACGTCGATCGTCGCGGGCAGCGCGCGACCGGTTGGTGATGTGGACGCGGCGGACTTCGATATCATCTTCGGGCGAAACGACGATCTCGGTGTGCGTCTCCAAATCGAAATCCCTGCGGCGAAACTCTGCCCGCGCCTTCGGAGAAGATCGCCTCGTAGTGTTTCGCCCTGCTTGAGCGTCGGCTGATAGCGCGGTCGACCAGAACTCGCCGCTGGCCGCGTCGCGGAGGTAGCAGAACGTGCCCCAGTTGTCGCGCGTGCCGTCTTCGCGCCAGCGGGTCACGGCCAGATCCTTCCAGCGGCTGCTTCCGCCGCCGGCATTGGTGACCATCACGTGATAGCGGCCGTTCGACAGCAACTGCACTTCCGGAATCGTCGTGTCCGGGCTGGTGAGGACGCGCACCGGCAACGCCGGCCGCCGCGCCGCCGCGCAGGAGATCGGAAAGTTCGGTGGCGTGCGGATGAAACAGCGCGGCCCGGGGGATGCGCTCCTGCAGCAGCAGCAGCGTCGCCTGGAATAGCGGATCCGACTCGAAGCGCTTCTGCATCGGGCGCGCCAGCAGCACGTAGGCCAGCGACAGCAGGCTCATGCCCTGGTGATGCGCCATGAACGAGCGGACCACGGCGCTCGACTTCCCCGCGGCGTTGCCGCGACGGCGTGTAGTCGATCGCCTCGAACAAACCGAGCCTTCCGGCCAATCCTCCGGCAGCCAGACGCTGCAGGTTGAGGCACGCCGCCTCGGGAGCGACCATCAGCGCCAGCGCCGACGCGTACGGCGCCACGACCAGATCCTCGGCCAGTCCGCGCTTCAGGCCCAAGCCCGGAACGCCGAAGGCGCGATACTGGTAATTGAGATGGACATCGACGGTGTTGTAGCCGCACTCCGACATGCCCCACGGCACGCCACGCTGCCTTCCGTACTCGATCTGCCGCTCCACCGCCGCGACGTAGGTCTGGTCGAGCAGCGTGTTCTCGTAGGTCGGCATCACCAGCAGCGGCATCAGGTATTCGAACATCGAGCCGCTCCACGCCAGCAGGACCGGGCTCTCCGCCGGCGGAGGTCAGCAGGCGCCCGAGCGCGAACCAGCTTTCCTGCGGCAGCTTGCCCTGCGCGATGGCGACGAAATTGCACAGTCGCGCTTCCGATGCCAGCAGGTCGTAGCAGCTCGTCGTCGCACGCGGAGCTCGCGCGACGTTGTATCCGATCACCAGTTGCCGACGCACCTTGTCGAACAGGAAGTCGTAGTCCATTGCGGCAAGTCCGGTCGCCTGCAGCGCCAGCTCGTCGATCGCCGCCATTCTCGCTGCGGCGCGCTGCGCACCTAGCGTGACGAGGCTTTGCAGGCTGCCGAGCGAATTTCGCGTCTTCGGCGCCCGAGCCGTTGACGCGAGCCTGTTCAACGATGGGCGGCGCTGCGGCGTCGAGCGCCGCGATCTCGCGCAGCGTCGGGATGCCGTTGCTGCCCGGAAGGTCGCGCGATTGTCCCGGCGGCGTCGCAGCTCCAGCCACGGCGCCAGGAAAATCAGCTCGTCGCGCAAATCGATGCATTGCCGCTCGAGGGCGCGGGCCCAGATGCAGGCTTGGCGTCTCCGCGTCGGTAAGATCACTGGCGGTCAGATGGGCGACCACGTCGGCAGCGTGCGCGGCGAGGAGTTCGACCTGGCCCCATGCGTCGGCCAGCGTTGACCGGTCGCGCGGCGATCGCCGATGCGAGCGCCTTTTCGAATTGCGCGACAGCGGCCACTGAGCGGTTGCGCCGACGGCCTCGATCAGAATGGCCAACGTGTCGCCGATGCCTTCGAGCCATCGTCGATTCAGGATGGGCGCATCGCAGAGCGCCGTGAGGCCGGGGCGCAAAGTCAGCAGATGGCCGGCGAGGTTGCCGCTGTCCACCGTCGAGACATACAGCGGAACGAGAGGCAATCGCGTTTGCGTGTCGTACCAGTTGTAGAAGTGGCCCCGGTACCGTTCCAGCGCTTCCATGCTGCCCAATGCATTCGTCGTGCGTTCGATCAGCTGCCCGGTCGACAGATATCCGAAATCATGTGCGGCCAAATTGGCAAGCAATGCAAGACCCATGTTGGTCGGCGAAGTGCGGTGCGCGACGCGTGACCGCCGGATGGTCCTGCACGTTGTCGGGCGGCAGCCAGTGGTCGTCCGGGCCGACGTAGGTCTCGAAATACGCCCATGTCCTGCGCGCCAGCTGGCGCAGGAAACGAGCCTGATCCGCCGAGAGCTTGGCGCTCCGTCTCGGAAGCGGGCGACTGATCCACCAGGCCATCGCAGGCGATGCCGCCCAGAGCAGCAGGATCGGCCCGGCGACGGCCAGCCCGGCGGGATTGGTGAAAGACAGGCCAATCCACGCAGCGACGGCGATCGCCGGGGCGACTGCCATCGAGCGATAGGAGGCGAAGAGGTCGGTGCGGTCGACCCTCTCCAACGCGCGATCGACTTCGCTCGACGTATTCCATTCCAGCAGGCTCCGGCGGGTGATCAACATGCGCCAGATCGTGCGGACTATCGCATCGAGACAGAAGAAGGCTTCATAGGGCAGAAACGCGAGTGACAGCACGGCCTGCGCGATCAGTCGTCGCGCAGCGCGCTCGACCGCGGCCAGATGTTGTCGGAATGGCACGTCGGCGGGCTTGTCGACCAGGTCGGAAAGCGAGGCAATGACGGCAGGCGCCACGAGGATCACGATGACGACTGCGGTCCAGAACCAGGCCGCCGCCAACACGCTCCATCCGATCAGCAGCAGCAATGCGAGCGCGGCGGGGACAAGGCTGCGTCGCAGGTTGTCGAAAATCTTCCACTGCGACAGCATCGACAGCGGATTGCGTTCGCGGCGTCCATCCGAACGCTGCACGTTCCGCCGCAGCCACCCGACAAGCTGCCAGTCGCCGCGAATCCAGCGGCGCCGGCGGGCCACGTCGGCGCTGTAGCGCGCGGGAAACTCTTCGTACAGCTCGGCGTCGCTCAGCAGTCCGGCGCGCGCGTAGCATCCTTCCAGAAGATCGTGGCTCAGAATGCGGTTTGCGGGAAAGCGTCCATTGAGCGCACGCTCGAAGGCATCGACGTCGTAAATGCCCTTGCCGATAAACGAGCCTTCGTCGAAAAGGTCCTGGTACACGTCCGAAACCGTGCGCGTGTACTGGTCGGTCCCGGGCTCGCCACCGTAAAGGCGTGCGTACCGCGATCGGTTGGTGCCCGGCAGGCTGACCGAGACGCGCGGCTGGAGAATCCCGTGGCCCGATGTCACGACCTCCCGGGCTGCGTCCTTGCCAGTCTCGCTGAAACAGGCCGCATTCAACGGATGCGCGATGGCGCCGACAAACTGGCGCGCAGCGTCGCGCGGCAGCTGCGTATCCGTATCGAGCGTGATGACGTACCGCACCTGCGAGAGGATGGCTGTTGCGCCGACGATCAGCGAAAACCCGTCGCGCTGGCCGCCGCGCAACAGTGAATTCAGGTCGCCAAGCTTGCCGCGCTTGCGTTCCTCGCCCATCCAGACCTTCGCCGTCGCATTCCAGCGTCGGGGGCGGTGGAACAGGTAGAACGGGCTACCGTTCCCGGATAGCCCGGCATCTGCTTCGCTGGCGCGGGCGTCCGTATCCGGAACCGTGCCCGGAAATTTTCGCTGCCGTTCCACGACTCCCGGCGCGCCGGCGTCACGTGCCCATATTTTTGATTCAGCTCATTGATCCGTTCCTCGGCCAGCGCGAGCAAATGCGCGTCGGTGCCAAGTGATTCCGCGCTCGCGTCCGGAAAATCGGTCAGCAAGCCGAAATGCAAATGGGTGTCGCGATTGGCCAGGAACCGCACTTCGAGCGCCTCGACCAGATCCTCGACATTGGCAGCGCTGGTGAGCATCGTCGGAACGATCGACCAGCGTTCGCGCGTCGGCGGGAATGCCTGAGGAGAAGTCCATTCGCGGCAGCGAGTGGGGCGTCACCAGCAACGTCGCGATCCAATTGACGATCGTTACCGCCAGCTGACTGGCGACCAGCAGCGAAAGCACGACGACCAACGTCAGAACTTCGCCGCTTACTCCGGCAGTCGGTGGCGTTGGCAACCAGGCCCGCGGCGAAAATGCCTGTGATCGCTGCGATGGCGCCGAGAAACAAGGGCAGGGGAAATCGGGTTCCGATCCGTCTCAACGCAGTGAGCGTCGAGACGTCGAACTGCCGCGGCGCGTTCGAGTTCGGAATAGCCCGTTGTCGATCAGATAGAAGCCGACGTGGGCGGTCCGATCCGCGGTGCCCTTGTCGGCGGCGCGCGCTGACGCCAACTCGATTGCCTTCGCGGCCACCTCGGCCTCGGCCAGGCCGCCCTGCTTCGCGATCCGCTCGGTTGCGTGACGATAGCGGTCGCGGGTTGCGAACTCCATCGAGGCATAGACGCCGGGAGGGTCCCGACGCAGAATTCCTTCGACGACGCTGATGGCTTCGACAAAGTCGCGCCAGTCGATGGCGCTGAGAAAGCGAAGGCTGCTGATACTGTTGCTGATCGAAACCTGGTCCGACGCCTGCTGCTGGTTCGCCGCCTGCACCAGCTGTTCGATCGTCAGGTGGGATTCGCCGAGTCGTTGTTCGATCCACGTCAAGGCGAGGGCCAACGCCGCGCTCTGACCTTGCAGACGTCTCGCCAGCTCGGCCACGAACGCGCTCACCATCGGGGGCGACGAGCGCGCCATGTCGGCGATGACCAGGATCAGGCTTTTTGGATCCCGTTCGGCCGTCTCCATCATCCGGTCGGCCCAGGTGTTCGCCAGATCGCGATCGGCGATGCCGGCGGAAATCCGGACCGCGACGCGACGCAGATTCTCGATCAAGGCGAGTCGCAGCATGATCGGAATGGCCCACAGCTCGCCGAGCTTGAGCGTCGTAATCGATTGGTAGGCGGTTACAAAGCGCCTCAGGCTATCGGCATCGACCCGGCCGTCGCCGTGCGAGATGGCCTCGAGCGCGATGTCGTACACGCGCGGCAGACCCGATGACGGCCCGAGCGCCAGGCGTGGCAGCTCCCGGCTGTACCCGCGCGGCAAGTGTCTCTTGGCCGTGCCGATCTGCTCTTCGATCAGATGGAAGTTGTCGAGCAGCCACTCGCCAGCCGGCGTAATGCGGCGGTTCGTCGTTATCGCCGCAGCCAGCCGCCTGCAGGCGTCGATCAACACGCCCTCGTTCGATGCCAATCGCGAGAGAAGCTGGTCCCGCGCTCCGCCCGGAGTCACCCGATGCGCGGTCGCGAGCGTCTTGCCGTGACGTTCCATCTGATCGGCGCTGAACAATTCCGATCGGAGCGGCAGCTCTTCGAGGGACGGCTTGTGCGACAAACCGCTGCTGCGCAGACGTCCGCGGAACTGGGTCAGATGCCCGAGAATCGACGTGCCGCTCGTCATCGATATCGCATTGCCACCGGGTCAATCGCCGAGCAATTCGGCCATCGGGTGCAGCTGCTCCACGTGTTGCGACACGACCTTGACGATGACGATGATCGGAATGCTGAGCAACATTCCCCAAACGCCCCAGAGCCATCCCCAGAATAACAGCGAAATGAACACAGCCGCGGAATTCATATGGGCGATCCTGCCGGTCATCCACGTCGTCACGAACGTTCCGACAAGGGTAGCGATCGCCATGACGCGCCCGCAACCAGCAGCGCCATCGTCAGCGACTCGAACTGCATAAAAGCAGCGATTCCGGTTGCGACGGCCGTGACCGCTGGCCCCAGGTAGGGGACGATGTGCAGCAGTCCCGCGGCGGCGGCCCAGGCGGCAGGATTGTCGAGACCAATCCAGGCAAACGCGGCCCAGCTGAGCAATGCGACCAGCAGATTGGTCGTCAGCAGCATCAGCATGTATTTCTGGATCGAACGGTTGATGTCGTCGAGAATGTTGACGGTGATTTTTCTTTTCGACAGCGACGGCCCAGTAAGCCGGACCAGCTTTCGCTTGAATGTGTCGCCACCGATCAGCAGGAAAAAAACCAGGAAGACGACCATCGCTGCCTGACCCATCGCTCCGAGAGCGCCCATCGAATTCGACCACATCAGACTACCGAGCTTGAATGGCGGCTGGTCGACGACGACATGGGTGGCTGGCTGACGCGTGGTAGCGGCGCCGCCGGTTGCCTGAGCCGTCGCTTTTTCGACCGCCGCCGCTGCGGTTTGCATTTTCTGCATGTTGCCGCCGTGGCTGCCCTGCATGCGCGCAAATGCGCCGGAAACCTTGGTCGCGGCCTCGGGCAATTGTTCGATCATCGTCTGCATCTGCCCGCGCAGCGAGTAAGTGCCGAGTGCAAGCGCACCCAATACGCTTCCCATAACGATGAGAGTACCGATAACGCGCGGGATTTTGAGTTGTTCAAGCCATGCGACGAGAGGATTCAGGGTGTACGAAATAATGATGCCGAGCAACAGCGGCACCACAAACGCCTGCGCCCACCAGAGGGCCAGAACCGACGCGAGCGCCGCCAGAATTCCGAGCGCGAGCCCCCGCGCATCGACCGGCAGTCGGATTTCGGGAACGGCGACGAGCGATGCGTCGACCGCGGAAGTAGCCTCTCGGGTTGCTGCTCAGCGGTGCCGAGGGGGGCTGGAATGGCGACGGAGCTCATTGCGCATGCGGCCGGACTTATGGACGGATCTCGATCATGAAATGCCGGAAGGACCAGACGCGCAGATCGTGTCGACACGATCTGGCGTCCGGCACCGGTCTTTGGCTTTCGGTTAGCGGTCTTTCTGGACCTGTGAGCTTGGCGTTGACCGATTTGACGCCCTCGGTATTGCGCGCAATCTCGACGGCTTTGTCGGCTTCCACCTGGGTGTCGGTCGTCCCGCTCAGCCAGACGACGCCATTCTCGTCGGTATCGACCTTGATGTGCTTCGCGCTGGCCGGATGCTCGGCTGCCAGCTTGCTCTTGATCTTGGTCGTGATGACCGAGTCCTTGACGAAGGTCTGCGGGTTTGGAACGGTCGGTGTCTCCATCGGCCGCATAGGCCGCAACGGGCGCGAGTACCGAACCGATGACGAAGCAGGCTGTGGCAAGTCTGTATTTCATGTGATTCCTCGAGAGTTTTCTGCGCCTTTATGGCGCGGGATTACAGGCGTCCCATCAGGAACAGGACGATCAGGATTACGACAATGACGCCGACGATGCCGCTGGGACCGTAGCCCCAGCTCCGAGCGTGCGGCCACGTGGGCAGGACGCCGACGAGGATCAGTATCAGGACGATCAGCAGAATGGTGCCAATACTCATGACTTGCTCCTTTTGTTCCATCGAGTAACTTTCATGAGTTCCGCGGTCGCCAGCGGAGAAGCTCATCTATTGAGGGTAACCGCATACACCGTGCCGGTCAGTGCGGCAGCGCACTTAAAGCAAGCCGTCGAGCGGCAGCATCGAAAGCATGTCGATCTGCAGCCGCTGCCAGAAAGTCACATTCGGCTCCTGGTCGAAATCCATTCGCGTTCCGTCTTCCAATGTGCGCCAGACGAGGTGGCGTTGACCGAACCGATCGACTTCGCTCAGGACAAGAACGTAGCTGTTCGCCGGTTGCGTGATGTCCGCGAATCGCAAGGCAATCTGGCGCGCCAGCTCCGGGCTCTCGATGATCAGCCCGATCTCCGTATTGAGGTGCAGCGAGCGCTGATCGAGGTTCATCGAACCGACGAACACTCGCTGGCGATCGAATACGAACACCTTGGCGTGCAATGCGTACTGGCCCCGGAGCTCAGCGATCTCAATCGCGTGCCCCGGACGACCGGTGCGCCAAGGACCGGTCGGACTTCGTACAGGTCGACGCCCTGTTCGAGCAGCGGCGCCCGGACTGCCTGGTAGCCCGAATGAACGATCGGCATGTCGGTCGATGCGAGCGAATTGGTGAGTATCCGCACGCTGACGTTGCGCTCGCGCAGGCCCTCGAGGAATTTCATCCCGGCGGGTCCCGGCACCAGGTAGGGCGATACGACGATCAGCTCGGTCTGGACCTGTTTCGCCACCTCGCCGAGCCGGTGCCGCAGCAGGCGGCCGCCTTGCTCCCCGTCCTGTACCTTGGCTTTTTCCGGGCTGTCATAGACGACTTCGCCGTTCGCCCAGGCGAGCGATGACTTGCCGTCGAGCATCGCCTTGAGCGGCTCGTTGGCCGCCAGGGCGCGCATATAAGGCGCATCGGCCTCGATCATCTTCGCATGATGCGCGGCGAGAACGCCGCGATAGTCTTCCAGGTCTTGCGCCGAGGGCTTGCCTTCTGCGAGCGCTTCGATCGGAATCGCCATCGGGCTGTTCCAGAACGCGTCGAAGCTCTTCGAGACCTCGTTGACGATCGGGCCTGCCGCGATGACGTCGTAGTCGCCGAATTCATAGTCGCGGCCGCCCTGGAAATATTCGTCCCCGATGTTGCGGCCTCCGACGATGCTGATTTCGTTGTCGACGACGAAGAGCTTGTTATGCATCCGATAGTTGAGGCGCGTTGCATCGGCGAAAAACTCGGCGCCGTGAACGAAGCCGACGTTGCCGCGATAGGCAAAGGGATTGAACAGCCGCATCTGGATATTCGGGTAGCCTGCGAGCGTCCTGATCTGGGCGTCGCGGCCGAACGAGCCGGCGTCGTCCAAGCAGCACGCGGACTCGCACGCCGCGGTCGGCGGCCTGGAGCAGTGCTTCGATCAGCAGCTGGCCCGTATCGTCGCTCTGGATCAGGAAATACTGGACGTCCAGCGTCCGCTCGGCGGCTTGCGCCATCTCCATGCGCAGCAGGAAGCTGTCGGTGCCGACCGGGAGGAGCTTGAACCCGGAGTTTCCCGGGTGCTCCGCTTTGGCCGCCGCCAGTTGTTGCCCCATGCGGGTCTGTTCCGGTCGCGCCAGCGCGCTCGAGCTGGTTTTCGGAAAGTCCGAACCGGGGGGCAGAGAGGCGCAGCCGGCCAGCAGCGCCATCACGCCGATTCCGAGCAGCGCCAGCTGGGTGCGGTTGGATCGTCTGTGCGTGGGGCCTTCTACCGTGCCGAATTGCCGCAATTCGGTCACTTCAGGTGAAAACTGCCGCCGAACAGGCCCAGCAGGCCGATGACGATCAGATAAATGGCGACAATGTAGTTAAGCAGGCGAGGTACGACCAGGATCAGTATGCCGGCGAGAAGCGCAATCAGCGGGGCAAAGCTCAAGCTCATGTTCATTTTTGGGCTCCAGTTGGAAGCGTGTGGCGACTTCGCCGCGACATCGGCTCGGACTTCGACGGGTCGGTCCGCTGGTCCCGATGGTTGTCCCGGAGTCAGTCGGCAAACACGCGCGTGTTGCGGAGCCCAAACATAAGCTTTGGCGATGGAGCCGTCGGTTCGCTGGCGCACGGATGGAGGCGGGCGTTCGCTGCCCGGTAGGCGGCCTATGTGCTGTAGCGAACCCAAAAAGCCTCCGGCGATATAAACTAGCGCAATCGAAGCTGAAAGCCTCGGAACGCCGCATGGCGAAATCGTCAACCGTGTCGATGAACCAGAAATCGCCCGCGGTTGCGCCCGGGCGCGAGATTCCGCAGCAGAATCATCTGCTCGCAGCGCTGCCGGCAAGCGACTACGAGCGGCTGGTGCCGCATCTGGAACTGATTCCGCTCAAGCTCGGCGAGGTCCTGTACGAGCCCGGGGTGCAGCTGAGGTACGTCTACTTTCCGACGACGTCGATCGTCTCACTGCTCTACGTCATGGAAGATGGCGCGTCCGCGGAGATCGCCATCGTAGGCAACGAGGGCATCCTCGGCATATCGCTGTTCATGGGCGGCGAAACCACGCCCAGCCGCGCCGTCGTGCAGAGCGCGGGCCACGGCTACCGGCTGAAGGCCCAGTTGCTCAAGGACGAGTTCGGCGCTTCGGCCCGATGCTGCATCTGCTGCTTCGCTACACCCAGGCGCTGATCACCCAGATGGCGCAGACGGCGGTGTGCAACCGGCATCATTCGGTCGACCAGCAATTGTGCCGTTGGCTGCTGCTGAGCCTCGATCGCCTGGCATCCAACGAGCTTTCGATGACCCAGGAATTGATCGCCAACATGCTGGGCGTGCGCCGCGAAGGCGTCACCGAGGCCGCCGGCAAGCTGCAGGACGCCGGCCTGATCAGCTACCGCCGGGGCCGGATCACCGTGCTCGACCGCCCGGGTCTGGAAGCGCGGTCCTGCGAGTGCTACGAGGTGGTCAAGAAGGAGTTCGACCGCCTGCTGCCGTACGTCGCCAGGTAGCCCTCGACACCTGTATTGCCGGTCGCGGCGGCCCTTGTGTGCGCTAGCGCAGCAGACCGGGAAACCGCGGCGTCGTAGCCTCTGCCAATCGCAGTAGGTGAGCCCGCGCCCTTTGGCGGCGGCCCGGCATCGCGCTTCACTCTTCGGGTGCCGAGCGGTGGCTCACCGACTCCCGAGGAGAGCATTCGGTGCCATCGGCGCAAAACGACCCGTGCAGTCAACCGCTTGCTCGAGGGGCTGCCCGCCAGCCATCGTCGCCGGATGCTGGCCGGTTGCGAAACCGTCGAGCTCGCGTTCGGCGACGTGCTTTACACGCCGGGCGAGACCCTCAGCCACGTCTATTTCCCGACCCGGAGCTTCATCTCGCTGGTCATGCCGATCGGCGGTGCCGCCTCTCTCGAAGTCGGGCTGGTCGGAAACGAGGGCATGTTCGGCGTTCCGCTCGCGCTAGGCGTCGACGTTTCGCCGGTGCGCGCGGTGGTGCAGGGTGCGGGACCGGCGTTGCGGATGGACGCCGCGCGCTTCGGCCGCGAACTGCAACGCAGCCCGGCGCTGCAGCGCGCAGATCGACCGGTATATCTTCGTCCACTTGAACCAGCTTTCGCAGACGGCAGCCTGCACGCGCTTCCACGTGGTCGAGGCGAGGCTCGCGCGCTGGCTGCTGATGACCCAGGACCGCGCGCACGCGAACGCCTTCCATGTCACGCAGCAATTTCTGGCGCTGATGCTCGGCGTGCGTCGAGTGGGCGTCACCAAGGCGGCCAGCTCCCTGCAGAAGCGCAGGCTGATCCATTACAGCCGCGGCAACATCACCGTCCTCGACCGCACCGGCCTGAGGGCCGCTTCCTGCGTCTGCTACAGGGCGGATCGCGAAGCTTACGATCAGATCCTCGGGTAAGTCGGCCCTGCGCGTGACGACGCGCATACGACATCGATGGCCACCGATATTCATCGAGACGAATCGATCCGGGAGATCGAATTGCCGCAAGGATCACAAGGCGCAGGATGGTAAGGCTCAAGTTCCAGATCGAACTGAAGTACGAAATCGCCGATCAGCCCAGCGACTTCATATTCAATGTTCACGCAGCGCAGACGCGATGCCAGTCGCTGGTTGCGGAAAATCTTGTGGTCAGCCAGCCGGTGGACGTTTCATTGTTTACCGATCCGGCCCACGGCAACCGGTACGCACGTCTGCGTGCCCACCCCGGCAGCCTGGCGGTCCACTATGACGCGACTGTCGACATTGCCCATCACATCGCATCGCCCGATAGCATCCAGGAAGTGCCTATCGCGCAACTTCCTGCCGAGGCGCTGGCCTACATCTACCCGAGCCGCTATTGCCAGTCCGATCGCCTGCACCAGTTTGCCCGGGCGGAATTCGGCACGTTGCGGCCGGGCTATTGGCGCGTTCGGGCGATTCAGGACTGGGTGCATCGGCACACCAGATTCGTGTCGGGCAGCTCAAACGCCACGACCTCCGCAGTCGATACCCTGATCGAGAAGGTCGGCGTCTGCCGCGATTTCGCACACCTGATGATTGCGCTCTGCCGGGCTCTCAACATACCGGCGCGTTTTGCCACCGCTATCGACTATGGCTCGGACCCGGCCTTCGGCCCGACGGATTTTCACGCCTATGTCGACGTTTTCCTCGGTGGGCGCTGGTACCTGTTCGATCCTTCGGGCATGGCTTTGCCGATGGGCCTGATACGGCTCGGCACCGGACGCGACGCCGCGGATGTCTCATTCGCCACGATTTTCGGCGCCGTCAAAGCCAGTCCGCCGGTGATCATAATCGAAGGAATCGAAGACGCCGGCAAAGGGATCAACCTCCCGTACGCCTGCGTCGATGCCCTGTCCACCGATGGCGGGCCGACGGCGTAACATTCAAGGACGCCGGTGCGCGAAATGGTCATGTCTTCGACCGGTAGTGCCCAGGGGATTAACTCCGATACCTGCGGCCACGAAGGTTGAGGCAAGGCGCTCGACCAGCTTGTCGCCATGGTCAAGAAAATGCAAATGCACCTATGCGCATTACCAAGGGAATCCTGAGCGCGCTGGCAGCCGCGGTGTTGTTTGGCGCCAGCACGCCGATCGCCAAGACGCTGGTCGGAGAAATTCCGCCCGGTCTTGCTGGCCGGGCTCCTGTACGCCGGCTCCGGTCTCGGCCTCGCGCTCGGCTTGCTGCTTCGTCGCCTTGCGCGAAGTCGCACCGCACCGACCACGTTTGCATGGCCACGCGGCCCGGACGTCGGCTGGCTGGCGGGAGCCATCCTGTTCGGCGGCGTGCTCGGCCCGGTATTGCTGATGCTGGGCCTGATCTCGACACCGGCATCGGTCAGCGCACTGCTGCTCAACCTGGAAGCGGTGTTCACCGCGCTTTTGGCCTGGTTCGTCTTCCGCGAAAACTTCGATCGTCGCATCGCGGCAGGCATGGCTTTGATCGTTGTCGGCGGGCTGGTGCTCTCCTGGAAACCTGACCGCCTCGCGATGGCGCCCGGGGCGCTCCTTATCGCCGCCGCCTGTCTTTGCTGGGCCATCGACAACAACCTGACCCGCAAGGTCTCCGGCAGCGACGCCATGGCGATCGCCTGCATCAAGGGACTGGTTGCCGGTGCGGTGAACGTCGGTGCTGCTGTGATCATCGGCGTCGCCACGCCGCCGCTGTCGATGGCCGCGATCGCGGCGATAGTCGGACTGGCGGGCTACGGCATCAGTCTCGCCCTTTTTGTCATCTCGCTGCGCGAGCTCGGTGCTGCCCGCACCGGCGCTTACTTCTCGGTTGCACCGTTCTTCGGAGCTGCGCTGGCGGTGGCCGTGCAACACGAGCCGGTGAGCGCACTGCTGATCATCGCCGCGGGATTGATGGCATCGGGTGTCTGGCTGCATCTATCCGAGGTGCACGAACACGTGCATCAGCACGAGCTCCTCGAGCATTCGCATTCCCACGACCATGACGAGCACCATCGTCATGGTCATGATCCGGATTGGGATGGGATCGAGCCGCACGCGCATCGGCATGTCCATCGGCCGATGCGTCACGCGCATCCGCATTACCCGGACATCCATCACCAGCACGAGCACTGATCGGAGTGTCGCGCATGCACCGACAGGTCTCGTTCGGCCCCACTGCCGGCGCTCGAGCCTCAAGCTGAACGAGGCAAAGCGACGTACGGACGGAACGGAATCGCTTTCTTGCGCTCTATGTCGGCATGAAGACCCGCAGCTTGCTCGTCGGTTTGACGATGTCGGTGGCAACGGCAGGAGTCTTGATCACACCGGTCTTCGGGGATCCGCCGGGCGCGCCGGCTGGCAAGCGCTCATTCGACACCGCGCTAGTCGCCCGGGGCGCACAGCTGTCTGCGATCGGCAATTGCGCAACCTGCCATACCCGGCCGGGTGGCCAATCCTTCGCCGGCGGACTGGCGCTGGAAACACCATTCGGCGTCATTTATTCCACCAACATCACGCCGGATAGCGAGACGGGTATCGGCGCGTGGACCCAAGCGGATTTCCTGCGCGCGATGCACGAAGGCGTCGACCGCAATGGCCGTAATCTGTACCCGGCGTTCCCCTACGACCACTTCGCCCGCGTCGCCGATGACGACATCAACGCGATTTATGCGTTCATCATGGCACGCGATCCGGTGCGTGCGACGGTCCCGGCTAACCGGCTCGCCTTTCCGATGAATTTCCGTCCGATGCTTTCGACTTGGAAAGCGCTGTACCTCAAAAAGGGGGTCTACCGCCCCGATCCGGGCCAGTCCGCCGAATGGAATCGCGGAGCGTACCTGGTCGAGGGACTGGGCCATTGCGGCGCCTGCCACACCCCGCGCAATGCAATGGGTGCCGAAAAGAAAGATCTTTACCTCGGCGGCGGCGAAGCGGAAGGATGGCATGCGACCGCGATCAACGCGTCGTCGCCTGCGCCGCTCCCCTGGACACTCGACCAGTTGACCCGGTATCTCAGACAGGGATGGGACGACGAGCACGGGCACGCCGCGGGGCCGATGTCGCCGGTCGTGCACGAATTGGCCGAAGTACCCGAGGCGGACATCCGAGCGATGGCGACGTACCTGCTGGCCGTCATGGGCCGCAACGAATCGGCCGCCATGCGGACCGTCGCCTCCGGCCGGGACGATTCGCGCTTGCAGAGCGGCGCCGCGATTTTCGTCGGCACTTGCGCAGGCTGTCACGACGAAGGCGCGAGGGCGATATCGTCGATCCGCACGGTTCCGCTGGCGCATACAACGTCGATTCATGCGCCTGATCCGCGCAACGTGTTGCACATCGTGCTCGAAGGCATCTGGCCCGAGCCAGGCGAGAAGGGCGTCGTGATGCCGGGCTTCGAAGGCGCGCTGACCGATGAGCAACTCGCCTCGCTGCTGGCTTACTTGCGCGTGCACTTCGCCAACAGCGCTCCATGGCCCGATGTTTCGCGGCAGGCGCGAGACATCATCCAGCACAAGGATGAAAACGAGCGATGATTGAGCTCAACGTCAACGGCAAGACGCAGAGCGTCGACGCCGATCCGGATACGCCGCTGCTCTACGTGCTGCGCGACCATCTGGCGCTGAACGGCGCCAAGTTCGGCTGCGGGCTGGGCCAGTGCGGCGCGTGCACGGTGATGGTCGACGGCGATGCGGTGTTTTCCTGCCTGACGCCGATCTGCGGTGCTGGCCGGGCGCAAGATCAAGACCGTCGAAGGACTGGGCACGATCGAGAACCCCGGCCCGCTGCAGCGCGCGTTCATCGACGAGCAGGCGGCGCAATGCGGCTATTGCATCGCCGGCATGATCATGCGCGCGCAGGCGCTGCTGGAGAAGAATCCTTCGCCGTCGGATGCCGAGATTCGCCGCCACATGATGCCCAACCTGTGCCGCTGCGGGACGCAGATGCGCATCCTTCGCGCCGTTCGCCGTGCGGCGCGATGCGATGCAGGCTGGCGCGGCAGCCGAGCACGGCCGGAGCCGCGCATGATGCCCTTCGACGCCGGATCGCAAGCGCTTTCGCGGCGCGACTTCCTCGCTGCGACCGGTGCGCTGATCGTCGGCTTTTCGCTTGCGCCGTCGTCTCGCGCTTGCGCAACAAGCCGGCCGGGCCCGAAGCTTGCCCGGCAGTCTCGACGCCAATCCGATGCTCGACTCGTGGATCCGCATCGATGCCGATGGCAGCATCACCGTGTTCACCGGCAAGGCCGAGCTGGGGCAGGGCATCAAGACCGCGCTGATCCAGATCGCCGCCGAGGAATTGTATGTGCGCGCCGCAGCGCGATCCGTCTGATCACCGCCGACACGCGGCAAACGCCGGACGAAGGCTACACGGCGGGCAGCAACTCGATGAAGGACAGCGGCACGGCGATCATGAACGCAGCCGCGCAGGTGCGCGAGATCCTGATCGCCCGGGCGGCCGAGCGTCTCGGCATGGCCGCCGAGCGAGCTGCAAGGCGCAGGACGGCGCCGTCGTCACCGACGACGGACGGCGGCTCGGATTCGGCGAGCTCGTCGGCGACAATCTGACCAGCGCGTACGCGCTGACGGACAATCGAAGCTCAAGGACCCGGCAACGTATTCGGTCGTCGGCAAGCCGATGGCAGCGCGTCGACATCCCCGCCAAGGTGACCGGCGGCGCGGCATACGTGCAGGACCTGCGGCTGCCGGGCATGGTGCACGCGCGCGTCGTGCGCCCGCCGAGCTACGGCGCGCGCCTGCGCGACGCTGCAGACCGCCAGCGTCGAAAAGATGCCCGGCGTGCTCAAGGTCGTGCGCGACGGCAGCTTCGTCGCGGTCGTCGCCGCGCACGAGTTCGAGGCGATCCAGGCGATGCGCGCGCTTGCCGCCGCCGCACGCTGGGACGAGCGGGCCGACGCTTCCCGACCAGGCCGATCTCTACGTCGTATCTGCAGCGGCTGCCCGCCGACGTCATCATCGACCTCGACAGGCGCAGTCGCCGTGCGAGTCCCGGCGCGCGCAGCATCGAGGCGAGCTATCGCCGTCCATACCAGATGCACGGCGCGATCGGCCCTTCCTGCGCGGTCGGCCTGTTCAAGGACGGCACGCTGACCGTCTGGACGCACAGCCAGGGCGTCTATCCGTTGCGCAAATCGATCGCCGAAATGCTGCGCCTGCCCGAGGATCGCGTGCGCTGCATCCATGTCGAAGGCTCGGGCTGCTACGGTCACAACGCCGCGGACGATGCCGGCGCCGACGCCGCGCTGATCGCGCGCGCGTTTCCCGGCCGTCCGGTGCGCGTGCAATGGATGCGCGAGCAGGAGCACCTGTGGGAGCCCTACGGCCCGGCGATGCTCACGACCGCGCAAGGCAGCGCTCGACAGCGCAGGCAACATCGTCGCGTGGGATTACGAGGTGACCGGAGCAACACGCACAGCACGCGCCCGGGGGGCGCGGGCAATCTGCTGCCGGCGTGGCATCTGGCTGACGCCGTTCACGCCGCCGGCGCCGAAGCCGATTCCGCTTCCCGAGGGCGGCGGCGACCGCAACGCGATTCCCTATTACCGCTGCCCAACGCGCGGGTCGTGCACCATTTCGTGCCGGCGATGCCTATTCGCGTCTCGGCGCTGCGCGCACTGGGCGCGTACATGAACGTCTTCTCCATCGAGAGCTTCATGGACGAGCTTGCGCAGGCCGCGGCGAGCCGATCCGGTCGATTTTCGCCTGCGCCATCTGGACGATCCGCGCGCGCGCGACGTCGTCTCGCTCGCGGCCGCACGCTTCGGCTGGTCGTCGTACGCACGCGCTCCCGGGCGCGGCCGCGGCTTCGCGTTCGCCCGATACAAGAATCTGGGGGCGTATGTCGCGCTCGCGCTCGAGGTCGAGGTCGATCGCGAGACGGGGCGGCGTGCGTGTGCGTGCGCGCCGTCGCCGCGGTCGACAGCGGCCAGGCGGTCAACCCGGACGGCATCCGCAACCAGATCGAGGGCGGCATCATCCAGTCGACGAGCTGGACGCTGCACGAAGCGGTGACCTTCGACAGAACCGCGATCACGAGCGCGGACTGGAGCCGATATCCGATCCTGCGCTTCCCCGAGATTCCGGAGAGCGTCGACGTCCACGTGATCGATCGCCCGGGCGCAGCCTTTCCTCGGCACCGGCGAAGCGGCGCAGGGACCGACGGCGGCGGCGATCGCCAACGCCATCGCCGACGCGACCGGCGCGAGGATCCGCGAGCTGCCGCTGACTCGCAAGCGGGTCAAGGCGGCGATCGGCGTGTAGATCGCGGTAAGCGTTGGCCGTGATGCGGCCGTCTCCGCAGGCGGTCGGGACTCCCGACTTTGATCCAGATCAAGGAAATCGGTGAAAGCTGGCGATCATTGGCTGCGTCCCTAGTAAATAACTACATCTTGGGGTTAATGTAGCCCCGGGTATCAAGATCTTGTGCCCGAAGGGGGGGCAATGAACGACGAGAAGCCGGGGAACAAGGCGCCGAAGACCGTCGTCAAGCGGGATGGGAAAGTCGTCGCGTTCGATGCGACCAAGATCGCATCCGCCATAACGCGTGCCGGCACCGCCAGTGGCGATTTTGCCGCCGCGGAGGGGGCTCGCATCGCGCAGCGCCTCTCAAACGTGCTGACGGCATGCGCCGGGGCCGTCGCGATAGAGATTGAAGCGATCCAGGACGCAGTCGAGCTCGCGCTCCTTCACGCCGGTTATCTCAAGGCGGCCCGGGCCTACATCGTCTATCGCGAGCAGCATGCCAAGCTTCGCACCGACAGCGAACGATGGTCGACGTCGCGACGTCGGTCAACGAATACCTGGAGCAGCAGGACTGGAGGGTGAACGCCAATGCCAACCAGGGCTATTCGCTGGGCGGCCTGATCCTGAACGTTTCCGGCAAGGTCGTCGCCAATTACTGGCTGTCGCACGTGTACGCGCCGGAGATCGGCCGCGCACACCGCGACGGCGACGTCCATATTCACGACCTCGATATGCTGGCGGGCTACTGCGCCGGCTGGTCGCTGCGACAACTGCTGCACGAGGGCCTCAACGGCGTGCCGGGCAAGGTCGAAGCGGGGCCGCCGAAGCATATGTCCAGCGCGGTAGGCCAGATCGTCAACTTTCTCGGCACGTTGCAGAACGAATGGGCAGGCGCACAGGCGTTCTCATCGTTCGACACTTACATGGCGCCGTATATCCGCAAGGATCGGATGAGCTACGCCGAGGTCAGGCAATGCATCCAGGAGCTGATCTATAACCTCAACGTTCCGTCGCGCTGGGGCACGCAGACGCCGTTCACCAATCTGACCTTCGATTGGATCTGTCCGGAAGACCTGCGTGCCCAGATTCCGGTGGTCGCCGGCGCGGAGATGCCGTTCGCGTACGGCGACTTGCAAGCCGAGATGGACATGATCAATCGCGCCTACATCGAGGTGATGACGGCCGGCGATGCCAAGGGGCGCGTCTTCACGTTCCCGATTCCGACCTACAACATCACGCCGGACTTCGACTGGGATCATCCGAACACCGAACTGCTGTTCGCGATGACGGCGAAGTACGGCCTGCCTTATTTCCAGAACTTCATCAATTCGGAACTGAAGCCGAACATGATCCGTTCGATGTGCTGCCGCCTGCAGCTCGACTTGCGCGAGCTTCTGAAGCGCGGCAACGGCCTGTTCGGCTCGGCCGAGCAAACGGGTTCGGTCGGCGTTGTGACGCTGAACTGCGCCCGTCTCGGCTACCTGTACCGGGGTGACGAGCGAGGCCTGCTGGGCCGCGTCGACGAGCTGCTCGAGCTCGCCAAACAAAGCCTGGAAGTCAAGCGGAAGGTGATCCAGCGTCACATGGACGAGGGGCTTTTTCCCGTACACGAAGCGCTATCTGGGGACGCTGCGCAATCACTTTTCGACGATCGGTGTCAATGGCGTCAATGAAATGATCCGCAACTTCACTCGCGATCGCGACGACATCACTACGACGGCGGGCAACGCGCTCGCGTTGCGCCTGCTGGACCATATCCGCGCGCGCATCGTCGCCTTTCAGGAGGAAACCGGACACATGTACAACCTGGAGGCGACGCCGGCCGAGGGCACGACCTATCGTTTCGCCAAGGAAGACCGCCAGCGCTATCCGGCATCCTGCAGGCCGGGACCGAGGCGATGCCGTACTACACCAACTCGTCGCAACTGCCGGTCGGTTTCACCGACGATCCGTTCGAGGCGCTGGAGCGGCAGGAGCCGTTGCAGAAAAAGTACACCGGCGGAACGGTACTGCACCTTTACATGAACGAGCGGATCTCCAGTCCCGACGCCTGCAAGAAGCTGGTGCGACGGGCGCTCGAGCGGTTCGGCCTGCCCTACATCACGATCACGCCGACCTTTTCGATCTGCCCGAAGCATGGCTACGTCGAAGGCGAGCACCGCTTCTGTCCAAAATGCGACGTCGAGCTGCTCGCGAAAAAACGACAGCGAGCTGGAGACTGCATGAGCATTCGCATCCACCGGAAAACGATTGTCATCTGTATTTCTGACTGGAGAGAGCAATGAACTCTGATGACCGAGACCGCGAACCTCAGCATTGTCACTGACCGACGACGAGCGGCAGCCGTGTGAAGTGTGGACGCGCGTCATGGGCTACCATCGCCCCGTCGCGTCGTTCAACATCGGCAAGAGGGGCGAGCACTGCGAGCGCCGGTTCTTCCGCGAGGCGCGAGCGCGTCTCGATGACCGCGATTAGCGCATCGCCGATGCGCCGCACGGCGCGGTCGTTGGTGGTCGGTGGACTGACGCCGCTATCGACGACCGATTACCCGAATCATCTGTCGGCGGTCGTGTTCTGCCAGGGTTGCCCATGGCGCTGCGGGTATTGCCACAACCCGCATCTTTTGCCGGCTAAGGGATCGGGACAGATCGCGTGGAACGACGTGTTGTCGTTTCTGGACCGACGGCGCGGGCTGCTGGATGCCGTGGTGTTTTCGGGCGGCGAGCCGCTGGCGCCAGAAGGGCCTCGCGGAGGCGGTGCACGCGGCGAGCGCATGGGCTTCAAGATCGGGCTGCATACCGGAGGCGCCTACCCCAAACGGTTCGCGGAAGTGCTCCCACTGGTCGACTGGGTGGGTTTCGACATCAAGGCGCGGTTCGCCGAGTACCGACGGATCACGGCCGTTCGAGGCAGTGGCGACCGGGCGCTGGCGAGCGCGATGCTATTGCTTGGCAGTGGCGTGGATCACGAATTCCGGACCACCGTCCATCCGCACCAGCATGATTCGCCCGCGGCTCGAGCGCCTGGCCAAGGACCTCAGCGAGCTGGGAGTCCGCAATTACGTTCTGCAGGAATTTCGCGCCGACGGCTGCGTCGATACTACGCTGGTCAAAAATCTGCCGATGTCTTTCCTGACCGAGTCGTGGTCTGCGGCGATCGCGCCTAAGTTCACGTCGTTCACGGTTCGCCGCGCGTAGCGGTGCGCGGCCCGCTCGGCCATTTCTTCATGGACAAGCGTGACTAATGCGCCAGCTTGTCAGTTTCAGTGGATAAGCACGACCGGGATGTGCGCCAGGTGCAGCACTCTGGTCGCGACGGACCCCAACGCCATGCTGCCGAGCGCGGTCATGCCGCGCGTTCCCATGCAGATCATGTCGCTGTCGGATTGTTTCGCCTCGATCAATAATGGTTTCAGCGATCGATCCGACGGCAGTGTGAACCGTGTATTTCACTTTGGCTGCTTCGAGAATCTTCTCGCTTGGCGCCAGCATTACCGCGGATTCTTCGGCGTAATAGCGTTCGAGCATCTGCTTGCTGACAACGAGGCCCATATTGTGAAGCCGCGGCACCGGCAGATGCACTGCAAGCAGATCGATTTGAGGGCTGCTTTTATACCAGGCCAAGGTCTTGACCAGCGCCTTTGTGGCACGCACGGCGCTCTTGGATCCGTCGACGGGAAGGAGGACTTTCAGCATTGTGTACTCCGGCTCTTGCGGGACGTACCCGACCCGATGCGCCTGTTCAATCGACCAGCAACGGTGCTCGCGCGAATGCACGGCGCAACCGATTGATGGGTCGCAAAACGGTCGGCTTGTTCAGAAGCTTGCGTAGCATACGGGCCTTGCCTGGAAAATCAAGAAGCAACATGCCAGCGGCCGCGATAAGCAAGCCCGGCCCCGGGACCAGCGGTACGGCAAGAATTGCCCCGACGACGATCAGGGCCGAGCCGAGCACGTTCTTCAAGACGAGGCCGGTCGTGTCAAGCAAGCCGCGCGCGGCTTGCGCAGGGACCGGCCGGGAGGCGCACAGATAGTCATGGGGCAAGCCAACCAAAACGACCAGAGAGATGGCGCAGGCGGCGATCAGCGCGGCCGCGAACAATATTACCGCCAGTATCAGGTGTTCGCTCCATTGCGCGGATTGTTCGGTCGCTTGGGTCGAAGGAAACGTAGTTTCGCCTACGAATAGTTTCGGCTCATTCGTCGATCGGTTCCTTGATCTGGGTCAACCGACAAGACCTGACCGCAACCGAGCGGCGAGCCACGGTATCAATTCACGTAACTCGGCGGGTACGCTTTACCGCGCGGTCTCACGTGTCGGTGGACTGCGTGACACAAAGCCAGCGCAACGAAACTGGCCGACGCGACAGCCGCGCTCGCCAGTAATTGCAGCGCGCTCAGCGGTGCGAGCCGGAAGATCTCGCGCATTGCCGGCACATACAATGCAAGGCCGAGGCCGAGCAGTGCACCTCCGACAACCCACCACAGGGCGGGGTTGGGCCGTCGCAAGGTTTCGGCGAGGGTTGCATGTCGCGAGCGATTGACAAGGATCAGCCCGACGTTGCCGATCACGACCGCGGCAAAAGCCATTGCGCGCGCTTCGCGCTCCGGCATGCCGTCGGCGAGAACCACTGCGTACAGCAACGCCACTGCCACCAATATCGCCACGCCTTCGAGTATTGCCATGGCAACCATCCAACCATCGAACAAGCGTGAAGACGCCGAGACGCGGTGGCCGGTGCATCACATTCCGCTCTGCGGGCTCCGCCTCGAAGGCGATCGAGCATGCCGGGTCGATGACGAATTCCAGGAACACGATGTGCACCGGATAGAAGACCAGTGGCCAGCCGAACAGCAGCGGCAGCAGCGCCATTCCGGCAGTCGGAACGTGCACGGCAACGATGTACAGCATCGCCTTCTGGATATTGTCGAATATGCGCCGTCCGAGCCGGATCGCCGCGACCATCGAAGTGAAATCGTCGTCGAGCAGTACCAGCGAAGCGGCTTCGCGAGCGACGTCCGAGCCGCGCTGGCCCATCGCCACGCCGATATGCGCCGCCTTGAGCGCCGGCGCATCGTTGACACCGTCACCCGTCATGGCAACGATTTCCTGGTTTGCCTTGAGTGCTTGCACCAGGCGCAGTTTCTGCTCCGGTACGACGCGCGCGAAAATGTTGGTCGTCGCCGCACAGTCGCGCAATTCACGATCGCTCATCGTGTCGAGCTGTTGCCCGGTCATGACGTTTTCCGGATTGGACAATGCCGATCTGCCGCGCGATGGCCTGCGCGGTGCCGCCGTAGTCACCGGTAATCATCACGACGCGAATCCCCGCCTCGTAGCACTCCCGCAGGGCCGCGGGCACAGCAGGACGAACCGGATCCGCCAGCCCGGTTAGGCCGATGAATTGCAGCGTGAGGCCGCGCTGCGACGCAGGCCACGATCCGCTGTCGCGAGCCAGCGGAAGCGTGCCCTTCGCGATCGCAAGCACACGAAGGCCGTCGGCGGCCATCGCGGCGACCTGCGACGCGATTGCGGCACGTTCACCGACATCGAGCCTGCAAAGACGCGTGATCGCTTCCGGTGCTCCCTTGGCCGCGACCACGAGCGCATCGCCATCCTCCATCTTCCAGATGTAGGCGACCGACAGCTGCTCCGGCGAAAGCGGATAGCTGTGCGCCGGCTGCCTGGCACCGAGCTTCGCGGCTGCGTCCGGGAAGCGCTCCCTGAACAGTTGGTGATAGGCCTTTTCCATCGGGTCGAACGGTTCGCGCTCGCTCGCCAATACCGCAAACTCGAGCAATGACGACGGCAACTCGGCCGCCGACTCCTGCAAATCAATTTCCTTGCCGGGCACCCAGACGACGGCGCACGGCCATGCGGTTCTGCGTCAGCGTGCCGGTCTTGTCGACGCAAAGTACGGTAGTGGCACCCAGCGTCTCGATCGCCGGTGCGCGCCGGGTCAACACGCCTTTCTGCGAAATCCGCCAGGCGCCGAGCGCCAGGAATACGGTGAGCACGACCGGGAATTCTTCGGGCAGATTCGCCATCGCCAGCGTAACCCCGGCAAGCAATCCATTTAGCCAGTCGCCACGCGTGAGCGCGTAAATAACCGTAACGAGAACGCAAAGTGCCATGCCGACCGCAGCAAAGATCAACACGGCACGTCGGGTTTCACGCTGGATAGAGCTTCGCTCCGGCACGACGGTCTGCAAAGCCTTGCCTATTTTCCCGATTTCGGTCTGGACGCCGGTTGCGGCGACACGCGCCAGCCCTTGACCGGCGGTAAGCAGCGTTCCCGAATAGACAAATGGCAAGTCGTCGCCACCGGGCCGAGCCCATCCCGTTGGCACATCGCTCGCCCGCTTGCGAACCGGAACCGATTCGCCGGTGAGCAGCGATTCGTCGGCCACCACGTTGTCAGCACTCGAGCAGAATCGCGTCCGCGGGCACCCGATCGCCCTCCCTGATGCGGACCAGGTCGCCAACGACCACTTCTCGCGCTGCGACTGACTGCCAGTTGCCATCGCGCAACACCTGCGCGCGAGGACTTGCGAGTTCGCGGAGAGCCTCGAGCGCACGCTCGGTTTTACGTTCCTGGTGGAACGTGATTCCCATCACAACAAATACCGAGGCGAACAGGACCAGTGCCTCCCGAATATCGCCGAGAAATAGATAGATCACCGACGCTCCGATGAGCAGCAGGAACATCGGCTCGCGCACGACCTCCCAGGCAATCGACAACAGGCCTCGCGGTTTGGCGGAAGGCAGCTCGTTGTATTCGCCGTGCAGCCGGCGGGCAGCTTCCGCGGAAGTCAGTCCCTGGTGGTGGCTGGAGTCGTGGATCATGATGGATCGCAGCAGATGTGGATCACTGCATTCGTCAATTCGGCGGCAGTCGAGCAGCCTGGTACCGGCAGTAGCACCTCGTGCTCGTGAAGACCCGCTCCGGAACGATAGAGTAGTGAGTCTAGGGCAGCGCCATCTTCACTGGCTTGACCGGGATCAACGCCAATCGGCGCTCCCGGCGTATCATCGAGTTTGGGATGGATGCGTCGGCTTCCGTGTTTGCGGGAAACTGGGAGAGACCGCCGTGTCAATGTTTTAGGGACACCGTCATGGCCAGAACCAGATTCGTGCCGACGCCCGCCACGCCGCTTGCCAAACGCCCCGGCCTGATGTTCATCGCGGCGTTGTGCACCGTCGGCCTTGCGCATGCTCAGAACACCGGAATCGCTATTGCTTCAGAACAAATGCTATTCCTGCCATGCAGATCGCGAAACGAAGACGGGCCCGGCCTATGCAGATGTAGCCGCGAAGTATCGAGGCAAGTCGGACGCGGTTGAGGTCGTCGCCGCGACAGTGCGCAAAGGCGCACATGGCAGCGGCCCGTGGCATATGCCGCCGCATCCGGAAATCTCGCGTAGAGATGCTCTGGCCATGGCCAGGTACATTCTGAGCCTGAAGCGGTAGTGCCTGGCCCGCACGACCACCGGTGGTCAGCCCCCGACGCTGCATGTTCATCCACGGCGAATTGTGAACCTCCACCTACGGTTTTTTGGCCCCCTGGCCGCGCTTGCGTCCAGCTGTCGGCGAACGCATCAGCAGTACAGGAACACGCGCCGCTCGCACGACACCCTCGGCATCGCTGCCCAATACGATGCGGGTCAGACCGCGGCGGCCATGCGTTCCAGGACGATCAGATCCGCGCGCCACTTTCATCGCCTGAGCGATGATCACATCGGAGACAGCGCGCCCGATCCATCTCGACCAGCACGGTTTGACCCTTTACCGCCTGCTTCCGGGCTTGCTTTTCAGCCTTGGCAAGGATTGCCTTACCCTCTTTGCGAAGCGCGGCAACGAATTCGTCGACGTACTCAGCCGAAACGTATGTCATCCCATCGAGGCCTTGCGTAACGATCCTTTGATCCATTACATGGAGAAGACACAAAGTCGCCTTCTGATCCTTCGCGATCGTGATCGCTTCGCGCAAGCCAAGATTGGATGGCGGGCTGCCATCAGACGGGCACGAGAATTCTTTTGAACATGGTTTGATTTATCCCTTCAGCGTCCGTGCTGCCGAGTCAGTTCGGTATCACGAACGGTGGCCGGAGACTAATCAGGCCCGCTCGTCCGATGTCGTTGACGATGGTGTGCGCCATAGAAGCACCAGACTGGCCCCAGCGAGCACGGCTCCGATCCCGCCCAGAAGCATCAGCAGCTCGAGCTGCAATGGCGGCAGAGCCCGGTACAGAACGACGGTGCGACAAAGGCATAGACAGTCCAGAAGAAAATGAGCATCGCAAGCGCGGGGGATGGCATTTTCATGGTATCGCTTCCTCATCCAGTCAGTGTGCGACGCGCGTGCCGGCGTCACGTCACCATCCTACGCCGCCGGCCCGTGAGGCAATTGATGCACGTCAAATGGGATGCGCAATCCTCGCCAACCTACCTGGACGATTTGTGAACGCCTGGCAAACCGTTAACAAGGTTCTTGCTGGAGCGAGGAGCGCATGGAGGTCAGCGCAGGCTTCCCGAAGGAATGATCGATGAACAAGACCGATTCCGCGCGGCTTCGCAATGACATGGTCGACCTCCAAGTCGCAAGGCGCGGGGTGCGCTCGCGCCTGGTGCTCGACGCGATGCGAGCCGTTCCCCGGGAGGCTTTTCTTCCCGAACCGATGCAGGAATTTGCCTACGAAGATGCGCCCTTGCCGATCGCCGAGGGCCAGACAATCTCGCAGCCCTATATCGTTGCGCTGATGGCCGATGCATTGGCGCTCGAAGGCGGCGAAAAGGTACTCGAGATCGGCACCGGCTCCGGCTACGCCGCGGCAGTCCTCTCCCGCATTGCGCGCAGCGTCTACACGGTAGAGCGCATCGGCCAGCTTGCCGAAAAAGCCGCTTCGGCGCTTGCCGACCTGGGCTACCGCAACGTGCACGTGCTGCATGGCGATGGAACGCGAGGCTGGCCCGAACACGCGCCTTACGACGCGATCGTCGTCGCGGCCGGTGGCCCCGAGGTGCCCGAATCGCTGAAGGCGCAACTCAAGGTCGGAGGTCGGCTGGTCATCCCGGTTGGTGAGAATCGGCGCGTTCAGGAATTGGTTCGTGTGACTGCGCGTGTCGAGCGACCGGGTACGAGACCGAAGATATCGCCGACGTCCGCTTCGTGCCTCTGGTCGGCGAGGAAGGCTGGGCTTCGGAGGACGACCACGCCTCAGCCGTCGTATCGCTCGACGGCCGAGGCCGCGGACCGGACGCTGGCCGCGGCCATCGCGGCGTCATGCGAGCGGTTCGATGCGATCGATTCCGCGGACCTGGCACCGCTGTTGCGGCGGATCGGCGACGCGCGGGTCGTGCTTCTCGGCGAGGCGACGCACGGCACGGCCGAGTTCTATCGCATGCGGGCGCGAATTTCGCGCGAGCTGATCGAGCGGAAAGGGTTCTCCTTTATCGCCATCGAGGGCGACTGGCCGGACGCCGCGCGGATCGATCACTACGTCCGGCATGCCGAGTACGCCGCCTTCCGAATGGACGGCGTTCGCCCGTTTCCCCGTGTGGATGTGGCGCAACCGTCGAGGTACGCGAGTTCGTCGATTGGCTTCACGCCCACGCAATGCGACAGTGAGCCCGCACAGGTGGCGTTTCATGGCCTCGATCTCTATAGCCTGTTCAACTCGATACGCTCGGTCCTGGATTACCTGGACGACGTCGATCCGCGGGCCGCGCGAGTCGCGCGCCAGCGCTACGGGTGCCTGACGCCGTGGCAGGCGGATCCCGCGACCTACGGCCACGCGGCGCTCACCGGCAGCTACCAAAGCTGCGAGGGCGAGGTCATCATCGATGCTCACCGACCTGATGCACAAGCGCCGGACCTACGCCGAGCACGATGGGGCGCGATTCCTCGATGCCGTCCAGAACGCGCGCCTGGTGGCCAATGCCGAGCGCTATTACCGGATCATGTATTACGGCTCGCGCGCATCGTGGAATCTGCGCGACAGCCATATGTTCGAGACGCTGAAGACACTGCTCGGCTTTCACGGGCCCGAAAGCAGGGCGATCGTCTGGGCCCACAATTCGCACGTCGGCGATTCCGGGGCCACCGAGATGGCGTCGCGCGGCGAATACAATATCGGCCGCCTGTGCCGCCAGGAATTCGGCAACGCCGCGTATTCGATCGGCTTCGGAACGAATACCGGAACGGTTGCGGCAGCCACCGAATGGGACGGTCCGATGGAGATCAAGGCTGTGCGCCCGGCGCTGCCCGACAGCTACGAGCAGCTCTGTCATGAAGCCGGCGTCGGACGGTTCCTGTTGACGCCTGCGCTCGCCAATGCCGGCAGACGCTTGCCGCGGGCCTGGGACGGCCGCGGCTCGAACGCGCGATCGGCGTGATCTATCGGCCGGAGACCGAGCTGCAAAGCCACTATTTCCAGGCGCGCCTGCCGCGCCAGTTCGACGAATACATCTGGTTCGACCAGACCGCCGCGGTGACGCCGCTCGATACCAAGGAGCTCGAGGGCTTGCCGGATACCTATCCGTTTGGTCTTTAAGGCGCCTTCGGTGGAACCGTGCCCTTGTTGAACATGTAGATGATCGCGCTGCGCATTTCGGCATCGGTCAGATTGGCCATGCCGCCGCGGGCGGGCATGCCGCCGTGGCCGTTGATCGCCGAGCGGACGACGACATCGAGCCCCGGCTTGAACCGCGGTATCCACGCGCTCCGATCGCCGATCTTCGGCGCGCCGCCGACGCCGTCCTGGTGGCACTTCGAGCACCGCGCCTGGACGATCTGCTCGCCGGTGCGCTCGGGAGCCTTGGTCGTGCGGCTGACGGGCTCGGTCCAGTGCCCGCCGGACTGGTTGACCATGTAGGTGATCGCGCGCTCGATCTCGGTATCCGTGAGATCTGGGGTTGCCGCCGTGCGGCGGCATCTGCCGGATGCCTTTGAGCGCGCTCTTGCGTAAGGCCGGTCAGGCCGCGCGCCGCGAGCTTCGCCCAGGCTTTCTTGTCGCCGATCTTCGGCGCGCCGTGCGCGCCGGTGCCGTGGCAGGCGATGCACAGCGCTGTCGACGACTTCCTTGCCGCTGCGCTCGGCATTCTGCGCTGCGGCGCTCTGGGTCGCGACGACATGCCGCCAGTGCGACGACGACGCACGATCACGAGCCGTAGCAGCGCTTCCGCGATGCGAGCGCATCTTCGCGCGAATCGTCTCTGTCATGGCAATCCTATGCGTCATCCGCGCTTGCAGCTCGAGCGGTCGTCAGCCGACGTTGGAATATCTCGCCGCCCTCTCTGTCGCATGACCGGCGGCGGCGGCGCGGAGAACCACAGCTGATACATCGTCACCACCCACATGAACGCGAAGCACACGCCCATCAAGCCGCCGGCCAGCATCACGACCCAGGCGAACGGATGATACAGCTTGGTCAGGTACCAGGAGCTGATGTCCAGCGATGACGGCGACGAACGGCAGCGCGACGACCGCGCATTTGAACCACACGGGCCGCACGTAGGCGTGGCTGTACATCAGGCCCATGATGAAGAAGATGAACGTGAGGCCGAACAGGTGGATGTGCGAGACGCGGACCAGCGTGAAGACATCGGCGCCGGTGTCCTGCTCGGTCACTTTCTTCAGGTTGTCGTAGCCGCTCAGGTTCGGAATGTGCGGGTTGCTGCCGTCGTGGCAGCTCATGCAGCGCTGGTCCAGCAGCGGCTTGATGTCGGTTTCGTATTTCGCGCGATCGGCGCCTTCATGCACCCACGTGATCGAGCTTGTTCGCTTCATCGGGCGGCAGCATGCGTCGACATCGGTCCGCGCAGCGCCGATTCGAGGCGCGATCCCTTGCCGCTGCCGGTGTAGGCGGTGAGGATGTCCTTATACGACAGCATCATCGGGTTGCCGCCCGCCCGTCCGGCATAGGTGTGAAACAGGTAGATCAGCGCGAACAGGTAACCCAGCCCGAGCACCAGCAGCGTCACCGTATACAGCACGCGCTGGCTGTAGGGCAGCTCGGAATAATGGCGATAAAGCCGGTGCAGCGGGACGTCGCTCATGGTCGGTTCCTCTGGTCGCGGGCGCTCAACGCGGCCAGAGTCGCCCGGCTCGCGAGCTGCGATCGGCGTCGGATCGACTTCGCGCGCTATCACTTCCCTTGAGCGAAGCGTAATAGGCGCCACGTTCGCCATGTCCTGATCGCTCAGCGGCGTTGCGAACGTCTTCATGATCGGGTTCGCGCGCTTGCCCGACTTGTAGTCCTTCAGCGCCTGCACGATTTCGCCCTCGGACTTGCCCGCCATGCGCGGATTCGGGCTTCTTGCCTTCGCCGTTCGCGCCATGACAGCCGGCGCACGCGCCGGCCTTGGCCTTGCCCGCCGGCGCGTCTCCGGCCGCTTGCGCGGTAGCCGAAGACACCGAACAGTCCGCAAAGCAGCCTGCAGTCATAAGCATGCGTTTCATTACTCGAGCTCCTCGACGAAATGCACTTCACATAACGGCCGACAAGTGATGGACGATCGCGCCCTATCACTTGGCGGGCAGCGCGACGTATACGACGGCACGCGCCTTCTGGCGCGCGTAGTAGGCCGCGAGATTGTCGATGTCCGCTTCGCGTCAGCCCCTCCGACATCGCCGCCATCTGCGGGCTCTTGCGCTCGCCGGTCCGGTAGGCGTGCAACACTTTTTCCAGATAGTCCACGCGCTGCGCGGCCAGCGCCGGCAGGCGCGGATCGGTGCTGTTGCCGTTGACGCCGTGACAGCGGTCGCAGCGCTGCGCCCATTCGGCCGTCGTCAGCGGCTTGCGGACGTTGGTTGGCTGCGGCTGCTGACTCGCGTAAAAGGCCGCCAGGTTCTTGACGGCGGCCTCGTCGAGCGACGCCGCCAGGCCTTTCATCGTTTCGTCGCTGCGCGATCCGTCCTTGTACGCGTGCAGCGCCGCGGCGAGGTATTGCGCATCCTGTCCGGCGAGGCTGGGATTCGCCGGATTGCTGCTGACGCCCTTGTCGCCGTGGCATCCCGCGCAGGCGGCCGCGGCCGCCTTTGCCCGCGGCCTGATCGCCGGCCGCCGGCGTCTGCGCCCGCGCCGGCTTTTGCAGCGCGTAGTAAAGCGCGATGTTGGCCATGTCGGCATCGGTCGACCGCCGCCATCATCGACTTCATCATGTCGTTCTTGCGCTGGCCGCTCTTGTACGCCTTCATCGCGGCGACGAGATACTTCGGATCCAGCCCGACCAGGCTCGGCGTGCCGGGCGTCTTGCTGATGCCGGTGTCGCCGTGGCATCCGGCGCAGGCCGCCGCGGCGGCCTTGCCCGCCTGGACCGGGTCGAGCTTGGCGCGGCGCCGGCTTTGCGCCGCTGGCCGACCGGCTGCGCGGGCTCGAGGCTCGCGTAGTAGGCGGCCACCTTGACCAGCGCGCCGTCGTTGAGAGGCTTGACGGCATTGCCCATCGCGCTGTCGCCGCGCGCACCCGATTGATAGGCCCTGAGCTCGAGATAGAGGTAGGCGGGGCGCTGGCCGGCGAGATGGGGCACTTCCTGGGTCTTGCTGATGCCGTTGCGCGCCGTGGCAGCCGGCGCACGTCGCTTCGGCGACGCGCTTGCCCTCCGCGACGTCGGCGGCGTTGGCATAGGCGGCGCGCAGTCATCGTCGCTGCCGGGCTTGCCGCGGCCGCCTGGGCTGCCGGCGATCGCCACATAGGCTGCACTCGTCACAGCTGCGCGCAATCGTGAATGCCACGACAAGGATGGTCCGCATGCTCTGTTTCATCGATCTTTCCTCAAGCGTTACCTAGGAGATGCAGCATCGCGCACCCGATGCCGCCGCCCCGGTGTCAGCGGTGAGCGCTACGATCGCTCAAACCGATCATCGTGGCCGCGCTCAGGCGGCTTTCGCATCGTGTGCCCATGGCGGGAAAAGCCGGACCATGATCGATAACAGGACAAATGGCGCCGCCACCACCGCGACCGCGGCCAGAATACCCTCGCGGCCGAACAAGCGCCGGATGATAGCTCCAGCAGTCCTTTGCCCGTCTTCGCGATCTCCTGTCCGCCGATGACGACGTTCCATCGCATCATCAGTACCGCAAGCAAGACCAGGCAGGCGCTCACCGTCACGCCTGCGACCAGCGCCTTTCCGGTAATGCCGCGCCAAATCATGAACGTGAGCACGCAGCGAGCGGCAGCAGCGATCCCACGCCGAATTGCAGGATGGCGAACGGCACGATCAGCGGACCCTTGACGTACTCCATGATCATTTCGATCCCCTCCCGGCCCCTGTAGACGAGGCTCGCGAATTCCACGCCTTCAAGCAAGAGCGTGAACATCATGAAGCCCCACAGCGTCATAGGCCATGCCCTTCAGACACGGTAAATCGATCGGGACCTTGCGCAGCCGGCACGAGATGACGTAGAGCACGATCAACAGTGCGGTGCCGGAGATGATCGCGGAAAACAGAAAGACCGCGGGCATGAGATCGGACGACCACCACTCGCGCGACTTGAGCGAACCGAACACGAATCCCACGTAGCCGTGCAGGCCGTGCGCCGCGGGTATACCGATGACGGCCAGCGCGAAAATCCATTTCCGGTCATACCGCATCGCCTTTTCGGACAGATCGTAGGACCCGAGCGACAACACGCGATAGAACCAGCCGAGGACGCCTGTTCTTCGCTGCGCCTGCTGCACGATGTGAGGGCCGGAACACGAACCAGTTTTCGAGCATCAACAAGATCGCGTAAAACCCGGCGGCATAGCCGAAGATCGCAAAAGCCGACGTCGTATGCGGTGTGATCATGGCATTGAATGCGCGCTCCGGATGGCCGAGATGCAGCAGCAGCGGCACCGGGACGACCAGCATGCAGCAGAGCGAGGTGAGCAACGCGAGGTGCGCGACGGGCTTGAATCGCTGCATGCCGAAAACCTGGTACAGGCTCGACACGGTAAATGCGCCGGCAACCAGGCCGGTGAGATACGGATAGACGACGACCAGCACGGTCCAGGCAATAACCGTCTCGTTGGGATAGACGTAGCCGGTGAACGGCATGACATCGAAGAGGCGTTCCATCAGACCACGTCCTTGTCGATGCCGACGTAGTACACGTTCGGAGCATTGCCGGACTCGGGTCTGAGGACATGGGTGCGGTTGTCGCGGATGAACTTGCTGATCGGACTCTGCTTGTCCCTAAGATCCCCGAAGATGCGCGCACCGACCGGACAAACCTCGACGCAGGCGGGCTGCAAGCCCTTGGTGATCCGGTGATAGCACCATGTGCACTTGTCCGAGACCTGCTTGCGCTCGTTGAAGAAGCGCACACCGTAGGGGCAGGCCTGCACGCAATACTGGCAGCCTATGCAATAGTTGTGATCGATCAGGACGACGCCGTCGTCGGTCCGGTAGGTCGCGCCGGTCGGGCACACCTGCACGCAGGCCGGATGGGTGCAGTGGTTGCACAGCTTGGGCACAAAGAACGCCTTTTCCACCTTCGCGTCCTTGTACCGATTGGCGAATCGGTATTCCCTTTCTGATCCCGAGGCTTCGATGTTCACCGGGTCGTGATGGCTGTCGATGCGCGGCTTGTCTTCGCCTTCCAGATAGACGTACCTCTCTACCCATGTGCGGAAATGATGCGCGTCTTCGGCGACATCGTTCTCCCGCTTGCACGCCTCGACGCAACGCAGGCAACCGATGCATTTGGTCGCATCGACCCCGAATGCCCAGCGATGCTGGGTCCAGTCGTAACCGGGTACGGCGGGGGCGGCGGCGAGGCTCGACCGGTTGCCGCTTCAGCATCCGTCACGCAGAACCTTGGCCGCCACGGCGGTTCCCGCGCACGCGACGGCGCCTCCGAACAGGCGCAGAAATTCGCGGCGTGTTTCCTGACGCTGATGTGGTCGCTTTTTCATTTTGCCGGAGCTCCTGGCCGATTCGCCGTGGCGCGCCCTCAATGGATGGTCGCGCTCGAGTAGTACGACGCCAACGCCTCGATGTCGGCGTCGCTCAAGCCTTTGGCCATGCCGGCCATCAGCTCGTTTTTCCGAGCGCCGTCCTGATAGGCCTTCAGCGCGCCGACCAGGTAGTCCTTTTGCTGCCCGGCGAGGCTCGGCCACGCCGGATTGGGACTGACGCCGTTCTCGCCGTGGCAAGCAGCGCAGGCAGCGGCCTTCGCTTTGCCTGCAGCCAGCGTCGCTGCGCCGGTACTTGAGGCAGCGACCTTGGGCTTCATCGCGGCGTAATGAGTTGCCAGGCTCTGGATATCCGCATCGCTCAAGCTCTTGGCGGTTGCGGACATCATGGCGTTCTGCCGCACGCCGCCCGGTACGCTTTGAGGGCTTCGATCAGGTAGGTCTCGTGCTGCCCGGCAAGGTTCGGCCACACCGGGTTGGCGCTGATGCCGTCTCCACCATGGCAGCCCGCGCACGCGGCGGACTTTCCGGCTGCCGCATTTCCTGTCGGAACGGCGGGTGCGCCCGCAACCGAGATCATCTTGGGCGAATGCGGGTTATGAGCAGGCGATGCACTGCTGCGTCCCGGCGTGCGTCGCGATCACGATCTGGCGTTGTTCCGCCGGACTGCCCGGCATCTTTTCATGGCAGAGCGGACACAACTTCAGGCTGTCCGCGGGCACCGGAAGCTTGCCGCTGGCGGGATGATCGATGCCAGTGGAGACATGCTGGAACTTGCCTCCCGCGTCCCTGCCCCCGGCGGCCTGATGGCAAACCTCGCATTGCACGACCTTGCCGAGCTCCGCGCTGTGGTGCACGCCCTGCGACCACTCTGCGTACCGCTCGGCGTGGCACGACTGACAGTATTCCGAGCCCTTGTACTTCGGCTTGTCGGATGCGATTTCCGCCACCGAATTGCCCCGGTAGTGGCCGTAGGCGTAGAACGAATCCGCAGTGAAAAAGACCTTGGCCGCGTATGCCGCCGCCCCGAACGCCACCATGAGGATGATGAGCCGGCGATGTGCTTGGGCATGAGTCTGTCTCGCGGTTGGCACCGGCCCGATCTGGTCGACTACCTGGAAATCCTCTACGCCGAGTCCGGATACTTTGCTCCGAGCGAGGGAGCTATGCGTTGACGCAGATCAACGTGCGAGAACCCGGATGACGGTAGTGCGCGCGAAATGCGGCAAAAAAAAGCGGGGGCGAACCATCGCCCCCGCGCTCCTCCCTGGTTTTGGACTCAGCGGCTACTGCGAATCGATAGATGTAGGTGACGCCGACGACGTGCACGTTGTAGTTGAACGGCTGCTCGTTGGTCGGGATCACGTTGGTAAGCGTCCCGAACTGCATGCCATCGTAGACGTAGTCGTTGGACTTCAGGTGCTGGTACCAGTAGAGCACGCGAAGCGCCGATGCCTTGTCGATCACGTACTGGCCGCCAAGCCGCAACTCGATCGTCTTGGTCGTGGCGGTCGGCGTGTTGGCGGCGGGAATGAAGAACACCGCCGGTACGTCCGGCGGCCAGCGCAGGCGCCGGCGCGGCCAGCGCGAACGGATTGTTTGACGTACGAGCCGCCCGCCGACGCCGATGTCGGTGCGCGCATGGGTGTAGATCACGATCGCCGACCATCTCCAGCCTGCCCCCCATCAGATTCCTGTACTTGAAGCCGGCGCCGAAAGTGTCGACCTTGTCGCGCATGTCGGTCGACCAGTTCGAGCAGGGGTCGATCTTGGCGTTCGAATTCTTGGCCAACACGGTCGCAAAGCAACCGCCCGACACGATCGTGTTGCCGGCTTGGCCGACAAAAGCGGTGTTGCTGTTGGCGGCGTACGAAATGCCCGCGCTCTGCGACTGGATGTCCTCGTAGGTGTAGAACGCCTGCGCCGTGAAGTCGGCGTTGATCGACGTAGCTGCCCTCGAGGTTCAGCGCCCAGGTTTCGGCGTTCTTGAGGCCGTAGACCGAGTTGTCGTAGTCGTCCTTGTTGTAATCCAAGCCGCCCTGCAACGAGAGTCTTGTCGCTCGCATCCCAGTTGACCGAGCCGCGCACCTTGTTGCGATTGCGGTCGGCCATGTTGAACCTCCTCATGCCGACCTCTTCGTTGATGTTGTTGCGGCTGCCGTAGAGCGCCTGCGGAAGGATGTTGTTGTTGGGCGAGAAGATCGCGGCGTTGCCGGTGAGCGGTGAGCTCGGGAAGCCGGCGACCGGGCCGAAGCCGGTCAGCCCGGTCTGCTGCAGGTACTGATAGGCACTGATTGTCGCTCCGCCGGCGGGGACGACGTTTGCCATCGGCACCAGCGCCAGAAAAGCGTTCTCGTCGTAATTCGACGCGGCGCTCGGAATACGCGTACGCGAGCCTGCCGCTCAGAGTTCTCGACCACGTTGGCGCGCCATTCGGCCCGCAGCGTGTTTTCCCGGGTCTTCGGCGCGTCGGCGCAGTTGATCCACGAGCCGTCGCACTTGCGCTCGATCTGCTGGTACTCGTAGCCGCCCTGGAGCCTCTGCCCCTTGGCGACGGCGTAGTCGGCATCGATGTCGAACTGGTTGATCTTCTTGCTGTACGGCCGATTGGCGTAGATGTTGATGTTGCTGCCCAGCGTGTTCGCCGGCAGGCCGAGCGCAGCGTTGAAGGGGGAAGCCGCCGCGGCCCTGGCTTCGTTCGCATCCTGGAAGAAATAGGTGTTGACCGGCGTGCGGTTGTCGCGGTCGTCGTACTTGTAGGCGGCGGTCGAGGTTGAGGTCCTTGACCGGTCTGGCGGTGAGCTTGGCGTTGAACGCCGTGGTCACGACCTCGCCATTGAGCGATGACACCGGCAGGCCCGAGCGGAAACTGGTTGTTCTGTCCGGCGGTGACGAATTGATCGTCCTGGGTATTGCGCCCATACGACCCATTCAAGACCAGCTTGGTCGTAGGCGAGAAATTGTAGCCACCCGTGAGCAGTATCTGATGAAAGCTGTTGCTTGGCGCGCTGCTCAACGTCGCGGTCTTGGTCGGATCGTTCACGTCCTGCCAGGTCATCGACGAAACGTTGTTCGTGGAAGACCGAGCCGTAATAGGCCACCTGGAAGAAGGACGTCTCCCCGGTATAGGTCAGGCTTGCGTTGTACTGGTCGTGCGTCTGGTCGATCAGGTCGGGGAGGATGGCGGCGTATTCGCTGACCTGCGAGGTCACCGCGCCCATCGGCTTCAGGCCGTCCTTCTTTTCGTGCTTGGCACTGGCCTTGAACTCCCATCGCGGGTTGATGTTGTAGCTGAATCCCGCGTCGAGGGCCTTTCGTTTGGTGCTGAGGTCGACGTTCTGGAAGTCGGGGACGTCGGTTGCGATGATGTTGTTGACGGTCGCCTGCTGCGCGGCGGTCGGCGGCGTAACCACGCCGCCGACGTTCGAGGGGGCGAGCCCGGTCGTCGGCGACAGCGAGCGGAAATTGATGGCGCTGCCGCTTACTTGCGGGACGAACGGCTTGAGCCAGTTCGAAGGCAGCGTCAGCAGATTGGACCCGGCCCCGAGGTACGGAGTCTGGAAGGTGTCCGAGCGCTCCCGCCTCAGCTCATCGTAGTTGACGTCGATCCGGAACTTTCCCTTGCTGCCCGAACTCGACAGTGGATGTCGCGCGTTTCGAGCCCCAGATCGGTGCCGGTTGCGCGCCACCGCGTCGCGTCGCCGCTGTCGTAATCTCCGCCGCCCCGCAGGTCGAAATTGAAGATGCCGTAGATGCCCTTGTTGGAAAGGCCGTTGTACTCGCCGAACTTGGCCGAATCATCGCTCACGTAGCCCGCGCCGACCTCGATCACGTTGGTTGGCTGGGTCAGTCGACGCGCGGCATCGTCGGCTTCGGCTGCCTGCGCTGCCGACATCGCCGCCAGGGCCACCAGCGCTGATTGCACGGCGATGACCGACGCGCGGACCGCAAAACTTTCGTTCTTGGTCTTCATGTCATGCTCTCCGATTCTCTATCGCTGGAACTTCGCGCCGGCTGGATGGTTGGAGCCGTGGACCAGCACGTGGCAGTTGAGGCAGGCACGCGCGTTCATCTGCGTGCGCGGGCTCTGATTCGCCAGCGGCTGCATGCCGTTGATCGTGGTCGCGTTGCCGTTAGGCAGATTCGCTCCGCTGTTGATCGCGGCACCGTGGTCGCCGCTGTGACATTCCTGGCACAGCCACGGCACGCGCGCCTTCAGCAGCGGGGCATTGGTCGAGCCGTGCGGCGTATGGCAGTTCGTGCAGTCATCGACGGCCGGGGCATGCTCCCAAAGGAACGGACCGCGCTTTTCGGCGTGACAGGTGTAGCAGGTCTCGTTGACGGAATTCTTGACCAGCAGCTTGGGTCCGGTCGAGCCATGCGGATTGTGGCAGTCCGAGCACGCCATCTTGCCGGCGAGGATCGGATGGGTCGAGATCCGGTGCGTTTGCGCGCGCTGCGTCTTGTGACACGCGTAGCAAACCTCGGGCTGGGTGGCCTTCGCCAACACCGGGTCCTTGGGGATGTGAACCGTATGACAATTGCTGCAGGACACGTCCCGGGTTTCGTGTTCGCTGCCAGCCCAATGCATGCGAAGACCCGTCTTGTGGCAGCCGATGCAGGTGCTATTCCGGTCTTGAGCCGACGATACGTTTTTCGATTTGACGTCGAAGACGACTTCCGGATGTACGCCGGCCGGATCCTTTTGGTGTCCGGTACTTTCGCCGTGGCACGACTGGCAGTTCGGTGCCTTCGGATCCGCACGGTTGCCATGCCGCGTCTGATAGAGCGAAAGAACCGGTACGCGCCAGCTTTCGTTGTGGCAGGTTGTGCAGACGGCGTCCCTGGCCAGCGCCTTTTGCGCCGCCTCATTTTTGGCCGCCATGTCCGCTGGCGGCGGATTGTCGGCTGCCGCCACCGCCCCTGCGAGAAACAATCCGATTAACGCACCCAAGGCCGCGATTTTTTGCACGGGCAGCATATTCTTCTCCCTCAACCCACTACTGCGTAACGAATGGAATGGCGCTCCTGCCTGCGGGCGCTGTCAGTTCATACTTTGGTACGGGCGCGCGATGCGGCAATGCAAATATTCGGCAAACCGTCGCTTCCGGTTGACCGCCTGGAAATGTACGGTTTCGAACATAGGCTGCGCGCTCGCGCCATGGTGCGCAAGCGAACGATGGAAATAAGTGGATTTGTGTTGCGCTCGAGCAACAAGCGTGGTTTGCGGGGACGTTGGCACGATTCGTGATTGGCCGGGCCCCAACACCGCAGTCGGCTATTACCAGTCTTAGCGGGTACTGCTCTTGCGGCCTCATGGCAGCAATCTGTCATGGCCGCACCAGGTGTCGATTGACTCAGGTCAAGGAACCCTGAGCGCCGATCAATTGCTTGATCTAGATCAAATCCTGGGTGTTGTGGTGCGGCACAAAAGAGACACTCGGGTAATCCTTCGGACATCAGGCACCCGCCGGCTTTGGCCGCTTACCGGGTGAGAACGACTTTCTGGTAGAGCCCGCCGAAATAGGTTTGCTTGCGAATCGACGCCAGGCCGATGTCCGCCAGCAAAAACTCGGTGAGCTCGCTTTGCCACAAATCCAGCGCAAACGGCTCGAGACGGCGCAATAGCGCGCGCATTGCCCGCCGCAGCGGATGCCGGCGATGCGGTTGGTGATAGTCGACCAGGACGATCTTGCCGCCGGGCTTGACGACGCGGATCGCTTCTGCGAGCGTGCGGCGGCGAACCGCCAATGGCTGCTCGTGCAGCAGAAAGAAGATCAATACCTGGTCGTACGTCGCATCCGGTATCCCGAGAGCAGTCGAGTCGCGATGAAGCAGGCGGGCCCTGGAACCGCGAGGCAGCTTGCGCGCGAGATTCTGCAGCTGGATAGGCATGACGTCGACGACGTCCAGCGCCCCGTCTTCCGCAATCTGTTTATTCAAGCGCACGGTCAGGTCGCCGTACACGCACGCGACCTGCAATGTGCGCCCGGTGGCCGGACAGCCGATCTCAGCGAGCGCCGCATCGCGTAGCCGCGCGTAGTTGCCGAACAGAATCAGATTGACCAGCCAGTCCCGTTCGAACGTGCGCACCGCCCAGGGATGGACGTAGGCCCACCAGTAGAATTCCTGCAGGTACGCCGGGACCGGCAACGTCGCTTTGCCATCCAGTCCAAACGGGAACGCACCGGTCATCGATCGCGGGCGGTGAAGGATCAAATCGTCTCCGGAATCATTTCGATCGCACCGCAGGGGCACTCCGCGACGCAGATGCCGCAGCCTTTGCAGTAATCGTAGTTGAATTCGAAACGCTTCCCCGGCCCGAGCTTGATCACCGCGTTGTCGGGGCACACGCCGTAGCAGTTGTCGCATTCGAAGCAATTGCCGCAGGAAAGGCAGCGCCGTGCCTCGAAAAGAGCGCGTACTCTTCGTCAAGCCCGGCTACGATCTCGTCGAACGTCGACGCGCGCCGCGCCAGGTCCAGCACCGGCCGGGCGGTTTTCGGTGCGTCGGCATAGTACCAGGGATTGAGCGACTCGAACGTCGCCAGCTTGTGCGCCGGCGACGGGCGCATAGCTCCCACCGCGAAGCCAGGCATCGATGTGACGGGCCGCTTTCTTGCCGTGGCCGACGGCGACGGTAACGGTGCGCTCGGAAGGCACCATATCTCCGCCGGCGAAGATGCCGGGATGACCGGTCATCATGTTGGCGCCGACCTGCACGACGCCATGCTCGATGACCAGATCCGCGACGCCGAGCGAGCGGCGACAGATCGACGTCCTGGCCCAAGGCCAACACGAGTGAATCGGCGTCGAGCGTCTCGAATTCTCCGGTCGGTTGCGGAAAGCCTTTGTCGTCGAGGCGCATCTTTTCGACGGTCAGCGTGCCGGCGTCGGCCATGTTCCTGATCGTGGACAGCCATTTGATCAGCACGCCTTCCTGCAGCGCTTCCTCGACCTCGAAATCGTGCGCCGGCATTTTTTCGCGCGTGCGCCGATATACGATGATCGCGTCGGACGCGCCGAGGCGCTTGGCGGTGCGTGCAACATCGAGCGCGGTGTTGCCGCCGCCGTAGACGACGACGCGGCGGCCAAGCAGCGGCTTATCTTCGCCTTCCATCCCGCGCAGCACCGCGATTGCATCCAGCATGTGCGCTGCGCTGCCGGCCGGTATGAAGGCGCGCTTGGCGATATGGGCGCCGACGGCGAGGAATGCGGCGTCGAACCGATCCTGCTCCATTGTCTCGAGGATGTTCGAGACCTTGCGGTTGAGCCGCAGCTCGATGCCCAGATCCAGGATCCGCTGTATCTCCGCATCGAGAACGTCACGCGGCAAGTCGGTACTTCGGAATACCGAAGCGCATCATGCCGCCGGCGAGCGGCCCGGCCTCGATGATCGTGACGGCGTGGCCGAAAAGCCGCAGGTGGTAAGCCGCCGCCAGTCCCGAAGGTCCGGCGCCGACGACCAGTACGCGCTTGCCCGATTCGCGTGCCGGCGGCTCGAAGCGCCAGCCGCGCTTGAGCGCCTCGTCACCGAGAAACCGCTCGACCGAATTGATGCCGACCGACTCGTCGAGCTGACCCCGGTTGCACGCGGTCTCGCACGGGTGATAGCAGACGCGGCCCATGATCGCAGGCAGCGGATTGTCGCGCGTGAGCACGCGCCAGGCCGCCTCGTAGTCGCCGGCTTCCGCATGGTAGAGCCAGCTCTGGATGTTTTCGCCGGCGGGACAGGCGTGATTGCACGGCGGAAGCCGATCGACGTACACGGGCCGGCTGGTTCGCCAGGAGCCGGTCTTGTTGGCGAGCGATGAGCCGACGTCGAGCGTGATGGCGAATGGCTTATCCATGCGTGCGAGCTTCTTCCAGCAGGCCGAATTTCGCGATGTTGCGGTCGGCGATCGCCTGAATCTGCGCGATGCGTGGCTCGTCGGCGACGCCGAACAGGTGCGCGAAACGTTTCTGCAGACGCAAATAATCGGTCACCGGCACCTTGCGCCGAATTGGCGTCCGTCCGGTGATTTCGCCGTACTCGGCTTCGAACAGCGGAAACAGTCCGGATTCGACCGCGAGCCGCGCGACCTTGATCGTGTCGTCGGGAAGCGAGCCCCAGCCGAGCGGGCAGGGGACATGGATGTGAACATAGCGCGCGCCGCCGATTCCCATCGCCTTGGCGACCTTGCGTTCGAGGTCGCGCAGATTGGCGACACTCGCCGTCGCAACATACGGAATCGAGTGCGCCATCGCGATCAGCGGGACGTTCTTGCCGGTGCCGAAAACGTTGCCTGGCTCGCGACCGAGAGCCGGGGTGGTGGCGGTTCGTGCGGCGGGCGGTGTCGCGCTGCTGCGCTGCACGCCGGTGTTCATGTAGGCTTCGTTGTCGTAGCAGATGTAGAGAACGTCGTCATTGCGCTCGAACATTCCCGACAGGCAGCCGAATCCGATGTCGGTGGTGCCGCCGTCGCCACCCTGGGCAACGACACGTACGCCGGGCCTGCCTTTGACGCGCATCGCCGCCGCGACGCCGGAAGCGACGGCCGCGGCGTTGCCGAACAGCGAATGGATCCAGGGAATCTTCCACGATGTCTCGGGATAGGGTGTGGAAAACACCTCGAGGCATCCGGTCGCATTGACTGCGATAAGCTCGCCATCCGTCGCGCGCATCGCCGCATCGATCGCATAGCGAGCGCCCAGCGCCTCGCCGCAACCCTGGCAGGCACGATGGCCGGAGTTGAGCGAGTTGGTGCGATCCATGTTGGCCTGGACACTGCGTTCATCCTCGGCGAGCAGCCGGTTGCCGACGGTGAACGTGCCGGTCTGGTAGAACTTGACGGTTTGCAGTTCCATGGCGAGCGCTCCGCGGCGGATTAGGCAACCTGTGAAGCGACGGTGCCCACCCGGCGCAGGATCGCTTCGGCGGTCGGACCCGAACGGCGCGCGCGCGCCTCGCGCTCGAGCTCGAACTGGATCAGCCCCGCGTCGAGGTCGAGGAACGTCAGCTGTTCGAGCTCGTCATTGGCCGCGTCCTGGAACAGCTGCCTTAGCGCTGCGCGCGTGATCGCGCGGCCGCCCAGTCCCGCGATGACCGTGTGGCCTTTGAGTACGATGCCGGAAAGGGCGTTGCGCACGCCGTCGGAGACGATGCCACCCAAGCCGACGGCCAGGCACTTCTCGAGCACCACGACGCGCTTGGCATGCTGCAACGCTTCGCGCGAACCTGGGCGAGCGGAAACGGCCGGAACGAGCAGATGCCCAGCGAACCGATCTTTGCGCCGGCATCGCGCATTTCGTCGACGACCTCCTGAATCGTGCCGTTGACCGAGCCCAGCGCGACGACGATGGTCTCGGCATCGTCGGTGCGATAGGGTTTCACCAGCCCTCCCGACGAGCGGCCGAATCGCGCCTGGAACGCTGCGGAGAGTTGCGGTATCAGCTTGAGCGCACGCAGCTGCTTGTGATGTGCGAGGTAACGAACCTCGGTGAATGCTTCCGGGCCGACCATCGCGCCCATGCTGACCGGGTCAGCGGGATCGAGCGACTGGCGCGGCTCGAACGGCGGCAGGAAGGCGTCGACATCTTCCTGCGTCGGCACGTCGACGCGGTCGTAAGCGTGCGTCAGAATGAAGCCGTCCATGCAAACCATGACCGGGCAGGACAATTCCTCGGCCAGCCTGAACGCCTGGATATGCAGGTCGAGGGCCTCCTGGTTGGTCTCCGCGTAGAGCTGGATCCATCCGGCGTCTCGCATCGACATGCTGTCGGAATGGTCGTTCCAGATATTGATCGGCGCTCCGATCGCCCGGTTGCCGATGGTCATCACTATCGGAAGGCCGAGTCCGGCGGCGTTGTACACCGCTTCCGCCATGAACAGCAGTCCCTGGCTCGCCGTAGCCGTATAGGCACGCGCGCCCGCCGCGGACGCACCGATCGCGACCGATAGCGCGGCGAATTCCGATTCGACGTTGATGAATTCGCAATTGGCCAGCTCGCCCGATTTCACCATTTCTCCCAGCCCCTCGACGATATGGGTCTGCGGAGTGATCGGATAGGCGCAAATGACTTGCGGACGGCAGCGCGCAACGGCTTCTGCTACCGCGCGAGACCCTTCGATCTGCTTAAGCATCGACGGTTTCCTTGGTTGATCGGACGAGCGCATAGGCTTCGGTCGCCGCGGCGACGTTCTTTTGCGCGAGCGCCGGCGCGAACTTTCCACGAATTGCGGCAACGACCGATTCGATCTTGATTTGGCCGCTGATCGCCGCGAAGGCGCCCAGCAAGGGCACGTTCGGCACCGCGCGCCCGACGTGCTTCATTGCGATCTCGGTCGCCGGCACGTTGCATAGCCGGTGCCGACTGAAACCGCGGGTGAAATCGTCCAGCCCCAGATCCTTGAAGCTGCGCGTCGAGTTGATCAGGATGTAGCCGCGGTCGCGCAGGCCTTTGAACAGATCGACTTGGTGCAGCAAAGTCGGGTCCTGGATGATCACGGCGTCGGGCTCCAGCACCGGCTCACGCAGCCGTATTTCCTTTACGTCGATACGGCAAAACGCCATGACCGGCGCGCCCATCCGTTCGGAGCCAAAGCTCGGGAAAGCCTGTGCGAACCGGCCTTCGACGAAGGCCGCGACCGATAACATTTCGGCGCCGGAGACGACGCCCTGGCCGCCGCGGCCGTGAATGCGAACCTGGAACATTGCTTCCCTTGTTTCGTGGGGAATCCGCCCACACGGACGAGTCACAAATCGACGCTCGATGTCGAGTCGTACTGAGTTTCCGCGCTTCGGTACCGAAGTCGCAAGCGTTGTTCAGGACTCTCTTGATGCAAGTCAATAGTTCGCGGCCGAGCCTTGAACAACTGGAGCTCTTGGCGCCGCGGCCGTCGTGTTGCCCGTCTTAAGACCAGCCCGGGGGCGGCCGACTTACGACGTTCGTTCAGAACCCGAGCGCAAGCAGCGCGTATGCCGAAACCGCGGTGCCGAGGAGCGCGAGCCCGTAGCAGACCAGCTTCGCACCGGTGCCGGTCCTTACGCCGAAGTCGTGGAGATTGTGAAAAATGCGGTGCATCCCGTGCCACAGGAACAACGCGATGACCGCGAACAAAAACATCTTGCCGGCCCAATGCTGGGCAAACATCAGCATGTGGGGATAACTCATCAGGTCTCGCGGGAAAACAAGGCCGAGGGGGACCGCGATGCCCGTGATGAAGACCAGCATCGGTCCGATCAACGCCGAAAGGACTCCGCCGGCGCCGAACAGCGACCAAAAGATCGGAGCGTTCGAGCGCCTCATGACCCGATGCCCAGCGTGAGGAGAAGCAGCCCAACACTCGCAATGGCGGCGGCCAGGAGTCCCGCCGCGGTGATGACTGCCGGCTGAAGCCTTTTGCCGCGGATAACGATCATGGGCATGGTTTTCGGCATTATCTGGAACCAGCTCCACGTGTGATAAACAAAGTTGGCCAGAAGGACGATGTGAAAGGCAAGCGACCACGGACTGCGCAGGCTCGCCAGCCACGCGTCGTACGCGGATTCGCCTTGCGCGAGGCGAAATACGCCGAACAGAAGCACCGTCGCATAGGCGACAACCAGGACCGCGGTGGCCTCGCGGATCATGTAGCGGATGAAAAATGGGTTCCTGCGCCACCATCCGTCCATCGGCCGCATATACGGGCGTCGGGCGCTCACCTGCCTCTCCCTTTGGGGCGTACCAGGTTGACGAAGTAGTCGACGGCGCTCGTCGTCTTGTTCTGATTGACCGCATTCGCGGGATCGACCCCTTTCGGACACACCTCCGAGCAATAGCCGACGGCAGTGCAACTCCAGACGCCTTCCTCTGCGTTCACCAGCTCCATTCGTTCGGCGCTTGCCGCAGTCCCTCGAGTCGGCGTTGTAGCGATGCAGCAGCGCCAGCACTCCGGGGCCGATGAAGGCGGGATCGAGGCCGTACTGGGGGCAAGCGGCGTAACAGAGCATGCAGTTGATGCACGAGCTGAATTGCAGGATCCGCTCGAGTTGCGCCGGGGTCTGCAGGTATTCGCCTTGAGCGAGCGTGCGCGGCTCCTTCGGGACGATGTAAGGCTTGATGCGCTCGAGCTTGCCGATGAAGTCATCCGCGCCCACGACCAGGTCGCGTTCGATCGGAAAATGGGCGAGCGGCTCGACGCGCACCTTGTTCGGGTAATAGTCGCGCAGGAAGGTATGGCAGCCGAGCTTCGGCACTCCGTCGATCATCGCGCCGCAGCTGCCGCAAATCGCCATCCGGCACGACCAGCGGAAGCTGAGCGTGCCGTCGAGCTCGTCCTTGATGTAGAGCAGCCCCTGCAGCACCGACATCTCTTCGGTGAACGGAACCTGATAGGTCTGGAAAAAAGGCTTCTCGTCCAGCTCCGGCCGGTAGCGCAGAACCTCGATCGCAATCACTTTGCGGGTCTCATTCATCGATCGCCTCGCCATGCTTGCGCGTCCCGCTCTGCCTGCTCGCCGGCGGCGCCATAGGCACGCGTCCCGGGCTGGGACCGGGTGATTGCTACCGGCCCGTAGTCGATGCGCGGCGGGCCGGCGTCGGCGTAGTGCGCCAGGCTGTGCTTGAGGTAGTTCGCATCGTCGCGCTGGTGGAAGCCGTCGAGACGCTGATGCGCGCCGCGCGACTCCTTGCGGTTCAGCGCCGAATAGGCGATCGCCTGCGCGACATCGAGCAGATACCCCAACTCGATCGCGAGCAGCCACTCTGTATTCCAGACGCTGGACTTGTCCCCGACCTCGACGTTCCTGTAGCGCAGCTTCAGCTCGTCGATCTTGTCGCAGGTAGCCTGCATGTCGGTTGCCGTTGCGATAGATGCCGCAACCGCGCTCCATGCTGAGGGCCATTTCGTTGCGTAATACGGCAATGCGCTCGCTTCCCTTGGACCGGTTCACGAGGTTCATGCGCGCGCTGGCGCGCTGCGTCGGCTTGTCTTTCGATCGTCGTGGAATTGCCCGCGGCGGTCGACCTGGCAAATCGCGCCGCCTCGCTCCCCGCCACCTTGCCGAAAACGCACAATTCGGCAAGCGAGTTCGAACCGAGCCGGTTGGCGCCGTGGATGCCGATGCTCGAGCACTCGCCGGCCGCGTACAGGCCCGGGCAGCGGCGAAGCAGTCTTGATGTCGACCTGGATTCCGCCCATCGTGTAGTGCACCGCCGGACGGACGGGGATCGGCGCCTCGACCGGATCGACGCCGAGGAATGCCTCCGCCATCTCGCATATCTGCGGCAGACGCTCGTGCAGTTTCTTCTTCCCGAGATGGCGCAGATCCAGATGAACCGCTTGCCCTTGCGGAGTCGCAATCGTGCGGCCGCTCTGCTCTTCGTGCCAGAACGCCTGGCAGAGCCGATCGCGCGGGCCGAGTTCCATCGCCTTCTTGCGCGGCCAGGGATCGGCTGGACCGAGGCCGTAGTCTTGCAGGTACCGGCGACCATCCTTGTTGACCATGATGCCGCCTTCGCCGCGGCACGCCTCCGTGATCAGCAATCCGCTTCCCGGCAGGCAGGTCGGGTGGTACTGGACGAACTCCATGTCGCGCAGCGGGACGCCGTAGCGGTACGCCAGCGCCATCCCGTCGCCGGTGACGATGCCGCCGTTGGTGTTCTGGCGGAAGACCCTTCCGGCACCGCCGGTTGCGATGATGACCGCCTTCGCCTGGATCAGCGTGAATTCGCCCGTTCCGATCCCGATCGCCAGCACGCCCTGGCAACGCCCGTCCTCGACGATCAGGTCGCAACAAAAATATTCGTCGAAACGCTTGATCGAAGGATACTTGATCGACGTCTGAAACAGCGTATGCAGCATGTGAAAGCCGGTCTTGTCGGCAGCGAACCAGGTTCGCTCTATCTTCATCCCGCCAAACGCGCGAATGTCGACATGGCCGTCATCCTTGCGGCTCCAAGGGCAGCCCCAATGCTCGAGCTGCACCATCTCCTCGGTGCAATGGGCGACAAAATAATCGACCGCATCCTGCTCGCAAAGCCAATCGCCGCCGGAAACCGTATCGTCGAAATGATGCTGCAGGCTGTCGTGCGCCTGCACCACGCCGGCGGCCCCGCCTTCGGCAGCGACGGTGTGGCTGCGCATCGGATAGACCTTCGAGATCAGCGCGACAGTCAGCGATGGATCCGTCTCGGCCACGGCGATGGCTGCGCGCAGGCCCGCGCCCCCGGCACCCACAATGGCAACGTCCGCCTTGAATACGTCCACAGCTCGACTCCCCTAGCCGCGACCGGTATTGTTGCACGCCCGTCCACGGTGCCGCGCTCGTCCCCGATGCCAGCGCGATTTTCTGCCCGCTCCCCGTGACGCGCTTTGACCTGAATCATTAGAACATCCGGTCGGCCGCGTATTGCAGCGGTGGTCGAAGCCGACTCACGCTCGTCCTAGGGAAGCAGTTTGGCGAATCTTGTCCCGGCATTGCAGCGGACCTTGACTTCGGTCAAGCCGACGGGAATCCTGACGAGCAAAATGACACCATGCCGACAAACAGCCGGCACAAGATGTTGCGCGCTTGTCCGACTTACGTGGCGAAAGGCGCCGGGACCCACAACCGAAGGCACACAACCGAAAGCAAATGGCTGCTTTGATCAATGATTGGCTGATGCCTGTAATCGTGGCGAGCTCGTTGGCTTGCGCTCCAGTGGCGGCGCAGCCGGTTTCGAAGCCCGGCGAGCCACGGGGCGAGCTTCTGTACTCGACCTATTGCATCGCTTGCCACACCGCAGAAATCCATTGGCGGGACAAGAGGCTGGTGACTGACTGGGCGAGCCTGAAGGCGCAAGTCCGACGCTGGCAGGCCAATACCGGGGTTGTCTGGAGCGAAAGTGACATCGGTGAAGTCACGCGTTACCTGAACGAACTTTATTACCACTACCGGCAAGTCGACGGTCAGGCGAGCATTGCGAAAACGTGGCAGGGCTCGAAGATGTAGCTCGACCGCACGCCTGCGGCTGCTCCCTGCTAATATCGTTGCACCGTCGCGGCCCACCGGAGCACGTGCGTTGCGCATTGCCCTGTTGTCCGACATCCACGCCAACACCGAGGCGCTGACGGCTTGTCTTCGGCATGCCGAGGAGCGGGGCGCGCAACAGTTTGCGTTCCTGGGCGATTTTGTCGGTTATGGGGCCGATCCGGGGGGCGTCGTCGACACCGTCATCCGGTACGCGGCAAAAGGCGCCGTGGCGCTCAAGGGGAACCACGACCAGGCCGTCGAAAAGAGCGCCGGGTATTTCAACGAGGCCGCGCTGGCCGCCATCGAATGGGCGCGCAAGACGCTCACTTTGGAGCAGAAGCGCTTCCTTGCTGCGCTTCCTCTGGTGGCGCGCAAAGGCACGGTGTGCTACGTCCATGCTTCCGCTGCATCGCCCGAGCGTTGGGATTACATAGACAGCCCGTCGGCCGCGAAGCGTTGCGCCGACGCAGCCAACGCGTTTTACACTTTCTGCGGGCACGTCCACGATCAACTGCTCTACTTTGAGAACGCCAGCGGCCGGATGAGCGAGTTCCGACCGGCCCCCGGCACGGCGATCCCGGTGCGCAGCCAGCGCCGCTGGGTGGCGATCGTCGGATCGGTCGGGCAGCCGCGCGACCGCAATCCGGCTGCCGCCTATACGCTATTCGACCGCGCACGCGAGCAGATCACGTTCTATCGTGTTCCCTACGACGCGATGGCCGCGGCCGATCGAATCCGCAAATGCGGCTTGCCCGAATCGCTGGCGTGTCGCGTGGAACTCGGCATCTGATCGTCATGCGGGAACGTCTGCAGCCCGGCGCGACTATCGACGGCTTCCGGGTCGGTGAATGCCTGCACAAGGGAGGCACCGGCTATATCTACCACGTCACCGCGCCACCGGAAAAGGAACCGGGCTTTCCGATCGTGATGAAGGTCCCTGCACTGGGGCCGGGCGAGCCCACGATCGGCATCGATAGCTTCGAGATCGAGCAGATGATCCTGCCGACCTTGACCGGCCCGTCGGTACCTCGGTTCGTTGCCGCTGGCGATCTGACCGCGACGCCTTATATCGTGATGGAACAGATCGACGGGCAGGGGCTCGAGCAGATCATCGCGCGTGCCCCGTTGCCACCGGACGAGGTCGCGCGGATCGGCGCGGCGCTGGCCGACGCCGTGCACAGCGTGCACACGCAGCAGGTGATCCATCTGGATCTGAAGCCCGAAAACGTCATGTTGCGTTCGACCGGCGACGCTGTGCTGCTCGACTTCGGCTTTGCCCGGCATGCGCACTATCCCGATCTGCTCGCCGAGTCGAAGGATTTTGCCGCGGGCTCGGCTGCCTACGTGTCCCCCGAGCAGTTGCAGCACGACCGCAGCGACGCGCGCAGTGATCTCTTCGCACTCGGGGTTTTGCTCTACGAGCTGGCCACCGGCAGGCAGCCGTTCGGCGAACCTCAGACCTACGCCGGCATGCGCGATCGACTCTGGCGCGAGCCCGTTCCACCGCGTGCGCTGAACGAGCGCGTGCCTCCTTGGCTGCAGGAGATCGTTCTCCGGTGTCTGGAACATACAGCGGCGGCACGTTATCAGTCGGCGGCGCATATCGCCTTCGACTTGCGCCATCCGGAGCAGGTTGCCCTGACGGAGCGAGCGGATCGAACCGAAGGTGCGGGTTTTTTCCCGCAGTTCGGCCGCTGGTGGCGGTCGCATCGCGACCAGCACGTGCTCGGCGGGCGGCAACGGATCGCCGCAGCACGCGCACCGGTGATCATGGTCGCGGTGGATACCGAGCATCCGGATGACGAACGCCATCCATCGCTCCAGTTGGCGACGCGACAGCTGGTCGCGATCAATCCGGAGTTTCGGCTGATGTGCGTATCGGTGGTGAGGGCGGCGCCGCTGGGTGAAGGACCCGCCGACATCGACACCGCGTCGGGCAAGCACCTCGAACACAAGACCAGGCTGCGGCACTGGGTGGAACCGCTGAAGCTGCCCTCGTCGCGCGTTTCGCTGCATGTCGTGGCAGCGGCCAATGCGACCGGCACGCTACTCGACCTCGCGCGCGCCAATCACGTCGACCTGATCGTCCTGGGGGCGCCGGGTCCCGCTCAGCGGGCTCTTGGGTGGTGGCGTTCTGTCGCCTCGAGCGTCACCGCAAGCGCTCCCTGCAGTGTCTACGTGGTGCGGGTGCCCGAGCGCGCGTCCGAGCCACCGCCCGACTGATCGGCGCGGCGCCACCGCGGTCGATGCATTCGGACCGGTGACCGGGCGCGCCTCTCAGATGACGCGCGAGTAGCGTGCCGGTACCTGCTGTGCACGCAGATAGCGGTCAAAAATCATCGCGACGGTCCGGACGAGCAGCCGGCCTCGCGACGTTACGCTGATACGCGCAGGCGCGATTTCGACGAGCCCGTCGGTCGCCAGCGCCTCGAGCGCCTGGAGCTCCGGGCCGAAGTAATCGCCAAACGAAATGTCGTGCGCGGATTCGATCGCGCCGAAGTCGACGGTGAACTGGCACATCAACGCCTGGATCACGTCGCGTCGCAGCCTGTCGTCGGCGCTGAGCTTCCAGCCGCGGAAACAGGGCAGGGCATTGTCGTCGAGCCGATCGTAGTATTCGTCCAGTGTCCGCACGTTCTGGCTGTACGTCGGGCCGATCTTGCCGATTGCCGAAATCCCGAACGCGAGCAGATCGCAGTCGGCGTGCGTCGAATAGCCCTGGAAGTTGCGGTGCAGCTTGCCCGCGCGTTGCGCCAGCGTCAGCTCGTCGTCGCTTTTGGCGAAATGGTCCATGCCGATATAGATGTATCCGGCGTCGGTCAGCTTGTCGATCGCCAGCGCCAGGATTGCGAGTTTTTGCTCGGCCGACGGAAGCTCCGCTTCGCTGATCTGCCGCTGCGGCTTGAACAGGTGAGGCACGTGGGCATAGCTGTAGAGCGCAACACGATCCGGGTCCGCGGCAAGCACTTTTTCGAGCGTCACCGCAAATCCTGCGACCGTCTGTCTGGGCAGGCCGTAGATGAGATCGACATTGAGCGAGCGAAAGCCGTTCTCGCGCGCCGTATCGATCACCGCCCGTGTTTCCGCCTCGCTCTGGATACGATTGACCGCTCGCTGCACGTCGGTATCGAAATCCTGCACGCCGAGACTCATGCGGTTGAAGCCGAGATCGGCCAGCAAGCGCGATCGTCGCATCGGTCACCTTGCGCGGATCGATTTCGATCGAGCACTCCGCGTCATCGGCGAAGTCAAAATTGTCGCGAAGCATGCGCATCAAGAGCGTCATCTCCTCGGCCGAAAGGAACGTCGGCGTCCCGCCTCCCCAGTGAAGTTGCCTGACCGCCGACGCGGCACTGACCATCGCCGACAACATGCCGACTTCCTTGCCGACGTAGTCGATGTACTTTGCCGATCTCTTGTGATTCTTGGTGATGACCTTGTTGCACGCGCAGTAGTAGCAGATCGTGTTGCAGAACGGTACATGGACGTACAGCGATAGCGGCTGCGGCGGTTGCTCCCCGAGGCGGTCGAGCAGAGCGTTGGCCAGATGCTCGGCGGTGAACGCCTCAGTAAAGCGGTCCGCCGTCGGATAGGACGTATAGCGCGGTCCCAAGCCGTCGTACTTGCGGATCAGGTCCGGATCGAACGATAGGCGCGGGAACGGCGCGGTCAATATCGTGGCAGCCATAGCCGGCATCCTGACAGGCGACCGGCGTCCGTACCTTGAGACAGATCAAAATGGCGGCTTCTCGGCCGAGGCGAAGGGCTCGACCGACGCCACTGGCGCAATCGGGCTCGTTGACACAGGTCAAAGGACGAGCGCCGATCCCGGTGCAGCATGTGTTCATGCTGAGCTTCAGCCTTTCGGGCCATTCCAGGCCCGCCCATTGACCAAGCCAAGAGAAAACCATGAAAAACCCCGCAATCGATACCGATGACGTCCTGAAGAGATTGGCCAGCGAGTCCGCCAGGCAGGGAGCAAATCTGCGCACGACGGTGCGCGCGTTAACCCTCAAGGCGCTCGAGCGCCGCGAGCTCACGCTGGAGCAGATAAAAGGTGTGCTGGAAAACGTCACCGTAGGCGTGACCCTCGGCGTGGTCGACCGCGAGATGAACGTCGAAAAAGCGCTGGCCGATGCGCTGGCAGGCATGGACGACGCCCTGCTCAACGTCGTCGAGGCGACCAGGGTCGCGCTCGACCGGCTGGGAAGCGCTGGCCAGGATTACGAGGACTCCTATCTCAAGCAGGCCTCGCGCGATCTCGAGCGGTACGAAGACGCGTTGCTGCAAAGCGTGGCGAAGTCGGCTGATAGCGCCGGCGAAAAGATCGGCGCGCAGTGGGCCCAGGTGCTGCAGAAAAAGAAGCTGACCGGGACAGGCACCGGAGCCAAGGCGGCAGCCACCGCCCGGGACTTCGCAAAGCGGGCACAAATGGCCTTGCGCAAGCAGCGCGAGACCGGGTTCAAGACGGCCCACCTCCTTACCCAGAACTTTGCGACGCTCGCCAGCGGCATCCTGATCGGAATGTCCGAGGCCTTGCAGGCGAAAGGTGCGGTCTCGAATCGCAGACCGAGCCTGTCCAAGCCACGCAAGAGCGTGGCCAAGCGCGCGACGACGCCGGCTCTCCCCGCAAAGCGCAGGACGACCCGCCGGGCCAAGACGTCTCTCCCGAAGACCGCGAAACGCGCCAGCACGGCGAAGCGCGCCAAGCAACACGCGCCCCGCGTGACCCGGCGGTCGGCTAGCCGCGCCTGAGGCCGGCCAGTCGGCAGCGCTGCGGCGTCTGCCGCGCTCGCTTTTGCGGCTGTGAAGCTTGCTCGCGCCGGGGCGCCGGCGCGAGTCCTAATGGGGGGCGTGGGGAAATTCGCCTCGGGCCATCGCCAAGTGATGCGGCTTGTGGTGCGAGCCGGTCACCAGGATACCGATGAATCCCAAGCCGCGAATCTTCTGAACTTCCTTCGGATCGTCGGACGTCACCGTCAACGACATGCCGTTGGACAGCGCAGCGGCGGTGACGCGCCAATGATTCAGCCCGTCGATCTCCTGCGCATGTGCGGGCACCATCCGCTGGATCGCCGCGAGCGTCCGCCCGCTGCCCGTGATCGCAATCGAGAGTCCGCCTGCGACCGGGGTTGCTGCGGCGTCCGCTCTCAGCGTCACTTCGTTCATGTCGACTAGATGCTGCCGCAACGCCTCGAGGTTTACCTTGGACCAGTCGGTGGCCGGATCGGCTTCGAGCCTGGCGACGATTTCCTGGATCGCGCCGAAGGCATCCTGACCCGACGAGACGGAAACCGCGCTTTCCATCTGCCGGGCATGCATGGCGTGCATCGCATGCATATCCATCATCGACCCGTGCGGGGGCATCATCCCGGGCATCGCACCGCCTGCGGTACCCATGTGATCATGACCTGCCATGGCGCCGGGCCCCGGCTGACCATGGTCGCCGGTCGCGTTACCGGCCGCGGCCGGTAACGCTGCAGCGGGCTCCTCGGGTGATGCTGCGCGAAGAGGCTCGATGCTGGTAACGACGGCGGTGGCGGCCAGCGCCGTGGCCGCCGCGATTGTGACGATGCTGCGCGCGAATCTGTTCATCGATGGCTCCTTGGACGTTGATGCCGACGACTCTAATCCGATCGGCTGTCGGTCTGTATGATCGTGATCATAGTGCGGCCGGCTTGCGCAAGACGATCGCGGACTTGGTGCGCCGGACGATTCCGTCCTTTTCGAGGGCACCGAGGGTCCGGTAAAGGGCCTCGTGGGTGAGGCCGATCTCGGCAGCCAGTTCGACCAGGGTTCCATTAAGCCGCATCGTGCGTCCGTCGTCGCCGGCTCGGAGCGACAGGTGGTGCAGCACCCGCTGCCGTGCCGACCGGATATTCCGCTCCTCGAGCCTTGCCCGGAGCGCATGAACCTGATGCGCGAGCGCCGCCATGAAGCGTTCGGCCATCGCAGGGTCGGCTCGAAGCGACGCGAGCAACTCGCGCTTAGCATAGGCGCGAACGAGCGCGGCGACCGGAGCTACGGCATCGCATTGATAAGCGCCGGCGAACAGCGCCGCTTCGGCGAACAGGTGCCCCGGCAGCGCCGTATGCATGACCACCGGATGGTCGTCAACCGTGTGCCGGATCAGCTGGACTCGGCCCTGCTCCACCTCGAATATGGCGGAGGCTTTGTCGCCCTGGCGAAAAAGCGTCTGCCCCGCCTCGAGCTTGCGCACGATCGAGCGTTCCCTGACGCCCGCGGGCATCCAGTCGAGGGACGGGTTGGTCATCGCGACCGGTCGCCCGCTTCGCCGCCTCAAGCCGGTACTTGCAGCTCTTCGAACGCCGCCAGCGCATCCGCGGCGACCATCAGCGACGGGCCGCCGCCCATGTAGACGGCAACGCCGAGCGCTTCTTCGACCTCGGCTCGCGTCGCCCCGAGTCTGGTCAGCGCTTTCAGATGAAATCCAAGGCAGGCGTCGCAATGCCCGGCCACGCCCAGCGCGAGCGCGATAAGTTCTTTGGTCTTGTGGGTAAGGGCGCCTTCGCGCGTCGCTGCCTCTGCCAGGGCGCTGAACGCCGTGAGGACATCGGGCGTATCCGCGCGCAGCTTTGCCAGCGAAGACGATACCGAGCGGGTGATTTCACGGTAGGACTTGGTCATGGGTGTCTCGCAGTCAGGGACGGTAGACCGGCAATCGCAGGGCTTGCGACGTCTCGGAAGACGCGATCAATGTCGCCGACCCCTGCAATCACGATGTCTCCGGGATGTTGGGGCGATGCCCAACATTAGCGCGATGCAGCCATCGAAACCGTGATGTAAGTCATGAAAGTATCGATTCCCGGCATGCGGAGCGGCGAAACGTTGCGCTCGGCACCCGCCAGCGGCGGTTGCGGGGGGGGGCCGCCGTCGGCGTCGCCCGCGGCATGAGTGCGGCGCGCAAGCGCCGGCGTCGTCTCAGCAGCGCTGACCGGCGAGCTGCTTCAGCGCCGGCAGATCGAGCAGTTTCAACACGCGGCCCTGCACCTGAAGCAGTCCCTCTTCCTGGAAGCGCGAGAACAGCCTGCTCACGGTTTCGAGCTTGAGGCCGAGGTAGCTGCCGATTTCTTCGCGCGTCATGCGCAGCACGATTTCGGTCGACGAATAGCCGCGCCGCCGGTAGCGGTCCGACAGGTTGAGCAGGAAAACCGCGAGGCGCTCCTCGGCGCGCATGCTGCCGAGCATCAGCATCATGTTCTGGTCGCGCCCGATGTCGCGGGACAGGAACTTGGTGCAGATTGTGCTGCAGCGGAGCGACGCTGCGCGCGAGCTCCTCGAGGCGATCGAAGGGCATGCGCACACCTCGGTATCCTCGAGCGCGACCGCTTCGCAGCCGTGGCGCTCGGTGCCGATGCCGTCCATGCCGATGATGTCGCCGAGCATGTGGTAGCCGGTGATCTGCTCGCGCCCGTCCTCGGCGAGAACGGTGGTCTTGCAGGAGCCGAGACGGATTGCATACAGGGCGGTAAAGGATTCGCCGGCGCGATAGAGCTTGTCGCCCTTTTTGAGACTGATCCGATTGGTCACCACGGCGTCGAGCTGACGCAGGGCGTCGCGGATCCAACCCCACCGGCAGGCATAGCTCGCGCATGCTGCAGCTGCTGCAATGCGTTTTGAGATCGCGAATCGATATCAGTGTCGACGGCGTTGGCCGTCGACGAGGCAGTGAGGCTGGCGGGAATGGCCATTAGGGGCGACAGGACCGTTGTCCCGAGTAAACCGGGGTCGAGTGTAATCCGAAACGGCGATGCTGCACAGGACCGTTTACGACGATTCGCGAGAGGTGGCGATTGGCCGGTTTGCCTGGTTCCATGATCGTATGCGGTAAACTTCTAGCCCTGCCGGCCGTCTTGCGTCAGCCGCCGGATCGGAACAGGAGGAAGCGATGAAGAACAGGCATCGAGCGGCCCTGCATTGGATTGCGCTGGTCGCCGCGAGCGGCGCGGCGCTGTCTGCCGTACCGGCAAGCGCGGCCGGCGAGCGGCTGGCGGCGTTCTACAAGAACCAAGTCGATCCGCATTTCGCGCTGGTCCGCGCCGGCGTCGAGGCGGCGGCCAAGGACATGGGCGCCGGGCCGGTCACGCATTACGCGCCGACCCGGCCGAACAATCTGGCCGAGCAGCTTTCCGAGATCGAGGACGTCACCGTCAAGAAGCCGGACGCGATCCTGTTCATGGCGGTCGATCCGCGCGGCGTCGTGCCCGCGATCGAAAAGGTCAACGCCGCGGGCATACCGCTGGTCAATTACAACGATCGCGTTCGCGGCGGCAAGTTCGTAAGCTACGTCGCCGCAGACGATTACAACCTGGGTCTCGACGCCGGCCGTTATTTGCTCAAGGCGCTCGGCGGCAAGGGCAACGTCGTGATCATCGAAGGCGTCAAGGGAGCAACCACCAGCGACGATCGTGTGCGCGGCTTCAACAAGGCGATCGAAGAAAACCCGGGCGTCAAATTGCTCGCTTCCCAGCCGGCCAATTATCAGCGGCTCCAGGCGCTGCAGGTGATGGAAAACCTGGTCCAGTCGAATCCGTCGATCGATGGCGTGATGGCGGCCGCCGATGTGATGGCATTCGGCGCGATCGAGGCGCTGGAGGCAGCCGGCAAGAAGACAACCAAGGTCGTCGGCATCGGCGGCGTGCCGGAATCGATCGAGGCCATCAAGGCGGGACGACTGCTCGCGACCGCGGAATTCAACGGCTACAAGATGGGCTGCCTGGCCACGATGGCAGCGGTGCGGAGCCTGCGCAAGGAAACCGTGCCCGATACGATCGTGATCAAGGGCATCGTGATCGACAAGACCACGACCGGACCGTTCGAGGTCCCGGCGGAAAAGCGCACGTGCCCGAAATGGGAGGATTACGCGAAATAGTGATTGCGAAGCGCGCGTATCGCCACAGGTCGCGCGCCCTGGGTTTCGCGAGGAGGAGCAGATGGCGGGCAATGACAGCACTGGCGTCGTGGATCGCATCGCAGCGGTGCACCCGCGGCCGGATCAGGAGCGATACATGCCGTATGCGCCGGCCGTTCGTGTCGCCGGACCGGCCGACATTGTTTTCATCTCGGGCTCGACCTCGTCGCCGCTTTACCACCGGCATCCGCACGTCGCCGACGAGCATCGCCATCCGATCGACATCGAATCGCAGACCCGGCGCGCGATGGAAGGCATCAAGCTGGTCCTCGACGACCAGGGACTGACCTGGCGGCATGTCGTGAAGGTCACCAAGTACCTGACCGACATGCGCGACATGGACGGCATGGTCGAAGTGCTGAGCGAGTATTTCGGCGACTGGAAACCGGCGAGTACGACGATCTGCATCAATTCGCTGTCCACACCGGGTGCGCGGGTCGAGCTCGACATGATCGCCGTGCGTCCGCTCGGCTGACCGCGCGCATGCCCTGCCGCCCGTGACCCGCGACGCTAACGACGCGACGGATCCGGGCAGCCCGCTTCGCCGGCTCCGCTGCTGGCGCTTGCGCAATGTCAGCAAGACCTTTCCCGGCGTGCGCGCGCTCGACGACGTGAGCCTCGAGCTTCATGCCGGCGAGGTGCACATGCTGCTCGGCGAAAACGGCGCCGGCAAGTCGACGCTGATCAAGGTGCTCTACGGCGCGTACCGTGCCGACGCCGGAACGATCCTCTACGAGGGAAAACCGGTCGACATCGCGCGGCCGGCCGACGCGCGGCGGCTCGGCATCGCCGTGATCTTTCAGGAATTCTCGCTCGTTCCCTTCCTCGATCTCGCGCAAAACATCTTTCTCGGACGCGAGCCGCGGCGGCTCGCTGACGCGCCTGATCGATCACGCCCGGATGCATCGCGAGGCGCGTGCCGTGCTCGACGAGCTCGGACTCGACTACGACACGCGGGCTCTCGCTGTGGACCTCGGGGTCGCGCAGCAGCAAATGGTCGAGATCGCCAAGGCGCTGTCGCAGCGCGCCCGCATTCTGGTGATGGACGAGCCGACCGCGGCGCTTTCCGAGCGCGAGTCCAACGCGCTGTTTGCCCTGATCCGGCAGCTTCGTGCCTCGGGCGTCGCGATCGTCTACATCTCGCACCGGATGCAGGAAGTCTTCGAGCTCGGGGACCGGGTGACGGTGCTGCGCGACGGGCGACGCGTGGCAACCTTGCCCGCGGGCGAGGCGACGCCCGACCAGCTGATCGGCATGATGGTCGGACGCGCGGTCGGCGCCGTGTACAAGCGCCGTCAATACCGAACGGCGGGCAAGATCGTGCTGGATGTGCGCGGATTGACGACCGCGACCGGCGTGCGCGATGTCGACCTCAACGTGCGCGAAGGCGAGATCGTCGGCTTGTCGGGCCTGATCGGCGCCGGGCGCACCGAGGTCGCGCGCGCGATTTTCGGCGCCGACGCCGTCGTCGCCGGCGAGGTCCATATCTCGGGCGCGGTCGTCGAGGGCGGACCCGAGCGGATCGTCGCGCGCGGCGTCGCGCTGATCCCGGAGAACCGCAAGCTCGAAGGCCTGGCGCTCAAGCGCTCGGTCCAGGACAACTCTGCTGGTCGCAAGCCTGTGGAAGCTTTTCCCGCGCGGCTGGTATCGCGCAGGAGCGGCGTACCGGCATGCGCGCGCGCTGATCGACCGGCTGCGCGTGACCCCGCCGGCGCCGCGGCGGCTGGCGCGCGTGCTTTCGGGCGGCAATCAGCAGAAGGTCGTCATCGGCAAATGGCTGGCCGCCGGGTGCCGGCTTTTCCTGTTCGATGAGCCGACCCGCGGCATCGACGTTGGCGCCAAGAGCGAGATCTTCGCGCTGATCGAGGGCCTGGTCGAACACGGTGCCGCCGTCCTGCTGATCAGCTCCGAGTTGACCGAGATCGTCCACGTCTGCGACCGCGCCTATGTGATGCGCGCCGGCAGGATCGGCGGCGAGCTCGCGAGGGCCGAGCTCTCGGAGGAGAACATTCTCCGGCTGGCGATGCACGAGGCGTAACGAGAGATGCCCGTCTCAGCTTCCTCGCGTTCGGTCGAGCGGCGTGCACGCCCGCTGCCGGCGATCCTTCCGATCGGCTTGCTGCTGGTGGCGGGTGCATTTTTCGCAGTGAACGGCTTCGCCTCGGCGCGCAATCTCGCCAATCTCGGCCTGCAAGCCTCGATCCTGCTGATGCTGGCGATGCCGATGACCTTGATCATCATGAGCGAAGGACTCGACCTTTCGGCCGGCGCGGTCCTGAGCCTGTGCAGCGTCGTGATGGCCGAGTCGCTGGCGGGAGGGCACGGCATCGCGAGCGCGCTGGCGGCGTCGATCGCAGTCGGGCTGGCTTTCGGAGTCGCCAACGGCGCGATGGTCTCGCTGCTGGCCTTGCCTCCGTTCGTCGTCACGTTGGGGACGCTCGGCATCGCCGAAGGGGCTTCGCTCGTATTGACCGAAGGCAACGCCGTATCGGGACTGGGCTCCGGCATAGCGACTCTGTACGCGCTGGATGTGTTCGGCGTGCCGTTCCCGCTGCTGGTCGCGCTGGCGACCTGGCTGGTCACCTACCTGCTGCTTCATTACACTCGCTTCGGCACTTACGTTTTCGCGATCGGCGGCAATCGCGATGCGCTGGTGCTCGCCGGTGCGCCGGCGTGGGCGTACCACATCGCCATCTACGCGTTTGGCGGGCTGGTGTCGGGCGTGGCGGCGCTGCTGTTGACCGGACGCATGAACGCCGCGCATCCGACGGTCGCGATCGGCATGGAGTTCGACGCTATCGCCGCGGTCGTGCTCGGCGGCACCTCGTTCGAGCGCGGCGACGGCCGCCTGCTCGGCACGGTGCTGGGCGTCGCCACGATCACCGTATTGCGCAACGCGCTCGACCTTCTCGGCGTCGAGTCGTCGCTGCAGGTCGTGTCGATCGGCGTCTTGATCCTGTTGGTGATCGTCATCGACAGTCTGCGCAAGAGTCGTCGCGTGGCGGCGGCATGATGCCCGGCGCCTCCGGAGCGGCGAGCCTGCAGGGCCAGTGGCGGCATCGTCTGGCCGGCGACGCCGGTGCGCTCGCGCTGCGAGCGGCGCTGATCGTGCTGATCGGACTCTCGCTCGCGCTGGCCAGCGACGCCTTCCTGTCGACGGCCAACGTGCTCAATGTGCTGCGCCAGGCGAGCCTCATTTTCCTGCTCGCCGCCGGCCTCACGCTTGTGATCCTGTGCGGCGGCTTCGATCTGTCGGTGGCGGCGAACCTGACCTTGTCGGCCTGTCTCGCCGCCGGCGTGATCAAGTCGGGGCTTCCGCCATGGCTCGGCGTAATGACTGCGCTCGCCTGTGGCACGGCGGCCGGCGCGGTGAACGGACTCGCGGTGACGCTGCTGCGACTGCCGCCGTTTCTTGCGACCTATGCAATGCTGTGGATCCTGCAGGGGCTCGCGTTCCATTACATGGGCGGACAGGAGATCTTCGGCTTTCCGCCGGGGTTTCGCGCGCTGGGCACCGGTTTCCTGTTCGGCGTGCCGGTGCCGGTCTACCTGATGGCGGCGGTGCTTATCATCGCGACGGTGTTCCTGCGCTCGACCAATGTCGGACAGGAGATCTATGCGATCGGCGCCAATCCCGCGGCCGCGCGGCTGTCGGGCATTCCGCTGCGCCGCCGGCAGATGCTGGTGTACATGCTGAGCGGGCTGATGTCGGGCATCGCTGCGGTCGTCTTCCTGGCTCGGGTCAACGCCGCCGACTCCGGAATGGGCGAGCCGCTGCTGCTGCCGGTGATCGCCGCCGTGCTGATCGGCGGCACCTCGCTGTTCGGCGGCGTCGGCAGCGTTCTGGGCACGGTGCTGGGCGCCGTCATCCTGGCGCTGGTCATCAACGGGATGAACCTGCTCGACATCCGCGCGCAGTGGCAACCACTAGTCGTCGGCGTCGTGCTCCTCGCCGCGGTGATGGTCGATCTGGTTGGGCGCGGTCGGCGCGAGCGCATCGGCTAGCAAGACGCGGGCGGTGAATCGCCAGCGCTTCAGGCGAGTCCGTCGCTGACCGCCACGTTCTCCGGCTCGAGATCGATCCCGGACGCGCGTGCCTGCAGCACGATCAGCTTGGCGAAGTCCTCGTCGCCGAGTCCCAAGCCGATCAGCGCCTGCACCTGGTCGCGGGTGATCGACGCCAGCGGCATCGGCACGTCGAACTCGCGTCCGGCGTGCAAGCCGAGGTCGAGGTCCTTGCGCAGCAGCGCCGGCGTGAACGTGACCTTGAAATCCAGGTTGACCAGCGCCGGCGTCTTGTACCGCGTGAAGGTCGAGCCCATCACGCTCTGATTGATGAAGTCGAGAAAGGCGTGGCGCGGCACGCCTGCTTTTTGCGCGAGTATCGTGATCTCCGCAAGCGACTGGATCACGACGCCCAGAAAAACGTTGTGGCAGATCTTGACGATGCGGGCGCGCTCGCCCTCGCCGACATAGCTCGCCGCGGGCGCGATCATGCGCAGGTACGGCAGCGCGCGGTCGAACGCCGGCCGCGGGCCCGAGCACACGAACGACAACCGTCCCGCCTCGATCACTTTGGCGTTGCCTGAGACGGGTGCTGCGAGAAGATCGATGCCGCGCTCGGCGAGCAGCGAGCGGAGCTCGGCCGAGCCTTCGAGTGAGATCGACGAGCATTCGACGACGAGCCGCGTGCGCGGCGTCTCTGCCGCGAGGAGACCGCCGGGGCCGGCGATCACCTCGCGCACGTCGTCCCAGGTCGACACCATGACGAATACGATGTCGCAAGCCGCGAGCTCGGAAAGCGCCGAGGCGATTTTCGCGCCGTGCTTCGCCAGCGGCTCGGCTTTGGCGCGAGTGCGATTCCATACGGTCAGATCGGCGCCCTGTTTTGCGAGCCGCGCCGCCATCGCGTAACCCATGCGGCCGATGCCGATCCAGCCGATGCACGCTTTGTCGGACATCGGCAGTCCTCAGCCTTCGCCGGCGTCGAGACCGAACGGCATGTCCATCGCAAACAGCCAGTGTCCAGCCGGCTGTCGTCGCGCGACTTCGACCGCATTGCCGGTCATCGTCGTCGGCTTGCCATCCGGGCCGGTCATCTTGAGCGTCCACCGGTTGGCCAGCAGGGCGATGTCGCCGGTCTGCGCGACGAGCTTGCCCGACGTCGTGATCGTCGGCTTGGCGGCGAGGAATCCGGCGAGCGCTTCGCGTATCGCTGCGGCGCCAACGACGACGTTGCCGGGGGAGGGCATCAATGCGGCCTGCGGCTCGTACAGCGCCACCAGGGCATCGATGTCGCCGGCATTGAGCGCTTGTTCGAACAAGCGGTCGAGCTCGACCGGATTACCTTTGACCATCATGCTTCTCCTCAATAGGGGTTGGCGATCGGCAACTCTTCGGCCGGATACAGCGAAATGATCTTCGGTCCGTCCGGCGTCAGGATCACTTCCTCCTCGATGCGCGCGGCCGAGATGCCATCGCTGGCCGGGCAATAGGTCTCGACGGCGAACACCATGCCGACCTTGAGCTCGATCGGCTCCTTCAGCGAATTGAGACGCGAGATCAGCGGCCGCTCGTGCAGGCCCAGGCCGAGGCCGTGACAGAAATTGAGGCCGAAGGCTTCCATTTCGCTGGAAAAGCCGATGTCGCCGGCCTTGGGCAGCGCGCGCGCGATCTTGTCGGTCGTCACGCCGGGCTTCAATGCCGCGATCGCCTTGTCCATCCACTCGCGCGCCTTCCGGTACGCGGTGCGCTGCGCCGACGTCGCCCGGCCGACGTTGAACGTGCGGTAATAGCAGGTGCGATAGCCGAGGAACGACTGGATGACGTCGAAGAAGGCCTGGTCGCCGGGACGGATCAGGCGGTCGGTGAAGTTATGCGGATGCGGGCTGCAGCGCTCGCCGGAAATCGAATTGATCGACTCGACGCAGTCGCTGCCCATTTCGTAGAGCCGCTTGGTGGCGAGTGCGACGATGTCGCTTTCCCTGATGCCGGGCTTCAGCACCTCGGCGATGTCCTGGTAGACGCCGTCGACCATCGCAGCAGCCATGTTGAGCAAGGTCAGCTCGTCGATGTTCTTCACCTCGCGCGCCTCGAGCAATGTCTGCTGCCCATCGCGCACCTCGATGCCCAGCTTCTGCAGCTCGAACAGCATCGGCGGCTCGACGACGTCGAGCCCCAGCGGCATCTTGCCGACACCCTCGGCATCGAGCAGCGACTTGATCTCGCGCGCGGCATCGCGAAAGAGCGTGATGTCCGAGCCGGTCGCGCCGCGCAACCCCAGCAGTCCCGCGCGGCAGTGGTCGTGATGCAGCCACGGCGCGTGCATCCGATGATGCTTGGCCGCCGAGCCGAAATCCCAGATGTACGGATCACCGTTGCCGGTGAGCAGCGCGTACCGCGTCAGCTTGTCGCGCGCCCACTCGCCGATGACGGTGCTGGTGATGTAGCGGATATTGTGCTGATCGAAGCACAGCAAGGCACCGAGCCCCGATCCGGCCAGTGCTGCGCGCGTGCGGGCGAGCCGGTAGTCGTGCAGCCGGCGGAAATTGATCCTCTCCTCGAAGTCGACCTGCGTGTGTCCGGGCGCCTGCAACGGACGATCCCAGCGGTAGGAGGGATCGATGTCATCGGGCCGGATGATCTTGGGGTCGCGGCGTTTTTTCTGGGCCATGCGGTGGCGTGTTCCAAGTCGTTGTCAGCGGGGGAAAGCCTTGTCGTAGAACCTGAGGTCGACGTAGCGCGCTGGGTCGTTCAAGATCTTTGGCGGCGTCGCATACTTGCTGCGCAGCGCGAGCACCGTGCCGATGCCGGCCACGTTGGGCCGCGCGTCCGGGTAGATACCGCCGGGCTGCGCCAGCAGGAGATCGTACGACTGCCGCGCGAGCGCCGGCGTCATGTCGCGGATATTGGCGACCAGCAGTGCCTCGACGATTTCCCGGTTGCCGGGCTGGTAGATCCAATCGACGCCGGCGCGATATCCCTTCAGAAACCCGATCACCGCCGCCTCGTGCGCCTCGGCCCATGAGCGTCGGACGAAACCGGCGGTGCCTTGGTAGGACCCGAGCATGTCCGCGCTGGCCAGAACGCGGTAACCGCGATTCTGCGCCAGCAATTCGAACGGCGTACGCAGCAGGGTGGCATCGTGCTTGCCGGCGAGAAGCTCGACGTAGCGATTGGATGTGCCGCCGGCGCGCACGTATTTGACGTCGTCGTCGGTGAGGCCGTTTTTCGCCACCAGCTCGCGCAGTACGAACGCGGCGCCGGTGGAGAGCGCGTCGACCGACAGCGTTTTGCCCTTGAGATCGGCGAACGATTTGACGCCCGGAGCAGCCACCACCGACAGGAATCCGCCGTCACCGCCGAGGATTGCGACGAGGTCGGGTGGCTCGGCGATTTTGACCTCGCCCTGGCCTTCCTGATAGGCGATCAGGTTGTCCATCAGCGCCAGCGCGATGTCCTGCTTGCCGTCGAACAGCGAAGCGATCAGGAAACCGGAGCTCGGCGTATAGGCGAGCTGCACGGAGACGCCGTTCGCCTCGAAAAATCCCTGCCGCTGCGCCGCCCAGACCGGAAGGTTCCAGCCCCCGTCGAAGCTGATGACGCGCACCGGCGCCAGCGGACGGGCGGGGGCCTGCGCGTCGGCCGATCCGGCCATCATGCACAACACCGCGAGCCATACCCCGATGATGCGAATCTTCATGGGCATTTGTCTGGGTGTTGTCGGGTCCGTAGGGTGCGCGCAGCAATCGGACGATAACTTAGGATCGCCGGCGCACTCAAGGTCCGGCGTCGTGATCGGGCGGTCCGGTCCAGTGCGCTACCTGCGCGGCATGATTGGACGGTGCGGGCGGCGGGGCGGGCACCGCCGGCGTGCCCAGATAGAGGAATCCGACGATCGCATCGCCCGCGTGCAGGCCCAACGCGGCCTTGACGCCGTCGTCGTAGGCGGCGTTGCCGGTGCGCCAGAAGCCGCCGAAGCCCAGCGCATGCGCGGCCACCAGGATATTCTGCGCGGCGGCCCCCGCCGCCACGATCTGCTCGACGGCAGGCACTTTTTTGTGCTCGCGCAGCCGCGCCCCGACGACGACGATCAACGGCGCCCGCAGCGGCTTGCCGCGCTCCTTGTCTATCGCCGATTCGGGCAGTTCCGGCTCGCGCTTGCGCAGCGCCTCGGCCAGCACGTCGCCGAAAGCGTTGCGTGCTTCCCCGGCGATGACGATGAAGCGCCAGGGCTTCAACTTGCCGTGGTCCGGCGCGCGCGCGGCGGCGCGCAGCATCGCCGCCAGCGCGCCCGCGTCCGGCGCAGGCTCGGTCAGGGCGAGCGGGCTGGCCCGCGTAGTCAAGGCTTCGATCGCATCCAAAGGCCAGGTGGTCTTCAGAGGTTGTCATGCGGGGCGTGCAAGGCGCCGCTTGTTCGATCGCGCAGCACGCTCGGTTGCGAGCAGGAAAATCGGGACGTCTGTTGTAGCATAACCGATCGGCCCGGCAATCGCGATTTCCGCCTTTGGGACAAGCGCGATGCGTGCCACGCGAGGAGACATCAGGATGGCTACGATCAACGTCGAGGTACAAGCCACGATCCGCCGCCCGCTTGCAGTCGTCAGCCGCCAATTCGGCGACATGCGGCACCACGAGCGCCACCGCGTTCACCCGGACATAAGCTTGACCGTGCTTTCGGAGGACGGCGACGACTGCCGCTTCCGCCAGGAGGTGCGGCTGCTCGGCATGCTGCAGTCCGATGAGCTCGTGCAGCATCGCAATGCCGACGGAAGCCTTTCCTCGGAAGTCGTCGCCGGCGCCAACAAGGGCCTGCGCTTCCATCAGCGATTTGCTTCGGTCGGCGCCGACTCGACGCTGGTGACGTTCCGTGCCGAAGCGCCCGCCACCGGCATCAAGCGCTTGCTCAAGCCGCTGTTCGAGATGGCCATTCGCAAGGCGGTCAAAAAGGGTCTGGAGGAGGATCGCATCGACCTCGAGGAGCGGGGGTACGGCGCCGCGGCAGGCTGAAGGTCGGCAGCCGCGGGCTGCCGGGTCCCGCGCTTGAACCGGGCGTCATTGCCCACATCTAACCCGGTACGAGACTACGATGCCATCGCGAAGCCCAACCGACCTGATGTGGGCGCAAGCCTTTGACCTGATCGAGCAGGCCGAGCGCATTCACCGGCAATTCTTCCGCCTGACCGCTTCGGCGCGGCCGCACGCGGTCTGGGAGCCGCCGGTCGACGTGTTCGAGGACGAGCGCGAAGTGGTCATCGTCGTCGCTCTCCCCGGCGTTCCGCCGGAGCGAATCGAGGTGAGCACCGAGTCGACGACACTGGTCGTGCGCGCCGAGTGCCCATTGCCTTTCGCCGGATCGCGCCGCGCGGTGGAACGCCTCGAGATTCCGTATGGCTACTTCGAGCGAAGGATTCCGCTGCCCGACGCGCGACTCGAGGCGGGCACGCGCGAATCCAGCGACGGCTTGCTGATAGTCCGATTGCGCAAAACAGCCTACACGGGACCACTGTGAACGAACCGACCAGAAGCGAACCCATCCCGGCCAGCGCCGACGCGACCGCGCGGGCCGACGCACTCGCGCCTCAGGGCAAGCGCCAGGGCGAGGCCGTGTCGCGTCCGCTGCCCGACGACGCGCTGATCATCGTCCCGGTGCGCAATGTCGTCCTGTTCCCCGGCATGGTGGTGCCGCTGGCGGTCGACCGCGAGCGTTCGCGCGCAGCGGTGCAGGAAGCCGTGCGGCTGCAGCGGCCGCTGGGCATTCTTCTGCAGAGCAAGCGCGACGCCGACCAGCCGGGACCCGACGACCTGCACTGGGTGGGCACCACCGCGACGGTATTGCGCTACGTCACCGCGCCCGACGGCTCGCACCACGCGATCTGCCAGGGCGTACAGCGCTTTCGCGCGCTGCAGTTCCTCGACGGCTATCCGATGCTGGCCGCGCAGGTGCAGCTGATCGACGAACCCGCCCAGACCGACGTCGATATCGAAGGCCGCGCGCTCAATCTGAAAGAGCGCGCGATCGAAATCCTGCGCCTCTTGCCTCAGGTGCCGGAGGAAATGGTCGCGGCGCTGCAAGGCGTCGAGGGCCCGGCGCGGCTCGCCGATTTCATCGCCGGACTGATGGACGTGGCCGTCGAGGAAAAACAGGCGCTGCTGGAAACGTTCGACCTGAAGGCACGGCTCGACAAGCTGCTCGACCTTCTGACCCACCGCATCGAGGTGCTGAAAGTCTCGCGCGAAATCGACGAGCGCACCAAGGCATCGATCGACGACCGGAACCGCGAGCACCTGCTGCGCGAGCAGATGCGCACGATCCAGAAGGAGCTCGGCGACGGCGACCAGACGGCGAGCGAGATCGCCGAGCTCGACAAGGCGATCACCGAAGCGAAAATGCCCGAGGAAGTCGAAAAGCAGGCGCGCAAGGAATTGAAGCGTCTCGAGCGCATGCCCGAAGGCGCCGGCGAGTACTCGATGGTGCGCACCTATCTGGACTGGCTGATCGAGCTGCCCTGGGCGGCCGACGCCGAAGACGACGATCGACATCGCCGAGGCGCGGCGCATTCTCGACGAGGATCACTACGGGCTGGAGAAGGTCAAGAAGCGCATCCTCGAATATCTGGCGGTGCGCAAGCTCAATCCGTCGGGCAAGAGTCCGATCCTGTGCTTTGTCGGACCGCCGGGCGTCGGCAAGACCTCGCTCGGCCAGAGCATCGCCAAGGCGACCGCGCGCAAGTTCGTGCGCGTGAGCCTGGGCGGCGTGCACGACGAGGCCGAGATCCGCGGGCATCGGCGCACCTACATCGGCTCGCTGCCGGGCAACATCATCCAGAGCCTGCGCAAGGCGGGCACGCGCAACTGCGTGCTGATGCTGGACGAGGTCGACAAGCTCGGCGCCGGCGGTTTCCACGGCGATCCGGCGTCCGCTCTGCTCGAGGTGCTCGACCCCGAGCAGAACTCGACGTTCCGCGACAACTATCTCGGCGTGCCGTTCGATCTGTCCGGCGTCATGTTCATCTGCACGGCGAACGTGCTCGACACCATACCCGGGCCGTTGCGCGACCGGATGGAAGTCATCCAGCTTCCCGGCTATACCGCGCAGGAAAAGCTGCAGATCGCGCGCCGCTATCTGGTCGCGCGCCAGCTCGCGGCCACCGGTCTTGACGCCGGAGCAATGCGAGATCAGCGACGAGGCGCTGTCGGCCATCATCGACGACTACACGCGCGAGGCGGGCGTGCGCAACCTCGAGCGCGAGATCGGCAGGGTGTTCCGCAGCGTCGCGGTGCGCATCGCCGAGGGCAGTGCGCAGCAAGTGAAGATCGGCCCCGCCGATCTGCCGGCGATCCTCGGTCCGCGCATATTCGAGGCCGAGGTCGCGATGCGCAAGCCGCGTGCCCGGCGTCGCCACCGGCCTGGCGTGGACGCCGGTCGGCGGCGACATCCTGTTCATCGAGGCGGCGCGCATGCCCGGCGACGGCAAGCTGATCCTGACCGGCCAGCTCGGCGAAGTGATGAAGGAAAGCGCGCAGGCGGCGCTGTCGCTGGTCAAGGCGCGGGCCGAGCGCCTTGGCGTTGCGCCGGAGCTGATCGAGAAGTCGGACATCCACGTCCACGTGCCGGCGGGTGCGACGCCCAAGGACGGTCCGAGCGCCGGCGTCGCGATGTTCGTCGCGCTGGTGTCGCTGCTGACCGACCGGCCGGTGCGCACGCGACGTGGCGATGACCGGCGAAATCAGCCTGCGCGGTCTGGTGCTGCCGATCGGCGGCGTCAAGGAAAAAGTACTGGCTGCATTGCGCGCAGGCATTCGCACCGTGATGCTGCCCTCGCGCAACCGGCGGGACCTCGAGGAGATCCCGCCCGAGGCGCGCGCCCAATTAGCGTTCGTGTGGCTCGAAGAAGTCGACGATGCGATTGCGGCCGCGCTGGCGCCGGGAGAGCCGCAAGCCGTTCCCGTCCCGGATCCGATCTAGGCTTGCATCCTTCGTCACCGGGATCGCGCCAGCAGCGCAGCACCGCACAGCAGGCACAGGACGCCAAAGACGACGAAGCCGGTTCGATAGCCGTCGGTGACGACCGCCAGAAGCGCAAAAAGCGGCGGGCCCGACACGACGCCGGCGAAGGTAATGAAGCCGGAGGCGCCGGTGATCGCGCCGGCCTGTCCGGGCGGAGCGTGCCTTGCCACCTGGGACAACTGGACGCCGTTCCACCCGATCGCGGTAGCGCCGAAAAGCGCCGCGACGGCAAGCAAAGCCGCGTGCGGCCACGCCGCGCTGAAGGTTGCCGCCGCGAACGCGCAAACACCGGTGGCGACGCCGATGAAGCCGAGCATGCGGCGCGGCGCAATCCAACGATCGGCGATCGCACCCCACGACGATCCGGCCGGCGACGCCGCCGACATTCGCCGTCGTCAGCGCCAGCCCCGCGGCGATCAGCGGATAATCCCAATGCTTCGGTCAGATAGACGACCAGAAAACTCATCAGGCACATCTGCATCGCCGCGTAGATGTAACCGACGACCGAAAGCTCGGCTAGCCGGCGATCCCGCAGCACAACGCGCAACGGCGCCATCAGCGCCGCAAGCGAAAATGGACGGTCGGCGCCGATGACGTCGAGCCGTCGTCGCGTTGGCTGCGCGAGAGCGGCGACGAGCACGCCGCACGCGGCGACGCACAGCAGCGCCGGACGCCAACCGATCGCCACCGTCAATGCCGGCAACACGGCGCCGGCCAGCGCGGCGCCGCCGGGCACGCCGGTCTGCTTGATCGAGAAGGTGAGCGCCAGGCGGCCGGGGCGAGCGGTGCGTGCGAGCAATTCGGATGACGCCGGCGTGACGGCGCCGTAGCCCAGGCCGATGATCAGCGGCGCGACGGCCAGCATCGCCGCCGCGCGCGAAGGCAGCAGCGCGACCAGCAGGATGCCGGCGGCGCACAGCAGCACGCACAGCTGCGACACGCGGATCGCTCCGCGGCGCGCGATGAAATGGCCGGAAGCGAGACTCGCTGTCATCGAGCCCACGTAGAGCAGTCCGACGAAAACCCCGACCAGCTTGGCAGGCACGCCGAAGTCGCGCGCGATCTCCGGCGCCAGCACCGCAATCGCCGCACCGGACAGCGCGGTAAAGACCTGAATGGCCAGCGTGGCGGACAGCGCGATGGCCGCGGTGCCTGCCGACGACGGCGCGGCGCGAGGGGTGTTCAAGAATCGGACAGCCGGTTGGTCTCGCGGTAGAAGCCTTGCCTGATTTTTCGCTACCGCTGATCCGGAATTATAGCTGTCAGGATCGGCGCCTTCTCCGCGCCGGAAACAATGCTCCGACTCGCGCTTCGCCGATTCGCATCCGCGCGAAAGCGCCGCCGGCGCCGATCTTCGCTATGATGTCGCGACCGGAGGCCACGCGAGATGACCGAGCACGAACTGTTGCTGCGCCCGCTGCTCGCGCTTGTCGCCGGCGGCCTGGTGGGATTGGAGCGCAGCTTTCACGGCCGCGCCGCCGGCCTGCGCACCTACGCGCTGGTGTCGTTCGCCTCGGCGCTGCTCGTCGGCATCGCGCAATTCACTGGACTCGGCGCCCGGCGACGCCAACACCAACGTGGCCCGTGTGATCCAGGGCATCGTCACAGGCATCGGATTTCTCGGCGCCGGCGTCATCGTCAAGGAAGGGTTCACCGTGCGCGGCCTGACGACCGCTGCGTCGGTCTGGGTCGTCTCGGCGATCGGCGTGGCGTTCGGCCTCGGATTCCTGCTCGAGGGCGCCGTCGCGGTCGCCCTGACGCTGGGTGCATTGTCGTTGCTGCGCATCGTCGAGGACAGGCTGCACGTCCAACTCTACGTGCACTGCCATGTTGCGTTTCATCGACATGAGCGGCGCGACGAGGCATGGCTTCGCGCCTTCGTCAAGGAACACGGCTTCGCGATCACCGATCTCAGCTATCGCCTCGACGGCACGGCCAACGTGTTCGAATACCAGATCGTCATGTGGTCGCTCGACAAGGATGCGGTGCCCAGCCTTGGACGCGCGCTCCTCGAGGACGGGGCGGTGTCCGACTTCACGATTTCGCCGAGCCGCGATTGATCCGGATATCATCCTCCAGTCGGCCAACCGCCGGCCGCCAAGCTCGATAGCGATGCAGATCCGGATTCCCGACCCGGCGTACACCGGCTCCGCGCAGAGCCGAGCCAACTTCGGCGCCGCCGTGAAGCTCTCGCTGGGATTCGTCGTCCTGTTGTGGATCATTCAGGCGCTCAACGTGGCGCTCGATCTCGATCTGCAGCGATTCGGCGTCCAGCCACGCGAGCTCGCGGGACTGGCCGGGATATTCGTCGCCCCATTGCTCCACGGCGGATTCGGTCACCTCATCGCCAACTCGGTTCCGTTGCTCGTCGTCGGAACGGCGATGCTGCACCTGTATCCCGATGCCTCATCGAAGGTGTTGCCGGCGGTGTACTTCTGCCCGGGTATCGCCGTGTGGCTGTTCGCGCGGGGCGGCGTGCACGTCGGCGCCAGCGGATTGATCTATGGCTTGGCCGCCTATGTGTTCGTCGCCGGCGTGATCCGCCGTGACCGGCGCGCGATCGCGGCCTCGCTGCTGGTCGCATTCATCTACGGATCGCTCGCCTGGGGCGTGTTGCCGATCGAACCCGGCGTTTCCTGGGAAACGCACCTGGCCGCCGCACTGACCGGCGTCGTGCTGGCCATTGCACTGCGCCGGCTCGACGTCCCGCCGCACAAGCGCTATGCATGGGAAGGCGAAGCGGACGAGCAGGTCGAGCAGCCCCGAGGATCATGATCAGCTGAGGCGCACAAATCCACCGCGGCGGACGCAACGGAGAGACGAGCCGAGTCGTCTTGCGCGCCGCCTCGGGACCTTCGATGCAGTAACGATCGGCCTGGGCGCGATGATCGGCGCCGGCGTTTTCGCCGCCATCGGTCCCGCGGCGAGCGCCGCCGGCGCCGGCCTGCTGATCGGGCTCCTGGTCGCCGCGTTTGTCGCCTATTGCAACGCCACCTCGTCGGCCGAGCTTGCGAGCCTCTATCCCGAATCGGGCGGCACCTATGTCTACGGGCGCAAGCGCCTCGGCGCCTTCTGGGGCTTTATCGCAGGATGGGGCTTTGTCATCGGCAAGATCGCGAGCTGCGCCGCGATGGCGTTGACCTTCGGTTACTACGCCGCACCTGGGCTCGCGCGCCCGCTGGCGGTCGGCGCCGTCGTCGCGCTCACCGCGGTCAATTATTTCGGCGTGAGCAAGACGGCGCTGCTGACCCGCGCCATCGTCGCCGTCGTGCTGGCGGTGCTGGGGGTGTTCGTTGCCGCCGTCGTTTTCGGAGGCCGATCGGAGATCGAGCATCTGCAGCCGCTGTTCGATGGCGGCGTCTACGGCATTCTGCAGGCTGCGGGTCTGCTTTTTTTCGCCTTCGCCGGTTACGCGCGCATCGCCACACTCGGCGAGGAGGTCATCGACCCTGCGCATACGATACCGCGCGCCATTCCGCTGGCGCTCGCGATAACCCTGGTCGTCTATGCCGCGGTGGCGGTCAGCGCGCTGCTTGCGGTCGGCGCCGCCGCGCTGGCGCAAGCGCCGGCGCCGCTGGTCGCCGCGGTCGAATCGAGTCGCTGGGCAGCGTTGTCGCCGCTCATCCGGGTCGGTGCCGCGGTGGCATCGCTCGGGGTGCTGCTTTCGCTGCTCGCCGGCGTCAGCCGTACCGCGTTCGCGATGGCATCGAATCGCGATTTGCCCGCACTACTCGATGCCGTGCATCCGCGCTACCGCGTTCCGGCTCGCGCCGAGGTCGTCATCGGCGCGATCGTCGCCGCGATCGCCGCGCTGTCGGATATCCGCAACGCGATCGGTTTCAGCTCGTTCGCGGTGTTGACCTATTACGCGATCGCGAATGCCTGCGCGCTGACGCTCACCGCGCGCGAGCGAAAGTGGCCGCGCTGGCTGGCGATCTGCGGACTCGTCGGCTGCGCGGCGCTCGCATTCAGTCTGCCTTCGACGTCGGTGCTCGGCGGCGCCGGGCTGTTGCTTGCCGGCGCTGGCGCGTTTGCCGTACGCAAGCTGCTGCGCCGCGCCAATCCCCGCTGAGCGGCGCGCACTGGCGCCTTCGCCGAGTCGAACGAGGTCAGGCGGCGTGCGAGGCGGGTATGGCGGCGCGCTTGGCGCCGATGCAGCTGATCAGGTCCTGCCAGGATTTGGTGAACGACTGCGCACCCTCCTGCTGCAAGCGCTCGGCCAGCGCGGCGATGTCGACACCAGCCTGCACGAATTGCGCGATCATCAAACGTGAATCGCCTCCGTCTTCGGACAGCACGGCGTTCACCTCGCCATGATCGGCCAGTGCCAGCAGCGTCTCGTCGGGCATCGTTACGATCGTATCGGGCGACGCGAGCGCTTCGACGTAGAGCACATCGGAGGCGGCCGGGTCCTTGGTCCCGGTGCTCGCCCAGAGCAGGCGCTGCTCCGGCACGCCGGCGTCGGCAAGGCGCCGCCATGCCGGCGCCGTGTACATTTCGCGCCAGGCCACGTAGGTTTGCTGAGCCACCGCGATGCCGAGCCGATTGCGAAGGGTCGTCGGAACCGCATCGGCTACCGCCTTGTCCCAGCGGCTGACGAATAGCGAAGCAACCGAGCGCACCGGGTTCATTTTGGCGGCGAGGCGGCGCTCGATGCCGCGGCGGTACGCATCGGCCGCAGCGAGGCATTGCTCGGTCGAGAAGAGCAGGGTAACGTTGATCGGAATGCCGGCTGCAATCGACTCTTCGATCGCGGGGATCCCGGCGCGATTGCCGGGGATCTTGATGAACAGGTTCGGACACCCTGCACGGGCATGAAGCGCTTTCGCCTGAGCTATGGTCGCGGCGGTATCGTCGGCGAGAAGCGGCGAGACCTCCAGCGACACCCAGCCGTCGGCGCCGCCGCTCGCCTCGAACGCCGGCCGGAAAAGTCCCGCGGCACGGGTCAGATCCTGCAGGGCGAGCCCGAAGAAAATCGCTTCATCGGAAGCCGCAGCGCCAGCGGCTTCGGCGATGCTTCGGTCGTACCGGTTCGTCTTCCGGATGGCCTTGTCGAAGATCGTCGGATTGGACGTGAGGCCGGTCAGCGCGAACTCCCTGATGTACCTGGCTATCGTGCCGTCGTCCAGGATTTCGCGCGACAGATTGTCGAGCCAGAGGCTCTGGCCGAGCGCGTGGAGCCGTTGCGCAGCATTCATGCTTGCCTCCTTGTTCGGCGGACATCCGCGCTGGCGTGCGACGTCCGGCAATGCGTCGGAACCAACGATAGCAGCGCGCCGTCTCACCAGGCGTGACCATGCTCGAATTGGACAGCGGGATGCCGGGGCCGTTCGGCGGCGGAAAAGCCCTGAGCAACGCCACGGGTGCCGACGCGTTGGTGCTTTTCGGCGGTACCGGCGATCTCGCGCGCAAGAAGATCTATCCGGCGCTGCTCGCGATGGCGCGCCGTCGCCATCTCGATATTCCCGTGATCGCCGTCGCGCGCGCGCCGGGCGACGCGTCGACGCTGCGCGCGGTGGTGCACGATAGTCTGCAGCAGCAACGGCTGCTGGACGACGCGGCGTTCGCGAAGCTCAGTCCGCTGCTCGATTACGTCCGGGGCGATTACGGCGATGTCGCGACTTACGATGCGCTTCGTCGCAGACTCGGCTCGTCGGTGCGCCCGCTCTATTATCTGGCGATTCCTCCCGATGCATTTCCGGTCGTCGTCGCCGCGCTCGGCCGCATGGGCGGCACCGAGCAGGCGCGCGTCGTGATCGAAAAGCCGTTCGGCCGCGATCTCGAGTCCGCGCGGTCGCTGAACCGGACGCTGCATCAGGTATTTCGCGAGCCGATGATCTTTCGCATCGATCATTATCTCGGCAAGGAGGCGATCCAGAACCTCTACTATTTCCGCTTCGCCAACGCGTTTCTCGAGCCCGTCTGGAATCGCAACTACGTGGCAAACGTGCAAATCACGATGGCCGAGCGGTTCGGCGTCGAAGGCCGCGGCGAGTTTTACGAGTCGGTCGGAGCACTGCGCGACGTCGTGCAGAATCATCTGCTGCAGGTGACGGCGCTGCTGGCGATGGAGCCGCCGTACAGTCACCGCGGCGATGCGCAGCGCGACGAAAAGGCGAAGGTTCTCCGCGCGGTTCGCCCGCTGGCAGCGAGCGACATCGTGCGCGGACAGTATCGCGGCTATCGGGCCGAGACGGGTGTCGCGCCGGATTCGCAGGTGGAGACCTTCGCCGCGATGCGCATCCACGTCGATTCCTGGCGCTGGGCCGGCGTGCCGTTCCTGATTCGCGCCGGCAAGCGCCTGCCGGTGACCGCGACCGAAGTCATCGTCGAGCTCAAGCGGGCGCCGCAAAACGTCGTCGACGAGCCGTTGCCCCCGGGCGCCAACTATGTCCGGTTTCGTCTCGGCCCGAAGCGCGTGGCGATTGCGATCGGCGTGCGCTCGAAGCTTCCCGGCACGGCGCTGGTCGGCCGCGACCTCGAGCTCTACTGCTGCAACGAGCAGGACGACGCGATGGACGCGTACGAGCGGCTGATCGGCGATGCCTTGCGCGGCGATTCGGCGCTGTTTGCGCGGCAGGATACGGTGGAGGCGGCATGGTGCGTCGTCGAGCCGGTCCTGGGCGATTCCGTTCCGGTCGTCGAGTACGAGGCGGGAAGCTGGGGACCGCCGCAAGCCGATGCGCTGATCGCGCCGTTCGGGCGCTGGCGCGCGCCGGCGGCGGATACCTGAGCGCGTGGCCAAGCCATCGGCAACGAAAGCCAAGCGCGCCTCGCGCGGCAAGGGCGGCAGCGCCGGCCCGCCTTATACGCTGGCGATCGACATCGGCGGCACACACATCAAGGCATCGGTGCTCGATCGCACCGGCAAGCCGATCGTCGACCGGGTTGGCGCGCCGACGCCGCACCCCGCGCCGCCGGCGGCGACCCTCGAGCTGATACTGACGCTCGCGACTGCCCTTCCGGCATTCGACCGCATATCGGCAGGATTTCCCGGCGTGGTCAAAGGAGGCCGCGTCATCACGGCGCCGAACCTGGGCACCGAGGCTTGGCGCGCATTTCCGCTGGCCGCCAGCCTCGAAAAGCAGCTGGGCAAACCGGCGAGGGTGTTGAACGATGCCGAGATGCAGGGTCTGGCGGTGATCGCGGGCTCGGGACTCGAATGCGTGCTCACCTTCGGCACCGGCATGGGCAGCGCGATCTATCGCGACGGACAGCTGATGCCGCATCTGGAGCTCGGCCAGCATCCGGCGTGGAAAAGCAAGACCTACGATCAATACGTCGGCGCCGGCGCTCTGAAGAAACTCGGCTTGGCCAAATGGAACCGGAGGGTGAGCCGCGTGATGGCGCTCGTCCGGACGCTGCTCAATTTCGATCGCCTCTACCTGGGCGGCGGCAACGCGGTCAATATCACGCTGGACTTGCCGCGCGACGTGACCATCGTATCCAACCTCGCCGGCATCACCGGCGGCGTCAGGCTCTGGGAAGCGCAGTTCGACGATTTTTTTGTCGCACGCCAGCCGCGCAGCGCGACGTCGCGGCGGAAGTGAGTTTTTTCCGTGGCGACGCTACACTGACGCCCGAGCCGCGCCACTCGGGCCTTGTCGCCTTCCTGACATCGCCCCGGCTCGCGGCCCATTGGGAGGTTTGATGAGCATGCTGCTGACCAGCGAGGAAATCCTCGACAAGATCCGCAAGGCATTTGCGCCGTACCATGTCGTCGCCGAGCTGCAGGATTATCACCGGCAGCTCGGGTTTCGCGTTTACGACGCCGACAACGAGACTATCGACACCTTCGAGGGAAACCTGGTCCAGGATCTCAAGAATCCTGCCAACCTGAAGCGAATGATTCTCAAGGCGCGCGCGGCGGTCGAGCGCCAGCAGAGGGTGCTCAAACCCTGGTCATTCGAGGGTTGACCGCCCGGCCCGCAGGCGGCGGCGTCGAGGCCGGCTCAGGCGGCGACTAGCGTGCTCGACTCCCCGTCGGTGCGTTGCCGTCGCAATTCGCTGCCCAGGTACGCGGCGATGGCGCGCATGCCGTAGATTCCGGCGGCCGCCTCGGCATCGCTGTTGTAATTGGTGTTCGTATTGACGTCGTAGGTATAGATCTCGCCGGCGCGATCGGTGATGAACTCGATGCCGGCGATGCCGATGCCGTGGTCGGCGATGAATTTCCGGTAACGCGCGACGATCGGATGACGGAAGTCCTCGATGATGCGAAAGCGCGGCGCGACCGCGGCCGGCACGCTGCCTCCGGCATTCGCGTCTTCGCCGACCGGGCAGAATGCATCGCCAACCTGGCAGACGTCGGCCGGGCAAAGCTCGAAGCCGAGCGAGGTGTCGACGCGAACCGCGTACAAGAAGCGGCCACCGACGAATTCGACCCGCGTGATGTACGGCTCGGGCGCCTGGATGTATTCCTGGATCAGCGTGACGCCGTCGACAGAATCCTCGAATGCGGGACTGGCGAGGTGAGCCTCGAGCGCGGCGGCCGTCTGGAAAAGGTGGACACCAAGACCCTTGCCCGCGCGGTTGTGCTTGGTGATGAACGGGCCGGACATCTGTCGCGCGGCGCCGATCAGATGGGCGCGGCCGACGGCCGCGAAGGTGCGCGGCGTCCGAATGCCGTATCGCGAGAGAGCAGCATACTGCGCGACCTTGCTTATCTCGAGTTGCAGTGCGCGGCTGTCGTTGACGACCCGCCGCCGATGCGATTCCAGCCAGGCCAGGACGCCGGCCGTGTATTCGGCCGCAAAGCGATGGCCGCGAGTGTGCGACGAAGCACTCATCCGGTTGTAGAACACGCCGGACGGCGGCACCGCCGCCAGGTCCAGCAAGCCTTCGCTCAGGAACCATTCCTCGAATGGGAGGCGGAGCTCGGTGAACGCCGCCCGCAACGGCTCGACCCAGGCGTCGTTTTCGTGGATGACGTAGATTTTGGACATGGTTTTCACTGTCGATCAGCTGACAACGCTACGGCGAGTGGCCGAGCGATCATCGTACGTAGAGGTCGCCGCCGCGTGAAAGAACCTTCCGGCACATGCTTGTAACCAACAGCAATAGTCCGACTCGAATTTCGCGGCGAACGCGGTGCGTTTTTTGCTTGCATGCCTGTGATGGTCTATCCAAAACCCGACGGATCAGCGGTACGCAACACGGGCTCGGAAGCGCCGGACTCGAAGCTGGGCGTCTCGAGCATCCCGAAACCCGCGTCCAAGGCCCAGTCCGACGCGCAGGCGGTCGCGCGGCGCAGGCAGACGCCGAGCAGCGACCCGCTGCCGATAACGTTCAAATGGATCGCCAAGCTGCCGCGCAGCGTCCAGCCGCTTGCCCTTTTGCGTCAATATCCGCGCATCGCCAACATGATGGCCGGCATGTGGCAGGACCCGCAATCATGCCGCGCGTATCTGCATGACCTCTTGACCGATCGCCGCGGCAGTCGCAAGGGGTTTTCGCCGCAGATCGTGCAGGAACTGGTCACCCTGCGCGTCCACTACGAGCACTTGCACCCGCCGATGCTTGATGTGTACAAGGACGTGAACAAGCGGGGCTGAGGCCCCGGTCGCCTTCGACGGCCCATCGCCGGCGCTCGATCGTACACTTGCGTCCGGTCGCTGCAACATCCGACATTCCGCCGTCAAGCGGCGGCCCGCCCAAGCGCATGTGATAAGTTTCGTCTGGCCATTCTTTGGCCGCGCATCGGCGCAGCGACCGCATTCCCGCCGCGCCCGACCGAATGATGAAACCAGGCAGCGACGACTCCGGCACGACCCAGGGCACCGCCACGCACGAGGATGGCTCGACCTACGCGTGGGCGCGGCTCGCCGTGGCGCTGGTCGTGATGACCATCAGCGGCGCCAGCTTGTACGTCGTCGTCGTCGTGTTGCCGACGGTGCAGGCGGAATTCAACGTCGCGCGCGCCGACGCTTCGCTGCCTTATACGCTGACGACGATCGGCTTCGGCATCGGCGGGCTTTTCATGGGCCGGCTGGCCGATCGTTTAGGTGTGATGGTGCCGCTGCTGATCGGCGGCTTGAGCATGGGCCTGGGGTTTGTCGCTGCCGGCATGGCGGGCAGTATCTGGATGTTCGCGATTCTGCATGGCGCGCTGATCGGCATGTTCGGAAGCTCGGCGATGTTCGCGCCGCTGATCGCCGACACCTCGCTCTGGTTCACCCGCCGCCGCGGTATCGCGGTCGCGATCTGCGCCAGCGGCAATTACGCCGCGGGCGCGATCTGGCCGCCGGTGGCGCAACATTTCGTCGCCACTTACGGCTGGCGTGCGACCTATATCGGCATCGGGATCTTCTGCGCGCTGACGCTGCCGGCGCTGGCTTTGCTGTTCCGGCGCCGGCCGCCCGCGGTCGATGCGTTCGCTGCGGCGTCGGCCGGGCGCGTTACGGAACGCGCTTCGACGAACTCGCTGGCCGCCGCGGCATCGGGGGGGCGACCGTTCGGCATGACTCCGGGCGCTGCTCAGGCGCTGCTGTGCATCGCCGCACTCTCCTGTTGCATCGCGATGGCGATGCCGCAGGTGCATATCGTCGCCTACTGCGGCGATCTGGGCTACGGCGTCGCGCGCGGTGCACAGATGCTGGCGGTCATGCTCGGTTTCGGCATCGTCAGCAGGCTCTTGTCCGGCGTGATCTGCGACCGGATCGGCGGGCTGCGCACCTTGCTGCTGGGATCGGCGCTGCAGGCAGTCGCGCTGTTGTTGTTCCTGCCGTTCGATGGGCTCGTATCGCTGTTCGTGATCTCGGCGCTGTTCGGCCTGTTCCAGGGTGGCATCGTGCCGTCGTATGCGATCATCATCCGCGAGCATTTCCCGCCGACCGAAGCCGGCGCGCGGGTCGGCATGGTGCTGATGTTCTCGCTGTTCGGGATGGCGCTCGGCGGATGGCTGTCAGGCAAGGTGTTCGACCTGACCGGCTCGTATCAGGCGGCGTTCGTCAACGGCATAGGCTGGAACCTGTTGAATCTTGCGATCGCCTTGATGCTGCTCCATCGTGCGCGCGGCCGGCGCGCTCGTGCGCCGGATGCCGTGGCCGGCATCGCATCCTGACGTCCGGCCTCCATATCGATTGCCTTCGACGGGAGTGAAGCGATGATGTTCGAGCGAAGCGATGACCGATTTCTTGCCGAAATCCGCAGCCGGCTCTATGTCTCGGTCGTTTCCGATGTGCTCGACGCGCTCGGCCACACCGAACAGGCGATGGCCGCGCGTATCCGACCGCTGGACGACTCGCTGGTGCTCGTCGGCTATGCCAGAACCGGCGTGTACAACGACGTCTACCATGTCGCAAAAGGCGAAAATCCGTACGAGCTGGAAATTTCGCTGATCGACGATCTGGCGCGCGACGAGGTGCCGGTGTTCGCCTGCGGCGCGTCGGGACGGATCGCGCCATGGGGAGAGCTGCTGTCGACTGCGGCGCAGGCGCGAGCCGCGGCGGGCTGCGTTACCGACGGCCTGGTGCGGGACATCCGCGCAATTCGCGACCTGCGCTTCCCCGTCTTTCATGGCGGCATCGCGCCACTGGATTCCAAGGGCCGCGGCAAGCTCGCCCAGATCGACGTGCCGATCGTCTGCGCCGGCGTGCGCATCGAGCCTGGCGACCTGGTCTTCGGCGACGCCGACGGTGTCGTCGCAATTCCCAGGGCGATCGAGCAGCAGGTGCTGGCCGGCGCATTCGAAAAGGCGTTCGGTGAAGACCATACGCGGCGCGATCTGGCCGCCGGCATGAAGCTGAAGGACGTCTTCGACCGCTACGGCGTGCTTTAGCCGCTACGTCATTTTCCCCAGCGCAGCGCCAGCGGATCCGCGGCGGCGGCGAGCTCGAGCAGGCCCGCGCGCGTCGCCGGATGCAGCGGCTCGAGCGGATGGCGCACCGCGTCGCTTCGAATCACCCCGCCGGCCGCCATCACGGCCTTGGCCGCCCGCAAGCCGCACTGCCGGTTCTCGTAGTTGATCAGCGGCAGGATGCGCGCGTACGCCGCCGCCGCTTCGTTGCGCCGGCCCGCGCGATGATGCGCGAGCACCGGCTTGATCAAGTCGGGCAGCAGCGCGCTGGGCATCGTTCCGGTCGCGCCGGCATCGAGGTCTGCCATGAGGGTGATCGATTCCTCCCCGTCGAACGGACCCTCGATCGCGTCCGTGCCGGCGCCGATCAGGCTTCGCAGCTTGGCTGCGGCGCCGGGCACCTCGATCTTGAAGTAGCGCACCGTCGGCACCTCGCGCGCCAGACGAACCAGGAACGGCACCGAGAGATTGACGCCGCTCAACGGCGCGTCCTGGATCATCAGCGGCACCGGCGCGACCTCCGCGACGCGGGCGAAATGCTGCAGCATGGCTGGCTCGTCCGCGCGCAGGCCGGTGCCATGGTACGGGGGCATCAGCATCAGCATTGCGGCGCCGGCCGACACGGCGGCCCTTGCGCGCGCTGCCGCGATCCGGGTGCTGAAGTGACTGCAGGTCACGATGACCGGCACGCGACCGCCCACCTGCGCCAGACACAGATCGAGCAGCGTATCGCGCTCATCGTCCGACAACAGAAACTGTTCGGAGTAGTTGGCCAGAATGCAGATGCCGTCGACGCCTTGATCGATCATGCAATCGAGGACACGGCGTTGTCCGTCGAGGTCGAGGTCCCCGTAGGAGGTGAACGGCGTAGGCGCGATCGGAAAGACGCCGCTCAGCGGCCTTTCGGTGGACATGGCGACGCTCCTCTCGAGCAGGACTCATCGCCGATTGTAGCGGACGCGTCTTCTGGCCAACGTCGTCATCGCGGCGCTCGAGCCCGAGCCGCAAAGCAGTCATGCGTCCCATCACCTGCTGGCGATTGCCAGGCCGGAAGCCGCGTCTGCGTTTTTACCTTTGTACCGGATTGCCGTGCCGCTGCGCGCGGCGGCGACGGTATGGGAAGGGAAGTGAAGCGAGGGCGCGACTGATCGCGCCGGTCCGGATCACCGCAAGGGCGGGTCGGCCCCACCCGGCAAGCGGCGAGCGCCGGCGAGCCAGGTGGAGGAGGGCGGTTGGATCAGGCCGCGGGCTTTGCGCCGACGCGACGACGTACGGCGAACAGCGCGATCAGCGCCACCGCGACCAGCGAGAGCGGTCCGGGTTCCGGCACCTTGAACAGGGTTGAGGTCACGCCGTAGACGAAATCCTGGTTCGTCTCGCTGTGCAGCAGGCGAATCCCGTACGTGCTGGTAGAGGGAAGGCCGGCGATGAGTGCGTTGGCCGCCGCGACCGTCGCGGCGTTCCCGTGGTCGTTGGTCACGTAGAACTGCCCTGGTCGACGCCGGGACTCAAGCTGCCCGGGGTCGTCTCTTCGAGGATTTCCCAGACGGCCAGCTGGAATGCCGCGGAATTGCACGTGCTGTCCGTCGCGTCGGCGAAGGCCTCGGTGAAGAGCTCGGCCCAGCGTGTCGTACTTGCCCCCGCTCACAGCCGAATCGTCGTACGCGTACGGGTTTCCGAAGCTGAACGACTCGGTCAATTGGAAGCAGAAGAAGGTGATCGGAATGGCACCGGGGTCCTCCGTTCCGACGAATGCCCCTGTCGACAGCGGATTCGGATCGACGACCGTCGGCACGTTGACATCGAATTGCTGGGACCCGTTGGCGAAGCCCGTGGGATGCAGCGTGACGGGATTGGCGAACGCGAACTGCGCAGCGCCCAGCCCACAACGGCGGTCAGCGCCAGTCCACGGCGCACAAAATTCAGGATGTTCAATTGCCCTCCCCGAGCATCGTTCGTGGTCGCCTCGCATCGCGTTTTGTCGCAGCGAGACATGCGGTCGCCATGACTAAGCAATTGGCATGCCGCATCGATCGACAATATTTAATCATGCAAATTCATTGAGCTTACAGCGACAAATTCGACTCACAGCCGGTGGCATACAACTATTGTAAATAAAGGCGACAGTTGCCCGGGGGCTGACAAGAGTGCCGTTCCGAGGGTCTCGCAGGACCACGCCCGCCGACCGTCTCCGAGGATAGGACGCGACGCGCGGGCTCCCGCGGCGGGCGGCAAAAACAAGCGGCGCCCGAAGGCGCCGCCTGAAAACATCGGATCGTAGTTCTTTACGCGCGCTTGTCGCGACGGCGGCCAAACCAACCTAATGCGCCGAAGCCGGCGGCCAGCAGCAACAGCGAGCCGGGTTCCGGGACGTTGAGGTTGGGCCTCTGGAAGAACGTGTCGGACACGCTGAGCAGCGTGCCGCCGGCGCTGACGCTGAATTTCTCGTCGACGGTCAGCGAAGTCGCGGTGAGGCCGAGCTTGCTCGAGCCTGGGCCTTCCGCGCCGTTGGTGTCGGTAAGGGTGAATGCACCGCCCGGGTCGCCGGTGACGTCCTTGGTCAGCAGCGATGTGCCGCAGCCCACATCGCCGCCGCCGGGATTGTCGGCGCCGGCGAACATGGCGCTGATGTGCTGCGTCGGGTCGAGGACGCTGATCGTGTAGTCCAACTCCCACGCGCCAGCGAGAATCCGAGAGGTCGAAGCCGGTGATCTGCATCGCGTACGTGCTGCCGATGAAACCGAAGGCAATCGTCGCGGACAGAAGACTTTCGTCCTCGGTGTTCAGCGTCCAGTTCTTGTCACCGATATCGCAACCGCTATCTTCCAGAGCGGCCCAGTCGCGAATGGTGGTGACCGCGCTACACGGAGTCGCCTCTGGGCCATCGCGCTAGCCGCGGCCAAGGCCAATCCGCATCCCGCGATAGCTGCTAGCAGTACGTGTCGCATCGTCTTCATTTTTTTCCCCTTGTTAAACCAAATCACCATGTGGCACACAACTAAGCAGCAATTGTGCCGTCGGCAAAATATTACTGACAGAACAATAGCTTATGGCAATGCCTCGACCTTTGCTCAAGCGATTGTAAAGTTTACTGACACCTGCGCCGACCTCGAGTGGCCACGCGCCAAGCGGCCGCCGCGCCCTCGGTTGTTCCGGACAACAAGCTTCTTTGTCGGCGCATTTCCCAAGCAGTCATCCTGTTGCAGCCGATCGAGTGGCCAACCTGAGACGCGACCGACCGGAATCGACGTCGGCGGCAGCGCCATTCCCCTTGGCGTTTGCCTCTTCACGGTGGTATCGCCGGGCGGCGATATTGAAATTGTTGCAACATGGGCAGCATTTTTCGACTTGTCGCCTGTTTCGCACAGTTTGTTCATGACCGGCTGCGTTGCAACAAAATGTAAGTCGCGGCGACCAAAGAAAAGTGCGCCTCAGCAGCAGAAAAGAACCGCTCGTCGGATGCGCCGCGACGGCGCGGACTGCCAGTCATGAGAACGCCATAATCTTGGCTTACCCGAGTAATGCGCTGGCTCTATCAGAGGGCCGATGTTATGATCGATTGAGTCGCCGACGAAGGGGAACCAACATGAAGATAAATTTGAGAAGCCTCCGACTCAGGCCACAGGCGCTTGCTCAACGCGGAGCCTGTTTTGTCGGCGCGATCGCCGCAGCCACCCTTATCGCCGCCGGCTGCGCGACGCGAGCCCAAATACCCGCCGGCTCCGCGCACCGCAACCGGAGCCGACTATCAGTACCTGATCGGGCCGCTGGACACGGTCAACATCATCGTCTGGCGCAACCCCGAGCTGTCGCTGGCCATACCGGTGCGGCCGGACGGCAAGATCACGACCCCGCTGGTCGACGACCTGCAGGCGCAAGGCAAGTCGCCGTCGGCACTGGCGCGCGATATTGAAAAGGCGCTCGCCAAGTACATTCGCGATCCGGTCGTCACCGTCGTCGTCACCAATTTCGTCGGACCGAGCAGCGAGCAGATCCGTGTGATCGGCGAGGCCGCCAAGCCGCAGATCCTGGCCTATCGGCAAGACATGACACTACTCGACGTGATGATCGCGGTCGGCGGCCTGACCGACTTCGCCGACGGCAACCACGCGACGATTTCACGCGCGGCCGAAGGCGGAAAGTCGTACAGCGTTCGCCTGCAGGATCTGGTCAAGCGCGGCGACATCTCGGCGAACGTCGACATGCGCCCCGGGGATATCGTGGTCATTCCGCAAAGCTGGTTCTGACGATCGCACCGCGATACCGGCCGCCGCTGCGCTGCAGTGCGGCGTTCTGAACACAATCGAGCCAAATCATGGATGAGTTGATTCACCGAATACTGACGCGCCTGCGCGGAATGTGGCACCGGCGCTGGATCGGCCTGGCCGCCGCATGGATCGCGGCGATCGTCGGCGTCAGCGTCGCGCTGCGCATCCCCGATCGTTATGAAGCGAGCGCGCGCGTCTACGTCGATACGCAGACCTTGCTGCGGCCGCTGCTCGAAGGCGTCTCGATCCAGCCCAATCTCGACCAGCAGGTCGTACTGATGAGCCGGACGCTGATCAGCCGACCCAATGTCGAGAAGCTGGTGCGCATGGCCGATCTCGACCTCGCCGCCAAGTCCAGCACTGCGCGCGACGAGCTGATCGACACGGTGATGAAGGGGCTGCAGCTGAGCGGCAACGCGTCGACCAACATCTATGTCATCTCCTATCGGGACGCCAATCCCGAGCAGGCGAGAAAAGTGGTCCAGGCGCTGCTGACGATCTTTGTCGAATCGAATCTCGGTGACAAGCGCATCGATACGCGCACGGCAGTCAAATTCGTCGATGAGCAGATCAAGCAATACGAAATGACGCTGAAGAATACCGAAAGCCGCCTGAAGGACTTCAAGCTGAAATACATGGGCGTTGCCGGTCAGGGCAATCAGGACTATTTCGCCAAGTTGGCGGCGCTCAGCAATTCGATCAATGCCGCCAAGCTCGACCTGCGCTCGGCGCAGGAATCGCGTGATTCCTACAAGCGCGAGCTCGCCGGCGAGGCGCCGGTCCTGCTGCCCGAAGGTCCGGCGGCGCCGGTTGTCGGTTCCGGAGATCGATGCGCGCCTGGCCACGCTGAAGGCGCAGCTCGACGCTCTGCTGCGACAGTACACGGATGAACACCCAGACGTGATCGGCACCCAACGGATCATCGCAGCAGCTCGAGGAGCAGCGCCGCCAGTACATCCAGTCGCGCGCCAAAGCCTCCGCGAAATCCGGCGCGTCCGGCGAAGGCGCAACGAGTCGCAATCCGGTTTTCCAGCAGTTGCGAGTCTCTCTTGCCGACGCCGAGGCCGAAGTCGCGTCGCTTCAGGCGAAAGTCAACTCCTACCAGGCGCAGTACGCCCAGCTCAAGGCCGAGGCGCAACTCGTGCCCCAGGTCGAAGCCGAGTTCGCTCAGATCAATCGCGACTACGATATCCAGAAGAAGACCTACGAGACGCTGTTGCAGCGTCGGCAATCCGCGGCGATCGGCGAGGGCGTGCAGGACGCCGGCGGCACGCAGTTCCGCGTCGTCGATCCGCCGCGCGTGGCGCCGCAGCCGGTCCCGCCGACGCGGATCGCGTTGCTCGGCATCGCGCTCGCGGCCGCCTTGGCGGCCGGGCTGATCGCGAGCTTTGTCGTCAGCGAGGTCATGCCGACGTTTCACGATGCGCGTTCGCTGCGCGAAGTCACGCAGCGGCCGATCCTGGGCATGGTAACGATGTTGCCAAGCGAAGCGATCAGTCGGTCGCGCCGGCGCAACGCACTTTATTTCGCCGGTGGCGCCAGCGGACTGGTCGCCGCGTTTGCCGCCGTCTTCGCAATCGCCTTGCTGTTCGGGCGTTGGGCGTGAGGGGCAATCGATGAGCCTGATCGAGCAGGCGGCCAAGCGGCTGGAAGAATTGCGCCGCGCCGGCGCCGAAGTGCCCGGTGCGCCTTCGTCCGACGGCGCAGAAGCGGCTTCCCTCGACGGCGTCGAGCGTCTGCCGACGCCTGAAGCGGCGATCCGCGGCCTGGCTGCGCGCGGCGCCGTGCCGGAGCCGGTTGCGCCTTCGCCCAACCACGGCACCGCTCGCCCGCGACATCCGGCGATCCGACGGCCACGAACAGAGCCGGATCGAGATCGACCTGGAGCGGCTGAAGGCAAGGGGCTTCGTCACGCCCGACGCGCCGAAATCGCAAATCGCCGACGAATTCCGCGTCATCAAGCGGCCGATCATTCACAACGCCCGCCGTACCGCGGCATCGGCCATCCGCAACGGCAATCTGATCATGGTTACCAGCGCTTTGCCGGGCGAAGGCAAGACGTTCACGGCGGTAAACCTCGCGTTGAGCGTGGCGATGGAACTCGATACGACCGTTCTGCTGGTCGACGGCGACGTCGCGCATCCCGAATTGCCAAGGGTGCTCGGCACGCCCGGCTCGCCCGGACTGCTCGAGCTGCTGACGACCAACGAACTCGACGTCAGCGACGCCATCGTGCGCACCAACGTCGACAACCTGTCGGTACTCCCCGCCGGGGCGCATCACCGGCGGGCGACGGAGTTGCTTGCCAGCGAGCAGATGGCGATCGTGCTGCACGAGCTCGCGACGCGTTACCCCGACCGCATTGTCATTTTCGACTCGCCGCCATTGCTGCCGACTACCGAGGCGCGCGCGCTGGCCCTGCACATGGGACAAATCGTGATGGTCGTGGCCGCTGACAGCACGCGGCAGCACGCCGTCAATCTCGCGCTCGCGACGATCGAGAACTGCGACATCGTGCTGATGATGCTGAACAAGGCCGACAAGACAGACGTTGGGACCTATTACGGGTACTACGCCGATGACGAGCCGAGGTAGCGACGGTCCGCCGACGGCGCCTTTGCGCGGCGCCGGGATCGAAACCGCCTCCCGACTCTCCGGGCACCCTACCAGCGCCGCACTGCTCGCAATGTCCCTCGCCTTCGTCACCGGACCGTCGCTGGGGCAGAACTGGCGCCTCGAAGAGGCCGTTTCTGTGCGCGAGACGCTGAGCAACAACGTCAATCTCACGCCGAACGACAGCCGGCGTTCCGACCTGATCACCGAGCTGACGCCGTCGCTGCACATCAGCGAAAAGGGCGCTCGGACCAGCCTCAGCGGCTTTGTCGCCGTGCCGGTGGTGCTGTATGCCCGAACCGGGGGCGAGAACAACAATGCCTATCCGTCGGCGGACCTCCTGGGGGATGTCCAGCTGTCGAGAACTGGCTGCACGTCGAGGGACAGGTGACCATCGCGCAGCAGTACTTTTCAATCCGTTCGGCGCCCAGCCGCTGGGTCTCGATAATGCGACGCAAAACCGGTACCAGACGAACACTTATCGCGTCAGCCGTACATGAAGGGAGTTACGCCGGGCAAGATCGCATTACGAATTGCGCAACAACAACGTCTGGAACGAACACCAGCAGCGCGCCTGTCCCGACCGACGACTTCCGCTCCACGGAGTTCACCGGCAACGCGACGAATACCGAAACAACGATCGGGTGGCGGGCCGAATTCGACGTCAACGATTGGACGGCCAACGGCTCTGACACGTTTCGCAGCCGCCTCGTGCGCTTCACGTCGCTCTACAACGCCACGCCTCAGCTCCGGCTCTCGGCGATCGGCGGGTACGAGCAAAACCATTATCCGCTGAGCAGCTCCGACAATGGGATCTACGGCGTCGGGTTCGAATGGCATCCGACGCCGCGCACCGATGTCGTCGGCACGTGGGAGCACCGTTTTTTCGGCGGCGCGTACCTTTTCACGTTCGATCATCGCACGCCGCTTTCGGTCTGGAAAGTTCACATTTCGCGCAACATCACCAGCTACCCGCAGCAGCTCGCCAGCCTGCCGGCAGGCGGCGACGTCGCAGTCGCTGCTCAACACGCTGTTCCTGACGACGATCCCGGATCCGACCCAGCGACAGCAGACGGTCGACCAGTTCATCCGTGATCGCGGGCTGCCCGCGGTGCTGTCCGGCGCGCTGACGCTGTATTCGCAACAGACACTGCTGCAGGAATCGCAGACCGCCAGCGTCGGCCTGCTCGGCACGCGTAACACGGTCATCCTGACGATCTACAATGTCCGCACCCAGCCGATCTCGGCGTCTGGCGATGTGCTGAGCGGGCTGGTGCCTTCCACCGAGAACACGCAGGCAGACCGGGATCAGCCTGGCCTGGTCGCACAAGCTCACGCCATCCCTGGTGCTCGACGCGACTGTCGACCGGTTCCGCACAGTCGCCAATCCGCCGCTCGAAGGCAAGACCAACCAGGCCGCATTGCGCCTGGTTCTTTCGACGCCGCTGTCGGCCAAGACGACGATGTTCGCCGGCGCTCGGTACCAGACGCTGAGCTCCGACGCTCGTGTACGCCCTACAACGAAGCGGCGGCCTTCATCGGCGTCACCCACACATTCCAATAGGCAGCGATGTACGAATCCTTTTTCGGGTTGACCGGCAAGCCGTTTCAGCTCAACCCCGACCCGTCGTTCTACTTCGGCAGCCGCGGCCACAAGCGCGCATTCGCCTACCTCGAATACGGGCTTTATCAGAGCGAGGGATTCATCGTCATCACCGGCGAGATCGGTGCCGGCAAGACGACGATCGTGCGCAGCCTTCTCGAGCAACTCGACCGGGAGAAGGTTGTCGCGGTACAGCTGGTCAGCACGCAGCTCGACGCCGACGATATGTTGCGCGCCGTCGGCGCGGCATTCGGCATTCCGGTCAAGTCGGTCGACAAAGCGATGCTGCTGGCGTCGCTCGAGGCGTTTCTGTGCCAGCTCGCGGTGGGCAAGAAACGCGCGCTGCTGATCGTCGATGAGGCGCAGAATCTGACGCCGCGCGCGGTCGAGGAGCTGCGCATGCTGTCGAATTTCCAGCTCGGCGACCAGGCGCTGCTGCAGAGCTTCCTGGTCGGCCAGCCCGAGCTTCGCAGCATGATGCATGGCGAGCAGATGCAGCAGCTTCGCCAGCGGGTCATCGCCTCATATCATCTCGGCCCGCTCGACAAGGAAGAAACCCGGGGCTATATCGAGCATCGGCTGAAGCACGTCGACTGGAAAGACGATCCGCATTTCGACCCCGCATGCTTCGACTTGATACACACGCTGACCGGCGGGATACCCCGGCGGATCAATACGCTTTGCAACCGGCTTCTGCTCGCCGCTTTTCTCGCCGAACGGCACGTGCTCGAGACCGCAGACGTGCAGGCGATCGCGCACGAGATTCGCGATGAGCTTGGCCCGGACGCCGCCCTCTCGACGATGAGCATTGTCGACGGTGACACGCCGCCCAGCAGCCCGCTGATGGCACGTCTGGAAGCCGGACGGCTGCATTCGCACTTCGACAACGTCGAGGCACGCATCGACCGTCTGGAAAAAACCGTCGCCGCCGCCGTCGACCTCCTGCACCGGCTGCTGCATCCCGAAAAGGCGGCCAAGCCCGGCACGCCCGCGAAGCGCTGATGAGCGTCGAAATGCGAGCAATGGGCCCGATCGCCTGCGTCGTCGGGGCGAGGCCGAACTACATGAAAATGGCGCCGCTGGTGCGGGCGTTCGGCGCGCGCGCCGACATGCCGCGCGCGATGCTGATTCACACCGGCCAGCACTACGACGTCGAGATGAACGCCCGCCTGTTCGCCGACCTCGAATTGCCGGCGCCGGACTTGAATCTCGAGGTCGGCTCCGGAACGCACGCGGTCCAGACCGCCGAGATCATGCGGCGCTTCGAGCCGGTGCTCGATGAGCTGCTGCCCAGTTGCGTGATCGTCGTCGGCGACGTCAACTCGACGCTCGCCTGCAGCCTGGTCGCGAGCAAGAAGCGCATCCCGGTCGTCCATGTCGAAGCTGGATTGCGGAGCTTCGACCGCAACATGCCCGAAGAGCTGAACCGCGTGCTGACCGACCAGATAGCCGACCGGCTGTATACGACCGAGCGCGTCGCCGCCGAGAATCTCGCGCGCGAGGGCATCGATCGAGAGCGCGTGCGCTTCGTAGGCAATGTGATGATCGATTCGCTGCTGCGTCACCAGCGCCGGGCAATTGCGCCGATGGACACGCTGACTGCCGCCGGGCAGGCGGGTAATTTCGCCGGTGGCATCGGCGGCTTCGGCGTCGTCACCTTGCACCGGCCGTCGAACGTCGATTCGCTCCCGGCACTGCGCGAGGCGCTTACAATACTGAAGGACGTCGCCTCGCGGTTGCCGCTGATCTGGCCGGTACACCCGCGAGCGAAGGCCAACATCGAGCGCTTCGGGCTGTCGCCGCTGCTGGCCGGCGCAAGAATCACGCTGTTGCCGCCGCAGGGATATCTCGAGATGCTCGGCCTGATGGGACAGGCGCGTCTGGTGCTGACCGACTCCGGCGGGATCCAGGAGGAAACGACGGCGCTCGCCGTGCCGTGCCTTACAATGCGCGACAATACCGAGCGTCCGATAACCGTCGACCAGGGCACCAACACGCTCGTCGGCCGCAACCGCGCGCGCACGCTCGAATGCGTCGACGATATCCTGAAGAACGGCGGCAAGCGCGGCAGGACGCCGGAGCTGTGGGACGGCCATGCCGCCGAGCGGATCGCCGACGACTTGGCGGCGTGGCTGGGCCTGTCCGCGCTCGAACGCAAGGTGGTGCACGCATGAATGCGCAAGCTGTCGCGGCCGAGGCGATCGTCAACGCGCTGACCGTCGACGTCGAGGACTATTTCCAGGTTTCGGCCTTCGCCGCGCACATCCCGCGCTCGTCATGGGACAGCCAGCCCTGTCGGGTCGAGGCCAATATCGAACGGATTCTCGGGCTGCTCGCCGAGGCCAAAGTCAGCGCGACCTTTTTCACGCTCGGATGGATCGCCGAGCGCTATCCGGCGCTGGTCCGGCGTCTGGTCGACGGAGGACACGAGCTGGCGAGCCACGGCTACGAGCACCTGCGCGCGAACGAGCAGGAGTACGGCGCTTTTCTGGCCGACATTCGCCTGGCCAAGGCGGTGCTGGAAGACATCGCGGGTCGCGAGGTCAACGGCTACCGGGCGCCGAGCTTTTCGATCGGGCCGGCCAATTTCTGGGCCTTCGACTGCATTGCCGAAGCCGGCTACCGCTACAGCTCGAGCATCTATCCGATACGGCACGATCACTACGGCGCGCCGGATGCGCCGCGCTTCCCCTACAAGGTGCGTGACGAACCTGCTCGAGGTGCCGGTCGCAACGGTGCGGATGTGGAATTCGAACTGGCCGGCCGGCGGCGGCGGGTATTTTCGCCTGCTGCCGTATCGGATCTCCAAATGGTCGATCAGCCAGCGTCAACGCTGTCGACCGGCGGCCGGCGATGTTCTATTTCCATCCATGGGAGCTCGATCCGACGCAGCCGCGGGTCAAGGGGCCCGGCGCCAAAGCGCGTTTTCGCCACTACCTGAACCTCGACCGCACCGAGCCGCGCCTGAAGAGCCTCCTTGCCGACTTCCGCTGGGACAGAGTCGATCGCGTCTTCCTGAACGGCGGCACATGATGGAATCGGCGGCCAGCGAAATCGTCCGCATCGGACGCGCGGCCGACCGCGTCAGCGTGCGGCCCTTCGTCGCAGCCGATGCCGCCGCGTGGGAAGAATTCGTCCAGCGCTGTCCCGAAGCGACGTTCTTTCACCGCATCGGCTGGCGGGACATCATCGAGGACGTCTTTCGCCATCGCACACACTACCTGGTCGCCGAGCGTCCCGGCGCAATAGCCGGCATCCTGCCTCTGGCCGAGGTCAGGAGCCGCCTGTTCGGCCACGCGCTGGTCTCGCTGCCCTTCGGCGTGTATGGCGGCCCGGCGGCGACCGATGCCGAAGCCGGACGCGCGCTGATCGAAGCGGCCTCCGCGCTGTCTGACTCGCTGGACGTCGAGCATCTCGAATTCCGCAGTTGTGCGGCCAAGTGTCCGGACTGGCCGCAGCAGGATCTGTACGTGCGGTTTCGCAAGACGCTGGATGCCGACCCGGAGGCCAACCTGCTGGCGGTGCCGCGCAAGCAGCGCGCGATGATACGCAAGGGCATCCGCAACGGACTGAAGAGCGAGGTCGATCGCATCGGTCGACCGCTTCTTCGCGCTGTACGCAGACAACATGCATCGCCACGGCACGCCGCCGTTCGCCAAGAGCTATTTCATGCGTCTCACCGAAGTATTCGGCGACTGCTGCGAGGTCTCGATCGTCACCGACGCGGGCGGCAAGCCGCTGTCCGGGGTGATGAGCTTCTACTTTCGCAACGAGGTGCTGCCTTATTACGCCGGCGACACTTCCGACGCGCGCGATCTCGCGGCGAACGATTTCAAGTACTGGGACCTGATGCGCCGGGCATGCGAGCGCGGGGTGCGCGTCTTCGACTACGGCCGCAGCAAGCGCGGCACCGGTTCGTTCGACTTCAAGAAGAACTGGGGTTTCGAGGCGGAGCAGCTGCATTACGAGTATCGGCTGCGAAAGGGCACGGCGATCCCGCAGAACAATCCGCTCAATCCGAAGTATCGGGCTCTGGTCGCGATCTGGCGGCGGCTGCCGCGTCCGCTCGTCAACGCGCTCGGGCCGATGCTGACCCGCAATCTGGGCTAGTCATGGGCGACGCCGCACAATGGGTGCGCGGTCTGGTCGGACGCCGCGCGGACGCCGCGGGCGCCGGCCGGCAGAGGTCGCGCGCCGGCGCGCGCCTGGCGCCGGATGAAGCCGCCGCCGACGCTAAGTCACGACGCTCGCGCGACCGAGACCACCGGATGGCGCGCGAGCTGGCGCCTCGCGCCGGTGCTCGCGGCCGGCGTTGCCGTGCTCGGCATCCTGGCTCTCTACTGGCCGACCGCCGCCTCGATCGTTGCAATCTGGATCCGCTCGGAAACGTTTACCCACGGCTTCGTCATCGTGCCGATATGCCTGTGGCTGGCGTGGCGCCGCCGCGAGTTCCTCGCCGCGATTCCCGCCCGTCCCTGGTGGCCGGGGCTCGCGCATCGTCTTCGCGGCCGGAGCGCTGTGGTTCGTCACCTCGGTCGCCGACGTGCTCGGCGTCAAGCAGTTCGCGCTCGCGTTCATGCTGCAGGCGGCGATCGTCACCGTGCTGGGCGCGAGCATCGCGCGCGCGGCATTTTTCCCGCTCGCGTTCCTGCTCTTTGCCGTCCCGTTCGGCGAAATATTCGTCCCGACCCTGATCGAGTGGACCGCCAACTTTACCGTCGCCGCGCTGCGCTTTTCAGGAGTGCCGGTCTACCGCGAGGCGAACCTGTTCATCATCCCTTCGGGGGCCTGGTCGGTCGTCGAAGCGTGCAGCGGCATCCGCTACATCATCGCTTCGGTGATGATAGGAACGATCTACGCCGCCGTCGCTTATCGCAGCACGCGACGGCGCGCGATGTTCATCGCGGCGGCGATCCTGGTGCCGATCGTCGCCAACTGGCTGCGGGCGTACATGATCGTGATGCTCGGCCATCTGTCGAACAACAAGCTGGCGGTGGGCGTCGATCACATCATTTACGGCTGGGTTTTCTTCGGTTTGGTGATGCTGCTGCTGTTCTGGATCGGATCGTTCTGGCAGGAAGATGCGGCGCCGCCGCCGGCGGCGCCGTTGCGAGCCGCGACAGCGACAGCGCCGGCCGCGCCGCCGCGCCTGTTGTTCGCGGCTGCCGTCGCGGCGATCGTCACGGCAGGCGTCTGGCTGCCGATCGAGGCGAGGATCGACCGTTCGGAGCAGCCGTCGAAGCCCGCTCTTCCCGCCGTAGCCGCCGCAAACGGCTGGGATGCCAGCGCGGTCGCGTTTACCGATTGGAAGCCGCGCTACCGCGGTTACGCGGCGGAGCTGCAGCAGACGCTGACCAAGGACGGTCATGAAGTCGGCCTGTACGTTGCCTATTACCGGCATCAGTCCAAAGGAAGCGAGCTGATCACCTCGGGCAATCAGCTGGTGACGCCGGAAGACTGGAAGTGGAAGCAGCTCGGCAAGGGCAGCGACAGCGTCGAATGGAGCGGGCGGCCCGAGCGAGTCGAGCGCGCGGATCTGTCCGGGCAAACGATCGGACTCCAAGCCTATCGGCTGTACTGGGTCGCCGGACGCGTGACCTCGAGTCAGTACGAGGCGAAGGCGCTGCAGGCCTGGTCGAAGCTCTCGGGGCAGGGCGACGATGCCGCGCTGGTCGTCGTCTATGCGCGCCCGGCGCACGCGCGATGATGATCCGACGCCGATCCTGCGCGGGTTTGCCAGGGAAATGTCGCCATCGATCGAGCGCGCGTTGGTCGCGGCGCGCGACATGCCGCGGATGAATGCGATGCCGCCGCTGATCGTTCACGTCGTCTATCGGTTCGCCATCGGCGGCCTGGAGAACGGCGTCGTCAACCTGATCAACCGGCTGCCGGCGCAATCCTGGCGGCACGCGGTCGTGTCGCTTACCGACTGTCGACCCCGCGTTTGCCGCACGCATCTCCAGCAGCACTGTCCGCTGCATCGCCTTGCACAAGGCTCCAGGTCACGCGGTCCGCCTTTATCCGAGGCTCGTCGCACTGCTGCGCGAGCTCAGGCCCGCGATCGTGCACACCCGGAACCTGGCCGCGCTCGAAGCCACGCTGCCCGCCTGGATTGCCGGAGTTCCGGCTCGCCTGCACGGCGAGCATGGTCGAGACGTCGGCGATCTCGACGGATCGAGCCTGCGCTACCAGCGGGTGCGGCGTTTGTTCCGTCCATTCGTGACGCGCTATGTCGCGCTCTCGCCCGACCTCGAATGCCTATTTGCGCGAGCGCATCGGCGTGCCGGCGACGCGGATCGATCAGGTCTACAACGGCGTCGACACTGCGCGCTTTTTTCCCGCGCCCGGCGGGCGCGCCGCGATCGCCGCCTGTCCGTTCCAGGGCGCCGACTACTGGCTGGTAGGCACCGTCGGCCGGATGGAAGCCGTCAAGGACCAGACCAACCTGGCGCGGGCTTTCGTCACTGCAGTCGCCGCCGACCCCGAGGCCCGCGCTCGCTTGCGGCTGGTGCTGGTCGGCGACGGCAAGCTGAAACGCGAAATCGAGGCGATACTCGAATCCGCCGGCGTGCGCGAGTTGGCATGGTTTGCCGGCGAACGTACCGACGTGGTCCCGATCCTTCAGGGTCTCGATTGCTTCGTGCTGCCGTCCTTGGCGGAGGGCGTTTCCAATACGATCCTCGAGGCGATGGCTTGCGGATTGCCGGTCGTCGCGACGCGGGTGGGTGCCAACGCAGAACTGGTCGAACAGAACCTGACCGGGCGCACGGTGCCCGCAGCCGACAGCGACGCGCTGGCGCATGAAATCGGCGCCTATTTCGCCACGCCGGGCCTCGCCCGGCAGCATGGCCAGGCCGCACGGCGTCGAGTCGAACGTCGATTCAGCCTCGAGCGCATGGTCGAGGACTACGACCGCGTCTACGCCGGCTTGCTTCGGACGCGTCGGCCCGCGCATTCGGGCGCGGCGGCTGCAGCGCCGCGACCAGACGTTCGCAGCTAGGGCGAAGGAAAAGCGAATCATGTGCGGCATCGTTGGAATGCTCGACCTGAACGGCAGGCGCGACGTGAGTCGCGAATTGCTGTCGCGCATCAACGAGGCCCAGCATCATCGCGGGCCGGACGAGTGCGGTCTGCACGTCGAGCCCGGCGTGGGGCTCGGGCATCGCCGCCTGTCGATCATCGACGTGTCCACCGGACAGCAGCCGCTTTACAACGAGGACGGCAGCGTGGTGATCGTCTACAACGGCGAGATCTACAATTACCAGGAGCTGATTCCGGAGCTGACCGCGCTCGGCCATCGCTTCCGCACCAAGAGCGACACCGAAGTGATCGTCCATGCCTGGGAGGCGTGGGGCGAGCGATGCGTCGAGCGGTTTCGCGGCATGTTCGCGTTCGCGCTGTGGGATCGCAACCGCAAGACCTTGTTTCTGGCCCGCGACAGACTGGGCGTCAAGCCGCTGCATTACGCGTTGCTCGCCGACGGCACGTTCCTGTTCGGGTCCGAAATCAAGGCGCTGCTTGCGCATCCGGCGTTCGTGCGCGACATCGACCCGCACGCGGTCGAGGAATATTTCGCGCTCGGCTATGTCGCCGAGCCGCGCACGATATTCAAGGCGGCACACAAACTGCCGCCGGCGCACACACTCTGCGTGCGCCAGGGCGCGCCGCTGCCGGCACCCGTGCAGTACTGGGACCCGCGCTTCACGCTCGATCGTGTCATCACGCTGCCGGACGCTGTGGCGGAGTTGAGGGCCCGGCTCGACGAATCGGTGCGTCTGCGCCTGATTTCCGAGGTCCCGTTGGGGGCGTTCCTGTCGGGCGGCGTCGACTCCAGCGCGGTGGTCGCCTCGATGGCCAATGCTTCGAGCGATCCGGTCAACACCTGCTCGATCGCGTTTGCCGACCCGGCCTACGATGAATCCCGCTATGCGCAGCAGGTGGCCGACCGTTACCGGACGCGGCATTTCGTCGATCGCGTCGAAAGCGACGACTTCGACCTGATCGACACGCTGGCCCGCGTCTACGACGAGCCGTACGCGGACAGCTCGGCGATCCCCACCTACCGCGTCTGCCAACTGGCCCGCAAGCACGTTACCGTCGCGCTGTCGGGCGATGGCGGCGACGAGAATTTCGGCGGCTATCGACGCTATCGCCTGCATATGATGGAAGAGCGCATGCGGCGCTTGATGCCGCTTTCGCTGCGCCGACCGGTGTTCGGCATGCTCGCAGGCGCTTATCCGAAGGCGGACTGGGCGCCGCGGATGTTCCGCGCCAAGTCGACCTTCGAAGCTCTGGGGCGCGATCCGGTCGAGGCGTACTGCCACGGCGTGTCGATTCTGCGCGACGGCATGCGCCGGCGGCTGTTCACCGACGGCTTCCGCCGGGAGCTCGGCGGCTACAGCGCGCTCGAGGTGTTCCGGCGACATGCGCAAGAGCGCGCAAACCGAGGACCCGCTGGCGCTGGTCCAATACCTCGACCTGAAGACCTATCTGGTCGGCGACATCAACACCAAGGTCGACCGCGCGAGCATGGCGCACTCGCTCGAAGTGCGAGAGCCCCTGATGGACCACCCGCTGGTCGAATGGCTGGCCACGCTGCCGTCGTCGTTCAAGGTTCGGGGCCAGGAAGGCAAATGGCTGCTGAAAAAAGCGCTCGAGCCGCGACTGCCGGCGGAGATCCTGTACCGGCCGAAAATGGGCTTTGCGGTCCCGCTGGCGCGCTGGTTCCGCGGCCCGCTGCGCACGCGGGTGCGCGATGCGCTGCTGGGCGAGCGCCTCGGCGACACCGGAATGTTCGACCGCAGCTATTTGCAGGAGCTGCTCGATCATCACCAATCCGGGCGCCGTGACTACAGCTCCTCGCTGTGGACCCTGGTGATGTTCGACGCCTTCCTGCGCAACGTGGCCGACACGACGGCGGCCCCGCAGCTGGCGGCCAGAGCGGCATGACCTGTGCGATGCGCATTCTCCACGTCCTTGACCATTCGCTGCCGCTGCACAGCGGCTACACGTTCCGGACCGCGGCGATATTGCGCGAGCAGCGCGCGTTGGGCTGGGAGACGATGCAGCTGACCACGCCGCGGCATGGCAATGCCAGCGCCGATGCCGAGGATGCCGACGGCTGGCGCTTCCATCGCACGCTGGCGCGACGCAATCTCATTTCGGCTGTGCCCGGCGCGATCTACGTTCAGGAGATGGCGGCGACCGCGCGGCGCGTAGCGGAGCTCAGCGCGTCGTTCCGCCCCGATGTGCTGCACGCACACTCCCCGGTGTTGAATGCGCTGCCGACGCTGCGGGTCGGCCGGCAACGCGGGATTCCGGTCGTGTACGAAGTCCGCGCGCTGTGGGAGGACGCCGCCGTCGACCACGGCCGGACGCGCGAAGGAAGCCTGCGCTACGGCGCATCGCGCGCTCTGGAAAGCTTCGCGCTGCGCCACGCCGATCATGTCACCACCATTTGCGAGGGGCTGCGCGACGAAATCGCGGCACGCGGCATTGCGCGCGACCGGATCACCGTGATCCCGAACGCGGTCGATACCGACGAATTCCGCTCGGGCGCCGAGCCCGATGCGGCGCTGCGCCGGCGCCTCGGGCTCGACGGCGCGACGGTGATCGGTTTCGTCGGCTCGTTCTATGCCTACGAGGGTCTGGACCTGCTGATCGAGGCCGCTGCGCTGCTGGCTCCGCGGCTGCCTACGCTCAAGCTGCTGCTGGTCGGCGGCGGCTTTCAGGAGCAGGCGCTGAAGTCGCTCGCCGCCGAGCGCGGGCTCGCCGATCGGGTGATCTTCACCGGCCGCGTCCCGCACGGCGACGTCCAGCGCTACTACGATCTGATCGATGTGCTCGCGTATCCGCGCCACCGGATGCGGCTGACCGACCTGGTGACGCCGCTCAAGCCGCTCGAGGCGATGGCGCAGGGCCGCATGTTCGTCGCCTCGGACGTCGGCGGGCATCGGGAGCTGGTGCGCGACGGCGAGACCGGGTTTCCTTTTCCCGGCGGGCGATGCCGCGCGCGCTGGCGCGGACGCTCGAGGCGGTGCTGGCGCGGCGCGCGGAATGGCCGCGTCTTTCTGCACAGGCCAGGCGATTCGTCGAGGCCGAGCGCACCTGGAAGCGCAGCGTCGGCGGCTACGCGAGGGTCTACCAATCGCTGCTCGGCGCGCATTCCATCGCCGGCGCGATGCTCAAGACGCACGAGCGCTAAGCGCATGTGCGGCATCTACGGCATGCTGCATCTCAGCGGGCGCTCCGCGACGCCGGAGGCGCTGCGCCCGATGGCGCGCCGCACCGTCCATCGCGGCCCGGACGACGAGGGCGCCTACGCCGACGGCCCGCTGGCGTTCGGCATGCGGCGCCTGTCGATCATCGATGTTGCCGGCGGACACCAGCCGCTCTCCAACGAGGATGGCACGCTGTCGCTGATCGCCAACGGCGAGATCTACAACTACCAGGCGCTGCGCCGCGAGCTCACCGGCACAGGGTCATCATTTCAAGACCGCCTCCGATTGCGAAACCATCCTTCACCTCTACGAACAGCACGGCGAAGCGTTCGTCGAGCATCTGAACGGAATGTTCGCCTTCGCACTGTGGGATGCGCGGCGCCAGCGCCTGCTGCTCGGCCGCGATCGCCTGGGCATCAAGCCGCTCTATCTGTGGAATGACGGACGCCGCCTGATATTCGCGAGCGAAGCCAAGGCGATCCTCGCGCTGCCGGGGATGAACGCGGAGCTCGACCCGGCGGCGCTGTCCGCCTACCTGATGCTCGGATACGTGCCGGCGCCGCAATCGATATTCCGGGGCATACGCAAGCTCGCGCCGGCGACGGTGCTGGCGTCGAGCGGCGGCAAGGTCGACCAGCGCCGCTACTGGCAGGTGGCGGCCGAAGTCGACCGTGCGCCGACCGAGGACGAATGGGTGGACCGCGTACGTGCGCAGGCTCGAGGAATCGGTGCGCATGCAAATGGTAAGCGACGTCCCGATCGGCGCCTTCCTGTCCGGCGGCGTCGATTCGAGCGCCGTGGTCGCGTTCATGTCCGCGGCAAGCGATCGCCCGGTCAAGACCTATGCGATCGGCTTCGGCGGCGGCGCGGCCGAGGACTACTACAACGAGCTGCCGTACGCCCGAAAGGTGGCGCAGCGCTTCGGCACCGACCACCACGAGATCGTCGTCCGGCCGGACGTTACGGCCCTTCTGCCGCAGCTGCTCTGGCACATGGACGAGCCGATCGCCGACACCGCGTTCATCACCACGTACCTGGTCTCGGAATTCGCCCGGCGCGACGTGACGGTCATCCTCTCCGGCGTCGGCGGCGACGAGCTGTTCGGCGGCTACCGGCGCTATCTCGGGCAGCCATTACCAGGCGTACTTCGACCGGCTGCCCAGGGACTGCGCCGCGCGGCGTCGGCGCTGGGCGAGAAATTGCCCGAGCGACCGCCATTCTCCGCTGCTCAACGCGCTGCGCCTGGCCAAGGGCTTTCTGTCGACGCGCGGGCCTGCCGTTCGAGGAGCGCTACCGGTCGTACGTCGAGGTTTTCCCGGAGGACGCCGCCACGGCGCTGCTGCGCCGCCCGCGAAACGACGAGCATGACGCCCTCGCCGACGCGTTCGCAGCGGCGACCAGCGGCGACGAGCTTGAACCAGATGCTGTCGGTCGATGCGCAAACGCAGCTGCCCGACGATCTGCTGCTGCTGACCGACAAGATGAGCATGGCGGTTTCGCTCGAGTGCCGCGTGCCGCTGCTCGATCACGAACTGGTCGAGCTTGCGGCGCGCATGCCGCAGGAAGTGAAAATCACGCGGCGGCCGGCTCAAGCACGCGCTCAAGGCTGCGCTGCAGGACGTCCTGCCCGCCGGACATTCTCGAGCGCAAGAAACGCGGCTTCGGCACGCCGATGGGAGCCTGGCTGAAGGGCGATCTCGCGCCGCTGCTGCGCGAGCTTCTGTCGCCGGCAGTCGATCGAGGCCCGCGGATCTGTTCCGGCCGCCGGAAGTCGCCGCGCTGATCGCGGCGCATCGCGCCAACCGCGTGGACGGCACCGACCAGCTGTTGACTCTGATCAACCTCGAAATCTGGGCGCGCATGTATCTCGACGGCCGCGAGCCGACCGATGTCGCCGACGAGCTCAAGGCGGTGACGTCGTGAAGATTCTCTACGTCTGCCATCGCTTCCCGTTTCCGCCGAAGCGAGGCGGCAAGATCCGTCCGTTCAACATGATCCGGCACTTGTCGCGCACGGCACGAAGTCCACGTCGCGTCGCTCGCGCGCTCGATGCAGGAAGCGCGGGAAGGAGAGGGCCTGGCGGCCGCACTGCGCGAGCTACGACGATCGGACGAGTCAGCAACCCGGTGCAGACGATGCGGATGCTGGCTCGCCTGCCGACGCCGACGCCGTCGTCGATCGGATATTTTTATTCGCCGCAGCTCGCGCAGCGCATCGATGCAGCGCTCGCCGAGCACGCGCTTCGACCTGATCTTCGTGCATTGCTCGTCGGTCGCGCCGTATGTCGAGCATGTCCGCGGCACGCCCAAGATCCTCGACTTCGGCGACATGGACTCGCAAAAGTGGCTCGAGTACGCGCGCTTCAAGCCTTTCCCTCTGTCGCTCGGCTACCGGCTGGAAGGCGCCAAGATGGAGCGCGCGGAGAAGCGGCTTGCCCGGCGCTTCGACTTGTGCACGGCGACGACGCGGGCCGAATGGGAAACCCTCGAAAGCTATCGCACCGGTGTCGCCGTCGGACTGGTTCCCGAACGGCGTCGACGGCGAATATTTCGCACCGAGCGGCGAAGCCTACGATGCCGGATACGATCGTCTTCGTCGGCCGAATGGACTACTACCCGAACCAGGAGTGCATGTTCGATTTCTGCGCCAGGACGCTGCCTCTGTTGCGCGCACGCCGCCCATCGCTCAAGCTGATGATCGTCGGCGCCGATCCTTCGCCGCGCGTGCGACGGCTCGGAGAGCTCCCGGGTGTCAGCGTGACCGGATCGGTGCCCGACGTTCGGCCGTATCTGCACCGCTCGGCGCTGATGGTCGCGCCGCTCGAACATCGCGCGCGGGACGCAGAACAAGATCCTCGAAGCGATGGCGAGGGCGTCCCGGTCGTGACCAGCCGCGTTGCGGCCGGCGGCGTCGACGCCGCCGATCCCGAGCATTTCCTTGCCGCGTCATCGCCCGACGAGTATGCGGCGGCGATCCTGCGCATCCTCGACGATCCTGCGAGCGGCAACGCCTGTCGCGCGCGGGGCGTGCCGCATGCTGTCGCATCACTCCTGGGACAAGTCGATGCAGCGGCTCGACGCCATCATCGACCGCTGTCTTGCGAGCCAGGCCGGACGTCGCGGGACGCGCGCGCAACCAGCTGGAGCACTGGCTATGAACATCAGCATCTTCGGCCTGGGCTACGTGGGCGCGGTCTCGCTCGCCTGCCTGGCGCGCGATGGCCATCGCGTCGTCGGCGTCGACGTCGACCAGGCGAAGCTCGACCTGATCGCCGCCGGCAAGACCCCGGTCGTCGAGGAGGGCATGGTGCAATTGATGGCCGATACGGTCGCCAGCGGACGGGTTTCGGTCACGCAGTGACACTCGCCAGGCGGTGCTGGAGACCGACCTCTCGCTGATCTGTGTCGGCACGCCATCGGCGCCGAACGGCAGCCAGGATCAGACCGCCATGCTTCGGCTCGCCCATGACCTGGGCGCGGCGATGCGCGAAAAGCCGGTCACGCACGTATTCGTGTTCCGCTCGACCCTGGTGCCGGGAACGGTCGAGGACGTGCTGCCGCCGATCATCGAAGCCGAGTCGGGCAAGAAGGACGGCGTCGATTTCCACGTCTGCTTCCAGCCGGAGTTCCTGCGCGAGGGAACGTCGATCCGAGACTACGACAAGCCGCCGTTCACCATCGTCGGCGCCAACGCGCCCGAGCCGGCGGCAAAGCTGCGCGAGCTGTTCGGCCATCTGCCGGGCGAGTTCCATGTCACGTCGATTCGCGCGGCGGAAATGGCGAAGTACACCTGCAACAATTTTCATGCGCTGAAAATCACCTTCGCCAACGAGACGGCGCGCCTGTGCGACGCATTGGGAGTCGACCCCTTCGAGGTGATGGACCTGGTATGCAAGGACCGGCAGCTCAACATCTCGCCTGCGTATCTGAAGCCGGGGTTCGCCTTCGGCGGCTCATGCCTGCCGAAAGATCTTCGCGCCACGATCCATCTGGCCAAGACGCACGATGTCGAATTGCCGATGCAGGCAGCGATCACGACGTCCAACCGGGCGCATATCGACCTCGCGATAGCCAAGGTGGCCGCGACGGCAAAGCGCAGGATCGGCATGATCGGGCTGTCGTTCAAGACCGGGACCGACGATCTGCGCGAGAGTCCGCTGGTGCTGCTGGCCGAGCATTTCATCGGCAAGGGTTGCACGATCCTGGTCTACGACCCGGAAGTGCACCTGTCCAGCCTGCTCGGCGCGAACCGGCGCTACATCGAGCAGCACTTGCCGCACATCGGGTCACTGATCCGCAACGACATCGCGGAAGTGATCGCGGGATCCGATGTGCTGGTCGTCGGTCTGGGCGACGCCGGCGTCGTCGCCGCCCTCGCGCAGCACACCCGGCCCGAGCAGACGATCATCGACCTGATCAACATCGCCGATCGTAAGGCGCTGCGCGGAGAGTACGTGGGATTGTGCTGGTAGCGTGATGAGCATCGGCATTGTCGCCAATCTCGTCGCCGTTGCCGCCGTCGTCGGCTACGTGCTATGGCGAGCTTACCCGGGAACCGAGGCAGTGCGCCTGCGCAACGCGCTGCTGCTGGCGCCGGGACGCCTCGGAGGACTTCGACTGGATCCCGCCGAAGTTTCCGGTCGGGTTCAGGGCCGAACGCTTGCCGCCGACGCTCAGAGTTTCGCCAGATCGTGGCCGGTCTCGATCTGGACCGATTGAACGGGAGATTGGGAGAAGGCGTTGGCACTCGCCTCTCATCTGATCGAGCGCGCGGGGGACCTGGGGCCGGTACGCGCCGACCTTCTGACCACCTACCGGGCGATCCAGGATGGCTACGGCTACTGCGCCGACTTCGTCAAGGTTTTCCTCGCGCTGGCGCACACGGCGGGACTGACGGTGCGGCAGTGGGGGTTTTCCTTCGATGGATTCGGCGGACACGGCCATACGGTGGTCGAGATCTATGACCGGCAACGCGGCAAGTGGCTGCTGCTCGACGTGTTCAACAATTTTCATGCGGTCGACGCGTCGAGCGGCGAACCGCTGGGGGCGCTGGAATTCCGAAAGGTGCTGCTCGCCTCGCGCGAGAAGGCGTGCATGCGCCCCAACGGGCGTGGCCGTCCAGGTTTCGTCCAAAGCGAGACGGCGCTCGACTACTACCGGCGCGGCATTCATCAGTGGTATCTGCTCGAAGGCAATGAAGTGTTCGGCTACTACGCGCACCCGCTGGTGAGAGCCGCAGGGAGGGTATCGCAGACGTTCGCACAGTTCGCCGCGAGCATGGCCGGCGTAAGGCCGCACATCCGCATCTACGAAACCAGCGAAAATGCCGAGCAGGTACGCCACCTGCACATGCTGCGCCGGCAACTCGTGGTCCTTGCCGTGCGTAGCGCTGCTGCTTCTGGCGACGCTCGCCGTTCAGCTAGCGCTGGCTTGACAGGCGGAGTCGCCAGTGGATTCGGCCAGGCGGATCTCGATCGGACTCGTGGGTCCGCTCCCTCCGCCCTCGGGCGGCATGGCCAATCAGACGCGCCAGCTCGCCCGTCTTCTGACGGATGCGGCGATAGCGGTCGAAATCGTCCAGGTCAATGCGCGCTATCGACCGCACTGGATCGGGAGCGTGCGCGGCGTACGTGCCGTATTTCCGACTGGTGCCCTATCTGCTGCAGCCTCTGGCGCTGTGCGGGGCGTGCCGATCTTTTCCACGTCATGGCCAATTCCGGCTGGGCCTGGCATCTTTGCGCAGCGCCGGCCGTCTGGATTGCACGCTTGCGCGGCGTACCGGTCGTGCGTCAACTACCGGGGCGGCGAAGCGGAGCGATTTCTTCGCCGGCAAGTCGCCTGGGTGAGGCCCACGTTGCGCCGCGCCTTTGCCATCGTCGTGCCGTCCGGCTTCCTGCAGGACGTATTCGGGCAATTCGGGATCGCGGCGGAGATCGTGCCCAATATCGTCGATCTTTCCCGATTCCATCCGGGCCCGCCACGAGCGGCGAGCCGCAACATTATCGTGACCCGCAACCTGGAGGACATCTACGACATCCCGACGGCGCTGCGCGCATTTGCGGCCGTCCGGCGCGCGTATCCGGACGCGACGCTGACGGTGGCGGGCTCAGGACCGCGGCTCGATGCCCTGCAGCAGCTGGCGCAGGCGCTCGGGGTCGCGGACGGCGTGCGTTTCACCGGACGCATCGACAACGAGCACATCACCGAGCTTTATCGAAACGCCGATCTGATGCTCAATCCCTCGACCGCGGACAATATGCCGATCTCGCTTCTCGAAGCGATGGCAAGCGCGGTACCGATCGTGACGACCAACGTCGGCGGCATTCCCCATCTGGTCACCGACGCGCGCAATGCGCTTCTGGTGGCGCCCGGCGATCCCGCAGCGATGGCTGCGGCGGCCATGCGCGTGTTCGCAGAGGAGGGGCTCGCCCGACGGCTCGTCGAGGCGGGCGCCGACAGCGCGGCTGGCTACACCTGGGCTCAGGTGCGCCCCCGTCTGTTTGGCGTGTATGCGCGCGCGCTCGGCGTGGCGTCACTGCATCACTTCGCGACATGAACACCCGCCGTGATCCGTGGACGCGGTTCATTGCCGGAGGTCTCTTTCCTCTGCATGAGCGACTGAAGAGGCATTCGAGTGTCGAGCGGCTGCGCGAGCTCGAGGCGAGCCAGTGGTGGCCGCGTGCAGAGCTCGACGCATTGCGCGTCGGCCGTTTGCGGCGCCTTCTCACCGACGCCTCGCGGCATGTGCCGTACTATCGCCGGGTATTCGACGAGGCCGGATTCGATCCCTCCGCCGCGCGATCGCTCGGCGATCTTGCGCGCCTGCCTTTCCTGACCAAGGCCCTGATACGCGCCAATACCGATGCGCTCAAGGCCGACGATGCGCCGGCGCTGCGACGCTACAATACCGGCGGGTCCAGCGGCGAGCCCCTGATTTTTTACATCGGAAAGGGGCGCGTCAGCCATGACGTTGCGGCGAAATGGCGCGCGACCCGCTGGTGGGGCGTGGACATCGGCGACCCCGAAATCGTGTTGTGGGGCTCCCCGATCGAGCTGGGCGCGCAGGACCGCATGCGGTTGCTGCGCGATCGGCTGCTGCGCACCAAGCTCCTGCCCGCATTCGACATGTCGCTGGCGCAATCTCGACCGGTTCGTGGCTGAAATTCGGGCGCGTCGGCCGCGCATGTTGTTCGGGTATCCTTCGGCGCTCGCCAAAGTTGCCGCGCATGCCAAGACGCGTGGCCAGCGGCTCGACGACCTCGGTGTTCGGGTTGTCTTCGTCACTTCGGAAATGCTCTATGATCACCAGCGCGAGCTGATCGGGAATGCGTTCGGCTGCAAGGTGGCCAATGGTTATGGTGGGCGCGACGCCGGCTTTATCGCGCACCAGTGCCCGCAGGGCGGCATGCATATCAGCGCCGAGGACATCGTCGTGGAGATCGTCGGGCCCGGCGGCGAGCTCGTCGCCGACGGCGAGCCGGGCGAGATCGTCGTGACGCATCTTGCGACCCGCGACTTTCCATTCATCCGTTATCGCACCGGCGACATCGGCATCCTTGCGCAACGCATGTGTGCATGCGGGCGCAGCTTGCCGTTGCTGGAGGAGATCCAGGGTCGAAGCACCGATTTCGTGATCGCCGCCGACGGCACCGTCATGCACGGCCTCGCGCTGATCTACATCCTGCGCGATCTGCCGGGAATCGCGTCGTTCAAGATCGTGCAGGAGTCGCGGCAACGGGTACGGGTCCAGATCGTGGCCGCCGCGGATTTTCCGTCCGCGACGGAGCAACGCATCCAGGACGGGTTCAGAGCGCGACTGGGCACCAGCGTAGAGGTTACTATCGAGCGGGTCGACGTCATCGAGCCCGAGCGTTCCGGCAAGTTTCGTTACGTGGTCAGTCATGCCATGCCCTGACCGGGCGCGAAGGATATCCGATGGACTATCGACACAGTCATCTTGCCAAGGGCGACACGTACGACGCCTCGATCGCGGCACAGCCGTTCGACGCGTACATGGCGAAGTACGAAGAGGAATACCTGCGCGACGTGGTTCCGCGCCTGACGCGGGGCGGTGGCCGATACCTCGATTTCGCGTGCGGGACCGGACGCATCACCTCGATCGTCGCGCCGCTGGTGACCGAATCGGTCGGCGTCGACATCTCGGAAAGCATGCTCAGCGCGGCGCGCGAGAAATGCCCTGGCACTCGCTTCGTTTGCGCCGACATAGCTCAGCAGCCCGTGGACCTCGGGCAGTTCGATCTGATCACCTCTTTTCGCTTCTTCGGCAACGCCGAACCCGACCTGCGTATGGCCGCGCTGCGTGCCATAACCGGTCTGTTGCGCAGCGGTGGCCACCTGGTGATCAACAGCCATCGCAATCCGCATGGGATAGGGACTTTGCTCCAGGGCGTTGCCGGCGGAACGCACGACATGGATCTGACGTTCTGGAAGATCGCACGCATGCTGCGCGAGCAGGACTTACGCATCGTGGCCGTGCGTCCGATCGGATTCTGGGTCATGCGCGCACGCCTGCGGACCGATCGGGCGCTCAATAGCCGCGGCGCAAGGATCGCCGAGCGCATATTTCGACATCGGCTCTGGGCGCCGTTCGCGCCCGACTGCGTCCTGATTGCCCGGAAGCCGTAGGCCGGAGCCGTGCGTTCCGAAAGCCACTTCGGTCGTGTCGTCCCGCGTTACCGCGCGCCGCGCCCCCAAGCGCCGCGCCAGATTCGCCACTTCCGGTCCCAGCGGGTGACGAACAAGAAATAATCCCGACAGCCAAGCCACGGCCGACGCAGCGACAAGCGCCAGCAGGCCCGGCAAGCGCAGCGCATCCATGCGCTGTGCAAGCACGACGACGAATGCTGGCAGCGCGCTCCACGCGGTCAGGAACGCCGCTTGCGCATAGATCCGGGCGAGGGTGCGCACTCCGATGTCCAGCGTGCGCCGAATCTCGAGAATCGACGATGACGATCTCGACAATCGATGCAGCGGAGAGTCCCATCGCCAGAGGCACGATCCCCAAAGGCGCCGTCGCGGCGACTATTGCGATGCGAAGCACATGCACCTTTGCCGTCATCCTCACTTCACGCGCGGCATGATTGGCGGCGATCAGAGCGGTCGAGGCAAACAGGGTTGTGGCAGTCGCCGCGCCGAAGGCCGTCATCCAGCGCAGCACCGGAATCGACGCCACCCATTGGTCGCCGAAGAGCGTCAGCATCACCGGATGCGCCGAAAATGCGAGCACCGCATAGAACGGCCACGCGACGCCGAGGAAATAAGCCTGCGCCTGGGCCAGCGCCGATCCGACCTCGCCGCCCTCGCGCTTGACCTTCGAAAAGAACGGCAACGTGACCGACCACATCGCCTGGCTCATGAACCGGGCGAACACGTCGACCAGGCCGGAGGCGCGTCCGAACAGCGCGACGGCGGACGGTCCCTCGGCCTTGCCGAGAATGGCGTCCGGGGCAGCTCGCGACGCCTCCAACAGCAGGTTCGATGTCAGCGACTGGCCGGAAAAGGTGAGGATCCTGCGTACCCCCCGCAACGACGGCAGCAGCGGCAACCAGGCCGGACGAAAGATGCGCGCCCCGAGCATCGTCGCCGCGGTATTGACCGTGTTGCCGATGGCGAGGCTCATCGGCCCGACGCCGAGCGCCGCCAGCGCAATGACGGTTGCGGCACCGGCGACCGCGCTGCCCACCCGGATGGTGAAAATACGACCCATCTGCAACTCACGGCGCAGGACCGCCATCGAAATCGCCCCGAACGGGAATCATCACGAAATTCAGGGCCAACACCCAGGTCAGGTGCAACAGGCGCGGCTCGTTGTAGAACCTGGCGAGCGGAAAGCTGGCAAGGGCAATCAGCACGGCCAGCGTCCACGAAATGCCGAACGAGATCGCAGACGCCGCGCGGACCTTTTCCACGGAGAGGTCGGACTCCTTGACGAGGTACGCGACGACGCCGAAATCCCTGATCACGTGTGCGGCGGACAGCGTGATGACGGCGATCGAATACACGCCGATCTCGTCGGGCGTCAGCAGCCGGGCGACGATCACCGCGACGACGAACTGCAGCGCGAACGTCAACTGGTTCTCCGCCATGGCGATCGCGAGCGCCCGGCGAACGCTGGTCATGAGCGTCTCCGCCGCTTTGCGGCGTGCGAAGTCTGCATGAGCGATTCCGCCAGCGCGCTGATCGCGCGCGACCGCAGTGCCTGGTCCATACGCCATTTCGGTCTTCATCCGCACCGTGAGCGCGAGATACGCAGGCAGCAGCCGGAGAAACAAGGCGGGCGGTATCCCGGTTCCCTCGCTGCCGGCCTGCAGGATCCATGCATGCGCTGCACCGTCGCGCGTATTCTCGCGGACGCGCGCCGCACTGAACCCATTCAGGGCAAGCAGCAACAGGGCAAGATCGTAACCGGGCAGGCATTCACGCCCGTAATCCTCCCAGTCGAGGATGACCAGATTGTCCCGTGCATCCCGAGATTGTTGACCGAGAAGTCGCCGTGCTGCCTGCACCGCGGGCAGCCGGTCGACGTTCGGTCGCGATCGCGTTGAAGTAACGTTCGCCACGCGGCCCGAAGAGTCACCGGCAGATCCTCGAATGCCTCGCGGATGCGCTGCGAATGTGCGGCACCGCCGCGTTGACCCGGAAAGCAACGTTCGGCCGTGGCAAAAAAATCGGCAAGGCTTTGCCGCAGGCCTCGCTGCGGAGCGCGCATGCTCAGCTGCTCCGAGAGGCGTCAGCGGGATCCCTGTAGTCACAAGCGTCGGAAAAGAGCGGTGGCGTGACAGCGCCAAGGGGCGCGGCACGCCATGCGGAAACACCGCGTGGCCTGCCGAGAAGCCGTCGAACTCGCGTCGCAGGTCGTTTTGCAACCCTACCTTGACGAGGTAGAACGTCGCTGCCGGCGGGTATACGAGAAAGGTGAGGTTGCCGCTCATGCGCACGGTGAACGGGGGAAAAGGTTCGTGAGCTTGAAGAACGCCAACCTCGCACAGCGCGCGCCGCGCAGCTTCTAGCATTTTCGTACGACTACGAACAAGAACGGTTGCAAATATGGCGCCAGGTTGAGTCCGGCGAGCACCGTTCGTGCAAGCGGCAAGCGGTTCGCTGCCCGACGTCTTCCGGGCCATGAGCTCGTGACGAAAGAACGCCCGGGACTGGCAGGCGCAACCGAGACCGACATAGTCGGGTTCGTCGATGTCCGGTTGGACAACATAAAGGTCCACTTGCGCGAAACCTGCCTGCATGCGCGGCTCGACCGGTAACCCCATGCGGTAGGCCCGTCGGCACCGTCGCGTCCGCATTGCGCGCGACTCGGCACCCGGATCCGGTTGACGCCGGCCAGCGCCACGATGCCGCCTGGTTCGAGCAGCCATGCGCCGCGCGCAGCGCTTCGGCGATCGAAGCGCAGCCGCCGAGTGTCGAGTGCAGGATCACCATGCGCGAAACGAGGCACCGGCGGGCAGCGCCGCTGCAGAGAGCGCAGGATCGCCGGTTACGACGTTGGAAAACCAGTTTCTGACGAATGGCGCCCCGATCTCGAGAACCGCCAGATCGGGGCCGGGCGCGACTACCCGATAGAACCATCCGCGGTGATCCGGCCCGCCGGTCCGAGCGCGCAGCGGCGGTCCCCGAAGGACGCCTCGCCGGAGTGGACGCGAAGACTCGCCATCATTGGCCTCCTCTGCTACAGTGCGCCTGTAGGCTTCATTTCAGCGATTCGTGCGATTGGCGCGCATGATCGCGCAGGACAGGCGCTCGCTTCGATCTCCAGCTGATGATAATATGAATACCCCGGAATCGGAGCGGCGGCGCCAGAGGCGCCCCGCATCCGCGACGATCCGCCGATAACCGGCGCGCGCAGTCGCAAGGATCCGGCGGATCCACGCCCATGAGAGACATCGCCCTAACCGTCGTCATTTTCAGTCTGCTGCCGTTTGTATTCGCACGTCCGTGGTTCGGCATTCTTCTATGGACGTGGGTGGGGCTGATGAATCCGCATAAGCTCACCTTCGGTTTCGCCTACAACTTCCCTTTTGCCGAAGTGATCGGAATAGTCACCATCATCGCGATCGTCTTGTCGAAAGAGCCGAAGTCATTGCCGATGCGATCGCCGGTCGTCCTCCTGCTTGCCTTGAATGCATGGATGTTGGTGACGACGATTTATGCGCTCTTTCCCGACGATGCATGGCGCAGCTGAGAAAGTGGCGAAGATCCAGCTCTTCGTCTTCCTCACGATTCTTGTGATGCAGTCGCGCGAGCGCATCAAGGCGCTGGTCTGGGTGAGCACTCTTGTCGATCGCGTACTTCGGCATCAAGGGCGGGGTTTATACGATCACTCAAGGGCGGGGGAGGGATGGTGCTCGGTCCGGATGGCGGTTTCATCGCCGGCAATACGGAGATCTCGCTGGCGCTGACGATGACGCTTCCGTTGATGCGATGGCTGCAGCTACAGACGCCGCGTCGCGCTCTGAAGTGGGCATTGGGCATCTGCATGGCGCTGGTGTTATCGCGATTCTTGGCTCGTATTCGCGCGGCGGTTTCCTGGCGCTGTTTGCGATGGCGGCGGCGTTCTGGCTGAAAGGCAACAGGAAGTTTTTCATAGGGGCCCTTCTTCGTCGTCCTGGTGCCGAGCGTTTCTCGCGTTCATGCCCGACGCATGGTGGGACCGAATGGGCACGATCCAGACCTACGATACGACACCTCGGCGACCGCACGCACTGAATTCCTGGCAGTTTGGCTGGAACATGGCTCAGGCGAAGCCGATCGTTGGCGGTGGATTCCAGTCGTTCCAGCAGGATGCATTTGCGAGATGGGCGCCCGATCCAACCCGGGTATGGGACTCGCACAGCATCTGGATCTCGATTCTGGCCGAGCATGGCTTCGTCGGTCTGACGCTGTTTGTCGCTTTCTGGGTGTGTGCGTGGCGGTTGGCGCAGCAAGATCGTTCGGGCGACGCGAGGCGTCGAAGATTATCGGCTGGGCGGGAGACCTGGCACGATGATTCAAGTAAGCTTCATCGGCTATTGGGTGGGCGGCGCGTTCCTGAGCCTGGCCTACTGGGATTTTCCATACCTGCTGGTGGCGATGCTGGTCTTGACGTGGGCGGTCGTGCAAAAGTCGCTCAGCCAGCTTCCGGCGGACCCCAGACAGCGCCCGGTCGCGATTCGCGCCGATGGGGCTTGGCAAGAAATTGGGCAGTCCGGCGGGACACGCTGAGGTGCGTCTCGCTTCTGTGTCGACAGACTCAGCCGCGCATCTCGCTGCCGGCGGGGCCGCGCTCGCGCGCCTGGACATTGTTGCGAACGGTTGCCGCTCGCGCCGTGCCTGGCGATCGTTCCCGCCTTTCCATTCTTCTCTATCACCGCGTGCTCCGGGCGTCCGGATGCGCTCAACGACTGGGATCCGACGGCGCCCGAATTCGAAAGTCAGATGCGGGCGCTTTCCCGATTTTTCACGCCGCTTGCCCTCGGCGAGGGAGTCGAGCGCTTGCGCAACGGAAACCTGCCCGCTCACGCCGCATGCGTGACCTTCGACGACGGCTATCGGGACAACGTCGATGTCGCGCTGCCGATCCTGCGCAGGCACGGCGTTCCCGCGACATTTTTCATCGCGACCGGCTATCTGAACGGAGGCCGGATGTGGAATGATACGGTTATCGAGTCGATCCGCGCGAGCGACTGCCGCAGCTCGATCTCAAGTCATTCGGGCATCGGCGTTGTTTCGCTTTCCACCGCGGAACTGCGCCGGAAGGCGATCGGGGAAATCCTGGCCGCACTGAAACATCTTCCCAGCGAAGAGCGCGAGGCGAAAGTCGCCGGAAATCGAGGCCATCTGCGCCAGGAATCTGCTGCCGCGCGACCTGATGATGCGTGACGAAGACGTGTCGTGCATTGCGCATGTCAGGCATGGAGATCGGAGCGCACACCGCAACCCATCCGATTTTGACGCGACTGTCCGTCCGCCGACGCGCGTCGCGAAATCAATGAAAGCCGCGAGTGTCTTGCGGGCAATTCTTGATGAGCCCGTGTCGTCTGTTTGCCTATCCGAATGGCAAACCCGGCCAGGACTATGCGGTCGAGCATGTGCGCATGGTCCGAGACGCGGGGTTTGCTGCGGCGGTTTCGACCGCATGGGGTGTTGCGTCGAGAGACAGCGACTTGTTTCAATTGCCGCGGTTTACGCCCTGGGACCGCCGGCTCAGCGTTCGCGCTGCGTCTGCTGATCAATCGCCGCAACGCACACCCTATCGTGGTGCGAGGCGGCGGCTCCAGCGCACTTCCCGATGCGGGCTAGACTGCAAAGGACGTACGCGCGGGCTCGATGAGTGGAGCGACGCCGAGTGGAGCATTCGGATCGACTCGATACTTCGCTTCGTACTGGAAGCTCGGCTTTGTCTTGTCGAAACCGAGACGACGGCAAACCCGATACGCGAAGCATTTCCGGCCGTTGCCCACATCCCGTCTTCCCTGGTCGAGGTCACGGGAAAGCCGACTCTGCGGCGAAAGAAGCGATTGGCGACATACACTAGCTTTCGATGCTCGCTTTCTTCCGTCCAGTGATTGGTCGATAAGGATACGTTGAGCGCACCGGTGTTGACTACGCGATGCGGGGAGTTATGAGGCCACGAAGCTACGTCGCCCGGCTTTAGATCGTAGACCACGGCAAGATCGTCGAAGCTCGGATCGAAGGGCATCTCCTCATCGGCCACGGAGGCGAAAATATCCTCCATGACTGTCAGCGGCACGAGCCTGCGATCTTCCGCCGGGTAAATATAGATCCGCTTGCTGCCGCGAATATGCCAGAGGAGATTGGGAGGACCATCTACGTGGTAGTAGACCTGGGCGCTGGGAGACGAGATGAGAAGTGTCCCGGAATAGCGAAATGGCTTGAAGTGCGGACAGTCGTTGGCAAGTTGCGCGTACACGCGATCCAGAACGTCCTTTAGCCGCATGTCAGCGTCTTGAACGCGCAATATGTTCAGCCACAAGCGGCCCCGCTTTACAGCCGCAAGCAGCTCCGCGCCCGAGAGAGCGCCGATCTCGACCGGCGCCCAATCTGCACGCTTGGTCGCATCGGTTCCCATCGTGAATGCCTGCAGGAGATTGCGCGGGTAATGGTCCAGCAGTTGGGTAAGCGACTCATCCGAAAACAGATCGGTCTTCATGCAACCGATGATGTGTGCACTGAATCGCTCGCCCGAAGTCGGCGCATTGCGATTCTGTCCATTGCATCAATGAATCGTTGCTTCCCAATCGAACTCCCTGTCGCTCCGCACCTGTCATGTTCACGACGTTCCAGTCAGTTCGGCCGTTTTTGTGTAGGCGCCGCCGCCGCTGGACTCATATCGGATCCGGTGGGCGAGGCGGCGCCCGGGGACGCCGGAGTCGTCTCAGCCGGCTTCCATTGGCCGAGATGCTTTAACCGCTCACGCAGCCCCGGCACAGGCGCGCCCAGGGCATAAGCACGTTGCGCGTGCTCGTTGGCGCGCTTGTAGTCCTTTAGCTCGAGATATGCAAGCGCGATATTGTAGTGTGCATTCATGGAATCGGGATCGAGCTCCAGTGCGCGCTGATAGCTCTTGATCGCAGTCTGAATAACGCTTGACACGGTGCAGGTATACGCCTTGGGTAGTATAAGTGCCCGCTACATCCGGATTGACGGCGATCGCTTTTTCGAAGATGAGATCCAGGTCGCAGCCTTGCTGCTTGTATTCCGAACATAGCTGCACCATCAGCAGCAGCCCCTGAGGATGGTTCGGAAAGTAGCGCAACGTGAAGTCCAGGTCCGCTCGAGCGGGAACATAATACTTGCTTCGTATTTCGCTCTCCGCCCGGATCACGTGAAACCGCTCGACCGAGCGCAGCAAGGCAGCATCGGTGTTAGTGTAGTAGTCATTTGTCGGCCTTCTGGGCGCAGACCGGCCGGCATGCACGCAACCGTTACGGCGAGCACGATCCTTGTCGCCGCCGGAGTGCGCCAGCGGAATTTTCCCCGAAGCACAGCTGAGATATCCATTGAGTCGTTATGGTCGCGGAAAAGCGCCATCTGATCGAGCGATATATTGGGCAATCCTAGCACATTGCGGATTGCGCAGAGGCAACTGGCTGATGCTCCAACAGATCCGGAGCGCCCGTATTGAAATAATTACAACTTGCGCCTTCCACGCTGTCGAGCAGGCTCCTTGCTCCGCACCAGGCCCGGCGGGCTAAACGAACACAGCAAGCGGCGGGCGCGCCGGGTTGTACCCAAACCGCGCAGCGACGCCGCATGAGTGCCGGGCTTGCGAGCACTCCCTCACGCGCGTGTGACCGGTTGCGGCCGTGGAACCCGGGCGCCGGCCCTTCAAGGCTTTCGCAGCGTCACGAATATCCAGCCACGCAGAAATCCCAATGCGTCGAAGCGGCGCAAAAGTTTTTCGTAGCCGGTGGCCAGAAGGAACAAGAAGCCATTGAACATGAAATAGCTTGGATATTGGCTGAGATAGCGAAACGCCACGATCTCGAAACCCGCGCTTGCCGCCCACTTCCGAACCGCCCGGTAGGTATTCGTCCGGTACTGTATCGGAAAGACGTCCTCTTCCTTGCGCCCTTCGGTTCTCGCCACGATCCAGGGATGGAACCTGTTAGGCACGATCTTGGCGATCAGTGCGGCGTAATCCCAAAGATTGGCAGTCAGGTAGATAAAGCGCCCTCCCGGCTTGAGAATGCGATAGATCTCGCCATGAACGGCCCGCGGATCTTCGATATGCTCCATCACGCTACGGCACATAACGATGTCCACGGATCCGTCTTCCAGTGCGATCCTGCCCAGATCGTTGTTAAGCAACTCGATGCCGTCGACCTGGGTATCAAACTCGACAAGATCGACGCCAATCAGACGCCGCACTCTGCCACGATACTTGCGCAGAACAGGAGCGGTGCGTCCGCATCCTGCATCTAGGAGGGTGTGTTCTGGCCGGACCTGCTGCTCGACTTCCAGTTCGAGTGTGCGGTAGGGATGTTCGTCGTTGCCGTAATAGCGATCAAGCAACCGTTCGGCCATCTTGGTCATGTTCGTCCCGATAAGGCACTTCGAGCAGCAAAACGAAATCCCACCGGCGAGACAACGGTCGATTGACAGGACGCTGGGGCGAAAATCTTCGCCGAAGCCAGCTGTATTCCGGGACACATCGCCCAAGAATCGTAGCGCACAGAGCGCAATCGGCACAACCCCGCGCAGATGATGACGCGTCTTATTGCAGTTTCCCGCTGCCCAGACCGTGGACTTACCGTGAGAAGACTGCGATGATGCGACCCTGATCTGAGCAAGCGTCCGCCTGCGGCGCTCAATGAGATGGCAATTCTTCCTTCTCAGAACAAGATAGAACCGGCTTTCGACAGGGACTCGAAATCCCCTGATAAGCTGGTAAGCGTACTTTGGCTTACCTGCGCCATCGTTGTCGTATACGCAATGTTCAGCGTGCCCAGGAAAGCGTTGGAGCTTTCGCTGTCCGGGCAGTTCCCCGCATTGGCCAACGTGATCAGCGCACTGGTCGCCGCGGTATCGGCTTGGCTTTGTTGGCGCTACGGCGCTCCTCTAACTCGTCTTGTCCGGGACGCGGCGAACGTTTTCGCTCGAATCGGCGAAAGGAGGTGGCTGTTACTGGTAATTGGATCGGGCATCCTCATTCGACTCGCGTGGCTGTGGTACTTCCCGACCGTGCAAACGTCCGATCACGCTACGTACGTTGTCCTGGCAAGGAAATTGATTGCAGGCGAGCCATATTTCGATGGTGAGGCTTATAGCAATTGGCCGCCCGGCCTGCCATTTTTTGGCGGCAAATTTTTTCGTATTCGGCGATCGTCCATGGGTTATCCCGCTTGTGAACCTGCTTCTCTATGCGCTTGCAACGCTTACGGTCTACAAGTTGGCTTACCTCGTAGCAGGGGAGGGTGTTTCGCGCGTGGCTACGCTTATCCTTCTCTTCTGGCCCAACGACATCATGTGCACGGGGTTGGCAAAAAAGGAGCTGCTGATCCTGCCGATGCTCACGGGCGCAATCCTTGCCTACGTCACGGCGCGACGTACCGCAAATTCAGCGAAATCATTCTGGCTGCTGGCAGCGACCGGCGGTCTGCTGGGCGCCGCAAGTTTGACGCAGCCATCGCTTGTCCTGTTTCCATCGGCGTTGATTTTCTACGAACTTACCCAGCGAACGAGCGCGCGGAAATTCACATGTCAGAATCGGGATCGTCATCGTCGCAATGGGCGTCTTGATCACTGCCATGGTCAATCCGGAACTATCTGGTCCTCGGCGCCGTGGTTCCAATCTCCACCGCCGGCGGCGAAGGCTTCTACAGCGCCAACAATGGTCTTGCCACAGGAAGCCGATGTGCCTGTGTACGAGCGCAGTCTGGACCAATTCGATGAGGTGACGCGATCGAAGATGGGCTATCGGTGGGAACTGGAGTGGATAGCACAGCACCCGGGCGGATTCCTCGAATTGACGGTCAACAGGCAAGTTCAGGTGCTGGGGGAAGACGGCGACGGTGCCTATTGGGGCGTCAAAGTGGGCGGGGGAAGAAAGGGCTGTCGTACCGAATTACGAAGGGCATTTCGAACGCGTACTGGATGGCGCTTATGTTCCTGATCCTTGCTGCGCTGATCGTCCACTGGCGCGGCCGCGCTGCTCTGTCCCTGATATCCTTCTGCTCATGCTCAGTCTGTCGATGTCGTGGCCATCGACAGCATTTTTCAGAGCGGCTCCAGGCACCATATGCCATTGATGGGAACGTTATCGGTGCTTGCTGCGTTGCTCGCCTACAGGCCGCAAGTCGAGCCGGTCCTGTCGCGGCCTTGAACGTGCCACTTGGAGTAGCGCGTTAGCCGCTCGCACGTAATCGCGTAGCGCCCCCTTTTTACTCCACGGTAACCGCCAAACGCTATCGATCGTCATCCCAGGTTACAACGAGCAGGACAATGTGTTGCCGTTGCATGAGCGTCTGAACGCGGCGCTGCATGACATCGGGATCGAATACGAGGTGATTCTGATCAACGACGGCAGCACCGATCGACCGAAGCCAACCTCAGAGCCCTGGCGGCAAAGGATCCGCGGTACAAGGTAGTTAATTTCCGGCGCAACTTCGGCCAGACTGCCGCCATGATGGCTGGATTTGATTTTGCTTCCGGCGACATCATCATTCCACTCGACGGTGATCTTCAGAACGACCCAGCGGACATTCCGCACTGTTGAACAAGCTTGAGGAGGGCTACGACGTAGTTTCCGGTGGCGGCACGACCGCCAGGATGGGGCGCTCAAGCGGAATTTGCCATCGCGCTGTGGCTAACTGGCTGATCTCCCGCATTTCGGGCGTACCGCTGCACGACTACGGGTGCTCGCTCAAGGCGTACCGGAGAGATGTCCTTGACAGGCGTGAAGCTTTATGGCGAGATGCACAGATTCATTCCCATTTATGCAAGCTGGCAGGGAGGCAGGGTCACCGAAATTACGGTCAATCACTTTCCGCGGTATACATGGCCACTCGAAATACGGTCTGGAGCGTGTCGTCAAGGTCGTGCTGGACCTGATCGTGGTGAAATTTCTGGCGAACTATGCCAACAAACCCATCTACGTTTTTGGCGGCTTCGGCCTGGTCAGCGTTGCCGTTTCGCTGTCTCTCGGGTCTAGCCGCGCTTTATCTCAAATTTGTCGAACATGTGTCGTTCATCTCGACCCCGCTGCCCCTGCTGGTAGTCCTGGCTTTCATCACGGGTGTGATGAGCATTCTGATGGGCCTCATCGCGGAGATTATCATGCGCACCTATTACGAGTCGCAGGGCAAGCAGGTCTATCTGGTCAGGGAAACGATCAATCTGGATCGGCAACAGCGAAAGAAGCGGAAATGTGCGGCATTGCGGGCTTCATCGGCGCCGGGCGGCGTCCACGACCTTCAAGCGATGGGCAACACGCTGGTCCACCGGGGGCCGGACGGCGCGGGTCAATACATCGACGAAAGAAGCGCGTGTTCCTCGCGCATCGGCGGCTCGCCATTCTCGACATCGGCGGCGGCGAGCAGCCCATGTGGAACGAAGATGGCCAAGTCTGTGTCATCTTCAATGGTGAAATATACAACCATGTTGAACTCAGGCGCGATCTGATCTCACGAGGGCATGTCTTCCGGTCGGATCACTCCGACACCGAAGTGCTGGTGCACGGGTACGAGGAGTGGGGCAGCGGACTGCCGCTGATGCTGAACGGCATGTTTGCATTTGCCATCTACGACCGATCGCGACAAATGGTTTTCCTTGCGCGCGATCGTTTCGGCAAAAAACCTTTGTATTACACCGCGGGAGCCGCCTGCTTTGCATTTGCCTCCGAGCTCAATGCGCTTCTGAAGCATCCCCAGATCGACCGGACTATCGATCAGAAACATCTCCGGAAGTATTTTGCGTATGGGTTCATCCCTGCGCCGGCGACGTTGTACCGCGGCGTTTATAAGCTGCCAGGCGGCCACTGGATGACCTACGACATCGCGTCGGAAGCACTACAGGTCGCGCAATATTGGCAATTCAAGATTGAGCCATTTGAGGCGATACCGACGAAACCTGAAGATGTCTGGGGAGAACAGCTGCGGGGGCTGCTGTCCCAGGCGGTAAAGCGCAGGCTGATCAGCGATGTGCCACTTGGGCATTTTTTTGAGCGGGGGGATCGACTCGAGCGCGGTGCTTGCATTCGCCACCAGGCATGTTCCGTCTCGAGAGATAAAGACATTTTCAATCGGCTTCTCGGAACAATCATTCGATGAGTCGGTGTATGCCCAGCAGATGGCCGAGCATTTCCAGAGCGATCACCACCACGAGGTGCTGTCGCCTCGAAGCAGCGGGTGACCTGGCCGAGGAAGTCTTATCGATGCTCGATGAGCCGATGGGGGACAGCTCGATCCTTCCTACCTATCTGTTGTGCCGATTCGCAAGGCAATACGTCACCGTAGCTCTGGGTGGGGACGGCGGCGACGAGTTGTTCGCGGGCTACGATCCCTTCAAAGCCATCAACCCGGCTCAGTGGTACGCCAAACATGTCCCCGCTTGGCTGCATGGCGGGCTCAGGTCGTTGGCAGACCTCATGCCGGCCTCCGAGCGCAACATGAGTCTTGACTTCCGCATCAAGCGCGCTCTTCGCGGTGTCTCGTACCCCGCGCGCGCGTGGAACCCGGTATGGCTGGGCGCGCTCGATCCTGGCGAACTGGAGGAACTGTTCCAACAGCCTGTGCGTTATGAAGACGTATTCGAGGAAGCGATTGCAGCGTGGGAGAGTTCCAGTGCCGACAATTTGACCGATCGCACGCTGGAGTTCTACACCCGGTTCTATTTGCAGGACAATATCCTGACAAAAGTAGATCGTGCGTCAATGATGGTGTCGTTGGAGGTGCGCGCGCCATTCCTCGACAACGACGTGGTCGACTTCGCACGCCGGGTTCCTCATCAATACAAATTGCGGCATGGCGTGACCAAATATCTGCTGAAGAAGTCGTTAGAAGGCATCCTTCCGGCCGATATTATCTACCGCAAGAAGAAGGGATTCGGCGTTCCGTTGGCACGTTGGCTCAAGGGTTGGAAAGAGCCGGAAGTCGCCCCTCGCTGTAACGATCTCGATCTAGCATGGGTTAGCCGGAGATGGAGCGAGCACCGTGCCGGAAGAGTGGATCACCGTCTCTTTCTTTGGTGCTGGATCGTGCTGCAGAATCATATGCGTGCAGTCACCGCCTGACGAACATGACCTCAGATCAAAGAACCGCCGACGCCTTTGCCAGCTCATGGAACAATTTGCCGCTGGGCTCGATATACACCCAAGACCAGTTTGAGGACTGGCTCCGTCCTGTCGAGAGGGCTGACGTGGATGGAAAGTCCGTGCTTGAGCTGGGATGCGGCAACGGCAGCTTACTTGTCCACATGGCGAATTGGTCGCCTGCACTCCTTGAGGGAGTGGACCTGGGAGAGTCAGTACGGTCTGCGCGAATAAATCTGGGCCGCCTTCCGGTCGCCTCGACCTGGCGCGTTACCCAAGCCGACATGACCGAGTTTCGGAAGGCCGACGGCTATGACTTCGTATATTCGATCGGCGTCTTGCACCATCTAACGGAGCCGAAGCGCGGGCTTGACTCGGTTGTCGCCAACACGAAGGCCGGAGGCCGTTTCCATTGCTGGGTTTACGCCAGGGAGGGAAATTCCATTATCATCGCGCTCGTCGATCCTATGCGCCGGATCGCCTCCCGCCTTCCCTGGTGGATCACTAAGTACTGTTTGGCGACGCCTCTCGTAGTGCCCTATTACCTATATGCCAAGGCAATCAGGCGATTCCGCGATCAGCCTTGGGTAAAGCGGTTGCCGTTATACGAATACAGCATCTGGATCAGCAACCGTGACTTTCCCTTTTTCCGGCACGTTGCCTTCGACCAGTTGGTCACGCCGAAGACGACATACATACGCCGGGAAACCATTGAGGAGTGGCTCAAAGCTTACCCGAACGTCGATCAGGAGAGCACCTATATCGTGATGCGAAACGGTAACTCGTGGAAGTTTGGCGGCAGGATCAAGTAGCGATCGATCATGGAAGCGCCACCGTTTCTTGAGATGCTCAAATCCCCTATGTCGGACGAGGCGGTTCGAAAGCACGAAGATTATCTCGTCTCCGAACGTACGCACCGGCGTTTTCGCGTGAGCGCCAGCGGAATCCCCATGTTTGCCGAGGAGCACTGCTCGGCGGAGGGACGTCGTCAACAAGAGCATTATGAACGCATCGCTAATAAGTATCTCGAGAATCTCGGTTATCCTCATACGCAGGAATACATGGCGTACCTCGATCGCGTATTCCTGGCGGAAGTCGGCGAAGAAAGGCTGGGTGATTGCGCCGAAATTTGCTGCGGAGCTGCAGAAGCGTTCCAGCTGCTTGGGTCGAGAGTAGGGAGAGGAATGGGGATCGACGTATCGTTATCGATGCTGGAAGCTGCCCGGCGCAACCTGTCTTCACCCAACTATTTTTTTGTGCAAGGTGACGCGACCATGCTACCGGTCCGAGACGCAATGTTCGATAGCGTCTTCGTTTTCGGCGGCATCCACCATGTGAATGACAGGATCGGCCTCTTCCGCGAGATCTTCAGAATCCTCAAGCCTGGAGGCAGGTTTTACTTCAGGGAGCCGGTGAGCGATTTCTTTCTTTGGCGTTGGCTGCGTGCTGTGATCTATAGAATATCGCCAACCCTAGATAGCAAGACGGAACGTCCACTCCTATTCAATGAGACCGAGCCACCACTGCGACAAGTGGGCTTTCGGCTAAGGAGCTGGAAGACCTTTGGCTTCTTCGGCTACTGTCTGCTGATGAACAGCGATGTTCTCGTATTCAACCGTGGCTTGCGATTGATGCCGGGGATCCGTGCGATGACGCGCTTGGCCGTACGATTGGACGATTGGACGACCCGCCTGCCGGGGATGGCAAGAAACGGCTTGATTGCAGTAGGTGTCGGCGAAAAACCTGCGAATGGAATGGCCCAATGAGGATACTAGTATCTTTCGTATTGATGATCAGCTTGACGGTTACCGCGAACCTTCTGCTGAAGTCCGGGGCCACCATGCCACGCATCGGGACAAGCGAGTGGCTGAGCTTGATCAACTGGAAAGTCGCTGCCGGACTGGCTACGTTTGCACTCAGCGCGATCTTTTACCTGTCGATCCTCACGAAGCTGCCGTTGAACGTCGCCCAGTCGTTCGCGGCGTTTCAATTCGTCGCCGTCATCCTGGCGGCCTGGCTCATTCTGGGTGAGCCTATCAGTCTTGTGCGCGGTGCGGGCATCATGCTGATATGTGCTGGAATCTTTCTGGTTGGCTTGTCAGTGTAAATCGCAGCCATCAAACAGCGATGCGAGCTGAGAGAAAATCACTTTTGCGTCTCTGAGGGCTATGGACCAAGGCCGCTCGCTAGTCCTCGATGCAGCACGATTTGTCGCGCGTGCGGAGGCGCTATTTATCTTGTGCCGTCCGTTGCGCACAGATAAGGAAGGAGTGACTGGCCACAGAAGCAACAGCAGACACGTCTGGCAGCAGGCGCCTTAACAGAGGCGAGTGGAAAACGGGTTGGATCAACTGCAGGCGCGACGGCATCAGCGGCAACCACGTGAGCGCAGGCTGCGAGAATCCAGCGGATAGCAGTATCTCCGTGAGAGTCGACGCCGATTCGTATCGGACGTGCAGCGGTTTGCCCTTGAGTTTGCGCCGCGTACGATCCCACCAGCCCGCTAGTCCGTGATAGTTTAGTGCATCAATCCATAGTGTGCCGCCGTGGCGAATCACCCTTGCAAGCTCATTGATGAGAGTCTCCGAATCACGGATAGCCTGCAGGACGCCGAGGCACACCGCACCATCGACGCTCGCCCTTGCGAACGGCAGCATCATGGCGTCAGCCGCACAGTAGGCGACGCCTGTTCCGGTGCGCTCCAAAGCCTTGCGCAAAGTGGGTTGCGAATAGTCAATACCCACGACGCGCAGGCCCTGCTGGGCCAGCCATCTCGAATAGGTGCCCGCGCCGCAACCAATGTCGATGAACAGCGAGCCGGGCGCGACAGCGTGCCAGGCGTCTTGGAAAAAACGAAATCGCGCCCTGAGGCCGGTCGTCGACCACCCCGCAATGCCGGCATCGTCGTCGCGGAGATTCGCGAATTCGATGAATCGCCCTTGCCACTCTTGTTCGAATCCGGGCCCAGGACGGGGCGATTGCTGGGTAACCACTCAGCTTCCTAAATCTGAAAAGCCACGAATCAGAATTTGCTTGAGGAGGGATTGACGTTGCATGCTCTCTTCAGGACCCGATCGAGAGCCGGCAAACTGCCGATATTGTAGCGTAACAGGACTGATTCTTGACTCGTCGCCGGTTCCTTCGTCAGCTGGGCGCGCTCGCCGGATCGCGCGCGACTTCGCTCGGCCTTGCGGCAGCATGCGGCTGGCACGCGAAGGCATCGGCCGAAGAGCCATCGTCGGCGCGCCGCTCTGCAAGCCGTCGCGGCCGGCGCCGCCGACACCGCGGTGGATGCAGCGGATAGTGGTCAACCAATGGGCCGCAATCGCGGACACGGCGATGGCCACGATGAATTGCGCGCCACAGGTCGAGGCCGGCCTGACCGATGCGCAGTGCCACGACATCGGCTTCGGCGATCCGCGTTCCGGCATTTTCGCCTTCAGCGGTGGCGCCTTGAAGACGTCGGGAAGCGAAATGCTGCTTTTCGGCGGCGGCGGCGCAGGCGCCTGGGCCGGCAACGACGTTCGCGGATTGCGACTCGAGGACGACGCACCGGTGTGGCGCACCCGCGTCAAGCCGAGCAACCATGCCAACGTTATACCGCGCAACATGCCTGCGACTCCCTACATGCGAGATGGAGTCACGCCGAACGCTAGGCACAGTTACTGGTCGCCGCAGTTCATCGATCGCCAGAACAAATTCATGTCCTTCGGCTGCGCCAACACCTGGAACTCGGACACCGGCAAGTACAATGTCGTCGATGAAGTCATGCTCGATACCGGCGTCTGGGACGCTCCGGGCAAGCATCCACCGTTCCCGAATGCACGCGGCTGGGATGGCAACTGGGTCTGCAAACATCCGGTGACCGAAGACGTTTATGTGTCGGGCGCGAGCGCGGTAAGCAAATGGAGCAGCGCGAAAGACCGGTGGTCGACGCTATGGACGACCCAGCGGACCGACGTCGACCGGGCGACCGCCGCGATCGATCCTGCTGGCGGCGGCACGCTGTTGCGCATAGGCAACTACGGGCCGCCCAATACTCCGGTGGCGATCGATCTCGCGACCGGTTCGGCGACCGTCGGATCATTCAGCGGACCCCATGCCGATGCGATAAACATCGGCGGCTATTTCGCGGCGGGCCTGGTGTTCGACCGGGGCCTGGGCAAGTTCGTCCTCTATCAGGACGATGGCTATCTGTACGCCATCAGGAGGGTTTCCGGCAGAATCTGGCAGGTCGATCGCCTGGCGCTGACGGGCAGGCCACCGGACTCCGTCATTCCGCCGAGCCGGGCCTGGTCGCGATCTGGGGCCGGATGCAATACGTGCCGAATCTTCGAGGCGTGTGCATTGTCCAAGCCTACGATCGCCCGGCGTATTTCGTGCGGACTTCCTAGCTGGCGCAGGCCCGCCGCGCACGTGACGCCGATCGCCTGGCCGGTTCAGCGGGCGCTAGCCAATCGCGTCTACTGATAGACGATGTCAGCGTCGGACGCAGCGTCGGATCGGCCGAGTATTCGCTGGCGTTGAATGTCTTGGCGTTGACCGTGCCGCCGGCAGTCCGAGCCGCCAGCCGAAATTGGTGGCGGTATTGATCGCCCACTGCCGCACTCGCGTGCGTCACGTCGAAGCTCACCCACCCGGGATTGAACGGCACCGATATCACCGCATCGGCGCTGCTGGTGTAATCGGTGCCCGCGCCCGACGCGCCGCCCGCGCTCCAGGGTACGCCCGTCTGGCTCAGTTGCCAGGTCGCCTGGGTCTCGATCCAGGGCTTGAGTAGCGCGTTCAAGCGGACAGTGTCGTTGTAGTACTGCTTGTAGAGTTGCAGCTTCGCCGACTGGATGGCCGACCCGTTGGGCACCGGGCCGCCTTCCGACTGGAAGACCGCGAAGCGCATCAGCGGCGTGTAATTCGCGCCGTCGAGATAGAGCGGATTGAAGCTTCCGCGCACCGTCGTCGCGCAGATACTTGTCGAGGAAGGTGTCGCTCGACGCCGGCGTAGCCATTCAGCCCGCGCGCAGCACTGCGGTCGTCGTCGCCGAAGTCGTTACGGTGACCGTTGCGGCATTCGAAGTCGTCGTGGCCACGCGCGTTGTCGGTCGCCACGCGCGGTCAGCATGTAGGTTCCCGCCGCGGCCGGTGTCCACGTCACCGTGTACGGCGCGACCGTCGCTTGTCCGATCTTCTGTGCGCCGGCGTAGTACTCGACCTTGGTCACGGTGCCGTCGACGTCGCTTGCATCCGCGGCGAGCGTGAAGCTGCCGCCAAGGAGCGTCGTGCGCGCCGTCCGCCGGAGTCAGCAGCGTGACCGCCGGCGGGATGTTGCCGCCGCCGCCGCCCGAATACACGATGGTCAGCTTCGGACGCAGCGTCGCATCGGTCGCGTATTCGCTCGAATTGAAAGTCTTGGGGTTGACCGGGCTGCCGGTCGAGCCGAGGCGCCAGCCATAGTTGGTGATCGGGCTGACGCCCACTGCTGGACTCGCGCGCCCACGTCGAAAGCGACCCAGCCCGGATTGAATGGCACCGAGACGACCGCGTCCGCACTGCTGCGGTAGTCGGTACCCGCGCCGCTGGCGCCGGCCGCGCTCCAAGGCACGCCGGCCTGACTGCAGCAGCCAGGTCGCCTGGTTCTCGACCCAGGGCTTGAGCAACGCATTCAACCGCACCGTGTCGTCGTAGTACTGCTTGTAGAGCTGCAGTGTGGCCGACTGGATCGTCGCGCCATTGGGCACCGGCCCGCCTTCGGACTGGAACACGGCGAAACGGATCAGCGGCGTGTAGTTGTTGCTGGTCAGGTACAACGGGTTCAGTCGCCCCGCGCACCGTGGTCTGCAGATTTTTGTCGAGGAAGGTATCGCTCGACGCCGGCATAACCGTTCGAGGCCACGCTGCAGCACGACCGTGTTGCCGTCGACCGCGGTCACTGTTACCGTCGCCGGCGTTCGAAGTCGCGGTCAACGCGCCGTTATCGGTGGCCACGGCGGTCAGCATATAGCTCCCGGCGCCGCTGGGGCGTCCACGACGATGCTGTAAGGCGAAGCGGTCGCCTGTCCGATCTTTACGCCCCGTGCGTAGTACTCGACCTTGCGTCACCGTTCCGTCGCTGTCGCGAAGCGCTCGCGGTCAGGGTGAAGCTGCCGCCAAGCGGTACCGTGGCGCCGTTCGCCGGGAGGTCAACGACACCGTCGGCGGAATGTTCGAACTCCCGCCCGAGTACACGACGGTGAGCTTCGGCCGCAGCGTCGGTGTCGGACGAATACTCGCTCGAAGTGAACTGCTTGAGGTTGAGCCTCCGCCCGACCGGCTCAACCGCCAGCCATAGTTCGCGCTGGCGTTAGCCGCCCATTGGCGCGCGCGGGCAGTCACATCGAACGCGACCCAGCCTGGATTGAAGCTCGGCGTGACCAGGTCGTCGGCCGTGGCCGCGTAATCGGTTCCCGCCCCGGCGGCGCCGCCGACGCTCCAGGCACGCCTGTCTGCGCGATTATCCATGTCGCCTGGCTCTCGACCCAGGGCTTCAGCAGCGCATTCAATTGCAGCGTCGTCGTCGTAGGACTGCTTGTAGAGCTTGAGCGTCGCCGACTGGATCACCGCGCCATTGGGAACCGGACCGCCTTCCGACTGGATAGATCGCGAAGCGCACCAGCGGCGTGTAGTTCGCGCGGTCGAGATAGAGCGGATCGGAGGCGCCGTGAACGGCGTGTTCGCGCGCCATTGATCCAGGAACGTGTCGCTCGCGCCCGCATAGCCGTTGAGTCCGCGCTGCAAGGTGACCGTGGTGAGCGTCGCGTTGACCGTGAGATTGACGGCTGGCGACAGCTGTCATGCCGCCGACGTTGTCGACGGCGATCGCAACGATCGCGTACGAGCCGACCAGTATCGGCGTCCAGGCGACCGTGTACGGGGCCAACGGTCGCCTGACCGAGCTTGACGCCGTTGGCGTAGTACTCGACGCGCGCAATGCTGCCGTCGCCGTCGGTCGCGTTCGGCGGTGAGGCTTATCGGCGTCGCGGGAGCGACGGTGCTCCGTTCGCCGGCGAAGTGATGGTTACCGTCGGCAGCGCGTTGCCCGGCGGATTGGGCTGCACCCAGCCTGCCGGCTTGTAGATCCAGATCTGGCCTTCGTTCGCGTCCTCCAGCCCGACGAAGACGTCGTAGAACGGCGCGTAATGCCATTTGCCCATGATGCCGGTGCCGATGATGTCGCCGGGCGGCACGGCGGACGGATGGCGTGCCGTTGCGTGACGGTCCAGCCGGACGCGTATTGGCCGCGGGCGGCTCGTGCAGCTCCCAGACCGCGCCGGCGCCGCACCAGAGCGGAAAGTCGCCGCGGACCGGGATCGAACTCGAGCGCGCAATTCTGGATGTTCAGGCTCTGCGCCGAGAGCCACGACTGCAGGCTCGCGATCGTCGAATCGATCTGCACGTTGCTGGTCCGGGTTGGTCGGCCCGGGCGTCGTCAGGTCCCAGAACTGGAACGGCACGCGAGTTGTTGCCGGTGCGGACGAAAAGCTTGCGTGCCGGATCGTATCCGCACGTCGTCTGTCCGGTGACGCCGACGCGAGAACACGCCGACCATGGTGCTCTGGTCGAGCGTCGGATTGGCGATGTCGGTCAGCTGGTAGCGATAGAGATTGAGGCTGGTCGAATAGCGGCTCGACGAGGCCGTGTAAACGATGTCGTGGCCGCCTTCGGAGGCGTAGCCGGTGCAGCCGTTGACATGGCGTTCCGGGCAGCGCCTGCGCCGGCGATGTTCATGTTGATATCGCGGTTCTCCCACATCTGGCCGCCGGCGATCGGCGTCGGATCGACGCGCTTGACGTTCGAGCCGGTTGTCCCGCCGACCTTGTTGCCGTCGGCCCGGTTCGGATCGAACAGATAAGGGCCGGTCAGGCGCGATTGCGTCGGATCGCGTCTCCGAGCCAGGTCGAGTAGGACTGGCCGTTGTCGTAGGCCGCTCCGCCCCAGGTCATGAATCGATCGACGATCGGCAGGAAGATGTTGTTGTCGTAGGTGTGCGACGAGATCGGCGCGTTGTCTACCCCGTCGACGGTGGTGTTGCCGACGACCGGATCGGTGACAGTATCTCGCTGGGCAGCGCCGCGCGCTCCCACTGCAGATTGCTGGAGCGCCAGCGATAGACGTCGTTGCCCGAGTAATTGGCGTGGCCCCCGCCGTAGATGATCAGGTCGCCGCGGTTGCTGTCCCACGCGAAGCTGCTCCACGCCAGGATGATCCGGTCGACGGCGTGATGCGGTGGCGCCGTTGTCGAGCGGCTCGAGGTCAGCGGGCGTCCAGACGTCGCTGTAGAAATTGGCGTTGACCTTGAGCCAGCTGTTCTGCGGCATCTGCAAGATCAACGGCAGCAGCGGGCCCGATCCGACGTACGGTGGAATCGACTGGCCGAAAGCCCCACCTGCGAACAGCCCTGCAGCGACAAGTAACGTCAGCAAGCGAACGAATGTCGCGGCGGCGTTGGATGGACCTGACATTCGGGATCTCGGTCGGTAAATTATGCAGAACCGCTGGACCGGCGAATCGCCGCATGACGAAGTTGACCATTGCGGCCGCACGATGGTGAGCGCATGAGCGGCAAATCCTAAGGCGAGATCGCCGGGCTGGCAAGAACGCAGGCATTGCGCGCCGACGAAATGCCGCATTTACGCGGCGAGCGGTACGCTACAGCGTTCCTCGGACCCGACCCGCGGCAACCCGATGGGGTCTTCTGTGGGCGCGCGACCGTGGGTGTCCTGTTGAGCACAGGATCGCCGAATTCCTTTTTGAAGTGGCCATGGCTGCGTAAAAGCGCGGCTACGGCGCCGTCACGCGATGTGCCCGGAACCACATTTCGAGCATCATCAGAACCCAAGTCAACGTGCCGTAATACGGCGCGTGCTCGCTGAGGCGAGTCGACATCAGATCGTCGAGCAATTCGTTGCGAAAGATATGGCGCTGGCGCAGGCTCAGCAGTGCGTCGCCACCGAGCTCGCGCAGCGCCGGATGGTCGCGCAGCCACAAGCCGGCGGGTAGGCCGAAACCGTGCTTTTTCTTCGCGATGGTCGCTTCCGGCAAAAAATCGCGCAGCGCCTCTTTGAAAAAATAGCGCAACTGGCCGCCGCGGACCTTGAACGAGGCCGGCAGGGTGGTCGACAAGTCGACCACCGACTCGTGCAGCAGCGGAAACGCGACATCGACGCCGGCGATGTCGCAGGTACGCGTAACCTTGGGCAGGTCGTTATCGGCCAGCGTGAACTTGAGGTCCAGGGCGACCATGCGATTGATCAGGCTGCGCGCCTTGGTCGCAGTATACGTGTCAGTGAGCAGGGCAAGCGGAACGCCGGGCTCGACCTCGGCGAGGAAATCCCGGTCGAAGACATTTTCGGGGCCGAGCCGGCCCAGCAGGTTGTAGCTGTCGTATCGGGCCGGCATCGGTTGGCGTGCCTGCGTGACATAGCTATGCAGTTTCCTGAGGATGGGGATCGACGCAATGCCGGGAGTACCCAGCAGCGCGGGTTCCAGCATCCGCCGCAATCCGGACGGAATGCGCTCGTAAAGCGCAAGCTGATATTGCTTCGCATAGCGCGTGTTGCCGCCGAACAGCTCGTCGCCGCCGTCTCCTCCCAGCATTCGCGTGATGCCGTCGGCGCGCGCCAGCCGGGCGCAATAATAGGTCGGGATCGCAGAAGCGTTGCCAAACGGCTGGTCGTACCCGGCGGCGATCAGCGGAACCGCTGCGACGACATCGTCCGGCGTCACATAATATTCGTGGTGATCTGTTCCAAAATGGCGTGCGGTGATGCGCGCATACTCCATCTCGTCGTATCCTGCGGCCGCGAAGCCTATCGAATACGTGCGCGCCGCAGCGCCGTTGATCGTCCCCAGCAGGCCGGCGATGGTCGAGCTGTCGGTACCACCGCTCAGGAACGCGCCGCAATCCGCGCCTCCGGATACCGAGGAGACCCCGGCATCGAGCGCGGCGCGAAACGCGGGCTTGAATTCCTCGACGGTGCCGCGCGTGGGCTCGGTGAATTGCAGTTGCCAGTACGGACGGGTCGACGTTCGTCCGGCTTCGTAGCTCAGCGCGTGTCCGGCGCGCAGGCGAGAATGCTCGCGGAATACGGTCGCCGGCCCCGGGACCATGTGGAAATAGACGTAGTCGTACAGGGCCTGCGGGGCGATCGCATCGACAGAGAGCGGATGCGCCAGAACGGCATCCGACGTGGCGCCGAAGATCAGCGTGTCGCGCACCTGTTCGTAAACGACGTTGCGCACCCCGATCCGATCGATCGCAAGCGTGACACGTCCCGAGGTCTCGTCGACGACGGCCAGCGCGAAATCACCGCCGACGTCGGACAGAAAGGCGCTTTCCCCTTCGCGATAGGCGCTGATGACGCGGCGACAGAAATCCTCGAGCGCGTTCGGTCCGCGCACGGCCGCGACGCCGGAAATCCAGTGCGGATGACCCTGAACCGCGACATGGATCGGCCCCGACCCGACGACCATCGTCGTTCCGGGCGGGCCCGCGGCGGCCAGGGTGAATCGCGATCCGCTAACGTGCGCAATACCGGCGGCAGACGGCCATGGACAAGCGCCGATCATCGCATCGATGATCGTTCGCGGATTCCCGCCTGCCTCGCCGTACCAGCCGCAGATGCCGCTCATGTCGCATTGTCCAGGTTCGACGTCTCCGGCGGCGCGGCCTCTTTCGATCGAGGCGGCCGGAAGACGTCGCGGATTCGCCGCGCGGCCGGCTTGAGCACGAGCTCCCGTGCGGCCAGCCAGCGTCCGCGCATCGAATGTCCGTAAATCGTCATTGTGCCTACCGGCTCCGCCTCGTCCGCCCAGCGGTACTTGTAGATATTCTCTCCCGGTCCCATCAGGTACCGCCGCAAGCCTCGCCCGAACAGCTTCGCGAGCATATAGCGATTGAGGTAGGAGCCCGGTGATATCGCCTCATAGGCGGCGTCGAAATCCGAGCGCAGTGCAAAGACACAACCGTCGTCGATCAATTGGAGCTCCATTGCGATCGGCGTTTTGTTCAGCGTCAGCGTCCACACCGAAAGACAGCGCATGCGATGCGCATGCTGCGACAGACGGCGAACGAATGCCTGCGGGCCGGCGTTGTCCAGCGAATTGCCGGTGCTGGTCTTCCAGCTCCGCGCAGAAATGGCGATGATCTGATCGATCTGGCTGTCGACTTCGGCGGCGTCGCCTTCTCCGGGTTGAAGCCAATGCAGCTCGACGTCGCCAGCCTTGGACAACCGGTTGGTCGCCAGATTGACCGCCTTTTTCAGGCGGCGGCTGCGCGACGAATAGTATGTTTCCCAGGCGGAATCCAGAGCGATCCAGGGATTCTGGGTCGCCTGCCTGACGTCGCAGCGCAGTCCATGACGCGATAGCGCCTGGCGCAGCTCGATCAGCGCGATCGCCCCATCGGGAAGATAGTTAAGAGCGATCGCGTCCCATTCACGCTGCCGGCGCACCAGCTCGTCAGCGAGAGCGGACGCCACCAGCAGCCGGTCGGCGTCGGCAGCCAGCACGTCGCAGACCTGCGTGTCCGGCACCGCGAGAAACTTGAGCGTGCGGCTGCCTCCGTCTTCAACGGACGATGTTTGGCGCAGGAATGGCAGGACGCCGACCAGGTCCTGCCCGCGCCTGCAGCAAAGGACGTGCAGCTGGGCGCCCTGTTCGCGCCACTGCCAGGCGGCGTCGAACCACTCGTGGGTCAGAAACGGTGAAGGCCGCCGGAGCCGGCGCTGCAACGTGTTCCATGCGGAATGCAGCGCGGCAAATTCCTCGGGCTGTGATACCAGGCGAACTTCCACTACGCTACAGACCCAGCCATCGTGCAATGATGTTGCGTTGCATCTCGGAGGTCCCGGAATAGATCGTGCTGCCCACCGCGTCACGCAGCGCGCGTTCGACTTCAAACTCGGCGATGAAACCATAGCCTCCATGGATCTGGACGGTGTCGAGCGCCACCTTGACCAGCGTTTCGCTGACGAACAGCTTGGTGATCGACGCGTCCAGCGACGCGCTGCGGCTGTTTTCGAGACGCCACGCCGATCGGTAAGTCAGCAACCGCGCGGCCTCGAGTTGAGTTTTCATGTCGGCGATCTTGTGAGCGACAGCCTGGAATTTTCCGATCGCCTGTCCGAACTGGGAACGCGTTCTGGCGTAGGCCAGCGACGTTTCCATCAGACGCTCGATGACGCCGACATGGCTGGCCACGAGCAGGATTCGCTCCCAATCCATGGCGGTCGCGAATACCGACGAGCCGCCTCCGACGCCGCCGACTACGGCGTCGTCGGGAACCCGCATGTCCTGGAATACCACGTCGCCGACCGGAGACGTGCGGAGGCCCATTTTTTCGAATTTGTTGCCGACCGAGAATCCGGGAGTCTTGGCCGGGACGATAAATGCGGTCACACCTCCGTAAAATCCCTTTTTGGCGTCGGTCAAGGCAAACACCAGCGCCAGGTCACCGACCGGCGCGTTGGAGATGAAAGTCTTGGTGCCGTTGATTCGCCAGCCATCGCTCTCCTTTTCGGCTCGCGTTCGCATCGAAAATGAATCCGACCCGGAACCCGGTTCGGTAAGCGCATGCATGCCGATCAGGCTGCCGTCGCACAGCCCCGGCAAATAGCGCCGCTTTTGCTCTGCGCTGCCATGCGACCAAAGAGGCACGGCACAGGCCAGAAGATGCGCGCACAGCGAAAATACCAGCCCGCCGTCGCGACAGCCGTAACCCAGTGCCTCCAGGCCGATCGCGCAAGACAGCGGATCGAATCCGCTGCCGCCGTATTCCTCCGGCACGGGCAAACCCTGGATGCCGATGTCGGCGCAGCGACGCCACAGCTCCGGAGAAAAGGTCTGTGCGCGGTCGCGCTCCATCGCGCCTTCGCAGAGCTCGCGCTGCGCAAACTTCACTATATTGTCGCGCAGCATTTTCTGCTCGTCGGTAAAGGAGAAGTCCATCAGCCCATCTCCTTCAGCCGCTGGTGAGTATCAGGAGGGTCGGCCTGATACCGATTCCGCTTTGGGCGAACTCCTTACCAGCAAATGCATCGCTCGCCTTGGCAAAGACCATCTCAGTCATTTCCGGGTGCCCTTTTTGTCTATGTTGTCGGTCTCGAAGGACATCATTGAGCGGTTAGCCCTCTCCGTAGGCAGTCCGATACCGGAATTATCCCGGCAGGAGGGGGAACACCGAAATCTTGCTCTCGGTGCAAGGATGCCGGGCATTTGTAGGAATTGCAAAGCCGGCAATGAGCCGCGTGTCGATCCTCGGGCTAAAGTGGGGAAACGACGTTTGGCAGCTAGCAGCGCCCGTTCGTCGCCCGGAGGCGTGGACGTCTATCACGGCTGTAGCAACGACTGTAGCATCGAAAAAATGCCGACAACCGGCGCTGTGCAAGGCGCTGGTTGGGTGCGATTTTGCCGAACGTCGCAGCAAGTTCTGCTGGATTGCTCCAGTCCCGATCTACTCGCGTCGGGTCTGTCTGTGGAGGTCGGCGTGTGACTTGTACCGTGCAGAGCATTAGTCGTCATGATTCGCGGCTGTCGTTGACAGACGGCGCTATACAAGAATTTACACAATCGGCATGGACCTTTCTACATCGAGTTGGTACATTCGACAGATGTGCGCGTGTGCGAAAACGCACCTGGACGCCTAAGGTCGTGAATATTCCGTACATCGTGCGTCGAGTGTTCCCGGGACAAGCTGTCGCGATACTCCGATGCTGATGAAAGTTGCTAGTTTTTTCCACGGCGGGAGCTCGACGGATTCGGCCTTCGCTGCGTCGAAGCTGTCATATCGCTGTCGTGAGCATTCGGTACAAGAATTGCTTGACGAAACAGGTAGTCTTGCGTGTCAGTCGACCAAAGAAATGGAGGCGGGCACACGGTAGCGGCCTTGGGAGGAAAGCAGTGCGGCTGCCAGCAACAGAGGCGCCCGCTGCTGAGTGATCGACGCACGCGTGGCGCCCCTTGAGGGGTGCCGTCATCGATACGAGGGGATTCGGTTGATCAGTTTTCTTCGCCAGAACGTAGCCGCCGCGACGCTGTTGCTGCTCGCCGCGGAGCTTTCCTGGCTCGTGATCGCGGCTATCGGGGCGATCATTTTTCTGCAACGGCTGCCGATCCCTGAGCCATTGCACGCCGCCCCGGCGTTCGTCTATGCGTTTCTCATCGTCCTGTTCAATATCGGCTTCGGCGTCTACCGCCGCAAGGAAAAGCTTGCGCGCAGCTCCTACTTTACCCGCGTCTGCATCGCGTCCGCCTTCGGGACCCTGCTTGCCTACGTAATCGCCGACTGGTTACCCGGCGGCGAGATGTTCCGGCAAAATGTCGGCGCCGCCGCGCTGCTCGCCATCGCCGGACAGATGATGCTGCGACATACGGTGATGCTGCCGCTGGTCGACGCGCTGCTTCCACACCGCTTGCTCGTTCTCGGCACGGGTGCGCAGGCAAAGCAAGTCGAGGCGTCGCTCGCAGAGGGCAACGTCGGCGTAAAGCTGGTCGGGTTTTTCGCCCTCGACGGCAACGAGGAAGTACAGGTTGCTCCGAAGCGGATCATCGGCGGGCGAGAAACGCTGGAACAGGCCGTCAAGCGTCACGGCGTCGACGAGATCGTGGTGGCGGTGCGACAACAGCGCGGTGGCGTACTGCCGCTGCGCGACCTGCTCGCCTGCCGGCTCAACGGCGTCAAGGTCACCGATCTCGCCGGCTTTTTCGAGCGCGTCCACGGCCACGTGCCGCTGGACATGAGCCGCGCCAGCTGGTTCATCTATGGCGACGGCTATCGGCAGAATTGGCTGCGCCGCTTCGTCAAGCGCTCGTTCGACGTGGCGGTAGTGGCGGTCCTGGTGATCGCCGCTTTGCCGGTGATCATGTTCACCGCGTTGTTGATCGCCCTCGAGAGCCCGGGCACGGTCATCTACCGGCAAAAACGCGTCGGCCGGGGCGGCAAGACGTTTACCCTGCTCAAGTTCCGCAGCATGGCAATGGACGCGGAAAAGGACGGCAAGGCCGCGTGGGCCGCGGTCAACGACGCGAGGATCACCCGAATCGGTCGGTTCATCCGGCGCACGCGCATCGACGAGCTGCCGCAATTGATCAACGTGCTTCGCGGCGAGATGAGCCTGGTCGGTCCGCGTCCGGAACGGCCGGAATTCGTCACCATGCTCTCCGAGCAGATCCCGTTCTATGCAGTGCGCCACAGCGTCAAACCGGGCATCACCGGTTGGGCGCAGGTCAGGCACTGTTACGTGGCCACCGTCGACGATACGGTGAAGAAGCTCGAATACGATATCTACTACGTCAAGAACAACTCGCTGCTGCTGGATCTGTTGATCCTGCTCGAAACGGTGCGCGTCGTCCTGCTGGGCGAAGGCGCGCGCTAGCGCGGCGCGGAGCGCCCGACGCTGCCCTCGAACGCGCGTGGCCGACGGCGCAGCCGGAGCGGCCAGCGCCGGTGTCCGTAAAGCCGGTCGGCCGCGGAGCGCCTGCCCGCCAGGCAATGAAGGCGCTCTGGGGCGTCGGCGGCGCGGCGGCGGGATACTCTTCCTCCTGAACCCGGTTTAGAGTTAGCTTCTTATCGACTACCCGCGCACGTCGTGACCGCAAACGTCCTCGCCACTGTAGCCGCGTGGAGCTATGGCCTTGCGCTCGCCGGCTACCTGGGTTTTGCGCTGCTGATGGCGCTTCGCTGGCGGCCCAGCGTCCGCGCGGCTTTGCTGCTCGCCGCCACCCTGGTGACGGCGATCTGGGCAGCGGCGGGGCTGGCGGTCGCCCTGTCGGACCGTCCTGCCGTATGGCTGCTGTTCGGCGTCGTCGACGTCCTTCGCTACGGCGTCTGGTTCATGTTCGTCGGCAACCTGATTGCCGGCTCTCGAAGCGACAAGTCCGCGTCGGCGTTTCCGCGCTGGGCCGCAACTGTCGTCGTGGCCGCGATGCTGGCGAGCGTGGCGTTGCTGGATGGCCTGCCGTTGTCCCGCTCGCTCGGAGCGCAGGGCCAGAGGACTTCGTTCGGCCTGCATCTGGGACTCTCGGTTTTCGGGCTGATGCTGGTCGAGCAGCTGTTCCGCCGGGCGCATCCGCAAGCGCGCTGGGCGATCAAGCCGCTGTGCATTGCGCTCGCAGGGATGTTCGGCTTTGAGCTTTTTCTCTATGCCGATGCGATGCTGTTCGCTGCACTCGACCTCGACATCTGGACGGCGCGCGGCGTGATCAATGCACTGGTCGTGCCATTGATCGCGATCGCAATGGCGCGCAATCCGCGCTGGGCGGTCGAAATGCACGTCTCGCGCAACGTCGTGCTGCAGTCGACGGCGCTGCTCGTTTCGGCGGCGTTCCTTCTCGCGGTCGCAGCGGCCGGCTATGTCGTCCGCTATCTCGGCGGCGACTGGGGCCGGACGCTGCAAATCGAACTGCTGTTTGCAGCGCTGGTCGGCGGCGTGCTGGTGGCGTCTTCAGGGCGCTTTCGTTCGCGGCTGAAGGTCTTCGTCAGCAAGCATTTTTATTCGTATCGCTACGACTACCGCCAAGCGTGGCTGCGGTTCACCAGCACGCTATCGACCGATAGTGCGGGTCAGGGATTGCCGGAGCGAGTGACGATGGCGCTGGCCGACCTGGTCGAGAGCCCGGCAGGGATGCTTTGGCTCGATGACGGCAGCGGCAGTCTCCGGCTCGGCGCTCGTTGGAACGCGCCCGCGCTGTCGGCGGTCGAAGCGGTGGATGGATCGCTCGCGGTCTTTCTGGCGCGCACCGATTGGGTCGTCAGCGTGGACGAGGCGCTGCACGATCCGGGCAAATATCCCGGCCTGCAATTGCCCAGCTGGCTCACGACGATCCGTGACGCGTGGCTGATCGTTCCGCTGCCGTCGAGTACCGAGCTTGCTCGGCTTCGTCGTGCTGATGACGCCCCGAGCCAAGATCGATGTCGATTGGGAAGTTCGCGATCTGCTCAAGACCGCAAGCCGGCAGGCGGCCAGCTATCTGGGTCAGCTTCGCGCCACCGAGGCGCTGCTGGAAGCGCGCAAGTTCGAAGCCTTCAACCGCATGTCTGCCTTTGTAGTGCACGATCTGAAGAACCTGGTCGCGCAACTTTCGCTGATGCTTCGCAACGCGGAGCGGCACAGCGAGAACCCGGAATTTCAGCGTGACATGCTGACGACGGTCGAGAATGTCGTCGAACGCATGAACAAACTGATGCTACAGTTGCGTACCGGGGCAACGCCGGTGGAAAATGCTCGTCCAGTCGATCTGGAAGCGGTCGTGCGACGTGTCTGTGCCGCCAAAGCGACGCTCGATCCGCCGATCGAGCTGGAACTATCTACCGGCGTCACGGCCGCGGGGCACGAGGATCGTCTCGAGCACGTGATCGGCCACCTGGTGCAGAACGCGATCGACGCGACGAGCAAAGGCGGCAGCGTCACGGTCAAGCTGCACGACGACGGCGCTTTCGCGCTGATCGATGTAAAGGACACGGGAACAGGCATGAGTTCGGAGTTCATCCGCGAGCGGTTGTTCAGGCCATTCGAGACCACGAAGCCCGCGGGTATGGGGATCGGCGTCTACGAGAGCGCGCAGTACGTCGAGGGCCTCGGCGGGCGGATACAGGTCGACAGCGAGCCCGGGCGGGGTACGCGCGTGCGCGTGCTGCTGCCGCGCGGCGAAAGCCAGAACGCCTGCGACGGCGGTGGCCGGGGGAACCGCATGACCGAAACGCGCCGGCCGCTGCTGATCGTCGAGGACGATCCGGAGTTGCAAAAACAGATGCGCTGGGCGTTCGACCGGTATGAAACGGTCGTGGCCAGCGATCGGGAATCGGCGATCGCGCAGATGCGCCGCTGCGAGCCGGCCGTCGTCACGATGGATCTGGGGCTGCCGCCGCATCCGGACGATCCGAGCGAAGGACTCTTGCTGCTCGAGGAGATAAATGCATTTGCGCCCGACACCAAGGTCATCGTGCTCACCGGGCAGAACGACCGGGTCAATGCGCTGAAGACGATCGCGCTTGGGGCGCACGATTTCTGCACCAAGCCATTCGAACCCGAGATTCTGGCGTGGACGATAGACCGGGCGTTTCGCGTGCACGAGTTGCAGGAAGAGAATCGCCGCCTGCAAACGGCGAGCGCGGCGGGCGGCATGTCGGGCTTCATGACGCGCGATCCGGAGGCATTGCGCGTATGCCGCACCATCGAGAAGGTCGCGCCGGCCTCGGCGACGGTGCTGATCCAGGGCGAATCGGGAACCGGCAAGGAATTGCTGGCCCGCGCTCTGCACGATCTTGTCGCCGCGACGCGATCAAAGGTTCGTGGCGATCAATTGCGCGGCGATTCCGGAGACGCTGCTGGAAACCGAGCTCTTCGGCTACGAAAAGGGCGCGTACACCGGCGCGGCCAAGCGCACGTTCGGCAAGTTCGAAATGGCCAGCGGCGGCACGCTGTTCCTCGACGAGGTCGGCGACCTTCCGATGGCGCTGCAGGCGAAGCTGCTGCGCTTTCTGCAGGAGCGCGTGATCGAGCGCATCGGCGGCAGGGAGGAAATCGCGATCGACGTGCGCATCGTCTGCGCGACGCATCAGAGCCTCAAGGATCACATCGTCTCCGGACGCTTCCGTGAAGATCTCTACTACCGGATCGCCGAGATCGTCGTCGAGATTCCTCCGCTCCGCGCCCGCAAGGGAGACGCGGCGCTGCTGGCGCACAGCTTTGTGCACAAGTTTGCCGCCGAGCAGCGGCGCGGGGCGATGACGCTGCTGCCCGATGCGATCGCCGCGATCGAAGCGCATGCATGGCCGGGCAATGTTCGCGAGCTCGAAAATGTCATCAAGCGAGCCGTCATCATGGCCGACGGCCTGACGATAGGCGCGGCCGACGTGGGTCTGGGGCCTGCCGATGCGGAGCCGGCGATCCTGAACCTGCGTCGCGTGCGCGAGGAGGCCGAGAAGGACGCCGTCCTGCGCGTGCTGGGACGAGTCAACGGCAATTACAGCAAGGCGGCCGAGCTGCTCGGCGTGAGCCGCCCGACACTTTACGATCTGATGCATCGCTGCGGCCTCAAGTAGAGCGCACCGGCGATCGATTCCGCGAAAGAAGCGACGACAATGAAGCTCCGGTACCGTATCTGCACAACCCTCGTAGCGCTCGCAGCCCTTGGGCTTGCCGGCTGCGGAAAAGACAATCCGACCGCGCTTGTCGCATCGGCGAAGTCGTATCTCGCGAAGAACGAATACGAAGCCGGCATCATCCAGCTGAAGAGCGCGCTGCAGATAGCACCGGACAATGCCGAGGCGCGAATCCTGTACGGCAAGGCGCTGCTCGACACCGGTCGTCCGGCCGCGGCCGAGACCGAAATCCGCAAGGCGATCGAGCTCAAATATCCGGCAGACGAAACCTATCCGCTGCTCGCGCGTGCGATGGTCGACCAGAACGCTTACGCGAAGGTGGTGGCGGAGCTCGCCGATCGCAAGCTCGGCGATCCCAAGGCGCAGGCCGGCCTCCAGACCCAGGTAGCCAGCGCCTACCTTGCGCTGGGCGAACGTCGCGAAAGCGAATGAAGCGATCCAGGCTGCGCTTGTCGCGGTTCCCGGAGACGCGCGCGCGCTTACGATTCAGGCTCGCCTCGCCGCCCTCGGAAACGATCTGCCGCAGGCCTTGAAGCTGATCGATTCGGCCATCGCGGCGGCTCCCAACAACGCCCAGGCGCTGGTAGTGAAGGCTGGATTCGAGAACGCGCAGGGCCGGCGCGGCGAAGCGATCAAGACGCTCGAGCGCGCGGTCGAGATCAGCGGCGGCTCGCTGGGCGCGCGCTACGCGCTCGCGTCGATGCTGATCGAGCAGCGGGCAACTGGACAAGGCGGCGGTTCAGGTCGACGCGATGAAGAAGATGTCCCCGCTCGAGTTCCGAACGCTCTATGCCGATGCGCTGATCTCGTATTCGCGCGGCGATGCGGCGCACGCTCGGGACGCGATCCAGAAGGTCCTGTCGGTCAACCCGGACAACCTGCAGAGCATCTATCTTTCGGGGCTCATCGACATGAGGCTGGGGTCGTATGCCTCGGCCGAGGAATCGCTGCGCAAGGTGGCCGCGCGCGCGTCCGACGACTTGAGCCCGATGCGCGCGCTCGCCGTCCTGTACATGCGCACCGGACGCAGCACCCAAGCCATCGAAACGCTCGAAGCGGCGCTGACCCGCGCGCCCGACGATCCGGTCCTGCTGCAGGCAGCCGGCGAGGCCAACCTCGCCGCCGGCAACGCCGCCAAGGCCGCGCAGTACTACGAGCGGGCAAGCGCGCTGGACAAGGGCAACATGGCAAGCAAGATTCGCCTGGCCCAGGTCAAGTACGCCGCCGGCGAACCGGGACAGGCGTTCAAGGAACTCGAGTCCCTGTCCGGCGCCGATCAATCGCAATACCAGGCGGATCTCGCGTTGATCGCCGCGCATTTGCGCCGCGGTGAATTCGACCAGGCGCTGGCCGCGGTCGCCACGCTGGAAAAAAAGCAACCGAACAACCCGCTGACCTATAACGTCAAGGGCGCGGCATACGCCGGCATGCACGACAACAAGAATGCGCGGGCAAGCTTCGAGAAGGCGCTGGAAGTGCAGCCCGGGTATTTTCCCGCAGCGCGCAACCTCGCGCTGCTGGACGTGCAGGAGCAGAAAGCCGAGGACGCGCGCAAGCGCTACGAGGCGATGCTGGTCAAGGATCCGAAAAACGAACAGCTGTTGCTGGGCTTGGCCGAGCTTCTGGTCATGTCGGGCCGCAGCCCGGACGAAGTCAAGGCGGCGATCGACCGTGCGATTGCCGCAGCGCCCAAGTCGGTGCGGCCGCGTCTGGCGTTGATCAATTACTACGGCAACCTTCGCGATGCCAAGGCCGGGCTCGAAGCCGCCAAGGCGGCACAGGCGGCTTTTCCCGATGACGCGCAGATCCTGGAGGCGGTAGGAGTCGCGCAGCGCGCCGCTGGCCAGACCGACGAGGCGCTGGCCACGTTCAAGCGCCTGGTGCAGCTGCAGCCGCAGAACGCAATGGCGTCGATGCGACTGGCCGACGTGCAAGTCGCGCAGAAGGACTACAACGCCGCCATCGCAACCCTGCGCACGGTCATCTCGGCCGAACCCGATCAGAACCGCGCGCTGGTCGCGCTGGCCAAGACCTATGTCATGTCCGGCCATCCTGAAGACGCGATCGCCGAGGCGCGCAAGCTGCAGAAAGACCGGCCGAAGCGCGCGATGGGCTATGCGCTCGAAGGAGAAGTGCTGGTCGCGCAGCAGAAGTGGCAGCAGGCAGCGCGCCGCGTACCGGGATGCGCTTGCACGCGAGCCGATCCCGATGCTCGCGGTGCGCCGCTACGAGGCATTGCAGAAAGTCGGCGCGGCCGACGCCAGCGCGTTCGCCGCGACATGGACGAGGGAGCATCCGACCGATGTCACGCTGGTCATTTTCCTCGGGCAGCAGAGCCTCGCCCGCAAGGATTACCGTGCGGCGATCGCCAACTATCAGGCGGCCGCTGAAGCTCGACCCCGACAACCCGATGGTCTTGAACAACCTCGCCTGGGCGCTGGCGGAGACCGGCGATCCGAAGGCGCGCGAATATGCCTCAGCGGCGTACCGGCAGGCGCCGTTCAATCCGAATGTAATCGACACGCTGGGCTGGGCCGAAGTGCAAGATCGGCGACGCGAAAAAGGGCGTCGAGCTCCTGCGGGCGGCGTCCAATCTCGCGCCGGGCAACACCAATATCCGGCTGCATCTGGCCAAGGGCTTGATCAAGACCGGCGACAAGGCGGGCGCGAAAAAAGCGCTCGAGCCGCTTTCCAAGCTCGGCGAGGCGTCCCCGGTGCGCGCCGAAGCCGACAAGCTGCTGAGCGGGCTCTGAGCATGGCAGGAACCGGAGTCACCACCGTCGGCGTCGTCGGCCTGGGCTACGTCGGGCTTCCGCTCGCCGTCGAGTTCGGCAAGAAGTATCCGACAGTCGGATTCGACCTGTCCGAGACCAAGGTCGCCGCGTACGGCAAGGGCGTCGATCCGACCGGCGAAGTAAGTCGGCGCCGAGCTGGCCGCGGCCACCGGCTTGCGCTGCACGACCGACGCGGCGGCGTTGCGTGCCGCAGACTTTGTCGTCGTCGCCGTGCCGACGCCGATCGACGATGCGCACCAGCCCGACTTCGGGCCGCTGCTTTCGGCCAGCGAAGCCGTCGGCAGGAATCTCAAGCGCGGCGCCACCGTCGTCTTCGAATCGACCGTGTATCCGGGCGCGACCGAAGAAATCTGCGTGCCGGTGATAGAGAAGGCTTCCGGCATGGCGTGGAAGCGCGATTTCTTCGTCGGGTATTCGCCCGAGCGCATCAATCCGGGCGACAAGGAGCACACGCTGCCGCGGATCGTCAAGCTGGTGAGCGGAGACACGCCGGCCACGCTGGAGCGGGTCGCCGCCGTTTACGGCAGCATCATTCCGGCGGGCGTCCACCGCGCGAGCTCGATCAAGGTTGCCGAAGCGGCCAAGGTGATCGAAAACACGCAGCGCGATCTCAACATCGCGCTGATGAACGAGCTGGCGCTGATCTTCCACAAGATCGGCATCGATACGCTCGAGGTGCTCGAAGCCGCCGGAACCAAATGGAATTTCCTGGCCTTCCGGCCGGGGCTGGTCGGCGGGCACTGCATCGGCGTCGATCCGTACTACCTGACGCACATGGCCGACAAGCTCGGCTACCACCCGCAGGTCATCCTCGCCGGGCGGCGCATCAACGACGGCATGGGCAAGTTCATCGCCGAGCAGACGGTCAAGCAGCTGATCCAGTCGGGCTCGACGGTCAAGGGCGCCGACATCAACGTGCTCGGGCTCACGTTCAAGGAAAACTGCCCGGACATCCGCAACTCGCGCGTCATCGACGTCGTGCAGGAGCTCGCCTCGTACGGCGCCAACGTGCACGTGCACGATCCGGTAGCCGACCCCGCAGAAGCGCGGCGCGAGTACGGCATCGATCTGAAGTCGTGGGATGCGCTGCCGCGGGCGCGCGCAATCGTGGCCGCGGTCGCCCACAGCGACTTCAAGCGCCGGCCGACCGACGACTATGTAACCAAGCTCGACGCAAGGCGGCCTGTACGTCGACGTCAAATGTCAGGCCGACGCCGCGCAGTTTCGGGCGCGAGGCGTCAACGTCTGGAGGTTGTGATCGTGGATACGCGCGGCGCGCCGGAAGCCTTTGTTGCATGCTGCGCAGCGCTGCGGGCGCGACCGAGGCGCTGGCTGGTGACCGGGAGCGCGGGCTTCATCGGTTCGCATCTGCTCGAGACGCTGCTCGGCCTGGGGCAGGAGGTCGTGAGCCTCGACAATTTCTCCACCGGATACAAAGCCAACCTCGACCAGGTGCGCCAGTCGGTCGGTGAGCTGGCGTGGCGCAAGCATCGTTTTCACGAGGCCGACATCGTCGACGCCGACGCCTGCCGCAGCGCCTGCCAGGGAATCGATATCGTGCTGCACGAGGCGGCGCTGGGTTCGGTCCCGCGATCGATCGAGGATCCGCTGCGCACGCACGCCGCCAACGCGACGGGATTCCTCAACATGCTGGTGGCGGCGCGCGATGCGGGCTGCGAACGCTTCGTCTATGCAGCGTCGAGCTCGACTTACGGCGACCATCCCGGTCTGCCGAAGGTCGAGGACGCGATCGGCCGGCCGCTGTCGCCGTATGCGGTGACCAAGTACCTGGACGAGCTCTATGCCCAGGTGTTCGCGCGCTGTTACGGCGTCGTCGCGACGGGACTGCGCTATTTCAACGTGTTCGGTCCGCGCCAGGATGCCGAGGGCGCGTACGCAGCGGTGATCCCGCGCTGGGCGGCGGCGATGCTGTCCGGGACGCCGATCACGATCTACGGCGACGGCGAGACGACGCGCGACTTCTGCTATGTCGGCAACGTCGTGCAGGCCAATCTGCTGGCTGCGACGGCGCCCGCGGCGACGGTCTCGGGAGAGGTCTACAACGTCGCTGTCGGCGGGCGCATATCGCTCAACGATCTGTACGCGGCGTTGCGCGACCTGGTCGCCGAGCGGCATCCCGGCTTGCGCGTCGAGGCGCCGATCTACGGTGATTTTCGCGCCGGCGACGTGCGGCACTCGCAGGCCGACATCGGCAAGGCGATCGGGGCGTTCGGCTACGCGCCGACGCACTCGCTGCATGCAGGGCCTGCGCGAAGCGCTGCCCTGGTACGAAGCGCATTCGCGGACGGCCGCGGCCGCGCGCGCCGAAAGGGAACCCGGTGTTCGAGGTACTGCCTGAAGCGGCCGCTCGCCGGTGGTGCGGCGGTCCGCGTTCATCGCCTGATCGCGCTGATCGCGCTGGTGCTGGCCAGCGCGGCCGGCGCCGCCGAAGCGCCGCCGGCCGGCGATCTGGCCGCGCAGGCGCTGGCGTACGAGCATGGCGAAGGCGTGCCGAAGGACCAGCGCAAGGCGGCCGCGCTCTATTGCGAAGCGGCGCGCTCCGGAGACGTCGGCGCGATGTTCAATCTCGGATGGATGTACGCCAACGGCCGCGGCGTGGAGCGTGACGATGCGCTCGCGGCCTACTTTTTCACGCGCGCCGCCCGGGAAGGCCACCCGCAGGCGCGTGAAATGCTGAAATTCGTCGATGCGGGCCAGGTCGTCTTTCCGCAATGCATGTTGATGCCGCCGCCGGACCCGGCGTCGGGCGACGCCGTCCAGACGGCGCAGGCGCTCGACGCCCTGGCCTACGCCGATCTTCCGCCGGACAAGCGCAGGATCGCCGAGGTGGTGGTCAAGGCCGCTCCGCAATACGGCATCGACCCGAGACTTGCGCTGGCGATCGTCTCGGCCGAGTCGAACTTCCAGCCGGACGCGCGCTCGGACAAGGATGCGCGGGGCGTGATGCAGTTGATCGCGGCGACCGCGACGCGATTCAACGTCCGCAATCGCTTCAACGTCGAGGACAATGTGCAGGGCGGCCTTTCCTATCTTCGCTGGCTGCTCGCCTACTACCAGGGCCGGGTTTCGCTCGCGGTCGCCGCCTACAATGCCGGCGAGGCAGCGGTCGATCGTTACAGAGGCATTCCTCCTTACGCCGAGACGCGCGCCTACGTGCAGCGCGTGCAACGACTTTTCGGCGACGAGTGGCATCCCTACGATCCAAGCGTCGCGGATTCGTCGACGATTCTGGTTCGCGCATCCGACGCCGAGTAGAACGCCATGGCGAATCGCAGCTCCGGTTGGCAGCGCCGTTTCTCCGTGTCGCTGCTCTGCGCGCTCGCGCTGGCCGCCGCGATGCCGGCATGGGCGGGCGCGATCGAGACGATCCAGCGGGTCAAGGGATCGGTCGTCGCCGTCGGCACGTTCGAACGCACCCGCTCGCCGCAGTTCCAGTTCCTCGGCACCGGATTCGCCGTCGAGGACGGCTCGCTGATCGTCACCAATGCGCATGTGCTGGCGCGCGTGCTCGACCCGGCGCAACGCGAGACCTACGCGATCCTGATTCCGCTGCCTGACAAGGACGACCCCAATAAGGCGCAAGTCCGGGAAGCGACGCAGGTGGCGACCGATGCCGACTCCGATTTGGCGCTGCTGAAGATTTCCGGGCCGGCGCTGTCGCCGCTGAAACTCGGCCAATCCGGAGACGTAAAGGAAGGGCAGGAAGTCCTGTTCACCGGATATCCGATAGGCGCGGTTCTCGGACCGCATCCGGCCACGCATCGCGCGATCATCGCGTCGGTGACGCCGATCGCGATCCCGTTGTCGCGTGCCGGGGAGTTGAGCCCGCAGACGATACGCCGGCTCTCCGTCGGGCAATATCCGGTGTTCCAGCTCGACGCCACCGCGTATCCGGGAAACAGCGGCAGTCCGCTCTACGATCCGGGCACGGGAGAGGTCATCGGCGTGATCAACAAGGTGTTCGTGCAGGGGACCAAGGAGGCTGCGCTGACGCAGCCTTCGGGCATTACCTACGCCGTTCCGGCAAGCCATCTGAAGGCTCTGCTGCAACAGGCACGCTAAAGCGCACTCGGCGTCTCTGCTTACGCGAAAGCATCGCAGGTGATCGATCCGATCTGGGTCAAGGCCGTGCTCAAGGGTCTGGTGCTTCCTCCGACCGGGCCGCTTCTGCTGGCAGTGCTGGGTCTTGCCTTGTGGCGGCGCAGTCCGCGGCTCGGTGCGGGCCTGGCGTGGACGGGAGTATTGTCGCTGCTGGTGCTTTCGCTACCCGCGGTTGCGGCGCTGCTGATACGCAGCCTCGATATCGCTCCGCCATTCGATCGCAGTCGCGCGGCGCAAGCGCAGGCGATTGTCATCCTTGGCGGCGGCACGCGCCGCGACGCGCCCGATTACGGTGGGGATACGCTCGCGACGCTGACGCTCGAGCGCGTACGCTACGGCGCCCGCATCGCGCGGCTGACCGGTCTGCCGGTGCTCGTCACCGGCGGATCGACCTACGGCGGGACCACCGAGGCCGAGCTGATGCAAGAGGCGTTGCAGCACGAGTTCGGTGTTCCGGTGCGCTGGGCGGAGAACCGCTCGCGTACGACGCACGAGAACGCGCAATACTCGGCGGCAATGCTGCGCGCAGCGGGGATCGGACGGGTCGTGCTGGTGGCGCACGCTTTCGACATGCGGCGCGCCACGGCGGAGTTTGCGGCGGCCGGGATCGCCACTGTGCCTGCGGCAACCGGCATACCATCGCGACCGGCCGGCCCGGGTGCTCGATTACTTGCCCGGCATCAGCGGCCTGCAGGGAAGTTATTACGCGTTGTACGAAATCCTGGGCAACGCCGTGCGGGTGGTCACACCCTGAGGCGTCGAACGGCAAGCCTTGCGGCCGGCGACGAAAGGCGCCGCCGTCGTCGCGCACGTTACGGCGTGGGCGCGATAAAGCCGCGGCGCTCGCGGCCGTGACGCCACGAAAGGGCGCGGTGCGCCATCAGCGCTTCGTGCGCGCCTTCGTCGCGGTCGTCGCCCATACGCAGCAACGCAAGCAGCAGGAAGCCGGAATACCCGCCCGCCAGAAATACCCAGACCAGCCACCACACGGAAACCATCATAGGAACTCCCCCACTCGTGGTCATTCGCCGCGGTCCCGGGAGTTGGTGCCGAGGCCGGGCCCGCCTCTGGGGCTAAGGGCAAGCAAGCGATATGCCATTGGTCTAAGGCCTTGATTCGGGATGATTCAGTGGCCGGCGGACGAGCTCGGCGGCATCGGCCCGGGTCGGCAAGTGCCGCAGGGCGCGGGGCGCGGAGCGGCGCCGAAAGCGCAGGGCGCCGGAAGCTCGCCGGCCGGGCTTCAGGGAGCTGGGGACTCGGTCCGCTTGCTCGCCATCGCGCTCAACAGGTCGATCGGCAGCGGGAAGACGATCGTCGAGCTCTTGTCGCCGGCGATGTTGGCCAGCGTCTGCAAATAGCGAAGCTGCATCGCCTGCGGCTGCTTCGACAGCATCTGCGCCGCCTGCAGCAATTTTTCCGACGCCTGCAATTCGCCTTCGGCATGGATGATCTTGGCGCGCCGCTCGCGCTCGGCCTCGGCCTGGCGCGCGATGGCGCGGATCATCGTCTCGTTCAGGTCGACGTCCTTCATCTCGACCGTCGATACCTTGATGCCCCAGGCCTCGGTCTGGCTGTCGAGCACCTGCTGGATGTCGAGGTTGAGCTTTTCGCGCGCCGACAGGAGCTCGTCGAGCTCGTGCTTGCCGAGCACCGCGCGCAAGGTCGTCTGCGCCAGCTGGCTGGTCGCCTGGTAGTAGTTCTCGACCTGGATCACCGCCTTGGCCGGGTCGAGGATGCGGAAGTACACGACCGCGTTGACCTTGACCGACACGTTGTCGCGCGTGATCACGTCCTGCGGCGGCACGTCCATCACCACGGTGCGCAGGTCGATTCGGACCATCTGCTGGATCACGGGAATCAGCAGGAAGAAGCCGGGCCCCTTGACCTTCCAGAAGCGGCCGAGCATGAACACCACCGCGCGCTGGTATTCGCGCAGCACGCGAAACGACATCAGGATCACCAGGATGACGATGATGACGATCGTGCCGAATCCCACTCCGACGGCCATGTTCACGCTCCTTGATCGGCTTCCGTGACGGGCAATACCGACAATAACAGATCGCTGCGCGCCGTCACGCGCACGCGCTGGCCACGCTTGATCGGCACCGGGCTTTTGACCCGCCACTGCTCGCTGTGGACGCGTGCCCAGCCCTCGGTCTCCAGGTCGTCCAGCGCAACGCCTATGCTGCCGATCAGCTGCTCGTGTCCGGTCACGATCGGGCGGCGCCGCGCCTTGACCGCTGCGCCGGCGACGAAGAAGACGAACAGCGCGGTGACGGCTGCCAGCGTCGCGATCAGCCAGTACGGCACGCCGAAACCGGGTACATCGGTGTCGATCAGCATGACTGCACCGATGGCGAATGCCACGATGCCGCCGACGCCGAGCGAGCCGTAGGCGGGCAGGAACGTCTCGGCGACAATGAACGCGATGCCGAGCAGCACCAGCGCGAGGCCGGCATAGTTGACCGGCAGCATCTGCAGTGCGAACAGCCCGAGCAGCAGGCAGATCGCGCCGAGCACGCCCGGCAGCGCCAGCCCGGGATTCCAGAATTCGAAGAACAGGCCGTAGATCCCCGCCATCAACAGCATCAGCGCCACGCTCGGATCGGTGATGATCGCCAGGAATCGCGTGCGCCAATCGGGGGCCACCAACGTCGTCGCCGCACCCGAAGTCGCCAGGATGCGCTCGCCGCCGGCCGTGACGAGCTTGCGCCCGTTGAGCTTCGTCAAGAGCTCCGGCACGTCGCGCGCGGTCAAATCGATCACATGCTGGGCGAGTGCTTCGTCGGCCGACAGGCTGACCGATTCGCGCACCGCGCGCTCGGCCCATTCGGCATTGCGACCGCGCAGCTGCGCGAGCGAGCGGATATACGCCGCCGCGTCGTGGACGGCCTTTTTGGTCATCGTGCCCTCGTCGCCGGCGTGATTGCTGTCGGCTCTTGTCCTTGCCCGCGTCGGAGGGCTTGGACGCGGGCGTTGCCGGCGCGGGTGAGGGCGAGGAGGGCATGCCGATGCTGACCGGCGTCGCCGCGCCGAGATTGGTGCCGGGCGCCATCGCAGCGACGTGGCTGGCGTACAGAATGTAAGTCCCGGCGCTCGCGGCGCGGGCGCCGCTGGGCGCGACAAAGGCGGCCACGGGAACGGGCGAGGCCAGGATGTCCTGGATGATCTGCCGCATCGACCGGTCGAGTCCGCCCGGGGTGTCGATCTCCAGCACGAGAAGCTGTGCTTTTTCGTCCGCGGCGCGGCTCAAGCTGCGCCCGACAAAGTCCGCGCTGGCGGGGCCGATCGCGCCGGCCAGGGGAACCACGAGCACCGGAGCAGGCGCAGCATCGGCCCGGCCCGACGCGCAGCCGAGTATCGCGGCGACGATCGCTAGCAGGAGCTTGGTCATTTCGCCCTCCCGAATCGGCGGCACGGGCGAATGCTGATTATTGCAGAAATCGTTACGGCGCGGGATTGGGATAGCTGGCCTGGATCGCGGCGATCCCGGCCAGGGTCTCCGGGTCGAGCTCGAACTGCGCGCCATCGATGTCCTCGGCCAGCTGGGCGATCGTCGTCGCTCCGACGATGGTCGCGCCCAGATACCAGCGGCTCCTCACGTATCCGAGCGCGAGCTGGACCAGCGAAATGCCGCGTCGTGCGGCGAGTTCGGCGTATGCGGCAACGGCTTCGGCGACCACGGGCTTCCGAAAGCGCAGGCTGAAATTGTCGAACAGCGCGAAGCGCGCGCCCGCAGGCTTCGCGCCACCCAGATACTTTCCCGAAAGCATCCCGCCGGCCAGCGGGCTGTAGGCGAGCAGCGACATCTGGTTACGAAACAGCACCTCGGCAAGATCGTTGTCGATGTTGCGCGACACCAGGCTGTAGCTGTTCTGGATCGTCACCGGGCCAGGGACGCCGAGCTCGCGCGCGACGCGATGGAATTCGCAAACGCCCCACGCCGTTTCGTTCGACAAGCCGTAATGGCGGATTTTTCCCGCGGCGATCAGCGCTGCCATGCCTTCGACCTGTTCGCGAATCGCCGGACCGTCGCTCTCCTTGGCAGGATCGAAGACCGTCGCGCCGAACATCGGCACGTTTCGCTGCGGCCAATGGATCTGGTAGAGGTCGATGCAGTCGATCTGCAGGCGCGCGAGGCTCGTGTCGACCGCTTCGGCGATGATCTCGCGGGTCAGATCGGTGCGCCCCTGCCGGATCCAGTCCCGGCGGCCCGGTCCGGCGACCTTGCTGGCGATGACCAGGCCATTCCGCGGCCGATGCGCCAGCCAGTTGCCGAGATAAGTCTCGGTGCGGCCCTGGGTGGCGGCGATCGGCGGGGCCGGGTACATCTCCGCGGTGTCGATGAAATTGACGCCGCGCGCCACCGCGTAGTCGAGTTGCTCGTGGGCCTCGGCTTCGCTGTTCTGCTCGCCCCAGGTCATTGAGCCGAGACAGACTTCCGAGACGCGCAGCGCAGTGCCGGGCAGGATTCGATATTTCATCGGGCTCTCGGGTTAAGTCGATTCGACCCGCGCGATGCAGGCCGCCATCGGGTCGAACAGCGGATCGGTCTCTAGATTTGCGGTCCGAGCAGCGCCGCCGCGTGCTCCCAGACCTTCTCGACCAGCGGCCGATCGCGCCATTCAGCGACGCTGATCCGGCGCGATGATTTCAGATCGCGCTCGAAGACTTCGACCTGATGAGCGGCGAACGCGGCGTCGTAGACGTTGAGGCTCGCCTCGTCGTTCAGGCGGAACGAACGCTCATCGAAATTCGTCGAGCCGACCGATGCGACCAGTCCGTCGGCGACCAGGACCTTGCAGTGGAACATCGTCGGCTGGTACTCGTAGATTTCGGCGCCAGCTTCGAGCAGGTCGCCCCACAGTGCGCGCGAGGCGCGGCGCACGGTTTCCGAATCGATGTGCGGCCCCGGGGTGATGATACGCACGCGAACGCCACGCCGCAGCGCCGCCACCAGCGTATCGCGGGAAAGCTCGTCGGGCACGAAATACGAGCTGGACAAATCGATCGAGTGTTCGGCCGCCGTGATCATCAGCAGATACATCAGTTGCATGCTTTCGCTGCCGCCCGAAGGAGAGCTCGCGAACATCTGGCCGGCGCCATCGCCGACTGCGGCCAGCGCCGGGAAATAATCGACACCGTCCAGCACTTCGCCGGTGACCTTGGCCCAGTTGTCTCCGAACACCGCCTGCATCTGCGCGACCACCGGTCCTTCGGCGCGGAAGTGGCTGTCGCGCCAGTGCTGCGGGTCCTGGGCGTGTCCGGTCCATTCCGGAGCGATGCCGACGCCTCCGGTGAAACCGATCCGCCCATCGACGATCAGCTCTTTGCGGTGGGTCCGGTTGTTCAGCTTGTCGAGGTTGTACCACCGCGGCTCGTGATAACGCCGGATCTGCACGCCGGCATCGCGCATCTCCGCCAGCAAAGCCTGGTCCATCTTGCTGCTGCCGAGCCAGTCGAGCAGCACATGGACCTTGACGCCGGCGCGCGCTCGCTGCGACAGGGCGTCGGCGAACGCCTTGCCGATGTCTCCCGACCAGTAGATGTAGGTCTCGAAGGTGATCGTCTTTTGCGCGCCTTTGATCGCCTGCAGCATCGACGGAAAGATCTCGTCGCCGTTCAACAGCGTCGCAAAGCGATTGCCAGGAAGGATGACCGGACCCAGCATCACCCCCATCGTGCGCTGGAATTGCGCGTCGTGGATCCCGTAACGATGCTCGAGCTTTTCCTTGACCCTTTTTTCGCCTGTCGTCAGATTCTGCGCGAAAAAGACGACCAGCACCGTCGCGAGCACGCTGATCAGCACGGTCCAAAGGACGGATCGTTTCTTGCCGGACGAAGCTGCCAGATGCATCAACGAGGCCTTTCGACGCCAGCGGCGATCATAGCCGAGAGTCGGCGGCTTCCCAACGGCTTCGCGCCTGCGCGCGATTCCTCCTCGACGATCTCGTCGCGGGCTCGCCGAGCGGTCTCGTGCGTACGCTAGCGCACGGACCCGGGCTCGCCCGGCGATGTATGTTCCAGGCCTGCCTACGCGGCATGCCGTCTTGAGCCGCAGTGCCGCGGCTGACCGGCCGCGACGCGCCGTTTTCGTCCTTGTTGGAACAATCCTTGCATTTTCACTGGATGAGCGGGGCGAAATTGAACGAATTACAAGACCATCCCTAAACTCTGGAGCTCGTCATGAAAGTCGTGCGCTCGTTCCTCGCGATACTGCTGGTGGCCGCATCGGCGAATTTTGCGCCGGCCTCGGCGACCTCGTACTCGACCGATCAATCCGATCTATGGTGGAACCAGTCGGAATCCGGCTGGGGCATCCAGTTCGTGCACCGCGGCAACCTGATCTTCGCGACAATGTTCGTCTACGACCCGTCGCACGTTCCGATCTGGTACGGCGGCACGCTTTACCCGACGGGTGCTTCTTTTACATGGTCGGGCTCCAATTACGTGACCTCGGGACCCTGGTTCGGCAACGTTCCGTTCGACCCGATGCAGGTCGGCAGCCGGATCGTCGGCACGATGACCTGGACGGCAACGTCGACCTCGAGCGGGACCTTGACCTACACCGTCGACGGCGTGTCGGTCACCAAGCTGCTGACGCGGCAGACGCTGGTGCTTGGATGATTTTTCCGGCAACTTCCAGGGCGCGATCCACCGCGCGGCGACCAGCTGCTCGAATCCGGCCAACAACACGACGACCGAGCTCAGTGCCGGCCTGTTCATCGGCCAGGTCAATAGTCCGGGGAGCGCCGCGATGAGCATCACTACTTCGGACTCGCTCGGCGCCATGTGCAACTACTCGGGCACGCTCTCGCAAGCCGGCCAAATGGGTTCGATCTTGGGTACTTACAGCTGCAATAACGGCGATGGCGGCAATTTCAGCATGTTCGAGCTGCAGATCAACATCTCAGGGATCACCGGACGCTTTGCGCAAAACAGCGCCCTGACCGCCTGCGTGAGCAATGGATGGTTCGGAGCGATGCGAAACGCGCCTTGAAGCGGTGCGCGGCTAGCGATCGCGCCGGATCAGCGCGAAGCTGGCCGCGGTCATCGCGATGAAGAACACCAGCGTCCAGCCTGCGATCGAGAGGTGCAGGAACTCCCAGCTCTTTTCCGCGCATTCTCCGCTGCCTTCGAGGACCTTGCGCAGCACGTCGGTGAAGGGCAGCGTGTCGAGCATGTAGTCGAGTCCCATCCCGCAAGCGGGTACCTGATCCTTGGGCAGCGACTGCAGCCAGACCTGTCGCGCGGCGAAGGCGGCACCGGCGCCGCCGATGATCAACTGCAGCAGCGCGTAGCCGGTCGCGCCGGCGCGACCGGGATTATGCAACGCGGCAATGAGGAATACCACGCCCATGCCGATCACGCAGATGCGCTGGAAAATGCACAGCGGGCACGGCTCGAGTCCGGCGCCGTACTGCAGATAGAGCGCGTAGGCCATCAATCCCGCGCAGACGGCAAAGCCGAGGAGGTAGGCGAGCCGGCGCGGCGGCAACGCCAGCAGGGCAAGCGAGGTCACGCCGACCGCGATGATCGCGATGTTGTACACGGTCAGCGGCGCCTCGGGTCCTGCCGCCTGTCGAACATACTCCTGTCCGACCAGCGCGCAGCAGAGCAGCAGTCCGACCCATGGCCACGGCAATGCAGGGTAATTCGCGGTCTTCATCCGAAGCGATCTTCCTCGCTGACGATCGCAATGACGCCCGTCAGCCTTGCGCCCGGGCCAAAGCCTGGTCGATGTCCCAGAGAATATCATCGAGCGTTTCGAGGCCCACCGACAGGCGGATCATCTCGGGCAGAACGCCGGCGGCGCGCTGCTCGGCGTCGTCGAGCTGGCGATGCGTCGTCGACGCCGGGTGGATGACCAGCGTCTTGGCGTCGCCGACATTGGCCAGATGCGACATCATCCTCGCGGCCTCGATGAATCGTTCGCCTGCAGCCGCGCCGCCGCGGGCGCCGGCTTTCAGACCGAACGTCAGGATGCCCCCGGCGCCGCGCGGCAGGTAGCGCTGCGCGAGCTCGCGGGTCGCACCTTGCGGCAAGCCCGGATAGTTGACCCACGCCACCGCCGGATGCTGCGACAGGTGGTGCGCGACCGCCAGCGCCGACTCGCAATGGCGCGGCATGCGCAGGTGCAGGGTCTCGATGCCCTGCAGCAGCAGGAATGCGCTGAACGGAGACAGCGTCGGACCGAGCGTGCGCATCGTTTCCATCCGCGCCTTCATCGTGAATCCGAAGTCGCCGAAAGTCTCGTGGAAGATCACGCCGTGATAGCCCCGCGACGGCGTCGTCATTTGCGGGAACTTGCCATTGCCCCAGTCGAACTTGCCGGATTCGACCAGAATGCCTCCCATCGTCGTGCCATGGCCGCCCAGATACTTGGTGACCGAGTGAATGACGATGTCGGCGCCGTGCTCGATCGGCCGGCACAGGTAGGGCGAGGCAAGCGTGTTGTCGATCACCAGCGGAACTTGCGCGTCGTGCGCAATGCCGGCGACCGCGGCGATGTCGAGGACATTGAGCTGCGGATTGCCGATCGTCTCGGCATAGATGCATTTGGTGTTCGGCCGGATCGCCTGACGGAACGCCTGCGGGTCATCGGCGTCGACGAAAGTCGTGTCGATGCCGAACTGCGCAAACGTCACCGCGAACTGCGAATAGGTGCCGCCGTAGAGCGTGCGCGCGGCGACGATGTGGTCGCCGTTCTGCGCCAGCGTCAGCAGGGCGAGCATCTGAGCGGCCATGCCGGTCGCTGCGGCCAGGCCGGCGCGGCCCCCTTCGAGGGCGGCGACCCGCTCCTCCAGCGCGGCGACCGTCGGATTCGAGATGCGCGAATAGACGTTGCCGAACGTCTGCAGGTTGAACAGGCTCGCCGCGTGATCGGCGCTGTCGAATACGAAAGACGTCGTCTGGTAGATCGGCAACGCCCGCGCGCCGGTTGCCGCATCCGGAATATGTCCGGCATGCAGGCAAAGCGTTTCAAAGCCGAATTCGTGGTCAGCCATCGGAACCGGTCAAGGCGCGGCGCTCGCGAGGCGATCCGCATGACGCGTTGCCGCACATCGTGGTCATGCCGGGTCGCCGCGGCTTCTCATCCCGGCCGCCTGGCCGAGACGATGCCGGTGTTGACGCCGGCCCAATTGAGGCCGCCGAGGATGCGGGCGTGCTCGATTTTCACGCAGCGGTTCATCACCACGTCGAGCCCGGCGTCGATTGCGATTTTTGCCGCCTGGTCGCTGCGGATGCCAAGCTGCATCCACAGCACCTTGGCGCCGATGGCGACGGCATCGCGGGCGATCGGCGGTATCTCCAGGGGTTTACGAAAGCAGTCGACGATGTCGATCTTGTGGGGAATCTCGCGCAGCGTCGGATAGCATTTCTGGCCGAGCACTTCGGCGCAGTTCGGATTGACCGGAACGATGCGGTACCCGTGATCCTGCATGTATTTGGCGGCAAAAAAACTCGGACGGTACCAGTTGCCGGACAGGCCGATCACGGCAATGGTCCGCGATTGCAGCAGGATGCGGCGCAGTCCCGTGACGTCGTCGACCAGCGCCATCCGAGCCTTACCTCGCGCGTTCCGCGCTCGGCGCCGGGCCGAGACTATCGGTGCACGCGCTGGAGTTGCCGACGACGGGTCGGTAGAATCCGGGCGGCATGGCGATTGGCGGGCGGGCTGCGCGGTGGGTTGGGCGCCGCAAGTCAGCATCTGCGGCGGAACGGGGACATTTTAATGCATATCCGACCCTGCCCCCGCTGCGCCGGTCGATTGCGCTGTAAGCTGGATGTCGCCGTCGTCGACCAAGGAGCGCGGAAACCTTTGGCGCGGAAAAGCCGTCCAAAGGCGCGACAGCATGGAGATCTCACGATGAAACGAAGGCACTTATTGGCATCGCTCGTCGCATGGCCGCTGGCCGCGGCCGGCTTTGGCCGGGCGATGGCCGCCGGCGCCGACGGAACGGCCGGGCGCCGCTCGATTGCGCAGATGCAGCAGGACTGGCGGCAGTTTCTGGCCAAGGGCGCCGACGTCGCGCAGTCGACGGCGCCGCTCAGCAAGAGCGAAGCCGAATGGAAAAGCTCGCTACCCGAGCAGCAGTTCTACGTGCTGCGCAAGGAAGGCACCGAGCGCCCTTTCACCAGCCCGCTGAACGATGAAAAGCGCCGCGGCCTTTTCGTCTGCGCCGGCTGCGCGCTGCCGCATTTCACGTCGGAAATGAAGTTCGACAGCGGCACCGGCTGGCCGAGCTTTTTCACCAGCATCCCCGGACATCTGGCGACCCGGCAGGATTACCTGCTGATCGTCCCGCGGACCGAGTACCACTGCGTGCGCTGCGGCGGACACCAGGGTCACGTATTCGACGACGGCCCGCCGCCGACCGGTCAGCGCTGGTGCAACAACGGCGTCGCGCAGCGCTTTATTCCGGCGACCGGCAAGGCATAGCCGGTCCGCAGGCGGCGGCGCCGAGCCGGGCCAGCCCCGGCCGCGACTTCGCTGCTGCCTTTTTCTGTTCCTCGAGCTCGTTGCGCAACTCGCGCAGGCGGGTTTCGACGACCGACGACTGAAAGAAGTCGGCGTCGCGCGCCTTGGTCGCCAGCTCGAACTGGATAATCGCGCCCTGCAGATTGCCCAGCCATGCGTAGTACTCGGCCTGATGCTGATGCTCGAGCATTGGCTTGCCCAGCGCCGCGTAGATGCGGGCGGCGATCTGATGCAGCTGTCCGTCGGACGGGTAACGGTCCAGCTGCTCGAGACACGAACGTGGCGGCCTTGGCCGCCTGATCGTTCTTCAGAAGCGCCTCCGGATAGTCGTAGATCAGCTGCTTTTTCTCCGGATAGCGGGCAAGTGCGGTCTCGTACCGGCTGATCGCCGGGGCCAGCTGTCCTGACTGCATCAACACCTGGCCGGCCATCGCGTCGATCATCGGGTGCGGCGGCGAGAGCTTCTCCAGGGTCGCGAGCTCGGTCTGCGCGCGCTTGAAGTTCTGCGCGCGCAGCAGCGAGGCGACCAGGCCGTAGTGCGCCGCGATCTCGTTGTTGTATTTTTTCTCGGCGAGCGCGTCGTCGAAGAAGAAGACCGCATCACGCGGCGTGCCCTCGTAGCTTTTCAGCAGGGCGCGCACCATGTGGAAGTCAAGCGAATCGGGGACCTGGCGGAACGGCTTGGTGAACGAGCGCGCCTGCGCTTCGGCGATGCGCTGGTACGTCTCGGGGTGATCGCGCAGGTATGACGGCGAGTCGCCCTCGAACCAGGTTGCAGCCCGTTGCAGCCTTCCGAAAAAGGTCGCCATCGCGCTTGGATCGAAACCCGCCGCATAGGTCCGCTCGAACCCCAGGCGGTCGGCTTCCTCCTCGTTCTGGCGCGTGAAATTGATCTGGCTCTGGATCGCCAGGCCTTGCGCGCCTGCGATTGCGGCCGACGTCAGATCGCCGCTGGACGAGGAACGGGACTGCGACGCCAGTACCGCGGCGGCGAGCGCGGCAATCGTAAGCAGCATCGTATCGCGCTGATTGCCGATGCTGCGCGCGATATGGTGTTGCGTGACGTGCGTGATTTCGTGGCCGAGGACCGACGCCAGCTCGGATTCGCTCTGCGCCAGCAGGATGAGCCCGGTGTGAACGGCGATGAAGCCGCCCGGCAGCGCGAACGCATTGATCGCCGGGTCGGCGATGGCGAAGAACTCGAAGTCGAACGGCGCACCGGGAATCGCGCCGACCAGGCGATTGCCCAACTCGTTGAGGTAGCCATTGACTTCGGGATCGTTCAGGTACGCGCCCGAACTGCGCACGTTGCGCATCACGTTCTCGCCGAGCTTGCGCTCCTGCGGGGCGGACATCGCCACCAACGACGGATCACCCAGCTCGGGCAGATTCTGCTGGGCCGCCGAGATCGGCGACACCGTCAGCATCGCAGCCATCAGCAGTGCGGCGCCGCGCTGCCGGGCGGAAAAGATGAGCGTGGTCATGGTGCTATGATTGCCACGGATCGCGCAAAGTTTCAGGAGCAGGCCGATGGCGGAGACCAGAGCGCAGTTTACCCATTTTGACGCCGCGGGTCAGGCACAAATGGTCGACGTCGGCGGCAAGGACGTAAGCAGGCGTGTCGCCCGCGCCGCAGGGCGGATTCTGATGCGGCCCGAAACACTGGCGCTCATTCGCGACGGCAAGGCCAGCAAAGGCGACGTTCTCGGCGTCGCGCGGATCGCTGCGATACAGGCCGCCAAGCGCACCGCCGAGCTGATACCGCTCGCGCACCCGTTGCCGCTGACGCACGTCGCGGTCGAATTCAAGCTCGACGCGGACGCGGTGGCGATCGAGGTGACGGCGGAAACGCTCGATCGCACCGGGGTCGAGATGGAGGCACTGACCGCAGCCAGCGTCGGGCTCTTGACTGTCTACGACATGTGCAAGGCGGTCGACCGCGGCATGCGGATCGAAGGCATATATCTGGTCGAAAAGTCGGGCGGCAGATCAGGCCATTTCAAGGCAGCGTAACCGGTTCGGCCGATTCACCAGTTCCACATCGAGCCGTCTTCCAGCCGGTTGACCGGGAGCGAGCTCGGCTTGTACGGATAGCGCGCGGCGACCTTCTCGTCGATATCGACGCCGTGCCCGGGCGCGTCGCCCGGATGCAGGTATCCGTCACGGAACGAATAGCCGTGCGGGAACACCGCATCGGTCTCCGGCGTATGCCGCATGTATTCCTGGATGCCGAAGTTGTGCACCCAAAGGTCGAAGTTCAGCGCCGCGCCCATGCATACCGGCGACAGGTCGGTCGCGCCGTGCGAGCCGGTGCGAACCTGATAGAGCTCGGCCAGCTGGGCGATGCGGCGCAGGTGGGTGATGCCGCCGGCATGCACGACCGTGGTCCGGATGAAATCGATCAGCTGCTCGGTGATCAGCGTCTGGCAGTCGTAGATCGTATTGAAGATCTCGCCGACGGCGATCGGCGTTACCGTGTGCTGCCGGATCAAGCGGAATCCTTCCTGGTTTTCCGCCGGCGTCGGATCCTCCATCCAGAACAGCCGGTAGGGCTCGAGCGATTTTCCCAGCCGCGCCGCCTCGATCGGCGTCAAACGGTGATGGACGTCGTGCAGGATATGGTGGTCGAAGCCGAAGCGCGCGCGGATGGCCTCGAACAACCGCGGCGCATGGTCCAGATACCTCGCGGTCGACCAGACGTTCTCCGACGGCAGCGCCGCATCGGCTGGCTCGTAGTACATGCGGTCTTTCGACACGCCGTAGGTGGAGGCCAGGCCGGGAACGCCGGACTGCGCGCGGATCGCCTTGTAGCCGAGGTCGATGTACCGCGCCACTTCGTCGAGCGTCTCGGCGACATCTCTGCCATTGGCGTGCCCGTAGACCATGACGCCGTCGCGGCTCCTGCCCCCCAGCAGCTGATAGATCGGAAGCCCGGCGACCTTGCCCTTGATGTCCCAGAGCGCCGTGTCGACGGCGGCGATCGCGCTCATCGTCACCGGCCCGCGGCGCCAGTACGCGCCACGGTACAGGTATTGCCAGATGTCCTCGATCTGCGCCGGGTCGCGGCCGAGCAGCGTCGGGATCACGTGGTCGGTCAAGTACGACGCGACCGCCAGCTCGCGGCCGTTCAAGGTCGCATCGCCGACGCCGTGCACACCCTCGTCGGTGTCTATTTTGAGCGTGACGAAATTGCGGCCCGGCGAGCAGACGATGACGCGGCAGTCGGTGATTTTCATCTGAGGCGATCGGCGAAAAGTCGAAAGTGGGCCGCCAGCGCGGCAAGCGTTCGCCATTTGCGCTTCGAGCTGCGTTGCCCTTAGGATCGGGCCAGCGCTGGCGCGCCGCGTGGCGTGTGGTCTGGTGGTTCGACCACTTGACCACAAGTATAGCCGCGGACTAAGATGCCGTCGAGCGTGCTGCCGCGCAGGCTTTCGCGCCTTGCGCGAGGATAGCGCCGCGTCATCATCGGGTGACGTCCGCCACAATGAGCCGGATTCATCCGGCCGCCACCGAAGGCGAACGAAAGATTCGCCCCGGCTTGCAGTTGACTGGAGGAGCAGCTTTTGCCGTTGCAGGCCGTCGAGCCCCGTCGTCTATACCGACAGATCGCCGAGCAGATCGCTCAGCTGATCGCGAGCGGCGAGTTTCTGCCGGGATCGCGGCTGCCCGCCGAGCGCGAGCTCGCCGCATCGCTCGGCGTCAGCCGCGCATCGGTGCGCGAAGCGATCATTTCGCTGGAGATCGGCGGCCTGGTCGAGGTGCGCGTCGGCACCGGCATTTTCGTCGCGGCGACCGCGGTGCCGCGCCAGTCGGCGGCGGGCGACGAGGGCCCCGGACCGTTCGAGCTGCTCGACGCGCGCAAGCTGGTCGAAGGGGAAATCGCCGCGCTGGCGGCTGTCAGCGGCCAGCCATCGGATCTCGAGGCGTTGCGCCAGAGCGTGCGGGCGATGGAAGCCGGCATCCGGGATTTCGCGCTGCGCGAGGCGATCGACCGCGAGTTTCATCTGCTGATTGCGAAGGCGACCCGCAACGGCTCGCTGGAGCTCGTCGTCGCCGGACTGTGGGACCAGCGCGCCGAACTCTGGGGGCGCATGCAGCAGCACTTTCACACCCCCGAACTGGCGCTCAAGACCATCGAGGACCATGATGCGATCGTCGGTGCGATCGCTTCCCGCGACGCCGAAGGCGCGCGCGCGGCGATGCATCGTCACCTGGCGCGCGTGGCGCGCGAATTCCAGCGCGGCGTCGACGGCAGCAGGCGGGTCGCGACGCCGCGCAAGCCGGCACGGCCGCGAACCGCAGCCAAGCCCCGGCAACCGAGACCGCGCCCATGAAGCTTCCAAAGGCCGCAGTCGCAAGATCTCGCAAACGCAGTACGCCAGCCCTGGCTCAAGTCGTCATCAACGCAACGGAGGAGTCACATGAATAACCGTCTTTCCCGCTTCAAGCCGGCACGTCGCAGCGCGCTGCAAGTCGCAGTTGTCGGGCTTTGCGCCGCTGCCGCGGTCGCCATCGGCCTGCCGGCAGGCGCACAGGTACCGGCGATGCCCAAGAGTCCGGTGACGATCAATATCGTCGACGTCGCGGGCAATCTTGCGCTGACGCAAAGCGCGATCGAGCTCTATCAGCACAACCACCCAAACCTGGTCAGCAAGATCAATTTCACCAAGGCTCCGTCCCCCGAGCTTCCGGGCAAGCTGAAGGCGATGCAGGACGCCGGCCGCAGCGACATCGACATGGTGATGACCGGGACCGACTTCCTGGCCGCCGGCATCGAGCAGGGCGTGTTGACCAAGCTGCTGCCGACCTACGCGAGCAAGTTTCGGGACCTGGTTGCGAACTATCAGCCCGCGGCCGCGAAAATGCAGGAGCTCGCGCAGGATTACGGGATCACGGTCGTGTTCATGCCTGCGGGTCCGCTGGTCGAGTACAACCCGGACAAGGTCAAGCAACCGCCGACGACGCCGGCCGAATTGCTGGCGTGGTGCAAAGCCAATCCGAACCGGCTGATCTATGCGCGCCCGGCGAACTCGGGACCCGGACGCACGTTCATCATGGGACTGCCGTACATCCTCGGCGACAGCAATCCGAAGGACCCGGTCAAGGGGTGGGACAAGACCTGGGCGTACCTGAAGGATCTGAATTCCTGCATCGAATACTATCCGACCGGCACCGGCGCGGTGATGAAGGAGCTCGGCGAGGGCTCGCGCGACATCACGCTGACGATGACCGGCTGGGACTTGAACCCGCGCATCCTGGGGATCGTGCCGAAGTCCTACAAGGTGGTGCCGTTCAAAGGCATGACCTGGATCAACGACGCCCACTACATGGTGATACCGAAGGGTGTGGCGCCGGACAAGGTCGCGGTCGTGCTCGATCTGATGGCATTTCTGCTGACGCCGGAAGCGCAGGCCTATCACCTACGACAAGGGCTATTTCTACCCGGGTCCTGCGGTGAAGAACGTGCCGCTGTCGATGGCGCCGAAGGAGAGCCAGGATCTGATCAAGGAATACGGCCGTCCCGAGTACGAAGGCTGGCTCTCGCAGTTTCCGCACACGCAATCGTTGCCGCCGCAGGCGCAGGTCGAAGCGTTCCGCATCTGGGATCAGCAGGTCGGCGCGCAAAAGACCAAGTGACGCCGGACTAGGTCGCGCCTCGGCGCGCTCAGGGCCCGGCATCAGCCCCGCGCAAGCGGGATCCAGTGGCGTTAGTTCAGCCGCCGCTGGATTCCCGCGTTCGCGGGAAAGACGATAGCCTACGATGAGACAAGGGGAAGCATTTTGAGAATCGATCGGGCAGGAAAGGCAGAAAACGGCGCGCTGTGCGCCAGCGGTGGCTTCAGGCAGTTCGTCCTGTGCACCGCCGTTGCGCTACTGGCCGGAGTCTCGGCGATGGCGCTGGCGCAGGCGCCGCAGCTGCCGAAGAGCCCGGTCACGATCAACGTCGTCGACGTCGCCGGCGATCTCGCGTTGACGCAAGGCGCAATCGAGGCGTATCAGGCCAGTCATCCGAACCTGGTCGCCAAGGTCAATTTCACCAAGGCGCCGGCGCCCGAGCTTCCGGCCAAGCTGCAGGCGATGCAGGCGGCCGGCCGCAGCGACATCGACCTCGTGCTGACCGGCGTCGTCGCGCTGTCGGCCGGCATCGACCAGGGGCTCTGGGTCAAGATGCTGCCCGACCACGCGGCGAGCTTCCCCGCCGTGCTCGACAATTATCTGCCGGCGGCACGCAAGATGCAGGACCTGGCGCAGGGCCAGGCGCTGGTCGTGACGTTCATGCCCGCGGGGCCGCTGCTCGAATACAACCCGGACAAGGTCAAGCAGGTGCCGACGACGCCGGCCGAATTGCTCGCCTGGTGCAAGGCGAACCCGAACCGCTTCGGCTACGCGCGCCCGGCCAATTCGGGGCCCGGCTTCACCTTCCTGATGGGCCTGCCCTACCTGCTCGGCGACAAGGATCCGCGCGACCCGGTCAAGGGCTGGGACAAGACCTGGGCGTTCCTGAAGGAGCTCGACTCCTGCATCGAGTACTACACGACCGGCACCGGGGCGATCATGAAGGAGCTGGGCGAAGGATCGCGCGACATGACGGTCACGATGACCGGATGGGATCTGAACCCGCGCATCCTCGGCATCGTCCCGAAGAACTACAAGGTCACGCCGTTCAAGAACATGACCTGGGTCAACGACGCGCATTACATGGCGGTGCCCAAGGGCATCCCGCCGGAAAAGCTGGCGGTCGTGCTCGACCTGATGGCGTATATGCTCAAGCCGGAAGCGCAGGCGCTGACGTACGACAAAGGCTACTTCTATCCGGGGCCGTCGGTGAAGAACGTTCCGCTGTCGATGGCGCCGAAGGAAAGCCAGGACGCGATCCGCGAGTTCGGCCGTCCCGAATACGAAGGCTGGCTCGCCCAGTATCCGCACGTGCCGACGCTGGAAGCGAAGGCCGTCGTCGAAGCGTTCCGGCGCTGGGACAGCGAGGTCGGCGCCAAGAAAACCAAGTAGTGTTATCCCGTCGTTCGGCGGCGGGATAACTTGCCGCGTTCGACCGTCGTCTCTCGCCGACGGTCAACGCGGCGGATTCCCGCGACACGAGATTGAGTTGGATAGCTTATGAAACACGATTTTTCCGAGCTGAGGCTGGATCATGTCACGCGTCGCTTCGCCGGCGCCGGTGGCAAGGCGTTCAACGCGCTGGACGAGCTGACCTTGACCATCAGGCGCGGTGAGTTCATCGCGCTCCTCGGGCCGTCGGGTTGCGGCAAGTCGACCGCGCTCAATTGCATCGCCGGCCTGCTCAACCTGTCCGGCGGCAGCATCTGGCTCGATCAGACGCGCATCGACACCCTGCCGCCGGAAAAGCGCGGCTTCGGCATGGTGTTCCAGAATTACGCGCTGTTTCCGCACATGAGTGTGGCGAAGAACGTCGGATTCGGCTTGCGCATGCGCGGCATCACCGGCGCGGATGCCGACGCGAAGGTCGCGCATGCGATGAAGCTGGTGCAGTTGATCGGCCAGGAGCACAAGCTCCCCGGACAGCTCTCCGGCGGCCAGCAGCAGCGCGTGGCGATCGCCCGCGCGATCGTCATCGAGCCCCCGCTGATCCTGATGGACGAGCCGCTGTCGAACCTCGATGCGAAGCTGCGTATCGAGACGCGCGCCGAAATACGCCGCATCCACCGCGAGCTCGACCGGGCGACGATCTACGTCACGCACGACCAGGACGAGGCCTTGTCGCTTGCCGACCGCATTGTCGTGATGAAGGACGGCGTCGTGCAGCAGATCGCCGCGCCGAAGGAAGTCTACGAGCAACCGTCGAATCTGCACGTCGCGCGCTTCATGGGCTACCGCAATGTGCTCGAGCTCGACGTCGCGCGCGAGGAGGGCGGCCGGGTCGCGCTGACCGGTCCCGACATCGCGCTGACCGGTGTGCGCAAGCAGCCGCTCAACGGCCCCCGCGCCGCGGTCGCGATCCGTCCGGACGATATCGTCGTCGGAGGCGACACCGGCGACGTCAACATCGTCGTCGCCAAGGTCGAGAACGTCGAGTACGGCGGGCGCGATTCGCTGCTCGACGTCGTCACCCCATCGGGCACGCTGCTGCATGTTCGCGGGCCGGTCACGACCGCGCGAGGCGACAGCGTCCGTGTGCACGTGCCGGTCGAGCGCGCGCTCGTCTATCCGCTCGATTGACGCAAAACCCGGCGATGACGACCGCGACCTCAGCCGCTGCACGCGCGCCGTTCGACCGGACGCTGCTGCTGGTGATGCCGGCGGCGGCGTTCATGCTGCTGCTGTTCATCTATCCGTTCATCTACGGCCTCTTGCTGTCGTTCAATCCGAAGAACGGCGGAGCGCTGGCCAACTACACGCATTTCTTCACCACCGACAACCTCTGGCCGACGATCTGGACGACGCTGAAGCTCGCGCTGCCGGCGACCCTGATCAACGTCGGCCTCGCGCTGCCGATCGCCTACAAGATGCGCAACAAGTCGCGCTACCAGCGCTGGGTGACGACGATACTGGTGGTGCCGATTACCCTGGGCACCGTGCTGATCGCCGAAGGCATGCTGATCTATTTCGGGCCCAAAGGCTGGCTGTCGCAGTTCCTGCAGCTGATCCATCTGTACACCGGGCCGATCCGGCTGACGCACAACTTCTGGGGCGTGCTGATCTCGCTGGTGATCTCGGGATTCCCTTTCGCCTTCCTGTTGATCCTGTCGTACATCACCGGCATCGACCCGGTGCTGGCACGCGCGGCCTCGACGCTGGGCGCCGATCCGAAGGCGCAATTCCGCCACATCTATCTGCCGCTGCTCGCACCGGGGCTTGCGATGTGCTTCTGCCTCGCCTTCGTGCAGGCGTACTCGGTGTTTCCGTCCGCCGTCCTGCTGGGATCGCCGGCCGGGCCGACGCGGGTCATTTCGATCGCCGCGTATGAAGCCGCTTTCGAGCAATACGACTATTCGCTGGCGTCGGCGATCGCGATGATCATGGGCTTCGTCCAGCTGATCATCGTCGCCGCGGTCCTGGGGCTGCGCAACCTGTGGTACCGCGGCCCGGTCAGCGGAGGCAAGGGCTGATGGGCGCAACAGCGAAACCGATGAACACCGCGGGCTCGTGGTTCGATCGCGCCTGGCGCGGACTGCTGCTCGGCACGATGACGCTGTTCGTCGTCAACATCGGCCTGATCATCGCGGCGGTCGCGACCAGCTCGTTCGCGCGGCGCTGGCTCGGCACCTGGCTGCCCGACGGCTGGACGACGACCTGGTATACCGAGGCATGGCGGGAGTTCCAGCTCGGCAGCATATTGTGGGTGACGGTCGAAGTAGTCTTCGCCGTCGTGCTCTTGGCGCTGCTTGATCGGCGTGCCCGCCGCCTACACGCTGGCGCGGCGCGATTTCCTCGGCAAGCGCCTGCTGATGCTGCTCTTCCTGCTGCCGCTGATGGTGCCGCCGATCACCTACGGCATCCCGATGGCGACGGTGCTCTACAAGCTGCAGCTCGCCGGCACGATCTACGGCGTGATCCTCGCCAACCTCGTTCCCGCCGCGCCGTTCGTCATCCTGGTCATGACGCCGTTCATCGAGCAGATCGATCCCAACCTCGAGTCGGCAGCACGCGTTTTCGGCGCGAGCACGGCGCGGATGTTCTGGCACGTGCTGGTGCCGCTGCTCGCACCCGGCATCCTGGCCGCATCGCTGCTGGTGCTGGTGCGCACGATCGCCTTGTTCGAGCTCACGTTCCTGACCGCCGGATCGGATTCGCAGACGCTGGTCGTCGCGCTTTACTACGCGGTATTCGCCGCCGGCGTGCGCGCGCCGCAGTCGGTGGACGCGATGGCGATGGTCTACATGCTGGTGACCCTGACCTGGCTGTTGATCGCGCTTCGCTTCGTCAATCCGACGCAACTCGTGTCCCGGGTGAAAGAGCATCCGCAGCCGGCGACTTAGCCGCGTGAGCCCGTGGCGAGGGGCCCCGCGCGACGCGCGGGGATCGCGCGCGGCGAATCGCGGCAGAAGGCCGACACGGCAGCGCATGATTTTTTCGAAGGTCTTTAAGGAGGCCGCAGCGTGAGCGGCTCGACCTTTCCACGCTGGACAATCTGCCCGCGGCGGTCGACACGCCAAAATACGATCCGCGCCTGATCGGGATCGGCATCGTCCACCTGGGCATAGGCGCGTTCCACCGCGCGCAAACCGCGATTTTCAGCGACGACGCCCTGGCGATCGAGCGCGACGACTGGGGCATCTGCGGGGTCAGCCTGCGCTCGGCCGACGTGCGCGACCGGCTGGTGCCGCAGGACGGGCTGTATACGGCGGTGGAAAAGAGTCCCGACGCCACGCGGCGCCGGATCATCGGCAGCGTGCGCGAAGTCCTGTTCCTCGGCGACCAGCGCGACGCGATCCGCACGCGGCTGATCGAAGCGGAGACCCGGATCGTCTCGCTGACGATCACCGAAAAGGGCTACTGCCACGATCCGGCGACCGGCAAGTTCAATGCCGCGCACCCGGACATCGCGCACGATCTCGCCCATCCGGATCAGCCGAAGAGCGCGATCGGATTGATCGCCGGAGCGCTGGATGCGCGCCGGCTCTCGCACGGCCGCGCCTTCACCGTGCTGTGCTGCGACAACCTGCCGCACAACGGCGCGCTGGTGCGGGGGCTCGTTCTCGCCTTTGCGGAAATGCGCGACCCGGCGCTGGCGCGCTGGATCGCCGAACAGGCCAGCTTTCCGTCGACGATGGTCGATCGCATCGTGCCGGCGACGACCGAATCGGACATCGCCGACAACGACGCGGCGCTGGGCGTGCACGATGCCGCGCCGGTCGTCCACGAGCCGTTCAAGCAATGGGCGATCGAGGACAATTTCGTCGACGGCCATCCGGCGTGGGACCGGGTCGGCGCGGAGCTCGTCGCCGACGTTGCGCCGTACGAAGCGATGAAGCTTCGCCTGCTCAACGGCAGCCATTCGGCGCTCGCGTACCTGGGGTTTCTTTCCGGCCGCGAATTCATCTACCAGGTCGTGGCGGACCCGGTGTTCGTCGCCTACATGCGCCGGATGATGGAGCGCGAAGTCGCTCCCAGCCTCACGGTGCCGCGAGGCGTCGACCTTCGCTCGTACCAGGACGCGCTGGTGCAGCGCTTCAAGAACCCTGCATTGCCGCATCGCACGCAGCAGATCGCGATGGACGGCTCGCAGAAGCTGCCGCAGCGGCTTTTGGGCACGGTGCGCGACAATCTCGCGGCCGGCCGCCCGATCGACCTTATCGCGCTGGCGATCGCCGGCTGGATGCGTTATGTCGGCGGCGTCGACGAGCACGCGCGTGAGATCGTTGTCGCCGATCCGCTGGCGGGCGAATTCAAGCGCCTCGCGGCGAAGCTTTCGCGGCGATCCGGCGGCATGGGTGCGCGCGCTGCTGGGCGTTCGCGCCGTGTTCGGCGACGACCTGCCGGCCGACGAGCGACTGGTCGCGAAGCTGATCCGCGTCGCTCGATGCGCTGGTCACCGACGGCGCGCAGCGAACGGTCGCTGCGGCCGTCGCCGCAGGCTGATTGACGATCACCGCGAACGAACGCATCCTTATCCTGGGCAAGACGATGATTCCTCTCACGCTGCATCCCGACCGCCTGTTCTCGCCCGAGCCGCGGCAGCGCGATCTCGCCCGCGCGATCTATGCGACAGTCAAGGATCTGCCGATCGTCAGCCCGCACGGCCACACCGACCCGCAATGGTTTGCCGACAACGAGCCGTTCAGCGATGCGTCGGCGCTGTTCATCACGCCCGACCATTATGTGTTCCGCATGCTCTACAGCCAGGGCATCGCGCTCGAGGATCTGGCGATCCCGCGGCGCGACGGCGGGCCGGTCGAATCCGACGCGCGCCGCATCTGGCGGACCTTCGCCGCCAACTACCATCTGTTTCGCGGCACGCCGACGCGCATCTGGCTGGATCACGCGTTCCATCAGGTATTCGGCATACGCGAGCGGCTGTCGCCGGAGTCTGCCGACCGGTTGTTCGACTCGATCAACGCCAGCCTCGCCAAGCCCGAATTCCGGCCGCGCGCGCTGTTCGAGCGATTCAACATCGAGGTGATCGCGACGACCGAGTCGCCGCTCGATCCGCTGGCGCACCATGCGAAGATTCGCGCCAGCGGATGGAAGGGACGGGTCGTCACCGCGTATCGCCCCGACCCCGTCGTCGATCCCGAGTTCGAGGGTTTCGCCGCCAACGTCGCACGTCTGGGCGAGCTTGCCGGCGAAGACACCGGCCGCTGGAGCGGCTACCTCGCGGCCCACCGCAAGCGCCGCGCGTTCTTCAAGACGATGGGGGCGACGTCGACCGATCACGGGCATCCGACGGCGCAGACCTCGGACCTGCCGGCGGGCGACTGCGAACGGCTGTTCCGGAAGGCGCTCGATGGCGCGACCACGCCCGCCGAAGCCGAAGCGTTTCGCGGGCAGATGCTTACCGAAATGGCGGGGATGAGCCTCGACGACGGCCTGGTGATGCAGATCCATCCGGGATCGCTGCGCAATCACAACCCCTTTGTGTTCTCGCGCTTCGGCCGCGACAAAGGCGCCGATATCCCGACCCGGACCGATTATGTCCGCGCGCTCAAGCCGCTGCTCGATCGGTTCGGCAACGATCGCAAGCTCACCTTGATACTCTTTACGCTGGACGAAACGTCGTACGCGCGGGAGCTGGCGCCGCTCGCCGGGCACTACCCGGTGCTGCGGCTGGGACCTTCATGGTGGTTCCACGACAGCCCCGAAGGCATGCTGCGCTTTCGCGAACAGACGACCGAGACCGCGGGCTTTTACAACACCGTCGGCTTCAACGACGATACACGCGCGTTCCTGTCGATCCCGGCGCGGCACGACGTCGCGCGCCGCATCGACTGTCGTTATCTCGCGCAGCTGGTCGCCGAGCACAGGATCGACGAGGACGAGGCCTTTGATCTCGCGCCCGAGTTGGCGTACGGTTTGGCCAAACGGGCCTACAAACTCTAAAGTCACCAGGCGCGGCCGGAATGCCCGGCCGCATGGACAACCGATGCACACGAAAGCGGAGGCAAACATGGATCACGGGTCCGCGATACTGGCGCTGCTGGGCCGCGTGCTGCTGGCGTCGATTTTCGTCTATTCGGGCTTCGGCAAGATCACCGACTTTCAGGGCACCGCAGGCTACATTGCGAGCGCCCGCCTGCCGATGCCGCAAGTCCTGGCGGTCGGGGCTATCATCGTCGAATTCATCGGCGGGCTCGCGCTGCTGATCGGATTTCGCGCGCGATGGGCGGCGCTGGCGTTCGTCGTCTTCCTTATCGTCATCACGCCGATCTTCCACAATTTCTGGTCGGTGCCGCCGGCGGAAGCGATGGCACAGCAGATCAACTTCACCAAGAACATCGCGATCATCGGCGGGATGCTGATGGTGATGGCGTTCGGCCCCGGCCGCTATAGCGTCGACAGGGATTAGCGTCGGGACTGACTGCGGACTCGGCGCGGGACGGAAGCGGCTGCCGCGCGAGCGGCGGTGGGTGCTGCGATGTCAGCGCACCAGCTTGCGATCGACGTCGGTCACGCTGCCGCCCTGCAGCGTCAAGGTCGTCATCGTGTCGGGGTCGCCGGGACGGGGAAGATAGGCCCAGCGCCGGCCGGCTCTCTGGCTGCCGCCGGTCGTGACGTCGGGCCGGCCGAGGCGCTGCAGGACTTCGGCCTCGCTCATGCCGCTGCGCACGAATTTCCGCTCGCTCGCCCGGCGGTCGTCGGCGTCTCGCCGCGCGGTGTCTCGGCCGGGCTTTTCCGCACGCTCGGCGCGGCTTCTCGCCGGGGCCGGGGCGGCAGCGGCAGGCGTCGCAGGGATGACGGTCAGCGCCGGCGGGTCGGTGTCGAAATTGCGCAGCTCCCGTCCGGCGCCGCAGGGCACGTCCTGATAGACGACCTCGCCTTTTTCGGCCGCGCATTTGAACACCGAGGCGGCGGCGGGCAGGGCAGCACACGTCAGCAAGAACAGGATGGCAGATGTCAGCGCGCGCATGACAGGCTCCCATTCGGAGAATCCGGCTAACATACACCTTTTCGCACCTTCGTCTCTCATCCGTCCGATGGATGTCCGCCGCCGAACCGCCACTCGCGTCCAGGAAATCGCGCCCTTCCACGTCATGGAAGTGCAGACCGCCGCGCGTGCGCTCGAAGCGGCGGGGCGCGATGTCGTCCACATGGAAATCGGCGAGCCGGATTTCCCGACGCCCGAGCCGGTCCTCGCGGCGGCGCGGGCCGCGCTCGAGGGCGGCGGCATCTACTACACGTCGGCGCTGGGCCTGTCCGAGTTGCGCGCCGCGATCGCGCGCCATTACGACGAGCACTACGGCGTGGCGGTCCCGCCGGAGCGCATCGTGGTCACGGCCGGATCGTCGGCGGCGCTGCTGCTGACCCTGGCCTTGCTGGTCGATCGCGACGAGCAGATCCTGATGTCCGATCCCGGCTACCCGTGCAATCGCCACTTCATTCGAACGCTTGAAGGCGAGGCGGTAGGGCTCCCGGTCGGACCGGAATCGAACTACCAGCTCGATTCCGCTGTCATTGCCGGAGCGTGGACGCCACGCACGCGCGGCGCATTGATCGCCACCCCGTCGAACCCCACGGGGACGACGGTCGCGCCCGCCGAGATGAAGCGCATCGCCGCCACCGTCGCCGCGCGCGGTGGCGCGCTGATCGTCGACGAGATCTACCTGGGACTTTCGTACGCCGGCCGGCCGCAGACCGCGCTGGCCCTGGCCGACGACATTTTCGTGATCAGCAGCTTTTCCAAATACTTCAACATGACCGGCTGGCGGCTCGGTTGGCTGGTCGCGCCCGAGCGGCACATACGCGACCTGGAAAAGCTGGCGCAGAACCTCTATATCTCGCCGCCGACCCTGTCGCAGCGTGCCGCGCTCGCGTGCTTCGAGCCGGCGACGATGGCGATTCTCGAGCGGCGCCGCGGCGAATTCCAGGCGCGGCGCGACTTCCTGGTGCCGGCCTTGCGCGAGCTGGGTTTCGCGATTCCGCTGCTGCCGACCGGCGGGTTTTTCGTCTACGCCGACTGCTCGCCGTTCGGTCTCGACAGCGAGCGCTTCTGCCGAGAGGCGCTGGCCAACACCGGGGTCGCATTCACGCCAGGCGTCGATTTCGGATCGCATCGCGCCGGCGACCATGTGCGCTTCGCCTATACGATCGCGATCGACCGGTTGCGCGAAGGCGTGCGCCGGCTTGCGGCTTGGCTGCCGGGATTGCGCCGCCGATGATACGTTCGCTCGCCGCGATAATCGTGCTGATGCTGCTTGCTGGCTGCACGACCGCCGAATACTACTGGCAGGGCATACGCGGCCAGTTCGACCTGCTCGGCCGCGCGCAACCGATCGCCAGCGTCGTCGACGAGACCGGCGATCCGGCGCTCAAGCACAAGCTCGAGCGCGTCGTCGCCATCCGCAACTATGCGAGCCGCGAGCTCGGGCTGCCCGACAATCTGAGCTACCGACGCTACGCCCAGCTCGATCGCCGCTTCGTACTGTGGAACGTCTTCGCAGCACCCGAGCTATCGCTGAAGCCACTGCAGTGGTGCTTTCCGATTGCGGGCTGCGTCAACTATCGCGGGTACTTCAGCGAGGCGGCCGCGCGCACCGAAGCGGCGGAGCTCGTCGCGGCCGGCGACGACGTCCATGTCGGCGGCGTCCCCGCGTATTCGACGCTCGGCTATTTCGCCGATCCGATGCTGTCGACGTTCATCCGCTATCCCGACATCGAGATCGCGCGGCTGATTTTCCATGAGCTCGCGCACCAGGTCGTCTATGCGAAGGACGACACGGTGTTCAACGAGTCGTTCGCCGTCTCGGTCGAGCAGGAGGGGCTCAAGCGTTGGCTCGCGGCGCAGAACGATCCGGCGCTGACCGCGCAATTCGCCGCCGCGCAGCGCTATCGCGAGGGATTCCGGACGCTGATCGACCGCACGCAGCATTCGCTCGAGGCCTTGTACGCGAGCGATGCGAGCATCGTCGCCAAGCGTGCCGGCAAGGCCGCTGAGTTTGCGCAGATGCGCGCCGACTATGACGCGCTCAAGCGCGAATGGGGCGGCTATCCGGCATACGACAACTGGTTCGCGCAGGGGCCGAACAATGCGAGCCTTGCCGCCGTCGGCCTGTATACGCGCAAGCTGCCGGAGTTCGCTGGATTGCTAGCCGCCGAAGGCGGCGACCTGCCGCGGTTTTATGCGCGGGTGAAAGTGTTGGCGGCGATGTCCGAAGAGTGAGCGCGATGTGGCGTCTGGCTGCCTACGCTCCGGCAGGAGAGGAGCGAACCGACGCGGCGCACGCGGCGGCGGGTGCCAAATAGCAACCCGACGGTTGTCGGCGATGGATTGCGCGTCTGTCAGGGAGCCAGCGCGACTGCCGGCAGTTTAACCGGCCCCTGAAGTCCTGGCCCGCGACTGTAAAGAAGCTGCGGCTTTCGCTGGTCAACCCGGCTGTCCAGCGTCGATCGCCGGATAAGTAACCGAGACGCCATCGACCCGCGCAAACGGCGTCAGCTTGTGCGGCGTTCGCCGCGTCTCGCTGACGATCTCCTCGACGGCGATACCGCGCGCGACTAGCGCGTCGGCGATCAATGAGCGATGGCAACGCCATGGGACGGCTTCGGCGCACATCAGCGCGATGCGCTCGCTCTTCGCCCGTTCGATGACCTCGGCGAGATGCCCGGCGAATGCCGGGGTCTGCATGTAGTCGGCGTACCCGCGAAACGATGGATTGCGCCACGCCGCATTGGCCGAATCGGGCCGTGCACGGCGCAAGCCGCCGAGGCCGGGAACGTGGGTGTAGCCGATGCCCGCGTCGCGCAGCGACCCCGCCAAAGCATCGCTGTTGAACTGCGGGTTGTGGCGTGACTTCGGGATCGTGCGCACGTCCATCAGATGCGTCACGCCGTTGGCGGCGAGCAGGCCCACGAACACTTCGATCGGCCGGGTCGAATGCCCGATCGTCAGGACCAACGGTGTCTTCTCGTGCTTCGGCGAAGCCAACGCGCTCACTCGCGGCGTACGAGCAAGGTGACCAGCAGCGACGAATCGTCGACCGCCCTAAGCTCATGCGGCGTGCCGCCCGCCAGGTAGACGAGGCTGCCGGCGTGCATCGGCAGCGTCCGGTCGCCGGTGACAAGCTCGATGCAGCCTTCGATGCACTGGATCGTTACCGGCCGCCGATGGTCATGGCCGGGCAGAAACCGGCCGGCCAGCAGGACCAGGCGAAACACCTCGAGGTGCTCGGCGCGCACCAGCGTTTCCGATGCGACCTGCGGCAGCGCCGGGCCGAACGGCCGGATGTCGATCAATTCGCCTGAGGTGGCGTGGGCAGTGGCCATGAAAACTCCAGCATTGTCGAAAGGATAGGCAATTATTCGACAGCGATTGAAGTCGATCGCTCCGTCGGCGCGCTGGATGCCTTAACCCCTTGTCCGGACGAGCGAATTCGGCTATACTTTCGGGTTCCTTGCCTCACCCGCCGCAGACGGGGAGGCCCCCGGCGAGCCATAATCGATCGCCCAACCAGTCCATAAGGAGCAAGTCTGCATGCGTCACTACGAAATCGTATTTATTGTGCATCCCGACCAGAGCGAGCAGGTGCCCGCGATGGTCGAGCGCTACCGCGCCATGGTCACGGCGGGCAACGGCAGGATCCACCGCCTCGAGGATTGGGGCCGCCGGCAGCTGGCTTATCCGATCGCCAAGATGCACAAGGCCCACTACGTCCTGATGAACATCGAGTGCGATGCACCGACGCTCGACCGAGCTCGAGCACGCGTTCAAGTTCAACGACGCGGTCCTCCGCCACCTGATCGTCGCGATGCGCGAAGCCGCCGTCACGCCTTCGCCGATGATGAAGGAAGAGAAATCGCGATCGCTGTCTCCGGCCGGTGCCGGCGCAGCGCGCGGCGCCGACGGCAGGCGCGCCTGCGGCAGCCCCGGCAGCGCAGCCGCCGCAGCCGGCGCTGCGCGCCGGCCGCGCAGCATAGGCGCGGCTTCCGTCGACGCAAGCACAACGTGCAGGCCAATCAGGTGACGCTGGACGCGCGCATGCAATCGCGTGACGCCTTGCGCTTTACGCCGGCCGGCGTGCCGGCGCTGGATTTCAGCTGGTGCACGAATCGACGCAGGTCGAGGCGGGCAGTGAACGCCGCGTCGCTTGCGAACTGGCTGCGGTCGCGCTCGGTCCGGTGGCGAAGGCGCTGGCCGCGGTGACACCCGGCGCGCAAGCTGCGTTGCAAGGGCTTTCTTGCGCGTCGCTATCGCACCGGCATCACCGTCGCACTGCACGTTAACGAATTCGAACTGATCGTGAGCTCAGCGACGCTGACCGCCAACACGAAATGCAAAGGAAACTGACATGCCCCGTCCCATGGGAAGAAATGCCAAAGGCAAAGGTAAAGGCAAGGATGGCAAGAAGCGCGAACGCGGCAATAACCTGTTCAAGCGCAAGAAATTCTGCCGCTTTACCGCCGAGGCGTCAAGCAAATCGACTACAAGGACATCGACATCCTGAAGGACTTTGTGCAGGAGAACGGCAAGATCATGCCGGCTCGCATTACCGGCACCAAGGCCCGCTACCAACGCCAGCTGTCGACGGCAATCAAGCGCGCGCGCTACCTCGCGCTGTTGCCGTACACCGACCTGCACTGATCCGGAGCGAGACTGCATGCAAATCATTTGCTGGAAAAAGTCCAGAACGTCGGCGACCTTGGCGAAGTCGTCAAGGTCAAGCAGGGCTACGCGCGCAATTTCCTGATCCCCCAAGGCAAGGCGAAGCGCGCGACGCCGGAGAACCTGAAGCTTCTGGAGGCGAAGCGCGGCGAGCTGGAAAAGGCGGCCGCCGAAGCTGGCGCATGCGCAGGAGCAGGCCACGAGGCTCGAGGGCGTCCGGTGCAGATCACGCAGAAAGCCGGCGTCGACGGCACGCCTCTTCGGTTCGGTGACCAATGTCGACATCGTCGAAGCGCTGCAGGCTCTCGGCCATACGGTCGAAAAAGCATGGTGCGCATGCCCGACGGTCCGCTGAAGCATGTCGGCGAGTTTCCGCTGACGATCGCGCTGCACCCCGACTCGGGCGCACATCACGTCACGGTCTGGGCGATACGACCGGAACTCAGGCCGGCTGACCTGCCGTTCGCGCGCGGCACTCACAGGGGCCGGAAAACGGCCCCTTTGCTTTGGCCTGCGCGCGTACTCCCGGCTGATCATTCAGCAGGCACTAGCCGCCGCAAGGCGCGCTGGCAACTGCTAAAATGCCTGCTGCCTTCCGCAGGTCCGAATCCTTCCGCATGCCCAACGATCCGCAACTCGAAGCACTGAAGGTTCCGCCCCATTCGATCGAGGCAGAACAGTCCGTGCTCGGCGGCCTGCTGCTCGACAACGGCGCGCCGATCGAGTCGCCGACATCCTGGGCATGCGAGGATTTCTACAGCGACGCGCATCGCCTGCTGTACAAGACCACGGTCGGGCTGATCGCCGACAACAAGCCCGCCGATGTGGTCACGCTTGGCCGAGGCGCTGCAGTCGCTGACCAAGCTCGACTATGTCGGCGGCATGGCCTACCTCGGCGCGCTGGTCGAGAACGTTCCGACTGCCGCCAACATCCGGCGCTATGCCGAATCGTGCGCGAGCGCGCGATCCTGCGCCGGCTTGCCGCCGCCGGCGGCGAAATCGCCGAATGCGCCTACCATCCGCTGGGCCGCAGCGTGCGCGAAATCCTCGATCACGCCGAAACGCAAGGTCTTCGAAATCGCCGAACATGGCGCGCGCGGACAGCAGGGTTTTCAGGATATTCGTCCGCTGCTGACGCAGGTCGTCGAGCGCATCGAGTTCCTGTACAACCGCGACAATCCGTCCGACGTCACCGGCGTCGCGACCGGGTTCACCGATCTCGACCGATGACCTCGGGCCTCAGGAAGGCGATCTGGTCGTCATCGCCGGTCGGCCGAGCATGGGGAAGACCGCCCTGGCGCTCAACATCGGCGAGCACATCGCGCTCACCTCGAGATGCCGGTCGCGATTTTCAGCATGGAAATGGGCGCGACGCAACTGGCGATGCGCCTGATGGGCTCGGTCGGTCGGCTTGACCAGCACAAATTCGCACCGGACGCCTGTCGAACGACGACTGGGAACGGCTTTCGGGCGCGCTTGGCAGCCTGAACGATGCGCCGATCCACATCGATGAGACGCCGGCACTGAACGCCCTCGAGCTTGCGCGCGCGGGCGCGGCGCCTGTCGCGCCAGTACGGCGGCAAGCTCGGCGCATCGTCGTTGACTATCTGCAGCTGATGCAGGCGGTCGGCGAAGGCGAAAACCGCGCGACCGAAATTTCCGAAATCTCGCGATCGCTGAAGGCGCTGGCCAAGGAGCTTAAAGTTCCGGTGATTGCGCTGTCGCAGCTGAACCGCAGTCTCGAGCAGCGGCCCAACAAGCGGCCGGTGATGTCCGACCTGCGCGAGTCCGGAGCGATCGAGCAGGACGCCGACATGATCCTGTTCATCTACCGCGACGAAGTCTACAACCAGGATACGCAGGACAAGGGCATCGCCGAAATCATCGTTGGCAAGCAGCGCAACGGTCCGATCGGCACGTGCGACTGGCCTTTCTGGGCGAATACACGCGTTTCGAGAATCTCGCTCAACACGGCAGTCATTGACGAAGGGCGACGCTCGCGGTGCAAAGCCCGGTTTCGCGCAACGCTCCGTGCCCTTGCGGCAGTGGCAGACGATACAAGGAATGCCATGGCGCCGCGGCGGGTCCGCCGGCCCCTCCGCGGCCGGCAAGCGGCTGGATGGGATCGCCGTTCTCAAGCAGCAGGCGCTTGCCGCACAGCAGAAGGGCGCTCTGCGGGAGGCGATCGAGCTGTATCGGAAAGTCTCGCCGAAGCCCCTGACGATTTCGATTCGCTGCACATGTGCGGCGTGGCCTACTTCCAGCGTGGCGAGTTCGAGCGATCGCTGGCCCTGATCGACCGTGCCCTCCGGGTCAACCCCGGCGTGGAGGCTGCACGCTTCAACCGGCGACTGGCGTCAGACGCGATCGATCGCCGCGTAGTCGAGACGGAGCTCGAACGCGCTGCGCACGAATGGCCGCCGCCGCCGGGGCATTGGTGCCCCTTCGGCTGGACCCACTCCGGCGGCAGACGACGCGCCGGTGCGCGTCATCGCGTTCTACCTGCCGCAATTCCATCCGATTCCCGAAAACGACGCGTGGTGGGGCAAGGGCTTCACCGATGGACCAACGTCGCGCGGCGCACGCCCCAGTTCGCGGCACTATCAGCCGCACTGCCGGGGGAGCTGGCTTCTACGACCTGCGGCTGCCGGAGGTGCGGCGCGCGCAGGCCGAGCTGGCTCGCGGCACGGCATCGCACGGCTTCTGCTACTACCACTACTGGTTCGACGGCAAGCGGCTTCTTCGACCGGCCTTTCGACGAGTGCTCGGCGTCGGGCGACCCGATTTTCCGTTCTGCTCTGCTGGGCGAACGAGAACTGGACGCGGCGCTGGGACGGGCGCGACCACGAAATCCTGATTGCGCAGCAGCATTCGCCGCGACGACGACCTCGCCTTCATCCGGAGCCTTTCCCGCTGTTCGCGATCGTCGCTACTCCGCGTGTCGGCGGCCGTCCGCTGCTGCTGGTCTACCATATCGGCGCCATCCCGAACATTGCTCAGACTGTTTCGATATGGCGTGAAACCGCCCGCCGCGAAGGGCGCGGTGACCTCTACCTCTGTGCCGTGCAGCGAAACGCGCTGGACGACCCGACAGTGCACGGCTTCGACGCCGCGGTCGAGTTTCCTCCGCTGGGGCATGCCGCCGAGAATCGATTCGATCGGGTCGATATCACCAATCCGGCGTTTCGGGGCACGGTCTTCGGCTACGCGAGTCTGGCGGCGCATTATCTTATGCTGCCTCGACCGCCGTATCGCCAGTTCCGTGGCGTGACGCCGATGTGGGACAACACGGCGCGGCGGCAGAATGAAGGGATGGTCGTCGTCGACTCCAGTCCGGAGCTCTTCGGCGTCTGGCTAGGCCACGCAATCGCCCAGACGAGATTGCGGCATCGCGGCGACGAAAGACTGCTCTTCGTCAATGCATGGAACGAGTGGGCAGAAGGAAATCATCTGGAGCCCGATCGACGATACGGCCGCCGCTACCTTGAAGCGGTCCGCGCGGCCAGAAGCCGAGAATTTGCGCCGGCGCCGACCCGTCCTCGATTTGCCGACGTCGAACGGGATACCGCATCGCTGATCGCGTCGGGCGCAATAAGCCTGAAGCGCTACGGCGACTTGGGCGCGAAATCCTCGGCTCCGACGGCAACGAGGTTTCGCTGGTGATGCCGCTCTACAATCATGCGCGGTTTCTGCCGCGGACGCTGGCTTCGATCGCGGCCCAGACGCTCGAGCCGCGCGAGCTGATCGTCGTGGACGATGGGTCCAGCGACGGCGCGAGATCGTCGCCGCGTTCGCGGCGGCAGGTCTCGTTCCCGGTGACGCTGGTGTCGCAGGCAAACGCTGGCGCCGACGCGGCGCTCAATCGCGGCATGGCGGTGGCGCGCGGCGACATCTTGGCCGCGATCAATTCCGACGACACCTTTCATCCCGAGCGGCTGCAGCGTCTGGTTGCGGCGCTTGCGCCGGGCACCGACCTGGCGTTTCCGGACACGTCGTTCATCGACGATGACGGTGCGACACTGGACACCGTCTATACGCGCAAGCTGCGCCGCCGCATCGATGAGGGTATCGCGGCGCCCAATCTCCTGTACCCACTGATAGAGCACAACATCGCGATCTCTACCGGCAATCTTCTATTCCGCCGCCACCTTCTCGGCCGGATCGGTGGATTCGCGCCATGCGCGTCTGTCATGACTGGGATTTCCTGCTCGCGGCGACGTATGTCACGCGTCTCGCGTTCGTCGACCAGCGCCTCTATCAGTACCGCCTGCACGGCGACAACACGTTCGCAGCGCTGACGCTCGCCGGTCGGATCGATGGAGAGCGCGTTCTGGATTCGTTCTTTGCCGGCATCCTCGTCATCCCTGGCTCGCCACCATCGACGCACGCGCGGCCTTTCTGCGCTACCCCACAAGGGCCTGGGCGCCGTTACTCCCGCCGTGCCTGCGGCTCAGGGCTCCGCGCACCCGCCGTTCGCCGAAGCCTGAGCATGGCCGATAGCTCCCACGAACCTGTATCGCGCAATGCCCCGTGCCATTGCGGCAGCGGCCGTCGCTACAAGGAGTGTCACGGCGCGCTCGCCCCCGGTACCGCGCAGGGTGAGTTGGGCAGGACGATGAGACAGCCCTCGCCTGCAGCAGGCCGGACAGCATCGCGAAGCAATGCGTCTCTACACCCGGGCGCTCGAGATCGATCCGACGAATGTCGACGCGACTCATATGGTGGGGGTCGTCCATTACCAACTAGGCGAATACGACCAGGCGATCGCGTGGATCGAACGTGCGATCGTCTTGCGGCCGGACCTGCCGACGTTGCGCAGCATCTCGTTAAGGCCAAGTTCGTCGCCAGGGAGCGGAGTCGGGACATCGAGTATCGCAACTGGATCGAACGATTCGACAATCCGTCGGCAGCGACGATCGCGCGGTGGCGTAGCGATGCAGCGCGCCAGGCACCGATGACCATTTCCATCGCCATGCCTACCTACAATTCCCCGGAACGCTGGCTGCGCGCATGTCTCGACAGCGTTCTTGCGCAGACCTGGCCGCACTGGGAGCTCTGCATTGCCGACGATGCCTCCACCCTCGCAATGACGCGATCGACACTCGACGAGTACGCGAAGCGTGATTGGCGCATCCGGGTCGAATATCGTCTGGAGAACGGCGGAATCGCCGCGGCGTCGAACACGGCGCTCGGACTCGTGACGGAAAATTTGTTGCGCTCGTCGACCATGACGACGAGATCGCGCCGTGGGCTCTCCAGCTGGTTGCGGAGACCCTCGCCCGGAACCCGGACACGGTGCTGCTATACAGCGATGAAGACAAGATCGACGAACAGGGCAGGCGCTATCAGCCGTATTTCAGCCCGACTGGGATCCGGTGCTGCTGACGGCGCAAAACTACATCAGCCATCTCAGCGTCTATCGGGTGGAGGCCCTGCGTTCGTTGGGAGGATTCAGGCTCGGTTACGACGGTGCGCAGGACTGGGACCTCGTGCTGCGCGTCAGCGAAACGATAGATCTAAACATATCGTCCACGTGCCGCATGTGCTTTATCACTGGCGCGCGATCGAAGGCTCAACCGCGCGCGCGATGCAGAGCAAAGCTTATGCGGAGTCGGCGCAACAACGCGCGGTCGCCTCGCATGTGGCGCGGACCGGCGCGCAGGCGACGATCATCCGCGCGGTCAACGGGGCTTTCCTGCAGGCAGACCCGATTCTCGCGCTGGGCCCGCCGAAGGTCTGTCTGGTCATTTTGCAGAGTGGCACGGGAGAACGCGATGGTCGAACGGAGCGCTGGCGCGAGCTGGCCCGTGCGGCCGGTCACGATGCCGTGTTCGTCCGGACCGGCGCCGCGGCGTCGGCGATTAGCGACGTCGATGCCGCGCCTCCTGCGATCGACTCGCGCGCGCGGCGGAGGTCAATGCGGCGGTCGCGGGTGTGGACGCCGAAGTGGTCGTTCTGGTCGACGAGGGTCTTGCTCCGATGGCGGCAGACTGGCTCGACCTGCTGGTTCGCCACGCGTCGCAAGCGTCCGTCGGTGTGGTCGGCGCGCTGCTGTACGATGGAGAGCGGCGCACGGTTCATGCCGGATATATCCTGGATCCGAATATGGTCGCCGCATCGCCTTATGTCGGCGCTCCGCGCGATTGGCTCAAGGCAGGAGTACGGAGCGGGTCGTGCAGAGTCTGTCCGCCGTCGGCCTCGGCTGCATGGCCGTTCGAAACGCCTGTGGATCGAGGTGGGCGGCCTGGACACCACGATGCTCAGGGCCCGATACCGGGACGTCGATTTCTGCCTGCGTCTTGCCGACAACGGCTATCGCAATCGCTGGCACCCTGGCGCTGAGCTTGCCTACGCCTATCCGCTACGGTCGCAGCAGCATCCTTTTCGGTGAGCGATGAGGAAGCCGCCGACCGAAGCGCAATGCAGCGACGCTGGGGGCCGCGCCTCGCATCGGATCGTGCCTATAATCCCAACTTGGCAGCGGCGCCACACCTGTTCGAATTGAACGAGTTCGCCGAACCGTCGCCAAGCTTTCCGCCTCTTTCGCTGAATGCGCACGATCCGGTCGTGGCAGACTGATGCTTGCAGCGGCCCCTCAATTTCATCCGGCAAAGGCGCACACGCTTGCCTGCCGGGCCGATTCACCATGAGGCGTTAACTGTGGATGCGCCGGTAACCCCAGACGACATCGATTGGTCGCCATCGCCGCGGTTGGTTATCGACGACAAGCGTTGTCCGGTCTGCAATCGCATCGGTGGACACTCCGTGATACTTACGGTACCCGCGATGGAGCCGCGTGGCCGCACGCTTACATTGATTCGCTGTTCCGGGTGCGGCAGCGCATTCTACGAACCGCCGGACATTGCCGACTTTTCCGATCTCGGGCATGAGCGCGAACAGTTCTGGCGCTTTTATGTCGAGGTTGGTGGCGGCGTCTGGGAGACGATCTGGCCGATATTGGCTGCCGCCGACAAGGGCTCATTCTCGACGTGGGCTGCGGTTTCGGCTTTGCATTGGATTTCTGGCAACGAACAGGACGCGGCGAGGCCGTTGGACTCGAACTCGCCCATTACGGCCGGGAGGGAGCCCGGCAACTGGGCGTGACAATCTACGCCGAGATGCTGCAGGATTGCAAGGCGCTGGCCGGCCGGCGATTCGAGGTCGTCTACGCTTCCGAAGTGATCGAGCACGTCCCCGATCCCTCGGCGTTTGTCGCGCTGCTGTCGCGATGGGTCTCCGACGATGGCGTGTTGATCATGACTACGCCTGCGGCCTCGTTCATCGGCCAAGAGAACCAGTCGACCACGCTGCTTGCGGCGCTGGCGCCCGGTTTTCACGGTTTCCTACTGTCTTCCGGAGCGTTCGAGGATACGGCCCGCCGTGCGGGATTTGCCCATGTCGAAATCCACACCGCGAACGAGAGGCAGTTCCTGTGGGCATCGCGCCGACCGCTGCGCGTGAACCCGCATCGGCCGCGAGCACGGGCGGCCTACCTCGGGTACCTGGCCGGGCGCGTTGCTACGCCAACGGAGGACACATCCCCCGTCTGGCAGGGTTTCGCCTATCGCCTGGCAAAGGATCTCATCGCCGTGGGGCAGCTTGCGAGGGAAATGAAGTTCTCGGCAGGTTACTCGCCGGCATCGAAGCGAGCTTCGGTGCCGAGGCCGGCGACCCGGTCGCCGCCCTCGCGCGACTGAAGAACTGCACGAGTCTCGCCGAGTATGGGCGCGCGGTTCCCTATTTCTCGCCGTCGCTGTTCTGCCTTCTCGGAGCGTTGGCGCAACACCATGATCGCGATGCCGATCGCGCAATGCGCTATTACACCGGGGCCGTCGAATGCATACTGGAGTCGGGAAAACTTGAAACGCTTTTTTTCCTCGAAGCGCTGTCGCTGCTCTGGCCGGCCCGGGCGCGGCAGGCAGAACTGCTTATCGCGGCCGGCGACATCGCCGCTGGCGTCGACCTGTTTGTCCGGATCCTCGATCAAGGTGTCCGATGCGAAGCGCGCAATGCGTTTGCCCTGGCATCACGCGATCTGCTCGAATCCACTGTGCCCACAATATGCGAAGGGTTGTGGGGCCACGGCTACCGCGATGCGCAGCGGCTGTTTGCACCGGTATAAGCGCTATATTTGTCCGACCGCTACGGCGCTGCGATAACCACAGCCGGCGGCGTCGAGGAACGGCTGCGCGATGCCGGCGCGGACCTTCCACTGGATCCGTTGTATGCGCCTTTCTTTGCGATGCGCGCAAGCTTTCCCGCCGAAGACCCACGCCGAAGCGGCTGCGGTCATCCGAACCGGCGAAGCGAATGCCGACCATCCGGTATTCGGACCCAGATTGCGCGAGCTGGCGGACCAGGCGAGACTGCTGAAGGCGACGGCGACCAGCGCCGAGCCCGGCCGGCGCGACGCTGGTCTGGTCCTCGACTGCCTTCTTCCGGCAGCGGTCCCGATAGCCAATGCTTCGCGTCGTTCGTGCACTCCCGGACACCACGTCATCGCGCCACGCGCTAGTCGATGGCGAATACCGGAGAAACGGTCCATGTCCGTGCGGTAGCGGCAGACGATTCAAGGAATGCCATGGCGCGCTCCCGACGTCGTCCCGCACAGCACGGCAACACGAGTCCGCTTCGATTCCCCGTGTCGCCGAATCGCATGAGTCGAGTGCCTGAGACTCGGCCCGGACGATGACTCCGGACCCGGCGGCGCTGCTGGTGGCGGACGGGGACATTCCCACGACGCGGCTGCTGGCCCGTGAGCTGCGCGAAGGCTTTCGCGATGTCGAAGTTCGCATCGCCAAGGATCTGTTCGGCGCCGAGTTCGCCGGCCGGCCGACATTGTCTCCCGCTTGTGCTATCCGCGGTTCTCGTGGCTGCCCGACCACCTGTCCCGCCGGCAGCTGCGCTACGCCTATTTCCTCGACGACAATTTCTGGGAGATCACTCATGAGACGAGCTTCGATCTCGCGGCTTTCTTCCAGCATCCGGCGACCGTCGAAACGCTCGATGCTTTCGTGCGCCACGCCGGCGTGGTCGTCTGCTGGTCGTCGCGCCTGCGCGATTATGTCGCGACGCGACATCCAGGTACGCTCACCGAGTTCGTGCGGCCGGGTTTCGATGTTGCGACGGTGACGAAGCTCCTCGAACGCCGCGACGCAAGACCGACCGAGCCCCGGCGCGGCGTGCGCATCGGCTACCCGACGACGCCGCGGCCCGCGTGTCGCCGCTGCTGGTGCCCGTGGTCAGGCATTTCCTCGAGCGATACGGCGATGAGGTCGCGTTCGAATTCGTGGGCTGGATGCCGGAGGCGTTGAGCGAGCTGCCAAACGTCGTTCTGCACCCCTGGATCGCCGAATACGATGGATACCTGCGATTCACGCTGGACCGCCGATGGGACGTGGGCATTGCGCCATTGATCGGGGACGAATTCGACCAATACAAGACGGACAACAAATACCGTGAATACGCCGGCTGTGGCGTCCCCGGCGTTTACAGCCGCGTTTCGCCTTTTATCGACAGTGTGCGGCACGGTCACACGGGCTTGCTGGTCAACCGACCGGACGAGTGGATCGCGGCGCTTGAGCAGATGGTGCAATCGGCGGACCTGCGCAGCTCTATCGGCGCCGCCGCCCTCGAGGAGGTCAAGCGCAACTATGATTTGCGCGTCACCGGGCGTCGGCTCGCGGAAGTCGTGCGGCGCTACGTCTCGCCCTGATATGCAAACCGAGCCGTCCCGCAACCAGCCCTGTCCGTGCGGAAGTGGTCGCCGCTACAAGGATTGTCATGGCCGCCCGGATGCGGAGACCTCGCGCGAGGTACTTTCCTCGCCGGAGCGCGTTGGGCAGTTGATGAAGGAGGCGCTCGCACACCAGAAGGCCCGGCGGCCAAGCGATGCGGAACGCAGCTATCGCGCGGTGCTTGAGATGGAACCGGGGAACCCCGACGCGCTCCACATGCTCGGCGTTATCTGCCTGGAGCGAGGCGAACGCGACCGGGCGAAGGCCTATGTGCTGCAGGCGCTCGATGCGACCGACTGGAAGATCTGGACCTATCGGCACAATCTGGCGCTCATTCTGGCCGACGAATACCCGCCGCAAGTCTGGACACTGGTGTCCACGGCCCGAGCGGTATCGCGCCCGTGCCTTGGTACGACGCCAAGCCGGCGCCAGCGGCCAACCGGTCACTGTGGTCATCGCCTGTCACGATCAGGCGCGATACGTGGAGCAGGCGCTGCTGTCGGTATACGAGCAGAGCTATCGCAACGTCGAGATCATCGTCATCGACGACGGATCGGCGGACGATTCGCCTGCGGTGATCGAGCGCTGCCTCGGCGCGTCTCCGTTTCCCGCCCGCTTTGTCGGTCGGGAGCACCGTGGCGCCGCGGCGACGCTCAACGAGGCCGCGGCGATGGCCAACGGAGAATTCATCAGCCTGCTCAACGCGGATGATTGGGCACACCCGGATCGCGTTCGCCACATGATCGAACAGGTAGCCGCCGCGGGAGCGTCATGGGGATTCTCGTCGGTGCGGTGCGTCGATGGCGACGGTCAGGAGATCGACCCGCTGCGGAACCGTTCGTCTACGATCTCTATTGCGCGGTCGCCGAAAGCCCGGCCCGGCAAACGCTGGGTATTGCGATGCCCGCGCAGAACATCCCGCTTCGTCGGGCAACCTGTTCGTCTCTCGGGATTTCTTCCGGGCGGTCGGGGGCTTTCGTGATTACCTGTATAGTCGCGGTTGGGACTTCTGCCTGCGTGCGCTGCAGCTTGCGGAGCCGGTTTGGGTACCATTGCCGCTGTACAACTATCGCCTGCACGAAGGCAACGACGCGGCCGCAACGGCAGCGCCGGCATTTGCGAGGCCAAGGTGATCTGCAGCAGGTATCTGGAGTGGGCGTGTGGACCGGCGGTCGACGCCGGCGAATTCACGCCATGCCTGAAGAATTTCGGGCCGGTCTTCGTCAAGATCCTGTTTGAATCCGGCCTGGGCGACCTGGTTGAGGTTGCGACGCTGCGCGCGCTCGCGCGAGCGCAGCCATGATCGATGATCCATAGTCGCCCGACCCGCAGCCTGGTCACTCGAGGCGATTGACGATGTCTTCGACGATCACTCCCGACGACATTCGCTGGCTGCCGCACGACGGCGCTGGTCGACGGCAAGCACTGTCCGGTATGCGGGCACGCCAGCGGCCACGCGCCGGTGCTTGACGTTCCAGCGATGGCGCCGCCATATCTGCTACTGACGCTTTTGAAATGCGCGAAATGTGCGAGTATGTTCTACGACCCACAAGGCGTTCGCCGATTTCAGCGACCTCGGCCGGGACGCGATGATTTCGGCGGGCATTGCGTCGAAGGTTTTGCGGGGGTCTGGGAATCCATTTGGCCGGTTCTTGCGGACCAAGTTTCGGGGCCGCGCACGCTTCTTGAGGTGGGTTGCGGGTTTGGCTTCACGCTTGATTTCTGGCGCCGTTGTAACGGTGGCGAAGCAGTGGGCGTTGAGATCGCGGAGTATGGCGCCACCGGGGCGGCGCTGCTGGATGTCACCATACATCGGCAATTCCTTGCAAGACTGTGCGCCGGTTGCCGATCGTACTTTTGACATCGTTTACGCATGCGAAGTGGTCGAGCACGTTCCTGACCCGGCAGCCTTTGTTGCGCTGCTGGCGCGGTGGGTGGCCGAAGATGGTGTCCTCGTGATGACGACGCCGTCGGCGTCGGGTGTCACGCGGGAGAATCAGTCGACCGCGCTGCTGGCGGCGCTTGCACCCGGTTTCCACGGATTTCTCCTGTCTCCGCGGGCGCTGGGTGACATCGCTCGCGAGGCTGGCTTCTCCCATGTTGACGTGCGCGAATTCGGCGAGCGCCAAATGCTTTGGGCGTCAAATCGTCCGCTAATTTTAACACGGATCCGGACAAATTGCGGCCAGCCTACTTCAAGTACGCAGCACAGCGCTTCGCGCTCAACGAGGATACAGGGTCGCTCTGGCAAGGTCTCGCGTACCGATACTTGCGCGATCTTGCCAATACCGGTCGTCTCTCCGAGGCAAAGGCCGTGGCGGCGCGGCTCGTCTCGGAGTTGGAAAAACGATACGGACCGGTGGTGGCCGATTTATCGGCTACAGCGAAGCGCCTTACAGCGTGCACGTCACTAACGGACTCGGGCGGGTGGCGCCCCTTTTCTTGCCCAGCCTCTATTATTTCCTTGGATCACTTGCGCAGCAGGTAGATAACGATAGAGTTCGCGCCTTGCAACTGTTTACGGCAGCCGCGGAAGCGACGACTGCCTGCGCGCGGCTGGGGGCCATATTTTTCCTTGAACCAATATCCTTGCTGTGGCCCGCTCGCGTCAGTGCTGCGTATTTGCGCCTTGCGGGACACGACGCTGCTGCCGGGGCCGACTTGCTCGCGAAGCTTGGCGACGAAGGAAGAGTCTTATCGGCGGCCAACGCCTATGCGACCGTTGCGCCAGGCTACATTGAATCTACCTTGCCACGAGTATGCGAGGCTCTAATCAATAGCGGACGACGGGCCGAAGCTGACACGATATTCGCCGCGTACCAACGCTATTTGAAGCGCGAATATGGCCCATCGCTACTTATTGAGGAGGGCATCGATATGGCGCTCCGTCGCGGTGACGTGCCGATCCCAATCGATCCGCTTTTCGCGCTGTGGTTCGATGGCCTTCGGAATCCCCGGATACCGGACGGCACAGGCGCGTCATATGTAGCCAACCCCGCGCTGCTGGCGGTCATACGACTGGGGGATGCATTCGATGCAGATGCGCGCGAGACGGCTCGAGCGCGGGATCTCGCGCGCCGCGCGAGGCAGTTATAACTATCAGCAGACGGCATCGCAGCCGGGTGTTTTAGTCGACTTTTCGTATACGATTCGACCGCCCAAAAGGTAACTCAAGTCAACGCCGCCGCGCTCGGAAATGGACCTCACCAGATACCGATGGCCGTGGGGGACACGAACGTTTCAAATCCCGCGGCTGGCTTGCTCCCTAGTCGACTGGATATTGATCCTGGGTCACGTCGGCAGCACGAAGCGGCCAGTCGAAAGCGGTCTCTGCGATTTTTCGAACGCAAACAAGAGAAGTCTCATATCCTGCCGTCTTCTCCGCATGCTTGTACACCTCGGACCATACGAACGATATGATGTACTTGCGGACGCGACAATTCTGTTCCGATGATTTCGAATCCCGTATGTCTGTTGAAGATGCCTTTCCACGCGTTGTCGGAGAACCGGAAGTAGTCCCAGGGTAGATCGTGCATGCCAATGGTCTGATGGGTGTAAATGAAAGCCCAGGCGCCTACCTTCATCACTCGATTCATTTCTATGGCGACCTTCCACGGCATGACAAGATGCTCGAACACGGCGGTCGAAGTCACGGCGTCGAAGTAGGACGCTGGCAGAACTGAGCTCAACTGATGCGCATCGGCAACAACAGTAACTCCTTCGTCTGCCACGACATCCAGCACCGTGACATCTTTGTCTTCCATGTCGTTGGCGCGAAGTACACCGCTCCGCGCCCGACCGCCAATATCGAGCACCTTTTCAGTAGTCGGTCGCTTCAAGTATCTCTGAAATCGCTCCATGAGCTTGCTGGAGGGTGGTTCGACGGAGCGCAAAATATCTTGAATCGTAATCCGAAGATCAAACCATCACTGAAACGAAAAGACAGCAAGAGGTCCTCTGGAAAATCGGTACGAACGAGAAGCACTTGCGCCTGGAAGCGTTTGATGCCGGGACTTCCGCCATTGGCTATCTGGCATGAAATAGCAATAAGCTCCTTGGCTGTCGCCTCAATGTCCGTCAATTCCGGGGTGTCAACAGTGGCGGAGCGCGTTTGGCCACAAATCAGCACCGTCGAATAAAACTTCGCAACTGTGGTGAACGTCAGAATCGGCGGACCAGGCCGCTGCTTCGCGACCTGGGGTCCTGGTAAGGCACCGCTTTCCCAGACCGATGGCGACATTGACTAGGTGTTCTCGCCAAATAGCTGCGAGCGATTGTCCAAAGAAACCGCGCGCATATGTGCGGGAAGCCGTCTAGCCATCAAGGCGTAGTGGTTCATCGCGCGACACTGAACTAGGAAGCGTTGGGCAAGCAAAAATCGGACAGTAATCGCCATGGTTTGCAGTATATCGTCTTGCGCCCTATGCTCCCTAGCCCGAATTGGACAATCACGGAGGCGTCGTCATCTCCCACGGGAGGCTTCGGGTCAGCAGCACATTGAGCAGGTTGTCCTGGAAATTGATGTTGCCGGTAAGACGGTTGTGCCGTTCGCACAGGAAAAACCAGTAGGCGATCGGAATGAAGCTGTCCTCGTTCTGCGGCGCGCTGGGATCGAGCGTCTCGCGCGCCAGCAGCGACGGCTTGGTCACGCTGCCGTCGCCCGGCTCGAGCATCAGCTCGTCGTAGCGAACGCCCGCAAGCGGACGGTGTATGTCGGCCGGGTACAGGCGCGCGACCGGGGTTTCGATTTCGTACTCCAGCGCAAGGCGCGCCGGCGTCAGCGTGCAATCGCCGCCGAACAGCACATAGCGGATCGGCGTGGCCGGCTCCGGCGTCGACAGCGCCCACATGAACCGGCGGGCGCGCTCGAGCCGGTAATCGAAATAGCGTTGCAGCGCCGCGATATACGCGTCGGCGTCGGCGCCGTGCGCAGCGCGGATCCGCGCCTCGACCGCGCGATCGAAGATCGACCAGCGATAGCGGCGCCAGGTCGCTCCGTCGAATAGTTCGTCGTCGAGCGGCGCGCCGGTGATGTCGATCAGCCAGGTGACCAGCGGGTGCGGGAACAGCTGGTAGCCGGAAGGCAGCGTCGCCAGCACTTCCTGCGGAATCCGCTTGAGTCCGACCGGCTCGCCGATCAGGAAGGCGTGCAGCGACGAGGCCGAGCCCATGTTCGGCGTTCCGAGCAGCACCAGTTTGCGCACGCGTGTCGTGCCGTAGAGCGTCACCTGCTGCTCGCTGCCGTCGAGCACGTCGACGGTGCCGTAGCGCAGGTAATAGCGGGCGATCAGGCCGCCCATGCTGTGCGCGACGATGTCGACCCGCAACGACGGATCGGCGTAGTCGCGGCGAATCGCTTCGATCAGGCGATCGAGCCCGCGCGCCGCTTCGACGTTGTCCTGCCGCCAGTCGTACGGAAAGATGTAGTAGCGGCGCTCGCCCCGCGGCGCCGCGGTACCGGGTGTTCCGGGGACGTAGCCGCCGAAGCGGCGCAAGGTGTCGATAATCTGGCCGTAGAAGTCGCGGCCCAGCGCCGTTTCGGCGATGCCGTAGGCTTCGAGCTTGTCGCTCCTGACCTGCAGCGTTACGGGGTCGAAGTCGAGCGCGATATTCCGGTACTCGCCGAACAGGATGTCGTTCGACGTGCCGGGCCAGACTTCGACGCCGCTGACCCGGTCGCGCAGCCGCGAGCCGAATATGCCCGGGATGACGATGACCGGCGTCGTATCGATGTCGCCGACCCGGTAGAGCCGGCCCAGGTCGGGCCGCGCCGGTTCCTCGCTGCAGGCGGCGACCAGCGCGACCAGGCAGAGCATCGCCATGCATTTCGCGAGCGACTGCCTTCCTTGTGTCGCGCCAGGCGCAAGCACTCATTCGCGTCGCGGCGACGCGATCGTGACGACATCGACCCGATCGGGTGCCGACGAGGCGATCGAGATGTGCCACGCGACCGCGCGCGGCACCAACGCATTCGTGGCATGCGTAGACCGCCGCGGCGACGTCGCGCGCCAGCGGCGCGCGTGCAATCCCGTTGGCGCTGACCTCGACTTGCGGCGGAATCATCCACGGCACGTAGGGGAAGGCGACGATCAGCGCACGGTCGCCCTGCACGGTCGCATCGACAGCGACGGTGCGCATCGGCAGCAGCGCGATCGCCGGCGGAGGATAGACGCTGCCGTCGGGCGGCGGCAGGCCTCGCGTGGGCCACAGCACCTCTGCGGCATGCGTCACTCCAATCCCGCCGAGAGTGATCGGCGGCGTCCAGCCCAGCGCGCGCCATGCGGGCCGCGCGATTCCGACCAGGTGGGCACCGGTGGCGGGCTCGATGCCCGCGAGACGGAGGTCGAGTATGCCGCAACGCAGGCGGTGATCCAAGCCGAGATACACGTCCTCGAGATACGCGTACGCGCCATGGAGCACGATTGGACCCTGCTGGCGGCAGAGGAATGCGCCGCTTGCGTCGACCGCATGCGCGGGCAACCAGGGCTCGGCCAGCGTGGGCGTCGCATCGTCCTGCTTGATGTCGAGCCGCGATGCGACGTCGAGCGCGACGTCGCCCGAGGCGATCGTCGCGGCGATGCCGACGGCGAAGGCGGCATGCAACAGCAGCGCGAGGCTGACGATGCCAGCCAGCAGCGCCGAGCCGCGCTGTTGCAGGCTGGCACAGAGTCCGTACAGACCCAGCGCACCGAGCGCGGCGACGAACGGCAGCAGCGCATAAGTCATGTAGAACGGCGTCGCCGGGCGCAGCCACGCGATCAGCGCCGCGGCGGCAACGGTCGCGAGCAGAGCCGCGGCGACGGGCAGCGGCTGGCGCCTGGCGGCGAACAGGAGTCCGGCCAGCGCCGCCAGCTCGAGCGCGAGGACCGCGACGACCGCGGCCACGGGTAATCCGGGGACGATCGCCACGAAGGCGTCGGCGACGATACGCGGCCCGCGCGCCAGCATCGCCCACAACAGCGGTCCGGTGTTGAGCAGATTGGACGCTTGCATCGTGCTGCCGACGTACTCGGCGACTTGCGCGGCCAGCGGTGCGGCCACGGCGCTCCGGTCGGTCAACAGCGGTGCGAAGGGCAGAAGGGCGACCAGTAGCGCAAGCACGCTCCAGCGCAGCAACGCGCCGACGCTGGGCATCGCGAGGAGCGCGACGATGCCGATCATCGGCGCGAGGACGATCGTCGTCGGATGCGCGTGCAGCGCCAGTGAAAATGCAGCCGCCGCGACCACCAGCCAGCGCGGCCGCCGCTGCTGCGCGAGGCGCACCAGCGCGTAGAGCACCAGCATGCTGCAGGCCGGCACCATGTTGGTGTGCGAAAAGCCGACCAGCTGAAAGCTTCCCCATCCGGGCAGCGCCAGCAGCGCGCACCAGAGGACGCCGAAACGCCGATCGATCAGCCGGCGTCCGGCCGCATAAGCGAGCGGAAATTGCAGGCTGCCGATGACGGAAACGAAAACGGCGACGCCGACCCACGAGCGGGCCAGCATCATCGGCAGCGACAATAGATAGAACCACAGCGGCCCGAGGTGCGAGGTGCCGGCGAGCAGCGGTCCATGCAGCGGCAGCGCGCCGAGGTCGCGGATCGCCAGTGCCGCGGCGACGTCGCGGGTCGTATCCGGACCGGCAGCGCCGAAGTAGCTGCTGGCGATGTAGATCGCCATGAATGCCGCAACGGCCGCGATGTCGATTCGACTCGGGCGTCGAGCGGTCGCATAGCGCCGCACCGGCATGTCGATCGAGTAGCTCATCGCTCGGGCGTCATCCTCGCGGCGCAGGCTCGCGAAAGACCCAGAAGTGATTGAGCGCGAAGCTTACCGGCGGAACGATGACGATCGCCGCCGCGAGGCCGAGATACGGCGAGGCGTGCAGCAGGTGCACGACGCAGTACATGATCGCTGTGTTGAGCGCGAGACCCGCGAGCGCGGCGAAGGCGTAGCGCCACAGCCGCTGCGCCGGCGCGTCGCGGGCGGCGAACGTCCATCGCCGGTTCAGCGCGAAACCGGTCAGCATCGCAACGACGAAGGCCAGCGCCGTGGCAAGCACCGGTTCCACGTGGACCGCCTCGATCGCCGCGGCGAACACGGCCGCGTGCGTCGCGGTCGCGAGTGCGCCGACGACCGCGAAGCGGCCAAACCGGTGCAGCAAGGTCGGCATCGCTGCGCCGGATCAGCCGGCGCCCGGATCGTCGCGGTCGAAGCCGATGCGCTGCCGCACGACATACAGCGGCCGCGCCTTGACCTCGTCGTACACGCGTCCCAGGTATTCGCCGATGATGCCCAGGGAGAGCAATTGCAGGCCGCCGAGAAACAGGATCATCACCATCAGCGACGCGTAGCCGGGCACGTCGATGCCGTGCACGATCGTGCGTGCGATCAGATACACGCCGTAGGCCAGCGCCGCGAGCGCGAAAACCAGGCCGACGACGCTCCACACCTTGAGCGGCAGCGAGCTGAACGACGTGATGCCGTCGATCGCCAGCCGCCACAGCCGCCAGACGCCATACTTGGATCGGCCTTCGAGCCGTGGCTCGATGTCATAGGACACGGTGGTTTGCCGGAAGCCGACCCAGGCGTAGAGTCCTTTCATGAACCGGGTGCGCTCGGGGAGCCGCCGCAGCGCCTCGACTACCGGACGCGACATCAACCGGAAATCCCCTGCATCGCGGGTGACGGGCACTGTCGTCATTCGCGCAAAAACCCGGTGAAACAGCGATGACGCGGCCCGGCGCAGAAAGCCGTCGGTCGCGCGGTCGCGGCGCAATGCGACGACGATATCGCTGCCGTCGCGCCAGCGCGCGACGAGTTCGCCGATGACCTCGGGCGGGTGCTGCAGATCGGCGTCGATCGGAATGACCGCGTCGCCGCCGGCGTGATCGAGACCGGCGGTCAGGGCGATCTCCTTGCCGAAGTTGCGTGACAAGCTCACGATGCGCACGCGCCGATCGAGATGTCGCAGCGACAGCAGTTGCGCCATTGTGCCGTCGCTGCTGCCGTCGTCGACGAAGACCACTTCCGCGCTGCCCGTGAGAGAGGCTAGGACCGGCGCGAGCCGGGTCCAGAATGCCGCGAGTCCCGCTTCCTCGTTGTAGACCGGCACGACCACGCTGACCTCGGGCCGGTCCAAGACCACGGGCGGCCAGCTCCGACGGCAGGCTCATCGCGGAGTCCGCGGCTACAGGATTTCCGCCGCGTGGTCGGCGAGTCGCGAGCGCTCGCCGCGCGTCAGCGTCACATGACCGCTGTGCGACCAGCCCTTGAAGCGGTCGACGACATAGGTCAGCCCGGAGCTGCCCTCGGTGAGGTACGGCGTATCGATCTGGGCGATGTTGCCCAGGCACACGACCTTGGTCCCGGGTCCGGCGCGCGTGATCAGCGTCTTCATCTGCTTCGGCGTCAGGTTCTGCGCCTCGTCGATAATCAGGTACTTGTTGATGAACGTGCGCCCGCGCATGAAGTTCAGCGACTTGACCTTGATCCGCGAGCGGATCAGGTCGCGCGTCGCGGCGCGGCCCCATTCGCCCGCTTCGTCGTCGGTCTTGTTGAGCACATCGAGATTGTCCTCCAGCGCGCCCATCCACGGGTTCATCTTTTCCTCTTCGGTCCCCGGGAGGAAGCCGATGTCCTCGCCGACCGGCACGGTCACGCGAGTCATGATGATTTCCGAATAGACCTTGAATTCGAGCGTCGTCATCAATCCGGCAGCCAGCGTCAGCAGTGTCTTGCCGGTCCCCGCCTGGCCGAGCAGCGTGACGAAGTCGATGTCGGGATTCATCAGCAGATTGAGCGCGAAATTCTGCTCGCGGTTGCGCGCGGTGATGCCCCAGACGTTGTTCTTCTGGTGCGTATAGTCTTTAAGCGTCTGCAGCAGCGCCGTGCGGCCGCTGACTTCCCTCACCATCGCGTACAGCGGGGTCTCTCCCGGGCCCTTGCCCTCGAGATAGACGAATTCGTTGACCAGAAGGCTGTGGCACAGCGGGCCGGTGACGCGGTAATAGGTGTTGCCGCCCTGCTGCCAGGACTCCATCGCCTTGCCGTGGCGATCCCAGAAATCGGCAGGCAGCTCGCGCATGCCGCTGTAGAGCAGATCGGTGTCTTCGAGGACCTTGTCGTTGAAATAGTCCTCGGCCGAAATGCCCAGCGCGCGCGCCTTGATGCGCATGTTGATGTCCTTGGACACCAGGATGACGCTGCGCTTCGGCTGCGCCTGCGACAGATGCATGACCACGGCGATGATCTGGTTGTCGGCCTTGCCGCCGGCGAGCGACGGCGGCAAGGTCGTCGAGATCGCCTCGGTCTGCAGGAACAGGCGGCCGGTCGCCGCGCCGCCGCTCTGCGGCTTCAGCGGGATGCCTGCGGCAAGGCTGCCGTCGCTGATGGCGATTGCGGCGGTCACCAGCTCATCGAGATAGCGCGATGCCTGTCTCGCGTTGCGCGCGACTTCGGTGACGCCTTTCTTGTTGTTGTCGAGTTCCTCGAGAGTGAGGATCGGCAGGAAGATGTCGTGCTCTTCGAAGCGGAACAGGCTGGTCGGATCGTGCATCAGCACGTTGGTGTCGAGCACGAACAGCTTGGAGGAAGGGGTCTTGCTGATCTTGGTGACTTGGGGCGCGAGACGAAGTTTGCGCTCGACCATGGGCCTCCTTCGAAGGATGAGCTTGAGCGGTGGCTACTGGCGCCATCGTAGAACAGCTGGCGCCGAAAACACAAGCTATTGTAGTCGCCGGCGCGTGTCAACCGCAGCCGTTGTGGTGAGAAGGGGACACGAACGTCGCCGGTCCGGCGCCTTGGCGCGGGCGTGCCGCGCCCGCCATGGGACTAGAGCGCCTTGACCGCTTCGAGCACCTCGTCGACATGGCCGGGAACCCTGACCCCGCGCCATTCGCGCGCCAGCACGCCCTTGCCGTCGATCAGAAAGGTGCTGCGCTCGATGCCGCGCACTTTCCTGCCGTACATGTTCTTCATTTTGATCACGCCGAACTGCGCGCAGAGCTTTTCGTCGGGATCGGAAATCAGATCGAAAGGAAAGCCCATCTTTGCCTTGAAACCTTCGTGCGATTTCAGGCTGTCGCGCGAGATGCCGGCGACGACGGCCCCGGCGCGAGCGAACGCCTTGTGCAGATCGCGAAAATTGGCGCCCTCGGTCGTGCAGCCGGGCGTATTGTCCTTCGGATAAAAATAGAGGATCACCGGATGGCCGCGGTGCTCGGACAGGCGGAACGTTCCGGCGGTCGAAGGTGCGCTGAAGTCGGCGACTTTGGTGTTCGGCATTGGCTTGCTCCGGAAGGTTGATTGAGCGTCGCGCGATGGGCGCCGTCGGCGCTATGCGGCGCGTACCAGATCGACGTCGCCCAAGAATTCCCGGCGCTGGCACAACAAAGTACCGCTGCGGCCCGGCACCGGGTCCATGCCGACCTCGCAGCGCGGCAGCGCCATCGGCTCGAAGGTTTCGTACAGGCGTCGCAGCGATGACAGCCGGTAGCCCTGCGCCTTCCAGCCGTTCAGCAACCGCTCGAGCGTGGGTGCCAAACGCAGGCCCTCGAGCTCCGCGTGCAAGGTGAAGACGTGGCTGGTTTGCGGGCCATCGGTCCCGTGGGGCGCGGTCAGCGCGAGCAGCCGTCCGGCGGCGTCGTCGGCGGTCGCGCCGCCGATGCCGATCAGCTCGTCGAGCGTCGGCAGCGTCGTCGGCAGCTGCGGGCAGCGTATCAACTCGGCGTTCCACACCGGGAGATGCGGATGCGTGCCGCGACCATCGGAGCAATAGTCGAAACCCAGGACCTGCGTCTGCCGCAAGCGCATCGACGTTCATCTGCCAGCCGGCCGCACCGTGCACGCGCGGCGGCTCCTTGAACACCTCGGTGTAGCGCTCACAGGCGAGCCGCATCTGCCTCGCCGTCCAGTCGGCATCGGCGCCGGCGACGCCATCCTGCCATTTGACGTGATCCCAGCAATGCAGCCCGGTTTCGAAGCCTTCGTCGCGCACAGCGAGCATCGTGTCGCCGCGCGCGCCGGCCGATGTCGGGCCCCGGCAGCGCCGTGCCATACAGCAGCGTCGTCACGCCATAGTGCTGAACGACGGAAGTGCGGCGCACCTTGCTGAAAAATCCGGGCCGGAAAATGCGCTTGATGGCGCGCCCGGTGTGGTCGGGCCCGACGCTGAACAGGAAGGTCGCGCCGACCTGGTGGCGGCGCAACAGATCGATCAGGGCAGGAACGCCCTCGCGCGTGCCGCGCAGCGTGTCGACGTCGATCTTCAACGCCAGGATGCTCATCGCGGTTTTGAACGCAGTGCGGTGTCGACGCGCTGCCGTCGCGCCCGAATTGCGTCCATCGTCAGTCGACCAGGTGCCGCGCCTCGGCAACCTGCCCGCGATAGGCGTCGAATATGCGCTTCAGCGATTCCTCCATCGTCACCGTCGGCTGCCACCGAAGCTCGGCGCAGGTATTGGAGATGTCGGGGACGCGGTTCTGCACGTCCTGGTAGCCCTTGCCGTAGTAGTCTTCCGCGGTCGTGTCGACCAGCTCGACCTGCTTCGCCGTGTCGCGGTATTCGGGGTAGGTCAGCGCGAGATCCAGCATCATCTGCGCCAACTCCCTGACCGAATAGTTGTTGAGCGGGTTGCCGACGTTGTAGATCTTGCCGCTGGCGATGCCGTTTTCGTTGGCGATGATGCGCATCAGCGCCGACACGCCGTCGTCGATGTAGGTGAACGCGCGTTTCTGCGTGCCTCCGTCGACCAGCTTGATCGGCTCGCCGCGCACGATGTGGCCGAGGAACTGGGTGATCACGCGCGAGCTGCCTTCCTTGGCCGTATTGATCGAGTCCAGGCCCGACCCGATCCAGTTGAACGGCCGGAAAAGCGTGTAGTCGAGCCCTTCCTGCTGGCCGTAGGCATGGATCACCCGGTCCATCAGTTGCTTGGCGCAGGCGTAGATCCAGCGCGGCTTGTTGATCGGGCCCAGCACCAGGTCGGAAGTCTCGGAATCGAACTCGGCATCGGCGCACATGCCGTAGACCTCCGAAGTCGACGGAAAGACGATGTGCTTCTTGTAGCGAACGCAGGCGCGGACGATCGGCAGATTGGCCTCGAAGTCGAGCTCGAACACCCGCAGCGGCTCGCGCACATACGCGGCGGGCGTGGCGATCGCGACCAGCGGCAGCACCGTATTGCACTTCTTGATGTGATATTCGATCCACTCCTTGTTTATCGTGATATCGCCTTCGAAGAAGTGGAAGCGCTTTTCCGGCAGCAGGTCCGCGATGCGCTCGCTCTGCATGTCCATGCCGTAGACCTCCCAGTCGGTCGAGGCGATGATGCGCTGGGACAGATGGTGGCCGATGAAGCCGTTGACGCCGAGGATCAGTATTTTTGGCATGGTCAGTCGTCTTGATCCGGCACGGCCGGCGGTTCCTGCGCGCCGATTCTACCGGGAACCGCCGCCGCATGCGCCGCCCGCCAATGCGCGAACGCGCCTGCACCGACGAGCGCATCGTCGATCTCGAGCTCGAGTATCTGCAGGATTCCGCCGCCTCCGCAGCGAGCGGTAATGCGCCCGTCGGCGACATCGAACGCCGGCGCGATGACGGCCGACGCCGTGGCGTCGAGCACGCGGGTGCGCAAAAGCCGAGCCGGATGGCCGTCGATCAGCGTGCGCGCACCCGGGTAAGGCGGCGCGACGGCGCGCACCAGATTGTGGATCGCAATGGCGCTCTTGGCCCAGTCGATGACGCCGTCTTCGGGCTTGCGGCCGCCGAAGTACGAGCTTTTGCCCGGATCCTGCCGAATTCGCGGCGCCGTGCCCGCGAGCAGCGCAGGAAGCGCGCGATCCAGCGTCATTTCGGCCGCGACCGTGACCTTGACGAAGACGTCGCTGGCGACATCGTCGGGCAGGATCGGGACCGCCGTTTGCGCGACGATGTCGCCGTTGTCAGGTTTGTCAGCCATGTAGTGCAGCGTCGCACCGGTCTCGCGCTCACCGTGGATGATCGCCCAGTTGACCGGCGCGCGGCCGCGATATTTCGGCAGCAGCGAGCCGTGCATGTTCAGCGCGCCGCGCGGCGCCACCGCCAGCAGCGCGGGTGCCAGCATCCGCCGGTAATAAAACGAAAAAATGAAGTCCGGACGCGCGGCGGCGACGCGCGCGATGACGTCCGCCGCATTCGGATCCTCGGGCGCGATCGTCGGAATCCCGTACTCGGCGGCGGTGCGGCCGACGCTGCCGAACCAGATCGTCTCGCCGGGGCTGTCGTCGTGCGTGACCACCAGCGGGACTTCGACGCCGTGCGCGAGCAGGACCTTCAGACAGCGCACGCCGACATTGTGATAGCCGAATACGACAGCGCGGGTCATGATGGGGCGTCGCCGAGCGGAGGCGCGCGCTTCAGCGCAGCGAATCGCCTGGCCGGACGGCGGCGTCCGGCGCAGCCTCGGCTCTCTCCAGCACGGCCTGCACGGTGAAGCGCGGCCGGTCGCGCACCTGCTGGTAGATCCTGCCGACGTACTCGCCGATCAGGCCGACGCCGAACAGCATCATGCCGATCAGGAAAAAGGCGAGGATGTCCCGATCCCAGAGGGTCGCCAGTCCTTCGCGCCAGCCGGAGAGCACCAGGCGTTCGACGATGACGACGAAGTAGGTTACCAGCGCGACGGCCGAGACGAGCATCCCGAACATCGAGAACAGCTGCAACGGCACCAGCGAAAAGCCGGTGATCAGGTCGAAGTTGAGCCGTATCAGCTTGTACAGCGAATACTTCGATTCGCCGGCGGCACGCTCCTCGTGGGCGACCTCGACCTCGGTCGGATTGTGCGCGAACATGTATCCCAGCGCCGGGATGAAAGTGCTGACCTCGCGCGCCGAAGCGATCGTTTGCACGATCTCGCCGCTGTATGCACGCAGCATGCAGCCCTGGTCGGTCATCTTGATCCGGGTGATGCGTTCGCGGATGCGGTTCATCGCCTTCGACGCCCAGCGGCGCCACCATGAATCCTCGCGCGAAAGCCGGATGCTGCCGACGTAATCGTGGCCGCGATCCATCGCGGCCAGCAGCTTCGCGATTTCCTCCGGAGGATTCTGCAGATCGGCGTCCAGCGTGACGACGCGGCTGCCGCGGCTCTTTTCGAAGCCCGCGACGATGGCCATGTGCTGGCCGTAGTTGGCGTTGAACAGCACCACGCGCGTGACATCGGGCCGCCGCAGAAACTGGTCCTTGAGCAACGCCGCGGAAGTGTCGCGGCTGCCGTCGTCGATGAATATCACTTCATAAGGCACGGCCAGCCGGTCGAGTGCGACATACAGACGCTCGAACAGCGCCGGCAGCCCCGCCGCTTCGTTGTAGACGGGAACCACCACCGAAAGCTGCGGCAAGGCCATCGCTATTTTCCCGCCGCGGCGATGATCACGGCGGCGGCCTCGCACACGCGGTCGACGTCCGCTTGCCGAAGCCCGGTATGCAGCGGCAAGGTCACGGTCTCGCGCGCAATGCGCTCGGCGTTCGGATGCTGGCCTTCGCGGCCGCCGAAACGCCGGCCGAGCGTGCAAAGATGCAGCGCTTCGTACGATACGCCGGTGCCGATGCCGCGCGCCTCCATCGCGTTGCGGAAACCGTTGCGATCGATCGTCATGCGTTCCAGCGGGAGCAGGACGCAGAACATGTTCCAGGAATGGCCGTCGTCGGCGCCCGCCGGCCGCGGTGGCAGCACGCACGCCGGCTCGGTCGCAAAGCGGGCGAAATAGCGGTCGACCAGCGCGCGGCGCTTGGCCAAAAACTCCGGCAGACGCTCGATCTGCGCATGACCGATGCGGGCGTTGACATCCGGCAGGTTGAACTTGCCGCCGGGAAACGCGACGTCGCGCGTGCGGTCGGGGAGGTGGCTGATGCCGTGGAAGCGAAGTGTCTCGACACGCCGCGCCTCGTCCTGGTCGTTGACGACCAGCGCGCCGCCTTCGATCGACGTCGCGTTCTTGTTCGGATGAAAGCTGAAGGTGACGATGTCGCCGACGGCACCGACGTTCTGTCCGCGCCAGCGCGATCCCAGCACCAGCGCCGCGTCCTCGATCACGCGAAGGCCGTGCCTTTTCGCCAAAGCGTAGATGGCGTCCAGGTCGACCAGCGCGCCGGGAAAATGGGTCGGGATGATCGCCTTGGTCCGCGGCGTGATCGCCGCTTCGACTTGCGCGAGGTCGATGTTGCGCGTGACCAGGTCGCAGTCGACGAACACCGGCGTCGCGCCCACTTTGACGATCATGTTGAGTACGGTGAAAAAGCTTTGCGCACCGGTGATCACTTCGTCGCCGGGGCCGACGCCGCAAAGCTGCAGCGCGACCTCGATCGCAGCGGTGGCAGAGGTCAGCACGCGAACCGGCCGGCCGCCGCAGAATCCTTCGAGCTGCCGCTCGAAGCGAGTGACCCAGGGCCCGCTGGTGATCTGGCCCGAGCGCAGGACCTCGGCCACGCCGGCGATCGTCGCTTCGTCCAGATCGGGGCCGGCGAATTTGAGATAGGCGGCCTCTTGCGGCTGCTCGCGCGCACTCACTGGATCAGCTCCTCGCCACCAGCCAGACGCCGAGCACGATGAAGCCGATGCCGAGCCAGCGCATGAAGCTCACGCCTTCGCCGAACAGATAATAGGCGGCGATCGCGTTGATCACATAGCCCAGCGACAGCATCGGATAGGCGATCGATACCGGCACGCGCGAGAGCCCGAGTATCCACACGATCAGGCTGAAGCCGTAACAGATGACGCCGCCGATGAAATGCGGCTCGGTCGCCATCCTGCCGAATTCGCCGGCCCAGTTGGCGCGGGTCAGCGTGATGACGCCCAGCGTATTGGTCCCGGCCTTGAGCAGCAGCTGCGCGATTGCGTTCAGCAGCACGCCGGTAATCAGAAACGAAAATCCCGACAGGTTCATTGCCGGCCGGTATCGCTGGAATGCATCGGCGCTCGCCCCTTTAGGTCGATTTGCATGTCGGCCGTCAACGGCGGCTGACGATCACGCGGCGCGGGTCGCGGCCGAGCTCCCGCATCGGCACGCCCTCGCGCAGCAGCATCTCGTACATGTCGACCTGCATGATCGCATACGCTTGGGTTTCCCGGTCCCAGCGCTGCTTCCACTCGCCCAGCGTCGCCACCGCCTTGTCGGGCTCGATGGCGAGCCCCATCGCCAGTTCGTCCAGATGCGCGACCGGCGTCACCGTGCGGCCCAGATACCAGGGCAGCGTCTGATCGTACATCTTGACCGAATAGAACGGCACGTCGGCGGCGATCGGCCCGTGCTGGCTGACGACGCGGGAGAGGATCGGCGCGGCCGAGCGCGAGTCGGCGAGCTCGTCATGGCCGGTCAGCACCAGCAGCGCAGCCAGCAGCGTGGTCAACGACACCGCCAATATCGCCGCCGTGCGCTTGCCGCCTTTGAGCCACCAGAGCGCGGCTACGCCGCCGGCCAGCGCGACCGCAGACGCGGCAGCGAGCCACGGGCCATAGGCCAGCAGCGGAGCCAGCGGCTGGCGCTCGTCGGCGAAGTGGCGCGCGATGGCATCGAAGCCGAATCCGATCGCCAGCATGCACGTGCCGGTGGCGACGACCAGCGGCAGGGTCAACCAGATCAGCGTGCGCTCGGGCAGCGCCGCCAGCTGGACGCCGATCACCAGTGCCAGCGCCGGAAAGATCGGCAGTATGTACGAAGGCAGCTTGGAGCTCGACACGCTGAAAAAAACAAAAATGAAGGCCGACCAGACGAGCGCGAAGCGCTGCCAGCTGAAGCCGTTGCTGTCGACGACCGGGTCCGACCATATCCGCGGCGCCGTCCAGGCGAGGACGGTCAGCCACGGCAGAATGCCGGCGGCGAAGATCGGAATGAAATACCACCACGCGCCTTCGCGATGATGTTCGTTGGTGAGGAAGCGCTCGAAATGCTCGTGGATGAAAAAGAAACGGAAGAATTCCGGATTGGCGAGCGACACGGCGATGAACCATGGCGCGGCGATCAGCGCGAACAGCAGCAGGCCGCCGAACAGATGCAGCCGCCGCCACACGGCCCAGTCGCGGGTCAGCAGCGAATAAACGAAAAGCGACGCGCCGGGCAGGACGACGCCGATCAGCCCCTTCGACAGGACGGCCAGCGCCAGCGCCGACCAGGCGATGAGCATCCACATGCGTTGTTCGCGCTCCACCGCCGCGCTTCGTTGCGCCAGCAGCAGCGCGCCGAAGCCGACGCTCATCCACAAAGTGAGTCCCGAGTCCAGGGTCAGGATGTGCGTGTTGAGCACATACCATAGGCATCCGCCGAGCGCCGCCGCGCTGTACAGCCCCAGACGGGGACCGCCGAGGCGAAGTCCGACGTAGCCGATGAACAGCACGCCGACGAATCCGGCGAGCGCGGGCCAAAGACGCGCTGTCCACTGATGAATGCCGAACGCCTCGTACGCAGCGGCGGTCAGCCAGTATTGCAATGCCGGTTTCTCGAAGTACTTGATGCCGTCCAGGCGAGGCGTAAGCCAGTCGCCACTGGCCACCATTTCGCGCGGTATTTCCGCATAGCGGCCTTCGTCGGGATGGATCAGTCGGCGGTAGTCGAGACTGGCGAACCAGATCAGCGCGAACAGGAGGATCAGTGCGATCGATGCGGACCGCGAAAGCGTGGCGTCGGGCGATCGAATGACGGGGTCGATGGAGGCGGGCATCGGGCTTGGTCCCGGCAAGAAGCCGGGGCGAGCGCGATTTTACCTGTTCGCCACGCGAACGAGGGACGCGGGCGTTCGCAATTGCTTTCTGTTTGCTGGCGTCGGCTTGCCGCTGAGTCGCCGATTCGCTACCATGCCGCCATGTCCGATCTCCCCTTTGCGGTTCGATTCAGTGCGCGTTGTCGCAGCGATGCTCACGCGGCCCGCCGCGCGCGCTAGCCCGGCCTGACGGACAGGGCACGACGAGCCGCCAGGAAGCCGCTGGCGGCTTTTTTATTGCGAAATGAAAGATGTCGACATCGCTTCGGCTGTATGACAACTACACGCGGAGCCTGCGGCCGTTCGAGCCGCTGCAGGCCGGCGCGGCCGGGCTTTACACCTGCGGGCCGACCGTCTACGACTATCAGCACATCGGCAACTTTCGCACCTTCCTGTTCGAAGACATCCTGAAGCGCGTGCTCGAATGGAACGGCTACCGCGTGCGTCACGTGATGAACGTCACCGACGTCGGTCATCTGACTTCCGACGCCGACACCGGCGAAGACAAGATGGAAAAGGGCGCTCGGCGCACCGGACGCAGCGCGTGGGAAATCGCCGAGCTTTATACCGCGTCGTTCGTCGAGGACATGCAGCGGCTCAACCTCGAGCCGCCGACGGTGCTCTGCCGCGCGACCGACCACATCGGCGAGCAGATCGAGTTCATCGCCGACATCGAAAAGAACGGCTATACCTACCGCACCTCGGACGGCGTCTACTTCGACACCAGCAAGCAGCCTGATTACGGCTATCTGGCGCGGCTGGACAAAGCCGGCCTCGATGCAGGCCACCGCGTCGAACTCGGTGAAAAAAAGAGCGCGACCGATTTCGCATTGTGGAAGTTCTCGCCGCCCGGCGAGAAGCGGCAGATGGAATGGCCGAGCCCATGGGGCGTCGGCTTTCCCGGATGGCATATCGAATGCTCGGCGATGGCGCAGAAGTACCTGGGCGACTATTTCGACATCCATTGCGGCGGCGAGGACCATATTTCCGTCCATCACACCAACGAAATCGCGCAGACCGAAGCCCGCGTCGGAACGCGGCTGGCCAATTTCTGGATGCACGGCTACTTTCTGCTCTCGAACGACGCGAAAATGGCGAAGTCGAGCGGCGAGTTCCTGCGCATCCAGGGGTTGATCGAACGCGGTTACGACCCGCTGGCCTATCGCTATCTGTGCCTGACCGCGCACTATCGCAGCCAGCTCAATTTCACCTGGGATGCGCTCGACGCGGCAACCACCGGCCTCGACCGGATGCGCCGCGCGGTGCACGCGCTGCCCACCGGCGGCGAGCCGGAGCGGTCGTACCTCGAGCGCTTCACCGGCGTCGTCAACGATGACCTGAATCTTCCGAAGGCGCTGGCGATCGCGTGGGAACTGCTGCGCGGCGATCTTCCCGATCGTGCGGTGACGCGGGCGACCCTGCTCGCCTTCGATCGGATCTTCGGCCTCGGGCTCGAGACCTGGCGGCCGCCGGTCGAGACTGTGCCCGAAGCGGTCAATGCGCTGGCCGCGGCCCGCGCTGCCGCACGCGCGGCCAAGCAGTGGGCCGAAGCGGATCGCCTGCGCGCCGAATTGCATGCGGCCGGATGGGAAATGGAAGATCGCGGCGATGGCTACCTGCTGAGGCGCAGGTAGCAGGGCGCGTGCGGGCTGACCACGACCCGATCGAAGCATGAAGCTCGCCACGCTCAAGGACGGCAGCCGCGACGGACGTCTGGTCGTCGTGTCGCGCGATCTTTCGCGCGCGGTCGCGGTGCCTCAAATCGCGCCTACGCTGCAAGCCGCGCTCGACGACTGGAACGGCGCGCAAGCGCTTCTTGCCGATGCGTACCGGCGGCTGAACGAGGGCGAGATCACCGACGCGATGCCGTTCGATCCTGCGCTCGCGCATTCGCCGCTGCCCCGCGCCTACCAGTGGGCCGATGCCTCTGCGTACGTCAACCATGTCGAGCTGGTGCGCAAGGCACGCGGTGCAACGATGCCCGCCGAGTTCTGGACCGACCCGCTGATGTATCAGGGCGGTTCCGACAGCTTCATCGGCCCGCGCGACGACATTGTCTTTGCCGACGAGGCATTCGGCATCGATCTGGAAGCCGAGGTCGCGGTGGTCACCGGCGACGTGCCGATGGGCACGACGCCGCAAGCGGCGTCGTCGTCGATTCGCCTGCTGATGCTGGTCAACGATGTGAGCCTGCGCAATCTGATTCCCGGGGAGCTGGCCAAGGGCTTCGGCTTTTTTCAGGGCAAGCCTGCGTCGGCGTTCTCGCCGGTGGCGGCAACGCCCGACGAGCTGGGCGCCGCCTGGCGCGATGGCAAGGTTCATCTGCCGCTGCTGACCTTCGTCAACGACGTGCTTTTCGGCCGTCCCAACGCGGGCGTCGACATGACGTTCAATTTTCCGACCTTGATCGCGCATGCCGCCCGGACACGCGAGCTCGAAGCGGGCAGCATCGTCGGCTCGGGCACGGTATCGAACAAGGAAGACGGTGGGCCCGGTCGCCCGGTCGCGCAAGGCGGCGCGGGCTATGCCTGCATCGCCGAACAGCGCACGGTGGAAACGCTGCGCGACGGCAAGCCCAGCACGCCATTTCTGCGCTTCGGCGACCGCGTGCGCATCGACATGCACGACGCTGCCGGGGAATCGATCTTCGGCGCGATCGATCAGCGGGTGCGGCAGGCGGATTGATCGGCGCTTTAGCGCCGAACGGCGATCCTCGGTCCGATCAATACAGTCGTTCGACCGGCCCGGAATAGAGCACGGGCCCGGTCGGCAGCCCGGTCGGCGATCCGCCGCGAGGCTCGAGACTGACCGCGAGCGCGGGGATGTTCTGCAGCGCCGTGCCCGCGTCGACCGGCAGCGCGATCTGCACGACGCCGGACGCCGGGACGAGGCCCAGCGAGCGCGGGTTGCCCGCCGCCGGCAGCGCCCAGAGCTGCAACGATCGATCGGCGCCGGGCGAAAGCGGTGCCACCGCCTTGATCGTCAGCAAGCGCCCGTTGCGGTCCGCCGAGGCCACCAATGCGGGCTTCGCATCCTGCCCGGCAAGGACGACGACCAGCGTGGCCGCCGGACGTTCGAGTGGCGGCGACAGCAGCACCAGCGCCAGCGCGATCGCGGTGGCGAATCCGGTCAAGGCAAGCCCGCGCCACAGGCTGACGGTTGCCCAGACCGTGCGCCGCTCGGGCGTGGATCCGGCGGCGGCTCGATCGATGCGGGCGAGAATGGTCGACCAGACGCTTGCCGGCGGTTCGACCGGCGGCACGCTTTCGGCCAGCGGCGACAGACGATCCTCCCAGGCGCGTATCGCGGCAGCCAGCACCGGATCGCCGCGCGACAGACGGGCGAAGCGGGCGCGAGCCCGTGCCGACATCGTGCCCAGCACATATTGCGCGGCCAGCGCATCGGCGCGTTCGGGTGTCCGGTAGTTCATCGCGGTTGGCCGATGTCCGTCTCGCTCGCGCGCTTCAGCGATGGACGCCGGCGCCGTCGAGGCAGGCCTTCAGGCGCTCCAATCCGCGCCTGATCCATGACTTGACCGTGCCCAGCGGCTGCTTGAGGTGCCGCGCAAGCTCCGAATGCGACAGGCCCTGATAGAACGCCAGCGCGATCGCCTGTTTCTGCCCGGCGTCGAGCGCCTCGACGCAGCGCCTGACGGCGCCGGCTTCGGCGCCGCTCAGCAGCAGATCCAGCGGCAGCGGGCTTCGATCGGCAATCGTCATGGCGTGGTCCTCATCGTCGATGCTTACCGTGTCGACATCGTGCTTGCGCAGCCGGTCGAGGCAGCGATTGCGCACGATGCTGGTCAGCCACGTCAGAGGCTGGCTCCTGGCCGCGACGTAGGAGCCGGCGTGATGCCATACGTTGACGAAGCTCTCCTGCAGCACCTCCTCCGCGGCTGCCGATTCACGCAATATACGCATCGCGACCCCATACAGATGCGGTGAGGTCAGGCGGTAGAGCTGTTCGAATGCCGTCTGATCGGCCAGCGCCGTGCGCGCAAGGAGCTCCATCAGGCGCGCACTGCGCTCCAGCTGCTGCGCGGGATCGACGGCCATCAGCGCTCTCGCGCGCCGCGGCGCAGCCGCGCGACGACGCAATTATCATTCGGCATGGCGGCGATCCTTGCGCCACAGCACATCTTCGCGCTCGGCGCTGCGATTGAGCACGCGCGCCAGTACGAACAGAAGGTCGGACAGCCGGTTCAGATACTTTCGCGCCGGCTCGCCCACCGTATCGGTCTGCGCGAGCCGCACCAGCGCCCGCTCGGCGCGCCGGCAGACCGTGCGCCCGACATGCGCCAGGCTGGCGGCGCGCGTCCCGGCCGGCAGGATGAATTCCTTCAGCGGCTTCAAATCGGCGTTGAAGCGCTCGACCGCGGACTCGAGCCGCTCGACGTGCGCGTCGCTCACCGCGTTGTAGCCGGGAATCGACAGCTCACCGCCCAGATCGAACAGATCGTGCTGCACATCGGTCAGGCAGTCGACAACCGCTGGCGGCAGATCTTCGGCGAGGAGCACACCCAGGTTCGAATTGAGCTCGTCGACCGCACCGATGGCGTCGATGCGCGGGGAATCCTTGGCCACGCGCGAACCATCGCCCAGGCCCGTCGTTCCGGCATCGCCGGTCCGAGTGACGATTTTCGATAACCGGTGGCCCATCGCTTGCCGTGCCCGTCGCGAATGTGGGAGCGGCCAGCATAGTGAATTCGCTGCACCGGAGCAAGCCGGTATCACTCGGTGCATCGCACCAGGGCATCCGGCGCCGCCCTTGCAATTGTGTTTTCGGATGGATTGGTTACCATGTCGCTGCGGTCTTCGAAGAACACGCCGCACGGTCCGCAATGCCCAAGCCCAGCCCTTACGAGCACGGCCTCGACAAGAACGCCGCCAATTACGCGCCGCTGTCGCCGATCTCGCTGATCGCGCGCACGGCCTACACGTATCCGCAGCAGCTCGCGGTCATCCACGGCGACCGACGCTTCACCTGGGAGGAAACGTATGCGCGCTCGCGGCGCCTGGCCTCGGCGCTGGCGCGCGCCGGCATCGGACCCGCCGAGACGGTCGCGGTGATGGCGGCGAATACGCCGGAGATGGTCGAGGCGCATTTCGGCGTGCCGATGAGCGGCGCCGTGCTCAATACGCTCAATACGCGTCTGGACGCCGACGCGATCGCATTCATGCTCGGCCACGGCGAAGCGAAGGTGTTGCTGACCGATACCGAATTCGCGCCTATCGTCGGCGCGGCGCTGCAAAAGCTCGATCGAAAGCCGATGGTCATCGACATCGCCGATCCGATCGGCCCGGGCGGCGCCAGACTCGGCCAGCTCGACTACGAAGCATTCCTCGAAGGCGGCGATCCCGACTTCGACTGGCAGCTGCCCGCGGATGAATGGTCGGCGATCGCGCTCAATTACACGTCGGGCACGACCGGCAATCCGAAGGGCGTCGTCTACCATCATCGCGGCGCTTACCTGAATGCGCTGTCCAACATCATCGACTGGGGCATGCCGCGGCATTCGGTCTATTTGTGGACCTTGCCGATGTTCCATTGCAACGGCTGGTGCTTTGCCTGGACGATGGCGGCCAACGCCGGCACCAACGTCTGCCTGCGCAAGGTCGAGGCCAAGCCGATCCTCGATGCGATTCGAGCGCACCGGGTCACGCACTACTGCGGCGCGCCTATCGTGCACGCGATGCTGATCAATGCGCCGGCCGAGTGGAAGCAGGGAATCACGCACCAGGTCAGCTGCCTGGTCGCGGCGGCGGCGCCGCCCGCCTCGGTGATCGAAGGCATGCAGCTGATGGGCTTCGACATCACGCACGTCTACGGCCTGACCGAGACGTATGGACCGGCTGCGGTATGCGCGAAGCATCCGGAGTGGAGCGCGCTCGACGTCGGCGCGCAGGTCGAGCGCAACGGCCGCCAGGGCGTGCGCTATACCTGCGAGGAAGGCATGACCGTGATGGATCCCGAGACGATGACCGCGGTCCCGCGCGATGGCGAAACGATGGGCGAGATCATGTTCCGCGGCAATATCACGATGAAGGGCTACCTGAAGAACGCCGCCGCCACCGAAGAAGCGTTCGCCGGCGGCTGGTTTCACTCCGGCGATCTCGCGGTGCTGCAGGCGGACGGCTACGCCAAGATCAAGGACCGCTCGAAGGACGTCATCATCTCGGGCGGCGAGAACATCAGCTCGATCGAGGTCGAGGACGCGCTCTATCGACACCCGGCCGTGCTCGGCGCCGCCGTGGTGGCCCAGCCCGATCCGAAGTGGGGCGAGACGCCGTGCGCGTTCGTCGAGATCAAGGCCGGCGCGGTGGTCACCGAGGCCGAGTTGATCGAGCATTGCCGCACCCTTCTGGCGCGTTTCAAGGCGCCGAAGCGCGTGATCTTCGGCGAGCTGCCCAAGACGTCGACCGGCAAGATCCAGAAATTCGTGCTGCGCGAGCGCGTCCGCTCGACCAGCGCGATCGAGTAGGGCTGCGATGAACTCTCCTCCGCTCGAATCCGCGGCCGAGGCGACGGTGCTGCGCTCGGACGCCGGCGGCGTGGCCACGCTGACCCTGAACCGGCCGGCGCAATTCAACGCCATCAACCGCGCGATGCTGAGCGAGCTGCAGATCGCGCTCGATGCGATCGGACAGGACGACTCGGTGCGCATCGTCGTGCTCGCCGGCGCCGGGCGCGCGTTCTCCCCGGGCCATGACCTGAAGGAAATGCTGGCGAACTCGACCGAGGAGTTCATCGGCGGCCTGTTCAGAAGCTGCTGCGACGTGATGCTCAGCCTGCGCCGTCTGCCGCAACCGGTGATCGCGAAGGTGCACGGCATCGCGACGGCCGCCGGGTGCCAGCTGGTAGCCGCCGCCGACATGGCGGTCGCCGCCGCCGACGCCCGCTTTGCCACCTCGGGCATCGATTTCGGGCTCTTCTGCGCGACGCCGGGCGTGCCGGTGTCGCGCAACATCGCCGCCAAGCGCGCATTCGAGATGGTGATGACCGGTGAATTCATCGATGCGCCCACCGCGCTCGCCTGGGGACTGGTCAATCGCGTCGCGCCGCCGGGAGAACTCGATGCCGAGGTCGCCGCGCTGGCGCAGGTTCTGATGGGCAAGCCCCGCCGCGTGCTGGCCGCCGGCAAGAAATTCTTCTACCGGCAGCTGGAGCAGAACCTCGGTCGAGGCGTATGCCGATGCGAGCGAGGTCATCACGCAGAACATGCTGGGGCAGGACGCTCAGGAAGGCGTGGCAGCATTCGTCGGCAAACGCAAGCCGCGCTGGGACGACTGAGCCAGCACTTTAGTGCGGTCGAGATGCGGTCCCCACCGCCGGGTTTCGATTGCCAACCAGCGTCGCGGCCCGGATAATCGCCCGACACGACGACAGGGGGGTCCGGGCAGCCCGTGTGGCCGGACCGCGCATGGCCGAAGACATCATTCTCGAAACTCGCGGGCTGACCAAGGAGTTCAAGGGTTTTGTCGCCGTCAATGGCGTCGATCTGCAAGTGCGGCGCGGGACGATACATGCGCTGATCGGACCCAACGGGGCCGGCAAGACCACCTGCTTCAACCTGCTGACCCATTTCCTGACGCCAACGCGCGGCCAGATCTTCTACAAGGGCGGGGAGATCACCGGGTCGCGGCCGGCCGCGATAGCGCGGATGGGACTGGTTCGCTCGTTCCAGATATCGGCGGTGTTTCCGCATTTGACCGTGCGCGAAAACGTGCGGGTCGCACTGCAGAGGAAGCGCGGCCGCTCGCTCGATTTCTGGCGATCGGAGCGCGTGCTGCGCGAGCTCGACGCGCGCGCCCGCGAACTGATCGATGCGGTCGGACTGGAAAAATTCGAAAACCAGACCGCTGTCGAGCTTTCCTATGGCAGGAAGCGCGCGCTCGAGATAGCCACGACCCTGGCGCTCGATCCCGAAATGCTGCTGCTGGATGAGCCCACGGCCGGCATGACGCACGAGGACGTCGACCGCATCGCCGCGCTGATCCGCAAAGTCTCCGCCAACCGGACGGTGCTGATGGTCGAGCACAACCTGTCGGTGGTGTCGACCCTGTCGGATCACATCACCGTGCTCGCCCGCGGCGAAGTGCTGGCCAAAGGCGATTACGCGTCGGTGTCGAAGAATCCGGCGGTCATCGAAGCCTATCTCGGCGGCGTTCATGCCTGAAGCCGGCACTGCGTCCGAGCGAAGCCGACGCGCCCCTGCTTGCGGTGCGCGACCTGCAGGCGTGGTACGGCGAGTCGCATATCCTGCATGGCGTCGACTTCGACGTTGCGCAAGGCGAGGTCGTGACCTTGCTGGGGCGCAACGGCGCCGGCAAGACGACGACGCTCAAGGCGATCATGGGAGTCGTACCGCAGCGCGAAGGCTCGATCCTGTTCGAGAATCAGCAGACGGTGAACCTGCCGTCGAACCGCATCGCGCGACTGGGTATCGCCTGGTGTCCCGAGGAGCGCGGTATCTTCTCGAGCTTGAGCGTCGAGGAGAACCTGATGTTGCCGCCGAAGGTGCGGGACGGCGGCCTTGCCGTCGAGCAGATCTACCAGCTGTTTCCCAACCTCGCCGAGCGGCGCGCAAGCCAGGGCACGAAGCTTTCCGGTGGCGAGCAGCAGATGCTGGCGATCGGCCGCATCCTGCGCACCGGCGCGCACCTGCTGCTGCTCGACGAGCCGACCGAGGGCCTGGCGCCCGTGATCGTGCAGCAGATCGGCCGCACGATCGTCCAGCTGAAGGCCCGGGGCTTCACGATCCTGCTGGTCGAGCAGAACTTCCACTTTGCCGCGACCGTCGCCGACCGCCACTACGTGATGGAGCACGGTCGTATTATCGACATGATTGCCAATTCCGAGCTTGATGCGAAAATGCCGAAGCTGCACGAGTACCTCGGTGTCTGAGCCACAAGCCTTTTGCTGCAGCGTTCTTACGAGGAGAAGTCTGATGAACGCATTCAAACGCAGTCTGCTCGCCCTGGCGATGGCCGGCGCGTTCGCCGCCGGTGCCGCGCAGGCGCAAATTTCCGACAACATGATCAAGATCGGCGTCCTGACCGACATGTCGAGCCTCTATACCGACCTGGCCGGCGCAGGATCGGTGGCGGCCGCGCGGATGGCCGTCGAGGACTCGGGCATCGAGAAACGCGGCTACAAGGTCGAGATCATCTCCGCCGACCATCAGAACAAGCCCGACGTCGGCTCGGCGCTCGCGCGGCAGTGGTACGACGTCGACAAGGTCGACGTCATCGTCGACGTTCCCAATTCCGGCGTCGCGCTGGCGGTCAACCAGATCACCCGCGACAAGGGCAAGGCGTTCCTGGTGTCCGGCGCGGCGAGCTCCGATCTGACCGGCAAGGCGTGCTCGCCCAATACCGTGCACTGGACCTACGATACCTGGATGCTCGCCAACGGCACCGGCAGCGCCATCGTCAAGTCCGGCGGCGATACCTGGTTCTTCCTGACTGCCGACTATGCGTTCGGCCTCGCGCTCGAGCGCGACACCGAAGCCGTGGTGCTCAAAAACGGCGGCAAGGTGCTGGGCAAGGTCCGGCATCCGTTGAACACGCAGGACTTCAGCTCGTTCCTGCTGCAGGCACAGGCGTCGAAGGCGAAGATCATCGGCCTGGCCAATGCCGGCGGCGACACGACCAACTCGATCAAGGGCGCGGCCGAGTTCGGCATCGTCAAGGGCGGTCAGAACCTGGCTGGGCTGCTCGTCTTCCTCACCGACATCCACGGCGCTCGGGCTGGCGACGGCGCAGGGCCTGATCGTCACCAACACCTTCTACTGGGACACGAACGACCAGACGCGCGCGTTCGCCAAGCGTTTCGCCGCAGCCGACAAGGGCATTCATCCGACGATGGTCCACGCCGGCGTCTATGCGTCGCTGCTGCACTATCTGAAGGCGGTCGAGGCGCTGAAGAGCGACGACGGAACCAAGGTCATCGCCAAGATGAAGGAAATGCCGACCGACGATCCGCTGTTCGGCAAGGGCTCGATCCGCGTCGACGGCCGCAAGATCCATCCGGCGTACCTGGTCGAGGTGAAGAAGCCGTCGGAATCGAAGGCCCCGTGGGACTACTACAAGGTGCGCGCGACGATTCCCGCCGACCAGGCCTTCCGGCCGCTCGCCGACGGAGGGTGCTCGCTCGTCAAATAACGTGAGGTCACTATCCGTCGCGCCGCGTATGCATGGAGCATCCGATGAACGATCGACGCGACGCGACGGATAACTGCTCGCGTTCGAGTCGGTTTCGCCTCGCGGCGCCCCTCAACGCGTCGCGCTATGCATTGCGGCTTGCCTCTTGCGGAATCCGAGCATCTCGACCGGGACTGATAAATGCAGGCACTCTTCGGCCAGCTGCTGATCGGGCTCATCAACGGCGCGTTCTACGCGATGCTGTCGCTGGGTCTGGCGGTGATTTTCGGGCTGCTCAACATCATCAATTTCACGCACGGCGCGCAATACATGATGGGCGCGTTCTGTGCGTGGTTCCTGCTGAACAAAGCCGGGGTCGGCTACTGGTGGGCGCTGCTCCTCGCGCCCATCGTCGTCGGCGCGATCGGCATCGTTGATCGAGCGCACGATGCTGGCGCGGCTGTACAAGCTCGATCACCTGTACGGATTGCTGCTCACGTTCGGATTGGCGCTGATCATCCAGGGCCTGTTCCGCAACGAGTTCGGCTCGTCGGGGCTGCCGTACCAGATCCCATCGGAGCTTACCGGCGGCATAAACCTCGGTTTCATGTTCCTGCCGATCTACCGCGGCTGGGTCATCGTCGCATCGCTGGTCGTATGCTTCTCGACCTGGTACGTCATCGAGCGCACCAAGCTCGGCAGCTACCTGCGCGCGGCGACCGAGAACCCGGCGCTGGTGCAGGCGTTCGGCGTGAATGTGCCGCGGATGATCACGCTGACCTTCGGCTTCGGCGTAGGCCTGGCGGCCCTCGCCGGCGTGATGGCCGCGCCGATCTACCAGGTCAACCCGCTGATGGGCGCCGACCTGATCATCGTCGTCTTCGCCGTCGTCGTGATCGGCGGCATGGGGTCGATCATGGGAGCGATCCTCACCGGCTTCGGGCTCGGCGTCGTCGAGGGCCTGACCAAGTACTTCTATCCCGAGGCCTCGAACACCGTCATATTCGTGGTGATGGTGATCGTCCTGATGGTCCGGCCGGCCGGCCTGTTCGGGCGCGAGCGCTAGATGTCGACCGCGACTGAAGCCGCGTCGCCCTGGCGCGGACCGCACGCGACGATGGTGATCGGCACCGCGCTGATGGCTGCGGCGCTCGCGATCGCACCGCTGGTCGGCGTCTATCCGGTGTTCCTGATGAAGGCGCTGTGCTTTGCGCTGTTCGCCTGCGCATTCAATCTGCTGCTGGGTTTCGGCGGCCTGCTTTCGTTCGGTCACGCGATGTTTCTCGGCACGGCCGGCTACGTGTGCGCCCACGCGGCGAAAGTATGGGGATTTCCGCCGGAGCTCGCGATCGCGACGGGAACCGCGGCCGCGGCGGTGCTCGGCGCGGTCGTCGGAGCGCTCGCGATCCGGCGCCAGGGCATCTACTTCGCGATGATCACCCTGGCCGTAGCCCAGATGATGTATTTCTTCTATCTGCAGACGCCGTTCACCCATGGTGAAGACGGCATCCAGGCGGTGCCGCGCGGGCACCTGTTCGGCATCATCGATCTGTCGCAGCCGCTGGCGATCTACTACACGGTGCTGACGATATTCATCGCCGCTTTTCTGCTGATCTACCGGATCATCCACTCGCCGTTCGGCCAGGTGCTCAAGGCGATCCGCGAGAACGAGCCGCGTGCGATCTCGCTGGGGTACGACGCCGACCGTTACAAGCTGCTTGCGTTCGTCCTTTCGGCGACGCTGGCGGGGCTGGCGGGAGCGACCAAGGCGATCGTCTTTCAGCTGGCCTCGCTGACGGACGTGCACTGGTCGATGTCGGGCGAAGTGGTGCTGATGACCCTGCTCGGCGGCATGGGCACGATTTTCGGGCCGGTCGTCGGCGCGTTTGTCATCGCCGGTCTGGAAAACTATCTGGCAGGGTTCGGCGAATGGGTGACGATCATCACCGGCGCCATTTTCGTCGTCTGCGTCCTCGCGTTCCGTCGCGGCATCGTCGGCGAGATCGCGGCCTGGTGGGCGCGGCGCGCAGCTTAGCCTGCGGCGGCTTGGGCTTGGCGCTGTCGGCCTTTGCCGCCGGCGCCGGTGCGCAGCAGCTCGAAGCCGTCGGCGCCTGCCGCGACCGCGTCCCGAACGGCGCTTACGAGCTCTATCAGGCGGACGGCCGATTGCGCGCGGTCGGCGCATTCGCCCAGGGCCGGAGGACCGGCACGTTCATCTTCTGGACCGGCGACGGGGCGCGGATCGGCGTCATACCCTATAGCGACGACGCGCGCAGCGGCACGATCGCGCTGTGGTATACGACTCGCGGCAGCGGCCGCGAGCTGCGGCCGAAATCCGAGGCGCCCTATGTGGACAGCAAGCCGCACGGGATCAAGCGATCCTGGTACCGCAGCGGCCAGCCCGAGCTCGAGGCGCGCTACGAGCGCGGCGGCCTGCAAGGGGTCAAGGCCTGGACCGAAGCGGGCCTGCCGCTGGCCGAGGCCGAAGCCCGGGCGCTGGCGGCGCGCGAGCTCTCCGGCGACGAAGCGCTGTATGCGTCCCTGGACGCGCTGGTGCGGGATCACCAGCCGCGCTGCGACTAGGGCTCAACGCCCGCCGGATGCCCGCCGCCATCCGGCAGGAGTTGACCTCCGGCGCGCCGGCACCGCATTATGACGCTGCCATAAGCATGACTGCGGCTTTCCGGCCGCCGTCGATTTGGACCGGTGCTGCAGCGCAGGACAACGGTCCTAGGGAGAAAAACATGCGCTCGATCGCCAGGATGGGACTCATCGCCGCAGTCGCGGGGCTGGCCGGCTGCCAAATCTTGACCTACGAGGGAGAGCGTTTCTCGAGCACCGTTTACGACGAGATTCCGGTGCGTCCGTTCCGCTTCCCGACCAAGCTCACCTACCCCGACTACACGATGTTCGGCTTCCCGATGTACAGCGAGGATCCTCGCGCCGACCTGAGGCTCGACTCGATCAGCTGTCGCCGCGCCGCCGACGGCGGCCTGGTCGTGCTGGCCAGCGTGCGCAACATGGGCGCCGAAGACATCTACCGCGTCCCGTTTTCCGGCGACATGGCGGCCTTTCGCGTCGCCGCGACGGTGACGACCAAAGCCGGCGCGCAGGAGCGCTTCGAAGCAGTGCGCTACCTCCGGCTCAACGTCGCCAGCAATGCGGTGCTCGCACTCAACTCAACGTCGGTACCCGCTGCGGATGTGACCCGGATCGACGTCGTCGCCGATCCGGATCGCGTCGTGCCCGATCCGATACGCGACAACAACGTGCTGAGCTGGCGCGGCGCGATCGACGGGGCCAATCCGCAATGCGACGTCCACCGCTGACGGCTTAGCTTCGAATAGCCGCGGCGCTGCGCCGGCGCGGCTCACGCGAGTCCCTCACCGATCCGGCGCCGGGCAGCGGGGCGGCGCTCCAGGCAATTCACGCTATAATCACGCCACCGCGCGGCACCGTCGGACGCGGCTTCATCGCGCACTCCCACGCCTTTCGCAAGCAATGAAAATCCTGGTCCCGGTCAAGCGGGTTGTCGATTTCAACGTCAAGGTGCGGGTCAAGCCTGACGGCAGCGGCGTCGACCTCGCCAACGTGAAGATGTCGATGAACCCATTCGACGAAATCGCCGTCGAGGAAGCCGTCCGGCTGAAGGAAAAGGGCATCGCCAGCGAAATCGTCGCCGTGTCCTGCGGCATGGCGTCATGCCAGGAGACGCTGCGCACCGCATTGGCGCTGGGCGCCGACCGCGCGATCCTGGTCGAGACCGGTGTCGAGCTGCAGCCGCTGGCGGTCGCCAAGCTGTTGCGCGCGCTGGTCGCGAAGGAAGCGCCGCAGCTGGTGATCCTGGGCAAGCAGGCGATCGACGACGACGCCAACCAGACCGGGCAGATGCTCGCGGCGCTGCTCGGCTGGGCGCAGGCGACATTCGCTTCCAAGGTCGATGTCGCCGGCGACGGCGTCACCGTCAGGCGCGAGATCGACGGCGGCATGGAGACGATTGCGATGAAGCTGCCGGCGATCATCACCACCGACCTGCGCCTGAACGAGCCGCGCTACGCGACCCTGCCCAACATCATGAAGGCGAAGAAAAAGCCGCTCGAGACGACGACGCCGGATGCGCTGGGCGTCGATGTCGCGCCGCGGCTTACGACACTCAAGGTCGTCGAGCCGGCGAAGCGCAAGGGCGGCGGCAAGGTGGCCGACGTCAAGGAGCTGTCGCGAAGCTCCGCAACGAAGCGAAGGTAATCTAGACCTCATGATCCTCGTCGTCGCCGAGCACGACCACGCGGCGCTGAAGAGCGCGACGCTCAATACGGTCGCCGCTGCGCAAAAGATCGGCGGCGACGTGCATCTGCTGGTAGCCGGGCACAACGCTGCGAGCGCGGCCAGCTGCCGCGGCGCAGGTTGGCGGAATCGCCAAGGTGCTGCACGCCGATGGAGCGCAGCTCGCCGCGCAGACGGCGGAGAACCTGGCCGCGCTGGTCGCGGGCTGGCGGGGCCGTATGCGCACATCCTGCTGCCGGCGACGGGCTTCGGCAAGAATGCCGCCCCGCGGATCGCCGCGCTGCTCGACGTCGCGCAGATCTCCGACATCGTCGCCGTCGAAGGGCCGGACACCTTCGTGCGTCCGATCTACGCCGGCAACGCCTTCGCCACCGTGCAGTCGAAGGACGCGAAAAAAGTCATCACCGTGCGGACGACGGGATTCGATCCGGTCGCGGCCAGCGGCGGCACGGCGCCGGTCGAAAGCGTGGCCGCGCCGGCCGATACGGGCCTCACCCAGGTGCTTGGCCAGGAGCTCACCCGATCCAGCCGTCCCGAGCTCACCAGCGCGCGGGTCGTCATTTCGGGCGGCCGGGGGATGCAGAACGGCGAGAATTTCAAAATGCTCGAGGCGCTGGCTGACAAGTTGCACGCCGCGATAGGCGCCTCGCGCGCGGCGGTCGACGCCGGATACGTGCCCAACGACTACCAGGTCGGCCAGACGGGCAAGATCGTCGCCCCGGATCTGTATATCGCGATCGGCATCTCCGGCGCGATCCAGCATCTGGCCGGCATGAAGGACAGCAAGGTGATCGTCGCGATCAACAAGGACGCCGAGGCGCCGATATTCCAGATCGCCGACTACGGCCTGGTCGGCGATCTGTTCGAAATCGTTCCGGCGCTGACCGCCGAGCTCTGATGAGCGCCTATCACGCGCCGCTCACCGAGATCCGCTTCGTCCTGCGCGAGCTCGCCGGCCTCGATCAGGTCGGCAAGCTGCCCGGGTTCGAGGATGCGACTCACGATACCGTCGACGCGATCCTCGAGGAAGCGGCCAGGTTCGCGACCGAGGTGCTCGATCCTTTGAACGCCGCCGGCGACCGCGAAGGCGCGCAGTGGCAGGAAGGCGGAATCGTCAGAACGCCGGCGGGATTCAAGGAGGCCTACCGGCGCTTTGCCGAAAACGGCTGGAACGGCCTGACCAAGAACCCCGAGCACGGCGGCCAGGGCCTGCCGCAACTGGTCGCCACGGCGGTCGAGGAAATGTGGCACGGCGCCAATATGGCGTTCGCGTTGTGCCCGCTGCTGACCCAGGGCGCGATCGAGGCGCTGGAGCTTTGCGGCTCGGACGCGCTGAAGGCGATGTTCCTCGACAAGATGGTCGCCGGCGTCTGGACAGGGACGATGAACCTGACCGAGTCGCAGGCGGGCTCCGATCTTGCCGCCGTGCGCACGCGTGCGGTGCCACAGCCCGACGGCAGCTTCCGCGTCTACGGCCAGAAGATCTTCATCACCTACGGCGAGCAGGACTACACCGACAATATCGTGCATCTGGTGCTGGCGCGGACACCGACCGCGCCCGAAGGCGTCAAGGGCATATCGCTTTTCGTCGTGCCGAAATTCCTGGTCAACGCCGACGGCGGCCTGGGCGAGCGCAACGACGTGCATTGCGTCTCGATCGAGCACAAGCTGGGCATCCACGCGAGTCCGACGGCGGTGCTCGCCTACGGCGACCATGGCGGCGCCGTCGGCTACCTGGTCGGCGAGGAGAATCGCGGCCTCGAATACATGTTCATCATGATGAATCTCGCGCGCTTTTCGGTCGGCATCGAAGGGATCGGCATCGCCGAGCGCGCCTATCAGCGGGCGCGTGCCTATGCGCGCGATCGCGTGCAGGGCAGGGCGCCGGGCCTCGACCGGGCGACGCCGACGGCGACGATCCTGCAGCATCCGGACGTTCGCCGCATGTTGCTGACGATGAAGGCGCAAACCGAGGCGATGCGCGCCGTCGCCTACGTCACCGGCGCGGCGATCGACAACGCGCACCGGCATCCGGACGCCGAAGCCCGCAAGCAGCACCAGGCGTTCGTCGATCTGATGATACCGATCGTCAAGGGATGGAGCACCGAGCTCGCGCAGGAAGTCACCTATCTCGGCGTCCAGGTGCACGGCGGCATGGGCTTCATCGAGGAAACCGGCGCCGCGCAGGATTATCGCGACGCGCGAATCACGACCATTTACGAAGGCACGACGGCGATCCAGGCCAACGATCTGGTCGGACGCAAGACGGCGCGCGACGGCGGCGCGGTGGCGCGCGCGGTTTGCGCCGACATCGCCAAGGTCGCGTCCGAGCTCTCCGCGTCGGGCGACGCCGACTTGAAACGCATCGGCGCCGAGCTGACGGCGGCCAACACGGCGCTTCGGCAGGCGGTCGATTGGGTCGTTCCGGCTTTCTCCGGCGCGACGCGCGCAGCGCATGCCGCATCGGTTCCCTATTTGCGCCTCTGGGGCCTGGTCGCCGGCGGATGGCAACTGGCGCGCGGCGCGCGCGCGGCTTCGGCGCGGCTCGCCGAAGGCGGCGGCGATGCCGATTTTTATCGCGGCAAGATCGCTACGGCGCGCTTTTACGCCGATTGCCTGCTGCCGCAGGCCGCTGCATGGTCGCAGGCGATCACGCAGGGCAGCGAAGCGGTGCTGGCGCTGGCCGACGCGCAGTTTTGACTGAATTCGCCGGCGGCTGCGCCGTCCGGCGGGTCATTCGAGTCGTCGAGGCCGATCGCGGGAACCCAGCCGATGGCACGAGGTCGTAGAACTCGGCCGACTTGACTGGAACCGTTCCGATGATTCGATCTGTTTCGCGCTTGCGCGCGCTAGCCTTGCTGGCTGCGCTCTGCTTTCCTCTGTATCGCCGCGTCGACGCACGCGGACTCGCTCGCCGTCGTCGATCCGCTGCCGCCGGGACCGTACGCGGTGGGCTGCAGCAACATCGCGCAGGACTTCAGCCGCGTGCAGCCCGGCGAAAGCGCGCAGAACTACTGGGAAGGCTACCCCGACGGCAGCCGCGAGCGCTACGTCACGCAATTGCTGGCTGATCCTGCCGACGCGCTGGTCGTCAATGTCACGCGTTCCCGACGACCGCGAGCTCTACACCAATCGCGCCGCGCAGCATGTGCCTTTTGCGCTTGCTCGTCTGCTATCCGACGACGGCCGACAATCCGTATCCCGACTATCCGTTGCCCTCGGGAGCGCCGGTGCCCGCATATGCAGCAGGGTGCTCAACCGCCGATCTTCGCCGACGCCAATGCGCGCTGGCCGGTGCTGCTGTTTTCGCACGGGCTCGTCGGCAGCCCGATTTCCAGCGACTACATCGCGGCGCTGACCAGTGCTGGCGAGCTACGGCTATGTCGTCGTCGCGCCGTTTCACGGCGATCCGCGCTTCACCGACGTCAAGATCGAGAATCTCTCCGACTTTCTCTATGCGTTGCTGCACTTCGGCACGTTCGTCGAAATGCAGGCGCTGCGGCCGCTGTCGCTGTCGCGCTCGCTCGATTACCTGTTCGCGCACCCGCAATATCGCGATCATCTGGACGTCAACCGCGTCGGCGGATTCGGCGGCAGCCAGGGCGGCGAGTCGCTGCTGCTGATGACCGGCGCCAAGCTGACGATCACCGTCGGCATGTCGTCCAAGCAGGTGATCGCCGACCCGCGGCTCAAGGCGATCGTCGGCTACGTGCCGTATCTCGGACAGCCGTTTTTGCCCGCGTTCGGCCGCGATCAGAGCGGACTCGATGGCATCAGCGACGCCATTTCTCGCCATAGCCGGAGGCGCCGATGTCACGGCGCCGCTGGAGACGACGCTGGAGGGTGTCGACCGCATGGCCGGATCGCGCGATGTGGTCGTGCTGGCGGGTGTCGATCACGGCTTCGACGTGCCGAGCACCGACGACATCTTCACCTGGTCGATGACCTTCCTGGCCGCGCACGTCAACGACGACCGCGCGGCGCGCGTGCGGATCGCGCGGATGACGACGGTGCGCGGCGGGGGCGACGACTTTGCTGGTGCGCGACTACACGGCGCCGGCGGCGCTTCTGCCGGGCGAGCTCGACACGATCGAATACTTCGGCGCCGCGCTCGGCGACTATTTTCTGACGGCGGCGCCGGAGGAGGCCGCAGTGCTCGACGCCGGTCTGCTGCCTGGCTGGGCTCGCACGGGATTCGCGTTCAAGTCATGGTCGACCGATTCCGGTCACGGCGTTCCGGTGTGCCGCTTCTTCGGCAAGCCGGGCCCGGGGCCCTACGCGCATTTCTACACGATGGACCCGGTCGAATGCGCTTTCATCGCGGCCAGTCCGGTGTGGATATACGAAGGCATGCCATTTTCCGAAGATCCGCCAATGAGCGGCGATTGCCCCGCCAATCGCATCCCGGTCATGCGTCTGTACAACAATTTCATGGGCGGGCAGGTCGAGCACCGCTACCTGACGAGCAAGAGCGAGGTCATCTCGATGATCGCCGACGGCTGGCTTTACGAAGGGGTCGCGTTCTGCTCGCCGCCTTGAACGGGCCTTAGTCGGACTCGATCGCTTCCGCCCACAGGATCTCGCAAGCGCCGCCGCCGGTATCGTCGCGCCGCAACGACGTATTCCAGGCGAAGCCCCCCGGACCGCGCACGTCGACCAGAAATCCGTGCGCGGAAACGACCTGGCCGGGCCGCAGGCTGGACAGCCGCGCGGCCACGTCGGCACTGGCGGGAATGACGTGGATCTGCGCCAGATGCGTGATCGCCATCCGCGGCGATAGCGGAAAATCCGCCCGCTTCGGATTCCAGTAGAAAAAGCGGCCCATCTGGCTGAACTCGAGCTGGTCGAGGATCTCGCTGTCCGACAGCGGACCCCAGCCGACGCCCAGATCGAACGGTGCGAGCCCCGCTTCGGCGTCGATTCGGTAGCGTTCCTTGCGCAGCAGCCGTGCAGTGATGTCGAACCGGGCGCGCTTGACCATCGTGTAACCGTTGGCGGCGAATGTCTGCGGCGGATCGAGGTCGACCTGCACCGGCTCGTCCGGTGCCACGATGCCCGGCGGCCGATGCACCTGGCGCTCGCTCGTCCACCAGTGCCAGCCGCCCAGCGCTGCAAGCAGCAGCAGGACGGCGAGTACGCGCGTCAAGGATTCGTGCCCGCGGTCGTAGTCAGCCGGCCGCGCCGGCACGCTGCAGCAGGCGGGCCAGCACGTCGAAAATGCCGGGTGCCGCGGCGAGCACCGGTCCGCCCGACGGCAGTCCGCCCGCGCCCGGATAGGGCAGCGCGCGGCCGCCGGCCTCGTCGATCAGCAACAGACCGGCCAGCGCGTCCCAGGCATTCATATGCGGCTCGAGAAATGCGTCGTAGCGTCCGGCGGCGACGTGTGCCAGCATCAGCGCGCCCGCACCCATGTCCTTCACCGCGGCGCCGGCTTCGTGCAGCAGGCGCTTGACTCTCAGGTGCTCTTCCAGCGGGTGGCGCGGGACGTAGCCGACACACACCAGCGCGTAATCCAGCCTGTCGCGCGGCGCGACGTGGATGCGCGTGGCATCGCTCCATGCGCCGCCGCCTTTGGCTGCCCAGAAGAGCTCGTCGAGCGAAGGATCGTAGACGACGCCGATGCGGCGCTCGCCGGCGACGGCGAAAGCGATCGACACACACCAGTAGCGCACGCCGTGCACGAAATTGAGCGTGCCATCGATCGGGTCGACCAGCCACGCGTGCGTACCGAGCTCGCCGCCGCCTTCCTCGCCGTAAACGGTGTCGCCGGGAAACGCGTCCGCCAGACGCCGGCGTATCAGCTCCTCCACCGCGAGATCGGCGGCGCTCACCCAGTCCTGCGGGCCCTTGCTTTGGGCCTCGAACGCGATTTCGCGCAGAAAGTAGCGCTTGGCCAGCGCTCCGGCTTCACGCGCGAGACGGCGCGCGAAGTCTGCTCGGGCGGCGAGCTCGGCGCCGATCATACGCCGGCGATCGGCACGACGCCGTGGTTGGCGAGCTTGAGCATCACCTCGGCGCCGGCAGAAAGCGGCCGATCGACTGCCATGTTGACGACGAACAGATCGCCCACCGCGGTGCCTATGGTGTACTCCATTACGCCGCCGATGTACGCGGCCTTGCGCACCGTTCCGGCAAGGCCCGGTTCGCCGGGCAGCGCGAGCTCGATCGCCTCGGGCCGGACCGCGACATCGACTTCACCGGACAGGCCCCTGTGCGGAAGCCTGAGCTTCAGCGGCCCGATCGAGAGCTCGCCCAGCGCGGCGTCCAGACGCGCCAAGGTGCCGCGTACGCGATTGGCGTCGCCCATGAAGCCGGCGACAAAGACGTCGCGCGGCTGCTCGTAGAGCTCGCGCGGCGCGCCTTCCTGCGCGATGGCGGCTTTGTTCATCACGATGATGCGATCCGATACGGCCATCGCCTCGGACTGGTCATGGGTAACGTAGACGACGGTGAGCGACAGCCGCTGCTGAAGGTCGCGGATTTCCTCGCGCATCTGCCGTCGCAGGCGGGCGTCGAGATTCGACAGCGGCTCGTCGAACAGCAGCACGGCCGGCTCGAGCACCAGCGCACGGGCGACGGCGACGCGCTGCTGCTGCCCGCCCGAGAGCTCGGATGGCAGCCGCGCATCGAAACCGGTGAGGCCGACCGTCGCCATAGCGGCTTTGGCCCGGCTTTGCACTTCGTCCTTCGGCCGTCCGGCCACGGCCACGCCGTAGCCGACGTTCTCGATGACGCTCATGTGCGGAAACAGCGCGTAGCTCTGGAATACCATCGACACGTCGCGCTCGGCCGCGGGAACGCGCGTGACGTCCTCGCCGCCGATCAGGATGCTGCCCGCCGTCGGCAGTTCGAGCCCGGCGATCATGCGCAAGGTCGTGGTCTTGCCGCAGCCCGAAGGGCCGAGCAGGGTAACCAGCGTACTGGCCGCGATCGTGAACGAGATGTCCTGCACGGCGGCGACTTCGCCGTAGAACTTGCTGACCTGCCGGAATTCGATCGCTGCTGCCTTCATTTCTCGCTCACGCGGCTGTCGCGCTCAATTGTGCCATGCCGGCATCTGCGCCGGCCGTGCGCCGGCCGAGCGTGCGTTCGCCGACCAGCCGCTGGATGATCCAGATCACCGCGAGCATGAGCACGATCAGTACCGAGCAGTAGGCGATAGCGACGCCGTAATCGCCGTTGGTGACCCGGTTGATGATGTAAGTCGTCGCCCACTCGTACTCCGCCGAGACCAGGAAGATATCGCCGACAAGGTCGTCATCGAGCGAACGAAGCTGTACACGAGCGCCGCGATGATCGCCGGCTTGAGCAGCGGCAGCAGCACGCGCTTGAGCGTCGTCGCGCCGCGCGCGCCCAGCGTCGTCGACGCCTCGTCGAGGCTTTTGTCGATCTGCGCCATCGAGGCGATGCCGGCGCGCACGCCTACCGGCATGTTGCGGAACACGTTGCAGACGATCAGCACCAGCGCGGTGCCGGTGATCTCGATCGGCGGGACATTGAAGGCAAGGATGTACGAGACGCCGATCACCGTGCCAGGAATCGCGAACGACAACATCGTGCCGAAC
>CAWKAQ010000012.1:0-89279 GCA_963847585.1 uncultured beta proteobacterium | reverse complement strand
GGCACTTCTGTGCCGGCCGAAGGTCTCGGCGTTACATGATCTCGATGACGCCGTTGTCGGGCGGTCCGACGAGGAGCGGCAGCATCTTCGCGAGGTGACCGCTGGCGACGATGTTCTCCGCCATGTTCGCGTGGTGGGCATCGATCGATGTCCAGCGCTCGATGAACATGAACTTGTGCGGGTCGTCTTGTCGCCGAAACAGTTCGAACGCCTCGCAGCCGTCAGCGTTCCTGGCTGATGTCTCTTCCTTTCCGAAGCAGTGGGAGCAGCAACTCGCCGTTGCCGTCCGAAGCCTGAAAGTTGACGACGACGCTGACGCTCACGTTGGTCGCTCCGAGATCGACGGCGCTGCACTCTCTTCGAGCGTACTTGCGGGCACATCGCGGCAGTTATGTACGCGCTCGGTGGGTAAAGAGGTAGATCGCGGCGACCAACCATCCAAGGCCGAACAGCCAAGCCACGATGATCCCGACACCCCAGCCGACATCCTGATTGCTGAAGGCGCGAACCAAGGCCCAGATCGTTAGGGCGACGAACGCGACGACGACAACGAGGAGTAGTTCGGGTCCGAAGATCACTGCAGTCATCCGCGCATCCTGCCAGGCTGGGGTGTCCGGACCGTCATCCTCGGACCGCTGGGCGACACGCCGATCGCGGAACCGTGAACAACGACGAACCCAGTCTCACTGGCAGTTCTGTGGCGTCACCAGTCGACGCGGCGCAACATGCGGCCCGAGAGGCTCAGGTATCGCGGCCGGTTGGCCGCATCTCGCCCGCAGAACTGAATCGGCCCTCGCACAGCCAACACCGGTTCGAGAAACCACTCGTCGTCGATCGCTTTGAAGTGACCGGCCGGGAAGATGTCGAGCACGTCCTGCGTCGACGTCGTCTCGACGACGAGTTCGCCGTCGCCGGCAGTAACGACGGCTCGGGTCCCGACGTCTCGATACTCACCCGTGTACCGCTCGAAGGCGACGTCGTGGGGCGTCTCCGGCAGCGCTGGGACCGGTGGCGCCGGGATGCCGAGCACGGATTCGTAGCACTGCGTGACGAACAGGTTCGTGAAGATGACTCCCGCGAGCGAATTGGTCAGGATGCTGACGATGAAGTCGTGTTCCGGGAGCACACTGAGTTGCGACATCTGGCCGATCGTGCCGCCGGCGTGCTCGAACATACGCTGCCCGCTCCACTCGTGCAGGTGCCAGCCGAGACCCATCGCACGCACTTCGGCGGTTGGCGACGGTTGCCGGTGCTGCGCCTGCTGCATCGCCGCGACCGACTCCGCGCTCAAGAATCGCTCCACCTCCCGCGGTACGCGTGGGCGAACGTGACGAGTTCCGTTGCCGTGGCCGACATCATCGCTCCGGCGGGCGTCGCCGCCCGCCGTTCATCGCCCAGGACGGCGCGACCCGTGGCGTCGGATCTTCGAACGACTGGAGATGGCCCGACGCGTCCGTGCGACACCAACGCCTCGTCCGGTCGCGCCGTCATGTGACGTAGCCCGAGCGGATAGAGCACGCGCTCTGACAACACGACGTCGAACTGCTCGTGGCGTACTCGTTCGACGAGGTGGCCGAGCACGACGAACCCCGCGTTGCAGTACGAGAAATACGAGCCGGGCGCAAACAACTGGGGGAGTGCCGGGGACGCCTCTACATAACGCGGGATGGCGTCGTCGCCGAAGCCGAAGGCGGCGAAGTAGTCGCCGTCCAATCCGCTCGTGTGCGACAGCAGGTGCCGCACCGTACACTTATCGAACCGCGACGCAAACGCCGGCACGTGTCGCTCGACCGGATCGTCGAGCGCGACGAGGCCCTCGTCGACGAGTTGCATGACCAGCGTCGTGGTGAACAGCTTCGTGATCGAGCCGATCTGGAACAGGCTGTCTGTGGTCGCGTCGACCGCGGTGTCGACGTTCAGTTGCCCGAACGCGAACGTGCGCACATCGGCGCCGTCGTCGATCGCGATCGAGACGGCCGGAACGGGCAGCGTCTCCAGGAGCGATTCGACCGCTTGCTGCAGACTCGTAGCAGTCGCGTCGTCCATGCCGGAAGTCAAGCAGCGGCGTCGAATTCCCGCCACTCGGCAGCGATTGCGGATCGACGTGCTCGGCGAGTGCGATTACTACCGTGTGCACTGAAGCGCAGATCGGCAGGGATGACGTGGTTTGGTGGCTCAGGCCGGGATCGTCAATGCCTGCTGCACCTTCGTGCCATCCGGAAATCTCACCACCGCTACATAGTCCCCCGCTTGGAAGCGAACTTTCGGCGTTCCGATCGGGAAATCTGGGCCATGAAACCGATCGGACGCCGCCGGGCTGGTACGAGGTGGCGCCGAGGCCGCATGACGTCTGGCAGTTCCGGTCAAGGGTCCGTCGGGGTTTGCTGCCGGAAGCAGACCAAACGCGTAAGTTCCGAATGGGCAGCCACGCAGTCTGATCGTTTGGCTCGTCTGATTGTCGATGAGGAAGTACGTGCGCACGTACCTCCCGGCCGTCCACACGACCGGAGCCGTCACCTGCAACCGCACCGACAGCCCTCGGTACGTCGCGGTGTGGTCGCCGCTGCGCGGCTGTGTCGTGGTACTGCTCCCGGTCACCGGTTTCGCGCTCGATTGACACGCAGCAACACACAGGACCAGAAGCACCGACACCGCTCGCACTCGCCCCCGCACACACGCATCATGCCCAATCCCGCACCATCTCGGCGAGCGCATAGCGGCTGTTATGCACTCACCTGCGCTCTCCACTCCGGTTCGAGGATGGAGAACGCAAGCGAGTCTCTCCACGCGCCGTTGACGAACAGATGATCACGGATGCAACCTTCGAGTGACATGCCGATCTTCTCCAGGACTCGGATCGACGCCACGTTGTCAGGATGGCTGGTCGCCTCTATCCGATGCATCCCGAGCTGATCGAAACCGAACGCGAGAAGCAGTTGCGCAGCCTCTGTCGCAAGTCCGGCGCCCCAGCGATCTCGCCGAAGCGTGAACCCGATCTCGGCTCTCTTGTTGGGAACACTCCCGATGCCGATTGTCGCGTCCCCGATCAGGAGCGACGAACCGCGCTGACGATCGCCAGCGAGTACGTGTTGCGTGGCGTCTTTTGCGCTTCGGCGATCGCGCCGTTGAGAGACGCCTTCGCAGCGTCGGCGGAGTGCGACTGCCAGTCCTGGTAACGGGCGACCGCCTCGTCGACCGAATATGCGACAACCGCTTCGAGGTCTCCCGTGGCGAGTTCCCGCAGTTCGACGCGATTTCCTTGGAGCAAGATCAAGGGCACGCATGATGCCGATCCGCGCCGTCAGGCGAGCGCATACCGGCAGTTGTGGCGCTTATTCCTGTTGCAACGGTGGTGGTGTCTCGTGCGTCGCCGCTTCCCATACCGTCGCCGCTGATCGTTGCGCGACAAGGTTCATGACGCTGACACCTACACCCGTTGCGATCGCCCAGCTGACAGCGTGAACCCACGGGATTCGACGGTCAGCGACGTGTTCGGGTGCCGGAACCTCCGCCAACTGATTCCACAGCATCGCCAATGCTCGACGTGTCCCGAGTGCAGTGACCGCACCGGCTCCGAAGCTCACGGCCTTCCAGACCAGCGCCTTACCGTCGGGCATGAACTGGGTGTACCCGTTCTTCGAGCCGGTGAACAGCGCAGCGGCGCTTCCTCAACGCCGATGGGCAGTTTTGCGGCTCCCCGGCCAGCCGACGGCGCGCTACGAGGTTCGGCGGTACATGATTTCGGGGTCGTCGTCCCAGTTCACGTCGTCGTAGGACAACTGTCCCTTACCCGAAATCTGCTGATCCGCGTTGTCGAAGGTGTACGTCATGCGCTGCGAGAAGGGCGCATCGCTCGATGCGAATGCGCCGGCTGGCGTGTGCCTGCCGATCGTGAACGCAAACCCGTCGGCGGTCACCTTCAACGCGTACAACCGGTAGACACCGCGAGAGTTGAAGTAGTGCATATGGAGGCCATCGGTGTCCCCGATGATCGAGGTCGCGTCGGGCACGTCGGGGTGGTCGTAGTGCGATCGGAAGATCAGGAACTGCTCGCCTTCCAGCCATTTGAAGTGGCTAGACCCAGAGATCACAGTGTTTGGGATCTGCGGGGGGTCGCTTCGCTCGTCCAATCGCCCACCAGGCGCCACCCCAAGTTCTGAAGTTCAAAGTTCATGATCTACCGGCGATTGGAGTCATCGAGCAGAGTCTTTCCCGAGAGCCGACCGACCATTCTCAGTCCTCTCGAACGGCAGCCCGCGACAGATTGCTTCGCTCCGGAGCGTTTATGCGAGTACTCCTTAGCGTCCGCGCTCGTCTCCTCGTTCGCCGTCGTCGGCCCTTTCTTGCTCCGTGCGGACGGACGTGTCCGGCCCGTCGAGCGCCGGCTCGCGTAGGCCTATGTCCTCAGCCGCGGTGACCTCGCGCTCCCAGACATCAAGGTAATGCGCCGCCATGTCCCGCAGCTTGTGCTTCATCACCTTCCCCGTCGTGTTGCGGGGGAGCTCGTCGATGAACCAGAGGCGGCGCGGGCGCTTGTAGTCGGCGAGCTTTTCGGCGCAATACGCGATCAGCTCGTCCTCGGTCGAGCGTCGCGCCGGGTTTGCGCACCACGAACGCGCCGACGTCTTCGCCGAACACCTGGTGCGGAACGCCGACCACGGCGGCTTCCTGCACGTCGACATGTTCGAGGATGACGGCTTCCACATCCGTGGCGTAGATGTTGTTGCCGCCGCGGATGATCATGTCCTTGATTCGACCCGAGATGTAGACGAAGCCGTCTTCGTCGAGATACGCGAGGTCGCCGGTGCGCAACCAACCGTCGGGCGTCCAGGTCGACGCGTTCGGCGCCGTCGTCCTTGTAGTACTCGCGCCGCTTGCCGGGCAGGCGAACGAGCAGCTCGCCGACCGTCGTGCGCGGGCCGGTCTTCGTCGGTGTCGGGGTCGACGACGCGCACCTCCATCGGCGGGTTCGGCTTGCCGACCGAGCCGATGCGCTTGTCGGCTTCCTCCTTCGGCATCGTGATGAACGCCGGCCCGGCTTCGGTGAGCCCGTACGAGTTGATCACCGATGCCTGCGGCATGCGATCCTGCAGCTTCTTCAGCGTCGCCGGCGCGAGCGGCGCGCTCCCGATCGAGACCGCGAGCGGACCCGAGAGATCGGCGCCCTCGAACCGTGGGCTCGCGGTGATGAGCTCGGCCATGGCCGGCACGAGGAAGATCATCATCGGTTGGTCGCGCTCGACGACGTCGAACCAGCGGTCGACGTCGAACTTCGGCATGTACAAACCGGCGAGACCCATCTTCATCGGATTGAAGATGAAGCTCATGCCCGCGAACGTGAACAGCGGCGCGCCGTGCAGCCACCCGAGGTTCGTCCACGCGCGGCGCGCTGTTCGGAATCATCGCGACGTTGCGGTGGCGGACGAGCACGCCCTTGGGAGCCCGGTCGTGCCCGAGGTGTACATGATGTCGGCGATGTCGTCGGCGTCCACCGGCACTTGGATGTCCGACGGATCGTGCGCCGTCGAGCTCGTCCCACTGCGTCGTCGCGAGCACGGCTCGGATCGGGCATCGCCCCGGCAACGGTGTCGGTGTTCTCCCGGAGGCGCTCGTTGGTGACGACGACGCTGGCTCGGCATGGTTGAGGATCGTCAGCACTTCGTCGAGCGACAAACGGGTGTTGACCGGGACGACGACCGCACCCGCCTTGTGGATCCCGGCGTAGGCGATGATCCACTGCAGGCAATGATCGCTGTCCATGTAGAGGGCGACGCGATCCTGCTTTGCGACGCCGTGGTCGATCAGCCGGCGCGCGAGCTGGTTGGATCGCTCGTCCCACTCGCGGAACGTGACCGATGCGCCCGCGTCGAGGTCGGAGTACGCGACGCGGTCGCCGCCGGTGCGGGCCATGAACCGCAGCTGGTCGACGAGGAGGTGGCCCTCGGGGTGCGTGGGGCGTCGCTCGCGGTCGTGCTCATTCACCGAATCCCATCTGCGGGATCTTCGTGCGGTGCCCGGCGAAGATCTCCTCCTTGCGCTCGACGAGCTCCTCGGGGTCCAGCGGCCGCGGTCGCGGTCGGTGTCGGTGCGATCGAGCGTGTGTACGCGTTGCCAGCCCTGCATCAGATGAATCCGCGTGCCCCACATGACGAACACCTGGCCCGACACGTCGGCGGCCGCGTCGCTCGCGAGGAAACACACCACCGGCGCGATGTTGTCGGGATCCCACTCGGGTCCCTGCATGTAGTCGGCGCGCCGGGCATGCTCGCCGTCATCCGGTGAGAGCGCGTGGGCACACGACGTTCGCGGTGACGCCGTACTTCTTGAGCTCGCGTGCGATCACGATCGTCATCGAGATGATGCCGGCCTTCGCGGCCGAGTAATTCGCCTGGCCCGTCTGGCCGAACAGGCCCGATTCGCGACGCGGTGTTGATGATCCGGCCGTTCGGCGTCTCACCGGCCTTGCCGCGCTCGCGCCAGTGGCGAGGCCGCGGCGTGGCAGGTCGACATGTGCCCCTTCAAGTGCACGTCGATGACGGTGTCCCAGTCGCCTCGGTCATGTTGAACGACATCGCGTCACGCAGCACGCCCGGCGTTGTTCACGAGGATGTCGAGGCGACCGTATGTGTCGAAGGCCGCCCGGCCGGCGAAGCGATGCCGGGTCAGTATGTACGCGGTCAGGATCCCGAGGACCGCGGTGATCGGCGCAGCGATCGCCGAGAGTTCGACCGTGGTCCAGAACGAGCTCCAGGCGGTACCGGACCAGAGGATGCCGTGGTTGACCCACTCGATCGAGAACGCCTTCGCATAGTGCTTCAGGGTCGGCGTGTAATTTCGGCCCCATTGCTCGACAAAGCCGCCAAGCATCGCCATCGCGTAGATCGCCATTGTCAGTGCTGCCCACGGTAGCGCCACCGCATAGCAGGCGCGGCGCACGCCGGTCGGCAACGGTGTCGGCAGGCCTGCATCGCCTTTGCCGGCCAGCGCGGTATAGACCTTGCGTCCAAGCACGCGACGCTGCGCGAAAAAGGCGGCCAGCGCGAACAGCAGCAGCAGTATGCCCAGGGTCGCGGCACGCCCCTGGTCGAGCTGCGCGCCGACGACCGAAAAGAAGACCTCGGTCGCCAGCACGCCGAAGTTGCCGCCGAGGACGATCGGGTTGCCGAAATCCGCGATCGACTCGATGAAGCTGATCAGGAAGGCGTTCGCCAGTCCCGGCCGCATCAGCGGCAGCGATACGTCGACGAAAGTTCGCCAGCGGCTGGCGCGCAAGGTCTGCGCCGCCTCTTCGATGCTCGGCGATACGCCTTCGACCACGCCGATCAGCACCAGGAAAGCGATCGGCGTGAACGAAAAAATCTGCGCGAGCACGAGGCCCGGAAGCCCGTAGATCCAGCGCGAGGGCTCGATACCGAATCCCCACTCGAGCCATTGATTGATCGATGCCCGCGCGGCCGAACATCAGAATCAATCCGAGCCCGATCACGAATGGCGGCGTGATGATGGGCAGCACCGACAGCGCGCGCAGCATTCGCTTGTAGCGGAAGCTCGTGCGCGTGACGATCAGCGCGAAGGCAAGTCCCAGCGCCGTGCAACCGGCCGCGCACAGCAGCGCGAGCAGCAGCGTGTTCCACGCCACGCCGCAGCGCCCGCCGCCCGACAGGCACGCCAGGGTCCAGATCTTGGCGGTGAACAGGCGGTTGAAGAACGCCGCCGCCGAAAACGCGCCGCTGCCATCCTCGAATGCGCTCGCCAGGATCGTGAGGACCGGGAAAAAAGTGAAGATCGCCACCGAAAGCGCGATCGCGACGACGCTGCTCGCGATGAACGCGTCGCCGTTGAAAAGGCCGCTTTCGGCGAGCCCGAGCGCGAACAGCATCGCGAACGCCGTGGCGGCGAGCGTCGCGCCCCAGCCCATGCCGTACTGTCCCGGTCGAAAGGGGCCCGAATAGCCGGGCGAGCGAATCGAACGCCCAGCCTTGCGGGCCGATGGCGAAGCCCTGGGCGGCGAGAATGACGAACCCGGCGGCGCCGACGAGCAGCAGGCCGCGCGCGCGAAGTCTGCGCGCGATACCGGGCGCCAGCAGCGGGGCGGCGAGCAGCAGCATCGCCCCGATCGCGAGCAGCCAGACCCGCCCGTGGCGCAATCCCTGCAGCAGCGCCGGCGCGTTCTCCCTGGCCGAATAATTGCGCAGCCACGCGCCGGAAAGGATCGAATCCTGCAGCGCGTACCAGGGAATCGCCAGGAAGCCCACCGCTCCGACGGCGAGCCAGAGCGCAATCGCCTTGCGCTGCGGACTCATGCTCCGGAGAGCGGCGTCATTTCGCGGCCGAGTTGATCTCTCGTTCCCAGCGCTCGAGCAGGCGCTTGCGCTCGGCCGCCGAACCGTACTTGGCCGTGTCGTAGTTGATCAGCTTGATGTCGGTAAGACTCGGCACTTGCGGAGGCAGCGGAACTGCGCGGTTGGTGGGTATCGCGTACTCCTTGATGTCGAGCCCGATCTGCTGCGCCTTCCGGCGTCAGCGCCCAGTCGAAGAATTTCTTGGCGTTTTCCAGGTTGCGCGCGCCCTTGATGATCGCCATCGACCCGACTTCGTAGCCGACCCCCTCGCAGGGCAGTATCGGCTTGACCGGAAAGCCGCGCATGATTTCGTTGATCACGCCGTGCAGCACCGTGCTGCCGATGCCGCTTTCGCCGCGGATCACCGCGGCCATCGGGCCGATGCCCGAACGAGCGTATTGATTGACGTTGGCATTGAGCGCCTTCATGTAGCGAAACGCTTCGTCTTCGCCGAAGATCTGGACCAGCGTCGCCAGCATCATGTAGGACGTGCCCGAGGAATTCGGGTTCGACAGCATGACCTCACCCTTGTAGACGGGATCGGTCAGGTCCTTCCAGCATTTTGGCACTGGCAGTTTTTTCCGGGCGAAGACCTCGGTGTTATAGCCAAGCGCCAGGATGCCGCCGTAAACCCCGGCAACGCGGTATTGCGACAACTCCGCTTCGCGGCGCGCCCAGTCGTGCAGTTGTCCGAGGTTCGGCGACCGGTAAGTCTCGAGCAGGCCTTCCTCGGCTGCCTGCAGAAACGCGTCGCCCGGCCCAGCCCACCAGATGTCGCCTTTCGGATTGGCACGCTCCGCCTTGATCTGCGCGAACAATTCGCCGGTCGCCTTTTGCGTGACCGCGACCTTGACGCCCGTGAGCCTTTCGAATCCGGTCGCCATGCCCTGGCACCAGGCGGTATTCGGCGAGCTGCAGTACATCGCCAGCGTGCCTTGCGCCACTGCGGGAGCGGGCAGCATCGCTGCGGCGATGCTGCAGACGGCCAGCGCCAGCGATCGGCGCAGCAGGCGTGTTCCGGAAGCGACGAGCCTCATTTGGGCGTGCTGCCGACTTCGCGCTCCCAGCGCTCGAGCAGGCGCTTGCGCTCGGCGGAGGCCCCGTACTTGGCGAAGTTGTAGTCGATCAGCTTGATCTCTGCCGGCTTGGGCGAAAGCGGCGAGACGGGCGAGCCTACGTTCGACGGCAGCTGGTACGACTTGGCTTGCGCGGCAAGAGCCTGGGCGGCAGGCGTCAGCGCCCAGTCGTAGAACTTGCGCGCGTTTTCCAGATTGCGCGCCCCCTTGATGATCGACATCGAGCCGATCTCGTAGCCGGTGCCTTCGCAAGGCGCGACGCTTTTCACCGGGAATCCACCCTGCGCTTCGGTGACGACGTCGTGAATGAATGCCACAGCGACCATGTTTTCGCCGCGCGCCGTCGCCTTGATCGGTCCGACGCCCTGGCGTGAATACGAGCTGATGTTCTTGTGCATGTCCTTCAGCAGCTTGAACGCGTCTTCCTCGCCAAACAGCTGGACCAGGGTGGCGATGGCCGTGTACGCGGTACCCGACGCATTGGGATTCGCCATCTGCACGTCGCCCGCGTAAATCGGCTTGGCGAGGTCCTTCCAGCAGGCCGGCGGCGGCAGCTTCTTTTTCGCCACCAGCTCGGTGTTGTAGCCGATGCCGAGGACGCCGAGGTAGAGGCCAACCGTCTTGTAGCCCGACTGCTCGGCTTGCTTCCTGGCCCACGGCTGCAACTGGTCGAGCAGCGGCGACTTGTAGGGCATCGTCAGATCCAGCTCGGCCGCCTGCAGATGAGGATCGCCGGTGCCGCCGAACCAGATGTCGAGCTTCGGATTCGCCTTCTCGGCCGCGACCTGGGCGAACGACTCACCGGATCCTTTCAGCGTCATCGATGGCTTGATGCCGGTCGCCTTTTCGAATTCGGTGGCGGCGAGACTGCACCACTCGGCGGCCATCGGGCACAGGACATTGAGCTGCGCCGCGGCCGGCATCGGCGTGAGCAGCAACGCGAATGTGCCGACAACGTACAATCTCCTCCGGATTTCCATCTTTGCTCCTGTCTGGGCCCACCCGAATAGTCCGGCAATCATCAGCGATCCGCCATGGCCTCGTCAATGATACGTCTCGGCATCGACCTGGGCGGCAGCAAGATCGAGATCGTCGCGCTCGCGGCCGACGGGAGCGAGCGTTTTCGTCGCCGCGTGCCGACGCCGCCGGACGGCTACCTGCCGGTGCTCGATGCGATTGCCGACCTGATCGCCGCGGCCGATGCGGCGGTCGGTATGCGCGGCAGCGTCGGCATCGGGACCCCGGGGTCGATCTCGCGCGCGACCGGCCTGCTGCGCGGCTCGAACTCGATATATCTGAATGACAAGCCGGTCAGGCGTCGATCTCGAGCGCCGCCTGGGGCGCGCTGTTCGCATCACCAACGATGCCAATTGTTTTGCGCTGTCCGAGGCCACCGATGGCGGCGGCGCCGGCGCCGAAACCGTATTCGGCGTCATCCTCGGCACCGGCGTCGGCGCGGGCATCGTCGTTCGTGGCCGCGTGTTGATCGGGCCCAACGCGATCGCCGGGGAATGGGGTCACAACCCGATGCCCTGGCCGGAGGAAGGCGAGCGTCCCGGGCCACCGTGCTTTTGCGGCCAATCGGGCTGCATCGAAATGTTCCTGTCCGGGCCCGGCCTCGAGCGCGAGCATCGTTGCAGCACCGGGAAAGCTCTCGGCGCGCGAGAGATTGCCGCCGCCGCGGCCGCGGGGGATGCCGCGTGCGAGGCGAGTCTCATCGACTACGAACGCCGCCTTGCGCGCGCGCTGGCGCACGTGATCAACATACTCGATCCGGACGTCATCGTCCTCGGTGGCGGCTTGTCCAACATGCGTCGTCTGTACGATAACGTGCCGCGCCTGTGGGGTGAGTGGGTCTTTTCCGATCGCGTCGATACGCGCCTGGTGTCGCACAGGCATGGCGATTCCAGCGGCGTTCGGGGCGCGGCATGGTTATGGGACGATAGCGGCGGCGAAGGCGGAAGCGAACGCTGACCAGTTAGCCGCGAAACGCGGGCCGCGATGCACGCTCGAGCCGAGTGGGCGCCGCAGCGCTGTCGTATAATCGCGCACGATTCATCGCGCGTCGTCGACGCCCCTGCGAGGTCATTTCCCGATGAAAAAAGTCTACCCCGATGCCACTGCCGCACTGGCCGGGCTGTTGCACGACAACATGACGATCGCGGCCGGCGGCTTCGGCCTGTGCGGCATTCCGGAGAACCTGATCGAGGCGCTGGTCGCGAGCGGTGCCCAGCGCCTGACGATCGTGGGCAACAACGCCGGCGTCGACGACTTCGGAATGGGACTGTTGCTCAAGTCGTATCAGGTGAAGAAGGTGATCGCCTCCTACGTCGGGGAAAACAAGGAGTTCGAGCGCCAGGTGCTTGCCGGCGAGCTTGAGCTGCAGCTGACGCCGCAGGGGACGCTCGCGGAAAAGCTGCGCGCCGGAGGCGCGGGCATTCCCGGCTTCTATACGCGCACGGCGTTCGGGACCAAGCTCGCCGAAGGCAAGCCGACGCATGGCCTTCGATGGCAAGGAGTACGTCCTCGAAGAGGCGATCCATGCCGATCTGGCTATCGTCAAGGCCTGGAAGGGCGACCCGTCGGGCAACCTCGTCTATCGGAAGACGTCGCGCAACTTCAACCCGATGATCGCGACTTGCGGCAAGATCACCGTCGCCGAAGTCGAAGAACTGGTCGAGACCGGGGACCTCGATCCCGACCAGGTCCACACGCCGGGGATCTACGTCGACCGCATCATTCAAGGCAAACATTACGAGAAACGCATCGAATTCCGCACGGTCGCCGGCGGCGCGGCTTCGAAAAAGGATTCGCCGATCCGCGAGTTGATGGCCCGGCGCGCCGCACGCGAACTGCGCGACGGCTATTACGTCAATCTCGGCATCGGCATTCCGACGCTGGTGGCGAATTTCATTCCGCCAAACATCAGCGTGACGCTGCAGTCGGAGAACGGCCTGCTGGGTATCGGACCTTTCCCCGCCGAGAGATCAGGTCGACCCCGATCTGATCAACGCCGGCAAGCAGACGATCACCACGTTGCCGGGATCGAGCTTTTTCTCCAGTGCCGATTCGTTCGCGATGATCCGCGGCGGTCACATCGATCTGTCGATACTCGGCGCGCTCGAAGTCGCCGGAGAACGGCGATCTCGCCAACTGGATGGTTCCGGGCAAGATGGTCAAGGGTCCGGGCGGTGCGATGGACCTGGTGTCGGGCGTGAGAAGGGTGATCGTGCTGATGGAGCACACGGCGAAAGACGGTTCGCCGAAGATACTCAAGGCCTGCACGCTGCCGATCACTGGCAAGGGCGTGGTCAACATGATCATCACCGACTTGTGCGTGTTCGATGTCGTCGCCGAGCACGGCCTGGTGTTGACCGAGCTGCACCCGGGCGTCACGGTCGACGAAGTCCGCGCCAAGACCGCAGCCGATTTCAAGGTGGCATTGCGCTGACGCGGTTGCCGTGCTGCGGGCTGCGTCGCAATAGTCCTGCGAGCGCACCGATATTACTAAGCACTATGTCAATTCGGTTCTAGCACCCGCGCAATGGGCGGTCCGGGCAATCCATTCCGCGATCCGAGGCATACCTCAGTTTCGTCCGACCGACCCATGCTTCACAGGATCTGGCTGAGGAATTCCCGCGTGCGCGGGTCCTTCGGCTCCTTGAAGAATACGGCGGGAGGTCCATCCTCAACGATGACTCCTCGCTCGGTAAAATAAATGTGGTCGCCAACCTCGCGCGCGAATGCCATCTCGTGGGTTACCAGCATACAGGTCATGCCCTCCTCTGCGAGCTCGCGGATGGTAACTAGCACGTCCTTGACCGTCTCCGGGTCGAGTGCGGCGGTGATCTCGTCGAACAGCATCACGTCAGGATTCATCGCGAGCGAGCGGGCGATCGCGATACGCTGTTGTTGTCCGCCGGACAGCTCACCGGGATAGCTCGCTTCCTTGCCCTCGAGTCGCACTTTCTTGATTAGTGCGCGGGCGCGCGCTTCCACCTCGGTTCGATCCTGTTTCAGCACATGTACGGGCGCCATCACGATGTTCTGCAGCGCTGTCCGGTGAGGAAACAGGTTGTACTGCTGGAACACCATGCCGATCTTCTTGCGGATAGCCCGTTTGTCGAGCGCTGGATCGTTCACTTCCTGACCCTCGACCTTGATCGAACCCCTGTCCATGGGAACCAGAGCGTTGATGCAGCGCAGAAGCGTCGACTTGCCCGAACCCGACGGTCCGATGATGCAAACCACGGCGCCCTTCATTACATCGAACGTGATCCCGCGCAGGACCTCGACCTGGTTGAACGACTTGTGCACGTCCACGAGGCTGACGATCGGCTGATCCGGGGCCCAAGCCATTGCACTCCTCCGTCAGGCGTCGACCGACCACTTGCGCTCAAGCCGTTGCGTCCAGCGCGCGATCGGATAGCAGTAGATGAAGAACCAGGTCATGATCCAGAGATACATCGGGATCAGGTACTCACTGCGGCCCTCGGCGGCGAGTGCGTCGCGGGTCAGGCGCAGGCAATCGTTAATGCCGAGTATTGAGATCAGCGGGGTAGCCATGGCCAGGAGCTGATACCAGTTCATCCAGGGCGGTAACATCCGCGTCAGGCACTGCGGGAGGATGATCAGCCACATTGCCTGACGTCGCGTGAAGGCGAGGCTTTCCGCCGACTCCCACTGAGCGGTTGGAATCGAATCGACGGCGCCTCGGACGATTTCGGCGACATTGGCCATAATCGGCAGCGAGAGCGCGAAAGTCGCCTTCGCCCAACCCGCCAAAGTGACGTTCCAGCCGAACAGCTTGACCTGAAAAGGCAATAGCAGCATGAAATAGAAAAGTAATACCAGCCATGGCGAGTTGCGGAACAGCTGCGTCGCGAGCCACGCCAGACGACGTGCCCACGCGTGCTGCGAGAGCTGGGCGAGCCCCAGCCAGAGACCGAGCACGGTTCCGATTCCCATGGCCAGAAAGCTCACCACCACATTCAGGACGAATCCGCCCAGCTCCTCCTTCGGTCCCCAGAACAGCAGGGGTGTCCATTTGGCTAGCGTCTCGAGGATACCGGGGTAAGCACGAGCCCCCGCCTGGCCCAACGCGGGCGCCACGATGATCGACGCGACAAGCGCACCCAGCAGCAACGCGGCGGTGCGGGGAGTGAACCATAGCGTGCTCCACTCCACTCCTGTCGCAAGAGGCAAGCGGAACGGCAGTGCGACCGGAAGATCAGTAAGCGCGCGGGTCGTCAGCGCATGCTCCTGATCGCGCTTCATCGCACGCCTCGCCCAAGGCCGGGGACCTTCATCACCCGCTCCCACCGGCCCATCAACCACACAAGTGCGCCCACCAGAATCAGGTACACGATCCAGACGACGTTCATCATCTCCGGCACATTGACGCTGTCCGACCAGATCTGGTTGGCCATGTAGAGCGTCTCAGGCACCGCGATCGCGTAGGCGAGCGTAGTCGTTTTGACGAGGTTGACCAGATTGTTGCTGAAAGCCGGCATGGCGATACGAAACGCTAACGGGAGAACGACATGCCGATAGGCGCCAAGCCGCGTGTATCCGAGTGCTTCCGCCGCTTCGACCGTCGATTTCGGCACCGCCTCGATGCCCGCGCGAAAGATCTCGACGTTGAAGGCGCCGGCGAAGAACGAAAGGGACGTCAGCGCCCAGCCTAGGCTGCCCAAGAGGCTGCCGGTACCCATCAGCCTGGCGAGCCCGGCATCGAGCGCGAAATAGAAGAAGTAAAGTTGGACCAGCGGTGGCGTGTTGCGGAAGAACTGGATGTACGCCTGGACCAAGCGCCTGGTCCAGACCAGCGGCGACTGCTGAAGCCACGCCCCGACGACGCCGACGATCGTGCTCGCGATTATGCAGGCGACCGAAAGCTCGATCGTGGTCCAGATGCCGCTGGCAAATTTTCTGGCGTCAATCGGATCGTAGAAGATCGTGAGATTGATCCCGTGCGCCGTGTGGAGCCATTGGAACCAGTCCGCAATACTCTGGAGCATCGCGCCCCCGACGGGTGGAATGGTGTAGCCGTGCGCGCTCGGCGCCCCAAACCCGAGCGCGCACAGTGTCAACGGTTAATACGGGGCATTGATGTCGCAGGCCGGCTGTTTTGTCCTGCATTTTTCTGAGATATCCTTCAGCCACTGGCTCGGTGGCAGGCCCCATTTCTTTTCGATCGCCATCAGCGTCCCCGATGCCAGCCAGTCGACGGTGGCCTCCGAAACGAGCTTGCCCCACGGGGCTGTCCTGTCTTCGAGACGCACTGCAATCGCCCACGGCACCTCGGCGACTACGGGGGTCGCAATGCTGAAGTCCTTCCACTTGTCGGCGTCCAGCACCATCAGCGACCCGAATGCAGTGTCGTCGTAGAGCCAGCCTACGCAGCGGCCGTCGAGCAGCGCCTTCTCGGCTTCGGGCCGGCCGGGAAACGCGACCAGATTTGCCTCGTACTTTTCACCCCAATCTTTGTTGTACCAGGTACCTTGGATCGTGCAGATGTTCTTGCCCTTGAGATCCGCCCAGCCCTTGATCCTGGCGTCCTTCCGGGCCATTACCGCCACGCCGGACGCGTAGTAGTTTGGCAGGGTGATGCCGACAACCTTGCGGCGCTCTGGCGTGTCGTTCATCGTCGCGATCATGAGGTCGATTTGGCCCTGCTGCAGGAATTGCATCCGGTTCGACGCCACTACTGATATGAGCTCGACGGCGATCGGCTTGCCAGCTCTTGCCGACAGACGTTTCCCGATGTCCATCGCCATGTCGATCTCCATGCCGACGATCTTGCCGTCCTTGTCGCGCATGCCCCAAGGCGGGTAGTCGGTTTTTACGCCGACGACAAGCTTGCCCTTGCTGATGATGTCGTTTATCGCGTCTGCGGTGGCGGGTGTCGAAGACAATCCGAGCGCCAGCGCAGCCGCGATACCGGCCACGGTAAAACGATTCAACATGATGATCCTCCTTCGGTTCGTTTGCTGGGTCTAACCCTGCTGCCAATACTCGCCGTGCAAGCGATTGGCACTCTCGACGGCGGCGATCCGCGATTGTGCATTTTTTCCACTTCTGCGTACGACCATGCCGATTAGCGTTTCGAACAGCACCAAAGTCGCCGCATGCGAGGGAAAGAAGTTCGGGCTGTCAGTGCATACGATGAAGCTGATGCGCGCAAGCGGGATGACCGGTGAATGCACCCCGTCCGTGATGGCGATGACGCGTGCGCCGGCCTGCTTCGCGATCCGGATCGCCTCAATCGAGCGGCGCGCGTACGGGCTTTTGGTAAGGACCAGCACGGCGTCGCGACGGGTCGTATCGAACAGCGCCGCAGGCATCGAGAGGCCGGAGCGGCCGGCGACCTGCCAGTTCGGGAACGCCATGTTGGCCATGTACGCCGCGTAATCCGCGAACGCCGTCGAGCTGAGCAGCCCGACCAGCAAAACCCGATCCGACGTTGCCAGGATGTCGGCCGCACGGTCGAGTTTGCGAGGTTCGATCGTGGCTAACAGAGTTTCGATGTTCGCGACAGCGCTCGCGGCCTGGCGCCGAATTAGCCCGCCGGGCTCGTGTGCGTCGTCCGCACCACTGCCCTGGAGCAGCCGCGCCTTGTCGGCGAACGTCTGCGACCTGCGTGTCGTCTCGTGGCGGCAGATCTCGCGCAAGGCCTCGTAGTCTGCGCAACCAACGGCACGCGCTAGCCGGCTGAACGTCGGTGGCGAAAGCTCGGAGGCGGTCGCAATCTGGCGCAACGAGCGCATCGCGATCATGTGCGAGTGTTCCGCGACGAATCGAGCTGCGAGCTTGAGCTGCGGGCTTAGCGTGTCGAAGTGACGTCCAATTCGATCCTGGATCGAAGGATCGATACGACGATCGGCCCCGCCGAAGGCTTCTCTTGATTGAACCCTTTGTGACGTTTGTAATACCATTTGAGTTGCCAAGTAACATATGTTACAAATGCTGTCAACCCCGTTACGTCAGCGCTTTTGCGGTACCCGAGAAGTGGGCGCGGTCGACCGCTTACTTGAAGAGGAGGTGCGTGCGTGACCCATTCGATGTTTCCCTCGCGCGCCCCGGTCGTCGTCATTGGCGGTGGCATCATGGGATGCTCCACGCTGTATCACCTGACGAAGCTTGGCATTCGCGATGCCATCCTGATCGAGCGCAACAAGCTGACCTCGGGCACTACCTGGCACTCCGCTGCGCAGGTTCGGGCATTGCGCTCGACTCGTGGCCTCACCGAACTCGTGAGGTACTCAGTATCGCTCTACAAGGCGCTCGAAGAAGAGACTGGTCAGGCGACCGGCTGGATCAACAAAGGCTCCCTTTCAATCGCGACGAGTCCCGACCGGCTCATCCACATCCGCCGTCAGGAGGCCCTGGCGCATGCCTTCGGCTTGCCTGCCCAGTCGATCTCGCCGGGAGAAGCCAAGGAGCGCTGGCCGCTGATGAACGCCACCGATGTCCTCGGCGCGGTCTGGTCGCCGGAAGACGGACGCGTCAACCCGTCGGACCTGTGCGCTGCACTAGTCAAGGGCGCGCGAGCTCGGGGAGCCCGCATTTTCGAGGACACGGCTGTCACTGGCGTTATCACCGAAGGGGGCCGGATTCGCGGCGTCGAGACGGTGCAGGGGAGCGTGCGTTGTGACGCGATCGCGGTATGCACGGGGCTCTGGAGCCGCCGGGTCGCAGCGATGGCAGGCGTTGCTGCGCCCGTCTGGCCGTGCGAACACTTCTACCTGCTGACCAAGCCGGTGCCGGGCGCCGAGCGGCCAATGGCCACGCTTTCGGATCACGACAGCCACCTCTATATCCGTGACGAATCGCAGGGCTTGCTGGTCGGATGCTTCGAGCCTTCGGCGAAACCCATCGATCCGGCCCGGCTCGGCGAGGACTTCGCGTTCCAGCTCTTGCCCGAGGACTGGGATCACTTCGAGCCGATGATGCCGCGTGCGTTACATCGACTGCCGGTGCTCGAGACGGCGGAGGTGCGTATGCTGTTGAACGGCCCCGAGAGCTTCACTCCCGATGGCTCGTTCATACTCGGTGAGGCAGCGGAGACGCGCGGATTGTTCCTCGGTTGCGGGATGAACTCGGTCGGAATCGCGACCGGAGGCGGCGCCGGCATGGCACTTGCGCATTGCATCGTTCATGGCCATACCCCGACGGATACGACGGATGCCGATCCGAAGCGATTCCCCGACTACATCAACAGCGTTGAGGCACTGACGGCACGTGCGCCGGAGGTGCTCGGCAAGCATTACGAGATCGCCTATCCCGGCCGCCAATGGAACTCGGCGCGAAATCTGCGGCATTCACCGTTGGGCGGGCGTTGGAAGGATGCAAGAGCGCAGTTCGGCCAGATATATGGCTGGGAGCGGCCGCTCTATTTCGGCAGCAACGGCGATCCGGCGTTGACCTTTGGCAAACCACCGTGGTTCGATCAGGTCGGACTCGAGGTCGCGCAGGCCCACGACCGCGCCGCTATTTTCGATCAGTCCACATTCGGGAAGATCCGCGTCGAAGGCCCCGATGCCGAACAATTCCTGAACCGTGTCTGTGCCAACGACATGACCCGTGCCTCCGGTCGCGCGATTTACACCGCGATGCTGAACGATCGTGGAGGTTTCGAAAGCGACCTGACCGCACTGCGACTGTCCGAGGAGGTGTATCGACTCTACGTCGGGACCTCGGCCGTGAGACGAGACCTGGCTTGGCTCCGGCGTCACCTCGAGGCAGGGGAACGGGTGGCGCTGACCGACGAGACCGAAGACCATGCGGTCATTGCGTTGATGGGTATGAAGGCAAAGGGAATCGTCGACGCTCTCGGTACGGGTAGCACCGGAACTCTTGGCTATTTCCACCATGTCGAAGACCGGATCGCCGGCGTGCCTGTGCGCGCTGTGCGCCTGTCCTACGTCGGCGAGCCCGGCTGGGAGTTGACCTGCCGCGCCGATGATGCACCGCGACTCTATGACGCGCTGCACGACGCTGGGGCGCGCCCCAGCGGCCTCTACGCGCAAACCTCGATGCGCATCGAAAAGCGCTATCTCGCCATGGGGCACGACCTTGACGCCGACGTAACGCCGCTCGAAGCCGGTCTCGAATTCGCCGTCGACTGGAACAGACCGTTCATCGGTCGCGATGCCCTCGCGCGCCGGCGGGATAAAGGCATCGCATCCCGCCTCGCGTCGATCGTTCTGGAAGACGAACGCGCCGTTCCACTCGGCAACGAACCGGTATTTCTCGGTGATCAAATTGTCGGCAAGACCACGTCGGCAGCGTTCGGCTATCGCGTTGGGCGTCCGGTCGTCTTGGCTTACCTTCAAATCGCCGGTGTCGGCGAGATCGAGGGTCTGCAGATGCATGTCGACGTCGCGGGGGATCGGTTCCGCGGAACGGCAAGCCTTTTCGCAGCGTTCGATCCGCGTGGCGATCGGATGCGCAAGACGGGACCGTGATGACCAACGGGTATCACGGCTGCCCCGGTGTCGCCGAGAGAGCTCCCGATATTGCGCGACGTTTTCATCGCGCGACCGCTATTGCGCGCCTCAACGGGCGGAGCCGGGAACGATCTGTTGCACACCGAGGGCAACGCAGGCGCACCACGGCGAGTTTACATCCCCGAGTAGTTCGGTCCGCCCGCGCCTTCGGGCGTCACCCAGTGGATGTTCTGCAGCGGGTCCTTGATGTCGCAGGTCTTGCAGTGCACGCAATTCGGCGCATTGATCTGCAGGCGCATGCCGGGCTCCCCGGCAACGGTGACGAACTCGTAGACACCGGCCGGGCAATAGCGCTGCTCGGGGCCGTCGTAGCGCGCGAGGTTCACCGCGACCGGAATCGAAGGGTCGCGCAGCCTTAGATGCGATGGCTGGTCCTCGTCGTGATTCGTGTTCGAGATGAACACCGATGAAAGCTTGTCGAACGTCAGCACGCCGTCGTATTTCGGATAGTCGATCTTCGGCATTTCCGCTGCCGGCGCAAGTGTCTCGTGGTCGGGCTTGTCGTGGCGCAGCGTCCACGGCACGGCCGCCCCGAGGCCGAGATCGTTCAGCCACATGTGCACCCCGCCGTGCGCAGTGCCCAGCCACATTCCCCATTTGAGGCCCGGCTTGACGTTGCGCACCTTGTACAAATCCTCGTAGACCCACGATCGCCGCACCGCCGCCGGATACGCCGCGAGCTCGTCGTGCGAGCGGTTCTCGGCGAGCGCCGAGAAGGCCGCTTCCGCGCCGAGCATCCCGGTCTTCATCGCGTTGTGCACGCCCTTGATGCGCGGCAGGTTGACGAAGCCCGCGGCGCAGCCGATCAGCGCGCCGCCGGGGAATGCCAGCTTCGGGATCGATTGCAGGCCGCCCTCGTTGATCGCGCGCGCGCCATACGACAGGCGCTTGCCACCCTCGAACGTGCTCGCGGATCGACGGATGCGTCTTGAAGCGCTGAAATTCGTCGTAGGGCGACAGGTGAGGATTGCGGTAATTCAGATGCACGACAAATCCGACCGCGACCTGCCGGTTCTCCAGATGATAGATGAACGAGCCGCCGCCCGTCTCCGTGTCGAGCGGCCAGCCCTGCGTATGCACGACCAGTCCGGGCCGATGGCGTTCCGCGGCGACCTGCCACAGCTCCTTGATGCCGATGCCGTACTTTTGCGGATCGATGCCGTCGCGCAGGTTGAACCGCGCCATCAATTCCTGCGACAGCGAGCCGCGGCATCCTTCCGCGAACAGCGTGTAGCGGGCATGAAGCTCCATCCCCGGCTGGTAGCTCGCCTTGTGCGTCCCGTCCTTCGCGACGCCCATATCGCCGGTCGCCACGCCGCGCACCGCACCGGTATCGGTGTACAGCACCTCGGCCGCGGCGAATCCGGGATAGATCTCGACGCCCAGCGCCTCGGCCTGCTGCGCGAGCCACTGGCAGACGTTGCCAAGGCTCACGATGTAATTGCCGTGATTGTGCATCAACGGAGGCAGCAGCCAGCCGGGAATCGGGTACGCCTGCGTGGCGGTCAGGACTTCGAAGCGATCCTCGCTGACCGCCGTGTTCAGCGGCGCGCCGAGCGATTTCCAGTCGGGCAAGAGCTCGTTCAGCGCGATCGGATCGATGACCGCGCCGGAAAGGATGTGCGCGCCGACCGTCCGAGCCTTTTTCCAGCACGCAGACGCTGACTTCGCGCGCTTGCTCGCGCCGCCAGCTGCTTCAGGCGAATCGCCGCCGACAGGCCCGCGGGGCCGGCGCCGACGATCACCACATCGAATTGCATCGCTTCGCGCTGCATGCCGCCCCCGGACGACGTTACGCCGACGGTTGTCCGACGCTTGGTTGCACCAGCCATTATAATTGCCATTTCGCCGCCGGCGCTCCAATGTCCGCAGAACGAAAGCTCGTTCACACCACGTGGGTGCCGATCCGCTGGGGCGACATGGATGCGCAGGGTCATGTGAACAACACCCTGTATTTCCGCTACATGGAGCAGGCACGCATCGAGTGGATGACGTGGCTCGATGAGCGATGCGGCGGATTCCCGGGTCAGGGCTCGGTCATCGTCAACGCGAGCTGCACGTTCATCGTGCCGCTCATCTACCCGGGGACGGTCGAGGTGCGCATGTATCTCGACCGGCCGGGCCGGTCGAGCATCGGAACGCACTATGAGCTTTGGATCGGCGAGACCAAGCACGCCGAAGGCAGCGCCAAGCTCGTATGGATCGACCAGCGGTCGCAGCGCTCGGCGCCGCTGCCCGAGCGGGTGGCCGCACTGGTCGCACAGGGCGAAGCGGTGCCGGGACAATGAATGTCATCGCCATCGTCGCGGCTCTGGGCATCGAGCAATGGCGGACGTTCCGCTGGCGCGGCGCACTGCAGCAGGCGTTCATCCGGTACGCGCGCTGGCTCGAGCATCGCTTCAACGGCGGCTCGGCGCAGCAGGGCGCGATCGCGGCCGCGCTCGCGATTGCGCCGCCGGTCCTCGTCGCCGCCTGCGGATATTGGGCGCTCGACCAGATCAGTCCTCTGCTGGGGCTCGCGTGGAACGTGCTTATCCTTTATCTGCTGGTCGGTTTTCGCCATTTCAGCCACGCCTTCAGTGCGATCGTCGACGCTCTCAAAGCGGGCGATGCGATTGCTGCGCGACGACGCCTGGCCGCATGGCGCGGCAGTGACGCCAGCGCAGTCAGCGCCGAGGAAATTCCGAAGCTCGCTATCGAGCAAGGGCTCGAGGATTCGTATTGCCACGTGTTCGGCACCTTGTTCTGGTTCCTGGTGCTGCCCGGACCGGCGGGTGCCGTGCTCTATCGTGCGACGGTTCTGCTCGCGTCGGAGTGGCAAGGCGACGAATTGACGCCGCTCGGCCATCAATTGAGCGTCTTCGGCGCGCCGGTGCGGCGGCTGCTGCATTGGCTCGACTGGATTCCGGTGCGGCTGACCGCAGCGACTTTCGCCGTCGTCGGCGACTTCGAGGACGCGATTTACTGCTGGCGCACGCAGTCCGGGCAATGGCCTCGCCTGAACGACGGCATCCTGCTGGCAAGCGGCGCGGGCGCGCTCGGCGTGGTCATCGGAGGCGCGATCACCGGGCCGACCGGCGAGCCCGAGTTCCGGCCCGAGATGGGTATCGGCGAACCTGCCGATAGCGACGTTCTCCCGAGCGCGGCCGGGCTGGTCTGGCGGGCGCTGCTGGTATGGCTCGCCGTCCTCCTGGTGCTTACGCTCGCCTATTGGGCGCCGTAGGCGCGGCGCACGCGTCTCACCAGGCTTGTGCGCGCCGCCCGCTGTCCGCGAGCAGCTGCTGCAGCAACGCCAATCGCCACGGCTTGACCTCGCTGCGCGCGATGGCTTCCCGGATCGCGCAACCGGGCTCGCTGTCGTGGCGGCAATTGCGAAAGCGGCAGGTCCCGAGCAGCGCACGCAACTCGACGAAGCCGCGCTCGATCGCGTCAGCCGAGAGGTGTCCGAGGCCAAACTCCTTCATCCCGGGCGAGTCGACGATCCAGCTCGATGCGTCGATCGGATAGAGCGTGGTTTCGGTTGTCGTATGGCGCCCGGTATGCAAGGCCGCCGAGACTTCGCCGACGCGCGCCGCGGCGCCTGGAAGCATCCGGTTGATCAAGGTCGACTTGCCCATGCCCGATTGTCCGATCAGAACGCTGTGCTGGCCGGCGAGCAGCGGCGCGAGGGAGCCGGCACCTTCGCTCGCGCAGATCTCGACGACCGGATAGCCGAGTGCGGCGAATTGCGCGAGCCGCGGTCGAATGGCGGCAAACTCCGGCAGGTCGCGCTTGTTGGCGATCAGGACGAAGCGGCAGGCCGAGCTTTCGGCGGCGACGATCCAGCGGTGCACCAGCTCGTCATCGAATGGCGGATCGGGCGCGACCATCCCCAGCACCTGCGTGACATTGGCCGCGATCAGCTTTTCGCGCCTCGCGTCCGAGCGGTAGAAAAGCGTCGACCGCGGCAGGACGGCCTCGATCACGCCCTCGCGAAGGCCCGACGAGAACCAGCGCACGCGATCGCCGCAGGCGATCGCCAGCGTGCGTCCGCGCAGCACGCATGAGATCGTGCTGCCCTCGTCCGAGCGGACCAGATAGTGTCGCCGGAAAGCGGCGGTGACGAGTCCCGCCGCGCCGATCACGCCTTGTGGCGCGGCGGCGTCGCTCGCGGTCGCCGGATCACGGGCTCCCGGCAAGCGACTCGACCTTGGCGGCGCAGATGCAATCGTTGAGCGTCACGCCGCCGGCATCGTGCGTCGAGTAGACGACATCGACGCGATTGTAGTGGACCGACAGGTCGGGATGATGATCCTGCCGGTGCGCGACAAAGGCGACGGCGTTGACGAACGCCATCGTCCGGTAGTAGTCGGCGAAGGCGAAGCTCTTGTTGAGCGCCTTGTCCGCGTGCTTCCAGCCGGGCAGGGCGGCGAGATTCTGCGCCAGCTCGGCGCGCGGCAGCAGCGGAGCGCCGGGCCGGCAGTCCTGCGCGGCCAGCGCAGCGAGCGCCGCGCCCGCGGCCGCTCGCTTCGGTGTTCTGCTCGGTGCGCTCATCGGGACGATAGTACTGCTTGTTCAACCAGCCGGCGACACCGATTCTCGTCGGGCAAGCAGCCGATGCTCATGCGCCGCTCGCTTCGAGCCGCGCGATGCGAGCCGCGGCGGGCGGATGCGAATCGTAAAAGACCGAATGCAAGGGATCGGGCGTCAGGGTGTTTGCATTGTCCTCGTAGAGCTTGACCAGCGCGGCGACCAGCGCCGGCGCGGATGCGTATTCCGCCGCGTAGGCGTCGGCCTCGAATTCGTGCCGTCTCGAATACAGCGACGTCAGCGGCGCGGCGAGGAAAGTGAATACCGGCAGGGCCAGCATGAACAGCACGAGTGCGACACCATAGCGCGGCGGCGCGACCGGCACGCCGAGCCCGGCATAAAACCAGGGCTCGCCGACCAGCCATCCGAGCAGCGCCAGCAGCACCAGGCTCGCGGCGGCGAACCAGGCGATGCGCTTGACGACGTGCTTCAACTTGAAATGGCCGAGCTCGTGCGCGAGCACCGCCTCGATCTCCTCGGGCTGCAGGCGCGAGAGCAGCGTGTCGAAAAACACGATCCGCCGCGCCGCGCCGAAACCGGTGAAGTAAGCGTTGCCGTGGCTCGAGCGCCGCGAGCCGTCCATCACGAACAGGCCTTTGGCCGCGAAACCGCAGCGCGCGAGCAGTCGCTCGACCCGCGCGCGCAGCGGCTCGTCGGCCAGCGGCTGGAATTTGTTGAACAGCGGCGCGATGACCGTCGGAAAGAGCACGAGCATCAGCAGCTGGAACGCGACCCAGACCAGCCAGGCGTAGAGCCACCACAGCGTCCCGGCCCGCGCCATCAGCCACAGCACCAGGGTCAGCAGCGGAATGCCGAGCAGCGCGCCGAGCAGCGCACCTTTCGCGAGATCGGCGAGCCAGAGGCGCAAGCGTCATCCGGTTGAAGCCGAAGCGTTGCTCGATGACGAACGTGCGATACCACGAGATCGGAAGTCCGACCAGCGCGGCCAGCAAGGTAACCGCGACGACCAGCGCGACGTCCTGCCACAGTGTGCCGACCGGCAAAACGTCGGCGCGGAGCGCAAGCGCCGCGAGTCCGCCGCCCAGGGTCAGCGCCAGCAGGACGATCGCATCGAGCACCGTCTCCAGCATGCCCAGACGCGTCCGCGCGATCGTGTAGTCGGCGGCCTTCTGATGTGCGGCCAGCGTGATGCGCGTGGCGAAATGCGCCGGCGGTGCGGCGCGATTGGCGGCGACGTGCTGCACCTGCCGGCGCGCGAGCCAGAGCTGCATCGCCAGCGATACGCCAAGCGCAATCAGGAAAATAACGGTGAACCAGGGAAGGGATTGCGGCATGCCGACGCTCAAGCGGACCAGCGATTATGCGAGAATAAGCGCTTATTTTACGCCAAGTGAAAATAATGGCGCAGGACGCCAATCTGCTGGTCTGGATAGACATGGAAATGACGGGCTTGCAGCCCGAAACCGACCGCATCATCGAGGTCGCGCTGGTCGTCACCGACGCGGCGCTGGCGACCGTCGCCGAGGCGCCGGTGCTGGTCGTGCATCAGGATGATGCGACCCTGGCCGGCATGGACTCGTGGAATCAGTCGACGCACGCGCGATCGGGCCTGATCGACAAGGTCAAGGCGTCGACGCTCGACGAGGCGACGGTCGAACAGCGGATGCTCGCGTTCCTGCGCGAGCACGTGCCGCCACGCGCCTCGCCGATGTGCGGCAACTCGATCTGCCAGGATCGCCGCTTCCTCGCGCGGTGGATGCCGGCGCTCGAAGACTATTTTCATTACCGCAACCTCGACGTATCGACGCTGAAGGAGTTGTGCAAGCGATGGCAACCCGAGGTGGCGAAAGCCTGGGTCAAGCAGGGCAAGCACGAGGCGCTCGCCGACATCTACGAGTCGATCGATGAGCTCAACTATTATCGCGAGCATTTCATCGGCCGGAGCGTCAATCGCGTCGAGCCGGCTTGAGGTCGATCGAGTGAAATTCTGCAGCCATTGCGGTTCGGCGGCGCTTGCATCGCGCATTCCCGAAGGCGACACCCTGCCCCGTCACGTGTGCGCGAATTGCGGCACCATCCATTACCAGAATCCGAAGACCGTCGTCGGCTGCCTGCCGGAATGGAATGACCGCGTGCTGCTGTGCAAGCGCGCGATCGAGCCGCGGCTTGGGCTGTGGACGCTGCCGGCGGGGTTTCTGGAAAACGGCGAGACGCTCGAGACCGGCGCGCTGCGCGAGACCGCCGAAGAGGCGGGGGCCACGGTCGAGATCGGCGCGCTGTACACGGTGATCAGCCTGCCGGACATCAACCAGGTCTATATGATGTTCCGCGCCCGCCTGCTGAATCTGGATTTCGGGCCCGGCCCGGAAAGTCTCGAAGTCGCGCTTTTCGCCGAGGAAGACATTCCCTGGGGCGACATCGCCTTCCGGACGATCGCGCGGACCTTGCGCAATTATTTCCTGGACCGCAAGCTAGGCGCCTTTCCCTTGCACGTCAGCGCGCTGTTCAAGCGCTCGCCGCGGGAGCCTGCGCTGCAGGCCGCGGCCTGACGAGAAGGATCTTCCGATGGCGCAAATCCTGTTCAAGAACGCCAACTTGCTCGATCCTCACGCCGATGCGCTCCAGGGCGGGGTTTCGGTGCTGGTCGAAGGCGATCTGATCCGGGAAGTCTCCCCGAAAGCGATCAAGGCAGCCAAGGCCGATGTCATCGACTGCAAGGGCCGCACGCTGATGCCGGGCCTGATCGATTGTCACGTCCACGTGATGCTGTCGGAAGTAAACATCCGGTATCTCGAAGCCATCCCGTTGACCCTGATGACGGTCCGCGCCGCGGCGCTGATGCGGGCCATGATCGATCGAGGTTTCACGACGGTGCGCGATACGGGCGGCGCGGACTGGGGCGTGCGCGACGGCGTCGCGCAGGACCTCCTGCCGGGCCCGCGCATGTTCATCGCCGGGCGCGCGATCGGGCCCACCGGCGGCCACTCCGACGCGCGCCGGCGCACCGACACCGGATCGGGCTCCTGCAAGTGCTGCAACGCGATGCGCTTCTGCCTGGAGGTCGTCGACGGCGTCGACGCCGTTCGCGCGGCGGTGCGCGAGCAGCTTCGGCAGGGAGTCGACCAGATCAAGATCATGGTCTCGGGCGGAGTGGCGAGCCCCTATGATCCGCTCGACAGCCGGCAATTTTCCCTGGAAGAAATCCGCACCGCGGTCGAGGAGGCCGACGCGTTCGGCCGGTACACGCAGGCCCACGCCTATACGCCGGAAGCTATCACCCGCGCGGTGAGCCAGGGCGTGCGCACCGTCGAACATGGCAATTTGATCGACGAGAAGTCGGCAGCGCTGATGAAGGAGAAAGGCGCCTACCTGGTCGCGAATCTCGTCGCCTACTACGCGATGAGGGAACGCGCGAAGGAATTCGGGATGACCGCCGAGATGCTGGCGAAGAACGATCTCGTCATCGATGGCGGGCTCAAGTCGCTGGAGATCTGCAAGCGCGCCGGCGTGCCGGTAGGCTACGGCAGCGATCTCCTCGGCCAGTTGCAGGTCGATCAGAGCCGCGAGTTCCTGTTGCGCCGCGAGGTTCTTTCGCCGATCGAGATCATCCGGCAGGCCACGGTCGTCGGTGCCGAGATCGTGCGCATGCCCGGCAGGCTGGGGGTGGTGAAGGCGGGCGCGTTCGCCGACCTCCTGGTCGTCGACGGCGATCCGATCAGGAAGCTCGAATTGCTGACCGGTCAGGGCGAGAACCTGTCGGTCATCATGAAGGCGGGTCGTTTCCACAAGAACCGCCTGGCGGCCTGATGATGCGAGGGGCAATCGCAGCCCCGGCGGCGCTCGCTCTCGGCCGCGCGCCAATCTTCGACTCGCGGCGCCTCGGTCGCTTCGCACTGCTCAGCGCCGCTGCGTTGGGCTACGCAGTCATCCTGACGCCGATCCTGTTCGTCTGCTGGCTGAGCTTCTTCTCCAACGAGATCGTGACGTTCCCGCCGCAAGGCTACACGCTGCGCTGGTTCGCTCACATCTTCGACCAGAACAATTTCGTCAGCGGGTTTGTCACCAGTCTGCAGGTGGGCATCGCGGCGATGATCGGCGGGCTGATGCTCGGCGTACCCGCGAGCGTCGCGCTGTCGCGCCGCAAATTCCCCGGCCGCGAGGCCGTCAATACGCTGCTGCTTCTGCCACTCGTGGTTCCGGGCATCGTAGCCGGCACGGCGATCTACGTATTCCAGATCGAGGTCGAGCTCGCGAGCGGGTGGCCGCTGCTGGGCTCGCGCGCCGGACTCGTCCTGGCGCACATCATGATCACGATTCCGTGGACCGTGCGGCTGTTGACGGCGAGTCTCAGCGGGTTCGACCGCTCGATCGAGGAAGCGGCGCTGAATCTGGGCGCCACGCCGCTGCAGGCCTTTCTCAAGGTCACGCTGCCTGTGATCAAGCCGGGCGTGGTAGCCGCGGCCTTGTTCGGCTTCATCATCTCGTTCGGCAATCTGGAAATGACGCTGTTCCTGGTCGCGCCGGGACAAACGACCTTGCCCATCGCCATTCTTCAGTATCTGCAATGGCGCATCGATCCAACCATCGCTGCGGTATCGCTGTTGCAGATCCTGCTTATCGGTGCGGGCATGCTGGTCACCGACCGCTATGTGAAGCTGACGCGAGTGCTGTAAGACGATCGATGGCGCGCCTGCAGCTGACCGGCCTCACCAAGATGTACGGCGACTTCCGCGCCGTCTCCGACGTCAATCTGGACATCGGGCAGGGCGAGCTCATGGTGCTGCTCGGGCCCTCCGGATGCGGCAAGACGACGACCTTGCGCATGATCGCCGGCTTCGTCGCGCCTACCGCCGGCGAGATCCGCCTCGGCGGCAATGACATTACGCGGCAGCCGCCATGGAAGCGCAACACCGGCCTGGTGTTCCAGAGCTACGCGCTTTTCCCGCACCTGAGCGTGGCCGATAACGTCGCGTTCGGCTTGCGGATGCGCAAGCTTTCGCCGTCGGAGATCGCCGCGAAGCTCACGGAGGCCTTGCGCCTGGTTCGACTCGAGGGCCTGGCGGAGCGCCTGCCGCGCGAATTGTCGGGCGGACAACAGCAGCGCGTGGCATTGGCGCGCGCCCTGGTGATCGAACCCGACATCCTGTTGCTCGACGAGCCGCTGTCCAATCTCGATGCCAAGCTGCGCCATGAAGTGCGCGTCGAGATCCGCGAGCTGCAGAAGAAGCTCGGGCTGACCACCGTGATGGTCACGCACGACCAGGAAGAGGCCCTGACGATGGCCGATCGCCTGGTCGTCATGTCCAACGGTCGGGTGCAGCAGGTCGGCTCGCAGCGTGATCTGTACGAGAACCCGGCCAACACCTTTGTCGCGGGTTTTGTCGGCCGCACGAATTTCCTGCGCGGCCGCGTCGAAGGCAGGCGTCTTCCGCAGCGAGAGCGGCCTGGGCATTCGCTGCGGCCAGGGCGCCGCGGCCCAGGGGCGGACGCTGGCCATCCGGCCCGAGCGGCTCTCGCTTGCCACGGCTCCGGTCGACGGCGCCGACAACTGTTTTCCGGGGATCGTCGAGTTCGCATCGTATCTCGGCGGCGTCCTGGAATATTATGTGCGCTTGACACCCCACGACCGACTGATGGTGCAGGCGCCGAACAAGTCTGCCGACACCGCGCATGCCGTCGGTGATCGGGTTCATCTGTATTGGCCGGCGCAGGCCAGCCTCGTACTCGCCGATGATGGCGGCAGCACGGGCTGAACGACGAAACCCATCGGAGATTCCGGAGGCATCGATCATGGAAAAGCACAGCTCGGATTGCAAACTGAGCACACGCCGCCGATTGTTGAAGGCAGGCGGCGCGCTGGCAGGCGTCGCCGCCATCGGAGGCTGGTCGCCCGCACGGGCGCAGGCCGGGGGGCGCGTGGTGATCGGCACCTGGGGTGGCGACTACTCGAAGCTCCTGTCGAAGAACATCGACACGCCGCTGATGGTGCCGAAGAAATACGAGGTCGTGCACGATATCGGCGGCGATCCGGAGCGCCGGGCCAAGATGCGCGCGGAAGCGCGGCTTCCGCGCGGCACCAGCGACCTGCAGGGACTCTCAGCCGCGCAGATGTACGAGATGAACGATGCCGGCCTTTGTCTGCCGGTCGACTACGCGAAGATTCCGAACGCGCAGTATCTGCTGCCGCAGATGCGATATCCGTACGGCGTCGGGCATATCTACTCGGGCAAAGTCATTCTCTACAACCCGAAGCTCATAGCAACGCCGCCTACGAGCTTCGCCGACGCCCTCGATTCGAAGCACGGCAACAAGCTCGGCATCATCGACATCCAGTACCAGTTCACGATGATGGCGGCGGCGCTGGCCTCGGGCGGCTCGATGACCAATTACGAACCGGGCAAGGAGCGCCTGATGGCGTGCCGGAAAGCGGGCGCCAGGATTCTTCCGACCAACGAAGCGATGGCGCAGGCGCTGCAGAACGAGGAAGTCGGCATCTGCATCATGTGGAAGGCGCGCGCCGTGCAATGGCAGAAGGCCGGCGCGAAAGTCGAGACCGTCGCGCCGAAGGAAGGAATTCCACTCTACATCTCGGGATTCGTCATCCCGAAGAATGCGCCGAACAAGGACGGCGCGCACTTCTGGCTGAACGAGATGCTCGAGCCGTCGGCACAGGAAGCCTTCGCCGAGGACATGGGGTACAACGGCTCCGTCAGCAATGCCAGGATTCCGGCCGAGACGGAAAAGCGCATCGGCTTCAACGCCGAGGAGCGCAAGCGCTTGATCGATCTCGATTACGGCTACCTCGCGAAGAACGACGCCGCGCTGAAGGAGTGGTGGGACAAGACGTTCAAAGGCTGAAGGTCCCCGGCTTCAGGTTGACGCGGGTTGACCATGGCTGCGGTGACGGCACCCCCGGTGCGCACCGGTACGCCCGCATGGACCGCGGCGGCGGCGGTCGCCCCCGCATCGATCGTCGTGACGATCGGCATCGTGCTGCCGGTCGTCATTCTCTTTCGCTACAGCCTGAACCAATACACGCCGGCCAAAGTCATGGTCGACGCCTTCACGATCGAGAACTACGTAAAGTTCCTCACCGATCCGTTCTATCTCGCCGTTCTCTTCCGAACGATACGCGTGGCGGCGCTATGCACCGCGATTTGCGTCGTCCTGGCGTTTCCGATGGCCTATTGTCTCGCACGCACACGGTCGCGTTTCAAGAATCTGTTGTTGATGGCCGTGGTCCTGCCGCTGTTCGTGGGCAACGCCGTGCGCGCCGCGGGATGGATGGTGCTGTTCGGGAATCGCGGCTTCGTCAACTCGATTCTGATGGGCCTTGGCATCACCCGCGAGCCGCTGCAGATCATGTACACCGAGCTGGCGGTGGTCGTCGGCGTCATCGCGGTCAATCTGCCCTTTGTCGTGCTGACGCTGCAGGCGGTGCTCGAAGGAATCGACCGCGCGATCGAGGAAGCCGCGCTGGGACTCGGAGCCGGCCCCTGGCGCACGTTTCGTCACGTGATCCTTCCGCTCGCGCTGCCGGGCGTGATCGCCGGCACGATCCTCTCCTTCATCCTGGCGATGAACGCCTATGCCACGCCCGTTCTTCTCGGCGGGCCTACGTTTCAGATGATGGGGCCGACTGTCTACAATCAGTTCGCCGGACTTTCCAACTGGCCGTTCGGCGCCGCGATGGCTTTTGTCCTGATGACGGCCACGCTGCTGCTGACCGTCACGTCCAACTGGCTTGCTCAAGCGCGCTACCGGCGCGCCTCGGCGGCGTCGATCAACGTCACCGTTAATTGAAAACAGCAGCGCCTGATGAATGCTTTGCCGCGATTGTCGTTGCGGCGCTGCTAACGTGTCGCGCTGTCTTTGGCGCGGGGTTCGCACGCAGCGCCTGAATTCGGGCGGCCGGTGTCGTAGCAGGCGGATGCCCGGCAGGCGACCAGATCCACGACGCTGCCTTCCGCTGCGGATGGCACCAGCGCGCCGAGCGTGCGGCAGCGGTGGTTCCAGCACAGTGTCCAGTCCGAGGTGTAGGTGGATTGCGTCAGCGGCAAGACCGCGATGGCGTGCGGCGGCGGTTTCCATGTCCACCAGCCGCCGCGCAGAACGGCGTCCTGCGGCGGCTCCATCCCGGCGCCGAGGCCCTGAATACGCGCAGTGGTGAGGCGCAGCCGATCGCCGTCGATGCGATAGGTCTCCTCCCATCGCGTCTTCTCGACCGAATGCTGCCAGGCCAGTGTGAATTCGGTCGTCGGCAGTGTCGCGCGAACGACTCCGGCGACGCATCAGGCAAACCGCATTCACGCCTTTTGCGGCAGCGCACGCGTACGAAATCAGATGCCAGACGACGAACAGCGCGCAAAGCGCGAACCCGACCTCGTCGGTCCACGGAATCGCGACGACCAGCAGGAATGCGGCGATCGTCACGAATATGCGCTCCGCCCAGTTGAGCGGCGCCCGCAGGTAGCCGATCGACGCCGCGCCCCAAAGAAGGATCGCGATGATCGCCTTGAATACGACATACGCGGTATCGAGCAAGGTCCCGCTCTGCAGCATCAGCGACGGATCGTAGACGGCCATATAGGGGATCACGAAACCGGCGATCGCGATATGCGTCGCTTTCCAGCCGATTCTCATCGGCGAAGCCTTGGCGATCGACGCCGCGGCGAACGCGGCAAGCGCGACCGGCGGCGTCAGGTCGGCCATGATGCCGAAATAGAAAACGAACATGTGCGAGACGATCAACGGTACTTTCAACGTGAGGAGAGCAGGGGCCGCGATCGCGCTGGTGATGATGTAATTCGGGATCGTCGGGATCCCCATGCCGAGTACCAGGCACACCGCCATTGTCAGGAACAGCGACAGGAACAGGCTTTTCGAGCCTATCTCGAGCACGAACCCGGCGAAATTCGACGCCGCGCCGGTGAGCGTCAGCACGCCGATGATGACGCCGACGATCGCGCAGGCGATACCGACGGCGATCGCTTGCCTGGCCCCGTCGATCATGCTGCTGCGCATGATCGGCAATGTCTTGCGGCCGCCGCGGATGACGAGATTGACCGCGATCAGAAAGGCGATGGCGACGATCAGCGGCCAGATGCCGTACTTGAAGAAGCTCGCGCATCGCCAGCCCAAGAATCATCCAGAACACGATGCGGAACAGCACCGAGCCGAAGCCGGCGGCGATGCCGGTGCCGAGGATCAGCATCGCGGTCAATGCGAGCCCGACGATGCCGGAGAACATCGGGGTGAAGCCGTCGAACAGCATGAAGACCAGCACCGCGAGCGGCAGCATCAAATACCATTTGTCGCGGATCGCCTTCCATGGATTCGGGCAATCGGCTTTCGGCAGCCCGTGCAGGCCCTTGCGCCCGGCCTCCAGGTGCACCATCAGGAACGCCGTCAGGTAATAGAGGAAAGCCGGGATGACGGCGGCCTTGACGATGGTCACGTAGGGCACGTTCAGCGTCTCGGCCATGATGAATGCCACGGCGCCCATCACCGGCGGCATGATCTGGCCGCCCATCGATGAGGTAGCTTCGACGGCGCCGGCGAAGACCGGCGAGTAACCGAATCGCTTCATCAGCGGAATCGTGAACTGCCCGACGGTCAGCACGTTGGCAACGCCCGAGCCGCTGATCGTACCCATCAGGCCCGACGAGATCACGGCGACCTTCGCCGGCCCGCCGCGTGCATGTCCGACGAAGCCGAGCGCGATGTTGTTGAACAAGCCGATCATGCCGGCGTGCTCGAGGAAGCGAGCCGAACAGGATGAACAGAAAGATGTAGGTTGCCGAGACCAGCGTCGGAATCCCGTAGATGCCTTCGCTGCCGAGGTATAGCTGACCGATGATCTGGTCGAAGCCGTAGCCGCGGTGCGCGATCGCCGATGGCAGATACTGGCCCAGCACGCCATAAGCGAGGAATGTCGCGCAGACGATAGGCAGCGCGATGCCCAGCACGCGCCGCGCCGCCTCGAACAGCAGCACGATCACGATCGCGCCGACGACGAGGTCGGGAACGGTAGCATCGCCCGAGCGCTGGATCAGGTCGGCCTCGAACACCCAGTGATAGAAGGCCAATGCGAAGGCCAGGACGGCGATCGCCGCGTCGTACCAGGCGATCCGGTTCCGGGCGGCCTTGCGGCTGATCGGATAGATCAGGAACGCGAGCAGCATCAGGAAGCCGACATGCAGCGAGCGCGTTACCAGGCTCGACAGCGGGCTGAATGCCGCGATGAAGAGCTGGTAGGTCGAGAAGGCCAGCGCGACGCCGGCGACAATTTTCGCCGCGAGCCCGATCAGCTCGCGCTTGACGCCGGTTTCGTCGAATGCGGCGTCCGACGCCGCATGCACTGTGGGACGCTGCTTCAGGCACGGCCATGGCACGCTGCTCGTCGGCCGAGCCCTATTTCAGCAGGCCGGCTTCCTTGTAGTATTTCTGCGCGCCCGGATGCAGCGGCACCGGCATGCCTTCCAGCGCATGCTTGAGGTCGATCGCCTTCGCCGCCGAATGTGCGGCGCTCAGCTGGTCGAGGCTGGTCCACAGCGCCTTGGTCATGCCGTAGACGACGTCGTCGCTGACGCCCTCGTGCGTGACCAGGAAGTTCTGCACCGCCGCCGCGGGAACGTCGGCGGTCTGGCCGCGGTAGGTGTTGGCCGGAATGATCGCAGGCAAATACGCCGGATCGTTGGTTTTCTTGATGACATCCGCCGGAATCGCCACGACGACGATGTCCACCGATGTGGCGAGATCGCGCAATGCCGACACGCCCAGGCCCGCCGACTGCAGCGTGACGTCGATCTGCCGGTTTTTCATCAGCTCGACGCTCTCGCCGAACGGCAGATACTCGACTTTGGCGAAATCCTTGTACGACATGCCGGCTGCGCCCAGGATCGCCCGTGCGTTGAGCTCGGTACCCGATTTGGGTGCTCCGACCGAAACCTTCTTGCCTTTGAGATCGGCCAGCGTCTTGATCCCCGCGTCGGCGCGCGCCACGATCTGGATGTAGTTCGGATAGATCGCCGCGATACCGCGCAGCTTCTTCAGCGGGGTTTTGAATCCGGCGTCCTCGCTACCCTTCCAGGCGTCGGAAAGGGAGTCGCCGAGCGTGAAGGCGATCTCGCCCCTGCCGGCTTGCAGCAGATTGAGGTTTTCGACAGATGCCTTGGTCGCCTGGACCGAGGTCTTCGCCTGCGGCAACGCTTTGCCTATCGCATTGGCCAGGGCGACACCCAGTGGGTAATAGACGCCGCTGGTGCCGCCGGTCAGCACGTTGATGAACTGGTCTGCGGCCACCGCGGGGCCGGCGCCAAGCGCCAGTGCGCAGAGCGCAACGGACTAGGAGCTTGCTCATGAATCCTCCGAGATTGAATGGTCTCCCAGCCGCGTGCAGACTGTTCCGCCCGCGAACGGCGCGCTTCGATTATAGCGCAGCGGCCTCTGTCTCCCGGGCTGGACCCGCAAGCTTGCGCATGGGAGGATTTCGACCATCCGATGACAACATAGGCGCAGCATGCGGCGCGTCGATCGGCTGTTCGAAAACTACGGCCTCTACCATCAGGATCCGGTCAACAAGGCGATCCACTGGATATGCGTGCCGCTGATCGTCTGGAGCGTGCTGGGCATGCTGTGGGCCGCGTCGCCGCTGGCGGCCTGCGCGGCGATCGCCGCCATGATTTTGTTTTACCTGTTTCTGTCGGTGCCGCTTGCGTTCGGCATGCTGGCCGTCGTTGCCGCCATGGCGTGGGCGCTGACCCTGCTCGGCGATCGCTTGCTGATGGTATCGCTGGTCACGTTCGCCGCGGCGTGGGTCGGGCAGTTCATCGGCCACGCGATCGAAGGCAGGAAGCCGGCCTTCGTCGACGATCTGCGCTCGTTCCTGGTGGCGCCGGCCTGGCTGCTCGGCGACCTTTACAGGCGCCTTGGTCTCAGCTTCTGACCCCGCGATCGGCGCGCCGCTGGTACGCGTACGGCGTCGTGTTCTGCCCCGCAGGCTTCAGCGCTCGCTGTCGTTTTTCAGCCACTCGCCGACGACGCGCTGCATGCCGACAGCTCGAGGCACAAAACCGCAGGCGGCATAGAAATCGCGCCGATCGTCGGTAAACAGGTAGACGTGCTGGCCGGGCAGGGCCTGACAGAGCATGTCGACGACAGTGCCGGCCGATGCCGCGCCGCCGGTACGCGGACTGGGTCCAGACGTCGACGATGTAGGCGTTGCACACGCCGTCGGAGAGCGCGCGTCCGGTACCGACGATCGTCGCGCCGTCGCGGGCGATGACGCAGCGGTAGCTGTTGCGGAACGAGGCTTCCATCTGTCGCGCCGTGCGGCCGTTGTCGAAACGATCGGCGGCAAGCGAGGCGATCAATGCCGCCCAGTCGATGCCTTCGAGCGAAGTCGAATAGTCGATCGTCATCGGGTCCTAGAACGGCAATGGCCTGCCCGGCATCGCCTGGCTCAGCACGCGGCGGAACTCGCCCTGGATGCGCGCCAGCGCGGCCGCGTCATCCGCCTCGAAGCGCAGGACGATGACCGGCGTCGTGTTCGACGCGCGCGCGAGCCCGAAGCCGTCGGGATACTCGACACGCAGCCCGTCGATGCGAATGACGTCGACGGCGCCCGGAAAGCTCGCCGTCGCGGCGAGCTTGTCGATCAGCGCATGCGGCGAGGCATCGGAACAGCGAATATTGAGCTCCGGCGTGCTGAGGCTGTCGGGAATCGCGTGCAGCGCGGCCGAGGCGTCGGCATCGTGGGAAAGAATTTCGAGCAGGCGCGCGCCGGCGTACATGCCGTCGTCGAATCCATACCAGCGTTCCCTGAAGAACGTATGCCCGCTCATTTCGCCTGCAAGCTCCGCGCCGGTTTCCTTCATCTTGGCCTTGATCAGCGAATGTCCGGTTTTCCACAGCAGCGGCTTGCCGCCATGCTGCTCGATCCACGGCTTGAGATTGCGCGTCGACTTGACGTCGTAGATGACCGTCGCGCCGGGACGGCGCGTCAGCATGTCGGCGGCGAACAGCATCAGCTGCCGGTCGGCGTAGATGGTGCGCCCGTCCTTGGTGACTACGCCCAGGCGGTCGCCGTCGCCGTCGAACGCGATGCCCAGCTCGTTGTCGACTCGAGGCGAGGTTGGCGACCAGGTCGCGAAGGTTCTCCGGTTGCGACGGATCCGGATGATGGTTCGGAAAGCGGCCATCGACTTCGCAGAAAAGCTCGGTGACCTCGCAGCCGAGGCGGCGAAACAGCGTCGGCGCATAGGCGCCCGCGACGCCGTTGCCGCAATCGACCGCGATTTTCATCGGTCGCGCCAACCGGACGTCGTTGGCGATCCGGTCGAAGTAAGCCGGGGCCACATCGGCGTTGCGCAGCGTGCCTGCACCGCGCTTCAGCTCTCCGGCCTCGATGCGCGTGCGCAAGGCCTTGATCTCATCGCCTGCGAGCGTGTCGCCGGCTATCACCATCTTGAGCCCGTTGTAGTCGGGCGGATTATGGCTTCCGGTCACCATCACGCTGCACTGCGTCTTCAAGATGATATGCGGCGAAATAGCTGATCGGTGTCGTGACCATGCCGATGTCGACGACGTTCGCGCCGCTGGCGCGGATGCCGGTCGAGAGCGCACCCGCGAGCTCCGGGCCCGACAGTCGGCCGTCGCGGCCGACGACCAGCGTGTCGCGGCCGCGCTCCTGCGCCAGCGTGCCGAGCGCTTGTCCGACCGCCTGCACGATCGGCGCAGTCAGCGTCTTGCCGACGATGCCGCGAATGTCGTAGGCCTTGAAGATGTCGTTGGGAAGGTTCATCGGGGAATCGAGTGGGTCGACATGGCGCGGCTTGCGCCGCGGGCGAGCGGCCGGTGGCTATTGCATTGGCGCGAAGAATTGTAGCAGGCGGCTCGGGACCCACTCCAGGCTTCCGGGAAACGGGAGACATTGCGAAGCCCGCGTGGCCGCCGTGCGCAGGCTGCTCCAGCGTGACGGAGCGGCTGACTGACTCGGGGCCCGGGAAGCGAGCTTGCCGGAATGAACGGATCGTTTTTTGCGTTGAGCACCAGTGTCGGCACTGCAATGCCGCCGAGCCAGGGCTTGCTGCTGGCGCGCCGCCAATAATCGTGGACGCCGTCGAAGCCATGCAGCGGCGCGGTGACGACGTCGTCGAACGTGTGCATCGATCTCGCGCGGCGGACGGCTGCGCTATCGAGCGAGCCCGGGAAGCGCTGTGCCATGGCGAGCGCCTTCGGCACCAGCGTCGACAGGAAGTGCAGCGCATAGATACGGTTGAAGCCCTGGCCGATCGCCGTGCCGGCCGCGGCCAGGTCGAGCGGCGCGGACACGGCTGCCGCCGCGACCAGTGTCGAGCGCGCGCGCTCCTGCTCGCGCCCGAGCCAGTTCAGCAGCGCGCTGCCGCCCAGCGAAACGCCGACCGCGTACAGCGGTGCCGCCGGCAGGCGCGCCTTGACCATCGCGAGCATCCAGCCGATTTCGGCGTAATCGCCCGAATGATAGGCGCGAGGCAGGCGGTTCGGCTCGCCGCTGCAACCGCGGAAATGCGGTACGACGCCGCGCCAGCCGATCGCCTGCAAGCGCCGCATCAGCGCGCGCGCATAGTGCGACGACGAGCTGCCCTCGAGCCCGTGAAACAGCACGACCGTCGGCGTGTCCGGCTGCGGCGCCGCTCGCGTCCTGCCAGTCGAAGTCGACGAAGTCGCCGTCGGGCGTATCGAGGCGCTCACGGCGAAATGCGATCGGCGGCGGCCCGAACAGCGCCGGATAGATGGTTTGCGCATGCGCGCCGGCAAGCCAGCGCGGGGCGGCATAGCCGCGGCTCATCGCTCGAGCGCCGCCTCGATGCGGTGCACGATCGTCTTGAGGACCTTGATACGCGCGTAGCGCTTGTCCTCGGCTTCGACCAGCGTCCACGGCGCGAGCATCGTGCTGGTGCGATCGACCATGTCGCATACCGCGATCTCGTAGTCGTTCCAATGCTTGCGATTGCGCCAGTCATCACGCGTGATCTTGAAGCGCTTGAACGGTGTGTGCTCGCGCGCGCGGAAGCGCCTCAACTGTTCGGCCTTGCTGAGCTGCAGCCAGAACTTGACGACGATGACGCCGCCTTGCGTCAATTGCTCCTCGAACTGGTTGATCTCGGCATACGCGCGCATCCATTCGCCGGGCGCGCAGAGGTGCTCGACGCGCTCGACCAGTACGCGCCCGTACCAGGATCGATCGAACAGCGTGATGCCGCCGCGCCGCGGAATCTTTCGCCAGAAGCGCCACAGGTACGGGTGCGCCAGCTCCTCGTCGGTCGGCGCCGCGATCGGGACCGTTACGTATTGGCGCGCATCGAGCGCGCCGGTGACGCGGCGTATCGCGCCGCCCTTGCCGGCGGCATCGACGCCTTCGAACGCGACGACCAGCGAACGCTCGGCGAAGCGCTTGTGCCGCGACAACCGGGCAAGCGCACCCTGCCATTTCTCGAGCTGCGCCGGATAGGCTCGCGCGGAGAGCTTCTTCGACAGGTCGAGATCGCGAATCAGCTTGACGTTGTCGATCGCCGAAGGCGCGATCGGCGTGACCGGGTGCCTGACACCGCCTTGGCGCGGGCCGCCGGCACCCGCTTCGCCGCCGCGCGCATCGCATCGAGCAGGATGCGCCCGACGGTCAGGTTGCGGTAACGCTCGTCGGTCCCCTCGACCACGTACCAGGGCGCCGCCGTGGTCGACGTCTCGCGCAGCAGCGTCTCCCACAGCGGGTAGGATTTGCGATAGGCGTGGTACGCCTTCCAGTCGTCGCGGGTCGCGCGCCAGGAAAGGCGCGGGTCGCGCTCGATCGCCTTCAGTCGTTTTTTCTGCGCCGCTTTGGACAGGTGGATCCAGAACTTGAGCAGCACGAGTCCTTCATCGCTCAACATCTGCTCGTGCTCGCGGATCGCCTCCAGATGCGCCTCGAGCCGATCGTCGTCGATGCGGCCCTGCATGCGCGCACGCATCGAGTCGTTGTACCAGGCGTGCATGAATATGCCGACCCTGCCGCTCGGCGGCAACGCCTGCCAGTAGCGCCAAGGCCCGGGGTGGGCCGCTTCCTCGGGCGTGCGCTCGCCGAAAGCGACTACCTGGATGTGGCGCGGGTCCATCCATGCGGTCAGCGCGTTCGCCGTTTCTCCGCGCCCGGCGCCGTCGACACCGGAGACGACGACCAGCACCGGTCCGCGCCGGATTCTCGACAGCTCGAATTGCGCGAGCAGCAGCGATTCCCGAAGGCGCGGCTCCTCGCGCGCGTATACGTCCTTGGCGACGCGATGGCCGATTTCTGCCGATTCGAGCATCGTTGGCTCCGGTTCAGTTCCAGAACGGCTTGGCCTTGGCGAATTGCCGCCAGGACTTGGGCAGGCGTTCGAGCTCGCGCGCGCTCATTGCCGCGGTCCAGCCGCGAACGATGCCCGCGGCACGCGAAAGCTCGATGTCATTGCGGGCCGTGGCCAGGAGCTCATCGACCAGGCGCGCTGCCGCCGCCATGTCGTTCAGATATCCGAGCGTGCCTTGCAGCCGGGAGAGCGAGTCGATATAGGCGTTGGCCCCGGCATGGCGAAACAGCGGCGCAAGAAACTCGGCCGCATAGCGCAGTTTCTTCGCTGCAACGCGCACCCGGTGCCGGGCTGCGGCGTCCGCTTCGCGAAGTCGCTTGCCGCGTTTGCGCAGGCGCCGTTCGCTGGCTCCGAGCGCGTCGCGGGCGAGTGCGGCCGCCGGCGGCATCGGGGGCGGCGAGCTCGAGCCCGATGCGGAATCTGCCCAGCGCGAGCAGCAGACAGGTGAAGCGCTGCGATCCGGCCTCGCGCCTGCGTCGCCGCGCGATGGAACCGCCGCTTGCGCGAGGCGCGCAGACGCAGGCGCTGGAAGCCACGCCGCTCCTGGACATCCACATGCGGCGCGATTGCAGCCAGTGTGCCGGCGGTAAACACTTCCCAGTCGCGCGCCGGACCGAACACCTGGCCCAGCGCGACGAGACCGCGATCGATCGACGCGATCTCGTCCGCGTCCTGACGCATGCGCCGCGAGCTTCAAAAGAGAACGCATGCGTCGAATGCCGACTCTAAGCTGGTGCAGGAATTCCCCATCGCGCCCGGCACGCATCGCTTCCGCATTGCCGCCGATCTGGCCAAGGCAATCGGTCGCGATCGCGGCGAGCGCATGCGGCGCCGCGACGTCGGGCGAGAGCGCGACCCTGCCCGCGCGAATCGGCTGGGGCGGGCGCGACGTCGCCAGCGCATAGCCGTGATCGGCCTTGCTCGCATGCGCGAGCGTCAACGGAATGTCCGCGCATAGCGCCAGGGCCAGCTCGTACAGCCGCCGGGCATCGCCTTCGACCAGCTCGATTTCGATTTCGCACAGCGGCGAGCGCTTGCGGCCGCGCGCGGATGGCGCCTTGATCGAACGACAGCGTGGCGCGCGTCCCGTCGTCGAATTTCAGCGCGCGCTCGGTGCGCTTGACTTCGGTGGTGAAAACCGCCGCCAGCCGTCCGGACGCCTTGGCGAACAACTCGGCCCAGGGCGTCTCGGCCAGCTTGGCCGCGATCGAGGCCTGCGCGCGACAGCGGCCATTCGTATTCGGTGCGCCGATGCATGCCGGCAGCGGCGTCGCCGGCGCCCTTGACCGTCTGCAACCAGCGGGCGCCGCGACGCCGCAGCCGCAGCGCGATGCCGCGTTGATGCAACTCGTGGGCCGGCGTGTCGTAATAGCGGCTGACGATCATGGTCGAACGGGCGCGACCGGCGTTCGCCTCGGCCAGCGCGCGATGCAGCCGCACTGCGGCCGCATGCCGCCGGCGTGGCCGAGAGCTTGAGTTCGACCTCGGTGGGCATGGTAAAGCGTGCGCTGAAACTAGTGCGCGCGATGGCTCGCGGCCAGGGTTGCGCGCTTGACGTAGGTTTCGCGCGCCAGCGCCACATCGTCCAGAAAATGCGACAGCTCGGAAAGCAGCAGCGCCTGCGGCCCGTCGACCAGCGCCTTCGCCGGGTCCGGATGGAAGTCGACCAGCACCATGTTGGCGCCGGCGACCACACCCTGAGCGACGACATGAAAAATATCGAGAATGCCGTCGGGCGCCATCGCGCGCGTTCCCACCGAGTGCGACGGATCGATGCATACCGGCATGCGGGTCAGCCGCTTGACCACCGGAACGTGCGAGAAATCGACGAAATTACGGTGCGGATCGCCCATGTTGGTCTTCATGCCGCGCAAGCCGAACACGACCTTGCGATTACCTTCAGACGCCAGATATTCGGCGGCGTTCAGCGATTCGTCGAGGGTGATGCCGAAGCCGCGCTTGATCAGCACCGGGAATTCCTGCTGCTTGCCGACCAGCTTCAACAGCTCGAAGTTCTGCGTGTTGCGCGTGCCGATCTGCAGCATGACGCCGGTCGGATTGCCGGTCGACTTGAGGGCGGCCCGGATTTCGTCGACGTGCGATTCGTGCGTCACCTCCATCGCAATCACGCGAATGCCGTACTTGCCGGCGAGCTCGAAGACATACGGCAGGCATTTGGCGCCGAAGCCCTGGAACGCATACGGGTTGGTCCGCGGCTTGTACGCCCCCATGCGCGTGCAGACCTGGCCGTGCTGCTGCAGCGCCTTCATCATCGCGCCGGCCGACTCCGGCGAGTCGACGGCGCACAGGCCGGCGAATATGTTCAGGCTGTCCTGGCCGAAGCGCACGCCGTTGTAGTCGAACGATGCGGGGCGGTCGTCGCCCTGCTGGTGCCGACCCAGGACGCGATAGGCTTCCGAGACGCGGACAACCTTCTGCACGCTGGGCAGCACCTGCATCTGCTCGACCGTCAACGCGGCGGTGTTGCCGATCAGGTAGATCTCGGTCAGCGTCACCTCGGCGCCGACTTCGCGATGGACGCGGTACTGGATCCCGGGAAGGCGGTCGAGTTGCCCCGCCAGGGTGCGGTAATCGGCGCTTTCGAGGCTGGTATTGGGTTCGAGGATCAGGATCATGGCGACGGCCTAGGAAGCGTTTTTTCGTTGAAATTCATTCATTTGCCTATTCTAGCTCCAAACAGGCGGCGTTGATGCTGCGGTGCGGGAGAGAAATATGCCACAGCCCGCCGCGGAGGGTCGTCGAAATCGTTGCTTGGCGCGTTATGGATGCCGTAGACTGGCCGCGAAAGCAGCATCTACCCCTTCCCGAAAGAACTGCTACTCCAGGAGAACCACCCAGATGAAAACTCTTGTCGCTCTAACGCTGGCGGGTCTGTTTGCCTGCGGCACCGCCTTCGCGGCGGACACCAAGGCGCCGGTCGCGACAGACGCCAAGGCGCCGCTGCCAAGACGAACTCGCAACAGACGAAGATGACGGCCTGCCAGGCGCAGGCGACCGAAAAGAAACTCGAAAGCAACGCGCGCCAGGACTATGTGAACAATTGCCTGAAGGCCAAGCCGGTCGCGGAAAAGCCGAAAAGCAAGATGGCGATGTGCAACGAGAAGACGAAGGGAATGACCAAGGTAGAGGCCGACAAGGCGCAAAGCGAATGCATGAAGGGCTAGCAAGCCCGACACCGAACACGTCTGGGCGACCTCCTGTCCGCCCGGACGCACTGACAAGGCGGCGCCGGAGCAATCCGGTGCCGCCTTGTTTTTGGCTGCCGCAATGCGGTTGGCCGCCTGCCGGATTCGCAGACAGGCAATCGAACCGAAATGCTTCGCTTGCGTCGGCCGCGCGCATCGGCCATTCGTACGATGTACGCGGCATCGACCCGGGCGTTAATGGAGGCGTGGCCGATACCGGTCCACACACCCTTCCAACCCACGCTTCGAGGAGATCGCCATGAAATCGCTTTATCTTGCCGTCTTGATCGGCCTGTTCGCCTGCCAGGCGGTTTATGCAGCCGACAGCCCCGCCGCACCCAAGGCCAGACCTCAGTCGACCACCAAGAATGCCGATCCCAGTGCCGTGGCGGGCCAGGCGACCAAGCCGATTGCGATGTCGCAGCAGGACCGGATGCGCATGTGCAGCAAGCAGGCGACCGGCAAGAAAGGCGCGGAGCGCAAGACGTTCATGAAATCCTGCCTGACTACGCGCAAATCCTGAAACAGCCCGGCGGGAGCAGGGCGGCAGCAGTCGCCGTCCTGCCTGCCCGCCGGCTACCGGCAGCGGACGACTCTCGCCTTACGCCTTCTTGCGGACGAGCAGGCCCTTCAGATAATCGGCTTCGGGAAAGTTGAGCGCGATCGGGTGGTCGGCGCCCGGCGAAAAGCGTCCGACGATCGCCGCGTCCGCCGCGGCATCCAGCGCGGCGCCGGCGACGATCTTCTGGAACAGCTCGGCCGAGATGCCGCCGGAGCAGGAGAACGTCGCAAGCAGACCGCCGGGGCGCAACAGCTTCAACGCGAGCAGGTTGATGTCCTTGTACGCGCGCGCCGCTTTTTCCATGTGCCGCGCCGTCGGAGCAAACTTCGGCGGGTCGAGCACGATCAGGTCGAAGGTCTTCGCGCTGTCGCGCAGCTTGCGCAATTCGGCGAACACATCGGCATCGCGCCACGCACAGCGCGTGTCGTCGATCCCGTTCCGTGCGGCGTTTCTGCGTGCCTGCGCCAGCGCATCGGCCGAACTGTCGATAGCCAGCACCGACTGTGCGCCGCCGGCCAGCGCCGCGACGGTAAAGCCGCCGGTATAGCAAAAGCAGTCCAGCACGTCGCGCCCCGTCGCAAGAGCGCGGATGCGACGGCGATTCTCGCGCTGGTCGAGAAAGAACCCGGTCTTTTGGCCGGCGACCACATCGATGTCGTAGGTGAGATCATCCTCGAGCAGGCTCACGCGTTCCGGCAGTGCGCCGTAAGCGACGCCGGTGCGCGGCGGCAGGCCTTCGAGGGCTCGAACTTCTGCATCGGAGCGCTCATAGACTGCCGCGCAGCCGGTAGCATCGACCAGCGCCGCGACGATGCTGTCGCGCCACGCTTCCGCGCCGGCATTGTGCAGCTGGACGACGACCACCTCGCCGTAGCGATCGGCGATCACGCCGGGCAGCCCGTCGGATTCGGCATGCACCAGGCGGCAACCGGTGTGTGCGGCGTCGAGCATCGGTTTGCGAGCCGCCACGGCGGCGCGCACCCGGCCGACGATGAATGCATCGTCGATCGTCTCGCGCGCATCGAAGCTCCATACGCGGGCGCGAATCGACGAGGAAGGACTCCAGGCGGCAGTCGCCATGAACTGGCCGTCGGCGGCGTGGATCGCGACCGTCTCGCCGCTCGCGGGTGAGCCGTCGACCACCGCGATCGCGCCGGAAAACACCCACGGATGCTTCAAGCGCAGCGACTTGTCTCGCCCGGCCTGCAGCGTAACGCGATGCACGAGCGCTTTTCGGATCAGCCGGCGCTGACGCCGAACAGATGGCCGACCGCGAAAGTCACCGCTGCCGCGAGGCCGCCCAGCAGCAGCATGCGAATGCCGGACGACAGCGCGCCGCGGCCGGTGAACAGCGACAGCGTCGCGCCGACGGCGAACAGCGCCAGCGCAGTCAGCAATCCGGTGATCGTCAGCGCGTGAGCGCGGGCGGCGAAGACGAACGGCAGCAAGGGGATCCCGGCGCCGACCGCAAACGAAAGAAAAGAGGACACCGCCGCTTGCCAAGGCGAGCCGAGCTCGTCGGGATTGAGGCCCGAGCTCCTCGCGCGCCAGCGTATCGAGCGCGTGCTCGGGGTCGGCCACCAGCCGCTTGGCGAGTCGGCGCGCTTCGCCGGGGGCCAGGCCTTTCGCCTCGTAGATCAGCGCAAGCTCCTGCGCCTCGGCGTCCGGATACTCGGCCAGCTCCTCGCGCTCGAGCCCGATCTGGTATTCGAACAGTTCTCTTTGCGAGCGCACCGAAACGAATTCGCCCGCGGCCATCGCGAATGCGCCCGCGGTCAGGCCGGCGACGCCAGTCAGCACGACCACTCCAGGCTCGGAGTTGGCACCGGCGACGCCGAAAATGAGGCTCGCGTTCGACACCAGGCCATCGTTGATTCCGAACACCGCCGCGCGCAGATAGCCGCCACCGCCCAAGCCACGATGCCGGCGCTCGATGCCGCCGGCCACAGGCGCGACGTGCCCGCCCGGTTCGCCCTTGGTGTAAATCGCCATGCCCCGGACTTTCATCGCGGCAAGAATGCCGCGCAGCGGAGCGGGGCCGAACAGCTTGATCAAGCGCACGACCAGGCGTGCACGAATATCGGGAACAAACGGCGGCGGCGCCGGCTTGCCGCTGGCGGTGAGCTGGGCGCGCCAGATCGCCGCCTGCGCCTCCGCCTCGCCGCCCAGGCGCATGAACAGGTCGGCGCGAGGCGTGCCGGCTTCCGCCGCTGCGCAGGCGCGATAGAGGAATGCGGAGCGCTGCTCCTCGGTCCAGCTTTCGAGCGGATTGCTCATCGTGAACGACTCAAAGGGAGACTATTACGCAAACAGGCGATCGAACCGAACCATCAAACCGGCGCGCCGACGATGCCGTCGATCCTGGCCATGATTTCGGCGTCCAGCTTGGGTACGACCTCAAGGCAGCGCATGTTCTCGACGACCTGCGACGCCCGGCTGGCGCCGGTGATCACCGTCGTGACATGCGGGTTCTTCAGGCACCAGGCGAGCGCGAGCTGCGCCAGCGTACAGCCGAGATCGGCGGCAATCGGGGCAAGTGATCGCACCTGCGCGAGCTTGACCGGGTCGACGATGCGTTCGGCAAGCCATTCGTAGCCTTTGATCGTTGCGCGCGACCCGGGTGGAATGCCGTCGTTGTACTTGCCCGACAGCAGTCCCGACGCCAGCGGACTCCAGGTCGTGAGTCCGATGCCGGGATCGTCATAGAGGCGCGCGTATTCTCGCTCGACCCGCTCGCGATGGAACAGATTGTATTGCGGCTGCTCCATCACCGGCTTGGCCAGATGATGCTTGTCGGCGATGTGCCAGGCCGCCGCGATCGCCGCCGCTTCCCACTCGGACGTTCCCCAGTACAGCGCCTTGCCGGCGCGGATCATGTCGTGCATCGCCCAGACGACCTCCTCCAGCGGCGTGTCGGGATCGGGCCGGTGGCAGAAAACCAGATCGACGTGATCGAGCTGCAGCCGCTTGAGCGAGCCGTCGATCGCCTGCATCAGGTACTTGCGGTTCAGCGTGTTCTTTTCGTTCGGGCCGTCGTTCAAGCCCCAGTAGAATTTGGTCGATACGACATACGACGAGCGCCGCCAGCCGAGCTTCTTGAGCGCCCCGCCCATGATGGTTTCGGATTGGCCCCGGGCGTAGACCTCGGCGTTATCGAAAAAATTGACGCCGGCGTCGTGCGCGGCGGCCATGCACTCGCGCGCGCTGTCCTCGGCGAGCTGGTTGCCATAAGTTACCCACGATCCGAACGAAAGCTCGCTGAGCTTGAGACCGGAGCTGCCGAGCCGGCGGTACTGCATTTGAACCTCTGGACAGAAGCGTTGCGTCGCGAACGCGACGCCGGAGCGGATATTCTACCTGAAGCGCGGCGCGGTGCCCGCCGTCCGCGGCAAGCGTACAATCCGCCGGCGCGCCACGAGCGCCTGTCTCCCCGTCATCGTTGCCATGGAAATCCCATGCCCATGAAAAAACGTCCGCTCTCCGTCGCCGATCTATGGTCGATCAAGCGCGTCGGTTCGCCGACCCTGTCTCCCGATGGCCGCCACGCCTGCGCGACCGTTACCGCCTTCGACATGAAGGACGACGAAGGCCACACCGAGCTCTGGCTCTTTCCCTGCGACGGCGGCAAGGCGCGCCGGCTTACCGCGGGAGACAAGGATTCCGGACCACAGTGGTCGCCCGGACGGCAAGTGGATCGCGTTCACCGCCAAGCGCAAGGACGACGACGAAGCGCAGGTCTACCTGATCGCGCCGGATGGCGGCGAGGCGCGACGGCTGACGAGCTTGTCGACGGGCGCATTGGCGCTGCGCTGGTTTCCCGACAGCCGCCGTATCGCCTTCGTGTCCTGGGTCTGGCCGGACCTGGCCAACGACAAGGCGCAGGCGAAGCGCAAGCGCGAGCGCAAGGAGTCCAGGATCAAGGCGCATGTGACCGAGCGCGCCGAGCCGCGCTACTGGGACCACTGGCTCGCCGATGGCCGCGAGCCGCATGTATTCGCCGCCGACGTCGTCAGCGGCAACGCGCGCGATCTGCTCGCCGGCACCGGGCTCGCGCTGCAGCCCTGGGATCCTTCCGCCGAGCATTACGACTTGAGCCCCGACGGCAAGGAGCTCGCGCTCACCGTCGACCTGGGCTCGGAGCCGCGGATGATGAATTCGGCCGATATCGTCGTGGTCAGGCTGGCGACCGGGCGTCACCACACGCTGACGGCGGGCAGCGGATTTTCCAGCGAGCATCCGCGCTATTCGCCCGACGGCAAGCATCTGGCCTGGCACGCGTTCAACCTGAAGCGCGCCTTCAACGATCAGGGTCGTCTGATTCTTTGCGAGCGCGCCAGCGGCCGCACGCGGCGTCTTGCCGCGAGACTCGACCGCGCTACCTACCACATCGACTGGGCACCCGACGGCGCGGCGCTGTACATGCTGATCGAGGATCGCGGCCGGCAGGGACTATGGCGGCTGGCCTTGACCGATGCGATGCCGACGCAGGTTGCCGCCGGCGGCACGCTCGGCGGTTTCGCCGTTTCGCGCGACGGCAAACGCATCGCGTTCGATCGGGCGAGCCTGTCGCACCCGGCGGCGCTGTTCGCGATCGGCGCCGACGGCCGCGGCGAGCTGCCGCTGGAGTCGCCGAATCGTGCGCTGTTCGACCACGCCGCGGTGGGTGTCACGCGCGAATTCACCGTCAAGGGCTGGGGCGGCGATCCGATCCAGGTATGGGTGACCTATCCGCCGAATTTCGATCCGAAGAAGAAGTGGCCGCTGCTGCATTCGATCCACGGCGGTCCGCACGCCGCGCATACCGACGGCTGGCACTACCGCTGGAACACGCAGGTCTTCGCCGCGCACGGTTACGTCGTCGTCGGCGTCAATTATCACGGCTCGTCGGGTTTCGGGCAGCAATGGATGGAAACGATCACCGCCGATTACGGCCGCCGGGAATTCGCCGATACCGAGGCGGCGACCGATTTCATGCTGCGCCGCGGTTACATCGATCGCAACCGACTGGTCGCGACCGGCGGCAGCTACGGCGGTTACATGGTCGCCTACATGAACGGGCACACCGATCGCTATCGCACCTTTGTCTGCCACGCCGGTTGCTACGACTGGGTCAGCATGATGGCGACCGACGGGTACATGTTTTTCGCCAAGGAGCTCGGTGCGTTCCACTGGGACAATCCGGCACGGGTGATGCAGCAGTCGCCGCATCATTTCGCCAAGCGCTTCAAGACGCCGACCCTGGTCATCCACGGCGAGCTCGACTATCGCGTCCCGGCGACGCAGGCGCTGCAGTACTACAACACGCTGCATGCCAGGCAGATTCCAGCGCGCCTGGTGTATTTCCCCGACGAGAATCACTGGATATTGAAACCGCGGAATTCGCGGCTCTGGTACCGGGAATTCTTCGACTGGATCAAGCGCTATGCCGCGCCGGGGCCGTTGCGTCGCGGTCAGCGGATGCGCTTGGCGGGATAGTCCTCGTCGATGTTGTCGCGGAAAAAGCTCCACGGCGAAGACGCGCCGGCAAAGCGCCGCCAGGTCTCCGCGGTGACGCCGGAATATTCGAAGGTCCCGTTGGTCAGCTCGACGACCAGCACGCGCTTGCGCTCGTCATAGCCGGCGGAACGCAGGTTGCCGCCCGACAGTCGTTTCATTTCCATCGCGTTGGTTCCGTCGCACCGACTAGCCAGCGATTATAGTGAGGCGCGCGGTCGAGCGCCGCGCTCGTCGCTACCGGGCCTCCGGCGCCGTCGATCCGAGACGCAGCCGCAGCAGCGAAGCGTCATCCTCGGCGCCGTAGCCCGCGGCCATCGCGGCCGCGAAAGCAGCGCGCGCGGCGAGCGCCAGCGGTACTTCGCACCCGAACGCCGTCGCGACTTCGACGGCGAGGCCGACATCCTTGTTCAACAGGGCCGTCGCCGCTCTCGACGTCGTGTCGCCGTCGAGCGCGCGCCGCATGCGGTCATCGACGATCCAGCTGGCACCCGAGCTTGCGTTGACCACGTCGAGAAAGCGGCGCGGGTCGAGCCCGGCGCGTATCGCCACGGCCATCGCTTCCGCGCCGGCGGCGAGATTGGCCGCTGCGAGCTGGTTGTTGAGCACCTTGTAGGTTGCGGCGATCCCCGGCCGCTCGCCGACGACAAATCGGCGGGCGGCGATCGCCGTGAACACAGGATCGCAATCGGCGATCGCCTGCGTCTCGCCCGACACGATCAGCGTCATCGTGCCGGCCGCCGCGCGCAGCGGTCCGCCGGACACCGGCGCGTCGACCAGCCGGACACCCGCGCCGGACAGACGCGATGACAGCATCGCCACGTACGACGGCGCGACCGTCGACGACAGGACGACGATCGCGCCGGGGGCGAGCGCGGATAGCGCGCCGTCGGCGCCGAAAACGACGGCATCGGTCTCTGCCGCATCGACCACCAGGATGATGACGATGCCGCAATCGCGCGCGACTGCGGCCGCACTCGCGCAGCCAACCGCGCCGCTGGCCACTGCGGCCGCTTGCGCCTCGGCGCGAATGTCGCGCGCATGGACGGCTATGCCGGCGCGCGCCAGGCTTTGCACGACACCGAGACCCATCGCTCCGGTGCCGATCACACCGACTGCAGATTTCACGACGCGGGCTTGGGCGCGACGTACGGCGCGCAATCTTCGAGCTTGGTCGCCACGCCGTTTTCGATCAACACCAGGTCCATCCCCTTGCCGCGCAGCTCGAGGCTCGCGTTGTTGTAGCGAATGCCGGAGGCGGCGGGGATCTGATAAAGCGTGATGCGATCAGCGTTGGAGGTCAGGAGCCGGACTTCGCCCGGCTCGAATCGGATAATCAGGCGCTCGCCGGCCAGCTGGCAGATGAAGGTCGGCTTCGCCGCATCTTCGGCCGCATCTTTGGCAGCCTGGTGCTCGCAGCCGGCAAGCTGGGCAGCGAGCGCCAACGCCATGGCCATCAGCACGCGATGGCGTCCGACCGCACTGACAGCCGCGCGTACGGTCGCCATCATTGCAATGTGCCCGGTACCGGCGCGGGCGGCAGCGCAGGTGGCCGCACGATGTCGCACACGCGCGTCGGCTGCTGCCGGCCCTCGGTCTGCACGGTCAGCACCATCGCGCACAGGTCGAACTGCGCTCCGGCCAGCGCCGCGGCCGCGCTCTTCAGGTCGTCATCGGACAACGCAGGCGAATGGGCAAGGATGCGGGCGTAGTGAAGCGACGGGTGGCCGACGGCCAGCCAGCGCCGATCGGGGCCGCGCGCGACGACAATCGATTCGCGACCAAACGGGTACCACCAGATGCCGAGCATGTGGACGGTCGTGATCTTGAGCACCGATGGCAGTGCGGGATCCATCGGCCGGGCGCGTGCCTCCGAGCGCTGCGGGGGTGCCGTCGGCGCGCAGGCAATTGCTCTCGAGCATCAGCGCGCCGTTTTCTCCGATCGAGTATTCGGTGCGCGTATCGCGCGCGCAGCGGCTTTGCAGGAACCCGCGGATCGACGCGATCTCGTACCAGGTCGCGACATAGCCGTCGAGCTTGAAGTCGGGCAGCGGCGTCAACGCGATGGCGGGCGCCTGCGACGCCAGCATGAGAATCCCGATCAGGCAGCAGCGCTTCATTCGATCCCTACGCCTTGTGCCGCGGCGGGGCCGCGATCCTTACGCCATTCTGACAGAGATCGCAGCTGATTCGAAATTCAGCAGTCGACGACGTTCACCGCCAGCCCGCCGAGCGAGGTTTCCTTGTATTTCGCCATCATGTCGCGCCCGGTCTCGTACATCGTCTTGATGACCGCGTCGAGCGGAACGCGGTGCGCGCCGTCGCCGCGCAGCGCCAGCGACGCGGCGTTGATCGCCTTGATCGCGCCCATCGCGTTGCGCTCGATACAGGGTATCTGCACCAGGCCGCCGACGGGATCGCAGCTCATGCCCAGGTGGTGTTCGATGCCGATTTCGGCGGCGTTCTCGATCTGCGCATTGCTGCCGCCCAGCGCCGCGGCCAGGCCGGCCGCCGCCATCGAGCACGCGACGCCGACTTCGCCCTGGCATCCGACCTCGGCGCCGGAAAGCGAGGCGTTGCGCTTGCACAGGCCGCCGATCGCCGCGGCGGTGAGCAGGAACGCGACGATGCCGTCTTCGTTGGCGTCCTCGTAGAATTCGCGGTAGTAGCGAATTACCGCGGGGATGATGCCGGCGGCGCCGTTGGTCGGCGCCGTCACGACGCGGCCTCCGGCGGCGTTCTCCTCGTTGACGGCGATCGCGTAGAGGCTCACCCAGTCCAGCGTCTCGGTCGGATTGCTCTCCTGTTGCGCGCGCTTGGCGAGCAAAGCCTGGTGCAGTCCCTTCGCCCGGCGCCTGACGTTCAGGCCGCCGGGCAGGATCCCCTCATTGCGCAGACCCCGTTCGATGCATTCATTCATGATCTGCCAGCGCTCGAGCAGCCCGGTGCGAACCTGATCGGGGCTGCGCAAGGCCAGCTCGTTGATGCGCATCATTTCGGGAATCCGCTTGTGCGCGGCATCGCCCTGCTTCAGTAGCTCGGCGGCGCTGCTGAAAGGGTAGGGCACGCGCAGGCGCTGCGGCGCATCGGCCAGCTGCTCGATCTCATTTTCGGCGACGATGAAGCCGCCGCCGACGGAATAGTAGGCTTTGCGGGCGAGGCGTGTGCCGCCGGCATCGAGCGCGGTAAATCGGATGCCGTTGCTGTGGAATGCCAGCGATTTGTCGATGCGAAAGCGCAGATGCTCGTCCTCGCGGAAGGCGATCGAATGCCTGCCGTCGAGCGAGAGCGTCTGCGCTTCGCGGATCTGCCGCACCATGCGATCGACCTGGTCGGGATCGACACGGTCGGGCGTCTCGCCCGAAAGTCCCAGCAGGATCGCGCGATCGGTTCCGTGGCCGCGGCCGGTCAGGGCAAGCGAGCCGTAAAGGTCGACAAAGATCTGCGTGACGGTCTCGAGCGGCTGGTCGGCGGCGAGCTCGTGGACAAACCGGTATGCGGCACGCATCGGTCCCATGGTGTGCGAGCTCGATGGCCCGAGACCGATCTTGAACAAATCGAATGCGCTGACGAACAAGGAACGAGACCCGCTGGGTGGTAGACTGGACTGTGTAATTGTACTCCGGAGAGAGCCGATGGCATCCGGGTTCATGCGCTTATCGCGACATGCGCTGGTCGTCATGATACTGGTCGCCGCGACTCCGTCGAGCGCGGCGGCGGACACCGCCGGCTGGCTCGCTTATCAGCGCGGCGATTTTGCGGCCGCGCGCGATGGCCTACGAGCATGACGCGCGGCTCGGCGACCGGCTCGCGCAATTCAACCTGGCGACGATGCTGTTGCGCGGCGAAGGCGGCGCCGCCGATCCGGGGAAGGGCGTCGACTGGCTGCGCAAGGCGGCGGAGGCCGGCATGGCGCAGGCCCAGTACAGCCTCGGCCTGCTCTACGAAAGCGGGACCGGGGTCGCGCGCTCGCTGACCACGGCGACCGAATGGTGGGAAAGGGCTGCGCAGCAGGGACACGTCGACGCGCAGGTGCAGCTCGGCACGCAGTACTTTCTCGGGCGCGGCGCACCGAAGGATTGGACGCTTGCCGCCAAGTGGTACGAAGCGGCCGCCGAGAACGGCGACGCCGGCGCGCAATACCTGATCGCAAGCTTCTACGAGCACGGCGATGGCGTCGCGCCCGACTTGAAGCGTGCGCTCGGCTGGTATCTGCAGGCGGCACGACAGGGCGACGCCGGTGCGGCCTTGCAGGCCGACGACGTCGCGCGCCGGCTCGGTGCCGCGACGCCGGCGCGCTAGCCCAGCGGCGGTTCCAGTGCGCCGACCGGCGTCGAAGCCGCCGGCGGACGCTCGGCGCTGACGTGCGCAAAGCGGAGCGGCTCGGGATAGGACAGCACTTCAGGTGGCAGTTCGCCGGCCTCCTGCTGCATCCGCTGCCACCATTGCGCATCCAGCAGATCCGCGTTGACGCGCAGAAAATCAGCCCGCACTTCAGGGTCGGTCAGCAGAAAGGTCGCGAACTCCTCCGGAAAAACATCGTTCGCACCGACCGGATACCATACCTCGTCCGACATTTCGTCGTGCGCGGCCGGAGGCTGTGGAATCGCGCGAAAGCGGCACGAGCTCATGTACTCGATCTCGTCGTAGTCGTAGAAGACGATGCGGCCGAAGCGCGTGACCCCGAAATTCTTGAACAGCAGGTCGCCGGGGAAGATATTGACCGCGGCCAGCTGCCGGATCGCCTCGCCGTACTCGGCAATCGCGTGCTCACGCTGGCGCGGCGAAGCGGATTCGAGGAACAGGTTCAGCGGGTCCATCCGCCGCTCGATGTACAGATGGCGAACGACGATCATGTCGCCGTCCTCCTCGATCAGCGAGGGGGCGACGGCGTCGAGCTCCGCGATCAGCTCCGGCGTGAAGCGGGCGCGAGGAAATGCCACGTCCGAATATTCGAGCGTGTCCGCCATCCTGCCGACGCGGTCGTGGTGCTTGACCAGCACGTATTTCTCTTTCACCCGGTCGCGCGTCGTGTCCTTCGACGGCGCGATCCTGTCCCGGATCACCTTGAACACATACGGATACGACGGCAGCGTGAACACGGTCATCACCAGGCCCTTGATGCCCGGAGCGACGATGAAGCTGTCGGTCGAGTGCTTGAGGTGATGCAGGAAATCGCGGAAGAACAGCGTCTTGCCCTGTTTCTGCAGGCCTACCATCGTGTAAAGCTCCGCCTCGGTGCGCTCGGGAGTGACATTGCGCATGAATCCGACATACGCCGATGGCACCTCCATGTCGACCAGGAAGTACGCGCGGTTGGCGGAGAACAGCAACGCGAGTTGTTCGGAGTCCATCAGCAGCGCATCGACATAGAGCCGGCCATCGGCATCGTGCTTGATCGGCACGACGAACGGATGCGCGTTGTAGCCGTTGATCACCCGCCCGACGACGTAGGCGGTGCGATTGCGGAAGAACAGGCTCGATAGCACCTGGATCTGATGGTTCGCCTCGAGCCGGAACGGGCGCGGAAAGCGCTGCCGGAACGCGGCCAGAAGATTGGCGAGGTCGGCGCGAAAATCGGCAAAGCGCCGTTCCAGACGGAAGTCGAGCACGATGTCGATCAGCGCATGCCGCAGCCCGTGCTGCCGCGGGTAGTAGGAACGGTATGAAGGCGGGTCGGCGTCGATGTGCTCGGTCGAGACCGCCGGGCGGACGAACAGGCAGCGGTTGTGAAAGTAGCTGCGATCGAGAATCTTGCACGACACGGTATTGAAGAATGTCTCGGCGCACTCCGGCTGCTTGTGATCGATCAGCAGCGCCACGTAATGGCGCTTGACCTCTTCCCAGCGCGCGTCGTCGCTTTCGGTGCACCCGAATTCGTGTCGCAGCCGTGCGACCGTCTCTGCGACGCGGCGATCGTAGAAATCGATGCGCTCGCGCGAGACGTGGCTTATCGCCAGCCAGTTGCCGGCCTCGAAATGACGCTTGGCGGCTGCCGCACAGTCGCGGAACAGCGCGTAGTGCCGATTGAAGCCGTCGAGCGTGGCCTGGGCGATCGCCTGCGGACTCGCCGGCTCGCTCATGCGGGGAATTGCTTCGGGCGGCGCGGGGGCATGTCCCGAGCCTATTGCACGGAGTCCTTCTTTGTCCGGCCGCTGTTTTCGGCTTCTATTTTTGCCTTTACGTCGGCGGTGTAGGTGTTGTATTCGTCGACGACACGATTGGCGGCCGCGGTCGCCGCCTCGGCGATCGCCTTGTTGTGCTCCACATACGCCTTGACACATTCACCGTAGGCTTTGAACTGCCGATTGAAGGTCGTCATGTTCGGATCGGACGCCAGCCGCCCCGAAAACTCGGGTCTGACGCAGGTATTGGGCGCGACCAGCGGCGCGGCGGCCGTCGCCGGCGGCGCTGTTTGCGCCGCGGCGCCGAGCGAGAACGCCACGATGGACGCGGCGGAAATCAGGCGGAAGTGCATTCGGACCTCGTGGCTTGAAGACAAAACGCGATTTTATGCCGGCGCGCACCGCGCTGGGAAGAAATCCGGCTCGGCGTCGCGCCGGAGGGCCTGTCAGCTCAGCAGCGCGGCGACGATGGTCACGCCTGCGGCGACCAGATCGCCGGCAAGCCCGGCATCGATGGCCGCGGTCTGGCTTCGATTCAAGCCGCCAATGCCCGGCGCGCGCATCGTCAGGGCGTCGGCGAGGCGATCGACGTCGATCGTCTTGCGCTGGATCTCCGCCGTGGAGAGCTCGCGCAGCGCTTTGTTGACCGCTTCGGGATCGAGGATCGCCAGCGGCGAACGGCAATACGGACACACGGTATCGTTCTGAAGATCGATCGGCGCGCCGCAGTTCGAGCACTGGACGCTGCGAACCCGCGCCTTGAGCGTTGCGAGCTCGCTTCCGGACATCGGCCGCACGAAGTTCTTTTCCAGCAGGAACTGCACGAACGGCGTCAGGCGTCCGTGACCCCAATCGCAGCGGTAATAGGTGAAATGGGTCGTGCGTTGAAGATCGTGAGTCAGTGCGAGCCGCGAATTGCAGCGCGGGCAATCGAGCAGCTCGGGCAGGGGATTGCGCGTCGGCGCGCGATGCGCGTTGAAGGCCTTGAAGACTTCGATGATGCCGCCGGGCGCGAGCTGCGTGCTCTCGTGCTCATCGAACCAGACGAGCTGGCAGGCGAAGCAGAAATCGAGTGCAACCCGACCGAGCAGCAGACGCTCGAACTCGAGCGTCTGCATCGAGGCCCCGCAACCGGGGCAGTTCACGCGGCGCGCGCCCGCGGAGATTTCCGCCGATACCGCAGATGCGCGCTCAGACCTCGGTCCGAACTAGGTGCGATCGCGTTTGAGCGTCGGGCAATGGACCCACTCGACGTAGACCCCCCGCTGCTGAGCGAACGCGGTCGATGGTCTGCATTCTTCGCGTAGTCGCACGCCAGCAGCGAATTGTTCTCGGCCCTCTGCGGCTCCCGCACCTGCACCGGAACCGAAGAACAAGCGCTGACGATTACACCGACCGCCAAGGCAAGGATGAGCTTCATATGGTGACCCTCCTGCACTTCTGACTATAGGCAAAAGCGCAGGAGGGGGCAAGCCCAGCCGATCCATGGCCGCCCTTCGGCTGGCAGCCGTCGCCGCGCGCGCCGCCCGGGCCTAGAGGCTCCGCGCGGCAAAGGTGTCGCACTGCCGCAGGTCGCCGGAGTCGAGTCCGGTCCGGAACCACTTGACCCGCTGGGCGGACGAGCCGTGGGTGAAGCCTTCGGGGACGACATACCCGCGCGTCTGCTTCTGGATGCGGTCATCGCCGACCGCCGCCGCCGCGGCGATTCCCGACTCGACATCCTTGGCGTCGATGATGTTGCGCTGCATCGACGAATGTCCCCAGACGCCGGCCAGGCAGTCGGCCTGCAGCTCCAGCCGGACCGACATGTCGTTTCTGCTACGGTCCGACGAGCTGGCCATCCTCTGTCTGCGCCGCGTCCATCAGCCCGAGCTGATTCTGGACGTGATGGCCGATTTCATGGGCGATCACGTAGGCCCGCGCGAAATCGCCGGGTGCGCCGAAGCGCTGCGACAACTCCTGGAAAAAGCTCAGGTCGAGATAGACCTTGCGGTCCCCGGGACAATAGAACGGGCCCGCCGCCGCGCTGCTGAATCCGCAGGCCGAGGCGATTTGACCGTGATAGAGCGTGAGCTTCGGCGGCTGGTAGCGCGTGCCCATCTGCTGGAAGATGCCGCCCCAGACGTCCTCGGTGTCGCCGAGCACGCGCGCGACGAACTCGGTTTGGGGATCGTTTGCCGCCGGCGCGCGCGGCGCAGTCGGCGGAGCCTGCGTTTGCACGACGGGCCCGCCGCCGTCCCCCATCAGCAGGGCGAGCATCTCGAGCGGATTCTTGCCGAGAAGCAGGCTGACGACTACCACCAGAATGATCGCCCCGCCCGAGAGGCGAAGCCCGCCGCCGAACATGCTCGGACCGCTGCTCGAGCCTTCCTCGACGTTGTCGCTGCGCCGATAGTCTTGCCATCTCATGATTGCCACTCCTGTGAAACCGCTGCAGCCGGCGCGTCCAAGCCCCCTTGGGCCAGTCTACGCGTGTCGGTTGCGGGGCTCAACCGAGCTCGTCGATCGAGCGTGGCCAGCTCGCTTTCAACAAGCGTGACAACGCGCGATCGGCGAGCACCGTGCCCCGGGTCTGGCAATTCGCGCAGTAATTCGTTTCGTTGTCCGCGTAGACAATGCGCTGCACCGGCGCGCCGCAATCCGGGCACGGCTTGCCGAAGCGGCCATGCACCGCCATCTGCGGCCGGAACGCGGTGACGCCTTCCGGAAAGTCCTCGCCCGCTTCTCGCCGCAGGCGCTCGGTCCATTCGGCCAGCACCGCCTTGGCCGAGGCGAACAGCCGCTCGGTCTCCTCGGTGCTGAGCTTGTGGGTCAGCGCCAGCGGCGACAGGCGGGCGCGATGCAGGATCTCGTCGGAGTAAGCGTTGCCGATGCCGCTGAACAATCGCGGATCGGTCAGGGCGCGCTTGAGCGTATGGTTTTCCTGCTTCAGGCGCGCAGCGAAGGCGGCGGCATCGATGTCGTCGAGCTCGGCGCCGCCGCGGTCGAACGCCGCCAGCGCGGCCGGGCCTTCGACGAGGTGCAGCGAGGCGCGCTTGCGCGTGCCCGCTTCGGTGAACGCCAGCACGCCGGTGTCGAACGCGAAGGTCGCCAGCGTGATGCGCGCCGGCGGCTTGGTCCCGCGCGCCAGCCAGCGCAGCCGGCCGGCGATCATCAGGTGCAGCACCAGGAAAATCTCGCCTTCGAGCGCGATGACGATGCGTTTGCCCAGCCGCCGCACGCCGGTGACGCGCCGTCCCTGCGCCGCCGCGACGGGCGGCACCACGGTGCGAAGCACGAACGGACTGTTCAGGCGGATTTCCTCCAGCCGGTGCCCGATGACGCGCCGCTCGAGCGCTTCGACGTAAACGGCGACATCGGGCAGCTCCGGCATGCGCCGCCGGCCTAGACGGCGACGAACGCGCCGACCGCCGCGCCGGCGGCCAGCATCCACAGCGGGTGCAGGCGCGTCGCCAGCGCCAGCACGACGGTCGCCACGGTCAGCCCGACGGCGACAGCCGAGTGGTCGACGGTGCGCGCGAGTATGAAGCCGCTGGCCAGCACCAGTCCGACGGTGACCGGCGCGAGGCCGTACTGGATGGCCTTGCGCAGCGGCGCATCGCGAAACCGGTCCCAGACATGCGCGACGGCGAAAGTCAGCGCCGAAGACGGTGCGCATATCGCGACCGTGCAGACCAGCGCGCCCAGGAAGCCGTCCACCTTCCATCCGATCAGGCTGACGATCAGCAGGTTCGGACCGGGGGCCGCCTGGGCGATCGCAAACGCCTGCGCGAAGTCGGCGTCGGTCAGCCAATGCGCGTTCTCGACGACGCGGCGGTGAATCTCGGGAATCAGCGCATTGACCCCGCCGATCGCCAGAAACGACAGCAGCCCGAACTGCTGCGCGAGGTCGGCCAGCAAGGGCAGATTCATCGCCGGATCCGCCAGGCTATGGCGATCGACAGCGGTGCGAGCATCGCCAGCGCCCACAGCAGCGGAACGCGCAGCAGCCCGATCGCAACGAATGTCAGGACCCCCATCGCGATCTGCCAGGCCACGCCCTTCAACGGCTGCGCCATCTTGATTGCCGTCGCGATCACCAGCCCGGTCGCCGCCGCGGATACGCCGTTGGTCGCGCCGCGCACCGCCTCGATCGCGGCAAACTGCGCGTACAGCGCGGCCAGCGCGAGAACGATCAGGAACGGCATCAGCATCAGCCCGAGTACCGCGGCCACCGATCCCGACGCGCCGCGGAAGCGGCTGCCTACGATGATCGATACGTTGACGATGTTCGGCCCGGGCAGGAACTGCGATAGCGACAGCACCTCGATGAATTCGCGCTCGCTGACCCAGCGGCGCTGCTCGACCAGCATGCGGCGGGCGAACGGCAGCACGCCGCCGAATCCCTGCATGCCGACGATCAGAAAGCCCAGGAACAATTCCCGCCGGGATGGCGGCGGCGCGTCCGGAGCCGGTGCGAGCAGGTCACCCGGGACGCTCTTGTCATCGGCCATCGGGAGCTCCGTTCGATCGCATGCCGCGGACCTGAAGCGCCGCGGCCGTCCTGCCGCTTACGGCTTCAGCGCACGGTACAGGAAAGGAAGGCTGACATTCATCCGGTAATCGACATCGGAGTGATTGTCATCGTATTCCTCGTAAGTGTGCGCCACTCCGGCCTGCGAGAGCCGCGCCGACAGGATCCGCGTGCCATAGTGAATGTGATATTGGTCGCGCCAGCCGCAATCGATGTAGATGCCGGCGAGCGACTTGAGGCTGGCCTTGTACTTCGCGACCAGGTTGATCGGGATCGTGGGCAAGCCAGTTCTTCCAGCGCTTCTCGATCAGCTCGCCGGTCTCCAGATTGAACGGCAAGCGGAAACCGAGCGGGGCTTTCGGATCGGGATCATAGGTAGCGGCCATGCACAGGTTCATGATCGTGTGGCCTTCGGCGACCGACAGCTTCTCGGCTTCCCAGACGTGCTCGAGGAAACGCTTGATCCGTCCGTCGTCGCAACCGTCGGCAAGGCGGGCACGGCGGCCCTCGCGCAGCGCATCGTAGCGGCCGGGCTTGCGCTTGACCGGCCGGAATCGCGCCAGGTCGTTCAGCGTATTCGGCCAATCGTGCCAATAGACGAAATCGAAATACGAATCGCCCGAATGATCGGCGATCGCTCCCCAGTACTGCGCGTATTTCATGCCGTGGATGATCGCGCCGTAGCCGCCGGAGGACTTGCCGAAACAGCCGCGGTGATCGCGTGAGGCAAGCGTGCGGAACTCGCGGTCGACGAACGGGATCAGCTCGCGCGTCAGGTAGTCGGCGTAGTTGCCGATCGCCGACGAGTTGACATACTGGTTGCCGCCGAGCGCGGTGAAGCAGTCCGGGAAGACGATGATCGCCGGTCCCATTTTCCGTTCGTGGATCAGCCGCGCCGCGCGTTCGGGGACGTTGTCGGAAAACGGCTTCCAGTTGACGTGCGCGAGCCCCGATCCGGTGAATCCGACCATGTCCCACAGCACCGGAAAGCGCCTGCCGCGAGCGTTGCCCGCTCCGCCGTCGTACTGCGGCGGCAGCCAGACGCCGAGCTTGCGCACGTGCGGATCGCCCAGCGCGTTGCCGTCGAGAATCTTCGACGTATGTTCGACGACGACGAGCCTTCCGTCCGGACCCTTGCGGCGTTTGAGCGCCATCTTGTTGCCTCGCGCTGTTGCGGAGGCGAAATTGTAGCGCAGAGCTTCGCTGCTAGCGCTCGAGGATCGCGGTGACGCCCATGCCGCCGGCGGTGCAGATCGAGATGAGCCCGCGCCCCGCGCCGCGCTGCTGCAACTGCTTTGCCAGCGTGGCGACGATGCGCGTGCCGGTCGCGGCGAACGGATGGCCGAGTGCGACGCTGCCGCCGCGGGGATTGAGCCTGGCGCGATCGATTTCGCCGACCGCGCGCTGCCGCTTGAGCGTCGAGCGGCAATAGTCGTCCGAGCGCCATGCCGCGAGCGTGCAAAGAACCTGCGCGGCGAAAGCTTCGTGAATCTCGTAGATGTCGAAGTCCTGCAGCGCGAGTCCCGCGCGATCGAGCATCGCGGGGACGGCGTAGGTCGGCGCCATCAGCAAGCCTTCCGGCGGACCGTCGATGCCGGCGAAATCGACCGCCGCAACCGACCAATGCGTCAGATACGCCTGCACCTCGAGGCCGCGCGCCTCGGCCCACGCGTCGGAAGCGAGCAGCACGCAGGACGCCCCGTCGGTCAGCGGCGTGCTGTTGCCCGCGGTGAGCGTGCCCGCGGTCGACCGGTCGTATACGGCTTTAAGCGCCGCGAGCTTGTCTGGCGTCGTGTCGGCGCGGACGTTGTTGTCGCGATCGAGGCCGGCGAAGGGCACGACCAGGTCGTCGTAGAATCCGCTGTCCCAGGCGGCAGTGGCGTTCATGTGACTTCGATACGCCAGCTCGTCCTGCTCGGCGCGGCCGATGCGCCATTGCTTGGCCATCAGCTCGCAATGCTCGCCCATCGAAAGGCCGGTGCGCGGTTCGACGACGCCCGGCGTGGCCGGCTTCAAGTCGCCCGGCTTCACCTTGAGCCACGGGCGGATTCGCGCGCCCCAGGTCCTGCCGCGCGCGCTATCGAGTGCGATGCGGTTCAAGGCTCGTCCGTAGCCGATCGGCACGTCGCTGGCAGTGTCGACGCCGCCGGCGATGCCCGCCTCGATTTCGCCCAGGGCGATCCGCTGACCGATCTGGATCGCAGTGGTAAGACTGGTGCCGCAGGCGCGCTGCACGTCGTAGGCGGGCGTGTGCGGGTGCAGACCGGCGCCGAGCGCGGCTTCGCGCGTCAGGTTCCAGTCGCGAGGATGCTTGATCACCGCGCCGGCCGCGACTTCGCCCAGCTGTGCTCCTCGAAGCCCGAAGCGCTCGACCAGCGCCGCGAAGGCCGCGGTCAACATTTCCGGGTTGCCGGCATCGATATACCGGGTGTTGCTGCGCGCAAACGGAATCCGCGCGCTGCCGATGACCGCGACTCGGCGCAAGCCTTCGAGCATCGCTGATCCCGGGGCGCACCAAAACGGCCATTCTAGTCGTGGGGCCCTCGGAATCGGACGAAGGACTATTGCAACTTTCGCGCCGCGGAGGCATGTTGTGGGCTGCAACTGCGGGATTTTCTGCCCAGGACGCTGTCTTAAGGGAAAGACAGGGAGATATACGATGCTTGATGCACGAACGCCGGAACCGCGCGCGGGGGGCGCGCCAGGCCAGGGTTGGCGTGCGCGGGGCGCCTGGCGCCTCGCTGACATCGATTACGCCGGCGCCGACCGGGCACGGGCGGCGGACGACCATACGCTCTTCCAGATGATGACGATGGCCTCGTTCGTTGAAACGGGGTCGGATTTGTACGCGCACAATCTGGTGTCCTATTTCGATGACGACGAAGTCGTTGCCGGGTGGCTCGCCGAGTCGTGGGAGCACGAGGAAGTGCAGCACGGCGCGGCGCTTCGCGCCTATGTCGAGCGCGTCTGGCCCGATTTCGACTGGCAACGGACCTATGACCGCTTCTTCGACGAGTACCGCCAGACCTGCACGGTCCCCGAGCTGGAGCCCGCCCGGGCGCTCGAGCTCGCCGCACGCTGTGTCGTCGAAATGGGCACAGCCACGCTTTACAGTGCGATGGGCGCATACGCCGACGAGCCGGTGCTGAAGGACCTGGCAGCGCATATCTATGCCGACGAGGTCCGCCACTACAAGCATTTCTATCGCTATTTCCGGCGCTATCAGGAGCGCGAGCGCCACGGGCGCTGGCGCATCGGCCGCACGATGACCCATCGGCTGCTGCAGACGGCGGAGGACGACGGCCGCATCGCGTTCCGGCATCTGTGGCAGGCAACGCATCGCGGATCCGGCTCGGTCGACGACGAATACCGCGTGTTCCGCGACCGCATCTCGGCGGTGGCGCGGGGCTTTGCGCCGCGCGACCTGCCGGTAGAGATGTTCCTGCGGCCGCTTCGCCTGCCTCCAGTCGCTGCCCGTGGCGCGAAAAGCTGCGCCGGAACGCTCTACCGCTGGTGGCTGGAAGCCTGAAGCGCCGCTCAACGGCGGTATCGTTCTTTCAGGTCGCGCGATTGCCGATCAGCGCCAGAAACTCCTCGCGCGTTGCCTGTGACTCGCGGAACGTGCCCAGCACCGACGAGGTGATCATCACCGAATTCTGCTTCTCGACGCCGCGCATCATCATGCACAGGTGCCGCGCCTCGATCATCACGCCGACGCCCTTCGCGGCAACCGAATCCATCACTTCCTGCGAGATCTGCTCGGTCAGCCTTTCCTGAAGCTGCAGCCGGCGCGCATACATGTCGACCAGGCGCGCGAGCTTGGATACGCCGAACACGCGTCCGCTGGGGATGTAGCCGATGTGGCAGCGGCCGAAGAACGGCAGCATGTGGTGCTCGCAGAGGCTGTAGACCTCGATGTTCTTGACGATGACCATGCTGTTGGTCGCCTGCGTGAACACCGCGCCGTTGATCAGCTTTTGCGCATCGACCCGGGTGCCTGACGTGAGGAACTCGATGGCCTGCGCGACCCGCTGCGGCGTCTTCACCAGGCCCTCGCGATGCGGGTCTTCGCCGATTTCGACCAGGAGCTCGGTTATCAGCGCTTCGATCTTCTTGCTGTTGGGTTTCATTGCCCGATCCGGTTTAGCGAACGCGTCATTATCCCACGCGGTGCCCGCCGGTTCGGGATCCGCCGCGATGCGATAATGCGCGGTCCAATTCACCGAAAGGAAGCGGCGATGGGGACCATGATCGAGCTCTCGGCCAGCGACGGATTCCGGCTGGCGGCCTATCGCGCCGACGCCGCAAGGGACGGCGCGAGGCGGCCTGGTGGTCGTCCAGGAGATCTTCGGCGTCAACAGCCACATTCGCAGCGTCTGCGACGGCTATGCGGCCGATGGCTACCTCGCGATCGCGCCGGCGCTGTTTGACCGCCAGGAAAAAGGCGTCGAGTTGGGCTATACCGCGGCGGACATCGCTCGCGGCCGCGAATACAAGGCGAACGCGAGCTCCGATGCGGCGATGCTCGACGTCGACGCGGCCCGCGCCGCGGTCGCGGCCGCCGGCAAAGCCGGCATCGTCGGTTATTGCTGGGGCGGTCTGATCACCTGGCTGGCGGCGTGCCGGCTGAAAGGTTTTGCCTGCGCGATGCCGTACTACGGCGGCGGGATCCTCGAAGCCGCCGGCGAGCAGCCGAGATGTCCGGTGATTGCGCATTTCGGCGAGCGCGACCACGTCATTCCCGTCGCCGGCGTTCGCGCCTTTGGCGAAGCGCACCCGGATGTCGGCGTCTATGTCTATGCCGCCGACCATGGCTTCAATTGCGATCAGCGCGGCTCGTATGATCCGGCGGCGGCGACGCTCGCGCGGCAGCGCACGCTCGATTTCCTGCGCCAGCACGTCGGCTGAAGCTCTCCGGCCCAAGCCGCCGATTAGTTGACAAAAGCAACTAATCGGCCGGACAGTGGCGTCGACGGCCCGCGTCCCGAGGCCGGAAGGACGATGCGATGGCCGCAACGGCGCCGAACAAGGCAGTGCGCGAGGCACGGATCGCGGCGCTGCGCCGGTTCAATCGCTTTTACACGCAGCGCATCGGCGTACTGCAGGAAGGTCTGCTCGACAGCCCGTTCTCGCTGGCGCAGGTGCGCGTGCTCTACGAGCTCGCGCATCCGGAATCGTCCGGCGACGACGGGCCGACGGCGAGCGAGCTCTCGGCAAGGCTGGGTCTGGACGAAGGCTACCTGAGCCGCATCCTGCACGGGTTCGAGTCGAAGGGAATGCTGTGCCGTCGTCCCAGCAAGGCCGACGCCCGACGTCAGTTGCTGGCGCTGACTCGCGAGGGGCGGGCGGCGTTCGCACCGCTCGACCGGCGATCGCACGATGAGATCGGCGCCCTGCTGGATACCCTTGCTGCCGGCGACGCAGCGTCGCCTGGTCGCGGCGACGGACGCCATCGAAAGCCTGCTCGACCCGCATGCGGTGCCGCGACCGGGAATTGCATTGCGCGCGCTGCGGCCGGGCGACATCGGCTGGGTCGTGCAGCGGCATGGCGAGCTGTATGCGCGCGAATACGGCTACGATGCGCAATTCGAGGCGCTGGTCGCCGCTATCGCCGCCCGGTTCGTGCAGCGTTTCGACGCCGCGCATGAGCGTTGCTGGATCGCCGACTGCGGCGGCACGAACCTGGGCTCGGTCTTTGTCGTGCGGCAGTCGGCCGACGTCGCCAAGCTGCGCCTGCTGCTGGTCGACCCCGTGGCGCGCGGCCGAGGTCTCGGCGCGAGGCTGGTCGGGGAATGCGTCCGTTTCGCGCGGCGGGCCGGTTACCGGAGCATGGTGCTCTGGACGCAAAGCGAGCTCGCCGCGGCGCGGCACATCTACGAGCAGGCCGGCTTCCGATGCACCCGTCGCCAGGCGCACCACAGTTTCGGACGCGACCTGGTGGCGGAGACATGGCGCCTCACGCTCTAGCGCGGCGCTGGCGGGGGTGGCCCGCGACAGCGCGCTCGGCGCCGGGTTACACTTGACCGGCCCAATCGGCGGCAAACCGCCGCGCAACAGTGGGCAGCATCGCATGCCCCCTTGTCGACGGCCAACGGAGGACGGACGATGAAATGCACGACCTGCGGTTACGAAACGCAGCCGGGCGCCAGGTTTTGCGTCCAGTGCGGGACGACCCTGCCGGCCGAACCGGTGCCCGTCGCGGCGCGCCGCCGCCGCGGCCACGCCCGTCGCCACACCCGCGCCGGCGGTTGCCGCACCGGCTAAACCCGCGGCATCCTCGCCAAGCGCGACGATTCCGCCGCGCATTCCGGCCGGCGGTCCGCCGGGAGCCGCTGCCATTGCCGCTGCCGCGACGACGCCGCCCGCGGCGCCGTCGGTACCCGTCGCCGGCGGCCCGCCCAAGCTCGGCATGATCGCCGCGATGCTCGCGCTGATTGCCGTGCTCGCGATCGGCGGATTCGTCGCCTATCGTATGTCGCTATCGAAAGATACGACGGCCTCGACCGAGCCCGGCAAAGCCTCGGATGCGGCCACCGCGCCGGCGCCGGGCGACGGATCCAAGGATGCGAGCGCGCCGCCTGCGCAACCGCCGACGCAGGCAGGAACTGCGACTGACGCAACCAAGGATCAGGCTGCCGCGCCCGGGCCGGCGGCGGACACACCCAAATCCGCCGCAGAACAGACCAGCGGCCCTGCCGGAACGCCGACCAAGCGCACGGCGGCCGCCGCCAAGGCGCGATCGACGGCGCAGCCGCCGCCTGCGACCAGCACCGGGGCAACCGGTGCGCCTGCCGCGGCGCCCGCTGCCGCGCCGCCTGCCGTGGCGCGCACGCCGGCGCCTGCCACGGCACCACAACCCGACCGCTGGGCGCAGATGAACGACGCGATGGCGCGCTGCAAGCGCGAGGATTTTTTCCGTCGTATCGGATGCGAGCAAAGCGTCGGGCTGCAGTATTGCGAGGGTTACTGGGGCAAGGTGCCGCAGTGTCCGGGTGCGCCCAGGGACTCGGGACGCTAGCCGCGCGCTCTCGCCATCACAACTTGACCACCGGGCCCCGCCAACCGAGAATGAAACGCCGTCACCACTCAGGGGGAAGAATGAAATTCTTTGTCGTGGCTGCCGCACTGCTCTGCTCGCTGCCGGCATTTGCCGGCGTCAACTCGGCCATTTTTTTCCAGGTGCCCACGCTCGATGAATTCGGGCTGATCGGCCTGGTCGTCGCCGTCGGCGTCGCTGCCGGCCTGGTCATCCGCCGCAAGAAAAAGTAGCGTCAGGAGCGCTGTACGCGAGCCTCCTCGCGCGCGGGCACGGACCGACGATGGCGATGAACGACATGCTGTCGCTGCTGCGCATCGCCTACTACGGGCTGATGGCGGGCACCTTCGCGTTCCTGCTGCTCTGGGAGGACGGCTCACCGCTGGTTCGGGGCATGCCGTCGCGCCGGCGGCACGTACTGCGCAACCTCGCCTTGTTCGTGTGCGTGGTTGCGGTCGCCGACGGCCTGGTCGGTGCATGGCTGCTGGACATTCCGTCGCGGCTGGTGATTACGCCGGCCGGGTTGTTGACGCCGCTGCCGCTGGCCGCCCAACTGATCGTGGCCTTCGTCGTCATGGATCTGTCGACCTACGCAGTCCATCGGCTGTTTCACGCCCAACGGTGGCTGTGGCTGATGCATTCAGTCCACCATTCGGATGCGGAGGTCGATGTCAGCACCAGCATCCGCCATCATCCGGTCGAGGTCGCGATCGACGTCGCAATCAAGCTGGGGCTGTACCTGTTGCTCGGACTTCCGCTGTGGATCGAGGCAGCGCGTACGCTGCTGATCAATCCGCTCAGCATGGCGCAGCACGCCAATATCGCTTATCCGGCGTGGGTCGAGCGTCCATTGCGCTGGCTGCTGGTCACCCCGGCGATGCATCGCGTGCATCACCTGCCGGAGGCACCGGCGACCGACTCCAACTACGGACAGTGCTTTTCGTTCTGGGACCGGATCTTTGGCACCTACCGGGCTCCGGATCCGGCGCGAGCGCCGCGCTTTGGGCTCGCCAACCTGGCCGGCGAGTCCTTTCAGTCGGTTTCGGGCATGCTGCTGACCCCCGTCCGGGCACGGCGCTTGCGTACGCTGTGACCGACGCAAACCGGGGTCCGCCTGGGGCGAGGCGCGACAATCGGCAATTATGACGTTATCATAGGGACCGTGCCGGGTGGTTAAGGCCCGGAGCGGCAAGAACGATCAGGGGACCTGATGAGTTGCCAGATCTGCGGACAACGCAGTGCGCCGGGCTCCAAGCTATGCGCCGACTGCCGCGCCGCGCGCAAACGTGCCTACGATCCGACGATCACCCAGCCGCTGCTGGCGATGGCCGGCGCCGGCACGATTTCGCGCACGCTGTCGCGGCTGCGCCGCTCGGATAGCTCGCCCGAAGCCAAGGCACGTCGCGCCGCGCGTAAAGCCAAGGCCGCCGCCGAGTCATCCCCGACCGCCGGCGCGCCGGCAGCTGCGGCGTCGGTAGCCGCCGGTTCGCGCCCGATATTGTGGGCTTTGCTGGCGATTGGCGTGGTGGTAGCAGGGATAGCGGGCTGGCACCTGCCAAGCCGTACGCCCTCCGCCGCGGACGCCGAAACAGCCCCGACCGCGACGCCAGCACAGCCCGCGCCCGACGCCCAACCGGCGCGGATGACGCCTTCCGCGACGACCGCCGGCGACGGCGCTGCCGCCGCTCCCCACGATCGTCGAGCGAGAGCTCGTTCCGAATTCGCATGCGGCGGGAAAGCCGGCCACGACCAAGCGCGCCGCGGCGCCGAAGGCAGTCGTGCCCCCGCCGGAGCCGCCGGCCGAAGTCGAGGTCGTCCGCGTGGCGCCGCCGGAGCCGGCACCGCCGGCACCCAGGCCGGTGCCGCGAGCCGATCCCTGGCAGCAGATGAACGAAGCGATCGGGCGCTGCCCCGCCGGATTCCTCGGCCGCGTCGTCTGCGAGCAAAAGGTTCGCCTGCAGTATTGCGAAGGGCAGTGGGGCAAGGTGCCGCAGTGCCCGGGCGGTCCAAGCGCCGACCACAATTGACCGGAGCGCGCACCCGCGTTCGCCGGATCGATGCAGGGCGCTAGCCGCGCCCGACAAAAGGCATCTTGGTCGCCATGATGGTCATGAACTGAACGTTCGCGTCCAGCGGCAGGCTGGCCATATAGAGCACGGCGCTGGCGACGTGGCCGACATCCATCAGCGGCTCGACGGCGACCTGACCGCTGGCCTGCGGCACCCCTTTGGCCATGCGCGCCGCCAGGTCGGTTGCCGCGTTGCCGATGTCGATCTGGCCGCACGCGATGTCGTACTTTCGTCCGTCGAGCGATCCCGACTTGGTCAGCCCGGTGATCGCATGCTTGGTCGCCGTGTACGGCGCCGAGTTCGGTCGCGGCGCATGCGCCGAAATCGAGCCGTTGTTGATGATGCGTCCGCCGCGCGGCTCCTGGCTTTTCATCATCCGGAACGCTTCCTGCATACAGAGGAACACGCCGGTCAGATTGATGTCGACGACCGTCTTCCACTGCTCGACGCTCAAGTCCTCGAGGTTGATTCCGGGGGCGCCGACGCCGGCGTTGTTGAACAGCAGATCGAGACGGCCGAACGTCTCCTTGACCTTGGCAAACAGCGCCCGCACCGACGCGGGGTCGCTGACGTCGGTCGGCACGGCCAGTGCGCGATTTGTCGCGGCGCCCGCCGCGCTCAGCGTCTGATCGAGCGCGTCCCGGCGGCGACCGGCGAGCGCCACGGAAAAGCCGTCGTTCAGCAGTGCAAGCGCGACGGCGCGGCCGATGCCGCTGCCGGCTCCGGTGACGATCGCGTTCTTCGTGGACGAGCTCATCGGCAGGTCTCCTGTTTGGCGTGGTCGATGGTGGAAGGCGTTACAGGTGCTGCGGGCCGAAGGCCTCCGGCAACAGCTCGGCCAGATGGTAGCGGCGGTCGGCGGCGCCGTCGCTGCAGCAGACGATCAGCGCGTCGGCGCCGAACTCGGCGAGGACCTGGCGGCAAGCTCCGCAGGGAGGTGTCGCGTCGGCAGTGGGCGTATAGACGACCATCGCTTCGATCCGTCGCGCGCCGTCGGCGACGGCGCGAAAAATCGCGTTGCGCTCGGCGCATATCGACAATCCGAACGACGCGTTCTCGACATTGGCGCCGGTGTGGATACGGCCGTCCTCGGAGAGCACCGCGGCCCCGACCGCGAAGCGCGAATACGGCGCATAGGCGCGATGCGCGGCCTCGACGGCGCCTTGCTTCATTGCGGCGAGCATCGCCGGCGGGATCTCGCGCGGCACCGCGGCGCGCTGTTGTCGGGCAGCCATGCTCGCACTCAATCGAAGCTGACCGGCGATTGCCGTTGCCGGTTGACGTGCAGGCGGAAGACGTCGGGCCGCGCGTAATGTCCGGCAACGTCGATGCGCCGGCGCGCCGCGGCGACCGCGTCGAGGTCGATGTCCGCGTACAGTATTCCGGCTTCCCTGCGCAATGGTCCGGCGACGATTTTCCCCCGGGCGCGACGACGACCGAATCGCCGTCGTTGATCCACTCGCCGGCATCCGGATAGAGCGTCGCCCGGTCCGGAAAATCGGCCGGCAGGTCGCGAGCGTTGAGCAGGGTTCCGCTGCCGACGACCCAGCAACAGCCTTCGCGTGCGATGTGCTGCATCGTTCCGATCCACCCGTCGCCGCTGTCGTAGGTCGGCGCGACGTAGACTTCGACGCCCTGCGCGTACAGCGCGTAGCGCGCGAGCGGCATATAGCTCTCCCAGCAGAGCATCGTCCCGATGCGGCCGCAGGACGTGTCGACGACGTTGAGCGTCGAGCCGTCGCCGAAACCCCAGACCATGCGTTCCGGATTGGTCGGCATCAGCTTGCGGTGCTTGTTGCGCACGCTGCCATCGTCGCCGATGACGACGGCGGTGTTGTAGATCGTGCCGCGGCTCAAATCGTCGTCGCGCTCGGTCATGCCGCAGACGATCGTCACCCGATGCTCGCGCGCCGCGCTGCACAGCGGGTCGAGGTCGCCGCGGCCGATGCTTACCGCGTTGTCGACCAGCCGCGCGTGCAGTTTCGCCGTGAGGCCGCTGTCGGGACCGGGCCGCAAGCGCCAGATCCAGGCCGGATAACACGGCACGAACGACTCCGGCAGAACGATCAGCGCCGCGCCGGCGGCGGCCGCGGTGTCGACCCATCGCACCGCTTCTTTCAAGGTCGCGACACGATCGAGCACGACGGGAGCCTGCTGGATGATCGCGAGCTTGGGCATCGGAGGATCCTTGCCGGAAGCGTGAGCTGCGGTGGGTGATGTGGCGAGCGTCGGGCCGCTCGTCGCTTACCATCATGTCGCGGGCCGGCACGTCGCGCGGCATGTCGTCGTCAACGCCGTGAGTTTAGCATTGCCTGCAGGCGCTTTTGTTCCGCGCTACGGCAGGGATCGGAACTTCCGATCCGACCGGAGGCTCGAATCTCCGGTTCCTGCTACCCTTGCCGCGGCGGTCGACGGTTCGCGCGGCCCACCCGGTGATGCTGCGGGCGCTCGTTTCGACCACGGATCGATCAGCGATGGCAATGGCAAGCGTACCGACATCCGAACGCGCTGACGCTCGCGCGCGGGCGCTGACGACCCGACAGGCCTTCCTGCGCGTGTTTCCTGGCGTGATGGTCGCGATGTTCCTCGCGGCCGCAGACCAGACGATCCTCGCCAGCGCCTTGCCGACGATCGCGAGCTCGCTAGGCGGTTTTGCCGACATCTCCTGGGTCGTCGTCTCGTACCTGCTTGCGGCGACGGTCGCGGCGCCGCTGTACGGACATCTGGGCGACCGCTTTGGCCGCAAGCGCATGCTGCTTGGCGCGCTGGCCGTTTTTTCGGTCGCTTCAATCGGCTGCGCGTTCGCGCCTACGCTGCTCACGCTGATTGTCGCGCGGGCCGCGCAGGGGCTGGGCGGCGGCGGGCTGATGACCCTGGCGCAGGCATTGATCGGAGAGCACGTGTCGCCGCGCGAGCGCGGCAGGTTTTCCGGCTACTTCGCCACCGTCTTCGCGCTGGCGAGTACGTCGGGCCCGGTGCTGGGCGCCTACCTCACCGAGCATGTGAGCTGGCGCGCGGTTTTCTGGATCAACATCCCGCTGGGCATCATCGCCGCAGTGCTCGCCCGCCGCATCCCCGATACGACGCCGCCGCGCGAAGGACGGTTCCAGCCGGATATCACCGGCGCGATGCTGTTCGTCCTTGCGACGCTTGCACTGCTGTTTGCACTTTCGTCCGGAGGTCACCGCTATGCGTGGGCCTCATGGCAGATGTTGGCGCTGGCGGTCGTCGCCGCTGCGGGATTCGCGCTGCTGGTGCGGTGGGAGCGCCGCGCCGTCGATCCGGTCCTGCCGCTGCGCCTGCTGGGCACGCCCGCGATCGCCCGCTCCGACGCGGTCGTCGTCTGCTTCGGTGCGACGCTGTTCTCGACGATCCTTTTCCTGCCGCTGTACCTGCAGCTGGGTCGCGGCTTTGCGATCGGACAATCGGGTCTGCTGCTGCTGCCGATCACCTTGGCGATGGTGGTTTCGTCGGCCATCACCGGCAAACTGGTCACGCGCACCGGCCGGGTAACGATATTTCCCCAGCTCGGAATGAGCATCGCCACGCTGGCATTCATCGCTCTTGCGATAGCGGTCGGCACCGCGCCCACGTTTGCGATCATGGGATTGACCACCGTCGTGGGCATCGGCATAGGCATGGTCATGCCGCCGACGCAGGTCACCGTGCAACTGGCGGCCGGACCGAAGGCGCTCGGCGCTGCGACCGCATCGATCGCGCTGTCGCGGGCGATCGGCGGCGCGGCCGGCGTCGCGCTGATCGGGGCAGTGCTGATCGGCGCGCTGGGCGTTGCCGGCGGTTCGCTGCCGGCGCTGCTGGCGCGCGTGCTCGACGCGGGACCGGACGCGGTCGCACAGATGTCGCAGGCCGAGCGCGCGACGATGGGAGCCCGGTTCGATCACGCCTATCGCATCGTCTTCGGCCTGCTGGCCGGGCTGACGCTGGTCGGCGCGTTGCTGGCGCGAACCATTCCCCGCCCGGACTGGTCGACGCCGGCGTCATCGAGCAAGCACGGCGAATGACGGCCCGCGTTGACCGACCTGCGCCGATCGATGTGCTGCGGCCGCGCATTGACAATGCCGGTGCCTCGGAATAAAAAGAATGGCGATCAACACGGTCGACCAGGAGGAACGCATGGCAAAGGCAAGCAAAGGCGAAGAGCAGGAAAACCGGGGCGGGCGAGAGCGTCTACCGGATCACCGAGCTGGTCGGCACCAGTCAGGTTTCGTGGGAGGACGCGGCGAGGCGCGCAGTCGAAACCGCGGCAGGATCGCTGCGCGATCTGCGTATCGCCGACATCGTCAAACTGGATATGAGAGTCGAGAACGGCAAGGTCGCGGCGTACCGCGCCCGCGTCGCGCTGTCGTTCAAGTACGAGGGCTAAAGGCCTGATGGCGGCGAAAGCCGCCGCGCAAGCCTGGCGGTACAGCGTTCGCCGCGCGGCGAACGGGTGCTGCTAGTATGCTCTTGTCGAGCTGCCGCGCGACGTGCTCGCCGCGGCAGGCGCCGCCGTGCGGACGGTGCTGCCGGTCCCACCCGCCGCCGCGCCGCCGGACGTCGGCTGGCCCGCCGCCGCGCCCCATGTACGGCCGCATTCCCGCGACGATGTCTTCGACGCTGGCCGTGCTGGAGCTGTCTGTCCTTGGCACGACCTGCGCGCAGCGGTCGGTGTCGATCACCATCAGATATTCGCCGCGCTGACGCATCGCCGCCCGCGCTCTGGATCCACCGTCGGAGAGATCGAGCGGCGGCGTGACGTCGCGATAGATCACCTGATCGTTGCGATCGAGCACGATGTTGCAGACCATGGCCTCGGCGGGAAGAGCGGCCGCGCCGGCGGCGAGGCCGAGAGCAGCCGCAAAAAGCGGAATCTTGCGCACGGTAATCCTTAAGGCAGCTTGAGGCTTGCATCGTATGCCTGCGGCAGGCGAGGCGCAACCTTCAGCTGGGCGGAGCGAGATCAGGAGAATGGCATGACCAAAGGAGGCAGGACTCGAGCCGTCGCATTGCCCGGAAGCGCCAAGGCGCCGTTCGCCGAGGCGAAATACGTCGGCCCGGCGCGGAAATCCGACCGGGTCGAAGTGACGGTGCGGCTGCGCCGCAGGAAAGCGCTGCGCTCGGCGGCCGGCGGCGCCGCGTTCCGCCGCATCGGCTACGAAACCTTTCGCGCCGAGCACGGCGCCGCGCCGCGCGATGTCGCCGTCGTGGAGAAATTCGCGCATGCGCACGGTCTGGATGTCACGCGCGTCAGCCTGGCGCAGCGCGCCGTCGATCTGTCCGGAACCGTCGCCGCGATGGAGGCAGCATTCGGCACCCGACTCAGTTGCTACCGGCATGGCGAGCGCGAATACCGGGTGCGGACCGGCGCGATCATGATTCCTCGCGAGCTCGCCGCGATTGTCGAAGGCGTGTTCGGCCTCGACAACCGGCCGCATGTCGAGCCGCACTTCCGCATCGCGAAGACCGGCGGCAAGAGCAAGCCGCGCGCGGCCGCTTCCAGCTTCACTCCGCTCGAGGTCGCCGCCTTGTATGCGTTTCCCAAAGGCTACGACGGCAAGGGCCAGACGATCGCAATCCTCGAGTTCGGCGGCGGCTACCGGGCGGCCGATCTGACCAAATACTTCTCCCGGCTCGGCGTCCCGATGCCGTCGGTCACCGCGGTGTCGGTCGGCGGCGCGCACAACGCCCCGACCGGCAATCCGAACAGCCCCGACGGCGAGGTCGTGCTCGACATCGAGGTAGCCGGCGCCGTCGCGCCGGGAGCGCAGATCGTCGTCTACTTCGCGCCCAACACCGACGACGGATTCATCAACGCGCTGTACGCGGCGATACACGACAACCTGCGCCGACCGGGGATCGTGTCGATCAGCTGGGGCAGCGCCGAGACCAACTCGACCTTGCAATCGCTCAAGGACTACGACGCCGCGTGCATCGATGCCGCGGCGCTGGGCATCACCGTCTGCGCCGCGGCCGGCGACCATGGATCGAGCGACACCGACCCGGCGGGAAAGCGCGCGCTGGTCGATTTTCCGGCCTCGTCTCCGCACGTGCTCGCCTGCGGCGCGACGCGCCTCCAGGCCAGCGGTGCGGCGATCGTCGCAGAGACCGTATGGAACACGCACGACGGCTGGGCGACCGGCGGCGGCGTCAGCGAGATCTTTTCGCTGCCGGCCTATCAGAAGCGCGCCGGCGTGCCGAAGTCGGCGAACAAGGGCGGCAAGGCGGGCCGCGGCGTGCCCGATGTCGCCGGCAACGGCGACAGCGAAACCGGCTACCGGATTCTGGTCGACGGCGTTCAGCAAGTGGTCGGCGGCACCAGCGCGGTCGCGCCGCTGTGGGCGGGCCTGATCGCGCGTCTCAACCAGGCGAAGAAAACGCGCCTGGGATTCGTGCACGGCAAGCTTTACGCGCTGCCCGCGGGCAAGGGACTGCGCGACATCACCGTCGGCGACAATGGTGCGTACAAGGCCAGGGCCGGGTGGGATGCCTGCACCGGGCTGGGCGCTCCCGACGGCGAGGCGCTGCGCAAGGCGCTGTAGTCGGCGCTTTGCGCCAGCGTCAATCGGATTTTATGCCCGCAAGCCTGGCCACGTCGGACCAGTGCGCGACGGCCGCCTTGAGCTCGGCGCCGAATTGCTTCGGGCGTGTTCGACATCGGCTCGCTGCCCATCGCCAGAAATTCCGAACGCACATCCGGCTGTTGCACGATGCGGGCGAGCTCGGCGTGCAGCCGCTCGATGATTTCCGGCGGCGTGCCCGCCGGGGCGAGCACGCAATTCCACGAGTTGACCGCGAAGTCCTTGTAGCCCAGCTCGGCCACGGTCGGCACGTCGGGCCAGTTGGTCGCGCGCCTTGCCGTCGCCACTGCCAGTGGCTTCAGCTGCCCGCTGCGCAAAAACGTCTCGACCGTTCCGATAAAGCTGAAGTACACCGGCACGATTCCCGAGACGACGTCGTTCAGCGCCTGGCCGCCGTTGGCGTACGGGACGTGCAGCAACTCGATGCCGGTGCGCTGCTGCAGCATCGTCGCGGCCAGATGCTGCGTCGTGCCGACGCCGGGCGTCGAGTAGGCGATTTTCCCCGGCGACTTGCGCGCCAGCGCGACGAGCTCGTCGAGGCTATTCACGTTCAACGCCGGATTGACGACGATCATCATCGGCGGCTCGCTGATCTTGCTGATCGGGGCGAACGCGGCGATGGGGTCGACCGCGCGCGATCCCATCGTGCTCGGCAGGCTGGTGATGAACGAGCCGGTAAGCAGCAGCGTGTAGCCGTCGGGCGCGGCTTTCGCGACGGTATCGCTGCCGATGTTGCCGGAGGCGCCGGGACGATTGTCGATGATCACCGGTTGGCCGACGGCTTCGGCAAGCTTGGCCGCGACGATGCGTCCGGCCAGGTCGAGCTGCGTACCCGCAGCGAATGGAACGACGATCTTGATCGGCCGGCTCGGATAGCCGCCGGTGTCGGCTGCGATCGCGGCGAGCATGGTCGGGCCGACGCAGCAGACGAGCGCAAGCAGCGCCGTCAGCGAGCGCCGCGGCGACAGACTAGGGAAGACGAACATGCGGTTCCTTGGGGTTCTTGCCGAGCTGCCTGACGGCGATGGCGGCCAGAGCCCGAGCCAGTTCGGGCTCGTCCCAGGGTACATCGACCGGCAAGCGCCTGAGAAGCGGACTGTGCGGATCGCGTATCCACTCGTGCGGAAAATGCGCGCAGAAATGCTCTTCCCCGGGGGCGAGCTGGTCGCGTGGCGCTGCCGTGCCGTGCATTGCGGCATAGAGTGCGGCTCCGGCGTCGACGTTCATCCTGGCGCCGCGATGCGTGCCATGCGAGATACGCCGGTTGATCTCGAGGAGATACGGCTCGCCACCCGCTGGATCGACGATGAATTCGGGAGAAAAGATTCCGGTGATGCCGAAACCTGCCGTGAGCCGCGCCGTGGCCGCGTGCATTTGCGGTGAAGCAAAGTAGCGCACCGCGCTGGTCGGCCCCTTGCGCTCGCCCGCGATCTTTTCCACCGCAACCCCCGATACCAGTGCGCCACGCCAGGCGACGGCAGTATAGAAGTGAATCTTACCGGCGATAAACTCCTGAAGCACGATCTGCCCGGCCGCCAGATCGTCGAGGTCGAGCGCGGGCGTTGCCATAAGACGCGCGAATTCGCGATCGACCATGCCTTGATCGGCACACAGGGCAACGCCTTCTCCCGCCGTCGAATGGCTGCGCTTGATCACGATCGGAAAACCATGCGCGGCGATGAATCGCTTGGCGTCATCGAGAGCGGTCACGACGATCGATGCGGGCACGCGCACTCCCAGCGCCGCGGCAGCGGGGCCGATCATCGTCTTGTCGATGCTGGTCCGATAGAATGCCGGATCGCCGAGCGAGTCGACGATGAGCGCAGCCAGCTGCAGGTGCAGCGCAGGGCGGCAACATCGCGGGCGGCGACAGCGCGAGCAACATCAGCAGCCGCAGCGCGGTGTCATCACACGGCAACACCAGGCGCGGCGAGGTGGATTCGACCATGGACGCAAACGCTTCTACCCAGGCCGCGGGCGTTGCGTTGACCGGGAGGTGGCCGACATTGACCAGAAATCGGCTCTTTTCCGCCACCGATCCCCGCGGTACGAGGAGCGACACCGCAAAGCCGGCGTTCGCAAGACTGCGCGGCATGCGTGCTGCCCCGAGCCATTGCGTCGCAGTTGCAACCATCAGCAGCGGGGTGGGCATCAGTGCATCAGATCGAATGACGTCGCGAAGGCGAGATGGTACGCTTATCATCGTTGCTTTCCGCGATCAGAGGCGGCCATGAAAATCGCACATCTGATGAACGCTCGCGATACTGCTGATTGCCGGTGCGGCTGCGCTGCTCGCGACCGAAGCCAGTGCAGCTTCGACGGCGCCGGCATATTTCGACGTTGCGCGTGGCGCGCACCCGCACGATGTCGCCGCGACGCCGGTGGCCGGCGGGCCGGTCTACTACACTGCGCAGTCGACTGGCAAGCTCGGCATACTCGATCCGAAATCGGGCAAGTTCGAGGAGATCGTCCTCGGCGCCCGCTCGTCGCCGCACGGAGTGATCGTCGGGCCGGACGGCGCGGCGTGGGTTACCGACGGCGGCCAGAACGCGATCGTGCGTGTCGATTCGAAGTCGCGCGAGGTCAAGGTCTGGCCGCTGCCGCGCGATGCCGGCTATGCCAACCTCAATACGGCTGACGTTCGACAAGAACGGCCGGATATGGTTTACCGGGCAAAGCGGAATCTACGGCCGGCTCGATCCCGCGTCCGGCGACATGCGCGTGTGGAAGGCGCCGCGCGGAAGCGGGCCCTACGGCATCACGACGACGCCGGGAGGCGACGTCTACTTCGCTTCACTGGCCGGAAACTACATCGCGCGCGTCGATACGACGACCGGCGACGCCACAGTCATCGATCCACCGACGCCAGCGCAGGGCGCGCGTCGCGTCTGGTCGGACTCGCGCGGACGGATTTGGGTCAGCTACTGGAACACCGGTCAGGTCGGAATGTACGATCCGGCGGCACGCAACTGGCGCGAATGGAAACTGCCGGGCAACGCTCATGCCTACGCGGTCTGGGTCGACGACAAGGACAAGGTCTGGCTGACCGACTGGAGCACCAATGCGATCGTTCGCTTCGACCCGGTCAGCGAAAAATTCGACAGCGTGCCCTCGGATCGGTCCGGGGCCAATGTGCGCCAGATGCTGGGCCGATCGGGCGAGGTATGGGGTGCCGAATCGGGCCTGGATCGTCTGGTGATGGTTCCTGCTCCCTGAACGGTTGCCGCTCTGCCGGGCAAGGCACGCAAATATGTCCGCGCGCAGCGGACGATTTGCACAATTTACAGCCCGCACAGGCCGAGGTATTGCCGCGCTGCGCGTTCGGGCGGCGCGGACGGCGAAGCGCAGCCGCGCGGTAAATGCCAAGCAGCCAAAGCGTTTTGTCGCTGGTGCGCCGCGGCGCCTTCCTCCGGCGCGCAGAACCCTGTCGGAGCGCGCGCCGACAGGCGACGGACTTGGCGCGCGAATTGCTCCAGTACGGTGGGACGCGCACGGCGCTGGCGCACACCCGGTTTGGCCGCACCCGCGCCGCGCCATCAACTCGCAGAAGAACCAGGAGAAGCCATGAAGAGTTCAGTGACAAGATTCGCAGTCGCCGCCGCTTTCGGGCTCGCCGCAACGGCGGCGCTGGCCGGTGAAATCATCCTGTACGAACAGCCCGGATTCCAGGGCCGGCGGATGACATTGCACGGAACCACGTCCGACCTCGACCGAACCCAATTCAACGATCGCGCGGAATCCGTCGTCGTGCGCGACGGCGTATGGGAAGTCTGCACCGACGCACACTTCGGCGGCCGATGCGTGCGGCTGCAGCCGGGCGAGTATCCGAACCTTCAGGGCGATCTGAATCATCGCATTTCGTCGGCGCGCGAGGTCGCGCAATACTGCGCCGCCGCCGCAGCCGAGCTACGGGCAAGGCTACAACCCGCCGGCGGCCGGTGGACCGGCACGAGCGGTGCTCTATGAGGGCGCGGATTTCCGTGGCCGCTCGTTCGAGATCACGCGCGACGTCGTTCGCAATCTCGATCGCACCAACTTCAACGATCGTGCGGCGTCGCTGCGCGTATATGGCGGCTATTGGATCTTCTGCAGCGACGCGAATTTCGAGGGCGATTGCCGCACCTTCGGGCCGGGAGATTATCCGGGCCTGCAGGCTGATCTGAACCGCCGCATATCGTCGGGCCGCCGGATAGCCGACCGCTATCCGTATGGAGGCGCGCCGAACTGGGGACGTTGAGACACAAAGGAACATCGATGAGAACCACGACTGTTACATTGCCCGAGCTGGCGCTGGTCGCCGCGACGCGCGGCATGGCCGGGGCAGGAGCGGCGCTGCTCGTCGCCGAGCGAATCGGCGCCGAGAAACGCAAAACGCTGGGCTGGACGCTGTTCCTGATCGGCGTGCTGAGCACGATCCCGCTGGCGCTTCAAGTATTCGGCAAGCGGACTTAGCTGCTCGATTGCTCCGGCCGCCGAAAGGCGCGGCATCGAGTGTCGCGGGCCCGTGGGGGCGTCTCGGGGGCTCGCGCGCTGCGATTGGGTAGAATGCGGCATTGCCTCTGCGCGAAAGAGAACGCCTGCCGCGATGGACACCTGCCCGCATTTCGCCCAGATCCGCGACGTCACGCCCAGCGGCAACGGGTGTGAAGAGTGCCTGAAGACCGGCGACGACTGGGTGCACCTGCGTCTGTGCGTGACCTGCGGCCACGTCGGATGCTGCGACGAGTCGAGGAACAAGCATGCGACGCGGCATTTCAAGGAGACCGGGCATCCGATCATCCAGTCGTTCGAGCCCGGCGAAGCGTGGGGATGGTGTTTCGTCGACCGTGCTTTTTTCGACCAGCTGCCGGTGACGTACTGACTTTCTCGATCGCAAGCAGCGTCGCAAATCATGCGATGATGCGCCGATGATCACCGGCGACATGCTGCGCGCCGTGCCGCTGCTGGCCGGCGTTGCCGACAGCGAGCTCAACACCATCGCCGCGCGCGCGGCGGACATCGCGCTGCACACCAACGAATGGCTGATCCAGGAAGGCGAGCTGCCGGCGTTCTTTATCGTTCTCTCGGGTCGACTGACCGTCTACAAGTCGCGTCGCCGGCGTCGAGCGCGCGATCAACGAGTATGGCCCCGGAGATTACGGCGGCGAGGTGCCGCTGCTGCTCGGCTCTCCTGCGATCGCGAGCATCCGGGCGGCCGAGCCTTCGCGCGTCTGCCGGCTCGACGCAGCGGATTTCCGCGAGCTGATCGTCGCCTGCGCCGAGCTCAACGCACGCCTGCTGCGGACGATGGCGACGCGAATCCAGGGACTGCAACAGCTCGCGACCGAGGCTCCGCTGGCGACGGTGACCATCATCGGCCACCGCTACGATCTTGCCTGCCACGCGCTTCGCGATTTCCTGGCGCGCAATCACGTCGCGTTCCGCTGGCACGACCCGCGCGATCCCGAGGCGCGGGCCGGATTGGCGGCCGACGCCGCAGCCGGATGAGATCTACCCGGTGGTGATCTTTCCCGACGGCGCGCGCCTGGTCACGCCGTCGTTTCGCGACGTCGCCGAGCACCTGGGCTTGCAGACGGCTCCATCGCGGCGCGAATACGATGTCGCGATCATCGGCGCCGGACCGGCGGGTCTGGCCGCCGCCGTGTATGGCGCTTCCGAAGGTCTGTGCACGATCCTGATCGAGCGCCAGGCGCCGGGCGGCCAGGCGGGCACGTCGTCGCGCATCGAAAACTACCTCGGTTTCCCGACCGGCGTTGCCGGCGACGAGCTCGCCGCGCGGGCGCTGCGCCAGGCGAAGCGCTTCGGCGCCGAGATTCTGGTGGCGCGCGGCGCGACCGGCATCGACATGGCCGACGCGCGACGCGACTGCACGCGGTCCTGCTCGAGGACGGCGAGCGCGTCCAGACGCGCAGCATCGTCATCGCCACCGGCGTCGCGTGGAGAGAGCTCGATCTGCCGAACGCGCCGACGCTGGTCGGACGCGGCCTTTATTACGGCGCGGCACGCACCGAGGCGCCCAATACGCGCGGCCTCGACATCTTCATGATCGGCGGCGGAAACTCCGCGGGGCAGGCGGCGATGTTTTTCGCCAATTACGCGCGCACGGTCACGCTGATCGTGCGCGGCCCGTCGCTCGAGCGCAGCATGTCGCAATACCTGATCGACCAGCTTGCGAGCCGACCCAACATCCGCGTCGAATCGCGCAGCGAGGTGGTCGCGCTCGAGGGAACCGATCGATTGGAGGCGATCGTCATCGAGAATCGCGCGACCGGCCGCCGCCGGCGCGAGGTCACCGAGGCGCTGTTCGTGTTTATCGGCGCCGACGCAGAGACCGCATGGCTCCCGCAGGCGGTCATTCGCGACGGCGCGCGACTATCTTTGCACCGGCCGCGACGTGATGGACCTGGTCGCGGGCCAGCAGGGTTCGTGGCCGCTGTCGCGCGATCCGTACCTGCTCGAGACCAGCGTGCCCGGCGTGTTCGCCGTCGGCGACGTGCGCCACGGCTCGGTCAAGCGCGTGGCTTCCGGCGTCGGCGAGGGCAGCATGGCGATCGCCTTCGTGCACCAATATCTGGCCGATCCACCGGAGTTCGCGGACCCGGCCGTCGACACGCCGACTCGCGCGGCGGACGCCTGCCGTGCTTCCGCAAGCGCTGGGAGTCTAGCGCGCGAGCTCAGGGGTCGCGCGCAGCAGGAACATTCGCGCCTGGGGCGATACGAACTACGCAGCGCGCTCGCGCGGTGACGCGCGTCCGAACAGGCCTTCCATCTCGCGGCGGGCGCGGCAGGCGATGAGCGTTTCGTCGACCGTCACATCGGACCAGCGAAGCACATCGCCCTGCCTGACCGGGCGCAACAGGCGCACGCCGTGCGCGAGGCCCAGCGGCAGCGCGCCGCCGTCCAGCGACGCGGCCGCCGGCAGCAGCTTGCCCCACGACCGTGTAGCCGCCTTCGCCGTCGAGCGTCTCGCCGGCCTTGAGGTCCCGCTTGGCGGTGGCCACTGCGTCGGCGTTGAAGCAGGTCGCAGCACCCGTGGCCTCGCCGCGCAAGCCGACCGACGCCACCGAGATGCCCGACCTCGAGGCCGATCAGGTGCCAGCGCTTGTAAAGGCAGGCGTAGCGGCCGCTGTCGATCGGTTCGGACCATGTACTCGCGAAAACAGTTGCGCAGGTATTCGGTATCGCCTTCGAACACGACGAAGACGCCGAAGCGGATGTCGTAGGCGATCGCGCGGCCGTCGCGCTCGACCGACGAGATCACTTCGACCTGGCCCTTGCCGTGCAGCACGCCGCCTTCGCCGATCGGTCGACACACGTTCGGAATCTGATCGATCGACGCCGGCGGATACGTCAAGCCGTCCGGAGGCGCCGACAGGCCGGTCGCGTTGCATACGGCAGTGCACTCGATCGCCGGCTTCGAGCCGTCGAGAAACGAGTTGAACATCTTGGCGTTGAGGCCGCCGATCCGCGCCTGCTCGGGCGTGAGTCCATAGTGGCCCCACACGGTCTCCGGCGTCGACTGCGCGAAGTGCGGCAGCCATTTGTGACCGCGGCCCGCCGCAACGACGCCGAAGCCCGCGGTCCGCGCCCAGTCGACGAGATCGCAGATCAGCGCGGGCTGATCGCCGAAGGCGAGGCTGTAGACGACGCCGGCCTCGGCCGCCTTGCGGGCGAGCAGGGGCCCGCACAGCGCATCGGCCTCGACGGTCACGTTCACCACATGCTTGCGCTGGACGAAAGCTTCGAGACAGTGCTCGACGGCCGCGATCGGATTGCCTGTGCATTCGACGACGATGTCGATCTTCGGATGCCGTACCAGCGCCTGCCAATCGTCGCCGACATGCGTCGTGCCTTGCGCGAGCGCGGCATCGATCGACGGCGCGGCGCTGCGCTCGCGCGGCCAGCCGACGCGAGCGAGGTTGGACAGCGCCGCGGCCGGATCGAGATCGGCGATGGCGACGACGTGCACGCCCGGCGTCTTCGGCACCTGGGCCAGGTACATCGCGCCGAACTTGCCGGCGCCGATCATCCCGACCGACAGCGGCCTGCCCTGCGCAGCGCGCTCGCTCAGCTTGGCGTGAAGGCTCAAGCGCGCGTCCGCGCTCAGCCGGCCAGCGCCGGCTGCAGCGCGGCTTCAGGCGTGCCGTCGCGCCACGGCAGCGCGACCGGATAATCGCGAAGCAGGCAATCGTCGGGCAGGCATTCGATCGGCGTGAAATCGCGGTGCGCGATGTATTCGGGACGCTTGAAACGCCGGATATGGTTGGACACCGCGCACAGGCTCAGATACACACTGACGCGATTCCACGGCGACAGATTCGACGTCGACGCATGCACCAGGCAGGAGTGGAACAGCAGCATCGATCCGGCCGGCCCCTTTGGCGCGACGATGCCGCCGCGCTCGACCAGGCTCGCGATCGTCGCATGATTGATCGTCCACAGCGGATAGCTGGTCGTCGACGTGTCGTGCTCGGCGTCCAGGACGCCGAGCTTGTGGCTGCCGGGGATGAACATCAGCGGGCCGTTGAACTCGTTGACCTCGTCGAGAAATATCGCGATGTTCATCGCCCGCGGCTCGGGCATGTCGTCGTCGTTCTTCCAGGTGCCGAAATCCTGGTGCCACTGCCAGACGTCGCCGTCGAAAGCCATCTTCCCGTTTATCTTGAACTGATGCATGTAGACCGGCTCGCCGAATAGCGCGACGACCGGCTCGATCATGCGTGGATGGCGAGCCAGCCGGGCGAACGGCGCGCTGTACAGGTGCGCGGCGAAGTTGGTGCGCACCGCATCGCTGCCCTTTTCCCGGACGTTCTCGATCCGCCGCTGCGCATAGAGTCGCGGCACTTCTTCGCGCAGCACGCCGATTTCGCGCGACGTGAACAACGAATCGAAAAAGAGGTAGCCGTCGCGATCGAAGCTTTCGACCTGCTGCGCGTTCAATTGCATGTTCTGACTCCTTCGCCGGCCCGGCCGCGCCGGCCCGGGCTCCCGTGAATGACACAATGCGATCATCGGGCAAGCGCTGTCAACCGGCTGCGTCGCGATGAGCTGGCGGCGCCGGGCATAGCGGCTTGGCGCGAGGACGCCTTTGTTCTAATCTCTGCCGGCGACGCGGTGTCGGCAGCCGCCAAAGCCCAGAGCAGGCTTCCGGGATACATATCGTGCCACGCCAAGCGCAGCGACGCCTGCAGTTCGAAGGTTGGCGATTCATCCATCACTCGTACGCGCTCGTGGCCCAGGCGCATTGCCTGTGTCTGCTGCGGCGCGGCGACATCGACCTGCGCTTTCGGGATGTTCCCTATTATTACCCGACGTGGAAGACGACGCGGGGTCTGGTAGCGCCCGAAGAGGAACGCGCGCTGGCTGCGCTGCGTGCTCCCGAGACGGAGTTCCTGCCCGAGGCGACGTTCAGCATGCGCGCCGAGGAGAGCGACTTCACTGCAGCGCGATCGGGGCGCAAGTTCGTCTTCGGCACGCCCGAATACCGGGTCCTGGGGGACGGGCAGCGCGGCGGCTTGTCGTCAGGCGCCGAGCTTCCCGACGCGATCGACATCGTCACACCGTCGCACTGGTGCGTGCCAGCCTACGAGCGGTTCGGCATTCCTCCGTCGCGCATCCATGTCGTTCCGCACGGCATCGATCCGGATGTGCTCCACGCCGATGCCGCGGGTCGCGCCGCCGCGCGCGCCGCGCTGCATATCGAGGACCACGAGCAGGTCTTTCTGTCGGTCGGCGCGATGACGCCGAACAAGGGCATCGATCTGCTGCTTGCCGCTTTTGCGCGCCTGGCCGCATCGGAGCCGGACGTGCGGCTGGTGCTCAAGGGCGCGGACGGCTTGTATCCGTCGCGCGACTTTGTCAAGGCGGCGCTCGACGAGCTCTCCTCCGCCGCGCGCGACGCCGTCATCCGCCGCATGACCTACACCGGCGGAACCTATTCGTCGGGCAAGATGGCCGACCTGTATCGTGCTGCGGACGTCTATGCAGCGCCTTACCGTGCCGAAGGCTTCAACCTGCCGGTGCTCGAGGCCGCAGCGTGCGGGGTGCCGGTCATCTGCACGTCCGGCGGCCCCACCGATGACTTCACCGATGCGGCCTGGTGCGGACGAATCCGAAGCGGCCTGGATCGGCCGCGCTTGAGCGGTGACCGCGTCGGCGATGCACTCGCGCCCGATTCCGAGCATTTGTTCGAGCTGATGGCGGCGGCGGCGCGTGATCGCGACGGCTGGCGCAGGATGGGCGAGCGCGGCGCCGCGCATGTTCATGCCCGTTTCAGCTGGACCACGGTGACCGACCGCCTGGTCTCCTGCCTCTTCGCCGGCGCGTGAATGCGTCGGCCGGGCGCCTCAGTCGTCGACGATGCGCCGGCGCGCCGCCTTGATCTCGCCGCGACGCACTTTGCTGTCGATTCGCCGTCGCTGCGAGCCCGCGGTCGGCTTGGTGGCCTTGCGCGGCCGCGGCGCAACGGCCGCCCCGTCGACCAGCCGCTGCAGCCGCGCCAGAGCATCGGCGCGATTCTGGTCGAGGCTGCGGTAACGCTGCGCCTTGATGATGACGACGCCTTCCGCGGTGATCCGACGGTCGCTGTGCGCGAGCAGGCGGGCCTTGACGGTTTCGGGCAGCGTCGAGCCCCGCACGTCGAAGCGCAGATGCACGGCGTTCGAAACCTTGTTGACGTTCTGCCCGCCGGCGCCTTGTGCGCGCACGGCCGTCAGCTCGACTTCATCGGGCGCGATGCGCACGCTCATGGCGCTCGGGCAACGGTGGCCAGCCAGGCTTGCTGCTCGCGCGGCAGGCCGGCGGGACGGTAATAGTGCTCGATTTCGACCAGGCCGGCGCCGGCAAGATAGTCGCGCCAGGTTTCATGGCGAAGATAGGCGCCGTAGCGGCCGCGGTTCCAGCCCTCGCTGTCGTCGCCGTGCGGATCGAGCTGAACAATACGCCGCGAGGTTTGAGCGTCGCACGGATCTCCCGAAGGACGCGCGGCAATTCCTGCGTCGGCACGTGAAACAGCGCGGCATTGGCGAAGACGCCGTGGAAACGTCGGGCGGGCAGGTCGAGGCGCAGGAAGTCCTGCTCCCAGACCTCGCACCCGCTGTACTCGCGCGCCATCGCCGCGAACCGTGCCGAGCCTTCCAGCCCGACGGGCGCATGCCCGAGCGCGCGCAAGGTCTTCAGATCGCGTCCGGGACCGCAGCCCAGATCGAGGATCGCCAAAGGAGGCTCGCCTTCGATGTGCTTCAACAGCGTCGCGGCCGGATCGGCGATGGCGGCGTTGGCGCTGCTGGCGCACCTCGTTCAGTTGCATCTGCTGTGGCGACGACGTCGTCGGGATCGAGGTGCTCGCTGCCGACCCAGCGCCCGTAGAGCCGGTTGGGTCGTATAGATGGGAGTGGGTGTTGAGGCGCACGAGGTTGCGGACCCGGCTCTGCGGCTGCCGAGCCGCGTTGCATCGCCACGAGCGTGCGCCCGAGTGCGCCAGCCGAGCAGCGAGGCCTCCTGGTCGCCGGTCGCGAGCGTCGTTTTCGCGGGTGTCGCCGCCGGCAGCGCGTCGCAGACGTAGAAGGTCGAGCCCTTGGTAGGTGTCCTCGTCGTCGGGCTGGCCCAGTCGAGCAGCAGCACGTTGAAGCCCTCGTCGAGCAGGTACTCGACGAACGAGTGACCGGGCCGCAGGTCGAAGATGTGCGGCCGGTTGATCAGCACGAAGCGAGCATGACCGGGATCGGGTGTATGCGGTTCTCCGAGCGGTAGCGCCACAGCGAGCCACCTTAAGCCACGTCCAGATCGCCTACTTCGGCAACATCGCGATCTTCGCATCGTCGCGCGTGAGGATCAGGTTCGAGTACTCGACGGCGGCGCGCGGGAGGCCGAGCAGCCGCTCGAGCGGCCCCGGTGTGGGCGGAGCCTCGGCGCTCACAACTTCCCGTTCGCTCGAGGAACCGCGCCGGCGCGCAGTGGCGGGCTTGGGCTTCGAGTTGAGGTCCTCGCGCAGCTTTCCTGGGCTCGGCCAGCACGCGCTCGAGCTTGTCCTCGGTGCGGTTGAGCTGCGTCGCGAGCCGCACGATGTCGCGGCGGCCCGCGAGGCGCAAGTTGCGCAGTGTGAGCAGTCGAGCATGCTGGGTCGTGATCCGCCCGACGGCGACGATGTCTGCTCGTCGTCAGACCGAGCAGGCCGGCGAAGCCCTCGGTGTCGACGGCCTTCTCGGCGGCACGGCTTAGCTCGCCCTCGGCCGCCTCGTAGAGGCGCCGTACCTCGGCCTGCTGATCGGCGGTCTCGGCCATCTCGGGGTTCTCCTCGTCAGACGACTCTGGGGCTGGCCTTTCCCGTCAGGCGAAGGGCAGCCCCTGGGGGTGTCTGCGAGCTTCCGCCCCGCGCTTTCCGCCGCGCCCGCACCGCGCCGGCGGCTGAGCTCGCCGAGGGGGAATCAGGTGGACGTCGCGCTCGGGGTACTGCTCGGCGTGCGTCCTCACCGCCTCGGTGCTGGCGGTGGAATGAGCTCGCCCGCCACCTCGTCCAGTGCTGGCCCCGGGCGAGGAGGGGGTGCGCGCCGCGCTGCACGCCGCGGCGACGACGCCTGCCTCATCTGCGCCGCGGCCTGACGCGCGAGTCAGCCGCAAGACCATCGCGCAGCTCCACGCGCTGACGCAGGCCGTCGCGGTCGCGATCGCCGACAGCCACGCGGTGCTGGCGTTCGCGGGCGAGGGCACCGAGCACGTCCGGGTCGGCGAGCCCGCCGTCGAGTGGCTGCGCCGCTTCGACCGCATCCATGTCGAGCCGCGCCTGCGGACGCGCGCGCCGCAGCTCCCGTTCGGCGCGGCGGTGATCGCGCCGCTCGTGGTCCAGGACGAGCAGATCGGCTGGCTCGCCGCGTTC
>CAWKAQ010000011.1:0-405968 GCA_963847585.1 uncultured beta proteobacterium | reverse complement strand
GGCTGGTCATCGCCCGGAAAGCCGCGCCAGTCAACGATCTTGGCCAAAAGGCCGGTAATATTTTCGGCTGATTCCCGGAGTTTTCCCCTAGGTTGGGTTAATTCGGCGTCGCAATATTACCGAGCCCGCCACGCACGAATCACAAGCATCAGCATGCTTAGAATAAGCGCTTTTTGTGCGGGTTGACGCATCCGGGGCGCACCTGTAATCCTCGCGCTCAACGACAAAGGGCGGTGTCTAGTGGCCATTTCCAACCGGCCGAGATCGACCGAGCCGACGGACAGGTCATCAAATAGCGGACGCGCAAAGTGGCAGTAACCGGCATTGTGCGGCACTGAGTCAGATCAGACTACAGCTTCGATCGCTTATTCGCGGTCAGCCTGTGGCCGCCGGCCCGGCTCGTCGCTCTGAAGTGCCAGAGTGCGGCGATTAGAAGAAGAAGCGTCAACACGGCCGATATCAGACAGTAGATGCAGAAGGCGTGGATGAAGGCGAACTGAATGTACATAAAGTATATCGACGAAAATGTGCCCAGAACCGCATAAAGCAGCGCGCCTGAGCGCAAACCGCGCGAAAATGGGTCGAGCGCGAGGAGTGCCGCCAATGCGAACATGTACAAGTAGAAGATAAGGCCGAAGTACCCGAAGAGGTACGTCGAAGATACGCGCGTTCGGACTGTTAGCGACCGTGTTGCATCCATCGATGGGAGGGGGACACCATAGTAACTGGCCCTTAGATCGCATACGAATCATAAAATGCGTCGGCTACCCCGATCAACGCAAACAGGAGCATGAGGTACGGGGCGACGGTGGCGACGTTTCTATTCATTCTGATACCTCCTGAATAGCTGACGAGGCTGCAGAAAACGCGTGGTCACGACCGCATTCGGTGTTAAGGCGAATCGAATATCAAGGCTCCAACGGATGGCAGGAAGAGGCGCGCTTGCATGGGGCGCTACAAAATTTTTCGTTGTCACGCAGCCGTGTAAGACGCGAACTATCGCGTAAGGATCAATGGCGTTCTTGCACCCGCTCGCCACCAGTCGCCACCAAGCCGCATGGAGGTCAGGTCGAAATTCCAAGTAAGCCGAACGAGCGGACGAACGCACTCAGGGCACCGAGACGGTCGTTTCGTGCAAGAAGCCATCGGCCACGATGAGTGCCGGATTGCCGTCCCCCGAGTGCGTTCCGGGGCCATTGATCATCCCGCCCACCAGCCAGTTGCTGCCCCGCGCAGCGATTGAGCGCACCTGATTCTGCCGCGCACCGGCGGCCACGTCGATGCGCTGCTTCAGTGAGCCATCGGACTCCAGTACCGCAAGGAGCGGCGAGGTCTCCTCGGAAATGCTGCCACCGGTGGGGTTCTGCGAATAGCCCGCGGCGCCGGCCGCCAGGAAGCGACCCTGAGCCAGCGGTGCGATGTCGAACAGCACCTCGCCACGGTCGAGGTCGATCACGCGATAGCTGAGCAGCGCGCCGCTCGCGCGACCGACGTGAGCGGCATAGGCATTCCAGCCGGTACCGTCGCCGCGCACCTCCGAGAAGACGCGGCCCACCAGCGCGATGTCATCGCCGTTCAGCCGCAGGCCATAGAGTTCGCTCGTCTGGACCGTATCGATCACCGTGGAGCCGAGCCGCTGGCCATCCGGAGCAACCCGGGTGACCAGCAACCCCGTCGTCATGCCGGTGGGTTCCTTGAAAAAGTCCGCATGGACCCCGAACAGCGGGTCGATGAACTGCCGACCGATCACCGCAACCGCGACGTTGCCAGCCGCATCGGCATCGACGTGGACATGCCAATGATTTTCCAGTGCGCCGAATACGTCGAAGCTGCCCGAGGTAATGCCAAGGGCGAACATCGTCAATCCGGGTTCCACGAGCGTGCGCCAGATTCGCGTGTAGCTGGTGGCTTCCGTGTAATCGAAGCGATAGGCAACGACCGCGTTGCGGCCGGTGCGTAGGGCCACGGCCACGTTTTCGCCGATGGCGGCAACGCGTACCGCATCACGGGTGACGACTGGCAGCAGGGACCCGTCGTCGCGAACGCCGCCGTTGTCGTAGAACGGATCGTTCGGGGCCTGCGCATCGGTCAGCGCGAAATCGTTTCTGACGCCCGCGCTGCGGTCGAGACGCACCAGCCTGACCGTTCTGGCCGTCGCCAGGACCACCGAAATCTCCCCCGAAGGATGCTGCGAAAAATCGATCAGCGCCCAGCCAGAGGGTGCCGAATAGCGGCCGCTCGCGGCGGCGCTGTGTCCAGCAAAGTGATGCTGCGTTCGGGCCCGAATTCCGACAGAGACGTGAGCTTTTCCGACATGAGAGTCACGCCTTGAGCGCCGTCTTGTACCTTGATCACAGCCATGCCGGCAACGGCCAGGTTGATCGGTGCTAGCGGCGGAGGCGTTGTTGGGTTCATGGTGCCACCACCGCCGCCACCGCAGGAAGCGAGAGTAATTGCTAGGCACAACGCGATGAATATTCTCGCGAGGCTGATCCGGACTTGGGGAGTGTACGGGACGCCGCGGGTGTGCATATCAAGTAGCGTTCATCCAGCCGCAAGACGAGGGCGTTCACGTCGATGGGAGATAATTCTAATTGCGCAGACGCGGTACGAAGACTTCGTCCAGCGCACAGTTTCGTTTCGTTTGTTTCAGTCACATGCGATCGACCGGCTTTGCGGCGAACAGCGGTTGTCCCGGAAGCGGGCGCACTTGATCTCTTATATCCGTATCAGTATAATGGATTCATGAAGCCAGTGCAGTTCCTGGGGGACTCGCTGCAGTGTTTGCGGGATTTTCCGGTGGACGCGAGGCAAGACGCCGGCTATCAACTGGACAAGGTACAACGTGGTTTGCAGCCCGACGACTTCAAGCCGATGCCAACGATTGGCAAGGGCGTCGAGGAAATCCGGATCCGGGACGACTCGGGGATCTATCGAGTGATCTACACCGCGAGGTTTGCCGATGCCGTGTTCGTGTTGCACGCGTTTGAGAAGAAAACGCAGCGCACGTCGCAACGCGACATCGAGCTTGCCAAAGCTCGATTCAGGGAAATGATGAGGGATCGAAGATGACTAGAGCGAAGGTTTACGCAAGCGTGTGGGACGCGCTCGCCGATACGCCCGAGCAGGCGGCGAATCTGCGCGCACGCGCCGACCTCATGCAGCAGATTGCGGCCATTGTCAAAAAGAACCGCTGGACGCAGACCGAGGCTGCGCAACGCTGCGGAATCACCCAGCCGCGCATGAATGACCTGCTCCGTGGCCGCGTGTCTCGGTTTTCAATCGATGCGCTGGTCAACATCGCCACGTCGATTGGCCGTCGAGTTCATGTGGAGCTGGAGACCGCATGAGACGGAATCCACCGATCGCCGCGTGGTTCCATCTCGAAGTGTATCGAGCGTCCTGAGCGCAAATCTGGACAGCCATGGCGAATCTGATCGTACGTGACATCGATGAATCCCTGGTTCGGGCCCTCAAGCAACGAGCGGCGAGACATGGCCGCAGTACCGAGGCCGAGCATCGGGAGATCCTCGCCAGCGTGTTGCGCGGCCCGCGCAAGCGCCATCTTGCCGAGGTGCTGGCCGCGGTGCCCAACGTCGGACGCGATGAGGACTTTGCGCGCGTCGCGGCGCCGATGCGGGCTCCGATCTCGGCACAGAACGAATCCGTGAGTGGTTCGGTAGCTGCTTGACGCTGAATTGACTGTACGACTGCGGCTTGACATGGGTCCCAGCCACGGACTCGCGTCTTGCGCACCGCCTGAAGGTGCCCTACAGCAACCATTTTCGGTACTAGTCTCGTGCCTTTCGGCGTCCGCTTCTCTCGACGCCCGGTGAGGTTTTGCTTCGCGCGAATCGATTCATCGATCCGAGCGTCAGCTTGAGCTATTAGACGCTTCGCTTCTTTGCGCGAAAACCCCAAATCCAGAAATACGTTGTCACCGACCGTAGTGCGATGGCGCGATTTGGTGTCGACGCTCGTTCTTCGAGGCAGTTCATTTTGGGGCGACCGAAACACGCGGAGTAGCTTGTCCGCCGCTCTCTGTACATCTATCTTCTTGATTTACGCTGCCTTAGGCCAGCAAACAGGCACGGAAAATCTATTATCCGAGAGGGAGAGAAATATTACCGAGGCAAAACGCTAACCCGCCGAAACCCGCGTGGATATTGGCTCCCCGACCAGGGCTCGAACCTGGGACCTGCGGATTAACAGTCCGTCGCTCTACCAGCTGAGCTATCGGGGAACAGCCCTCTATTATATCGAGCCGCTTCGGACCGGGTCAATTTAACGTCGAGCCAACTTGATGCGGCGCCCGCGACACTCGGGGTGCGCCCGATTTTCATTGCCGCCGGCGACTATAGCGGCGGATCGCGCGGCGAGCCGGGTCCGGGCGAAAAATGCGGTGCGGCCAACCGCAGGTAGTGGAACATCGACCAAAGCGTCAACACCGCGGCGACCCACAGCGCCACCTTGCCGAGCAGCTTGGTGTCGATGCCCGGAATCACCGGCTGGTAGAGCAGCAATGCGATGACCGCGGTGATCTGCGCAACGGTCTTCACCTTGCCGATGAAGGCGACGGCGACGCTTTTCGACTTGCCGATCTGCGCCATCCATTCGCGCAGCGCCGACACGGCGATTTCGCGCCCGATGATGATGATCGCGAGCCAGGGCTCGGCGCGGTCGAGCCAGACCAGCATGATCAGCGCCGCGACGACCATCAGCTTGTCGGCGACCGGGTCGAGGAACGCGCCGAACGCCGACACTCTGGCCCCATCGTCTCGCCAGGTAGCCGTCGGCCCAGTCGGTGATCGCCGCAACTGCGAATACCGTCATCGCCAGCCAGTTCTTGTGCGGCATCGATAGCATCGACTCCGGCAGATAGTAGACGCCGACGAAAACGGGAATCAGGACGATCCGGAGCCAGGTCAGCGCCGTGGGAAGATTGAATGTCATGGCGGTGGCCGCGCGCTGTCGCGCGGAGAGCGCATTCTACTCCCGCGCGATTCTACCGCGCCCGATGCGCGCGCACGGGCCGCATTGTCAGTGCAGCTCGGCGAATATGCGCTCGGCCAACGCGCGGCTGATACCGGCGACGCGCGCCAGGTCGTCGACACCCGCGGCCTGAACGCCTTTCAAGCCGCCGAAATGCGCGAGCAGCGCCTGCCGCTTGCGAGCTCCGATGCCGGTGATGCCTTCCAGGGTCGAGGTCGTTCGAGCCTTGCCGCGGCGCGCCCGGTGCCCCTGGATCGCAAAACGGTGCGCCTCGTCGCGGATTTGCTGCAGCAGGTGCAACCCCGGGTGATCGGCCGGCAGGTGCAGTGTCTTGTCGCTGTGCGGGAAGACGATTTCTTCCAGACCGGGTTTGCGTTCGGGCCCCTTGGCGATACCGATCAGATGCGTCGCATGCAGCCCCTGCTCGGCCAGCACTTCGGCCGCAACGCCGACCTGCCCCTTGCCGCCGTCGATTACCAGCAGATCGGGCGCCGGATATTCGCCGGAGACTATCCGCGCGACCCGTCGCGTCAGCGCCTCGCGCATCGCCGCATAATCGTCGCCGCCGACCGGCGGCTTGACGTTGAAGCGCCGGTACTCGGAGGTCTGCATCGCCAACCGGTCGAAGATGACGCAGCTCGCGACCGCGGCTTCACCCATCGTGTGGCTGACGTCGAAGCATTCGATCCGTTGCACCGATTGCGGCAGGCCCAGCGCTTCCTGCAAGGCGGCGAGCCTCTCGTCCTGCGTCGCCTTTTGCGCGAGCCTCTGCCGGATGGCGAGCTCGGCGTTCTGCACCGCCATCGTCACCCATACGCGACGCTCGCCGCCGGGGTTGGTCACGAGCTGAACCTTGTGCCCCGATTGCGCCGACAGCACTTCGGCGAGCACCGGGTCGTCGCGTCCCCCGGGCGCGACGATCGTCGGAGGCGTCGGTCGCTCCAGATAATGCTGGACCAGGAACGCCGGAACGATCTCGTCGAGCGTCGCGCCTTCCGCGTGTTGCGGGAAGAAAGTCCGGTCGCCGACATGCCTGCCGCCTCGTATCATCACCAGATTGACTGCCGTCAGTCCCCGCTCGACCGCGCTGGCGATCACGTCGACGTCGCCGGCGGTCGGGCTCTCGACGAACTGCCGCGACTGCAGCTGTTGCAGTCGCGTGATCTTGTCGCGCAGGCGCGCGGCACGCTCGAAGGCGAGCGACGCCGCTGCGGCATCCATCTGCCGCTGCAGCTCGGCCAGCACCTCGGTCGTCTTGCCCTGCAGGAACAAGGTCGCGTTCTTCACGTCCTCCTGATAGTCGGCTTCGGAGATCAATCCGACGCAAGGGCCGGTGCAGCGCTGGATCTGATGCAGCATGCACGGCCGCGAGCGATTGGCGAACACGCTGTTCTCGCAGGTACGAAGCTGGAACACCTTCTGCAGCACGCCCATGCCTTCGCGCACGGCGCCCGCGCTGGGAAAGGGCCCGAAGTAACGATGCGGCTTGTCGAGCTTGCCGCGGTGGAAGCGCAGCTGCGGGAACGTTTCGCCGGTCAGGCAGATGAACGGATAGCTCTTGTCGTCGCGGAAAACGACGTTGTAGCGCGGCTGGTGCGCCTTGATCAGATTATTCTCGAGCAGCAGCGCTTCGCCTTCGGAACGCGTGACCGTCACTTCGACGCGCGCGACCTGGGCGACCATCGCTTCGGTGCGTGGATGATGCTCGGTCTTCTGGAAGTAATTGGAGACGCGCTTTTTCAGGTCGCGCGCCTTGCCGACGTACAGCGTGTCGCCTGCCGCATCGACCATGCGGTAGACGCCGGCGCGATTGGGCAGCGACTTGAGCAGTTCGCGGGCGTCGAAGGCTTCGCTTTTCATGCCGGGCTTATTTTCGTCGGACATCGGTTTCAACTCAAACGCGGCGGCTTCGGCGCGAAAGCGTGCAATCGACGCGAATACCTGCTCGAACATCGCCGCCGTCAGGCGCCGCGTGTTGGTGTTGTAGCGGCTGCAGTGATAGCAGTCGAAGAGCTGCACCGTGCCGCCGTCGCCCCGGGGCAGAGCGTGCTCGGCGCCGTGCGCAAATGGATAAGCGCGCGATCCCAGGCCCAGCGCCCGCAGCGTAGCGTCGTGCGCGATTCGTCCCAGCGCGAGAATCGCGGCGCCGTCGGGCAAGCGTGCCGAGCTCGGCAGCGAGATAGCCGTTGCAGTTCCTGATCTCGTCGGGCAGCGGCTTGTTGCCCGGCGGCAGGCATTTGACCGCGTTGGTGATCCGGGCGTCGATCAATTCCAGGCCGTCGTCCGCGCTCAGCGACTGCGCCCGGTTCGCGTAGCCGAACTTGTGCAAGGTCGCGTACAGCATGATGCCCGCGTAGTCGCCGGTAAACGGCCTGCCGCTGGCGTTGGCGCCATGCATGCCCGGGGCGAGCCCGACGATCACCAGGCGCGCGCTCATGTCCCCGAACGGCGGCACGGGCCGGCAGAAATAGCCCGGATTCGCAGCGAGAACCTGATCCAGAAACTGCGAGAGCCTCGGGCACCGTCGGCAGTCGACGTCGTACGCGGCGGCCGGGACCGCGGCATGATCGGATTCGCGGCGGTGCAATCGACTCATGTAGAATGGCGCGTTTTCCCGCCGCCGTATGATCACTGCGGATCGCTGCGGATTGCCGCGGAATTGCCGGAGCGTGCGCCGGAAATCGCGGCGGGCAAGTCGCAATTTTAGCACGCTCGCGCGTGCCTACCGGCTCCGATGCTCCCTCCCGAATCGCGGCTCGAAGTGCGTACGCGGCTGCCTGCCAAGCCGAACACGAAGCCGCCGCTGCTGTTCGTGCACGGCGGCTATTGCGACGCATGGTGCTGGGAGCCTTATTTCCTCCCCTACTTCGCCGCACAGGGATACGCAGCGCATGCGCTGAGCCTGCGCGGACACGGCGCGAGCGGCGGCCGCGAATCGCTGTTCGTCACCGGTCTCGACGATTACGTCGCCGATGTCGAGCAAATCGCCGGCACTTTGCCGTCGCCGCCCGTACTGATCGGGCATTCGATGGGCGCCGCGGTCATCGAGCGCATGCTGACGACGCGTCCGATTCGCGCCGCGGCGCTGCTGGCGCCGATCCCTCCGGCGGGACTTGGGCCGGTGGCGCAGCGCCTGCTCGCCTGGCAGCCCGAATACCTGGTCAACATGCATCGGCTCGATGCGCCGCACTTGAGCGGCGACGTATTGGCGGCGCTTCGCCCGATGTACTTCAGCGCCAGCGTTCCACCGAAGATTCTGGCCGAGGCGATCGCTCATCTGACGCCCGAATCGCCGCGGGCGCTGATGGACCTGACGCTGCGGCTGCACGGCGGGGCTCCGGTCGCGCCGGCGCGGCTGTTCGTGCTGGGCGCGAACGACGACAGGATTTCGACGCCGGCCGATGTCAGGGCGACTGCGTCGCTGTATGGCGTTCCTTCGCTGGTTTTACCGGGGCTCGCGCATATGCTGATGCTGGAGCGCGATTGGGAAACCGCGGCGCGGCCACTGCTGGCCTGGCTCAACGGGTCGGAAAAAGGGGCAACCCGCCTCTTGACACCGCGCCCCGATCTGGAGCGGCGCGAAATACCTGCTATTTATGCGTCGCGGCAAATTCGGAGAATTCGTCGGGCGCCATCGCTTCGCTGAACAGGAAGCCCTGGAAACAGTGGCAGTCACGGGCTTCGAGGAAGGCAAGCTGGCCGCTGGTGCCGACGCCTTCGGCGACGACCCGCAAATCAAGGCCGCGCGCCAGCGCGATGATCGCCTCGGTTATCGCCGCATCGCCCGGGTCCGTTTCCAGATCGGCGATGAACGAGATGTCGATCTTCAGCGTGTCGATCGGGAAGTGCTTCAGGTGCGACAGGCTGGAGTAGCCGGTGCCGAAATCGTCGATCGCCACCGAGAAGCCCTCGTCGCGCAGCTGCTGCAGAACCTTGCGGATAGCGTCGAGGTCGTGCAGCAGGCTTGACTCGGTGACCTCGAGCTCTATCCACGATGGCTGGCAGCCGGCATTGCGCACGATTTCGGAAATACGCTGCGCCAGGTCGTCGCGATAGAACTGGCGGCCGGAGAGGTTGATCGACACCTTCAGCTCGAGGCCTGCCTTGCGCCACGCAGCGCACTGCTCGGCGGCAGTCTTCAGGACCCAGTCGCCGAGGACGTGGATCAGCCCCGACTCTTCGGCAAGCGGAATGAAAACCTGCGGCGCGATTTCGCCGTGCTCCTCGTCGTGCCAGCGCAGCAGTGCCTCGGCCCCGACGATCGACCTTGTCGGCGATGCGTACGATGGGCTGAAAGTGCAGCTTGAGCGCGCATTCCTTGACTGCGGTGCGCAACGAGCTTTCCAGCGTGTGCTGCTTCAGCCGTCGCGCCGCCAGATCGGCATCGAAAAACTGATAAGTATTGCGTCCCAGCTCCTTCGAGCGGTACATCGCGACGTCGGCATGCTTCAGCAGGCCCTCGGGGTCATCGCTGTCGTCAGGGTAGATCGAGATCCCGATCGACGAGGTCACATAGATATCGTGCTCCTCGATCTGGAACGGCTGCGCGATCGCGTCCTGCAGCTTCTGCGCGACGCGATTCAACACGGCGGCATCGTCGAAGTCCTCGACGATGACCATGAACTCGTCGCCGCCAAGCCGCGCCAGCAGGTCGGTTTCGCGCAGCGCGCCGGACAGCGACTTGGTCACCTGCTTCAACAGCTCGTCGCCGATCCGGTGTCCCAGCGTGTCATTGACGTTCTTGAACCGGTCGAGATCGATGTAGAGCACGCCGACGTGGCGGCCGTTGCGCTTGGCCTGAGCGATCGCCTGCGCCAGCCGCTCCTGCAGCAGCAGGCGGTTCGGCAGCCCGGTCAGCGCATCGCGCGTGGCCAGATACTGCAGCCGCTCCTCCGCCTGGATGCGGGATGAGACGTCCTGCACGAACGACAGGATCGAGACGATGCCGCCCTGCTCGTCGAGCAGGCAGGAGTGATACCACTCGCACCAGATCGTCTCGCCGTCCTTGCGATAGTTGCGGTTGAGCCCGGTCGCACGCGGCTGCTCGCCGGCCATCAGCTTTTCGATCAGCTCGGTCACCCCCGGGCGATCGGCCTCGTGCGTCAGCTGGCTGCCGGTGATCGGCATGCCCAGCACTTCCTCGGCCCGCCACCCGAATATGTTCTCGGCCTGCGGCGACCAGCGCACCAGGCGAAAATCGCGGTCCCACTCGAGCACCGCCAGCGGCGTGTTGTTGATGTGCGACGACAGCATCCAGTTGGCGCGGCGCAGCGCTTCCTCGTTGCGCTTCTGGTCGTGAATGTCGGTGTGCACCGCATAGATGCCGATCACGTTGCCTTCGCCGTCGCGGTTAGGCGCGTAGTGGATCGACTCCCACCGCTGCTCGCCGTTCGGCTGCACCAGCAGTTGTTCTGTCGAGATCGTCTCTCCGGAGAACACCCGGGTCATCAGCGGTTGCAGCTGCCGCGCGCGCGCGTCGCCGACGACTTCGCCGATCTTTCGCCCGGTCAGGTCCTTGCGGCTTTCGGACAGCCATTCCTCGTTGTGCCGGTTGAGGAATCGAAAGCACGACTCCCGGTCGATGTAGGCGACGCGGGCGGGAACGTTGTCCATGATCAGCCGCAGCTCGCCCTCGCTGGCGCGCAGAGCTTCCTGCGCCTGCTTGAGGCCATGGATGTCGTTCATCAGCACGAACGCGCCGTTGACCACGCCTCCCGGCGCGGTATCCGGCACGACGCGGATCGTCATCCACCGCCTGAACCGCATCCGCACCCGGCACCAGCCGCTCGAACGACGTCGATTCGCCCTGCAGCGCGCGCGACAGCAACGCTTGCGCGCTGGCATAGATGCCGTGGCCGACGACGTCGCGCAGGCGAAGCTCGGCAACCTGTTGCGCGGTCAGGCCGAAATACTGCAGGAACGGCCGGTTGACATACTGGCAGCGCTCGTCGCGGTCGATATAGGCCACCGGCGCCGGCACACCGTCCATGATCGCGCGCAGCTGCGATTCCCGCGAAGCCAGCGCGTCCTGCGCCTGCTTGAGGTCGGTGATGTCGTGGCCGACGATGTAATAACCCTTGATCGTCGCGTCGAAGCGCATGTCCGGGACGATCTTGTTGCGCAGCCATCGCTGGCGGCCGTTGACGTCGACGGTCTCGCGCTCGTAGGTGACGCTCTCGCCCCGGGCGGCGCGGTCGATGAACGGCTGCTGGAACTCGAACACTTCCGGCCCCAGCACCTCCTTCACGCTCTTGCCGATGATCTCGTCGCGGCTGATGCCCACCAGGCTGACGAAGGCGTCGTTGACGAACGTGTAGTGACGGTCCAGGTCGACGTACACGACCGGCTCGGGAATGTTGTCGGTGAACAGCCGCAGCTGCTCCTCGCGGGCCGCCAGCGCCTGCTCGGTGAGCTTCAGGTCGTGGATGTCGTATTCGGTGCAATACAGCCCGCGCACCTTGGCTGCCGCATCGAGGTCGGGCGCGATGCGGCCGTGCATCCAGCGGCGCTTGCCGTCGGCGCTGGCCCCTACCCGCTCGTACTCGACGTTCTCGCCCTCGAGCGCGCGCTTGATGATCGGCCGCAAGAACGCGTTGACGTCGTGCGGCATGACCTGGTACGGCGTCTTGCCGTAGATCTCCGCCTGCGGCCGGCAGACCCAATTGGCGAACGCCTGGTTGACGAACGTGTACTTGAGCGAGCGATCGAGGTAGGCGATCGGGCCGGGAATGTTGTCGGCGAACAGCCGCAGCTGCGATTCCTGGGACTTCAGCGCCTCGCGAATGCGGACGTCGTCCTCGATGTCGTTGATCACCGCGAACGCGCCGCCGGTCTTGCGGCCGGGCTCGCGGTCGGGGAACAGCGTGATGCGCACCCAGCGCAGGTCGCCGCTGGCCGGGCGCTCGCGGCGATCGTAGCTGACGGTCGCGCCGGCGAACGCGCGCTCGACATATCCCATCATCTCGTCGAGCGCGTCGGCCGCAATGAAATTCTTCAGCGGCTGGCCCAGAAGATCGTCGACCGCGACGCCGATGTATTCGCCGTAGGGCTTGTTGGCAAAGCGCAGACGGAACGAGCGATCGAAATAGAAGATCGGCAGGCTGACGCTGTCGGTGACGATGCGCAGGCGATGCTCGCGCTCGCCCGCCTCGAGCTCCATCCGCTTGATGTTGTCGACGTCGGTGTAAGTCGCGAGCACGCCGCGAATGTCGCCGCGCGGCCCGCGATCGGGGTAGTAGTCGACGCGGACCCAGAAGGCGTTGCGCTTGACCGACGAAAGCTGGCGCTCGAAGGTCACCCGCTCGCCGTTGAGCGCGGCTTCGAGGTAGGCGTGATAGAGCTGGTAGAGCTCGCGGCCGTCGACCTCGGCCACCTCGCGGCCGATGACCTCGGTTTGCGGCTTGCCCGACCAGTCGAGGAAGGCGCGATTGACGAAGCGGTAGCGCTGGTCGACGTCGATGTAGCAGACCGGCAGGCCGAGCGCGTTCAGCTTGCGCTGGGACAGCGCTAGCAGGGACTCCCTGTCCAGACCTTCGCCGACTGTTTGCTGCGTCGGCAGGTCCAGGCGAGTGAATGAGCGGGGTAGCGCCATGGCACCGGGGTCGGACCGCCTGCCTCCACTCCCGGGAGACCGGCGGTCAATCAGTCTAAGTGTCGAATCCGCCACTTACAAGCAAGTAGTCTGCCATTCGGGGAGGCCGAGTGAAAATGGGCGAAAATCAGCGTTTTTGGCCCTCGAATTGGCGGGGCGGCGGCGCCGGGCTACAATCAGCGGCACAAAAATCCGCCCGGCGGCACTTTTTGTTAGCTACTGCTGCTTTCAGCGGTCAGCCAGAAGTCGCCTCGGGCCATTCCCGCGCCGCGCGACGTTGCGGCGGCCGCCGGAAATTCAGGAGGAAGTCGATGCCCCGCGTCTCGAGCTTGGCCGCCCGCTGGCTGGCGATATCCGTGCTGTTGCTGCTGCCTGCCGTGGCAGGTGCGGCGCCGGTCGAACCGCCGGCGATTGCCGGCGTGCCGATCGATTTCCTGCTGTTCGGGCTGACCTTGATCGGAGTCGCGCTGTTTCACCGCCATACGCTGCCGATCGCCGTCGGCGGCATGGTCGTGATATCGCTGTTCAAGATTGCGTTTTCGCCGTTCGCGGAAGGACCCGGCGTTGCCGGCTGGCTCGATCACCTCGGGCACGAATGGGTGCTGCTCACCAACCTGCTGGGCCTGCTGCTCGGCTTTGCCCTGCTGTCCAAGCACTTCGAGGCCAGCCGCATTCCGCAATGGTTGCCCAAACTGCTGCCCGACGACTGGAAAGGCGGCCTCGTCCTCCTTTTCATGATTTTCGTGCTGTCGAGCTTCCTGGATAACATCGCCGCCGCGCTGATCGGCGGCACGATCGCCGGCGCGGTGTTTCGCGGCAAGATCCACATCGGCTACCTGGCGGCGATCGTCGCCGCGTCCAACGCCGGCGGTTCGGGCAGCGTCGTCGGCGACACGACGACGACGATGATGTGGATCGACGGCGTCAATCCGCTGCAGGTGGTGGAGGCCTACATCGCCGCCGGCACCGCGATGCTCGTCTTCGGCATACCGGCGGCGATCCAGCAGCAGCGCTATTCGCCGATCACGCGCGAAGCGCCGGCCGGCGTCGTCATCGACTGGGCCCGGGTGTTCATCGTCGCGCTGATCCTCATCACCGCGATCGTCGTCAACGTCGTCGTCAACGTCGCATTACAACGACATTGCCGGCAGCTTTCCCTTCATCGGCGCCGGCGTGTGGGTGGCGCTGCTGGTGTGCGTGCCGCTGCGGCGTCCCGCCTGGAGCGAGCTTCCCGGCGCGCTTCGCGGCAGCATTTTCCTGCTGTCGTTGGTGCTCGCCGCGTCGATGATGCCGGTGCACAAGCTGCCCGACGCGTCGTGGCATGTCGCCCTGGGACTGGGCTTCGTGTCGGCGGTGTTCGACAACATTCCGCTGACCGCGCTAGCACTCAAGCAAGGCGGCTATGACTGGGGCTATCTGGCGTATGCCGTCGGCTTCGGCGGGTCGATGATCTGGTTCGGCTCGTCAGCCGGCGTGGCACTGTCGAACATGTACCCGGATGGCAAGGATGCGATCGCGTGGGTGCGCGGCGGCTGGCACGTCACGGTGGCGTACGTCATCGGATTCGCGGTGATGCTGGCCGTCCTGGGCTGGTTTCCGCAGCCGAAGCACGAGGCGCCCAGGAGCGGCGCAGCGACCGCCGTCGCGGCGCCAGCCCGCGTCTAAGACGGCGTCGCCGCGGGCGGCGCTCCGCGCGGACATTCAGCGCGCCGAGCCTGCTGCGCCTGCCGCGGTGTCCTCAGCGCACCCAGCGGCCCTCGACAAAATGCCAGCGTCCATTCGGCGTCCGGACCCAATGCTGCGGTTCCCAGCGCCGGCCGTGCCGCTCGTGGATCCAGCCGCCGCGAACCCAGATATGCTTGTGGCCGTTCCATCGCCAGTATCCGGGCCCCCAGACGTAACCGACGCGCGGCCCAGGCACGATTTCGACCTGAGGCGGCGGCGGCGCGATCTCGATGTCGACAAAGGTTTTCGCCGCGGCCGGCAGCGATACCGCCGCGGTGCTCAGTGCGAGTGCAGCCAGCAGCATTCGATTGCGCAATGCCATCTCGTTCCTCCGGTGATATGCAACGCTCTTGGGCGACATGCGCCCGCCGATGTTGCGATGCCACCGTTAACGTTCGGGCCGCACCGGCTGTTGACAGCCGCAGTCCCCTGCTCTAGTCGTCGACGACCAGGATGTGGACGCGGTACGGCCCGTGCGCACCGAGCACGATCGTCTGCTCGATGTCGCCGGTGCGCGACGGTCCGGAAACGAGATTGACGGCACGCGGCATCGGATCGCGCTCGCTGCGGACCAGCGCGAACGCCTCCTCCATGCCGGCGACGATGCGCGCCGCGGACACGACCGCGATGTGGGTGTCGGGCAGCAGCATCGTCCCGGTCGGCGTGAGCGCGCCGGAGAGCAGCACCAGCGTGCCGGTTTCGGCGATCGCGCAGAATGTGCCGGTGATGCCCAGCTTGTCGGCGCCCGTGGTCGGGCGCGGCTCGATCGCGAGTCCGGCGCCGGCCCAGTCGAGGTCGGCCAGCTCCGGCCAGCAGACGCCCTGCCGCGAGCGCTGCGCGGCCAGCGCGGGGGCGAGCTCGAGCGCGTCGAGATAACGGGCGACGCTCGCCGGAATTTCACGCCGATCGGCGATGCGGGCGACGCTGCTTTCCATGTCGGTCGCGCGCTGCATGAAACGCGCGACCAGATCATCGGGCATGCGCGGCCGTGGGCCCTGGGCGTGCGCAGCGACATACGCTTCGGCATTCGCGCGCGCGACGGCTTCGTCCCTCGCCGCGCCGGATTTTGCCAGCGCGTCGCGCACGCGACCGAGAATCCTGTCTCGCCCCGGGTCGTCGCCGCCGGCGCTCATCGGCTGCTCGTTTTGATGAACGAGGCGATGCGCTCGACGCCGGACCGGATCGCCGCCGGCGATGCCGCATACGAAAAGCGTACATGCTGGCCGTCGCCGGGCACGCGTCGTCCGAAATGGATGTCGGCGAGCACCGCCACGCCCGCTTCGTTCAGCAGGCGCTTGCGGAATTCCTCCGAATCGGCGCAACCTGTCCGCTTGCATGCCCCGGTCACATTCGGCCAGGCGTAGAAGGCGCCGCCGGGTGTCTTGCAGCTGATGCCCGGAACCTGGTTCAACAGAGAGACGATCAGGTCTCGCCGCTCGAGGAAAGAGCTTCGCATCGCATCGGCGTCGCCCTGCGGGCCGGTGATGGCCTCGAGCGCCGCCCACTGGCTGATCTGCGACGCACAGGAATCGGTATTGGTGATCCAGCGGGTGAAGATCGGGGCCAGCGCGCGATTGGCGACATAGCCCAGCCGCCAACCGGTCATCGCCCAGGTCTTCGATGCCCCGTCCGAGATGATCGTGCGCTCGAGCATGCCGGGCAGCGATGCGAGCGAGGCGAATTCGCCGTCGTAGCACAGTCGTGAATAGATTTCGTCGGCGTACACCCAGATCTGCGGATGCCGGCGCAGTATCTCGGCGATCGCGCCAAGATCGGCGGTCTTGAGACTCGCGCCGGTCGGGTTATGCGGCGAATTCAGGATCAGCAGCCGGGTCTTCGCCGTGATCTTGGCTTCGAGCTCGCTGCGGATCGAAGGCGAAATCGCGCGCTTCGCGCAGGTGTATCGGCACCGGCAGTGCGCCGTTGGCCACGATCTGCGACTCGTAGATCGGAAAGCCCGGCACCGGATAAATCACCTCGTCCTCGGCGCCGAAGTCGGTCACCGACGCGATCGCGTAGGCGATGAAAGGCTTGGCCCCGGCGCCGATCACCACGTCGTCGGGCTTGATGGTCGAGCCCGCGCCTCTGGCCCATGTCGCGCGCCGCGGCTGCGCGCAGCTCGTCGATGCCTGCCGATGGCGTGTACCCGTGCTTGCCGGCGCGGATCGCCGCGATCGCGGCATCCTGGATGTTGGCCGGTGTCGGAAAGTCGGGCTGGCCGATGCAGAACGAGACGATGTCGCGGCCCTGACGGGCAAGCGCGTTGACTTCGGCGAGCACCACAAAGGCATTCTCGGTGCCGAGGCTTTCTCCGCGCCGGCTGATCCTGGGCGCGGCCTTGGCTTCGCGCGGCGCGTTCATTGGCTTGCCTCCGCCGGTACGCCGGCCGGCATAGAGCTCTCGAAACGTTCGGCCGGCCGGCGCCGGCATGTCGCGGCCGTCGGTCCAGCCGCCGCCGAGCGGCAGGCGATGGATGAGGGCATCGCGGCCGCCCATCCAGTGCAGCATGCGCACGCCGATGCGGGTCAAGGCGCCGAAGAGGCGCGGCCGTCCGGCAAGCCACGACCAGACGCGCAAGGCCGCGCGTTCGGACCACGGCCGCAGCCGCCGCGCGAACTGCTGCTCGCGCAGCTTTCGCAACAGGTCGGGCAGCGGGATCTTGACCGGACACACGACCCCGCATTGATTGCACAAGGTCGACGCCTGCGGCAGATCGAGCGCGTTTTCGAGGCCGATATACGACGGCGTCAGGATCGAGCCGATCGGCCCGGGATAGACCCAGCCGTACGAGTGGCCGCCGATGTTCTGATAGACCGGGCAATGGTTCATGCACGCGCCGCAGCGGATGCAGCGCAGGGCCTCGCTGACTTCGCTGCCGAGCACCGCGCTGCGACCGGCGTCGACGAGGATGAAGTACATGTGCCGGGCGCCGTGAAATTCGCCTTCGCCCCGGACACCGGTCAAGAGGTCGACATAGTTGGCGATCGACTGTCCGGTCGCCGAGCGCGGCAGCAGGCGCATCAAGGTCGCCACGTCCTCGAGCGTCGGAACGATCTTCTCGATGCCGGAGATCGCGACATGGACGTCGGGCAAGGTCGTCGTCAACGTTGCGTTGCCCTCGTTGGTCACCAGCACGACCGAGCCGGTTTCGGCGACGAAGAAATTGCCGCCCGAGATGCCCATATCGGCGGCCAGGTAGTGCTTGCGCAGCACCTGGCGCGCCTCGAGACAGAGCTCGTTGATCTCCATCTTTTTCGCGGTGCCGTGCACCTTGGCGAACAGGTCGGACACCTCTTCCTTGCTCTTGTGCAGCGCCGGACCGATGATGTGCGACGGCGGCTCGTAGTCGTTGATCTGCAGGATGTATTCGCCGAGATCGGTTTCGACGACTTCCTTGCCGGCAGCCTCGATCGCGCGATCGAGCGCCGACTCTTCGCTGACCATCGACTTGGACTTGATGATCTTGGCGGCGCCGTGACGCTCCGCGATCGCCAGCACGTGCCGGTTGACGTCGGCCGGCGTCTCGGCCCAGAGCACCGTCGCGCCGCGCGCAGTCGCGTTGCGCTCGAACATCTCCAGCCAGACGTCGAGGTTGTCGAGCGCGCGCTGGCGGATCGCGCGCGCGGCTTCGCGCGTGCCTCGAAGTCGTCCAGCTCGACCAGCGATTCGCGCCGCTTGGCGACGAATTTACCCTTGATCTTCTGCAGGTTGCCCTGCAGCTGGGCGTTGCCCATGTTGTCGTGCGCGCGTTCCTTGAAGTGCATCGAGGCGATGTGCATGACGAGTCCTGGTGAGGCTAGGGCTCTATTCGCCGGCCAGCAATTCGGCGATGTGCAGTACGCGAGTGCGGGTATCACCGCGCCGGCGCAGCCGCCCCTCGATGTTGAGCATGCAGCCCAGATCGCCGAGCACGACCGCTTCGGCGCCCGAGGCCGCGATGTGCTCGCATTTGTTGTCGGCGAGCCGCGTCGCGATCTCGCCGTACTTGATCGAGAAGGTTCCACCGAACCCGCAGCAGGTCTCGCACTCGGTCATTTCGGCGAGCCTGACGCCGGGCATCCGGGCCAGCAGCGCGCGCGGCTGTTGCTTGACGCCCATCTCGCGCAGTCCGGCGCAACTGTCATGATAGGTGATCGTGCCGGTATACGTTCCGGGCACCGCGTCGAGCTTGAGCACGTTCACCAGGAAATCGGTCAGCTCGAAAGTTCGTGCCGCCAGCGCTCCGGCGCGCGCGAGCATCGCCGGATCGTCGCGAAAGAGGTCGGCGTAGTGGGTCTTGATCATGCCGGTGCAGGAGCCGGACGGGGCGACCAGATAGTCGCAGGCTTCGAATTCGCCGACCAGCTTTCGCGCCAGTGCGATCGCTCCGGTGCGATCGCCGGAGTTATAGCCAGGCTGGCCGCAGCAGGTCTGCGTCGGCGGCACGAACACTTCGGCGCCGCCCGCTTCGAGCAGCCTGATCGCCGCGAAGCCGATCGACGGACGCATCAGGTCGACCAGGCAGGTGACGAAGAATCCGACGCGCATCGTTGATCCGGAGTTCGACTCGACGTTGGCAGCTCGCGGCCGAGCGGGATCAGTAGGACCGCGTCAGGGCGACGACGCACATGCCCAGCAGCCATTGCGGGAAGATGCCCAGCAGCAACAACGCGACGTCCGTTGATCGACAGCAATGCCTTGGTATCGCTTCGCGACTCCAGCGGAGCGGTGTCGACCGGGTCGTCGAAATACATCAGCTTGACGATGCGCAGATAATAGTAGGCGCCGATCAACGACGCCATCACGGCGACGACGGCGAGCCAGACGAGCCCGACGTCGACGGCCGCCTCGATGACGGCGAACTTGGCGTAAAAGCCGACCGTCGGCGGAATGCCGGCCAGCGAGAACATCGTCAGCAGCATCAGGAACGCATACCACGGGCTGCGCTGGTTGAGTCCCTTGAAGTCGTCCAGCTGGTCGGCTTCGAAGCCGGCGCGCGACAGCAGCATGACCATGCCGAAGCTGACCAGTGTGGTCATCACATAGGTGATCGTGTAGAACATCGCCGCGCTGTAGCCGTTGATGTTGGCGGCGAGAAAGCCCATCAGCATGTAGCCCATGTTGGCGATCGTCGAGTACGCCAGCATTCGCTTGATGTTGGTCTGCGAGATCGCGATCACATTGCCGGCGATCATCGACAGCAGCGATAGGATCAGCAGCATTCCCTGCCAGTCGAACGCCATCGCCGCGAGCGATCCCACCAGCAGCCGCGTCATGAAGCCGAACGCGGCGAGCTTCGGGCGCCGCGCCGACGAACAGCGTCATCGCCGTCGGCGCGCCCTCGTACACGTCGGGCACCCACATGTGGTACGGCACGGCGCCGAGCTTGAACGCGATCGCCGAGACGACGAATACCAGGCCGAAAGCCAGCATGGTCTTGTTGACGCCGCCGGCGAAAACAGTCGTGGCGACGCGCGCGACGTCGAGGGTCCCGGTCGCGCCGTAGATCATCGACATGCCGTAGAGCAGCAGGCCGGAAGCGAGCGCGCCGAGGACGAAGTATTTCATCGCCGCTTCGACCGCCTGGCCCGATTCCCGTTGCAGCGCAATCATCGCGTACAGCGACAGCGACATCAGCTCCAGCCCGAGATACAGCAGCAGGAAATGATTGGCCGAAATCATCACCATCATGCCGAGCAGCGCGAACATCATCAGCGCGAAGGTCTCGCCGCGGAACAGCCCGCGTGCCGTCAGGTAGCTGCGCGAGTACGCGAGCGTCAGCGCGACGGTGACGCAGCTCAGGAACTTGAGCACGTCGGCCAGCGCATCGGCGACAAAGGTATTGCCGAACGTGTGCGCCGGCGACTCGTGGAATACGTACAGCGACAGCCACGCGGTCGCGACCACGCCGAGCTGGGTCAGCCAGTAGCTCCATTTGCGCCGGGTTTCGGGCAGCACCAGGTCGACCATCAGCACGACGCAAGCCGCGACCAGCAGCGCGATCTCCGGCAAGGCCGGAAGGAAGTCGAAATTCACGGATGTGCCGGTCATCACAATTTGCTCTTGGCGACGTGCGCCAGCAGGTCGGTGACCGACGCGTGCATGACGTCGGTAAACGGCTTCGGATAGACGCCCATGACCAGGACTACCGCGGCGAGTGTCGCCAGCAGCCAGAACTCTCGCCGCGACAGGTCCTTCAGCGCTGCGACCTGCTCGCTCACCACCGCGCCGAACCAGACCCGCTTGTACATCCAGAGCGTGTAGGCGGCGCCGAGAATCAGCGTCACCGCGGCGAGGAATCCTACCCAGAAATTCGCCTTGACCGCGGCGAGGATCACCATGAACTCGCCGACGAATCCGCTGGTGCCGGGCAGACCGGCGTTGGCCATCGCGAACAGCATCGCGAGCGCGGCGAATCGCGGCATCGTGTTGACCACGCCGCCGTAATCGGCGATCTGCCGGCTGTGCATGCGGTCGTACAGCACGCCCACGCAAAGAAACATCGCCGCCGAGACGAAGCCATGCGAGAGCATCTGAACGAGGCCGCCCTCGACGCCGAGCTCGCTGAACAGAAAGAAGCCGAGCGTGACAAAGCCCATGTGCGCGATCGACGAATAGGCGATCAGCTTTTTCATGTCGGCCTGCACCAGCGCGACGAAGCCGATGTAGATCACCGCGATCAGCGACAGCGTGATGACGAAGTTGGCCAGGTAATGGCTCGCGTCCGGCAGTATCGGCAGCACGAAGCGGACAAAGCCGTACGCGCCGACCTTGAGCGTCAGCGCCGCGAGCACGACCGAGCCGCCGGTCGGCGCCTCGACGTGCGCGTCGGGCAGCCAGGTATGCACCGGCCACATCGGAACCTTGACGGCGAACGACAGAAAGAACGCGACGAAAAGCAGGAGCTGCGTCTTCAGCGACAGCGGCAGCTGGTACCATTCGAGAATCGAAAAACTGCCGCCGCTGACCGAGTACAGATAGATGAACGCGACCAGCATCAGGAACGAGCCGAGCAGCGTGTACAGGAAGAACTTGATCGCCGCGTAGACTCGGTTCGGGCCGCCCCAGATGCCGATGATCAGGTACATCGGAATCAGCATCGACTTCGAAGAAAACGTAGAACAGCACGCCGTCGAGCGAGGCGAACACGCCGTTGATCAGGCCCGACATGATCAGGAATGCCGCCATGTACTGGGCGACCCGCGTCTGGATGACGATCCAGCCGGCCCAGACGACCAGCACGGTGATGAAACTGTTCAGCAGGACGAACAGCAGCGAAATACCGTCGATGCCGAGCAGATAATTGACGTTGAAGCGCGGGATCCACTCGACCGCCTCGACGAACTGCATCTCGGCGGTGCCGAGCCTGAAATGGACGTAGAGCGGGATCGTGACGGCGAACCCGGCGACGGCGCCGACCAGCGCCAGCCAGCGCGCAGCGGCAGCATCGGCGTCGCGGTTGACCACGAGCACCAGCAGGCCGGCGACGATCGGAACCCAGATCGCGAGACTCAGGTAGGGCAGCATCAGACGACCCTCAGCACGACCCACCAGAACAGGGCGATGAACACGCCCAGGATCATCGCGAACGCGTACAGGTACATGTAGCCCGACTGGATCAGCCGCAGAGCAGCGGATACCGCGCCGACCATGCGCGCGCTGCCGTTGACGAAGAATCCGTCGATCACCGAACGGTCGCCGATCTCGGAAAACAGGCTGCCGGTGCGCCGGAAACCGCCGGCGAAAAACCAGTCGTTGAAACGATCGATGTAATAGTTGTTGGCGAGCAGCGCGTACAGCGCCTCGGTCCGGGCCTGGATCCTTGCCGGCAGGTCGGGGCGACGAATGTAGAGCAGCCATGCGAGTCCGATGCCCGCGACCGCGAACCAGAACGGCGCCCCGGCGAAGCCATGCGCGATGAAATCGCCGACGCCGTGCCACTCCTCGCGCAGCGTCGCCATTGCGGCGTGTTGCGGCGCGATCGCGATCGAGCTTCCGAAGAAATCGCCGAAAAGCACCGGCTCGACGTACGCCCAGCCGGCATAGATCGACGGGATCGCCAGCAGGATCAGCGGCACGGTGACCACCCAGGGGCTTTCGTGCGGCGGGCCGGCGGCTGCATGGTCGTCGTGTCCCGGCTCCTCGGCGGCGGCCGCGGCATGCGGCTGCCGGAAGCGCTCCTCGCCGTGAAACGCGAGGAACAGCATGCGAAAACTGTACAGCGCCGTCACGAACACGCCGAGCGTCAGCGCCACCCGCGCGTAGGTGTGCCCGGTGACCGTCGACAGCTGGACCGCCTCGATGATCGCGTCCTTGGAGAAAAAGCCGGCAAACGGCGGGATGCCGGCCAGTGCGAGCGACCCGATCACCGTCGTCCAGTAGGTGATCGGCATGTATTTCCTCAAGCCTCCCATCCGGCGCAGATCCTGTTCGTGATGCAGCGCGATGATCACCGAACCCGCGGCCAGGAACAGAAGCGCCTTGAAGAATGCGTGGGTCATCAGGTGGAAGATGGCCGCCGAGTAGGCGGACACGCCCAGCGCGACGGTCATGTAGCCCAGTTGCGACAACGTCGAATAGGCGATGACCCGCTTGATGTCGTTTTGCACGATGCCGAGAAACGCCATGAACAGCGCGGTCGTCGCGCCGATGATGGTGACGAACGACAACGCGGTGTCGGACAGCTCGAACAGCGGGCTCATCCGCGCGACCATGAAGATTCCGGCAGTCACCATCGTCGCCGCGTGGATCAGCGCCGAGATCGGCGTCGGACCTTCCATCGAGTCCGGCAGCCACACATGCAGCGGAACTTGCGCGCTTTTGCCCATCGCACCGACGAACAGGCCGATGCAGATCGCCGTCAGCACCGACCATTGCCTGTCGCCGACGCAGATTCAACGTTGCGCCTGCGGCTTGCGGCGCGGCGGCGAAGACGGTTGCGTAGTCGAGCGAGCCGAAAAACGCGACGATCAGGCCGATACCCAGCACGAAGCCGAAGTCGCCGACACGGTTGGCCAGAAACGCCTTGAGGCTCGCGTAGTTCGCCGTCGGGCGCGTGTACCAGAAGCCGATCAGCAGATACGAGACCAGGCCGACCGCCTCCCACCCGAAAAACAGCTGCAGGAAGTTGTTCGCCATTACCAGCATCAGCATGCTGAAGGTGAACAGCGATATGTAGGCGAAAAACCGCGTGTAGCCGGGATCGTCGGCCATGTAGCCGACCGTGTAGACGTGGACCATCAGTGACACGAACGAGACGACGGTGATCATCAGCGCCGTCAGCGGATCGATCAGGAACCCGATCGCGAACTTGATCCCGCCCGACGACATCCAGATGTAGACGTCGCCATTGAACGAATGGCCGGCCAGCACGTCTCTCAGCACCCAGGCCGACGCGGCGGTCGACACGGCGACCCCGAGTATGCAGATCCAGTGCGACAGCGCCCGCCCCAGCCTGGGGCCCCAGAGGCCGACGACCACGGCCGCGAGCAGCGGGGCCGACGGTATCAGCAGGTAGATTTGTTCCGTCGTCATCGCTAGTGTTTGAGCGTCGCCAGATCTTCGACGTCGATCGAGCGCACGGTGCGGAACAGAAGAACCAGGATCGCCAGACCGATCGCCGACTCGGCGGCCGCCACCGTCAGGATGAAGAAGACGAATACCTGTCCCGCCGGGTCGTTGAGGTAATGCGAAAACGCGATGAAATTCAGATTGACGGCGAGCAGCATCAGCTCGATCGCCATCAGCATCAGGATGACGTTGCGCCGGTTGAGGAAGATGCCGATCACGCTGATCGCGAACAGGATCGCGCCGAGGACCAGGTAATGCGTCAGCGTCGGTTGCCAGGTAAACGACAAGTCCATTGCTCCCTGAAGGCTGCGGCCGCATCACCCGGCCTATGCCATTGTTGCTGCCGTGCAGCGTCCTTCGACGCGCTCAGCGCTCGTTCTTCTCCGCCGGCATGTCGAGCACGCGCAGACGATCGCCACGCCGTACCTTGACCTGGGCTGCCGGATCCTGGCGCTTGCTCGTGCGCGGCGCCCGATGCGTCAGTGCGATCGCGGCGATGATCGCCACCAGCAGGATCACCGCCGCGATTTCGAACGGGTAGGCGTAATCGGTATAGAGCAGCAGGCCCAGCGCGCGGGTGTTGCTGTAACCCGCGCCGGCAGCCGCCGGCGCCGCGCCGGTCGCCGGGGCGAAGTAACCGCCGAGCAGCACCAGGGTCATTTCGACCAGGATCAGTATGCCGACCGTCGCGCCGACCGGAATGTAGCTTTTGAATTGCTCGCGCATCTTGGCGAAATTGACGTCGAGCATCATCACGACAAAAAGGAAAAGGACCATCACCGCGCCGACGTAGACCAGCACCAGAGCGATGGCGAGGAACTCGGCCTGCAGCAGCAGCCATATTCCCGCGGCGCTGAAGAACGAAAGCACCAGCCACAGCGCCGAGTGCACGGGATTGCTGCTGCTGATGACGCGCAAGGCCGCGAAGACCAGCACTGCCGCGAAAACGTAGAAGATGACCGGCTGGATGTTCATCTCAGCGCTCGGCCTCGATCATTGCCGGGCGAAGGACCGACGATTGCGTGTCGGCCTCCTGCCGATTCGCGCGCGAACGGCCCTGCGGGCTGCCTTCGGCTCGCGCGCTCATCGGTACTTCGCATCTGCGGCGCGATCGGCCGCGATCTCCGCCTCGTAGCGGTCGCCGACGGCGAGCAGCATTTCCTTCGTGTAGATCAAATCGCCCCGCTTTTCGCCGTGGTACTCGAGTATCCGCGTTTCGACGATCGAGTCGACCGGGCAGGACTCCTCGCAGAACCCGCAGAATATGCATTTGGTGAGATCGATGTCGTAGCGCGTCGTGCGCCGCGTGCCGTCCTCGCGTGCTTCCGACTCGATCGTGATCGCCAGCGCCGGGCACACCGCTTCGCACAGCTTGCACGCGATGCAGCGCTCCTCGCCGTTCGGATAGCGGCGCAGCGCGTGCAGTCCGCGAAAGCGCGGGCTCATCGGCGTCTTTTCCTCGGGAAACTGAACGGTGATCTTCGGCCGGAACATGTTGCGTCAGGGTGACGCGCAGGCCCTGCCACAGCTCGATCAGAAGGTAGGTGTTGAAGAAATCGCGGACTCTCTGCAGCATCGCGAATCGCTCAGTGGAAAAGGTAGGCCCAGCGCGTCTGCATCATCGCGCCGAGAAATGCGATCCACACCAGCGTGACCGGAATGAATATCTTCCAGCCCAGCCGCATGATCTGGTCATAGCGGTAGCGGGGAAAGGTCGCGCGTATCCAGAGAAAGATGAACAGCATCGCGCAGATCTTGACGAACAGCCAGAGGAAGCCGTCGCCGAGCGGATGCAGGCCGGCGACCCCGAGCTCGTTCAGGATCGGCAGCGGCGCCAGCCAGCCGCCGAGGAACATGGTCGAGGCCAACGTGGAGATCAGGATCATGTTCATGTATTCGGCGAGAAAGAACACCGCGAACGTCACTCCCGAATACTCGACGTGGAAGCCGGCAACGATCTCGGACTCGCCTTCGGCGACGTCGAACGGGTGGCGATTCGTCTCGGCGATGCCCGATACCAGGTAGACGACGAACAGCGGCAGCAGCGGCAGCATGTACCAATGCCAGAAGCCGCCGCTCTGGCCGCGCACGATGTCGCTGATATTGAGGCTCGATGCCGCCATCAGCACGCCGACCAGCGCAAAGCCCATCGCGATCTCGTACGACACGATCTGCGCCGCCGAGCGCAGGCAGCCGAGGAACGCATATTTGGAATTCGAGGCCCAGCCGGCGAGGATGACGCCATAGACGCCGATCGAGGTCATCGCCAGGATGTAGAGCAGCCCGGCGTTGATGTTGGACAGGACGATGCCATCGTCGAACGGGATCACGGCCCAGGCGGCGAGCGCGGGGCCGAGCGAGAGCATCGGGGCCAGGAAGAAGAGGCTGCGGTTCGCGCCCGACGGAACGATGATCTCCTTGAACACCAGCTTGAAAACGTCGGCGAACGGCTGCAGGAGACCCAGCGGACCGACGCGGTTGGGGCCGATGCGGACTTGCATCCAGCCGATCACCTTGCGCTCGGCCAGCGTCAGATAGGCGACGGCCAGGATAAGCGGAATCGCGATCGCGACGATCTTGGCCAGCGTCCACACGGCCGGCCAGGTCGGACCGAAAAAATCCTGCACCGGAGCGAGCATGCTCGTTCATCCGACCGCCTCGACCGCAATCGACCCGAACATCGGACCCAGCATGCTCGTCGCCGCATGCGCGGCCGCGATACGTACGCAGCCGTCGGGCACGCTGGCATCGGCGACGACCTTGAGCATCGCCTCGCCCTCGCCGCGGCGCACGCGGGCAGCGTCGCCGTCGGCAAGCTGCAGCCGCGCCAAGGTCGCCGCGTTGGCGCGCACGCGCTGGCGGCCGCGCGTTGCGCGTCTTCTGCAGCGAAGCCGCGCGCCGCACCAGCGGATCGGCGAAATACATCGGCACGTCGGCGACGCGCTCCGGCACGGCGTCGGCTACCGCCCGGTGCGCCGATTGCGGTGGAGGTCGCATTCGACAGTCGCGCCGCGATCGCTTCCAGGCGCCGGCAATTCCAGACGGACGGCCTCGATGCTGTCCTGCGCGAACCCCTCCAGGCCGAGCAGCGACCCCAGCACGCGCAGCACTTTCCACGCCGGCCGCGCCTCGCCCAGCGGCGGCGCGACGCCGTTGAACGCCTGCACGCGCCCCTCGCAGTTGATGAAGGTGCCGGCGGTCTCGCTGAAGGGCGAGATCGGCAGCACGACATCGGCGTGCTCGGCCACACCGGAGCGAAACGGCGAGAGCGCGATCACGCATTCGGCGGCCTTCAGCGCCGCGCGCGCGACCCCCGGGTCCGCGGCGTCAAGATCGGTCTCCGCATGCAGAAGCAGATAAGCTTTGCGCGGCGAGACCAGCATCGCATTCGCATTCATGCCGCCGCGTTGCGGCATCGCCTGTGCAATGTGTCCGCCTACCGAATTGGCCGCTTCGGTGAGGAAGCCTTGTGTCGCGCCAGTCAGCCGCGCCAGCTCCTGCGCCAGCGCATGCAGCTGGGCCGCCTTCGGATGGTGTTGCGCGAAGTTGCCCAGAAAGATGCCCTTGCGCTCGCCCGAGGCGAGGCTCGCCGCGATGGCCTGCGCGTCCGCCGACGCGGTAATCCCGGAAAGGGCCGCCGGCGCTGGCTTGCCCGCCGCCGCGGCCGCTGCCACGACGATTTCCGCCAGCACGCGCGGCATCGCCGACGGCGCGACGATCGCCTTGTGCGCGACCCTGATCAACAGATCGTCGTCGCTCGCGTGCAACAGCGAAAGCTGCGCACCTTTCTTGGCCGCCTGGCGCAGCCGGTGCGCGAGCAGCGGATGGTCGTTGCGCAGGAAGCTGCCGACGACAAGTACGCGATCGAGCGCGGCGAACTCGGCGATGGACATCCCGAGCCAGGGCGCACCAGCCGGTGGCGCATCGACGGAGAAATCCGATTGCCGCAGCCTGAAATCGATGTTGTCGCTGCCGAGACCGCGAATGAGCTTTTGCGCGAGATGCAATTCCTCGAGCGTCGAATGCGGCGACACCAGCGCGCCGACGGCATCCGCGCCATATTGATCGCGCACGCGGACGAGCTCGGCGGCGGCGTACTCGAGCGCCGTTTGCCAGTCGGTTTCGACCAGCTGTCCGTCACGCCGCAGCAATGGACGCGTCAGCCGATCCTGCGAATTGAGCCCCTCGTAGGAAAACCGGTCCTTGTCTGACAGCCAGCATTCGTTGACCGGCTCGTTTTCCAGCGGCACGACGCGCATGACTCTGTCGTTCTTGACCTGAACGACGAGATTGCTGCCCAACCCGTCGTGCGGCGACACCGATTTTCGCCGCGCCAGCTCCCAGGTCCGCGCCGTGTAGCGGAATGGCTTCGATGTCAGCGCGCCGACCGGGCAGAGGTCGATCATGTTGCCGGACAGCTCGGAGTCGACGGTGCGGCCGACGAAGGTCATGATCTCCGCGAACTCGCCGCGGTTCGCCATGCCCAGCTCCATGACGCCGGCGATCTCCTGGCCGAAGCGCACGCAGCGCGTGCAATGGATGCAGCGCGTCATGTCGGTCGCGATCAGCGGGCCCAGGTTCTTGTTGAGCACCACCCGCTTGGGCTCGTCGTAGCGCGAGCTCGACGCGCCGTAGCCGACGGCGAGATCCTGCAGCTGGCACTCGCCGCCCTGGTCGCAGATCGGGCAGTCCAGCGGGTGATTGATCAGCAGGAATTCCATCACGCCTTTTTGCGCGGTGACGGCGGCTTCGGAGTGGGTCCAAACCTTCATGCCTTCGGCGGCCGGCGTCGCGCAGGCCGGCTGCGGCTTCGGCGCCTTCTCGACCTGGACCAGGCACATGCGGCAATTGGCGGCGATCGTGAGCTTCTTGTGCCAGCAGAAATGCGGCACGTAGATGTCGAGCTTGTGCGCGGCGTCCATCACCGTGCTGCCGTTGGGCACCTGGACGGACTTGCCGTCGACTTCGAGCGTCAGCATCGCGCGCACCCGGAAGCTGGCGCGGTCGGAAGGTCAAACATAAGCGGGCACCAGGCACTGCTTGTGGTCGATGTGGTACTGGAATTCGTCGCGGAAATGCTTGATGAAGCTCTTTACCGGCAGCGCCGCGGCGTCGCCCAGCGCGCAGATCGTGCGTCCCGCGATGTTGTCCGAGACCGACAGCAGCAGGTCCAGGTCCTCGTTTTTTCCCTTGCCGTGCTCGATGCGGTCGACGACGCGCCACAGCCAGCCGGTGCCTTCGCGGCACGGCGTGCACTGGCCGCAGGACTCCTCGAAGTAGAAGTAGGACAGCCGCAACAGCGACCTGCACCATGCAGCGCGTATCGTCCATCAGGATCACCGCGCCGGAGCCAAGCATCGAGCCGGCCTTGGCGATCGAGTCGTAGTCCATGTCGGTGGCGAGCATGACCTCGCCGGGCAGCACAGGCATCGACGAGCCGCCGGGGATGCACGCCTTGAGCTTGCGCCCCGCCGCGCATCCCGCCGGCCATTTCGAGCAGCTGGGCGAACGGCGTGCCGAGCCTGATCTCGTAATTGCCCGGGCGCGCGACGTCGCCGGACACCGAAAAGATCTTGGTGCCGCCGTTGTTCTGGCGTCCGAGCGCGAGAAACGCCTCGCCGCCGTTGTTGATGATCCACGGCACGGCGGCGAAGGTCTCGGTGTTGTTGATCGTCGTCGGCTTGCCGTACAGGCCGAAGCTCGCCGGAAACGGCGGCTTGAAGCGCGGCAAGCCTTTCTTTCCCTCGAGCGATTCGAGCAGCGCGGTTTCCTCGCCGCAGATGTACGCGCCGTAGCCGTGATGGTTGTACAGGTGAAAGGAAAAACCGCTGCCGAGGATGTTGTCGCCGAGCAAGCCGGCTGCGATACGCCTGCTCGAGCGCCTGCTCGCAGCGCTCGTAGGTATCCCAGATCTCGCCGTGGATGTAGTTATAGCCGCGCTTGCAGCCCATCGCATACGCGGCAATCGCCATCCCCTCGATCAGGATGTGCGGGTTGTAGCGCATGATGTCGCGGTCCTTGAAAGTGCCCGGCTCGCCCTCGTCGGAATTGCAGACCAGATATTTCTCGCCGGCGATACTGCTGCGGCATGAAGCTCCATTTGAGGCCGGTGGGGAAGCCCGCTCCGCCGCGGCCGCGCAGCGCCGACTTCTTGACTTCGGCGATCACGGTGGCCGGCGGGATCTTCTCGGCCAGGATCTTTTTCAGCGCGTCGTAGCCGCCGCGCGCGACATAGTCGTCCAGCGCCCCAGTTGCGGCCGTTGAGCCCGGCCATGATGATGGCGTCGGGGCCGTAGTCGAGAAATTCCGCCGGGGCGTTCACGGCTTCGGCCTCCGCCGCCAGTTCGGCCATCAGTGCGATCGAGTTCTCGCCGGACGCATCCAGCTGCACATGCGCTTGTTGTTGACCAGCAGCACCGGCGCATCGCCGCACGCGCCGAAGCATTCGCCTTGCTTCAGCGTAAACATCCGGTCCGGCCGTCGTTTCGCCGAATCCGACGCCGAGCTTCCGCTTCAGGTGCTCGGCCGCCTCGCTCGCGCCTTGCAGCGCGCACGGCAGATTGGTGCAGATCGTCAGCTTGTACCTGCCGGTCGGCTCGGTGTTGTACATCTCGTAGAACGTCGCGACCTCGTAGACCGCGATCGGCGGCATGTCGAGATAGCCGGCGACGAAGTCCATCGTCTCGGTCGACAGCCAGCCCTTTTCGTCCTGCGCGATCGCGAGCGCGGCCATCACCGCCGAGCTGTTTCTGATCGGCAGGGTACTTGGCGATCTCGCGATCGATCCTTGTCAGCGCATCGGCCTGAGCATGCATCGCAAGACCTCGCTTGCGGTAGTCGCTCACATTTCGTCCGGTCCAGTAGTCGACGTGGTCGCCAGTGTGCGTCATGTGGCGCAGCCCGCCGCCGAAAGCGCCTATCTTCTTCGAATCCGGGTATTCGCAGACCTCGGCCGGCATCATCGTGCTGATCGACAGGTAGGCAGAGGTCGCAGTCCGAGTCGTTGACGATCTGGTGCGCCGTTTCCGGACCGCCGGTCGGACAGCAGATGACATCGCCGGCGCGAATCTTTCGCGTCTCGCTCGCCGTAGCGCAGCGTCCCGGTGCCCTTGACGATGAAGAACATCTCCTCTTCGCCGCGGTGGCTGTGGAATGGGCACGAAGCTCTTGCCCGGGCGGGACGACATCGTACGAGTAGCCGAGATCCTTCGCGCCGAGCGGCGGGCCGATGCGCGCCGACCTGGATTCGAATTTGTCGCCCTTGGCGAAATGCTCGAGCTTCAGCTCGTCGATGTTGATGACCCTGGAATCGATGACGCTCATCGGTCGATCTCCCCGAACACGATATCCTGCGAGCCGATGATCGCGACGACGTCGGCGAGCATGTGCCCGCGCGACATTTCGTCCAGCGCCGCCAGATGCGGGAAGCCGGCGGCGCGGATCTTCATCCGGTACGGCTTGTTGGCGCCGTCCGAGATGAGGTAGATGCCGAACTCGCCCTTCGGGTGCTCGACCGCGGCATACACTTCGCCCGGCGGCACGTGGATGCCTTCGGTGAAGAGCTTGAAATGATGGATCAGCTCTTCCATGTTGGCCTTCATTTCCTCGCGCGACGGCGGTGCGATCTTGTGGTTGGCGGTGATCACCGGGCCGGGATTGTCGCGCAGCCAGTCGATGCACTGCTTGATGATCCGGTTCGCTTCGCGCATCTCCTGCACGCGGACCAGATAGCGGTCGTAGCAGTCGCCGGTCGTTCCCACCGGTATGTCGAACTTCATCCGGTCGTAGACCGCGTACGGCTGCTTCTTGCGCAGATCCCAGGCAACGCCCGAGCCGCGCAGCATCGGGCCGGTGAAGCCCAGCGCCTTCGCGCGCTCCGGCGTGACGACGCCGATGCCCACCGTGCGCTGCTTCCAGATCCGGTTCTCGGTCAGCAGGGTTTCGTATTCGTCGACGTAGCCCGGAAAGCGCCGGGTGAAATCTTCGATGAAATCGAGCAGGCTGCCCTGCCGGTTCTCGTTCATCCGCGCGATCGCCCGGGCGTTGTGGATCGGCGACGGCTGGTACTGCGGCATGCGGTCGGGCAGGTCGCGGTAGACGCCGCCCGGGCGGTAGTACGCGGCGTGCAGGCGCGCGCCCGGAAACCGCTTCGTAGCAGTCCATCAGGTCTTCGCGCTCGCGGAAGCAGTACAGGAACGTCGTCATCGCGCCGACGTCGAGCGAATACGCGCCGAGCCACAGCAGGTGATTGAGGATCCGCGTGATCTCGTCGAACATCACGCGGATGTAGAGCGCGCGGATCGGCACGTCGATGCCGAGCAGCTTTTCGATCGCCAGGCAATAGGCGTGCTCGTTCGACATCATCGAGACGTAATCCAGCCGGTCCATGTACGGCAGCGACTGGACGTAGGTCTTGTACTCGGCGAGCTTTTCGGTCGCCCGGTGCAGCAGGCCGATGTGCGGATCGGCGCGCTGGATGACTTCGCCGTCGAGCTCGAGCACCAGCCGCAGCACGCCGTGCGCCGCCGGATGCTGCGGCCCAAAATTCATCGTGTAGTTGCGATCGGATTCTGCGCAGGCCACTGCGCGTGCGCAGTTGCGGCACCTAACGGCGCACATGTGTAGCGAATTTCCGCGTTCAGCTTCGCCTTCGCTCCGCGTAGCTGTCCTCGCGGATGATGCGCGGCACGACCTCGCGCGGCTCGATCGTCACCGGCTGGTAGATGACGCGGCCCTGCTCGGGGTCGTAGCGCATTTCGACGTTGCCGGACAAGCGGAAAGTCCTTGCGGAACGGATGGCCGACAAAGCCGTAGTCGGTCAGGATGCGCCGCAGATCGGGATGACCGGCAAACATGACGCCGTAGAAATCGAATGCCTCGCGCTCGTACCAGTTGGCCGACGGCCAGACGTCGATGACCGATGGCAACACCGGAAAATCGTCGTCGGGCGCGAAGGCGCGCACGCGCAGGCGGTGGTTGTGCGTGATCGACAGCAGGTGATAGACCGCCGCGAACCGCCCGCCGTGCAGTCGCTTTGGCGGCTCCGCCGGCGTCGCGTCGGAGCTCGAGTAGGCGAGCCCGCGCGAGGTGGCGCCGTACGCCGAATAGTCGACGCCGCAAATGTCGATCAGCGTCTCGAAGCGAAACTCGGGCAGATCGCGCAGCGAACGCATCGTCGCGATCAGCCGCTCGGCGTCGACGACCGCCGTGACCGCGCCGAACGCCGTCTCGACGCGAAGCTTGTCCGCGAATACGGATCCGAGCGCTTCGGAAAGCATCGCGTTGTTCATCAGCGTGCGATCGTATTGGTGCGCCAGATCTTGTTTTGCAGCTGGATGATCCCGTAGAGCAGCGCCTCGGCCGTCGGGGGGCAGCCGGGCACATAGATGTCGACCGGCACGATGCGATCGCAGCCGCGGACGACCGAGTACGAATAGTGGTAGTAGCCGCCGCCGTTGGCGCAGGAGCCCATCGAAATGACCCAGCGCGGCTCGGCCATCTGGTCATAGACGCGGCGCAACGCCGGCGCCATCTTGTTGCACAGCGTGCCGGCGACGATCATCACGTCGGATTGACGCGGGCTCGGCCGGAACACGACGCCGAAGCGGTCGAGGTCGTAGCGCGCCGCCCCGGCATGCATCATTTCGACGGCGCAGCAGGCGAGGCCGAAGGTCATCGGCCACATCGAGCCGTTGCGCGACCAGTTGATCAGCGCGTCGAGCGACGTGGTGACAAAGCCTTTTTCGAGGATGCCTTCAATCGGCATGCGACCCTTCAATCGTTGCGGTATTGCTATTCCCACTCCAGCGCCCCCTTCTTCCACTCGTAGACGAAGCCGATCACCAGAATGGCCAGGAAGACCATCATCGACCAGAAGCCGAAGATGCCGATGTCGGGCAGAACGACCGCCCAGGGAAAAAGAAACGCAATCTCGAGATCGAACAGGATGAACAGGATGGCGATCAGGTAGTAGCGGACGTCGAACTTCATCCGCGCGTCCTCGAAAGCTTCGAACCCGCATTCGTACGGGGACAGTTTCGCCGCGTCGGGGCGGTTGGGCGCGACCAGCGTTCCGACGGTGAGCAGGAGCAGCCCGATGCCGACACCGACCAGGATGAAAAGCAGGATCGGAAAGTACTGTTCCAGCATGATGGTATCGACCACCCCCGTCAAAACGCGACGGCAGCCAAACCGCCGCCGCAATCGAACTGCTCCTGCTTCAGCGCTCGCGCGCCTTGTCATTCTGGTGCCGACGGGGAGACTCGAACTCCCACGGCTTACGCCACTGCCCCCTCAAGACAGCGTGTCTACCAATTTCACCACGTCGGCTTGTCCGCGCGCTGCACGGTCGGTTCGCATCCGGCAGACCAAGAGCTCCTGGTTTTGGCCGATCGCGGCAAGCCTCGCCGCCAACCGCCGCTATTTCGGTATTTCCCCCGCTTTCGAATTCGGATCGGCAGGCGCCGGAGCTGCCGGCGCCGCGGGCGCCGCTGGCTGAGGCAAATCGCCCGCCTTCGGCGCGGTCGCCGGCGCTTTCGGCGCCACGCCCTGCTGCATCAGATCCCGCGCCGCCTCGTGATTGGTCGCCAGATACGTCAAGCCGAGACTCGACAGAAAGAACACGGTGGCCAGTATCGCGGTTGTCCGCGACAGGAAGTTCGCCGAGCCTGCGGCGCCAAAAAGGCTGCCCGACGCGCCGCTGCCGAACGCGGCGCCCATGTCGGCGCCCTTGCCATGCTGCATCAATATAAAGCCGATCAACGCCACGGCTATCAGAAAGTGCACACCGATCAGAACCGTTTCCCAGATCATCCTTCGTTCCTTGTCGCCCACCGCGCGTCCGGCGAACAAGCCGTCGCTGCGCCGCGCTGCGTCGTGTTAGGCACGCGCAATCGCCAAAAATTCGTCAGCCTTGAGCGATGCGCCGCCCACCAGGCCTCCGTCGATATTCGCACACGCAAACAGCGTCTTGGCGTTATCCGCCTTCACGCTGCCTCCGTAAAGCAACAGCATTTCTTCCGCCGCCTCGCCTACTGCCGTCCGCAGCCGGCGGCGCAGGAGCCCATGAACGGCCTCGGCCTGCTGCGGCGTGGCCGTTCTGCCCGTACCGATCGCCCACACCGGCTCATACGCGACGACTGCCCGCGCGAGCTTCTCGCCCAGCACGGCAACGACGGCATCCAGCTGTCGCAGCACGACCGCGTCGGTAGCGGATGCCTCGCGCTCGGCCAGTGTCTCACCCACGCAGACGATCGGCGTCAAACCGGCCGCCAGCGCCGCAGCAGCCTTGTTCGCGACCGCCGCGTCGGTCTCGCCGTACAGCGTCCGCCGCTCGGAGTGGCCGACGATCGCCACGCGGCTGCCGAATTCGGCCACCATCGTCGCCGCGACCTCTCCGGTGAATGCGCCGGAAGCATGTTCGCTGACGTTCTGGGCACCCCAGTCGAGCACCGAGCCGGAAAGCGCCGCCTGAGCCTGCCAAAGATAGGGAAATGGCACGCAAATCGCTATTCGCCGCGACGGCATCGCCGTCCAGCCCGAACGCAAGTCGGCGAGCAGCGCGTCGTTCTGCCGCAAACCGCCGTTCATTTTCCAGTTGCCGACGACCAGTTTGCCGCGCATTGCTCGCTTGTAAAACCGCATTTGGCCGCAATTCCGGCCGGCCTGGCTATAACCTGTGGATTTTACCCTGCCGCACGCGCGGGGTCAACGCGCTGCGCTGCAGCATCGCGCCCAGCGGCGCTAGGCGGGCTCTTCGATCCCGGCGAGGCGCCGCAGACGGCGCATCAAAAGCGGCAGGAACCAGACCGCGGCGGTCATGACGCCCAGCGTCGCCGCGACCGGACGGGCAAAGAACGCCGTCAGCTGGCCGTCCGACTTGATCATCGAGCTGACGAAATTCTCCTCCAGCATGCCGCCGAGAACGACGCCAAGGATCGCCGGCGCGACCGGGAAGCCGTTTTCCTCGAGGATGAACGCGGCGATGCCGGCGATCAGCATCACGGTGACGTCGAAGGCGGTGTTGTTGATCGCGAACGAGCCGACGACGCAAAACAGCATGATCACCGGCATCAGGACCGTGCGCGGCACCTTGAGGATCTGCTTCGACACCTTGATGCACCACCAGCCGAGCGGCAGCATGATCAGATTGGCGATGATGAACAACAGATAGACCGCATAGATGTTCTGCGGATTGTTGGTGAAAAGCGACGGTCCCGGGATTCATGTTTTTCATGTACAGCACGCCGATGACGATCGCGGTGATCGAGTCGCCCGGAATACCGAATACCAGCGCGGGAATCCATGCGCCGGCCAGCGCGCTGTTGTTCGCCGAGCCCGACTCGACGATGCCTTCGACATGGCCGGTGCCGAATTTCTCCGGCTCCTTCGAAAATTTCTTGCTCATCGCGTACGACATCCACGCCGCGATGTCGGCGCCCGCGCCGGGCAGCGCGCCGACCAGCGTGCCCAGCGCGCTGCCGCGCAGGATCTGAACAGGATATTTCCTGGCCAGCCGCCACATGCCCTTGAAGACGTTGCCGATCGGCTTGTCGACGATCTTCATGGTCGGATTGGTGTCGACCGCATAGCGGATGATTTCCGAGATCGCGAACATGCCTATCATCATCGGGATCAGCCCGATGCCGCCGAGAAGCTCGACGCTGCCGAAGGTGAAGCGCGGAATCGCCGCCGGGTTGTTCAAGCCCGACGCAGGCGACCAGCAGACCGAGCAGCAGCGAAATGAATCCCTTCAGCGGGCGATCCGACGTGATGAAGACGGCGCAGGTCAGTCCGAGCAGCACCAGCCAGAAATATTCGAACGAGCTGAATTTGAGCGCGAACTCGGCGAGCGTCGGCGCCGAAAGCATCAGCACCGCCGTGCCGAACAGCCCGCCGACCGCGGAAAACACCAGCCCCGCGCCGAGCGCGGTCTCCGCCTGCCCCTTCTTGGTCATCGCGTAGGCTTCGTCGGTGTACGCGGCCGACGCCGGCGTGCCCGGCATTCGCATCAGGCAGCCCGGGATGTCGCCGGAGAATATGGCCATCGCGGTCGCGGTGACGATCGCGGCGATCGCGGGCACCGGCGCCATGAAAAAAGTCACCGGCACCAGCAGCGCGGTCGCCATCGTCGCGGTCAGGCCCGGGACCGCGCCGACGAACAGTCCGAACAGCGACGCCGCCAGCATCACAAAGATGTTGTACGGCTCGAACACCATCGCGAATGCCTGTGCCCAGGCGGGGCTCATCGCCTCCCCTTCGCGTGCGTGGCCTCGACGACCGCTACCATGCGACTCGGGTCAACACGCCCCACGGCAGCGGAACCTTCAGCATCTTGTAGAAGCGTAGTGGATGCAGCAGGGTGACGATGATGGCGATCGGAAGGTTCCACCGCGGCGAGACACCGAACACCGCGAACAACACCGCCAGGTAGATCACCGCGGTCGGGATGAAGCCGAGCTTGTCGACCAGCAGGATGTAAAACGACGTTGACCGCGATGACCAGAAAGAAGGCCAGCACATGGCGCCGCGAACCGACCCACGGCGCAAACGTCAGCCACCGCGCATGCTCGGACCCTGCGCGCGCGCAGCCAGGCCCTTGACGATCAGCAGCGCTCCGCAGACCGCCAGGCCGACTGCGATGATCCCGGGGAAAAGCGCCGGGCCGATCTTCTGGCCCGGTATCGTCGGAAAGCTCTGGACGTGCACGAGGAGCGCAACCGACAACAGGATGAACAGCGCGCCCCAGACGGCGTCGTTGAGCTTCACGCTGCGCTAGGCTTGCGGTCCTCGCAGCGCGCGGGTCGCCTCACTTGACGATGCCGACGGCCTTCATCGTCGCGCCGAGGTCGGTGTCGGACTTGGCCATGTACTTGGCGAAATCGTCCGGCCCCTCGTATATGACGCCGAATCCGCGCTGCATCATGAAGTCGTTGTAGTCCTTGCTGGTGGCGATCTTCTTGATCGCCGCAGCGAGCTTGTCGCGCGCTTCGGCCGGAATGCCCTTCGGCGCGGCGATGCCGCGCCAGGCCGCCATCGTCCAGTCGCTGCCCGCGGCTTCCTTCAGCGTCGGCACGTTCGGGTACAAGGTCGAGCGCTTGTCGGACAGCACCGCCAGGCTCTTCACCTTGCCGGCGTCGATCAGCGACCGCGCCTCCGGCAGCGACACCGGTGCGATCTCGACGCCGCCGGCGACCATGTCCTGCAGTCCGGGGGCGGCGCCGTTCGACGGCACCCACGGCACGCTCGCAGGATCGACTTTCATGTCGCGCAGCATGCCGGCGATCGCCAGATGCCAGATGCCGCCCTGCCCGGTGCCGGACGCCTTGAACTTGCCCGGGTTGGCCTTGACCGCGGCGACCAGGTCGCCGACGGTCTTGTACGGCGCGTCGGCGCGCACCTTCGATGCCCGCCGGGTCCGCGTTGACCAGGCCGATCGGCGTGTACGACGCGCCGTTGAGTTCGGTCAGCCCCTGCCAGTGCATCATGCCGATTTCGACGGTGATCATGCCGATCGTGTAGCCGTCCGGCGCCGCCGAGGCGATGGCGGCGTGTCCGACGACGCCGCTGCCGCCGGTGCGGTTGACGACGGTCACCGGCTGGCCGAGCTCCTTTTCGAGCAGGCTTGCGATGATGCGCGCGGTGGCGTCGGTGCCGCCGCCTGCGGCCCACGGAACGATCAACGTGACCGGACGCTCCGGATACGCGGCGAATGCCGGCGCTGCAAAAACGCTGAATGCGAAGACCGCAGCGACAAGGCCGCGTACGAAGACGTTCATCATGGTTCCTCCGGGAGTATTTCCGCCGCGCCTCTTCGTTCGATCTGAGTCGATTGCGGACGCGGCTCGAGCTACGGTAGCAAGAGCCCCGGAACCGGTCAAGTGGTCAGGCCAATGGGGGCGTCCGGTCATCGGACGCGCGCCAGGACGAAGGCGCGCAGTGCGTCGAGCAGACGATCGAGATTCCGCCGCAGCGGCTCGAATCCGTCGAGCTTGGCCAGCGTCGTCTCGTTCATGTAGAGCCGGCGATTGATCTCGATCTGCAGGCTGTGCCGGCGCTCGTGCGGGCGGCCGAACTTCCGCACCAGCTCGACGCCCTTGTACGGGTCGTTGATCGCGACCTCGTAACCCATCGCCGCCAGGGTTGCGGCGACGAATGCGGTGAATTCGGGCGCGCAGGTCGTGGCATCGCGATCGCCGAGGACGAAATCGGCGCGCGCTCGTCCCGGATCGTCGGCATTGACGTCGCCCTCCGCCGGCATCGAATGACAGTTCAGATGCCAGACCACCCCGAACGCGCGATGCCTCTCGTCGAGCGCCGCGGCGACGACGGCATGATACGGATCGTAATAGCGCTCGATGCGCTGCCGCACCTCGGCCGCGCCGAGCCGGCGCGCGTACATCGGCACGCCGCCGTGCGCGAGTCGCCAGACAAGCCCGATGCCTTGCTCGGTCTTGTGCGACGGTGTCACCGGCCCGGGCCAGGCGTCGGCGAGGAGCTCGGTGTCGATGTCGGCAACGTGCCGGTTCGGATCGATGTAAGCGCGCGGGAACAGCGCTTCGATCAGGGTCGCGCCGAACCGCGGCGCCGAGGCGAAGAGCTCGTCGACATAGGTGTCCTCGGCGCGCCGCACCAGCGCACGCGGCGCAGCGTGGTCGAAGTCGGCGGGATACGCGGTGCCGCTGTGCGGCGAGTCGAGCACCAGCGGGATCGATTGCGTCGCTTCGGCGTGACGTCGAACAGCGTCGATCAATGCCGCACCCCGTCGTTCAGATGACAAGCCGACCATCGGCCCGGGGCGATCTCGTCCAGCGGCGGCGCCAGGTCGCGGCATATCCGCATCGCATACGGGCAGCGCGGATGAAAATGACAGCCCGATGGCGGCGCCATCGGCGATGGAATCTCGCCGCGGATCGGAACAAAGGTTCGCTTTTTCGGCTCGAGACGGCCCATTTCCAGCAGAAGCGCCTGCGTGTACGGATGGTTGGGCGCGCTGAACAGCTGCTGCGTCGGGCCCGATTCGACGATGCGTCCAAGGTACATGATCAGGACGCGATCGCTGATGTGTCGCACGACGCCCAGATCGTGGCTGATGAAAAGATACGTCAGGTTGAGCGCCGCCCGCAAATCCATGAACAAGTTCAGCACCTGTGCCTGGATCGACACGTCCAGCGCGGCGATCGATTCGTCGCAGACGATGAATTCCGGCCTGACCGCCAGCGCGCGCGCGATACCGATACGCGCGCGCTGACCACCCGAGAACTGGTGCGGAAAGCGCCGCATCAGCGTCGGGTCCAGGCCGACGCGATTGAGCTGCAGGCCGACGTATTCGACCTGCTGCTGCGGCGCGATCAGGCCGTGCACGACCGGCGCTTCGCCGACGATCTCGACGACGCGCAGGCGCGGGTTCAGCGACGCGTACGGATCCTGGAAGATCATCTGCATCTTGAGTTGCTGCTGGCGCGCCTCCGCGGGAGCCTGCTCCGACAAGCGCTCTCCGCGCCAGCGCCGCTCACCCTTGGTCGGCGGCAGCATGCCCGACGGCGATTCTCCCGAGCGTCGACTTGCCGCAACCCGACTCGCCGACCAATCCGACGACCTCGCGTTCGGCGATGCCCAGGTCGACGCGATCGACCGCGTGCACGACTTCGTCATGCAAGCCCGCGCCCAGCAGATTGGCGATGCGCGCCGGCAGGTCCAGCGGCTTGACGAAGTGCTTGGATACACGGCGAAGCTCCACCAAAGGCGGCGTCTGGGGCACCAGGTCGACTTCGACATCGGCATTCATGTGCGCGACGCCGCGACGGCGCGTTCCCACATCTCGTCGAAGGCATCCTCGACCGCGCGAGCGAAGCCGGCCGGGTCGAGCAGCGGCGAAGCGCGCAGCCGATCGCGGAGTCCCGCGCGCAGCGTCGCGAGCCGCACCCGATCGGTCGCCAGATCGACCGCGGCGCGCACATACTCGTCGGGCGTGCGCGTGATCAGCTCGGTCAGGTCCGCGTTGCGCAGCAGGCTCGCACCGCTTCGCGAGAACGGCCGATCGCCGACCAGGGTGACGACCGGCACGCCCATCCACAGCGCGTCGCAGGTCGTCGTACCGCCGGCGCATGGCAGGCTGTCGAGCGCGATGTCGGCGCGCAGGTATCGGGCGAGATACGTAGCGATCGGGGCCTCGCCGACCTGCTCGATGCGCTCGCCCGCGATGCCCTCACCGGCGAAGAACGCCAGCACTCGCGCGCGCTGGGCGTCGTAAGGCGTTGCCAGCAGTATCAGGCGTGACGCCGGCACCGCCGCCAGGATGCGCGCCCAGAGCACGAACGCACTGCGCGAACTCTTGAGCGGATGGTTCATGCAGACAAACGTGATGCCGCCGGCCGTCGACGCAGGGAGCGGACCGACGTCGGGCGCCTCGACATAAGGGCGGTAGCACCATTGCGTCAGCGGCAGTCGCCAGAGCGCTTCGGCGCCGGCGGCCTCCGACTGCACCGCCGGATCGGTGTAGCGGTCGGTCAGGCGGTAGTCGATCGTCGGCACGCCTGTGCTGCCCAGATAGCCGAGCCAAGTGGCCTGGACCGGCGCCGGCTTGAGAAAGAACAGCGGCAGGCGGTTGTGCGCCGTATGGCCGTTCAAGTCGACCAGGATGTCGATCGCGTCGTCGCGAATGCGCCCAGCGGCCTCGGCATCAGGCATCGAAGCGATCGGGACAAAATGGTCGGCCAACGCGGCGAAGCGGGCGGTGACCTCGTCGCCGCCGGCATGACTCTGATAGCAGAAAATCTCGAAGCGGTCGCGATCGTGTGCGGCCAGCAGCGGCTCGGCAAACACCGCAACCGCATGCCGCCGCCAATCGGACGAAACGTAGCCTATCCTCAGGCGCCGGCCGGCGCGAGGCGCCGGGACGACGGCGGGCAACGGCGCGATCCGCGCCGCAAAGCGCTCGCCGAAAGCGCGATGTTCGGCAGCGATGCCACGGGCGGTCGCGCGATCCGAGACGCTGAGCGCGAACAACAGTGCACTCCAGTTGGCCGGCCGATCGGGCGCGAGCGCGACGGCGCGCCGGAATGATGCGATCGCGGCATCGTTGTCGGCGACGCTGAATTGCAGCATGCCGAGATTGCCGTGCGCCTGCGACAGGCGCGGGTCGAGCTCGATCGCTCGGCTGTAGGCGGCGATCGCGGCATCGAATTGCCGCTGTCGCGCGCGCAGGTTGCCCAGGCTGTTGTAGGCGATCGCCGAAGGCTCGGCGGCCAGCACCGCGTCGATCTCAGCCGCCGCGCTCGCGACGTCGCCTTCGTCCAGCAGCGCATTGCCGAGATCCAGCCGTGCGTCGACAAGCTTGGCGTCCATCGCCACCGCCTGTCGCAGACTCGACCAGAGCCTCGGCGCCGCGTCCGACGGCCTGGAGCGCGAGCCCGCGCAGATGGTATGCGCGCGCCCGGCGCGGATCGACGGCGATCGCGCGCGATGCATAATCGAGTGCCGCGGCGGCCTGCCCGCGGCGCAGAGCAAGGAGCGCAGCGAAAGTCAGCGCCGAGCCGTGATTCGGATCCAGTCGCAGCGCTTCGGCGAGAATGGCCATCGCCTCGTCGGCGCGGCCCGCAAGCTGCTCGCCAGCGGCGCGCGAGACCAGCTGATCGACTGGACCCGGCGCTGGCTTGCCGGCGATCTCCGGCTTCATCGACCTGCCCCCTTTGCGGCTGCAGCGAATAGATCGGCGGCGGGCAGCGGGTGAAAGCAGCGCAGCGTGTGCTCGTCCGCACCGATCGGCGTGATCTCCGGCGTTTGCGCGCAGACCGCGGTCGCGTAGGCGCAGCGTGCGCGGAACGCGCAGCCGGCGCCGATATCGAGCAGCGACGGCGTCATGCCCGGTATATTTCGCAAACGCTCGTGCTCCTGCGCCTGGCCGGGCACCGAGTCGAGCAGACCCCGCGTGTACGGGTGTCGCGGCGCGCCGAGCACGTCGGCAGTCGTACCTTGTTCGACGATCCGGCCGGCGTACATCACGCAAACGCGGTCGGCGAGGCCGGCTATCACCGAAAGGTCGTGCGTGATCCAGATCAGCGCGGCACCCGTTTCGCGCGTGAGTTTCTGCATCTCGAACAGGATTTGGCCCTGAATCGTCACGTCGAGCGCGGTCGTCGGCTCGTCGGCGATGATCACATCGGGGACATTGAGCAGCGCGATCGCGATCGCCACCCGCTGCCGCATGCCGCCGGAGAACTGATGCGGATAGGCGGCGAGCCTCGCATCCGGCGATGCGATGCCGACCTGCACGAGGCAGGCTCGGGCGCGTGCCACGGCAACATCGTACCGCACGCGCTCATGGGCGAGGATCGCCTCGACCATCTGCGTTTCGATGGTGAGGACCGGGTTCAGCGTCATCATCGGATCCTGGAAGATCATCGCGATCCGGTTGCCGCGCAACTGACGCATCGCCTCGGACTCCAAACGCCGTGAGGTCGTCGCCGCGATACGTTGATCCGGCCGGCGACGATGCGCCCCGGCGCGTCGACCAGGCCCATGATCGAGTATCCGGTCACCGACTTGCCCGAGCCCGATTCGCCGACCAGGCCAAGCACTTCGCCGCGCGCGACGCTGAAGCTCACGTCGTCGACCGCCTTGACGACGCCCGCCTTGGTGATGAAATGGGTGCGCAGGCCTTCGACGCTCAACACCGCGTCGGTCATCGCTGCAGCCTCGGATTGACGACGTCGCGCAACTGATCGGCGACCAGATTGATGCTGAAGATCGTCAGCAGCAGCGCAATCCCGGGGAAGAAGCTGATCCAGTACTTGCCGGAGAGCAGGTACTGGTAGCCGTTGGCGATCAGGAGTCCCAGCGAGGGCTCGGTGATCGGCAGCCCGAGGCCGAGGAAGGACAGCGTCGCCTCGAGCGCGATCGCCGCCGCGACCTGCACCGTCGCGACGACGATCAGCGGCGGCAGGCAGTTCGGCAGGATATGGCGGAACACGATGCGCGCGGGCGTCAGCGCGAGGCAGCGCGCCGCCTCGACGTATTCCCTGCGCTTCTCGACCAGCGCGGCGCTGCGCACCGTCCGCGCGTAGTACGCCCATTGCACCGCCACCAGCGCGGCGATGATCTTCAGCATCCCCTGTCCGAGCACGGCCAGCAGGATCAGCGCGATCAGGATCGCCGGAAACGAAAGCTGGATGTCGGCAATGCGCATGATCAGCGTCTCGATCTTGCCGCCGAAGTACGCCGCGGTAAGGCCGAGCGCAAGCCCGAGCGCGAGTGCCAGCACCGTGCTGGCCACGCCGACGGAGAGGCTGATGCGCAGCCCGTAGAAGATCGCCGAGAGCATGTCGCGCCCCTGATCGTCGGTCCCGAGCCAGAAAGTCGCGCCGTCGGCCGATACCGACCCTGGCGGCAACCGGCCGTCGACGACGTCGAGCTGCGCCAGATCGTACGGATTCTGCGGCGAGATCAGCGGCGCCGCGATCGCCACCAACACGATAAGCCCGAGCAGCGCCAGCCCGAACACGGCGATCCGGCTATCGGCGAAATCCGACGCGATGCGTCGGAACGGCGTCTCTGCGGCTGCGCTGGTCAATGCTATCCCTTGCTGTCGGCGATGCGCACGCGGGGATCGAGCGTCGAGTAGAGCAGGTCGACCAGCAGATTGATCACGATGAACATGAACACGGTGATCAGCAGATAGGCGACGATCACCGGTCGGTCGAGCAGATTGATCGAATCGATCAGCAGCTTGCCCATCCCGGGCCAGGCGAAAACGCTTTCGGTGACGATGGCAAACGCGATCACCGAGCCGAACTCCAGTCCGATGATGGTCACTATGGGGATCAGGATATTGCGCAGCACGTGGACGCCGATCACGCGCGCGTTGGACAGGCCCTTGGCGCGCGCGAACTTGACGTAGTCCTGCAGCAGCGCTTCGCGGGTGCCTGAGCGCGTCAGACGGATCAGCAGTGCCAGCTTGAACAAGGCGAGGTTGATCGCCGGCAGGATCAGGTGGCGCCAGCCCTCGAGCGACAGGAAGCTGACCGGGACGCCGAAAAAATCCTTTGTCGGCCCGCGCCCGTTCGAAGGCAGCCAGCCGAGCATCACCGAGAAGACCATGATCAGCATCAGTCCGACCCAGAACGTCGGCAGTGAAAAGCCGAGAATCGAACCCGCCATGATCGAGCGGCCGGCGATGCTGTGCGGCTTCAGCCCCGCCCAGAGGCCGAGCGGAATGCCCAGGAGGATCGCGATCAGCATCGCGATCAGTGCGAGCTCCAGCGTCGCCGGCATGCGTTCCAGGATCAGTCCGAGCGCGGGCGTGCTGTGTACGAACGATCGGCCGAGATCGCCGTGCAGCGCGCCGGCCAGGAATTTGGCGTACTGCGTCCACAGCGGCTGGTCGAGTCCCAGTGCCGCGATCGCGTGTTCGCGCTCGATCTGGTCGGCGAGCGGATTGATCAGGATATCGATCGGGTTGCCGATCGCGTAGACGCCGACGAAGACGAGTATCGACATCACGAACATCACCAGCAAGGCCTGCAGGCTGCGGCGTATGACGTAGACGAGCATGGGCGGATCGGCGGCTGGCGTCGGGAATGTGTAGATTACATGAAGGGCGATGTGCTCGCGGGCTTGGCTGTTACTTCCTACAGTTGACGGCGCGCGCCATCCAACTAGAGTCGGAACACGCTGCAGAAGGTACCGCAGCGGATCTTCACGTCCTGGGGAGCGCGATGAAGATACTCGTGATCGATGATCATCCGCTGATACAGGAAGCGCTGAAGCACGTGCTGACCGAGCTCGACGCCGCGCTCGATCTCGTCCAGGCCGAAGATGCATCCGACGCGCACGCCGCGCTGGCCGCCGCGCCGGATACCGAATTGATCGTCCTCGACCTGACGCTGCCGCGCAGCGATGGCTTCGAGCTCTTGGCCGAATTGCGCCGCGACTGGCCGGGAATCCCGCTGCTGGTGCTCTCGGCGACCCACGACCGCGCGACGGTCGAGCGCGCCCTCGATCTGGGGGCGATGGGCTTCATTCCGAAGACCGCCAATACGCGCGTGCTGATCGACGCGCTGCGACTGGTGCTTTCCGGCGGCGTATTCGTGCCGTCCGACTGTCCGGGAACCGGCAGCGCGAGACCGCGAGCGGTGGCGAGAGCCGAAGACCTGGGACTGACGCTTGCGCCAGTCCGACGTTTTACGTCTGCTGGTTCAGGGCAAGCCGAACAAGCTGATCTGCCGCGACCTTTCCCTGTCGGAAGGCACGGTGAAAGTGCATGTCAGCGCAATCCTGCGCGCGTTCAACGTGCACAACCGCACGCAAGTCGTGATCGAGCTGGCGCGCCGCGGCGTCCGGCTCGATACGCACGCCGCACGCCCGCGCTGAAAGCGGCGTCGCGGCTCGTGGCATTGCTGACTGCGCTTGCGCCACCGCTGCTGCGGCGCGCTCGTGCCGACCAGGTCGCGGACGCTGTTCGCGCAGTGGCCGCGCACGACCGCGTCGATGGCGCTGGGCGGCGCCATTCTGATCACCGTCATGTGGGGCACGGTCCCGGCGTCGGCGTTCGCCGTCTGGTTCGCCGCGATTCTGCTCAACCAGGCGTGGCGTTTCCAGCTGGTACGCCGTTATCGCGCCGCGGCGCCGGCCGAAGTCCTCGTCCGGCCGCTGGGGCCGCGCGTCGGCGCTGGGCTCGACCCTCGCAGGCGCGCTCTGGGGATGCGCCGGGGTCATGCTGTTCGTGCCCGGCGATCCCGGCCATCAGGCGCTGGTGATCGTGTGCCTGTTCGGCGTGATTCTCGGCGGGATCAATCTCACCTCGGTCTACAAGCCGGCGTTCTATGGCTTCGTCCTGCCGGCGCTGTTGCCGTTGATCGTGCGCGTCGCCGCGGAGGGCGATCGACTGCATTTCTATATCGCCGCGGTCATGCTGGTCGTGCTCGCCTTCATTCTGGCTTCCGGGCACAACCTCAACAACCTGATGACGCAGTCGCTGACGATACGCTACGAGAACGTGGACCTGATCGGCGAGCTCACGCGCGAGACCGCTGCGGCCGATCGCGCCCGCGCCACCGCCGAAGCCGCCAATCGCGACAAGACCCAGTTCCTCGCCGCGGCCAGCCACGACCTGCGCCAGCCGTTGCACGCGATGGGCCTGTTCGGCGCCGCGCTGGCGGCACGAGTCCAGGATACCGCGACCCGGGAAATCGTCGATTGCATCAATGCGTCGGTCGAAGCGCTCGAGCGGCAGTTCACGGCGTTGATGGACATATCCAAGCTGGATGCCGGCGCGGTGGTTCCATCGCGCGCCAGATTTCCGCTGGCGCCTCTGTTCGCGCGACTCGAGCGCGAATTCGCTCCGCTCGCCGCGGCGCGCGGCTTGCGCCTCGGGATCGTGCCCACCGGCGTATGGGTCGACAGCGATCCGGTGTTGCTCGAGCGTGTGCTTGCCAACTTTGTTTCGAACGCGGTACGACATACCGGACGCGGCGGCGCAGTCCTCGGCGTGCGTCGACGCGGGGCCCAGGTCGCCATCGAGGTGCGCGATACCGGCGCCGGAATCCCCGCCGCCGAGCGCGAACGGATATTCGAGGCTTTTTATCAGATTCGACCGGCGACGCATGACGCGGGCCAGGGCATGGGCCTCGGGCTCGCGATCATCCGCCGGCTCGCGGCTTTGCTCGGCCATCCGATCGAGGTCGATTCGACGCCAGCGCGCGGATCGCGCTTTGCCGTCGTGGTGCCGCGCGCAGCGGCGCGATCCGCGTGCTCGCCGGCGCGACATCAGAATTCCTGTACGCACTCATTGGCCGGCGCGTTGATCGCCGTCGTCGACGACGAAAGCGCTATCGTCGATGCGATGCGCCTCTGGTTCGCGCAATGGGGCGCGCAGGTCTGCGGCGCCGGGTCCGGCGGCGCCGTGCTTGCGGCATTGGGTGAGCTAGGCCGCTATCCGGACCTGATCGTGGCCGACTATCGACTCGCCGGCGGTGCGCTGGGGACCGACGCCGTGGCGCGCCTGCGCGCCGAATTGGGCCAGCAGATACCCGCGGTGCTGATCAGCGGCGATGCCTCGGCGGAGGCCTTTGCCGCGATGCGCTCGACCGCACCCGACGTGCTGCTGAAGCCGGTCTTGCCGGACGAGCTGCACCTGCTCGCCGAGCGCTTGCTTGCGGACTTCGCCGGGCCGAGCGGCGGCGCAGCCTGCGGACTTCTGCGCCGCCTAGCGCGGGCACGGACGCAAAAAAAGAGCGCCCCGCGATGGAGGCGCACGAGGACAGACCGAGTTCGTAGATCCTGTTCGGATCCTGGGGGAGGAGTGGACCCGGCCTGCGAAACGTTCGCGGCGCAGCCTGGGCAGCGCCGCCACGGTATGACGATAGCATTATCGTCCGCCAACGACCGAAGGCAAGGCCGTCCGTCGCCGCAGGACGCCGCATATCGGCGCCGCGCCGGACAGCGTTATCGCTGTCCGTGCGACGCCCGCATTTGCGCGCGGAACTCCTCGGCCTGCGCGATGCGCGCGTTGACCGCGTCACGCACGACCAGCTTCTGATCGGGGGACAGGGTGTCGTACAGCGCGAGCCACGCCGCGCGCGCCTGCTTGCGCACGCCGCTGTTCTGCTGCTGCACCTGATCGGACAATGCCGCCAGCGACGCCGAGGTCGGGCGCGCTCTTGGCAAGCTCGGTCTGGGTAGCGGCCTTGAGCTGGGCGAAACCGCTCCTCATCGCATCGTGCGCGGCCTTGCTTTGCGCCAGCGCATTATTGAACTGCAATTGCTGCGAGGTATTGAGCTTCAGTTGCGCTTGCAGGGTGGCGATTACCGCCAGCGGATCGGTGTCGTGGCCGTGCCTCGCGCCATCGGCCCACGAATACGCAGCGACGCCGCAAAGCGCGACCGCTGCAAGCAAGGCAATCAGGATGCGTTTCATGGTACGGACCTCCTCGATAATGGGTTCTTCGCTGCCCCGCTCTTTCGGGTCGCGAACGATGCCGACTGTAGGCGACGCCTGTAAGCCAAGCATTGCAGAAGCCGAGGGATTTGTAACGGTTCGTTCGGCGGCCATGGCAAGGCCCGGAACGAGCGTCGAGTGTAACCAATCGTTGCCCCTGTGGCCGGGCGTTACAATTCGTGACAAGTGGCGGGCGCCGCGCCGCGCGCGCCCGTGATAATCGAGCAATGAAACAGCTTACGCCAAAAATTCTGGTCGTCGACGACGATCCCCGGCTGCGCGAGCTGCTGGTGCGCTATCTGTCCGAGCAGGGATTCCAGGTGCAGGCGCTGCCCGATGCGCGGGAGCTCGACAAGAAGCTGCAGCGCGATCCGCCGCATTTGCTGGTGCTCGACCTGATGCTTCCCGGCGAGGACGGCCTTGCCGTCTGCCGAAGACTGCGCGGCTCGGGTGAAACCGTGCCTATCATCATGCTGACGGCCAAGGGCGAGGACATCGACCGCATCGTCGGCCTCGAAATGGGCGCCGACGATTACCTGCCCAAGCCATTCAATCCACGCGAGCTGGTGGCGCGCATCCATGCGGTGCTGCGCCGCCAGATCGAGCGCCTCGCGCCCGGCGCGCCGGTGGGCGAAGGCCGGATCGAATTCGGCCCCTATGTCCTCGATCTGACCACGCGCACGCTGACCCGCAATGGCACGCCGTTGCCGATGACCACCGGCGAGTTCGGCTTGCTGAAGGTCTTCGTCACCCATGCCCGCCAGCCGCTGGCGCGCGAAAAGCTGATGCTGCTCGCCCGCGGACGCGATCACGACGTCTTCGACCGGGCGATCGACGTCCAGGTCTCCCGACTGCGCAAACTGATCGAGCCCGACCCCGCGAGCGCCGCGCTACCTGCAGACGGTCTGGGGCTTCGGCTATGTCTTCGTGCCGGACGAGGTCGCGAGAAAGCCCGGCCGACACCGGGGCCGCGCCCGTGACTTTGTGGCCGCGTTCGCTGTTCGGACGCCTGGCCCTGCTGCTGCTGATGGTCGTCGCGGTGAGCCAGGCGACGGCGATACTGCTGTACCGGCAGGATCGCGCCGCGCTGGTCGCGCGACAGTTCAGCGACACAAAAGTCTTGCAGCTGCAGGCGCTGCGCGCGGCGCTGGCGGCGACCGAGCTGCATGAGCGCAGCGAGACGCTGACCCGGCTCGGCGAAGAATACGGCGCGCGCATCGTCAGCGATGATGGCCGCGGATTCTTCGGCGTGACGCCGCAAAATCCGCTGCTGGTCGACTTGGGAGAGCGACTGCGCACCGACCTCGGCCCCGAGACCGAGCTCCGCCTGCAACCGCGCCAGCAGCTGCTGTGGATCAAGATGCAGGCCGGCGATCACGCTTACTGGGCTGGGTTCCACTGGCCGCGCCCGTCCGACGCGGCCCAGTCGCGCGCGCTCGAATGGAGCCTGATCGCCCTGGTCGTGCTGCTCGCCAGCGCCTATGCATTCGCACGTTACCTGTCCCGGCCGCTGCGCCAGTTGAACGACGCCGTGGCCAACGTCGGCGCGGGCAAGGCGCAGCCGCCGCTGCCGGAAAAGGGGCCGTCCGAAATCGTCAACCTCAATCACGGCTTCAACCAGATGCTGGCCAGTCTGCGGCAGGCCGAGCAGGACCGCGCGCTGCTTCTGGCCGGCGTCTCGCACGATCTGCGCACGCCTCTGGCCCGGCTGCGCCTGGGGCTGGAAGTCGGCACGCACGACGAGCAGATGCGCGAGGGCATGGCAGCCGACATCGAGGAAATGGACAAGATCATCGGCCAGTTTCTCGACTTCGGCCGCGATGATCGCGATGTCGCGCTCGAGATGCGCCCGCTGGACGAAATCGTCGCGCCTCTGCTCGAGCGTTATCGCCGCGCCGGCAACGAAGTTCACTACAGCGGCGGTGACCTTCCGGCGCTGCCGATGCGAGCCACCGCGATGTCGCGGCTGTTGTCCAATCTGATCGACAACGCGCTGCGCTACGGCGGCACGCCGGTCGACGTTTCCGCACGCAGCGAGGGCACATCGGTGGTGATCGAAGTCGGCGATCGCGGCCCCGGCATCCCGCCGGAGCAGGTCGATCGCCTCAAGCGTCCGTTCACCCGCGGCGATCCGGCGCGAAGCGGCGCCAGCGGGGCCGGCCTGGGGCTCGCGATCGTCGAGCGCATTGCGCGGCTGCACGGCGCCCGCTTCGATGTGCTCGCCCGCGAAGGCGGCGGCACGCTGGCGCGCGTGACGATGCCGGCCGGCGCCGGACCTTAGCTCTTCGCAAACAGGACGAGCGAGACCATTGCGGCGATGCCTTCGCCGCGGCCGGTGAAACCGAGACCTTCGCTCGTCTTGGCCTTGACGTTGATCGAGCCGGTTGCGCAACCGAGATCGGCCGCGATGTTCGCGGCCATCGCGGCGAGATACGGCGCGAGCTTGGGCGCCTGGGCGATGATCGTCGCGTCGATGTTGCCGAGCTCGAACCCGCGGCCAGCAGCAAGCTGCCAGACGCGGCGCAGCAGCACGCGGCTGTCGGCATCCTTGTACGCCGCGTCGGTGTCGGGAAAGTGCATCCCGATATCGCCCAGTCCGCACGCACCGAGCATCGCATCGCAGACCGCGTGCAGCAGCACGTCGGCATCGGAATGGCCGGCCAGCCCGCGGTCGAACGGTATGGTGACGCCACCGAGCACCAGGCGGCGGCCCGGCACCAGCGCGTGGACGTCGAAGCCCGTTCCGACGCGCACCGTGGCGATGATCAGGCCGTCCTTGCGCGGCCGGCCAGTATCGCCTCGGCCAGCGCAATATCTTCGGGATAGGTGACTTTGATATTGGCGGGGCTGCCTTGTACCAGGCGCGGCTTGACGCCCAGCGCCTCGACAGCCTGCGCCTCGTCGAGCAGTTGCGCGACGATTGGCCCGCTGCAGCGCGTGGTTGAGAATCGCGTAGCGGAACATCTGCGGCGTCTGCGCGCACCACAGCCCGTTCCGCGGCTCGGTCGACGGCGGCGCGCACGCCCGCGCCGACCTCGGCGCGCTTGAGCGTATCGCACAGCGGCACGGCGAGAAGCCCGCCGACCGGCTCGTCCTCGAGCTCGTGCAGCAGCCGGTTCAGGGTCGTCACATCGATGCAGGGCCGCACCGCATCGTGCACCAGCACCCAGTCTTCGGCGCGCCGCGCGCTTGCCGATGGCGGCCAGGCCGTTCCTGACCGATTCGCCGCGCGTAGCGCCCCCCTCGTACACCGGGACGACGCCGGCCACCGATCCGATCCGCTCCGCATAGTGCTTGTCGCCGGGTGCCAGCACGACAAAGATCGCCTCGAGCACGATCGAGCGGTTCAGCGCCGCGATCGTGTGTGCGAGCAGCGGTACGCCGGCGATCGGCACGTATTGCTTCGGGAGCCCGCCGCCGAAGCGGACGCTGCTGCCCGCGGCGGCGATCAGCGCATAGCGGCGCGGGGCGGCGGTCATCCGCGCTCACCGAACGTTTCGCGACGGGAGCCGCCGTCTCCCGGGACTGACGAAGCGTGAATCGCTGGTTTCATCGGGGCTGCGGGGACGATGGGCATGCGGCGGCGATTGTACGCCCGGTCCCGGTCAGGCCGGGGCCAGCAGTGGCGCCAGCGCCGCACGTATCGCGTCGGGCACGGGCGTCGGGCGACGGCTGGCGCGATCGACCCATACATGAACGAAATGCCCGGTCGCCGCCGCGTCTTCGTCGCCGGCGGCGAACAGCCCGACCTCGTAGCGGACCGATGTCCTGCCCAGACTGGCGACGCGCAATCCGGCGTCGACGACCGCCGGGAAAGACAGCGGCCGATGGAACCGGCAAAACGTCTCGACCACCAGGCCGATCGCCGGGCCATCGCGGATGTCGAGGCCGCCGGCACGAATCAGATGTTCGTTCACCGCGGTATCGAAGTAAGCATAGTAGACGACGTTGTTGACGTGCCCGTAGGTGTCGTGGTCGAGCCAGCGCGTCGGGATCGCCAGGAAATGACGGTAGTCGCCGCGTCGCCACGGCGCCGCGTCGCTCATGATCGCGGCCGCTCGCGCAATCGCGATTCGAAAATCTCCACCCAATGCAGCACCGGTGGAGTCGCGGCACTGGCCAGATGAATCAGGCAACCGATGTTGGCGGTCGCGATGACGTCCGGCGCGCCCGCTTCCAGCGCGGCCAGCTTGTTGGCCTTGAGCTCGCCCGCCAGCTCGGGCTGCAAGATCGAGTAGGTGCCCGCCGAGCCGCAGCAAAGATGCGGATCGGCGACCGGCGTCAATTCGAGCCCGATCGCTTCCAGTATCTCCTCGACATCGCCGACCAGGCGCTGGCCGTGCTGCAACGAGCACGGCGAGTGGAACGCCACGCGCTGGGGCCCGTGATCCATCGCCACCTGCGGGGCGAAGCGTTTCCATTCGGCGGCGATGACTTCGACCGAATCGCGCGCCAGCGCTGCGACGCGACGCGCCTTGTCGGCGTACGCCGGATCGTCGCGCAGCAGATGCCCATATTCCTTGACGACGACCCCGCACCCGCTGGCGCTGACGACGATCGCCTCGACGCCCTGCTCGACATGCGGCCACCAGGCGTCGATATTGGCGCGCGCATAATCGAGCGCTTCGTCGTGCGCGCCCAGATGATCGCTCACTGCGCCGCAGCAGCCGGACCCCGAAGCCCGGACCAGCGTGATGTCGACCCGGTCGAGCGCGCGAGCGAGCGCAGCATCGATGCTCGGCGCCAGCGCGGGCTGCACGCAGCCCGCAAGCAACAACATCCGCCGGGCGTGACGCGGCTCCGGCCATCGTTTGGCGCGGCGCGACGCGGGAACCCTGGCGGCGAGCGCGCGCGGCAGCAACGGCCGCGCGATGCGGCCGGCGGCAAGTGCCAAACCGAACCAGGGGCGATGGGTCAGGCCCTTGCGCAGCAGCCAGCGGCGCATGCGCTCGCCGGCCGGACGCTCGATTTTTTGCTCGGCGACGCGGTGCCCGATGTCGAGCAGCCGTCCGAAGCGCACACCCGACGGACAGGTCGTTTCGCAACTGCGGCAGCTCAGACAACGGTCCAGGTGAAGCGTGGTAGTGGCGGTGACCGCATCGCCTTCCAGCATCTGCTTGATCAGGTAGATGCGTCCGCGCGGGCCGTCGAGCTCGTCGCCCAATAGCTGGTAGGTCGGGCAGGTCGCCGTGCAGAAGCCGCAATGCACGCAGGCGCGCAAGATCGATTCCGCGTCGCGTCCGTCGGGGGTGTCGCGAATGAAGTCGGCCAGATGGGTTTCCATCCAGTGTCCTTTCAGAGTTCCGCGTACATCCGGCCCGGATTGAAAATGCCGGCCGGATCCAGCGCCGCTTTCAGACGCTGATGCAAGGCGAGCAGCGCAGGCGGCAACGGCTGAAACACGCCGGCCGACTTGTCGGAGGCGCGAAACAAGGTCGCATGGCCGCCGTGCGCCGCCGCCCACGCGCGAGCCTGCTCGGCATCGCCCTCCTCCTGCGCGGCGAGCCAGCGCAGCGCGCCGCCCCATTCGATCATCGTCGCGCCGCCGAACGCCGTATGCGGCGCGGTCGCGCGCACCGACAGACGCCACAGCGCTGGCCCGCGCGACGCCGTCGCGTCGCCATTATTCTGTCCGCGAAAGGGCGCGAAGAAATCATGCGTCTGGTCGCGCACCGCGGCCCAGTAGCTCACGGCGTCGTCGAGCGGCTCGCCGCCCAATCGCCGCGCCGCGGCCGCCACTGCGCTGTCGGCGCCGGACAGGCGCACGCTGAGCCGTCCCTGGTGCCAGCAGCTCGCCGACAAGGGCAGCGGCGCCGCGCTCCAGACGTTGAGCCTGCGCAGCGCTTCATCGGCGGGCAGCTCGAAGACCCGCGTCGTCTCCGCGCGCGGTAGCGGGAGGCACTTGAGCGAGACCTCCAGGATGACGCCCAGCGTCCCCAGCGATCCGGCAATCAGCCGCGAGACATCGAAGCCGGCGACATTTTTCATCACCCTTCCGCCGAAAGCGAGCTCTTCGCCGCGTCCGTCGAGCAGCCGTATGCCCAGCACCAGATCGCGCACGGCGCCCGCGTAAGGGCGGCGCGGTCCGGACAGGCCCGCGGCGACCGAGCCGCCGATAGTCGCCTTCGGTCCGAAATGCGGCGGCTCGAACGCGAGCATCTGGCCCGATTGCGCCATCGCCTGCTCGACGTCGAACAGCCGGGTGCCGCAGCGCGCGGTGATCACCAGCTCGGTCGGATCGTAGTCGACGATGCCGGCGTGCCCCGAGACGTCGAAGATCTCGCCGGTCAGACGCTGTCCGTAGAAGTCCTTGCTGCCGCCGCCGACGATGCGCAGCGGCGTCGTCGCCGCCGTCGCCGCGCACACGCGATCGCGCCAGGCGGCGACAAGATCGCTCATCCGCCGCCCGGCCGAGTCATTGCTGCTGCGCCTGCGCCATCGTGCTGTCGAGCATCGGAATATGCTCGGTCTCGCGCGCGGCGCCTTCGGCCCATTCGCGCATCGCCGGCAAGTCGAGCAGCGCGCGATGGTACGCCGCCGCTGCGCCGTCCAGCACGACGCCGTAACTGTCGAAGCGGCAGGCGACCGGGCAGTAGAACGCGTCGACAATGCCGAACGCACCGCACAGGAAATCTCCATTCCGGCCGAAGCGCTCGCGCCCCTCGCGCCACAGCGCGGCAATCCGCGCGATGTCGCTGGCGACCGCCGGCGAGGGTTTTCGCTTTTGCCGGATGCGCAGATTCATCCCGAATTCATTGCGCAGCTCGCTGTAGCCGGAGTGCATCTCGGCGGTCGCCGAGCGCGCCCAGGCGCGCGTGACGCCGTCGGCGGGCCACATGCCGGGATGCCGCTCGGCCAGATACTCGGCGATCGAAAGCGAGTCCCAGACGATCGTGCTGCCATCGCGCAAACACGGCACCTTGCCCGAAGGCGAATGGACGCGGATCCGTTCCGGAGAATCCGGCTCGTAGAGCGTGATTCGCTGCTCCTCGAACGGAATGCCGAAGGCTTTCAGCAAAACCCAGGCGCGCAGCGACCAGGACGAATAATTCTTGTTGCCGAAGTAGAGCGTATACATGGAGTTCTCGCCGAGGGTTTGCCGTCAGCGCTCGCCAGTCGTCCGAAGCACCGTCAAAACGGGACCGTCTTGCCCGGGTTCATGATTCCTTGCGGATCGAGCGCCCGCTTGATCGACCGCATCAGATCGACCGCCTCGCCATGTTCCTGCGCCAGCAGGTCGAGCTTGTGCCAGCCGATGCCGTGCTCCCCGGTGCAGGTGCCGCCCATGGCGATCGCGCGCATGCTGACCGCTCGCGCCAGCGTGTCGGCGCGCTCGCGCTGGCCGGCATCGCCCGGTTCGTAGAGCACGACCAGATGAAAATTGCCGTCGCCGACGTGGCCGACGATCGTGACCAGTCAGGCCGCTCTTTTCGATGTCGGCCTTGGTTGCCAATATGCATTCGGCCAAGCGGGAAATGGGCACGCAAGCGTCGGTGGCGATGGCGGTCATTCCGGGCTTGAGCGCAAGCGTCGCGTAGTACGCGGCGTGTCTCGCCTTCCATAGCCGCGTGCGGTCCTCGGGCAGCGTCGCCCATTGGAATTCGCTGCCGCCGAATTCGTCGCTGATCGCCCGCATCGTCGCCGATTGCTCGCGCACACCCGCTTCGCTGCCGTGGAACTCGAAGAAGAGTGTCGGCAGCGCCTGGTAGCCTTCGAGCTTCGAATAGCGTATGCACGCGTCCATCTGGACATCGTCGAGCAACTCGATCCGCGCTACCGGGATGCCGGTCTGCATTGCAGCGATGACCGTGTTGACCGCGCCGGCCAGGTTCGGGTATTGGCAGACTGCCGCCGCTATCGCCTCGGGGACGCCGTAAAGGCGCAGCTGGATCTCGGTGATCACCCCGAGCGTGCCTTCGGCGCCCACAAAAAGGCGCGTCAGATCGTAGCCGGCGCTCGACTTGCGCGCCCGGCCGCCGGTAGTGATCACGCGGCCGTCCGACGTCACGATCGTCAGTCCCATGACGTTTTCGCGCATCGTTCCGTAGCGCACGGCGTTGGTGCCGGAAGCGCGAGTCGACGCCATGCCGCCGATCGTGGCGTTGGCGCCGGGATCGATCGGAAAGAAAAGGCCGGTGCCCTTGAGCTCGGCGTTGAGTTGCTCGCGCGTCACGCCGGCCTGGACGCGGCAATCGAGATCGTCGGCGTTGACCTCCAGCACGCGATTCATCTGCGAGAGATCGATGCAGACGCCGCCGTACAGCGCGGCAACGTGGCCTTCGAGCGATGTGCCGACACCGAACGCGATCACCGGAACACGCGACAGATGGCAGAGACGAACGATCGCCGCAACCTCATCGTTCGTGCGCGGGAAGACGACGACGTCGGGCAGCGCGGCGTCGGCCAGACCCTCGCCGTGGCTGTGGTGCTCGCGCACCGCCTGCGTGGTCACCGCGCGCTCGCCATAATCGCCGCGCATTTGCGCCACCAGGCGCGCGACGACGTCGGGATCGGGCCGTACGATGGTCTTCGCTTCCATGCTGGCAGGTCTCGCGTCTTTCAGGCTAGCGTCTGTTCGACTGGCGCTAGAAACGGGGCAGATCCGGGTGCGGCAACTGGCCGCCGTGGACATGCATCCTGCCCATCTCGGCGCAGCGATGCAGCAGCGGCACGGCCTTGCCGGGATTGAGCAAACCTTCGGCGTCGAACGCGCGCTTGATCGCATGAAAGCGCTCGAGCTCGGGCGCGGCGAATTGCGTGCACATCTGATCGATCTTCTCGAGGCCGACGCCGTGCTCTCCGGTGATCGTACCACCGACCTCGATGCAAAGCTCGAGAATCCTCGCGCCGAACGCCTCGGTCCTGGCGACCTCATCGGGAACGTTGGCGTCGTAAAGGATCAGCGGATGCAGATTGCCGTCGCCGGCATGGAAGACATTCATGCAGCGCAGGCCGAATTCGCGCGACAGCGCTTCGATGCGCTTGAGCACCGGTGCCAGCGAACGGCGCGGTATCGTGCCGTCGATGCAGTAGTAGTCCGGCGAGATGCGGCCCGCGGCCGGAAACGCCGCCTTGCGGCCCGACCAGAACTTCAGCCGCTGCGTCTCGCTTTGAGACACCACGATCGTCGTCGCGCCACTCGCTTCGAGCAGCTCGCGCATCCGCGCGATCTCGTCGGCGACCTCGTCGGTCGTGCCGTCGGACTCGCACAGCAGTATCGCCGCCGCATCGACCGGATAGCCGGCATGCACGAAAGGTTCGACCGCTGCGATCGTCAACCGGTCCATCATTTCGAGCCCGGCCGGTACGATGCCCGCCCCGATGATCGCCGCAACCGCGTCGCCCGCCTTTTCCAGATCGTCGAAGCTCGCCAGCACGCAGGTCGCCTGCTGCGGCATCGGCGTCAGCTTGACGGTGACCTCGGTGATGACCGCCAGCAGTCCTTCGGAACCGGTGATCAGCGCGAGCAGGTCATAGCCGGCGGCATCGAGCGCCTCGCCGCCGAACTCGACCACGTCGCCGTCGATCAGCACGGCGCGCACTCTTCGGACATTGTGCACGGTGAGGCCGTACTTCAGGCAGTGCACGCCGCCGGAGTTCTCGGCGACGTTGCCGCCGATCGTGCATGCGATCTGCGACGACGGATCCGGCGCGTAGTACAGCCCATGGACCGCGGCCGCCTCCGAGATCGCCAGATTGCGCACGCCCGGCTGGACGACTGCGCTGCAGGACAACGGATCGATCGACAGAATGCGCTTGAACTTCGCCAACGACAGGACGACGCCTTTGCGGTAGGGCGTCGCGCCACCCGACAGTCCGGTGCCCGCGCCGCGAGCGACCACGGGCAGCCGCGCCGCATGACAGAGTCGAAGGATGCTGATTACCTGTGCCTCGTTTTCCGGCAGCAGCACCGCCAGCGGCTGTTCGCGGAACAGCGTCAGCCCATCGCATTCATAGGCTCGCGTCCCCTCGGCCGTGGCGACGATAGCCGACGGCGGAAGTATGTCGCCAAGTGCGGAAAGCAGGGTTGGATCGAGCATCGCGGAATACGGCCTACCGGATTCGATTATTCCACAAACGAAGGGCTGGCACTATGCAGTTTGTACCGTGCAACTCCTCTCCGTCACGCTGCGCGAATGCCGGTCTCGTCTATAATCCACTCCTGTTTGGAGATCGCAGCGAGGCGCCAGCGGGAGCTCAAACGATGAATCCGGATGAAATCTACGCCAAGACCGAGGAAGGCGTGCGTGAGCTCAAGGAACGCACGCACAACCTTCCGATCGCGCTGCGTAGCCTTTTGATCATGGTCGACGGCAATCGCACTGTCGCCGAAGTTCTGGAGCGCGCCCGCGCCGTGCGTGCGGACGCCGCGGCGCTGGCCACGCTGGAGCGCGTCGGCCTGATCGCCAAGCGATTCAGCGCGCCCTCGGCGGCCGCCGGCGAGACCGAGGCGGCACCACGCAGCGAGGACGAAGTGCAGCGTTTCATGACCGCGCAACAGCGGATCAGCGACGCGATCAACAATCACCTGGGATTTCGCGGCTACCTGATGATGATGCGGCTGCAGCGCGCCGAAAATCTGCGCGATCTACGCGACTTCCTGCCCGATTTCGCGCAAGCGCTGACCAAGCGCATCGGGCCGGCCAACGCGGGGCAGATCGTCGCCGGCATCGAGCGACTGCTCACCACTGGCGGCTGAGGCGTCGGCTCGCGCGCTTGCGCACCGATCGCTCGCCGCGTCCTGTTTCGCGCGGCGTTGCGACGCCTGCTGCGCGCAGGCCCGGCTGTAGCCGGCCAGGTCCGTGCATCCGACTGCCAGCACATAGCAGCGATAAGCGAGCCTGCACTCGAAGCGCAGCGTCGGCATCGCGATGCGCAGCAGCATCGCACCGGACGTGCGCAGCACGGGTGCAAACAAGGCGGCGACCCACGCCCGCCTCGCATGCAGATAAACCGGATGCCTGATCCGGGTTCCGCCGTCCCGCCCTTGCGCGAGCACGTCGTCGTAATAGGCGTAGCGTCCGGCCCCGCTATCCTGCACCAGCTGGAGCCAAAGCTCCTCCGTCATGTCGTTGTAGTGCGTCGCCAGCGGCGCCCGGATCTGACTGATGACGGCACTGCGCTGCAGCGCGCCATGAAACAGCGCCGTCTCGCTGAAGCGCAGGTAACGCGCGTCGAGTCCGCCCAGCGCATCGAAAAGGCTTCGCCGGATGACGCTGTTGGCACCGAGCGAGAAAACGCCGGCCGCGAGCGCGCGCCGCTGATGACGATCGTTGTGCATCGCGACCAGGCGCCCGAGCGGAGATACGGCGTGATTGAGCCGCGGCGCCCACGCGATATCGCAGCCGGGATTGCGCAAGAAGTGCTCTTCGATCAGCGAGCAGCAATCTTCGTGCAGCACCGTGTGCCCTTCGCAGAAGAATAGGATGTCGCCGGTGCAGCGCCCGCGGCCAGCCCGATAGAGCTCGACCTCGTTGGTGGTAACCGATGGATCGAAGTCGGTGCGCGCGACGGCGTCGCAACGCGCCAGCAGCGCGCTGACAGTGGGGTCGCGCATCTCGACCTCGTCGCGCGCCGTCACCGCCACGACTTCGTAGCGGTCGCGAGGATGGCGCTGCGAGAGCGCCGACTCCAGCGACTTCCAGCCGGCGTTTCGCCGGTCGAACAGAGGAAGGATGATCGAGATTTTCACGGCAGCCTCACTTCGCCGGACGGAACTTGTGCGCCAGCGTGTTCTCGTCGGTGCGCGGCACGTAAGTGATGCCGTTGCGCGTCCCCCACAGGTTGACCTGGAAGTGCAGCGGGATGATGCCGGTGTCGTCGATCGCGATCTCGGTCGCGCGCTGCAGCAAAGCCTCGCGCTTGGAATCCTCGACGGTCGCCAGCGCCTCCTCGAGCAGCGCGTCTACTCTCGGATTCGAGTACCGGCCTCGGTTCGCCGTCCCGAATCCCTTGTCGCGGCTGTAGGTCGCGAGCGAGCGCTTTCAGCGGGCTCGACGCTTCGCCGGTGCCCGAGCTCCAGCCGAGCAGCATCAAGCTGAACTTGAGATCGGTCGCCTGCGGGAAGTAGGTAGCCGAAGGCATCGCCTCGACCTTGGTCGCGATGCCGATCCGGGTCAGCATCTGGGCGACCGCCTGCGCGATCTTGGCGTCGTTGACATAGCGATTGTTCGGCGCGTGAATCGTTATGCCGAAGCCGTCCGGGTAACCCGCGTCGGCGAGCAGCTTTTTCGCGCCCGCCGGATCGTATGGCTCGACCTTCAGGTTTCTGGTCGTGCCGAACATGCCGTCGGCCAGCAGCTGGCCCGCCGCAACCGCCTCGCCTTCCATCACCTTGTCGACGATCGCGTTGCGGTTGATCGCCTTGGAGATCGCCTTGCGCACGCGCGGGTCCTTCAACGGGTTCTTCGCCAGCGGCTTGCCATCCTTGTCGGTGACGATAGGGAGACACGTCGCGATCGCTGTCCATGTGGAGGTAGACGAGACGGTCGGCGATGACCTTGTACACATTCAGACGCTTGTCGGCGCGAATCCTCGCCACGTCGGACGTAGGCACGTACTCGATCGCCTGCACGTCGCCGGCCAGCAGTGCCGCGACGCGCGAGGCATCGTTTGGCAGCAGTCGCAGGGTCACTTTTTCCCAGGGCGTCTTGCCACCCCAGTAGCCGTCATGGCGTGCGAGCTCGATGCGATCGCCTTTGGCATAGCGCAGCAGCTTGTACGGCCCGGTTCCGATCGCGGCCTTGCCGCTGTTGAAGTCCTCGGTGCTCGCCTTTGCCGCCTTGGCGGAAACGATCGCGACCTGGGTCATGTCGGTCGGCATCAGCGGATACGGCGCGGCGGTCCGGAAGCGGATCGTGTACGGGTCGACGACGGTCATTTCCTTGATCTGCTTGGTATACGCGGTGAACGGCGACGGGCTGTTCGGAACCAGCGGCACGCGCTCGATCGAAGCGACGACATCGGCCGCGGTGAACTCGCTGCCGTCATGGAATTTCACGCCCTTGCGCAGCTTGAACTCCCAGGTCAGCGGATCGACGGTCCGCCAGGATTCGGCCAGTCCCGGAATCGGCTTTTGCCGTTCGTCGCGCAGCACCAGATAGTCGAAGATGTGCGCGGCGACGTTGTTGTTCGGCGTGACGTTGTGATAGTGCGGATCGATCGCCGTCACATCGGCGCCGATGCCTATGGTCAGGTCGGACGCGCCCGCAACGGCGCTCGCGCTCCAACCGGCAAAAAAGAAAAACAGTTTGAGCATCAGCCGACGCGACATGGGTCCCCCTGGGTCGAGATGCCGGTCGCTTCGCCGCCGGCACGGCGCAATCGTAACCGATTGTAACCGACTGTTCCGTTGGAGAAACTCGCTGTCAACGCGGTGGTCTATCAGTCGTTAGTACAGGTGTCGCGCCATTCGCGATTTTCGACTGAAGGAGCTTCATATGAAACATCGCCTTGCCACGATCGCTGCCGCTGCTGTGCTGGTACTGGCCGGAACGACGCTGGCATCGACCGCGTCGGCCAACTCCGTTTCGGTTTCGGTTGGGGTGCCCGGCCTTGCCGTCGGCTACTCGAATCATGGAGGCTACGCATACGTCGGACCGCCCGTCACCTACGCGCCGCCGGTCGCGTATTACGGAGCCCCGTATTATTCCGGCTATCCGGTCGTCTATGGTCCACGCGTCGTGTATGCGCGGCCGTACGCGTATCACCGGCCGTACTGGCGCGCCCACTACGGCTGGCGCTAGCGAGTCCCGGCGTAGCTGATGCGGTAGATCGCTCCGGCGAAATCGTCCGAAACCAGCAGTGAGCCGTCCGGCATGACGAGCACGTCAGCCGGGCGGCCCCACGCCTGCTCCCCCTGCAACCAGCCGGTGGCGAACGGCTGGTAGGAAACCGCCTTCCCGCCTTCGATTCGCACGACCGAGACGCGGTAGCCGATCTTCCGGCTGCGATTCCAGGAACCGTGCTCGGCGATGAATATCTGCTTTCGATAGGCGGCCGGGAACTGCGCGCCGGTGTAGAAGCGCATGCCCAGCGAGGCGACGTGCGGCCCGAGGTTTTGCGCGGGTGGCGCGAATTCGGCGCACGAGTGCTTGCTCGCCGAACTCCGGGTCCGCGATCGTGCCGCCATGGCAGTATGGATAGCCGAAATTCATGCCGGCTCTGGCGGCGTGATTGAGTTCGTCCGGGGGTGCGTCATCGCCCAGCATGTCGCGGCCATTGTCGGTGAACCATATCTCGTGCGTATCGCGGATCCCAGTCGAAGCCGACGGTGTTGCGGATGCCGCGCGCGAAGACCTCGAGCGCCGACCCGTCGGGATTCATGCGCATCAGGTTGGCATAGCGATCGGAGTCGGGTTCGCAGATATTGCACGGCGCGCCGCTGGGGACGTACAGCTTGCCGTCGGGTCCGAAGGCGATGAATTTGCCGCCGTGACCGGCGCTGTTCGGAAAGGCCTTGCTGACCAGAACCGGGGTCGGCGGCGCGTCCAGCCGGTGCTCGATATCGTCGAAGCGAAGACGCGATCGGTGGCCGACACATAAAGCGCGCCGCCGCGAAACGCGACGCCGATAGGTCGGTTCAGGCCCGAAGCTACCGTCGTCACCCGCGCCGGCGCGCCCGGCTGCAGCTTGATTGCGTAGACGTTGCCGGCTCGCATCGATCCCGCGAACAGCGTGCCGTCCGAGCCCAGCGCCATCTCGCGCGGATTGTCGAGCCGCGCGAGGACCTCGATCTTGAAGCCGGGTGGCAAGCTGATCTTGTCGAGCGGGAGCGTCGGTTTGGCCAGCGACGGGCGCCGCGATGCAAGCCGCGACGAACGCGAACACGCGCGGCCAACTACCGCGCATGACTGCGCGCATCGATCGAATCCGGATTGATGATAGTCGGCATATTCCCCCCGCAACGGCGTATTCGCCATTGACATAGACCCACCCGGTTTCTATCCTGTTCCCTGCTCACGTCGAAAGTCGCAACATGAATGCCCCCGCTGCCGCGACGGCCGTCAGCCCGCAACTGACGGCAATGCCGCTGATCCGCACGTTGATCGGCTTCGATACCACCAGCCGGGAGTCGAACCTGGCGTTGATCGAGTGGGTGCGCGAATACCTGGCCGGATACGGCATCGACGTCGCGCTGACGTTCGACGACGAGCGCCGCAAGGCGAACCTGTTCGCGACGCTGCCGGCCCGGGACGGCAACGTGACGACCGGCGGCATCGTCCTTTCCGGGCATACCGACGTCGTTCCGGTCGACGGCCAGCCTTGGGATTCCGATCCATTCACCGCGACGGTCAAGGGCGACCGGCTATACGGACGCGGCGCCGCCGACATGAAGAGCTTTTCGGCCATCGGACTCGCGTTCGTCCCTCAATTCTTGAGCCGCGGGCTCAAACGCCCGCTGCATTTCGCGCTGTCTTACGACGAGGAAGTCGGATGCGTCGGCGTGCGCCGCCTGCTGAAGGACGTCGTTGCGCGAGGAATCAAGCCTGCGGGCTGCATCGTCGGTGAGCCGACCGGGATGCGCCTGATCGTCGCGCACAAAGGCAAGAAGAGCTTCCGCTGCCGCGTGCGCGGCCACGAGGTGCACTCGTCGCTGACGCCGCACGGCGTCAACGCCGTGCAGGTCGCCTGCGAGATCGTGACGCTTCCTGACCCAGATGGGTCGCCGCTTCCGTGATCGCGGCGGATTCGACGCCGCGTACGACGTGCCCTACACGACGGTTCACACCGGCGTGATACGCGGCGGGACGGCGCTCAACATCGTGCCACGCGATTGCAGTTTCGATTTCGAGTTCCGGCACCTGCCGTTCGACGATCCCGATGCGCTGCTTGCCGAGGTCCGGCGTTTTGCCGCGACGCTGCTGCCCGAAATGCACGCGGTGTCTCGCGACACCCATATCGAATTCGATGCCTTGACGGCCAGCCCGGGCCTCGATACGCACGGAGCGACGGAAATTGCCGAGCTCGGGCGCGCCTGCAGCGGGTCGCACGACCTGGGCAAGGTTTCCTTCGGCACCGAGGCATCGCTTTTCCACGGCAGCGATATCGCGGCGATCATCTGCGGCCCCGGACACATCGAGCAGGCGCACCAGCCGAATGAGTGGATCGCGCTCGAGCAGCTGGCACTCTGCGAGTCGTTCATGCAACGGCTCGCCGATCGCATTTGCGCGACGTGAGCCTGGCCGGCGAACCGCCGGCGCCGTCGCCTCCGGCGCCGCCACCGATCGAGGTGGCGTTTCCCGACCTCGCGCGCTTTGCCCCCGGCAACTGCGGCATCCCCTATGTCTGGACGTTCGCCGCGTCGCGCCCCGGGCCGCATGTGGTGATCCAGGCGCTGACGCACGGCAACGAGGTCTGCGGCGCGATCGCGCTGGACCGGCTGCTGCGCGAAGAAATCCGCCCGATGCGCGGCACGCTGTCGATCGTATTCGCCAACGTCGACGCCTACCTTCGCTTCGACAGCGCCCGGCCGTTCGCCTCGCGCTGCATCGACGAGGATTTCAACCGCCTGTGGACGACCGAGGTGCTCGACGGTCAGCGTAACAGCAGCGAGCTCAAGCGCGCCCGCGAATTGAGGCCGCTGTACGAGCGCACCGATTTCCTGCTCGACATCCACTCGATGTCCGAGCCGTGTCTTCCGCTGGCGATGGCGGGACGCCGCCGCAAAGGCGTCGCGCTGGCACGAGCACTGGGCATGCCGGAGCATATCGTCGTCGACGCCGGCCACGCGGCCGGCCGGCGACTGCGCGACTTCGCGTTTTTCGACGACGAGGACGATCCGCGCAGCGCATTGCTGATCGAATGCGGCCAGCACTGGGAAGCCGCGGCCCCGGCCGTCGCCCGCGACGCGGCGCTGCGTTTTCTGCGCCACTTCGGCATGGCCGAGGAAGCGTGGCTGGCCCGCGAGCTCGAGGGCAGCCGCGATCAGCTGCAGCGGGTGGTCGAAGTGACGGCGACGGTGACCATCGCCAGCGAAGACTTCCGCTTCACGATTCCGGTCCGCGGCTTGCAGACGATCGCCCGCGCGGGAACCGTGTATGCGAACGATGGCGGCGCGAAAATCGCCACGCCGCACGACGACTGTGTGTTGATCATGCCGACGCGCCATCCGAAGCGCGGCGAAACCGCGGTGCGCTTGGGCCGGTACATCGACTGACGGCAGCGCAGCTTCTAGCGCGCCGCTGCGACTGCCGCTTCCGCCCGGCGCACCAGGTCGCCTCCGATCAGCGCGGCCCACTGCTCGTATACCGGGCGCGTCGCGTTGCGAAACGCCTGCTTGCCCGCGTCGGTCAGTCGCGTCACCGTCGCGCCTTGCCGGGCCGCCTCGCCCAGTGCGGCGTCACCGCCCTGCCGCATGCGCAGCGCCATCGCCTCCGCCGCCGCGTCGCGAGCCGCCTGAACCACCAGATCCCGATCCGCCGAACTCCACGCGTTCCAGATCTGGGCGTTGACGGCGAACATCAGCGCGTCGGCATGCGCGCCCCACAATTGCAAATGCGTCAAGCCGGCGGCGGCCGCATGCGAGGCGCGAAATGCGCTGGTCGTCGTTTCCTCGGCATCCAGGCTGCCCGCGAGCGCCGCGAGCCTCGCATCGGCGCTGCGCATCGCCGCGGTGGTTGCGCCCAGCTTGGCCAGCGTCTGGTCGAGCAGAGAAAGTCCCGGCGTGCGCACGCGCAACCCGGCGAAGTCGGCGGGGGTGCGCAGCGCACGCTTGCTGGCGATCTCGATATAACCGTTGGACGCCCAGGCGATGACCGCGACGCCCAGCCTTTCCAGGCGCGCGGCGAGTTCCGCGCTGACCGCGCTGTCGAGCAGCGCATCGAGCGCACGCTCGCTCGGTAAAAGCCATGGCAGCGCAATCAGGTTGAGCTCCGGCGACATCTTGTGACCACGCGAGCGTCGAACCGACGGCGAGGGCGATGGAGCCTTCGCGCAGTGCGGCGAATTCGCGTGATGCATCGCGCTGGACCGCGGTTGCGCCGGGATAATAACGAACCGCGAAGCGGCCCGCCGAGCGCTCCCTGATCAGCGCGGCCCACCGCTCGCCGGCCTTGCCCTGCGCGTACGCGGGGCCGAGCGCCGTCGAAAGCTTCAACTCGGATGGCGCCGCCGCGCTTCCCGGCGATAACGCCGGCGCAGCCCCGGGCGCACGATCCTGCGCGCAAGCCAGCGTAGAGGCCGCGAGAAGCCAAGCGATCGCGGCCAGGCCGCTCGGGGAAAACACCACGCGTCCAGCGTAGCGGCCCCCCGGCATTCGCGTCAACGGGCGCCGTGGGCAGCGTACGCGCGCGACGTCAGATGCCGAGCAAGCCTCGCGCCGCACCTTCCTCGGTGATCAATACGCCCGCGCCGGTGCCTTTCAATGCGGCGCGTATCGCCGCGACCTTGCGCCGACCGCCCGCCGCCATGACGATCTTGGGCACGCGGCGCAGATCGTCGAGTCCGACCGCGACCACGCGCCGGTTGACCGGATGATCGACGACGCTTGCCCTCGGCATCGATGAAATGACACAGGACGTCGCCTACGGCGCCGGCGGCGATGCAGGCTCGCCAACGCGGAGCGCGGCAACAGTCCCTCGCGAAACAGCGTCGCTTCTTCGCTGACGTCGCCGACGCTGACCAGCGCCGAGATCGACGCGGCGCGCGCGCTCCAGCAGCTCGCGCAGGCCCGGCTCCGCCCACAGCGCCGCTGCGCGTCGCTTCGTTGGCGACGAACACCGGCGCCGTCAGCTGATAGCATTCGGCGCCGAACGCGTCGGCGATGCGCCGCGCGACAGCCGACGGATTGACCGCGCGCGAGTGGGTCATGCCGCCCAGCAGCGAAATCACCGACAGCCGCTCGCACGGCTTGCGCGCCCAGCGCCTTCAGGCTCATGCTGAGCGTCACTCCCCAGCCGACGCCGATCGACATGCCGTCGCGCGACATGGTCGGCAGATAGGTGCCCGCGGCGTGGCCGACGACGGCGGCGATGTCGGCCTCGTCGGCCGGCGCCGGTACGACGATGGCTTCGCTCGAGGCCGAATGCGGCGACCAGCTGGCGCTCCAGCGCGATCTGCTCGCTGCCCTTGGCCTCGATGCGAATGCGCACGATGCCGTTGTCGCGCGCTGCGGCCAGCAAGCCGGATCACCTTCGCGCGGCTCATCGTCATGACGCGGGCGATTTGCTCCTGCGTCATGCCCTCGACGTAGTACAGCCATGCGGCCCTGACCCGAAATCCGGCGAGGCCGCCGGCTCCTTGGTGCGCGGGTCGCTCGTTCTCTGGCATCGGCGGTCCTTGCGGCGTTTCGCGGCTGCGAAGAGTGGCATCGTAGCCTGAGGCTGGCAAGCCCGGGGAGCATCGCGATTGGCGAAGGCCCGACAGCCTTGACGAATCCGCAGGTTGGAGATATGTTCATCATATAGTACAAATGTCCAGACGCCGCGTGATCGCCGGGCGTCACAACGCGAGGAGCCATGCCTGCACCCGATGCCGAAACTGGGCGATTCGATCGCCGAGGCGCTGGAGCTTCGCCAGATCGAAGGCAGGCCGGTGCGCGTCGGCCTGATCGGCGCCGGGCCAGATGGGCACGGACATCATCGTCCAGACCGCGCTGATGACCGGCATCGAGGTCGTGGCCGCCGCCGATGCGATCCCCGACAACGTGTTCGCCGCGCGCGCGATCGCCGGCAACGGCGGCGCTCGAACCGAGCTGGTCGACGGCAGCCGCCGCGGTCGCCCGCGCCATCGCGCGCGGCCGGCTCGCCGTCGTGCGCGTCGTATCGCGACGTCTGCACCGCCGAGGGCGTCGACGTCGTCATCGACGCGACCGGCAATCCGAACGTCGGCGCCGAGGTCGCGCTGGCGACGATCGCCGCCGGCAAGCACATCGTGATGATGAATGTCGAGGCCGACGTCACCATCGGCGCCTACCTCGCCGCAAGGCCGCCGAGGCCGGCGTCGTCTACACGCTCGGCGCCGGCGACGAGCCGAGCTCGACGATGGAGCTCGATCAATTTCGTGCGCGGCCTCGGCTATCCGATCGTCGCCGCCGGCAAGGGCAAGAACAACGCGTTCAACATCGACGCGACGCCCGACGCCTACGTCGAGGAAGCGAAGCGGCGCAACATGAATCCGCGCATGCTGGTCGAGTTCGTCGACGGCTCGAAGACGATGGTCGAGATGGTGGCGATCGCCAACGCCACCGGGCTCGTTCCCGACATCCCGGGCATGCACGGCCCGTCGGCGCCGCTCGGCCACGCTGCACAAGGTGTTCTGTCCGCGCGAAGACGGCGGCCTGCTGTCGCGCAAGGGCGTCGTCGATTTCACCGTCGCCCGCGGGCGTCGCGCCCGGCGTGTTCGTCGTCGCCGAGATGCGCCATCCGCGCCTGCGCGAGCGCATGAACGACCTGCAGCTGGGCGAAGGACCCTACTACACGTTCTTCCGGCCCTATCACCTGACCAGCCTCGAAGTGCCGCTGTCGGCCGCCGCCGCCGTGCTGTACGGCCAAAGCCACATGCGGCCGCTGCCGGTGCCGTCGGCCGAAGTCGGCGCGCGCGCCAAGCGCGATCTCGCCCCGGCGAGACGCTCGACGCGATCGGCGAATATTGCTATCGCGGCTTCGCGCTGTCGCGCGCCGACGCGCTCGCGCGCAACGCGTTGCCGCTCGGCCTCGCGCAGGGCGCCGACGGTCACGCGCCCGATCGCCAAGGGCGAATACCTGACCTACGCCAACTGCGCGCCCGACGAGCGCCTCAAGATCGTCCAGGTGCGCCGCGCGCAGGACGAGTTGATGCGCGCCGCGGCGACGAGCCTGCCGTCGCCTCGAGTCATGACCGACGGCAGCTGTCACGCGGCGCTGTCTCCGCCGCGGCGGACTGATCGTGGCGATCGCTCCGGGCACCGCACCACCGCAGCGCAGGCGCCGGAGCGTCCGGAGCTCGCCGCGCTCGACGACGACGCGCTGCGCGTCGCGCTTGTCGCGGATGCATCTCATCCGCAAGTTCGAGGAGACCGCCGAAGCGAGCTACATGCGCGGCCTCATCCACGGCACGATGCACCTGTCGATCGGGCAGGAAGCGAGCGCGGTCGGCGCGACCCTGCGCTGCGCGCGACGACTACATCCTGTCGACGCATCGCGGCCACGGCCACTGCATCGCCAAGGGCGCCGATCCGGCGCGCATGTTCGCCGAGTTCTTCGGCAAGGAAAACGGCTATTGCCGCGGCCGCGGCGGCTCGATGCACATCGCCGATATCGAAGGCGGCAATCTCGGCGCCAACGGCATCGTCGGCCGGCGGACTGCCGATCGCCGTCGGCGTCGGCATGAGCATCAAGGCGCAGAAGCAGGATCGCGTCTGCATGGTGTTCTTCGGCGACGGCGCCGCCAACGAGGGCGCCTTCCACGAGTCGCTCAACATGGCGTCGATCTGGAAGCTGCCGATCGTGTTCGTCTGCGAGAACAACAAGTACGGCATGTCGATGGACATCGCGCGCGCGATGGCCGTGCCCAACGTCGCCGATCGCGCGACGCGCCTACGCGATGCCGGGCGTCGCCGTCGACGGCAACGATCTGCCCGCCGTCGCCGCCGCGGCAAGGTCGGCGATCGAGCGCGCGCGCGCGCGGCGGCGGGCCCTCGCTCGCTCGAATGCAAGACCTATCGGCTGCGCGGCCACTCGAAGAGCGATCGCAACCTCTATCGCACCAAGGAGGAGATCGAGGCGTGGCGCGACAGCGCGATCCGATTCGCGCGCCTCGAGCGCGAGCTCGTCGCGCATGGCCGCTTCGCCGCGGCCGAGTTGCTCGCGATCGAGCAGGCGGCGCAGAGCGACGATCGACGATGCGCTGGAATTCGCCAAGGCGAGCCCCGACCCCGATCCGGCCGCAGCTGACGCGCGACGTCTATGCCGACTGAGCTTGTCGTCGCCGCGAAGTCGGCGAACGCGGGAACTGTCCTACGCCGAGGCGATCCGCGAAGGCCTCGGCGCAGGCGATGGAGGCCGACGAGCGCGTGTTCCTGTTCGGCGAGGACGTCGGCGTGTACGGCGGCGCGTTCGGCGTCTCCGGCGACCTCGTCCACGCGCTTCGGCCGCGAGCGCGTGATCGACACGCCGATCAGCGAGCTGGGCATCGCCGGCGCGGCGGTCGGCGCCGCGCTGACCGGCATGAGGCCGGTGCTCGAGATCCAGTTCTCGGATTTCGTCACGCTGGCGATGGAGCAGATCGTCAACCAGGCGGCGAAGATCCGCTTCATGTTCGGCGGCAAGGCGAGCGTGCCGATGGTCGTGCGGCTGCCGGGCGGCTCGGGCACCGGCGCCGCGGCGCAGCACAGCCAGAGCCTCGAAGCGTGGTTCGCGCACGTGCCGGGCCTCAAGGTCGTGCAGCCGTCGACGCCGCACGACGCCAAGGGCCTGCTGCTCGCGGCGATCGACGATCCGAACCCGGTGCTGATCTTCGAGCACAAGCTGCTGTACAAGACCAAGGGCCCGGTGCCGGCGGACGCCTATCGCGTGCCGATCGGCAAGGCGGCGGTCCGCCGCGCCGGGCGCGACGTCACGATCGTCGGCTGCGTCGATCATGGCGCTGCGCGCCGTCGCCGCGGCCGAGCGGCTCGCCGGCGAAGGCATCGACGCCGAAGTCATCGACCTGCGCTCGCTGCGCCCGATCGATCTTCGACGACGATCGCCGCCAGCGTGCGCAAGACGCACCGGCTGCTCGATCGTCTACGAAGGCGTCAAGACGATGGGCATCGGCGCCGAGATCTCGGCGATGATCGCCGAGAGCGACGCGTTCGATTTTCTCGACGCGCCGATCGCGCGGCTCGGCGGCGCCGACGTCGCCGATTCCCTACAACCCGGTGCTCGAGAAGGCCGCCGTGCCGCAGGAGGACGACATCGTCGCCGCGGCGCGCCGCCTCGTGCGCGAAGGACGCGCCTGATGCCGATCGAAGTCATCCTGCCCAAGGTCGACATGGACATGGAGACGGGCATCATCGCCGCATGGAAGGTCGCCGAAGGCGACCTCGTGCGGCAGGGCGACATCCTGTTCGAGATGGAGACCGACAAGGCGATGATGGAAGTCGAATCGCCGGGCACCGGCGTCATCCGCGACCTGGCGCCGATCACCGGCGAGCCCGTTGCGGTCGGCACCGTCGTCGGCTGGATCGACGCCGACGCGGAGGCCGGCGCGTCGTCAACCGCAGCCGCGGAGCGCACCAAGACGACGTCGCCATCCGCGGCAACGGCGGGTATCGATCACGCGACCAGCTCGCCGGAGCCGGCGGCCTCCGTCGGAAGCTGCGACGCGTCGCCCCGTCGGACTCGATTCGCGCCACGCCGCTCGCTCGCCGCGCGGCGCGCATGCTCGACGTGAATCTTGCCGACGTCGCCGGGTCCGGGCCGGCGCGGTCGCATCGTCGAAAAGGACGTCGCCGCCCACGCTGGTCCGGCGCCAAAGAGCGCCGTCGCGAGTGCCGATCGCCTTGTCCCGTTCAATCCGGTCCGCCGCATCGTCGCGCAGCGTCTTGCCGAAAGCGTACGCAGCGCGCCGCACTTCTTCGTCACCGCACAGATCGAGATGAGTGCGCTGCAGGCCGCATTGCGCGCATCCGGCGCCGGACAGCAGTCGCCGGATCGCGCACAAGCCCGAGCATGACGGTCGCTGCTCGCCTGCCTCGCCGGCCGCGTTCTGGCGCTGCCATCCGCTGCTCAACGCCAGCATCGAAGGCGACGCGGTGCGCCTGCATGCCCGGCGTCAACATCGGCATCGCGATCGACGACGACGGCGACTTGTTCGTGCCGGTGCTGCGCGACGCGAGCACGCATACGCTGGCCGAGCTCGCCCGCGAGTTCGCGCGGCTGCGCGACGCGGTGCGCGCGCGCACAGATCATGCCCGACGACATGCGCGGCGGCACGTTCACGATTTCCAATCTCGGCATGTATGGCGTCGATGCGTTCACGGCGATCATCAACCCGCCGCGAAAGCGCGATCCTCGCGATCGGGCGCACCGTCGACACGCCGGTGGGCCGCGACGGCCAGATCGTGTTGCGTCCGATGGCGACTTTCACGCTGTCGTCGGACCATCGGATCGTCGACGGCGTGACCGCGGCGCGCTTCATGGCCGACTTGCGCGAGGCGATCGAGCACCCGGAAGGCCTGTCGTGATCTTGATGGTCGTGGAATCATGCCTGCACCGACGGCGGAACAGTCGTTGCCGTGGCGGACGGCGGAAGGTATAAGAACGGGCGACGACACCGATCCGGTGTCGAACGGCATGTTCATTCTGGAGGAGCGATATGAATCACTTTTTGCGCGGCGTATGGCTTGCTGCGGCGCTGGCCTCAGTGCTGGCGCCGCTTTCGGCGCAGGCGCCAGGCCCCGAAGGGCAAGCTGGTGCTCTACACGTCGCAGCCCGAGCGCGACGCGACGCAGACGACGGCGGCGTTCAAGCAGGCGTATCCGGGCGTCGAGGTCGAGGTGTTCCGCTCCGGCACGACCGAGGTGATGGGCAAGCTTGCCGCCGAGTTCGCCGCCGGCGCAGCCGAAGGCCGACGTGCTGCTGATCGCCGACGCGGCGAGCATGGAAGCGCTGAAAAAGGACGGGCGGCTGCTCGCCGTACCCGGAAGCGAAAGTCGCCGGGCTCGCGGCCGGGCACGTACGACGCCGACCGCACTTACTTCGGCTCCAAGCTGATCACGACCGGCATCGCGGTCAACACCGCGGCCAAGAACCGGCCGGCTTCCTGGGCCGATCTCGCGAAGCCCGAAAACAAGGGCCAGATCGCGATGCCGAGCCCGCTGTATTCGGGCGCCGCGGCGATCATGCTCGGCACGATGACCGCGCGCCCCGATCTCGGCTGGGCCTTTTTCGAAAAGCTCAAGGCCGACGAGGCGGTCGCGGTGCGCGGCAACGGCGCGGTGCTGACCGCGGTCGCGAACGGCGAGAAGCCCTACGGCGTGCTGGTCGACTTCATGGCGTTCAACGCCAAGGCGAAGGGCTCGCCGATCGACTTCATTTTTCCCGCCGAAGGCGTGCCCGCGGTGACCGAGCCGGTGGCGATGCTCAAGACGACGCAGAATCCCGCCGCCGCGCGCGCATTCGTCGATTTCATCCTGTCGGACGAAGGCCAGAAGCTCGCGCTGTCGATGGGCTACATCCCGGCCAAGGCGAGCGTCGGCACGCCGTCGTGGCTGCCGCCCGGAACGATGATCAAGCTGATGCCGACCGACATCGGCAACGTGGTGCAGAACAACAGCGCCAATCTGAAGCGTTTCGCCGAGCTCTTCGGCAACTGACCTCGGATCCGCCGGCGCGCCACGATGGCGGACACCGCAGGCTGGCGCGAGCGCGCCGAGGAGACCGCGCTGCTGTGGGTGCTGGTCGCGATCGTCGCGATCCTGTCGCTGCTGCCGCTGGCGCGGCTGCTGTTCGAGGGCGTCGCGCCCGGCGGCCGGTTCTCGACCGCCGCGCTCTCGAGCGTGCTGTCGAGCGCCGACGACCTGGACCGCGGCGCAGCACAGCCTGGTGACGGCATGCGGCGGCACGGTGCTGGCCGTGCTGATCGGCGCGACGGTTGCCGTGCTGGTCGGACTCACCGATATCCGCGGCCGCAACGCCTTCGTCTTCTGCTTCGTGCTGCCGCTGATGATCGCGCCGCAGGTCGTGGCGCTCGCGTGGCTGCAGTTGTTCGGGCCGTCGAGCACGCTGCTCAAGATGATCGGCCTCGCGCCGGCGATGGGCAGCCGCAACCCGCTCTACTCCGCGCAGGGCATCATCCTGCTGCTCGGCGTGCAGTATGCGCCGCTGGTGTTCCTGACGTTGCGCGCGGGACTGCGCACCTTGCCGCAGGAGCTGATCGAAGCCGGGCTCGCGGCGGGCGCGAAGCCGCTGACCGATGCTGCGCACGATCGTCCTGCCGCTGATGACGCCGCCGCTGGTCGCAGGCGTCGCGCTCTGCTTCGTCTCGTGCCTGGGCAACTTCGGCATCCCGGCGTTTCTCGGCATCCCGGGCAACTACCTGGTCCTGCCGACGCTGATCTACCAGCGGCTCGCCGGCCTCGGGCCGAGCGTGCTGTCCGAGGTCGCGGTGCTGTCGTGCTGATCGGCTTCATCGCCGTGCTGGGCATTTTTCTGCAGGACCTGATGCTGCGGCGGCGCGATTTCCGCATCACGACGACGTCGAACGCGATGCGGCCGTTCGAGCTCGCGCGCTGGCGTCCCGCCGTCGAGATCGCGCTGTGGATCCTGACCATCGTCGTGCTGGTACTGCCGCTCGTCGCGCTGCTGTTGACCTCGCTGGTGCCTGCGGTCGGCGTGCCGCTGACGGCGAAGTCCGCGACCTGGTCGAACTACGATTACGTGCTGTTCGATCATGCCGCCGCGAAACGCGCTTTCATCAACAGCTTCGGCCTGTCGGCGACGGCCGCCATCGTCATCGTCCTGGTCGCCGTTCCGCTCGCGTATTTCCTCGTCTGGCGCCGCTCGCGGCTCTTGCGCGTGCTGAACCTCGTCGCCGAGATGCCCTACGCGCTGCCCGGCGTCGTGCTCGCGATCGCCGCGATCCTGGTCTTCCTGAAGCCGCTGCCGGTGCTCGGGCTCTCGCTCTACAACACGGTCTGGATCATCCTGTTCGGCTATCTCGCGCGCTTTCTCGTGCTGGGCCTGCGGCCGGTGATCAGCGGCTATTACCAGCTCGACCGCACGCTGGAGGAAGCCGCGCAGATCGCCGGCGCGCGCTTGCTGCGGCGCCTGGCGACGATCATCCTGCCGCTGGTCGCGCCGGTGGCGACCGCCGGCGCGCTGCTGATCTTTCTCACCGCGTTCAACGAGCTGACGGTGTCGGCGCTGCTGTGGTCGTCGGGCGCCGAGACGCTCGGCGTCGTCGTGTTTTCGTTCCAGCAGGGCGGCGACTCGACCTATGCCGCGGCGCTGGCGATGCTGACCGTCGCCGTGACGATCGCGCTGATGCTCTCGACCTTGCTCACCGGCAAGCCGGCAAGGGGCGTGCTGCCATGGCGCGACTGATCGTCGATCGCGTCACCAAGACGTTCGGCGCGTTCCGCGCGCTCGACGAAGTCTCGCTCGACGTCCGCGACGGCGAGTTCATGGCGATCCTCGGGCCGTCGGGTTGCGGCAAGACGACGCTGCTGCGGCAGATCGCGGGTTTCGACAAGCTCGACGGCGGCCGCATCGTCATCGGCGAAACAGTCGTCTCGACGCGCCACGCAACACGTGCCGCCCGAGCGGCGCCGCATCGGCATCGTGTTCCAGTCGTACGCGCTGTGGCCGCACATGACCGTCGCCGAGAATGTCGCCTACGGGCTGACCGTCGCGGGCGTGCAGGACCCGGAGCGCACGCGGCGCGTCGAGGCCGCGCTGGCGCTGGTCGAGCTCGAAGGCTACGCCGAGCGCCGCCCTGCGCTGCTGTCGGGCGGCCAGCGCCAGCGCGTCGCGCTCGCGCGCTGCCTGGTCACCGAGCCCTCGCTGGTGCTGCTCGACGAGCCGCTGGCGAACCTCGACGTGCACCTGCGCGCCTCGATGGAGGACGAATTCGCCCGCTTCCACGCGCGCACCGGGACGACGATGGTCTACATCACGCACGATCAGGCCGAAGCGATGGCGCTCGCCGACCGCATCGCGGTGATGGACAGCGGCCGGCTGCTGCAAGTCGCCACGCCGTCGCAGCTCTATCGCGAGCCGGCTGACGCGACCGTTGCGCGCATTCATCGGCGAGGGCATGGTCGTGCCTGCGGAGGTCGTCGATGTCGACGGCAATGGACGCTGCCGCGTCGACCTGTTCGGCTTGAGCGTGCAGCATGCGCTGCCCGCTCACGCAGACGCCGACGCGCGCTGCGCGCGTGTGCCTGCGCGCAGCGAATCTGACGATCGTCGGCGCCGGTATTCCCGGTATCGGCGCGCGCGTCGTTCGCGCCGTCTACCAGGGCGGCCACTTCCGGATCGAAGCGCAACTCGACCATGCCGACGGCGTGCTCGTGCACCTGGCGGTGGCCGAGCCCTGCCGCCTCGCGCCCGGCAGCGCGATACGCATCGGCATCGACGACGGCTGGGTCCTTCCCGAAACCGGCGAAGATCGTCGATTCGATCGCCCCGAAGTCGGCTGATAGCCGGCGCTTCGACGGCGACACAGTCGCGACCAGCGCGGACGGCTGAGGCTCATGCGGCTGCATCTTTATGGCGGCTTCGGCGAAAAGGGCCGCACCTGCCTGGGCGTCGAAGTCGGCGGCTATCGATTGCTGCTCGATGCCGGCGTGAAGACCAGCGCACGCGGCGCCGATTACTATCCGGCGATCACGGCGGACGAGCTCAGCGCGACCGACGCCATCGTCATCACCCACGCGCACGAGGACCATGTCGCGGCACTGGGCTGGTGCATAGCAGGCGGGTTTCGCGGCCGCATGCTGATGACCGCCGGAGACCGGGCGCGAAGTCGATCTGTTTCTCGAAGCCTATGCCGACGCCTCGCATCGACGCGCTGCGCGCGAGTTCGCACGCGAGGATCTGGCGGTCGGCGCAACGATCGCGCTCGGGCCGCTGCAGTTGATCGCCGGCCGCTCGGGCCACGTGTCCGGCGGCGTCTGGTGCGCCGTCGCCGACGGCCGCCACACCCTCGGCTATTGCGGCGACGTCGTTCCGGCAAGCGAGGTGTTCGCGATGGATCCGCTGCCGCGCTGCGACGCAGTCGTGCTCGACGCCTCGTACGGCGATGACGACGTGACCGCACAGCAGCGCGCGAAAGACGTGCGCGACTGGGTGCTCGCGCACGGCCAGGGCTGCGTGCTGCCGACGCCGCTCAGTGGACGCTCGGCGGAGCTCTTGGCGATCGCGCCGGGAGCGATCGCGTTGTCCGAAGGCATGCGTCAAGCACTGCAGCTGCAGATCGCCGATCCCGCATGGCTGGCCGGCGAGGCGGCCGAGCGCCTTTCGCAGCGGCTGGCACTTGCGGCCGACTGGCAGATCGGCTCGCCGCTGCCGCGCGCCGCACTGATCTGCCACGATGGCATGGGCATCGCCGGCCCCTCGCGCGAAATTCTGCGCCGTCGCCGCAGCCGCTGCCCATCCCGTGCTTTTCACCGGCCACCTGCCCGCCGACAGCCCGGGAGAGCGCATGCTCGCCGCCGGTCAAGCGACGTGGCTGCGGCTGCCGACGCACCCGACCCTGTCCGAGAACACCGCGATCGTCGCGGACAGTGCGGCGAAAACCGTCCTCGGTCATTCGTGCGAGCGCGTGGCGCTCGACCGGCTGAAGCGGCACATTCCTCGCCTGCGCGCCGATCTCGCGACCGGCGACCAGCTCGAGCTCTGAGCCAGCGGGCATCGTGCGCATTCTCGTCGGCAACGATGACGGCATCGCGGCACCCGGCCTCGCCGATCTGGCCAGCGCCGCCGCAACACTCGACGCTGAATTGTGGATCGTCGCCCCCGAGCGCAAATGGACGGCGGCGAGCCATCAACTGTCGTTCGATCAGCGATCTCGTGCTGTCGCGTGTCGGCGAGCGCGCCTACGCCTGCTCGGGATCGCCGGCCGATTGCGTGGTCGCCGCGATGACGGTGCTGTTCGCCGACGGAGCCAAGCCCGATCTGGTGCTCGCCGGCGTCAACGACGGGCGCAACGTCGCCGAAGACATCGCCTATTCCGGCACGATGGCCATCGGGCGCGAATCGGCATTCTGGGGCGTGCCGGCGATCTCGATCTCGAGGGTGAAAGATGCGCTGCGCGCGAGCGGCGACGACGCGGCGCTGCGTGCGCTGCTGCGTACGTTGTGGGCTACCCGCGGCGAATGGGCGGGCGACGGCCACTGGCTCGGCGTCAACCTGCCTGCGGCGCTGCCGGCGGCTGTCGTGCCGGCGACGATCGGTCGCGACAAAATCGCTTCCGCCAGCGATGTCATCGAGCGCAGGGCCGACCGCATCCGCTACCGTTTGCGTCGCGGGCGCGCCCACACCTCGGCCGCCGGCGACGAAAATGACGCGATCGGCGCCGGCAACATCGTCGTCGTGCGGCACGGCTGGGCCGAAACGGCGGTGCTTCCCGAAGACCTCGTCACCTGCTGGAATCGCGCGCTGCGCTGAGCTGCCTGGACTCGCACATCGGGGTCACTCCAGCGGCGTCACCGCCGCATGCACCGGAGGGTCCCGCCAATAGCGTCGTTCGCGCTCGCGTTCGAGACTCGGCGTCAACGATCCGCCGCCGCCAAAGGTAAAGATCAGCGCCCCGTCGTAGTCGGTGCGATAGCTGCGAATGCCGGCGGCCGCGTAGCGTGCGACGATTTCGGGCCGCGGGTGTCCGAAGCGATTGCGATAACCGGGCGTGTACACGGCGACCGCCGGATGCGCGGCCGCGATGAATGCGGGTGTCGACGACGTCCGGCTGCCGTGATGCGGCACGATCAGCAGGTCGGAGCGCAGCAAGGCCGCGTCGCGCGCGAGCATTGCCGACTCGGCGCGCGCCTCGATGTCGCCGGTCAGCAGCATGCTGCCGCCTGCGCCGCTGACCCGGAGCACGCACGAGAGGTCATTGGTCTTGATCCGTGGCTCGAGATAGGTCGAGTCGAACGGATAGAGCGTGGCGAATTCCACCCCGTCCCAGATCCAGCGTGCTCCGGCGAGACAGCGCCGTGCCGATGCGCCGCGTGCCCGCTGCGCGCCGACGATGGCATTCTGCTCGGGCAGCGAAGAGACGAGCCAGCCGACCGGTACCGTCTGCAACAGCGAAAGCGCGCCGCCGCTGTGGTCGCTGTCCTGATGACTGACCACCAGCGCATCGAGCTGCGCGTATGCCGGTTGCGCGCAGCATCGGCGCGATGATGCGATTTCCCGCATCGGCGGTATCGTTGTAGCGCGGCCCGGTGTCATAAAGCAGCGCGTGCGCGTGCGTCTGCACCAGCACGGCGAGGCCTTGTCCCACGTCGAGCACCGTCACGCGAAAGGCTCCGGGTACCGGCGGCGGCGGAACGACGACGAACAGCGGCGCAAGCCACGCCAGCCCGAGCATGCGAGCCGGAACGCCGCGGGGTGCCAGCAGCCACAGGACGCCGATCGCGCCGGCGAGCGCGGTCCACAACGGCGGTGCGTGCTGCTGCCAGACCGCGGCGGGCAAGCCACTCAGGATTTCGAGCAGCAGCGCGAGCCAGGCGAAGACCTGGTGCGCGATCAACAGCAGCCCATCCCACGGCAGCGCGATCGACGCCAAAGTCAGCGGCACGACGATGAAGGTCACGACCGGGATCGCCACGGCGTTGGCCAGCGGCGAGACGATCGACACCTGCTGGAACAGCACCAGCATCAGCGGAATCAGGCCGAGCGTGATCGCCGCCTGTGCGCGCACGGCGGCGCGCCAGGTCGCGGTCGGGCCGATGCGTCCGACGCCGGTGTAGAGCAGCAGCCCCACTGCGCCGAACGACAGCCAGAAGCCGGGAGTCAGGCACGCCCAGGGGTCGTAGGCGAGGACGACCGCAAGCGCCCACAGCCACACGACTGACGCAGTGCCCGGCCGGGCGAGCCAAAGCCCGATCGCGGCCACCGTCAACATGTACAGCGTGCGCTGCGCCGGCACGGCAAATCCGGCCAGAAGCACGTAGCCGAATGCAGCCACCACGCCGGCGATCGCCGCGGCTTTGCGTGCCGGCAGCCGCAAGGTCAGCGCATGGCTTCGTTTCCATGCCCAGAACACCAGCGCGCCGATCAGCGTCGCGAAAAACGTGACATGCAGTCCCGAGATGCTGATCAGATGCCCGATGCCGGTGCGGTTGAACAGCAACCACTGCGCCGACGGAATCGCGCGCTCGTCGCCGATTGCCAGCGCAGCGATGACGCCGGCGTACGGCCGGTTCTCGAGCGCGCGCAGAATGCGATCGCGTATCGCCTCGCGGGCGCGCGCGACGTGATCTTCTGCCCGGCCGGCAAAAGCATCGAGCCGGCGATTGGCGTCATCGTTGCGCACATAGCCGGTGGCGCGCAGATTGTTGACCAGCAACCACGCTTCGACGTCGAAGCCATGCGGGTTGACGGTTCCGTGCGGGCGCTTCAACCGGACCGCGACCGACCAGCGCTCGCCGGCGTGCAATACAGGCCCGTCGACGGATGCTGCGCCGACCGCGAAGCCGCTGTACCAGGCAAGCGACACACGCGATGGCACGCTGGCTTCGGGCGGAATGACGCTTTCGACGGCGAAGGCGAAACGTACGCCGCGATCAGCCGATTGCGGCAACTCGTCGATTACCCCCACAAGGCGGACATCGCGGCCCTCCCATGCGGGAGGCAGCGCGTCGGCGAGCCGAAGCTCGGCGCGCCACGCGGCGTAGAAAAAGCCGCAGCTGCCGGCGGCGAGCGCGAGAACGGCGACTGCGTATCGCGTGCGACCAGCGAGCAGGCACCATGACAGCATGAACAACGGAATGCAGAGCGCAAGATACGAGTCAGGCAGCGACGGCTGCATTTGCAACGCGACGGCGCCGAGCGCGAAGGCCAGCAGAGCGAGCTGCAACGGCAAGACGAGTTCCCGACGATTCGGCGTGCGCCGAATGCGTCAGTCTAGCCAGAGTCCGTCCGCCCGATGATCGGCCGGATGGATGACGCGCAGTGCGATGCGACCTGCCCTGACTCTTCGCCCGCGCACCGGAGGCTAGCGCAATTCCCTTCTTGTCCGCATGCGCAGTGCAATCGCGGCCAGCGCGACGCCGCAGATCGCGAGCGGCACGAATGCCATCGCCGGCACGCCGCTCATATCCCAGGCCGCGCCGCTGACGACGGCGATCGCCACCGCGCCGCCGTAGCTCAGCGTGAACGTGCCTGCCGAGGTACGCGCGACGTCTTCGGGCGGGCAGAGCAGCGCCGGCAGAGTCAGCCCGACGATCAGCGCAGCGGCGTCGGAAAACCCGAGCAATGCCGCCCAGACGATCGTCGCCGGTCCGACCATCAGCGTGAGTCCCGCGATCGACAGCAGCGAGAGCAGGCCCGATGCCAGATAAGGCCACGCCCTGCGCTCGAGTCTCTCGGCGAACGCCAGCAGCAACAACGACGCCGGCAGCTGGCCGAAATTGAGCGCGGTCAGCGCGCCGCTGATCAGGTCCGGCCGGCCCGCGCTGATCAGGTAGATCGGGATGAAGGCGTTGGCGCTGAAGTAGATCGCGTTGATGCAGCAGAACAAGCCTCCGAGACGCCAGACCAGCGATTTGTGCCAGTCGGGAAGCCACCGCCGCGGCATCGTCGCGGGCGCGTCGCGATGCGCGCTGCCGCGCGGTGCGCCGGCGTAGACGGCGACCGCGATCACCGCGATCGGCACCGACCAGGCGACCAGCGACATCCGCCAGTCGCCGCCGACCCACGGCAGCACATAGGGAATCGTCAGCAGCACCGGAAAGATCTCGCCGACGAGGAGGCCGTTGGTATAGATCGCCGTGCCGAGGCCGATGCGCGACGGAGTCCATAGTCGAACCGCTGCCGGCATGATCGGCTGCATGATCGCGATGCCGGCCGACATGACGATCGTCGTTGCGAACAGGATCGCGAAATCGGTCGCGAGCCCGCGCAGGGCGGAGCCGATGGCGACCAGCAGCAAGCCGCCGACCAGCGCGGTGGTGACGCCCAGCCGCGCGACCAGCAGCGATCCCGCCAGCGCAGCGATGGCGAACAGCGCCGGCGGAATGCTGGAGAGGACGCCGACCTCGGTCGCGCTCAAGCGCGAAGTCGTCGCGGATCATCGCCAGTACCGGCGGCACGGCGAGGATCGTCAACCGCAAGCCCGATGCCGGCGAGCCAGAGCAGCATCAGCGCCACGGGAAGCCTATGGCGCCAGGAGTGTGGTTCGTTGGGCATCGTATCGACGGCGGCGCCGCATTATCGCCGAGGCCGGCTCCGCGGAGTGCGCGGCGGCATCGCCTTTTTGCTCGCGACGGCGCAAAAAAGGCTTCGGCCGGCGCGGGCTTTCACTGCCCGGGCCGGCCGAAGCCGGATGACGTTATTCAGTCGATCAGTTCTTGGCTGCAGCCTGGGCCAGCATCTCCTGGATCTTGGCGTCGAACTGCTCGTACGGCATCGCACCGACCATGCGCACGCCCACCAGCTTGCCGTCCACGACGCGGCCGAGCACGAACGACGGCGTTCCGTTGACGCCGGCCGCCATGCCTTCGGCGATGTCCTTGTCGATTGCCGCCTTGTACTTGTCCGCGGCGATGCACGACTGGAACTTGGCGACGTCCATTTTCACGTTGGCCGCGTAGCTGTTGATCTTGTCCTGCTGCAGCTGGCTCGCGTTGACGATCATCGCATGCCGCAGCTCCCAGTATTTCCCCTGCTCGGCCGCGCATCGCGCCGCATAGGCGCCGCGCCGCGCGTTCTCGTGGAAGTCGAGCGGGAAATCGCGGCTGACAAAGCGGACCTTGCCGCTGTCGATGTAATTGGTCTTGATCTGCGGATACGCCGCGTTGTGGAACTGCTGGCAGAACGGACACTGGTAGTCGGTGTATTCGACCAGGACCAGCGGCGCGTTGGCCTTGCCCTCGCTCAAGCCGCCGGCCGGGAAGGCGAAGCTGACCTTGTCGTCGGGCGCCGGCGCGGGTTGGCCTGCGCCCTGACCGCCGCCCTGCTCGACCGCCTTGCGGATCGCCTTGAGCTCGTCGAGGATCTGCTGCGCCTGCTCGCTGGTAATGCCTTCGGCGTGCGCCGGCATCGCGCCTGCCACAAAAGCGGCGGCCAACGCGAGCGCGGCGATGGTGCGCCAGGATTTGATCAACATTGCCTTGCCTGCCTTCCTGTGAGTTATCGACCACTCCGGGCCGGGGTAACCTGAGGGACCCGCCTCGAAGATTGGCCGCCATCATAGGGCGCGAGCCCGGCATCGTCGCGATGGCCCGATGTGAGGCATTTGACGAAGAATGAACGGTTGACCACGATCGTGCGCCGCTTACGCGCAGCGTCAGATTTGGCGGGCCGCCGTCACCTCTTTGCGCGGCCATAACACCATCTGCGTGCAGCGGAACAGCGCGATTTTCTTGCCGGTCGCGCGATCGCTGACGACGGCGTCCCAGACCTGGGTGGTGTTGCCCAGATGCACCGGCGTCGCGACGCAGGCTGATCGTGCCGCCGCGCACGGTGCCGAGAAAATTGCTCTTGAGCTCGATGGTGGTGAAGTTTTCGGCGCCCGCGGGCAGGTGCGCGAGGCAGCCGTACCCGCAAGCAGTGTCGGCCAGGGCGATCACGCTTGCCGCATGCAGATAACCGTTCGGGGCCAGCAGCTCGGGCGCGGATGTCGAGCTCGGCGTCGACCTGTTTTTCGGCTGAGGCGCGGTAAAGCGCACGCCGATCAGCCCCGGCAGGAAACCGTCGCCGCGATGCGTGAATTTCTCGAGGGTGACGCCGGCGCGCAAGGTCACGGCATTGTTCTTTCGACGCGGCGCACGCGTAGCCTACAGCCGCTGCTCGACCCAGCCGCGCACGCTGGCAAGCGCCGCGGGCAGTGCGGCGGCGTCGGTGCCTCCCGCCTGCGCCATGTCGGGCCGGCCGCCGCCTTTGCCACCGACTTGCGTGGCGACGTGGTTGACCAGATCGCCCGCCTTGATTTTTGCCGTCAGATCCGATGTAACCCCGGCAATCAGCGTCACCTTGCCGCCCTCGGTCGAGCCCAGCACGATGGCGGCCGACTTGAACCGGCCTTTCAGCTGGTCGAGCGTTTCGCGCAGGACCTTCGCATCGGCGCCTTCGATCGTCGCGGCGAGCACGCGGATCGGTCCGCCATGGCCGTTGACTTCGACCGCCTGCGCCGACAGGTCGCCGCCCTGGCTCGACGCGAGCCTGCCCTTGACGCGTGCAAGCTCCTTTTCCATCGCGCGCACGTTGTCCTGCATCTGCTGGATTTTGGCGCGATGTCGGCTCGGCGACGCCTTGAGGACGCGCGCCGCCTCATTCAATTTCGCCTCGATCTCGTGCGTGTAGGCGAGCGCGCCTTCGGCAGTCACCGCCTCGACCCGGCGTATGCCGGCGGCGACGCCCGATTCGGACACGATCTTGAAAAAGCCGATGTCGCCGGTGCGCGCGACGTGCGTGCCGCCGCAGAGCTCGGTCGAGAAGTCGCCCATGCTGAGCACCCGGACCTCGTCGCCGTACTTCTCGCCGAACAGCGCCATCGCGCCCGAACGGATCGCCTCGTCGTACTTCATCAGCCGCGCTTCGACCGGGTAGTTGGCCCGGATCGCGCGGTTGACCAGCGATTCGACCGTGCGGATTTCGATCTCGGTCATGGGCTGCGGATGCGAAAAGTCGAAGCGCGTGCGATCCGGGTCGACCAGCGAGCCTTTTTGCTGCGACGTGATCGCCGAGCACGCGGCGCAATGCCGCGTGCATCAGGTGCGTCGCCGAATGGTTCCAGGCGGAACGCGCCCGCGCATGGGCGTCGACCGACGCAACCACGGTGTCGCCGATCTTGATCTCGCCGGTCTTGACCTCGCCGTGATGGCCGAAGACGTCGGGCTGGATCTTTTGCGTGTCGTGCACGGAGAAAAGCGTCAGGCATGCGCCGGTGCGCGAAAGCTCGCCGCGATCGCCGACCTGGCCGCCGGACTCCGCGTAAAACGGCGTGCGATTGAGAACGACGACGCCCTCTTGCCCGGTGGAAAGCGAATCGACCGCGCTGCCGTCGCGGTAGAGCGCAACCACCCGGCTTTCCTCGGACAGCGTGTCGTAACCGTCGAACACCGTCTTGGCGCCGGCATAGCTCAAGCCTCCGGCCGTCTTGAAGCTGGACGCGGCGCGTGCGCGGCCGCGCTGCTTTTCCATCGCGGCGTCGAATCCTGCCTGGTCGACCGCGACGCCGCGCTCGCGGCATACGTCGGCAGTGAGGTCGAGCGGAAAGCCGTAGGTGTCGTACAGCGTGAATGCGGTTTCGCCGGGCAACACTTTCGAGTCGGACTTGCGCGCTTCGGCAAGCGCCGCCTCCAGTATTTTCATTCCGTGCTCGAGCGTCTCCGCGAAGCGCTCCTCCTCGGCCTGCAGCACCTGCGCGACGTAGCTCTGCTTCTGCGGCAGCTCGGGATAGGCATCGCCCATCAGCCGCGAGAGCTCCGGCACCAGCTTGTGGAAAAAAGGCTTCTGCTGCCCGAGCTGATAGCCGTGGCGGATCGCGCGCCGGATAATCCGGCGCAACACGTAGCCGCGCCCTTCGTTGCCGGGAATCACGCCGTCGACGATCAGGAAAGCGCAGGCGCGGATGTGGTCGGCGATGACCCTGAGCGATGGCGACTCGAGATCGCCGGCGCGCGTCAATGCCGCGGCCGCCTTGATCAGGTCGCGGAACAGATCGATTTCGTAGTTGCTGTGCACGTGCTGCAGCACGGCGGCGAGGCGCTCGAGGCCCATGCCGGTATCGACGCAAGGCTTGGGCAGCGGCGTGAGCTTCCCTTGCGCGTCGCGATCGAATTGCATGAACACCAGGTTCCAGATCTCGATGTAACGGTCGCCCTCGGCGTCCGCCGAGCCCGGCGGCCCGCCGGCGATTTCCGGGCCGTGGTCGTAGAAGATCTCGCTGCAGGGTCCGCAGGGTCCGGTCTCGGCCATCTGCCAGAAATTGTCCGACGCGTACGGCGCGCCCTTGTTGTCACCGATCCGCACGATGCGCTCGCGCGGCACGCCGATCTCGTCCGCCCAGACGTCGTAGGCCTCGTCGTCGGTCTGGTAGACGGTGACCCACAACTTGTCCGACGACAGCCCGTAAACGCTGGTCAGAAGATCCCACGCATACTTGATCGCGTCGCGCTTGAAGTAATCGCCGAACGACCAGTTGCCGAGCATCTCGAAAAAAGTGTGATGCCGGGCCGTGTAGCCGACGTTCTCGAGGTCGTTGTGCTTGCCGCCGGCGCGCAGGCAGCGCTGGACATCGGCGGCGCGCACGTAGCTGCGCGTCTCGGTGCCGAGAAACACATCCTTGAACTGGACCATGCCGCTGTTGGTGAACAGCAAGGTCGGGTCGTTCGCCGGAACGAGCGGAGCCGACGGAACGATCGTGTGTCCGTTCGCGGCGAAGTAATCGAGAAACTTGCGGCGGATGTCGTTGGCTTTCATCGCGGCAATGGTTGCGGCGCGGCACCGACGGGCCAAAGCCGGACCCGGGCGACCCGCTGAAAATTCAATATGTTAGCACAGGAATGCCGGCGCCGGCGACGTCAGGGCGCGAGGGTCTTCAGCATCTTGAAAATGGCCGAGAGCTCGAAGCCGCGCGACTGCAAAAAGCGGATTTGCCGGGCCTTTTCGCGATCGTTCGGCGGGCGGCGTTCCGAAGCGGCGCTGCCACAGCGCGAGCATTGCCGCTTCGTCGTCGATCGGCGCATCGCCGATGCGCGCCCTCGATCGCCTCGCCGCTTACGCCCTTGCGCTTGAGCTCGCCGCGAATGCTTCGACGGCTGTAGCTTCCCGATTTCTGCGCGACCAGCGCATGCGCAAAGCGCTCGTTCGACAACAGGCCCTGCGACGAAAGCTCGTCGAGCACGGCGGCGACTTCGTCGCGCGCCGCGCCCTTGGCGATCAGGCGCTGCTCTAGATCGTCGCGCGCATATTCGCGCCGCGCCAGCAGGCGAACCGCCTGCGCCTTGAGCGAGACCGGTCTGCCCGCCCTCAACGATTAGGGCCTGTTCCGCCGCGCTACGCGTCCGCGGCCAGCGCCGGACGCGGCGAGCCGGCGACCGGCACGCCGACGACCGTTCGGATCTTCGCCTCGATCTCGGCCGCGATGTCCTGATGCTCGCGCAGCCATTCGCGCGTGTTGTCCTTGCCCTGGCCGATCTTGTCGCCGTTGTACGCATACCACGCGCCGGATTTCTCGATGACGTTGTGGGTTACGCCCAGCTCGATGATCTCGCCTTCGCGCGAAATGCCTTCGCCGTAAAGGATGTCGAACAAGGCCTCGCGAAACGGCGGCGCGATCTTGTTCTTGACGACCTTGACCCGCGTCTCGTTGCCGACGACTTCCTCGCCGCGCTTGATCGAGCCGATGCGGCGGATGTCCAGCCGCACCGAGGCATAGAACTTGAGCGCGTTGCCGCCGGTCGTGGTCTCCGGGTTGCCGAACATGACGCCGATTTTCATGCGGATCTGGTTGATGAAGATCACCAGCGTGTTGGCGCGCTTGATGTTCCCGGCGAGCTTGCGCAGCGCCTGGCTCATCAGCCGCGCCTGAAGGCCGGGCAACTGGTCGCCCATCTCGCCTTCGATCTCCGCCTTGGGCACCAGCGCCGCGACCGAGTCGATGACGATGACGTCGACGCCGCCGGAGCGAACCAGCATGTCGGCGATTTCGAGTCCCTGCTCGCCGGTATCGGGCTGCGAAATCAGCATTTCGCCGACATTGACGCCGAGCTTTCCCGCGTAGACCGGGATCGAGCGCGTTTTCCGCGTCGATGTAGGCGGCGGTGCCGCCGGCCTTCTGCACCTGCGCGACGACCTGCAGGCACAAGGTCGTCTTGCCCGACGACTCGGGTCCGTAGATCTCGACGACCCGTCCGCGCGGCAAACCGCCGACGCCCAGCGCGATGTCGAGGCCAAGCGAGCCGGTCGAGACCACCGACAGGTCGTTTTGGACCTGGGCCTCGCCCATTTTCATGATCGAGCCCTTGCCGAACTGCTTTTCGATCTGGGCCAGCGCGGCGCTAAGCGCCTTGCTCTTGTTGTCGTCCATCGCATTCATTCCATTGGATTTAACCAGGCTTACGTTGCTCATCGCGGTCTCTCGGTGGCGGTCCGCCCATGCGGACGAAGGATGAGACCATTATGGCATAGAACGATCGTTCGATAAAGCTCTCTTACGGCCTAAACCAGGCGGTCGACCAGGCCCTGCAAGGCGATCGCCGACCGAGGCGGCGCGCACGGCTGCCCGGTCCCCGTCCAGCCGCCGGGGCAGCGCCTCGACGCCCTGCGGCCCGGCCCAGGCAAACCAGACGGTTCCCACCGGCTTGTCGGGACTGCCCCCCGCCGGGCCGGCGATCCCCGTCACCGCCACCGTCCATTGCGCCCCGCTCGCGGCCATTGCGCCCTGCGCCATCGCCTTTACGGTCTCTTCGCTGACCGCGCCATGGCGCGCGATGATCTCGGGATCGACACCCAGCTGCTCAATCTTGGCACGGTTCGAATAGGTGACAAAGCCCCGCTCGAACCAGCCCGAACTGCCGGCGATGTCGGTGATCGCCCCGGCGACCAATCCACCGGTGCACGATTCCGCTGTCGCCAGCATCACCTGCCGGCGCAGCGCCAGCTCGCCCAGGCGCGCGGCCAGCGCCTGGATGTCATCGTCGTTCGGCGGAAGCGATGTCTCTTTCAATGCTGTTCGCCCTGCCGCGCCCGGTACCAGTAGTCGTAGGCGGTGTCGAAGCCGAACCGCCGGTAAAGCGCGAGCGCGGCAGCATTTTGCGCCGTGACCTGCAAGTAGGCGGTGCGCGCGCCGCGCCGCTGCGCATCCGCCAGCAGCGCGCCGACGACTGCGCGCCCCAAGCCTTGCCCGCGCAACGAAGGCGCGGTGTGCACGGCGAACAATCCGACGTGATCCTCTTCGACTTTCGCCAGGCCGCAGGCGACGACCTCGTCGTCGCGGCGGACCAGCGCACCGATCTGCGGTAACGGATAGTTGGCGGCGCGATCGAGCAGCCGCGGCAACGCTTCGCTCGCTATGCCGAGCAGGGCCCGCGTCGCCTCGACCCATGCCGTCATCGTCGACGAGCTCGACTTCCACCGCGGGCGCCGGCAGCGCTATGGCCGCGGCAAGACCGGCGCGCAGGACCAGCGTGCGCTCGAATTCGCTCCAGCCGCGCTCGGCGAGGAACGCATCGAGGCCGACGGGCTGCGCGAACGGCAGCATGCGAAAGATCGCGGGCAAGCCGGCGGTCCGATAAAAGTCGGTGCAGTACGCAAGCTTTCGCTCGAGCGGCAGCGACGATCGATAAGTCGGGTTGATGCAACGCAGACGCTTGGTCGGACCGGCGCGATGGCCGAGCAGCCACCCGTCGTAAAGCAGCGACTGGAAGGCGCCCGAAGCGTTGAGCGCCATTTCCTCGAGCCGGCGTGCCTCAGCGCGCCGTCCGGAACGGCCGCTCATCCGGCTATCCGTTGCCACAGCGCCAGCACCAGCAGCGTGTACCCGGCGGCGACCAGGTCGTCGGCCATCACGCCGATCCCGTGATGCCATTCGCGGTCGATCAATCCCGCCGGCGGCGGCTTGACGATGTCGAACAGCCGGAACAGCAGGAACGCGAATGCCTGATACACCGGCTCGGCGCCGACGAAATAAAGAACGCCGCAGGAAGGCGACGACCTCGTCCCAGACGATCGCGCCGTGATCGGATACGCCCAGATCGCGCCCGGTGCGGTCGGCAGCCCAGACGCCGATCGCGAAGGCGACGACGACGGCGATCGCGTAACCGACGTCGTTGACCGTCGCGCGCAGCAGCGCATCGAGCGGCAACGCCAGCAAGGTGCCGACGGTGCCCGGAGCGATCGGCGAGAGTCCGGTCCCGAAACCGAGCGCCACCAGGTGCGCCGGATGCGCGAGCATGAAACGCAAGGTCGGCGTTTTTTTCATCGACGCATTGGCCCCAGTCACGGCGCGAAATGGTCGAACGCGCGCGGCAGCGGCTCGAGTGCGCGCCCGCTCGCATCGCGGACCTCCAGCCCTGCACGTTGCGCCGTAGCGATGCCGATTCGCGTCAGCGGCAGGCCGAGCTTGTCGCCGAGCGCCGCGATACGGGCATCGCGCGCCCGCGGCGCCGTGAAGCAAAGCTCGTAGTCGTCGCCGCCGGCCAGCAGGCATTGCAGCGCGATGGCGCGATCTGCGCCGCCGAGCTGTCGCTCGAGCGCGGCCGAGCGCGGCAGCGCATCGAGATCGATCGTCGCGCCGATCCTGGAAGCGCCGAGCACGTGGCCCAGATCGCCGACCAGGCCGTCGGACACATCGATCGCGGCGCTGGCGATGCCGCGCAGCGCCAGGCCCAGCGTAACGCGCGGGGCAGGACGCGCCAGCGCGTTCTCGCAGGCTGCAAGATCCGCGCCTTCGAGCCGGATCCTGCCCAGCTGGTGCGCGATCGCCAGCGCCGCATCGCCGAGCTTGCCGGAGACCCAGATCGAATCGCCGCCGCTCGCTCCGCTGCGACGCAACGCTTTCCCGGCCGGCACTTCACCGAGGACCGTGACGCAAAGATCGCGCGGACCGCGCGTCGTGTCGCCGCCGACGAGATCGACGGCATGCTCATCCGCCAGCGCGAAAAAACCGCGCGCGAACGCCGCCAGCCAGGCTTCGTCGACCGAGGGCAGCGCACACGCCAACAGCGCCCAGCGCGGAGTCGCACCCATCGCCGCCAGATCCGACAGGTTGACCGCCAGCGTCTTGTGGCCGAGCGCCTCGGCTTCCGCGCCCGGGAAAAAATGGCGGCCCTCGACGAGCATGTCGACCGACGCGGCGATTTCGAAACCGGGCGATGGCGCGATCAGCGCCGCATCGTCGCCGACGCCGAGCACGGCGTTGCGCGCCGGGCGCCGGAAGTACCGCTCGATGAGCTCGAATTCGGTCAACCGGCTTCCGCCGCGCGCGCAGTCGCCGCCAGCTTGTCGAGCACGCCGTTGACGTATTTGTGCCCGTCGGTGCCGCCGTAGGCCTTCGCCAGCTCGACCGCTTCGTTGATCGCTACCTTGAACGGCACGTCAGGCGCATGGAGCAGCTCCCATGCGCCGATGGTGAGAATGCTCTTTTCGATCGGCGAGACTTCGCCGGGCTTGCGGTCGAGATACGGCGCGTAGGCGCTCTGCAGCGCATCGTACTCGGCGGTGACGCCCTGCCACAGCCGGTCGAACAGCTTGTTGTCGCAGCGGGCGAAGCCGGCGCTTTCGGCGAGCTGGCCGCGGATCGCCGCCGGGTCGTTGCCCGAGAGCAGCCACTGGTACAGACCCTGCAGCGCAAATTCGCGCGCCCGGCGGCGCGGACTACTGCTCATCGATTGCGTCGAGCAGGTTCGCCATCTCCAGCGCGGCCAGCGCGGCGTCGCGTCCCTTGGCCTCAGCGCGCGCCGAAGCCTGCGCCTCGGTATCGGTGGTCAGGATGCCGTTGCCGATCGGGATGCCGAACTCGAGCTGCACGCTCGCGACCCCCGCAGCCGATTCGTTGGCGACGATCTCGAAATGATAGGTGTCGCCCCGGATGACGGCACCGAGCGCGACCAGCGCATCGTAATCGCCGGTCTGCGCCATCCGTTGCAGCGCCAGCGGCGCTTCCAGCGCGCCGGGTACGGTCGCGATGGTGATCGCCGAGTCGGCCACACCCGCCTCGGACAGCGCGCGCTCGGCGCCGGCCAGCAGCGCATCGCCGATCGCGGGATTGAAGCGCGACAGCACGATGCCGACGCGCAAATGTCCGGCGCGGCGTGCTCGGAGCGATTCTGCGAATCGGCATCGAATCGTGGCCTGGTCAGAAGCGCGCGGCGACGCGGTCGCGCGGCGCGCTCAGGACGACGCGGCGCGAGGCGGAAACTCCTCGTAGCCGGTGACGGCCAGATGGAATCCGGCCATGCTGGGCATCTTGCGCGGGCGTGCCAGCAGACGCATCTTTCCGACATTCAGGTCGCGCAGGATCTGCGCCCCGATGCCGTAATTGCGCAGGTCCATCTTGCTCTCGACGCGCGGCTGGTCGGCGAGCGCCCGGTCGCGCAAATCCAGCGCCGATTCGGGGCGATGCAGCAGAACCAGCACGCCGCGCTCCGCGCTGGCGATCCTCGACAGCGCCGCGGGTATCGTCCACGAATGCACGCGGCTGCCGTAGTCGAGCAGATCGACGATCGACAATGGCTCGTGCACGCGCACGACGGTTTCCTGCTCCGGCGCGATGTCGCCGCGAACCAGCGCCAGGTGCGTTGCATCGGCGAGCTTGTCGCGAAACGTCACCAGCCGAAAGTCGCCCGCGGCGGTGCGGATCGGGCGCTCGCCGACGCGCTCGATCAGGCGCTCGGTCTGACTGCGATAGTGAATCAGGTCGGTGATCGCGCCGATCTTGAGCCGATGCAGCAGCGCGAACTCGATCAGGTCCGGCAGCCTCGCCATCGTGCCGTCGTCCTTCATGATTTCACACAGCACCGCGGCCGGCGAAAAGCCGGCGAGCGCGGCCAGATCGCAGCAGGCTTCGGTGTGACCGGCGCGGGCGAGCACGCCGCCGCGATGAGCTACCAGCGGAAACACGTGACCGGGCTGCACGATGTCGGCGGGACGCGCGTCAGGCGCACAGGCGACGCGAATCGTGTGCGCGCGGTCGGCGGCCGAAATCCCGGTGGTCACGCCGCTGGCGGCCTCGATCGAGACGGTGAAATTGGTGCCGTGCACCGAGCGGTTCACCGGCGTCATCGGCGCGAGATCGAGCTGCCGCGCGCGCTCCTCGGTGATCGGCATGCAAACCAACCCGCGGCCGAACCGCGCCATGAAATTGACGATATCGGGCGTCACGACGTCCGCCGCGACGACCAGATCGCCTTCGTTCTCGCGGTCCTCCTCGTCGACCAGGATCACCATGCGCCCGGCTCTGATCTCGGCGATGATTTCGGGGATAGCACTGATCGCGCGCGACACCGCCGGCGAAGGCGCGGCGGACGGGTCGATCGCGTGCAGGCGGGTAGGCTTCACGATGGCGGTCAAGGTCGCGACGGGAACGCTCATTATACTGCGCCGGCATGCCGCCGCGACCGGACGGCGGCAGCATCGAGGCACGCCGGTGCACGACTTCACCCCAGCAGCATCTCCAGCGTGGCGGCGGTCAATTCGCTCTTTCGATCGCCGAGCTCGGACATGACGCTGTAATGATGTCGATCGGCAATGAACAACGGACTGTGCGCGGTGGCCGGACGGCATTCCGGCCAGCGCTCCCACAGCAGCCACGATTGCCGGCTGAATTCGCTGGTCTCGCCGCTGCCCACGGCCAGCAACAGCGGTGCGCGCACCTCCGCCGTGCAATGGATCGGGCTCATCGCACGCGCCTTGCCGTTATCGAGCTTCAAGTCGGCGTTGAACGAAACCTGGATCAGCGGCTCGAGATCGAAAACGCCGCTGATCGACAGCCCGCCGCGAATCGCGTCGACCGGCACGCCGTAGCGACGCCAGTCGGTTGCGTAGAGCATCGCGACCAGATGGCCGCCGGCGGAGTGACCGGCGATGAACAGCCGCTCGACCGGCACGCCCTGGCTCCGGCCTTCGCGCCACAGCCACGCGACTGCCTGCCGGCATTCCTCGACGATGTGCGCGATGCTGACGTTGGGACAAAGGTCGTAGTTGATGACGACGACGCCGACGCCCTCGGTCGACGAACGCCGGCGCGACGAACGAATGGTCGTCCTTGTCGAGCGCTCTCCAGTATCCGCCGTGGATGAACAGCAGCGCGCCGCGAGGCGATTTGGCCGGAAACAGGTCGAGCGTCTGTTTCGGTCCGCTGCCGTAGCGAACGTCCAGTCGCGAATCGAGTCGCGATCGTGCGGCGGCGCTTTCCGCCGACCATCGCGCGAACCATTGCGGATGGTCGGGAAAGGCCTGGCGGAGGTTGTATTCGCGCTCGACGAAGTCGGCTGAGAGCATGATCAAACGATGCGTATTCGCCAGCTCGCCCAGGCTTTCGATCCTGCCGATCAGCGTGTCGCCGGCCACGACCGCAGCGACGCCCGCGGGCGTGCCGGTGAAGACCAGATCGCCGGGCAGCAATTCGTAGTATTGCGACAGGAAATGCAGCATGTGCGGCACGTCCCAGATCATGTCGGAAAGATCGCCCTGCTGGCGCATCGCGCCGTTGACCTCGAGCGCCGATGCGGCCTCGTTTCGGATGCCCGACTTCGGCGACGCGGTGAATCGGGCCGATCGGCGCCGCCTGCGCGAACGACTTGCCGATGTCCCACGGACGCTTGATTTCCCGCATCGCGCTTTGCAGATCGCGCCGCGTCATGTCGAGCCCGACCGCGTAGCCGTAGATCAGCGCCTCGGCGCGCTCCGGCGCGATGCCGGCGCCGCGTCCGCCGATCGCGACCACCAGCTCGATTTCGTGATGATAGTTCTTGGTCGCCCGCGGGTACTGGACGTCGGCGACGGCGGGCGGCACCACCGGGACGATCGCATCGGCCGGCTTGGTGAAAAAGAACGGCGGCTCTTTCGCCGCGTCTCCGCCCATCTCCTTGGCGTGCTCGGCATAGTTGCGACCCACGCAATAGATATGGCGGACCGGAAAGACAAGATCGCTGCCGGCGACCGGCACCGAAGGGATGTCCCAGAAGGGAATCGCGTATTTCATCGTCGGCTTATTTGCGGATAGAAATCGATGACTGCTGCCCGCACGCGCTCAGTCCGCGTCCGGCTGGCGATCGGGCGCGGCGCGGGCGAAGGCATCCAGCGCCCGGCAACTTGCATCGATGCGCAACAGCGTCGGATAGCTGTCGAGCGGAATGTCGGCGCGCCGTGCATTGGCGAGCTGCGGGACCAGGCAGACGTCGGCCATCGTCGGCACGTCGCCGTGACAGAACGTTCCCGTCGAGGCATCCGCGGCGAGCTGCCCTTCGAGCGCCGCAAGGCCCGTGTCGATCCAGTGCCGGTACCAGGCATCCTTGGCCTCCTCGCCGATATTGAGCGTGTGCACCAGATAGCGCAGCACACGCAGATTGTTCAACGGATGGATGTCGCAGCAGATCGCCAGCGCGATCGCGCGCACTCGCGCGCGTCCGGCCGGCGCCGAAGGCAGCAGCGGGGGTTCCGGATGACGCTCGTCCAGGTATTCGATGATCGCCAGCGACTGGGTGATCGCCGTGTCGCCGTCGATCAGCGTGGGCACGAGCTCCTGCCGGTTCAGCGCCCGATACGCTTCCGCATTCTGCTCGCCCTTGCGCAGATGGACCGGCGCGTAGTCGAACGCCAATCCCTTCAGATGAAGCGCGATCCGTGCCCGGTACGCCGCCGACGAGCGGAAATAGCTGTACAGCTTCATCGCCGTCGCTTAACTGAACGCCGAGATGCCGGTCTGTGCGCGGCCGAGGATCAGCGCATGCACATCGTGCGTGCCCTCGTAGGTATTGACGGTCTCGAGGTTGAGCATGTGGCGGATCACGTGGAACTCGTCGACGATGCCGTTGCCGCCGTGCATGTCGCGCGCCATGCGCGCGATGTCCAGCGCCTTGCCGCAGGAGTTGCGCTTCATGATCGACGTGATTTCCGGCGCCGCCTTGCCCTCGTCCTTCAGGCGCCCGAGCCGCAGGCAACCCTGCAGGCCGAGCGTGATCTCGGTCTGCATGTCGGCGAGCTTTTTCTGGATCAGCTGGTTCGCGGCCAGCGGCCGGCCGAACTGCGAGCGGTCGATCGTGTATTGGCGCGCCGCGTGCCAGCAGAATTCGGCGGCGCCCAGCGCGCCCCAGGCGATGCCGTAGCGCGCGTTGTTCAGACAACCGAACGGCCCGGCAAGGCCCTCGACGCCAGGCAGGCGCTGCGCCTCGGGAACGAAGACCTCGTCCATCGCGATCCCGCCGCTGATCGAGGTGCGCAGGCTGAACTTGCCTTCGATCTTCGGCGCTGACAGCCCCGCCATGCCCTTGTCGAGAATGAAGCCGCGAATGATGCCGTCGTCGGTCTTGGCCCAGACGACGAACACATCGGCGATCGGCGAATTCGAAATCCAGGTCTTGGCGCCCGACAGCTTGTAGCCGCCGGGGGCGGATTTGGCGCGCGTCACCATCGAGCCGGGGTCGGAGCCGTGATTCGGCTCGGTCAGGCCGAAGCAGCCTATCGATTCGCCGCTCGCGAGCATCGGCAGGTATTTTCGGCGCTGCGCATCCGAGCCGTAAGCGTGGATCGGATACATCACCAGCGAGCTCTGCACGCTCATCATCGAGCGGTAACCGGAATCGACTCGCTCGATCTCGCGGGCAATCAGCCCATAACAGACATAGTTCAACGCGGCACCGCCGAACTCGGCCGGCAAGGTCGCGCCGAGCAGGCCCAGCTCCCCCATCTCGCGGAAAATCGCCGGGTCCGAGCGCTCGTGGCGAAACGCGTCGGTGACGCGCGGCATCAGCTTGTCCTGGGCGTACGCATAGGCCGCGTCGCGAACCATCCGCTCGTCCTCCGAGAGCTGTTCGGCGAGCAGCAGCGGATCGTCCCAGACAAAAGACGGCTTCGATTGCCGGGACTGGCGCAAGCGTTCCGGGGCGTTGATCGGGCACTCCGATGGGCGGCGCTTCAGGGCCGCGGGGGCACTTTTCGATTATCGCTTGGCGCCGGCAGGCGCGCCAGCGCCATCGCGACCTCCTTCTTATGTCCACTCGACCAACGGCTTAGGCAATCCGACGCAACCGTCCTTGCACCGCCCGGCCTAGGATTTTTTGCATCGACCGCGGTGGGCATCCGGCCCCCGGCGGTGGTCGGAAAGGGACGCGTCATGGCGGGTCGAGACGATGCGGGTGCCGGCCCTGACCCGAGCGCCAGCCAAGGCTTTTCGCTGGTCGAGTTGCTGATTGCCGTTGCCATCTTCGGACTGCTCGTGCTCGCCGCGGGCCCTTCGTACCGCCATTGGATCGCGGCCCAGGAGCTCGCCAACCACGCTCATCTCCTCGCCGGAACGCTGAATCTGGCCCGCAGCGAGGCGATCAAGACCGGATACCGGGTCAATCTGTGCAAGTCGTCCGACCGGCAGCAGTGCGCGGACGACGGCAGCGGTTGGGAGCAGGGCTGGATCCTGTACGTCGACGAGAACCAGGACGGGGAAATCAGCGCCGGCGAGGCGGTCATCCGCACCGAAGGCTCTCCCGGCAACGGCATCACCGTGCGCGGCAACCGCCCGGTTTCCGACTATGTGTCCTACACCAGCCTGGGCCACGCCAGGATGCTTTCCGGCGCGCTGCAGATGGGGACGTTCGTCGTTTGCAAGCCCGGCCAGGATGCGCTGCAGGTGGTGCTGGCCAACAGCGGCCGCGCCCGGGTCCAGCCGACCGGGCAACGCTGTCCGTAGCCGTAGCCGATCGCGGCCAGCAGGGTTGTCGACGACAGTCTGCCGGGGGGTTGCACGCACATAACCGTTTGTTCCGTTGGCAATACCTCACATCGGGCCGCTTTGCCCGTCTCTGGACGGCGACATACTATCCGCTGCACCGAACTGGGAGGTCTTCAATGGGAGAAGCCGCAATCCGGCCGAGAACGCGCCTGCTCATCCAGCGCGCGCGCGGATTCACGCTGATCGAAGTGCTGGTCGTGGTCGCCATCGTAGGCATCCTGGCGGCGATCGCGCTGCCGTCGTACGCCGACTATGTCCGCCGCAGCAAGATCATCGAGGCGACGCGCGGCCTGTCGGATTTCCGGACGCGAATGGAACAGTTCTTTCTGGACAACCGCACGTACGTCGGCGGCTGCGCGGTCGCCAAGCCGATCGTGCAGGCCAACGTCAGGACCTTCACGTTCACCTGCCCGACCGAGAATGCAACGCACTACGTGCTGACAGCGACCGGGGTTGCGGCCGAAGGCATGAACAACTTCGTCTATACGATCACTGAGACGAACGTTCAGGCGACGACGAATACCCACTGGGGTAAGACCAGTGCCGTCTGCTGGGTTACCCGCAAGGATGGCTCGTGCACGTGATGCAAATCCATCTCCGGCCGTCACAGGACGGTTTTACGCTGATCGAGCTGATGATCGCGGTGGTGATCTTTGCATTCCTGATTTTGCTCGCCGGCCCGATGTATACCGATTTCATCGCCAATTCGCGCATACGCAACGCCGGCGAGGCCCTGCTCAATGGCATCCGGGCGACCCAGGCCGAGGCGGTCAGGCGCAATACCATTGCCAGGTTCGTTCTCGATCCGGCGGTCGGATTCAAGGTTTATGCCACCGATCCGGCGGACGGCACGGACGACGATGGCCGGGATGTGAATCATGCCTGGGCCGTCTCGCCCTATGTCTTTGTGGAGCAAGGCGCGTCCAAGGCGAGCTTTACGCCCAACGGCGCCGCCACGACCGTGACCTTCGACGGCCTGGGACGGATCCTGCCCAACGTCGACACGTCGATTTCCCTGACGCAGATCGACATCACGAATTCCAGCGTTGCAAGCCCGCACAACCTGCGGTTGGTGATCAACGCGGTCGGCGGAAGCGGCGGCACCAAGCTTTGCGATCCGGCCATGGCGTCGACCGATCCGGCGGGATGTCCATGAAATCGCAAACGCGCTCAAAACACGCTCAAGCCGGCGGCTTCCTGCTCGAAGCGCTGATCGGCGTCCTGATCTTCTCGTTCGGCATCCTGGGAATCGTCGGACTGCAGGCCGCGTCGCTGCGTCATACCGGCGAGTCCGAGTACCGCGCCGAAGCGATGTACTACGCCAATTCGCTGATCTCGCAAATGTGGACCGACGACCCGGCGGGCCTGAAAGCCAAGTACGACAGCACGGTCGGCACCGGCGCCGGGTATACCAGTTCAAGACCGACGTCGCCCATCTGCCGGGCGCCGGGCGTCACCGCTCCGATCGTGCTGGTCGATCCGGCGAAGGACTGCACGCAACGAACGATGCTCCGCAGCCGCCGTCGCTGCAAAGCCACGTCGTGATCGTCTGCGTGTACTGGCAGCCGCCCGGCGACGCCGACATCCACAACTACACGACTACCGGCGTCGTCGGCGCCGAACCCTGCATAGAGCGTCGCGATGATGCCGATCCCCATCTCGCGCCGGCAGCACGGCTTCAGCATCGTCGAGATCATGGTGGGCGTGGTCATCGGCATGATCGCGGTGCTGGTGATCTACCAGGTCTTCGCGACGTCGGAAGGCATCAAGCGCAACATCACCGCGCGCCGGCGACGCGCAGCAGAACGGCCTTTTGTCGTCGTTCATGATGGGGATCGAGCTCGCCAACGCCGGCAACGGTCTCGCGGTCGCGGCGCAGGATCTCGGCACCTGCACGCCGCCGCTGGCAACGCCACCGATTCGTTGCGGCCGATTCCGGTGCTGATCACCGACGGGCGGCGGCGATGACAATCCCGACAGCTTCGTCGTCTATTACAGCGTCGGGCGCACGTTCGTTTCGGCGGCGACCTTACCGCACGTCGCGTCGCCAACGCGCCTTACCAGGTGCAAAGCGCCAACGGGTTCAAGAAGGGCGACGTGATCGTCGCGATCTCGAATCCGTCGGCGATCTCCCGCCACGCGCCTGTTACACGTCGATCATCACCGATGCGGTGCCGGCCGCCGGACGCCAATGGCATCGTCACGATCACCCATTCCGGCGCGCCGGTCACCATCGGTGCCTCGTCGACTCTGTTCAATCTCGGCCCGGCGAATCTCGTGCAGAAGGTTCGCTACGACGTCGATAGCGGCAGCCTGCGCAGCACTTCGTTGGTCGACCCTGCCACCGGCGCGCCGGACAACGGGCAGCCGGTCAACCCGCTGGCTTCGAACATCCTCAACATGAAGGTGCAGTACGGCATCGATACCGTAGGCGACGGACTGATCCACCACTGGGTTCCAGGGAAAGCGGGCACGGCGTACGGCGACTGGGACCCGGCCACGCTGCTGGCGGCGCCGATCGCGACGATCAACCGCGATCAAGGCGGTGCGGATCGCGATCCTCGTAAGAAGCGAGCAGCACGACAAGGATCTGGCCGGCCTGGGTTTCACCCGCACGGTCTTCAACGACTGCGCCGACGGCGGCACCTGCTATCCGGTGACGTTCGACATCCCGGCAATCGCCGCTACAACTCAGCCCTGGGGCTGGCGCTATCGGGTTTACGAGACGGTCATACCGCTGCGCAACGAAGTATGGAACAAGGAAGTATGAAACGCGACCAGCACATCGCGCGATCCGGCGTCAGCAAGGCGTCGTGCTGTTCATTGCGCTGATCGTGATGGTGGCGATGAGCCTGGCCGCGATCGCGCTGATCCGCTCGGTCGATACGACCAACTTGCTGGTAGGCAATCTCGCGTTCCGGCAGTCGTCGATACTTCCTGCGAACCTTGCCGTCGAGCAGGCGGCTGCCGCGCTGTTCGCCGATGCGGCCATTACCGGCGTCCCCACGATCGATCCGACGACGGACCTGCCGGCGGAGAATTATTACTCGACCTGGCAGGCCAATGACGACGCTCGGGGCATTCCGAAGCCGCTGCAAACCAAAGGCGACTGGGGTTCGTTCGGTCTGGCGAAGCAGCTCGTCGACAGCGGCACCGGCGTCAATATCCGCTATGTGATCGAGCGCATGTGCGTGGCCGGCGCCAGTGGCCTCCAGCCCTCGCCGCAGTTCTGCGACATGCTGCCGCCCAAACAGAATCCGGGCACGACCGTGCACGATTGCTCGGTCGATCCGGGCGGTTGCCCCAAGCTCAATCCGATCCCGTTCTATCGGGTCACGATCCGCGTCGACGGACCACAGAATTCGACATCGTTCTTGCAGGCGATGTTGCGGTGAAAGCCGCACAGGGAGAATAAGATGCGGTACCAACCTGTTCCTCCGCTCGTGCGCCGCTGGCTCGCCGCACTGCTTTCGCTGCTGCTGGGCCTCGGTCCCTTGGCGACGCCGGCGTACGCCGGTCTGACGCCGCTCGCCGACGAGCCGATCAACATCAAGAACCAGGCAAAGCCGAACATCATCCTGACCGTCGATGATTCGACGTCGATGCTTTACGACTTCCTGCCCGATTACGTGGTTGGCAGCAAATTTTGTCGCGATGCCACCGGTGCATCGATGGCTTTCTGCGGGTACAGCGGCTCGCCGGCCAACGCCGGCCCCGGCGGCCAGTACGTTTCGCCGCAATACATATGGGCGCAGCCTGCGCGTCGCGACGCGGAGCACCGTCGCCGCGCCATTCCCGGCGTATGCGACCGGCGCCAGCGCAGTGCCCGCCAGTTTCAGCCCAAGGCTGTTTACCAACAGCGGTCCCGGGGCAGGATGCAATCTCACGCCCACTTTCCCAATCCGCCGACCTGCACCGGCGGCATCGACCCCGGCGCGTTGCCGGGGATATCGATCTATCCAGTCGCGTCAGGTTCGCCAAAGGCAGGGCTGCCATACGAGTATTGGCTGCTGTGGCCCGCGCCGGTGCACAACAGCGCGCTCAACCACATGTATTACAACCCGCGGCTCACTTACGACCCGCCCGCGAATTCCGACGCCACCAGCTTTCCGCAGATGGACGCGGGGAACACGACGAACTGGACCAAGGTCCGCGCCGACCCATTCACGACCGCCGATCCGCTCGACTGCTCGAGCGAGCCGTGCGTCGACCTGACGGCGAACGTCATCGTCGGTCAGTGGTGCAATTCGGACTGGACGCAGGGCAACGACGACAGCGGTTTGCCGTTCGTGACCAACCCCGGTCATTGCCGTAACAACGGCCTCGTCGCGGCAGCGGCGGCCGGCGCACCGGCCGCGATCGGCGACTACATGTACCCATGGGCGCCCGCGAGCATCACGCCCAACGATGTGACCACGAAGGTCGACACCAGCGTCGTGAGCATCTCGCCGCCGACCAATGCGTCAGTCGAAGGCGTGCATGGACCGGGGCGCAGGACGCGAAATTTTTCTACGAAAACGACAACGTCCTGTGGTGCGACATCACCAGCCCCGACTGGCCCCAGACCGGCCCGACGGTTCCGCAAACCTGTACCAACAAGGTCACGCCGCAGACCTGCACGCCCAACGGGTCCAGCCAACCTGCGGCGGGGCGGTGAATGGCGCCTGTGGCGGGGTCGTGGCCGCGGGATCCTGCAGCGCAACGTCGACGGGCAACTGCTCCGGTTATCTGGCCGGCGGACAATGCACGGGTTGGGCGGCCGGCGGTCAGTGCACCGGGTGGGTTGCGAACGGCAAATGTACGGGCTTCGCCGCGAACGGCCAATGCACCGGATTCATCGCCGGCCAATGCAGCGCCACGGCCAATGGGACCTGTTCGGTTCAGCAACGGCGTTTGCAATGGCTTCTCCAACGGCGTGTGCAGTGGCGGCGTGGCGGCGGCATGTGCGAATCCGCCGACATGCGGCGGCGCCGCCGCGGCCGCGTGCAACGGTGTAACCAAGGAAGCCTGCGTTGCAGGCACAGCCGCTGCGTGCAACGGTCTCGTGCCCCAGACCTGCGGTGCCCACGCCGATCGCGTGCAACGCGGTGCCGCAGACCTGCAATGGCGGCGGCGCCCAGACCTGCGCCAACATCGTCGAGATTCCGCCGGATCCGAGCACCTGCACCAGCGCCTGGGTGCCCGCAGGTTGCAACATCAATCCTGACCCGGAAGGGACTTGCGTCTACACGACAACTTGCCCGCCCTCGACGTTCGCCGGCAAGTGCAGCATCCAGACCAGCAAGGTCTGCACCACGATTGCCGACTGCCCGTTCATCAATGGCGTCTGCAGCGTGGCCGGCAACAGCTGCGCCAGCAACTCGGATTGCAACCTGAAGCGGTGCCAGTCGACGACCACCGATCGCACCAGCAACCCCGCGATTTGCGGCAATGTGCCGGGCAGCGGACGATGCAGCGCGACCAATGCCGCCTGTACGGTGGACAGCGATTGTCCGAGTCAAGGCACGTGTAACTACCAGACGACCGGTGGCGTCGCCAATGGCGCCTGCTCGACGGCCGCGGACTGCAAGGCATTCCCGAATCATTGCCGACGACCACCGCGACCACTTGTCCCGCCATCGGTGCGAATTCGGCTTCCTGCCCGGTCGTTCCCAATAGCGGCGCCTGCAACTACAAGAACACGGGCGGCACGAACCTCGGCCCCTGCACGACCGCCGCGAACTGCCAGGCCAAGCCGAACGTCTGCAACAACCCCGCCAACCAGGCATGCCCCGGCGGTGTCAGCAATTGCACGCAAGGCACCTGCAACTACAAGACCACCGGAGGCGTCGCCAACGGCCCGTGTGTGGTCGTCGGCGACTGCCAGGCCAAGCCGAACACCTGCGCCAACGCCGGCGCAACCTTCGGTACCGTGTGCGCGAGTGCGCCGGCCCGACAACGGCACTGCACCAACGCGGGCGCGACCTTGGACCTGCACCGACCGACTGCGCTGCACCGACGCCGTGCGCCTGCACGACCGGCAACGCGGCCAGCCCTGCACCACGCGGCGCGATGCGCCGACGAAGCCGGGGGACAGTGTCAGAACTGCCGGCACCGATGAACGGCAAGCGCCTGCGACCAGAGCACGGTGCCCTGCCAGGCCGCCGACGACTGCTTGGTCGGCGCTGACAGCACGACGGCACCTGCAACAGCCGCGGCGAACGCGGCTGCAGCTGCCAGACCGGGTCCGGCACCGTGCACGGCAACACGCGCGCTCGTGCACCGCCGTGCGCAATGGACTTGCGCAGCCGGGGCACTGCTCGGCGGGCAAGCCGCATCACGACGCTGTGCTCATGCGGATCCGGCACCTGCGACGCGACCAACGCCGTGCGGCATGCAGCCGGAAGCACACGGCGCCGCATGTCGCCCGGCGCAACTGCTCGACCGCGACCAACGGCCGCATGCGGGTGCCTGCAGCACGCGCTGAACGCCTGCACGACAGCCGCCGACTGCACGCGATGCCCGGCGTCGGCACGTGCAGCATCACCAGTGCACTGTGCACGGCGGACGACCAATGCCCGAACCAGCCCGGGCCGACCAACCCGCTCCCGGCGTTCGCTGCGACACCGGTGGGGTCAGCGGGAATCGCGCTGACAACGCTGCTGGCCGACGCCAACGGTCTGGGCAAGGCCTGTCGCCGCAACAATCATGCGTACGCATCGGACGGCACGACCGCCGGCCAGACCAACTACCCGAGCGGCAAGTTCACGACGCCGGTCACCGGCGAGATCAGCGCCGGCCTGGGCTGTCACGCCACCGATCGCTATGCGGCAGTCCCGCGCCACTACTGGAAGACCGAGGTCGAGTGGTGCGACAATCGGTCTCGACCGGCGGCGACAAGTGGCTGGGCTACGGCACGCCGACCGGCGGCATCGTGCCAGGCGTTCAAGGACGCGACGCACGTCTATCCGCGCTTCTACCAGTTCGGCGCGGCCCCGGGCACCGACAACGTACAGCCACGCCGCGTTCGCAGCGCGTCGACCTCGATATCGCCAACGACGCGACCTACCAGCATGACTGGACCGACGACGTCGGGCACGGCGCAGACGATCACGCGCACCTTCGCCGAGGAGATGACCAACTACGCCAACTGGTTCGCGTACTACCGCACGCGCATCCTGGCGGTGAAGACGGTGACCTCGCTGGCCTTCCTCGGCAAGACCGGCAGCACGTTGAACCTCGACGAAGTTCCGCGTCGGCTTCCACACGCTGTTCAAGCTACGGGACCGTCGTTCGTCGACATCGCCGACTTCGACGCCGACGCAGAAGGCGGCCTGGTGCGACGCAGCTGTTCGGCGTCAGCATTCCGCTGGGCCAGGAAACGCCGACGCTGAACGCGGTCGTCGCGCATCGGCGAGTATTACCTGAACGGCACGCAGTCGCATTGCTTCCCGGCTCGACCGATCCGATCGTCCTGTCGTGCCAGAAGAACTGGCACATGTTCTTCACCGACGGCTTCACCAACCAGAGCGCGCTGCCGACGACGACCGTCGGCGATCAGGACGACATCGTTGCCGGCAACGCTGCCCGGTCGGCGGCACGGCGGTAGCGATCACCGGGCTCACTCCCGGCGCGGCGTGGCCGCGCGCCGTTCCGCGAGGACACCAGCGGCAGCAACGCCGTCGCAATTCGGCGTCCGACTACGTCGACGAACTACTGGGTCACCGACCTGCGCCCTGCGATGCCGCGAGAACGTCGCCGACCAGCACGCAGCGATCCGGCGAGCTGGCCGCACCAGAACTTCGCGGCGATGTCGCTGGGCACCGCAGGGCAAGCTGCCGTCGGGCAACCAGTCGAGCGTCGAATCGCAGCTGACGGCGGGAACGCTGCAGTGGCCGAAGCCCCAGCCGACGGTATACAAGCCCGACAATTCGGGCGTCGACGATCTGTGGCACGCGGCGATCAACGGCCGCGGACGCTTCGTCAACGCGCAGTCGGCCGACGAAGCTGAAGCTCGGCATGGGCCAGATCCTGCAGGACGTCGTCAACCAGGCCGGGCGCTCGCGCCGGGGTCGGCTTCCAGAGCGATCAATTTCGGCGTCCGAACAATTTCATCTATCGCGGTCGTTTCGAGCCGGGCTGGGGCGGCAGCCTGAGCAAGATGCAGATCGACCCGGCGACCGGCGCCGGAAGTGGCCGGCGGCATGGGAGGCGTCGACGCAGCTCGACTGCGCAGCTCACCGTGATCACCGGCGGTCAAGGACACGCCGTGGTTCACCGAGCGCAAGATCGTCACCATCGACGAAGTCGGGAACCGCGGTGCCGTTCCTGTGGGCCAACATCGGCGCGAACCAGCTCGATTCGCTGGCGCCGGGCAAGACCGGCGCGCGGCAAGGCGATCCTCGAGTTCCTGCGCGGCAATCGCAGCCGACGAAGGCAGCCAAGGTCGGCCAGTTCCGCGTCCGCATCGGCGGCCTGCTCGGCGATATCGTCGACTCGCAGCCGGTCTACGTCGGCGCGCCGAGCGCGCCGTACCTGGACGGCGACGATCCGGGCTATACGGCACTTCAAGGACGCCGCGGCATTCAAGCCGGCCGGCGCGCGATCTATGTCGGCGCCAACGACGGCATGCTGCATGCGTTCGACGACGCCACCGGCAACGAGGCCTGGGCGTTCATGCCGAGCGAGCTGTTCCGCGCCCGGACGAAGACCGGCCTGGGCGCGCTTGTCGTACCAGGACGGCGCGCTGCCGCCGTTCCAGCATCACTTCTATGTCGATGCGACGCCGCAGATCATCGACGTCAACTTCGGCGGCGGCGACGTCCGACTGGCACACGATGCTGGTCGGCGGTCTCGGCAAGGGCGGCAAGTCGTACTACGCGCTCGATGTCATCGCAGCCGGCGGCATCACCAGCGAGACCGCGGCGGCGAAGCGGTGCTGTGGGAATTCACCGATGCCGACATGGGCTACAGCTACGGCAGGCCGATCATCGCCAAGACGCATGCGTTCAGCGGCGCAGTGGCTGGTGATCGTCGCCGTCGGGCTACAACAACGCCGACGCGGCCAGTAGGGCAAGATCTTCTTCCTGCGCGCCAGCGACGGCAAGCTGCTGAAGACGCTGACGACGGGCGTCGGGCACGCCGTCAACCCGTCGGGCCTCGCGCATATCGCGGCGTACGAGCAAGGACTTCCGCAACCAGTTCGCCGAGCAGATCTATGGCGGCGATCTGCTGGGCAATTTCTGGCGCTTCGACGTCTCCGGCATCCGGATCGACAGCAACTGTGGCACGGCGGACAAGATCGCGAACCTGACCGACCCCGGCGGCAACGCGCAGCCGGTGACGATCCCGCCGCAGATCGAGATCGACATCGCCAACGGCATCGACCGCTGGGTATTCATCGGCACCGGCAGGCTGCTCGACGACCTGACCTGACGACGCCGGCGATCGCCAACCAGATGCAGACGATGTACGCGATTCCGCGACGGCACCGCGGCGGCGCCGTCACGCCGTGGCCGGCGACGCTGGCGCCGCGCACCGACATGGCTGGCGCGTGACCGACGCGCGCAGGGCTCGCGGCCAAGCCGGACAAGGGCTGGTACGACGACCTGCCGCTCGGGCCAGCGCATCGTCGTTCCGGTGCAGGCGGCGCTGTCGGTGATCGCGTACGTCGGCACCTCGCCGCAGACCGATCCCTGCCTGACCGGCCAGCCGGCGACGCTATACGCCAGGGAATACGGCGCGCGGCAACTCGCTGCTGCTCGACGATACCGGCGCGACGATCGAAAGCTTCTTCCAGCGCCGAGGGCGGCGTCGGCATCGAGCTGGTGGCGTTGAGCGGCGGCAGCGCCGACAGCGGCAGCCGGCGGCTTCCCGGATCTGCGCATCGCGATCACCGCGGGAACGCCCGGCAAAGTCACCGGGTTCTCAAGCCGAAGGCATCCGGACTTCGCGCAAAAGCACCGCATGTCGTGGCGCTTGCTCGGCCAGTAGACATATCGCATCATCGCGGCTGAATGCGGCCGCTCCGCGCAAGCGGAGCGGCCGCGTGTTTTGCAGTCCCCGGCGACCTCGAGTGAGCACCGCAACGTTCGATCACGCCCTGTTCGACGCACCGCGACGACGCGAGCGGCCGCTCGGCGTGTTCGGTGCTGGCGTCGACGCCTCGCTGCACGTGCTGCTGATCGCGTTGCTGGCCAGCGCGAGGCCCACGATATCGCTTGCTGCCGACCTGGCAGGCGACTGACCGCGGCGATCCAGGTGCGATCTGCAGCAGCCGGCCGTGCACCGGTGCCCGAGCCGCTGCCGGAGCCGATGGCCGTGATCAGCAGTGCCGAGCCCGCGCCGACGCCGGCGCCGCCGAGCCGCCGAAGGAATTGACCCGCAAGGTGCCGGTCCCGATAAGCGCCGCGCCGAGCGCGGCGGCGACGCCAGCCGATGAGTCGTTCGCACGGGCCCGCCGAACCCCAACGGATCGGTCGCGGTCGGCCTGCTCGGCAATCCCGAGCGAGTCGAGCGCCGCCGTCGCCGCCCGGCTGGCGCAGACGTTTCCTGCGTGCGCGCGGCGCGCGCCCCCAAGCTGAGCGGCGCGGTGATCACCGCCTATCCGATCGACGCGGCGCGCGCGCATCAGAGCGCGCGCATCGCCGCGGTACTGACCGTCGACGCGGCGGGCAAGATCGTCGATCGCGACACGCTGCTCGCGCCCGACGATCCGATGTTTCGCACCGCGGTGCTGAACGCGCTCGCCGATGACGCACGTTCACGCCGCGCCGAGCTCGACGGCAAGCCGATCGCCTATTGGGCGATTCTGGAATTCGTGTTCGACATCGATCCGCCGCCCGGGGCCGGCCCGGTCGCTCGGCATTAGGCGCGGGCCGAGCCGCGAGCGCTCGCGCTTGACGCCGGCGCCGCGCTAGCCCATCGTCGGCATGTGGAACCCCGGCGCCGCGCTGCCGTCATCGGGCCAGCGCGTCGGTCACCGCCTTGCCGCGAGTGTAGAAGCGCACGCCGTCCATGCCGTGCACGTGCAGGTCGCCGAACAGCGAATTGCGCCATCCGCCGAACGAATAGAACGCCATCGGCACCGGGATCGGCACGTTGACGCCGATCATGCCGACTTCGACGTCCTGCTGGAACTTTCGCGCCGCGAAGCCCGAGCGGGTGAAAAGCGCGGCGCCGTTGGCATACGGATTCGCATTGATCAGCGTCGATCGCGGCATCGAGCGACTCGGTCGCGCACGATCGACGAGCACCGGTCCGAAAATTTCCTCGCGATAGATCGCCATCTCTCGGCGTGACCTGGTCGAACAGCGTCGGACCGACGAAAAATCCGTCCTCGTGGCCGGCGACGCGCGGCTTCGGCCGTCGACGACCAGCGCCGCGCCTTCGTCGACGCCGCGATCGATCAAGCCGACGATGCGGTCGCGCGCGGCGCAGGTGATCACCGGCCCCATGTCCGATTCGCGCCGGTCGCCGGGTCCGACGGCGATTCGGCGCGCGCGTTCGGCGAGCTTGTCGCGCAGCGCATCGCCGGCGTCGCCGACCGCGACGACAACCGACACCGCCATGCAGCGCTCGCCGGCCGAGCCGTACGCCGCGCCGATCAGCGCCTCGGCGGCGAAAGCGAGATCGGCGTCGGGCATCACCACGGCATGGTTCTTGGCGCCGCCCAGCGCCTGAACGCGCTTGCCGTTGCGCGATCCGGTCTCGTAGATGTAGCGCGCGATCGGCGTCGAGCCGACGAAGGACACCGCCTTGATCGACAGGATGCGCGAGGATCGCGTCGACCGCTTCCTTGTCGCCGTGCACGACGTTGAACACGCCGTCGGGCAGCCCCGCCTCGGTCAGCAGCTCGGCCATGCGCAGGCTCATCGTCGGATCGCGCTCGGACGGCTTCAGGATGAACGCATTGCCGCAGGCGAGCGCCACCGGAAACATCCACATCGGCACCATCGCCGGGAAAGTTGAACGGCGTGATGCCGGCGCAGACGCCGACCGGCTGGCGCAGCGAAAAACTGTCGACGCCGGTGCCGACGTTGTCGCTGAAATCGCCTTTCAGCAGATGCGGAATGCCGGTGGCGAACTCGACGACTTCGATGCCGCGGGTGATCGAGCCCTCGGCGTCGCTGACCGTCTTGCCGTGCTCCTGCGATACCAGCCGCGCCAGGTCCTTCTTGTGCGCTTCCATCAGGTCGCGAAAGCGCATCAGGATGCGCGCGCGGCGCAGCGCCGGTGCGGCGCGCCAGGCGGGCAATGCAGCGGTGGCGGCAGCGGCGGCGGCGTCGACGTCGTCCGCGTCGCTCAAGCGGAACGTGGCGCAGCACTTCGCCGGTCGCCGGATTGGTCACCTCGGCGTAGCGCGTCGTGTGCGCAGCCACTGCCCGGCCGCCGATCCACAGCGGCAGGCGTTCGAGTGTCGTCAAGTCCATGATCTCTCCTCGTCCGCGTCTTCCGGCGAATGCGGGAATCAGCGTCGCTCGGCAACGCCGCTAGGTTCCCGCTTTGCGCGGGGATGACAGCCTTTCGTCATCGGCGCCTGCAACCGCGCGACATAGCGCGCGATCATGTCGACTTCCAGATTGACCCGCGCGCCGGATGCCAAGCTTCCCAGCGTCGTCACGGCCAGTGTATGCGGGATCAGATTGACTGAAAAGCGCCGCCCCGCCACCGCATTGATCGTGAGGCTGACGCCGTCGACCGCGATCGAGCCCTTGCTGGCGATAAAGCGCGCGAGCTCCGCCGGCGCCTCGATCTCGAGCTCGACGTTCTCGCCATCGCTTGCCGCGCGCTCGAAGCGCGTCACGATGCCCACTCCATCGACGTGCCCAGCCATCAGATGACCGCCGAGCCGGTCGGAAAGCCGCAGCGCCTTTTCCAGATTGACCGGGCCGGGGCGATCGAGCCGTGCCGTGCAGCGCAGCGTCTCCGCCGACACGTCGAAGGCGCAGCTTCGTCTGGTCGATGGCGACGATCGTCAGGCAGCAACCGCTGACCGCAACGCTGTCGCCCACGCCCAGGTCCGACAGGTCGAGCGTGCCGGCGTCGAGCGTGAGCTTGAGCCCATCCGACATCGCCTGCGCCGTGGCGATGCGGCCGACTGCCTGGACGATGCCGGTGAACATCAGCGTTCGATCCTGGCGAGGACGCGCCAGTCGCTGCCGACCGGGTCGACGCCGACGATGCGCAGCGGCGTGCGATCGGCCAGACGGTCGAGCGGCGCCGGCAGCGCGAACATGCCGCGCGCGCCGTCGCCCAGCAAGCACGGCGCCAGGTAGACCAGCAGCTCATCGACCAAGCCCGGCGCCAAGCAAGCGCGCCGTTCAGCCTGGCGCCTGCCTCGACGTGGACCTCGTTGATGCCGTCCGCGCGCAAGCGCCGTCATCATCGCCGCCAGGTCGATGCGGCCGTCGCGATCGGGCAGGACTCATCGTGCGGACCGTGCGCCGGCCAGACCGTCCGCGGCGTCGACGCGGTGACCACGAGCACCTCGCCATCGGCCAATACCCGCGCGTTCGGCGGAAGCTCGCCATGGCGGTCGACGATGACTTTCAACGGCTGGCGCGGCGTCGCGACCCCGCGCACCGTGAGCTGCGGATCGTCTTGCTGGACGGTGCCGATGCCGGTCAGGATCGCGCATGCCCGCGCGCGCCAGCGATGGCCGTCGGCGCGCGCTTCCTCGCCGGTGATCCACTGGCTGGCGCCGTTTGCGAGCGCGGTGCGGCCGTCGAGGCTGGCCGCGATCTTGACCCGCACCCAGGGGCGCCCGTGCTCGATGCGCTCATCAGCCAGCCGGGATTGAGTTCGCGCGCATCGTCCTCGAGCAAACCGATGTCGACCTCGATTCCGGCTGCGCGCAGACGCTCGGCGCCGTGCGCTGCCGGCGGATACGGGTCGGCCATCGCGGCGACCACGCGCGCCACGCCGGCAGCGAGCAAGGCGTCGGTGCAGGGCGGCGTCCTGCCCTGGTGGTTGCAGGGTTCCAGCGTGACGTAGACAGTCGCGCCGCGCGCATCCGCACCGCGCGCGGCAGCATCGGCCAGTGCGTGGACTTCGGCGTGCGGCCCGCCGGCGCGCTGATGCCAGCCTTCGCCGATAATGCGGCCGTCGCGAACGAGCACGCAGCCGACGCGCGGGTTCGGCGTCGTCGTGTAAAGGCCGAGCTCGGCGAGCTCCAGCGCGCGCGTCATGAACGCGCGATCGTGGTCGTCGAAACGGCTCATGCCTGGATCGAAATCTGCGCGAGTCGCCGCCGTCGCGGCGACGTGCTCAGCGGGGCTTGCGCCGCGTCGGCGCGGGCTCGACTTCCTGCAACGCGTCGCGAAAGTCGGCGACGTCCTGGAAGCTGCGGTACACCGAGGCGAAGCGGATGTAGCCGACCTTGTCGAGCTTGTAGAGCTCCTGCATCACCATCTCGCCGACCTGGCGCGACGGAATCTCGCGCTCGCCCAGCGCCAGCACCTGCTGGACGATCCGCTCGACCGCCTGGTCGACGTACTCGGTCGGCACCGGCCGCTTGTGCAGCGCGCGCTGGAAGCCGTTGCGAATGCGGTGCGACGTCGAAATCGGAACGCGTGCCGTTCTGCTTGACGATCTGCGGCAGCCGCAGCTCTGCCGTCTCGTAGGTCGTGAAGCGCTTCTGGCATGCGGGACAGCGGCGGCGGCGGCGGATCGAATCACCCGCCTCGGAAACGCGCGAGTCGACTACCTGCGTATCTTCGCTGCCGCAGAAAGGGCACTTCATGCCGGCCGGTAAACGGGAAACTTCGCCGTCAGCGCAGCGAGCGTCTTGACGACCCGATCGCGGGTGCCCGTGTCGGTCGGCGCGTCGAGCACGTCGGCGATCAGGTGCGCGAGCTCCTCGCATTCGATCTCGGTGAAGCCGCGCGTCGTGATCGCCGGGCTGCCGATGCGAATGCCGCTGGTGACGAACGGCTTTTCGGGATCGTTCGGGATCGCATTCTTGTTGACGGTGATATGCGCAGCCGACAGCGCTGCCTCGGCGTCCTTGCCGGTGATTTTCTTCGCCCGCAGGTCGACCAGGAACATGTGCGAATCGGTGCCGCCGGAGACGATGCGCAGCCCCCGCTCCTGGAGCACGGTCGCCAGGACGCGTGCGTTCTCGACGACGCGCTCCTGATAGATCCTGAACTCGTGCGTCAGCGCTTCCTTGAACGCGACCGCCTTGGCGGCGATGACGTGCATCAGCGGTCCGCCCTGCAGTCCGGGAAACACCGCCGAGTTGATCAGCTTCTCGTGCTCGGCGCCGGCCAGGACGAATGCCGCCGCGCGGTCCGCGCAGCGTCTTGTGCGTCGTGCTGGTGACGAAATGCGCGATGCCGACCGGGCTCGGATAGACGCCGGCGGCGATCGAGCCCGGCGTAGTGCGCCATGTCGACCATCAGGTACGCGCCGACCGAGTCCGCGATGGCGCGAAAACGCTTCCAGTCGATCACGCGCGAGTAAGCCGACGCGCCGGCGATGATCAGCTTCGGCTTGTGCTCGCGGGCGAGGCGCTCGGCGGCGGCGTAGTCGATCAGCTCGGTCACGGGGTCGAGCCCGTAGGCGACGACGTTGAACCACTTGCCGGAGAAGTTGACCGGCGAGCCGTGGGTCAGATGCCCGCCATGCGGCAGGCTACATGCCCATCACCGTGTCGCCGGGCTGCAGCACCGCGAAAAAGACCGCCTGGTTCGCCTGCGCACCCGAATGCGGCTGGACGTTGGCGAACTCGGCATCGAACAGCTTTTTGACGCGATCGATCGCGAGCTGCTCGGCGATGTCGACGAACTCGCAGCCGCCGTAGTAGCGCTTGCCCGGATAGCCCTCGGCGTACTTGTTGGTCAGCTGCGACCCCTGCGCCGCCATGACCGCCATGCTGGCGTAATTCTCGGACGCGATCAGCTCGATATGCGTCTCCTGACGCGCGTTTTCGCCGCTGATCGCCTTCCACAGTTCGGGATCGGCCTGGCTCAGAGTCTGCGCGCGGTGCGGCATCGGGAGTTGTCGTCGACGAAAGTGCGCATTTTACCACCGCGACCCCCGCCTTGCCGCAGTGCGGCAAAGCGATTGCCACGGGCGCGACCGCGGGTTAATCTTCCACGCGCGCCGCCAGGCCACGGCGTAGTCCGCTGCGCCGACGGTCGGTCGCCGATCGTCTCCGGCCCAATACGCCAACGCCTTTGGGGGTCGCCTTGTCACTCCTCCTTTCGCTGTCGCGACTGATCGACCGGATAACCGAGCGGATCGGCCACGCGCTGTACTGGCTGATCCTGGTCACCGTGCTGATCAGCGCCGCCAACGCCGTCGTGCGCAAGGCGTTCAACTACAGCTCGAACAGCTTTCTCGAAATCGCAGTGGTATCTGTTCTCGGCCATGTTCCTCCTCGGCGCGCGGCTATACGCTGCTGCGCAACGAGCACGTCCGCATCGACGTCATTTCCGCAAGGCTCTCGCCGCGCGGGCGGGCCTGGATCGACATCTTCGGGACGCTGTTCTTTCTGCTGCCGATGGCCATTCTGATCGGCTGGCTCGGCTGGCCGGTGTTCGTCGACGCCTATTCGCGGCAGGAGGTGTCGACCAACGCCGGCGGACTGATCGATCTGGCCGGCGCGCCTGCTGGTGCCGATCGGCTTTCTGCTGCTCGCGGTTGCAAGGCATCTCCGAGCTGATCAAGCGCATTGCGTTCCTGATGGGGCTGATCCCCGATCCGGGCGAAAAGACACGTGGTGAAGACGGCGGAGGAACAGCTCGCCGAGGATATCCTGCGGGCCCGCGGCGAAGAATCGCTGGCGGCGGAAATCGCGGCCCAGGCGGCAAGCCCGACGGGGGCAAGCGATGAGCGCGCGAGCCGACGGCAGTCCGCAGGGCCGTTCGCGCGCGATTCGGCAGGAGGCCGACCGCCGGTCGCTCGTCCTGCGCCACGCCCTCAGTGAGGCCGAGCGATGACCGCCTTCCTGATCGCCAACATCGCGCCGCTGATGTTCGTGTCGCTGATCGTCGTATTGCTGCTCGGCTATCCGGTGGCGTTCTCGCTCGCGGCGGTCGGCATCGCCTACGCGCTGCTCGGCATCCATCTCGGGCTGCTCACGCCTTCGCTCGTGCAGGCGCTGCCCGAGCGCGTATGGGGCGTGATGTCGAACGACACGCTGCTCGCCGTGCCGTTTTTCACGTTCATGGGCCTGATCCTGGAACGCAGCGGCATGGCCGAGGATCTGCTCGACACCATCGGCCAGGTTTTCGGGCCGGTGCGCGGCGGTCTCGCCTACGCGGTCATCTTCGTCGGCGCGCTGCTGGCGGCGACCACCGGCGTCGTCGCCGCGTCGGTCATTTCGATGGGCCTGATCTCGCTGCCTATCATGCTGCGCTACGGCTACGACCGCCGCTTCGCCAGCGGCGTCATCGCCGCGTCCGGTACGCTGGCGCAGATCATTCCGCCGTCGCTGGTGCTGATCATCATGGCCGACCAGCTCGGCAAGTCGGTCGGCGACATGTACGCCGGCGCCTTCATTCCCGGCATCACGCTGGCGATCCTTTACGCGGCCTATGCATTCGGCGTTTGCGTCGTCAAGCCGGCGTGGGCGCCGGCGCTGCCGCTGGAAGCTCGCACCTTGCGCGAGCCCAGACGGTGCCGGCGGCACGCGTTCGCTGCTGGTGCTGACGATCGTCGCGGCCGCGTCGGCAGTCGCGTTCGCGCACTGGAAGTACGGCCCCGACGATCCGACCGACGAGATGCTGGTCATCGCGACCAGCGTAGGCACCGCAGTCGCGTTTTTTGCCGCGGTGCTCAACCGCGTGTTCAAGCTGGGACTGCTGTCGCGACTCGCCGAACGCGTAGTCTTTGTGATGATACCGCCGCTGGCGCTGATCTTCCTGGTGCTGGGAACGATCTTCCTCGGCGTCGCGACGCCGACCGAAGGCGGCGCGATGGGCGCAAGCGGCGCGCTGATCATGGCGCTGGTGCGCAGGCGCTTGAGCTGGAAACTGCTTCGCCAGGCGATGGACACCACGGCCAAGCTGTCGACCTTCGTCGTGTTCATCCTGGTCGGCGCCCGCGTATTCAGCCTGACCTTCTACGGCGTCAACGGCCACGTCTGGGTCGAGCAATTGCTGCTGCATCTGCCCGGCGGCCAGCTGGGCTTCCTGATCGTCGTCAACATCCTGATCTTCTTCCTGGCGTTCTTCCTCGACTTCTTCGAGCTTTCCTTCATCGTCATTCCCGCTGGTCGGCCCGGTCGCCGACAAGCTGGGCATCGACCTGATCTGGTTCGGCGTGCTGCTCGGCGTCAACATGCAGACCTCGTTCATGCATCCGCCGTTCGGCTTCGCGCTGTTCTATCTGCGCAGCGTCGCGCCGGCCAAGGACTTCCTCGACAAGATCACCGGCAGGCTCACCAAGCGCGTGACGACCGGACAGATCTACTGGGGCGCGGTGCCGTTCGTGCTGATCCAGGTCGTGATGATCGCGCTGGTCATCACCTTCCCGCAGATGGTGATGGTCTACAAGGCCAAGGAGAGGGTCTTCGACCCCAGCAAGATCCAGATCATCGTGCCCCGAGGACCAACCTTCCGGCGGTCAGCCCGGCGAGTCCAATCCGAACGCCGAGCAGGACGATGCGACCAAGGCGCTGGAGAAGGAGCTCGGCGGCGGCGCGAACGAACCCGGCGCCAAAGACGAAGGCGCCCCCGCGGATCAACCTCCGGCCGACAATCCGAGCGCCGAGCAGGACGACGCGACCAAGGCGCTGGAAAAGGCGCTCGGTGGAACCAAGGCGCCGGACGAGAAGAAGTAATCGCGCGAGCGTCGTTGCGCGCGGACCAAAAAAAGCGCCCGGGATAGCGTCCGGGCGCTTTGTTGTCCATCGCTGACGCGCGGCTGGTGCGTCCTACTTCTTGCGCGACAGGCGTTCCGCGGCGATCATGAAGTTGTCGAAGCGGTTTTCGGCCACCGCGAACCACGACACCTGTTCTTCGCGGAATTTCTTCCACGGCTCGTAGATCTTCTTGAACTTCGCGTTCTTGGTGGCGATTTCGTCGTAGGTCTCCGTCGTCGCCTTGTAGCACGCGGCCAGGATGTCGTTCGAGAACGGCTGCAGCTTGACGCCGTTGCCGATCAGCCGCTTCAGCGCGGCCGGGTTCAGCGCGTCGTACTTGGCCATCATGTCCATGTTGGCTTCGTAGCACGCCGCTTCGAAGATCGCCTGGTAGTCCTTCGGCAGCGCCTCCCAGGCCTTGATGTTGACGAAGGCAGTCGAGTTCCGGGCCGCCTTCCCACCAGCCCGGGATAGTAGTAATTCTTGGCGACCTTGTAGAAGCCGAGCTTTTCGTCGTCATAGGGACCGACCCATTCCGCGGCGTCGATCGTGCCCTTTTCGAGCGCCGGATAGATGTCGCCGCCGGGAATCTGCTGCGGCATGACACCGAGCTTGGTCAGCGGCAGCCGCCGGTGCCGCCGATGCGGAACTTCAGACCCTTCAGGTCGGCGACGGTCTTGATCTCCTTGCGGAACCAGCCCCCCATCTGCGCACCGGTGTTGCCGGCCGGGAAGCTGATCATGTTGTAGTCCTTGAAGAACTCGCGCATCAGCGCCATGCCGCCGCCGTGGTACATCCAGGCGTTCTGCTGGCGGGCGTTCATGCCGAACGGGATCGCGCAGGCGAACGCGAATGTCGGATCCTTGCCGAAGAAATAGTAAGGCGCCGTGTGGCGCATTTCGACGGTGCCGTTCTGCACGGCGTCGACGACGCCGAACGGCGGGAACGATCTCGCCCGCCGCGAACACCTGGATCTGGAACTTGCCGTTGGTCGCCGCGGCGCAGCGCTTGGAGATCACATCGGCGCCGCCGAAAATCGTGTCCAGCGCCTTCGGAAAACTCGACGCCAGCCGCCATTTGACCTCGGGCTGCGTGCCTTGGCCGATGACCGGCGCGGCAACGGCGCCGGCGGCGAGGCCGACCCCGGCTTTTTTCAGAAATGAACGACGTTCCATGAACTCCTCCAGGAGAAATTCGATACTGGCGCGCCGTAGAACTGCCGGCGGCGCGACGCCGGATGTTGCGCTGGTGATCCGCGGGGCGCATGACTTAGTCGTCGGCGTCCCGACGGAGTTCGTTGCTCCGCCTGCGATTTTATCGCATTTCGACTGACTGCTGTAGCCGGTCAGCCGGACTAGCTTGCGCACCGCGCTGAACAGGCCCCAGGACCAGCCGGCCTGGCGCTCGATCGTCTGGTTGAAGCGCACGAGGTAGCGAGCATTGCCGGTATCGAGCTCGACCATGCCTCCGGACATCAAGCGGTCGTCGGGTCCGATCAGGCTGCGCTGCGTGGCCTCGCGATTGGCCGCGTGCGCGGGAAGTAGACGCCGAAAAACGGCCGGTCGATCGCGGCGCGCTGCGCCGGTCCAGCGGCGCGACCCAGGTGCGCAGCAGCACCCGCACGATGCGCCGCGCGATGATTTCGACGCCGCAGATCACTTCGTCGACCTGCTGGCGCTGCATGCGGCGCACGACCGCGAGGCTCCATCCTTCGGCGTCCTGAAAGGCGATGATCTCGCCCAGCTTGGCCGGCGCGTCCCTGGCGGGCGCGACCAGCCGGCAGCCGCTCTCGCTGTGGTCGACGATGCGCCATTGCGACCCACGAACGCGGCGCGCGACCGAGTCCGGGATTGGCGCTCGGATTCACCATCTGCGTGATCTCGTCGTAGCTCTGCATCGCGCCGACCGACTTCGCTTGCGGTCGACAGGTGCTCGACTTCGGCGACCGCGCGCGTCAGGGCCTGCAGCCCGACGACGACGCGGACTTCGTGCTCGGTCGCGCTGCCGCGGCGCGCGCGGCGCGTAGGCCAGCGCATCGGGACCGTAGAGCGCCGCCAGCCGCATCAGCAACAGCTTCTGCTCGCGCGGCGGCAGATCGCCGTCCAGCGGCTTGTCGTCGTCGCGGTCCGGCAGGACGCGCATGCGCTCGACGATGCTGGCGTATACCGACGAGCATCGAGATAGAGCACGCGCCCGCCGGCGCGCGGCCGGTCGCCGCGGCGCAGGCCATGCGTACCCGACAGGTCGACAAGAAAATTGGCGTTGGTCGCCGTGCTGCGGCACCAGCGTCAGCGGCATCGACCCAATCTTCGAGCGCGCGCGCCACCCACTCGACCTGGTCGGGCGTGAAGCTGCCGCTGTCCAGACGCATCAGCAGCAGCGTCGCGACGTATTCCTGCTCCTGCGTCTTGCGTCGGGCGCCGAGACGATCCGCCGCGAGCGCCAGCGGTTCGCGCTGCCAGCCCCGCGTGCGGGCGAATTCGTAGAGCTCGTGGATTTCGCGCCATTGCGCGGGTATCCAGTGCCCGTAACGAAACAGCCGGAACTTGCCGTCGAGTCCTTTGTAGTGCGCAAGCCGCAACAGAACCCGGCGGCATGACCGCCTTCCAGCTGCTTTTCGTCGCGTCCCCCGTAGCCGCTCTTGACCGCCGCCTCGTAGGCCGCGATGAACGCCTTGACCAGGTCGAACACCGCGTGCCACAGCCGCGTCTCGACGCTGCTCGAGCGCTGATAATTGGCCGTGTATTGCGCGGTCAGGTTGCCGATGACCGGCTCGAATCGCGCGTCGATGCGCAGCAGCGCCTCGGCCTGCGCCGGACCGATCGCGCGGCGACCGCCGGGAAACGAGGCGACGAGGTCGAGCGCCTCGCGCTGCAGCTGCAGCGCGTCGGCGGCGGGCAAGCGCCGCGATCCAGCGCGTCGCCGCGGCCGGATTGCGCAACGGATCGGACAGCGACCTTCTCCAATCGCGATCCGCTCGCCGACGCTGCGCTTGGCCAACTGCGCTCGCACTAGGCCGCCGTCCGGGAGCACGGCCGCGTTCGCCGCGGGCATCGAGCCGATGGATCGGATCGGCCATCGCTAGTTTCCCGCGACGGTCATCGCGCCGATCATGATCGATCCGCATTGGCGCGACCCGCGGCGATCGACGTCCTTGCCGATGGCCACGATGTCGCGGTACATGCGGCTCAGGTTGCCGGCGATGGTGATTTCCTCGACCGGATACGCGATCTCGCCGCCTTCGACCCAGTAGCCCGCCGCGCCGCGCGAATAGTCGCCGGTGACCGGATTGACGCCCTGCCCGAGCAGCTCGGTGACCAGCAGGCCGCGATCCATCCGCTTGCAGCAGCGCCGGCAGGTCGTCGTCGCCGTGGCTGACGATCAGATTGTGATTGCCGCCGGCGTTGGCCGTCGAGTTGCAGCCCGAGCTTGCGCGCCGAATAGCTGCCGAGGAAATATCCCTGCACGACACCGTCGCGCGACGACGTCGCGCGGCCGCGTCGCGACCCCTTCGTCGTCGAACGGCGCCGAGGCCTGCCCGCGCGGCAGGTGCGGCTCCTCGCGGATCGACATGCTGCGGCGCGAACACCTGCGTGCCGACGCTGTCGAGCAGGAACGACGACTTGCGATACAGGCTGCCGCCGCTGACCGCGTTGACGAAGTGACCGACCAGACCGGTCGCGATCGGCGCCTCGTAAACGACCGGACACTCGATGGTCGCGAGCTTGCGCGCACCCAGGCGGCGCAGCGTACGCAGCCCCGCCTTGCTGCCGACTTCGCGCGCCGGCTCGAGATCGGCGGGCGATCGCGCCGACGTGTACCAGTCGTCGCGCTGCATCGCGCCATCCTCTTCGCCGATCACCGCGCAGTAGATCCCGTGGCGCGAGCTCGCGTAGCCGCCCGAAAATCCGTTGCTGTTCGCGTAGACGAATTGCGCCTCGTGCAGCGATACCGTCGCGCCTTCGGAATTGGTGATGCGCGGATCGACGCCGAGCGCCGCGGCCTCGCATTCGCGCCCGAGCTCGATCGCCTGCTCGACCGGCAACGTCCCACGGGTGATCAAGATCCGAGATCGGTCCAGTCATGCGCCAGCAGCGCCGGGTCGGCGAGCCCGGCGCACGTCGTCGTCGGCGGTATAGCGCGCGATCGTGAGCGCCTTGGCGACGGTGTCCTTGATCGCGTCGGGCGCGAAATCGGCCGTGCTGGCATGACCCCGCCGCTGCCCGACGTAGACGGTGACGCCGATCCCCTTGTCGCGGTTGTAGGCGATCGTCTCGACATCGCCCTTGCGCACGGTCACGCTCTGGCCGAACGCCTGCGAGACTTCGGCTCTCGGCGGCGGTCGCGCCGCCGGCACTGCGCTTCGCGCAGCACCTGTGCGGCGACATCGGCGAGCGTGCCGGCGGCGAGCGGAAACCGATTCTCGGACGTGCTCACTGAGCTGGTCATCGACGGACTCGAAGCGGAAGGCGGACGCCGCTGATCGGTTATGATAGCAAACCCCTTGCGCGACTCCTGCGCCGCCATGCGACGATCCGACGAAACACCCCGGCGACCGGGACAGGAGGGACGCGGACCACCCGCTCCCGGCAGCCGCACGCAGCGCCGGCGACCGGCGACCCGACCGATCGACGCCGGATCGTCCAGCGACCAGTCCCGGTCTGTCCAAAACGCGGCGCAAGACCGCGATGCACGAGCTGCAGGAGCCTGGGCGAGACGCTGGTTCAACTTGCCGCCCCGCGGCTGTCCGCGCTCGGCTTGCCCGAGCGCCTCGCCGACGCGATCGCGCAGGCGCGCGGGATCACGCAAGCATGAAGCACGGCGCAGGCAGATGCAGTTCATCGGCAGGCTGATGCGCGACGTCGATCCCGCGCCGATCCGGGCTCAGCTCGCGCACTGGGGCGCGCGCGCCAACTGCCGAAAAGGCTCGCCTGGCCGCAGTCGAGCGCTGGCGCGAGCGCCTGCTCGCGGACGCCGGCCGCGCTCGATCAACTGTGCGCCGCCGCTCCGCATGCCGACCGCGCACGGCTTGCGGCGCTGGTCGCGCGCGCGCAGGGCGAGCGGGCGCGGGCCGCCCGCCGCACGCTTATCGTGAGCTCTTTCGCGATCTGAACACGCTGCTGTCCACGGTGCGCGCGACGTGATGCCGGACGTAGAGCGCGCTGTCGCCGGAACCTGCCGATGACCGAGGTCGCATCGCTTTTGATCGGCCTGGTCTCGATCAGCGACCGCGCCTCCGCCGGCGTGTACGAGGACAAAGGCATTCCGGGCCTCAACGAATGGTTCAGCGCGGCGCTGAGACGCCGTGGCGGATGGAGACGCGGCTGATCCCGGACGAGCAACCGCTGATCGAGCGCACGCTGATCGAGCTGGTCGACAGCGTTCGGCTGCCATCTGGTGCTGACCACCGGCGGCACCGGCCCCGCGCCGCGCGACGTCACGCCGGAGGCGACGCTTGCCGTCGCGCACAAGGTGCTGCCGGGCTTCGGCGAGCAGATGCGCCAGGTCAGCCTCAAATACGTGCCGACGGCGATCCTGTCGCGCCAGGTCGGCGTCATCCGCGGGCGGCGCGCTGATCCTCAACCTGCCCGGCCAGCCCAAGGCGATCAAGGAAACGCTCGACGGCGTGTTTCCCGCGGTGCCGTACTGCATCGACCTGATCGGCGGCCCCTACGTCGAGACGCAACGAAGAGGTCTGCAAGGCCTTCCGGCCGAAGAGCGCGGTGCGCCCGCCGCCGGCGTGACCGCCGTGCCGCGCATGCAGCTGCCGACGACACCAACCAGCCGCCGCCGTTCGAAGGGCGCAATCTCTACCTGACCGATCGCGCGCTGCAGGAAGCGGTCGCGCGCGAAGGTGCGGCGTGGGCGCACGGCCGCGCTCGAGGCCTGGGGCGCGGGCTGGGCAGCGCCGAGACGCTTCGCGCTGGCGGCGCGCGCCAATCGTTATCGGCCCGAACTTCGGACGCACGATCGCTTCGGCAATCGCATCGACGAAGTCGTGTTCGATCCCGCCTGGCACGAGTTGATGGCGCTCGCGATGCAGCGAAGGCGAGCATGCGTCGCCGTGGGCCGAACCGCGTGCCGGCGCGCAGGTCGCGCGCGCGGCTGCGTACCTGATGCACGCCGAGGTCGAAAACGGCACGCAGTGCCCGCTGACGATGACCTACGCCGCGCATGCCGGTGCTGCGCCGCCACGCCGACGCCGCTGCCCGTGCTGGCCGACGACGTGGCTGCCGCGACTGCTGGCGCGCGACTACGATCCGCGCTCGTTGCCGGTCGCGCAGAAAGACGTCGGCGCTGATCGGCATGGGCATGACCGAGCGTCAGGGTGGATCCGACGTGCGCGCCAACACGACGCGTGCCGAGCGCGGTGCGGCGGCAGCGAATACCGGCTGACCGGACACAAATGGTTCTTTTCGGCGCCGATGTGCGACGCGCATCTGGTGCTGGCGCAGGCGCCGAGCGGGCCTGTCGTGCTTCTTCCTGCCGCGCTTCCTGGCCGACGGCAGCGCGCAACGCGGTGCGCATGCAGCGCCTGAAGGACAAGCTCGGCAACCGCTCGAACGCGTCGAGCGAAGTCGAGTTCGACGGCGCCGACGGCGTGGCTGCTTGGCGATGAAGGCCGCGGCGTGCCGGTCATCATCGAGATGGTGCGCCACACGCGGCTCGATTGCGCGATCGGCAGCGCGGGCATCATCACGCGGCGCTGCGGCGCAGGCGCTGCATCATGCGCACGCATCGCCGCGCGTTCGGCAAGCGCTCTGGCCGAGCAGCCGCTGATGCAAAACGTGCTCGCCGATCTCGCGCTCGAAACCGAAGCGGCGACGTCGCTCGGCGCTGCGGCTGGCGCGCGACGTTCGAGGCGGACGCAGACGACGGCGGACGCGGCGCTGGCGCGGCTCGCGACGCCCGCGCTCAAATACTGGCTGTGCAAGCGCGCGCCGACGGTCGTCGCCGAGGCGATGGAAGTGCTGGGCGGCAATGGCTACGTCGAGGAAAGCGCGCTGCCGCGGCTCTATCGCGAAGCGCCGCTGAACTCGATCTGGGAAGGCTCCGGCAACGTCATGTGCCTGGACGTCCTGCGCGCCGCACAGCGCGAGCCGGACGCGGTCGATGCGCTGTTCGCCGAGCTCGCGCTCGCGCGCGGCGGCGATGCGCGCCTCGACCGGCACATCGCTCGCGCTCGGCGCGACGCTTCAGCGACGGCGACGCTCGACGAGGCGGGAGCGCGCCGGCTCGCCGCCGATGTTGCGCTGGCGCTGGCCGCCGCGTTGCTGGTGCGGCATGCCGCTCCGGCGGTCGCCGACGCGTATTGCGCATCGCGCCTCGGCGAAAGCTACGCAGGTGCGCTGGGAACGCTGCCGTCGGGCATCGATTGCGCCGGCGTCCTCACCGATGCCGGGGGCTGACCAACAAGCCGATGGGCGTGACCGCCTCCGTCGCGGCCGGCCGGAGCAACGTCTTACACCGCGCTCGGCGCCGGGCCGTTCCGCGGCAGCACGTGGTCCCAGTCCATCAGCAGCTCGGTGCGGCGCGCCGGGTCCTGCCTGTAGAACCGACGCAGCAAATCGTAGATCTTCGGGATACTCGTGCAGCAGCAGCGTCGGGTCGGCGAAGAACACTTCCGACAGCACGGCAAAAAACTCCGCCGGGCTCTCTGCGGCGTAGGGATCGATCGCCGTTTCCTCGCCGGTCTCGACGCGCGCGCGGAAGTGCTCGAACGCGCGTTCATCGCCTTCTGCCAGGATCGTTCGGCGGCATTTCGGCCGGCAGCGGCGGGCAGCCGTTGGCGTCGCCGCTGCGCATGTCGAGCTTGTGCGCGAATTCGTGGATGACCAGGTTCATCCCGGCGCTGTCCCAGTCCGCGCTCGCTTCGACGTCCTGCCAGGACAGCACCACCGGCCCGCCCGGCATCGACTCGCCGGCCAGCGGCTCGTGGCGCCGATGCACGACGCCGACTTCGTCCTCGAACTCGAGCTCGGCGATGAATTCGTCCGGATAGACGATGACGTTTTCCCAGCCGTCGTAGTAGCGCGGGTCGAGGTGCAGTGATCAGCACGCAGGCCTGGATCGCGATCACGACCCGCATCAGCGGAGTTACTTCGAAGCCGCGCGCGCCGACGATGCTTTTTTCGGAGAGGAACAGCACGACGCAGCTCGCGCAGGCGCTCGAGCTCGTCATCGGTGTAGATCGCCAGGAATGGCAGCGCCTCCAGCGCCTCGCGCCACAGCGCCTCCGGAATCGCCGCGTGCGCGAGCACCCGCCGCCGCTGCCATTTTCTGATCGTGTCGAGCATCGTTCAGCCGACGCGCCGTGATACCTGTCAGCTCGCGCGTCATTGCGACGCGCGGCGGTTCGACGATCGAGCGTCGCGCATCCGCGTCTGGCTCCGCGTCCGCATCGTAGACCAGATCGCGGTCTCGCTCGCGCAGGAGGCGCGTCGCCTCGGCTTCCGGCAGTGCCTCGACTTCGCGCAGCTTGCGCGCGATCGATCGCGCTCGTATCTCCGCGCGCTCGTCGATGCGTGTTGCTCGCCTTCTCGAGTTGTCTTCTTGGTCTTGGCGAGGATCTCGCCGAACTTCGCGAACTCGGTCTTGACCGCGCCAAGCACCCTCCACACTTCGCTCGAGCGCTGCTCGATGGCCAGCGTGCGAAAGCCCATCTGCAGGCTGTTCAGGATCGCGGCCAAGTGTCGTCGGGCCGGCGAGCGTGACCCGATAGTCGCGCTGCATCAGCTCGCCGAGACCCGGACGCCGCAGACACTTCCGCATACAGGCCCTCGACCGGCAGAACAGGAGCGCGAAATCGGTCGTATGCGGCGGCGCGATGTATTTGTCGCGAATGTCCCTGGCCTGCCTTGCGAACGCGATCCTCCAGCGCCTTGCGCGAACAGCTCGACGCGCCGCCAGATCAGCCCGCTCCTGCGCATCCTGCAGTCGCTGACAGTCCGTCGAGCGGAAACTTGGCGTCGATCGGCAGCCAGCACGGCTTGCCGTCGTCATCGCGCCCGGGCAGGCGAATCGCGAACTCGACGCGCTCATTGACTGCCCGGGCCGGTGACGACGTTCTTGTCGTACTGCGCCGGCGTCAGCATCTGCTCGAGCAGATTCTCCGAGCTGGACTTCGCCCCAGGTGCCGCGCGTCTTGACGTTGGTCAGCACCCTCTTCAGGTCGCCGACGCCGGCCGCAAGCGTCTGCATCTCGCCCAGTCCCTTGTGCACCTGCTCGAGACGGTCGGACACCAGCTTGAACGATTCGCCGAGCCGCTGCTCGAGCGTGGCGTGCAGTTTTTCGTCGACGGTCGCGCGCATCTGCTCGAGCTTCTGCGCGTTGTCGCTGCGCAGCAGTTCCAGCCGCTGCTCGAGCGTCGCGCGCACGGCCTCGAGACGCTGCTCGTTGCTCTGCGTCAGCGTCGACAGGCGCTCGTTCTGCACGTGCGCCATGCTGGCGAGCTGGTTCTGCAGCGTCTGCGAGAACTGGCCGAGCGTCGCGCCGCAGCTCGCCGCGCGCGGTCTGCGCGTTCTGGGTCGCCTTCGGCGCGCGCTTGCGCCAGCTCTGCGCGCAGCTCGCGCTCGAGCCGTTCGTTCTGCGCGCGCGAGCGACTGCAGATGCGCCTTGAGTTCGGCGCCGTCGACGGTCGCGCGCGACAGGCCCGCGAGGCGCAGCAGGACGATGACGAGCAGGACGGCGACCAGCGACGAAGCCGACTGCCAGGGCGCCGATCAGGGATGCTCGATTCCACGCCGCGACAGTTTACGTCGTCGCTCGCAGCGACGGCAAAAGCTGAGCCGCGAGCTCGTCGCCGACATTGCCGGCGACGCCAGCGACGCTACGCAGCTTCGCGGCTCGCGCGTCTTGCGCTCGTGCTCGAGCAGATGGCGCTTGCGGATGCGGATCGATTTCGGCGTGATCTCGACCAGCTCGTCGTCGGCGATGAACTCGACCGCGTATTCGAGCGTGAGCTGGATCGGCGGAGTCAGCGCGATCGCTTCGTCCTTGCCGGACGCGCGGACGTTGGTGAGCTGCTTGCCCTTGATCGGATTGACGACCAGGTCGTTGTCGCGGCTGTGGATGCCGATGACCATGCCTTCGTACAGCTTGTCGCCGGGCGAGACGAACATGCGCCCGCGCTCCTGCAGCTTCCACAGCGCGTAGGCGACCGCATCGCCGGCTTCGGCCGAGATCAGCACGCCGTTGCGCCGCTCCGGAATGTCGCCGCTTGACGGTCGGCATAGCCGTCGAAGACGTGGCTCATCAGTCCGGTGCCGCGCGTGAGGTTCAGGAACTCGCCCTGGAAGCCGATCAGCCCGCGCGCCGGAATGCGGTACTCGACGCGCGTGCGGCCGCGGCGCGTCGGATTCCATGTGCACGAGCTCGCCGCGACGCACGCCCAGCGCTTCCATCACCGCGCCCTGATGCGCATCCTCGACGTCGACCGAAAGCTGCTCGAACGGCTCGCGCTGCTCGCCGTCGATTTCGCGGACCACGACGCGCGGCCGCGACACCGCGAGCTCGTAGCCTTCGCGCCGCATGTTCTCGAGCAGGATCGTCAGATGCAGCTCGCCGCGCCCGAACACGGTGAAGACGTCGGTGTCGGCGGTATCGTCGACCCGCAGCGCGACGTTGGTGAGCAGTTCCTTGGCGAAGCCGCTCGCGCAGATTGCGGCTGGTGACGTACTTGCCTTCCTTGCCGGCGAGCGGCGAGGTGTTGACCTGGAACTGCATCGACAGCGTCGGCTCGTCGACGGCGATCATCGGCAGCGCTTCGGGCGCATCGACCGCGGCGATCGTCGTCCCGATCGACAAGTCGTCGATGCCGGTGATCGAGCACGATGTCGCCGGCCGCAGCGCTTCCTCGACCGGCGCGCGCTCGCAGGCCGGAGAAGCCGAGCACCTGGCCGACCTTGGCGCGCGTACCGGCGCCGCGTCGCCGTGCAGGACCATCACTTCCTGCGCCGGGCTCGAGGCGGCCGCGGCGGATGCGGCCGATGCCGATCCGGCCGACGTAGCTCGAGTAGTCGAGCGCGCTGATCTGCAGCTGCAGCGGCGCATCGGGATCGCCGGCGGGCGCGGGCACGCTTGGCCAGGATCGTCTCGAACAGCGGCCGCATGTCGGTGCCCGGCGTCTTCGGGTCGAGCGACGCATAGCCGTGCAGCGCCGACGCGTAGACGACCGGAAAATCGAGCTGCGCCTTCGGTCGCGCCGAGCTTGTCGAACAGCTCGAAGGTCTGGTTGACGACCCATGCGGCGCGCGCGCCCGGCCGGTCGACCTTGTTGACCACGACGATCGGCTTCAGTCCCAGCGCCAGCGCCTTGCGGGTGACGAAGCGGGTCTGCGGCATCGGCCCTTCGACCGCATCGACCAGCAGCAGCACGCCGTCGACCATCGACAGCACGCGCTCGACCTCGCCGCCGAAGTCGGCATGGCCCGGGCGTGTCGACGATGTTGATGTGCGTGTCGCCGTACTCGATCGCGCAGTTCTTGGCGACGATGGTGATGCCGCGCTCGCGCTCGAGGTCATTGCTGTCCATCACCCGCTCGGCGATGTGCTGATGCGCGGCGAACGTGCCCGCCTGGACCAGCAGCTTGTCGACCAGCGTGGTCTTGCCGTGGTCGACGTGGGCGATGATCGCGATGTTGCGGAGCTGCGCGGGCGGCGTGTCATGGTGCGTCGTGCGGGATGGAAACCGCCCATTGTACCAAGCCGACGGCCGGTCGCCGCAAAAATATTTGCAAAATCCGGCATTTAGGCGTATCATGCGCATCACTCGGCGGGCCGTTCCGGTCACCGCCGATCCCCAGACGGGGCCGCGCGCAGCTGCGTCAATCGCGCCGCCAACCCGCTGTCCCGATGTCGATTTGATTCGCTGCCTGGACCGGAACTCGCGACAAGCGAGTAGGCCGCGCCAGGAGCCCCATTGATGAGCAGTACCCCGAGCTTTGCCGAGCTCGGCTTGAGGCCGGAGATCCTCCGCGCCGTTGCCGAAGCCGGATACACCACGCCGACGCCGATTCAGTCGCAGGCGATCCCCACCGATTCTCGCCGGCCATGACGTCATGGGCGGCGCCCAGACCGGCACCGGCAAGACGGCGGGCTTTACCCTGCCGATCCTGCAGAAGCTGCTGCCGATGGCCAACGCCAGCCCGTCGCCGGCCCGGCACCCGGTCCGCGCGCTGATCCTGACGCCGACCCGCGAGCTGGCGATCCAGGTCGAGGAAGCGGTCAAGACCTACGGCAAATACACCGGGCCTGCGCTCGACGGTCGTCTTCGGCGGCGTCGACATCAAGCAGCAGCTGCCGATCGTTCGCGGCGGCATCGAGATCCTGGTCGCCACGCCCGGCACGGTTGCTCGATCACATCGAGCAGAAATCGCTTGTATCTGGGCCAGGTCGAGATCTTCGTGCTCGACGAAGCCGACCGCATGCTCGACATGGGCTTCATCCCCGACATCAAGCGCATCATGGCGCTGCTGCCGGCGACCGCGAAGCGGCAGAACCTGCTGTTCTCGGCGACGTTCTCGAACGAGATCAAGAAGCTCGCCGACCAGCTGCTCAACGCACCGCAGACTGATCGAAGTCGCGAAGCGCAACACCACCGCCGAAACCGTGTCGCAAAGCGTCTACAAGGTCGCGACCGACCAGAAGCGCGCGTTGCTCGCGCATATCGTCACCTCGCGCAATCTGTGGCAGGTGCTTTGTTTCGTGCGCACCAAGCACGGCGCGTCGCGCCTGGCGCGACAGCTCGAGAAGGACGGCCTGAAGACCACGGCGATCCACGGCGACAAGAGCCAGGCCGGCGCGTCTCGAAGCGCTCGACGATTTCAAGGCCGCCAAGGTGCAGGTGATGGTGGCGACCGACGTCGCCGCGCGCGGGCTGGACATCGACGACCTGCCGCTGGTCGTCAACTACGAGCTGCCCTACGTCCCCGAGGACTACATCCATCGCATCGGCCGCACCGGCCGCGCCGGCGCGTCGCGGCGAGGCGATTTCGTTCTGCTCGCCGGATGAGGAAAAGCTGCTCGACCGAGATCGAGCGGCTGCTCAAGCGGTCGATCCCGGTCGCCGCCGCCGACGGAATCCCGGCCGAACGCGCGCCGGCGCACGCCGAGCGCGCTCCGGCCCACGCCGGTCGCGACGCCGCGCGCTTCGCGCGAGCCGCGAGCCGTGCGGGAACCGCGACAGGCCCGCGAAGCCAGGCCGGCGAAGCCGCCGCGCGATCGCGCCGCCGAGGCGCCGCCGCCGCGGCGCGACCATGCCGTCGACGACACCCGCAATCCCGACCAGCCGCCGATCGAGCGTCCGGCCGCGAGGCAGAACGGCTCGGGAACGCTGGCTCCGTCGTCGCATGGCCCGGCCGGGCATCGCGCAAGTCGCATCCGATTCCCGCGCTGCTGATGAAGCGCACCGCCGGCGAGCCGGAAAAGGTCTAGCGCCGCGTTTCGCCGCGCTTCCGCTTGGTCCGCGGTCGGCCCGTCAGGCCGAGCCGAACGTATGACCGGTCGTGCCGCCGCCCGCAGGCCGGGCAGCGCGCGCCAGAAAATCGAGCAGCGCGACAAGGCAGAGGACCGCGTTCAGCGAGAACGCGACGTCCTCGCCCGCGTAGCGCGCGATCGCTCCGCCCATGAGGTTGCCGAACGGCAGCGCCCCGAGAAACGCCATCGTGTAAAGGCTCATCACGCGGCCGCGCTTGTCGTCGTCGACCAGCGTCTGCACCAGCGTTTGTATCGATGCCTGCGCGGCGATCAGGCCGGCACCCAGCACGATCAGCAACGGCAGCGCGAGAGCGAAGCTCGACGCGTGCGCGAACGCGAGCATCGCCAGCGACTGCGCAGGCACCGGCGACCAGAATCACCCGATCGAGACCTCGCGTCGTATGCCGGCTCGCCAGATAAAGCGCCGACAGCAGCGCCCCGGTTCCCGCCGACGAAAGCAGGATGCCCAGCGTGCGCGCGCCGCCGCCGAACACATCCTTGGCGAACACCGGCATCAAGGTCGAATAGGTGCCTATCGTGCCGCTGATCGCCGCGATCAGCAGCAGCCCGGCGCGGATCGGCGCGAACCCGAATGCACTGCGCACACCCTCGAGCCAGCTGTGCAGCCACCCTCGCGGCGGCGGCGCCGGCGGGCTCGCCGGCCAGCGCATCATCGCCAGCGCGACCAGCACCGCGCCGAACGACAGCGCGTTCAGGCCGAAGCAAAGCGCCTCGCCGACCGCCGCGATCAGCACGCCCGCCAGCGCGGGACCGACGACGCGCGCGCAATTGATCAGCAGCGAGTTCAGCGCGATGGCATTCGGCAATTCGCTGCGGTGCTCGACCAGCCGCGCGATCATCGCGTGCCGCAGCGGAATGTCGAATGCCGACGCACAGCCCAGCACCAGCGCCAGCGCGGCCACGTGCCAGACGGCGACGACGCCGGTCGCGGCGAGCACGGCCAGGGTCGCGGCCTGCGCCAGCATCACCGACTGCGTGATCAGCAGCGCGCGACGGCGATCGACGCGATCGGCAAGGACGCCCGCGACCGGCGCGATGAACAGCACGGCGATGTACTGGCAGAACGTGACGAAACCCAGAAGCAGCGCCGAGCCCGACAGCCGGTAGGTGAGCCAGGACATCGCCACCTGTTGCAGCCAGGTGCCGATCAGCGACAGGCCCTGGCCGAAGAAGAACAATCGGTAGTTGCGGTGCGCGAGCGCGCGAAAGGTCTGCAGCCTGGGCATCGAGGATTGACGAACGTTTCGCGGCGCGTGCAGCGCGCCGGGCGTATCGCGCCGGCGGCCGCGGCGCAGCCGATTCAGGCGCTCAGGCGCTCGAGTTGGGTGCGCAGCTTCTCCAGCGTCGATTCGAGACCGGCGAGACGCGCCCGTTCCTGCGCGACGATGTCGGCCGGCGCGCGGTCGACGAACCCGTCGTTGGCGAGCTTGGGCTTGAGCCGCGCGATTTCGCCTTCGTGCCTGCACGATCTCCTTGCCGATGCGCTCGCGCTCGGCGACCGACATCGACTTCGATCTTCAGCATCAACCTGATACTCGCCGACGATCTGCACCGGCGCGTCGGTCGGCGGCAAGTTCGTCGACGATCTCGACGTCGGACAGTCTTGCCAGCGCCGCAGCATACGGCGCGAATCGTCGCGCAGTCGCACCGCGTCGCCCGCCGCGATCGAGCGGCACCTCTCTGCGCCGGCGAGATGCTTCATTTCGCTGCGCAGCGTGCGGCAGGCGTTGATCACGATCCTTGAGCAGCGCCATGTCGGCGTCCGCCGTCGGCGTCGACGCGTTCGAAGTCGGCCTGCGGAAACGGCTGCAGCGGATATCGATTCGCCGCGCTTGCCGGCGAGCGGCGCGATCGTTGCCAGAGTTCCTCGGTGATGAAGGGAATGAACGGGTGCGCGAGCCGCAAGAGCGCCTCGAGCTCGCGCACCAGCGTGCGTCGCGTCCCCCGCGCCGCCGCGGCATCGCCGGCCGCGTCGGCGCGCTGCATCTGCACCTTGGCCAGCTCGACGTACCAGTCGCAGATATTCGTCCCACGACGAATTCGTACAGCGCCTTGGCCGCGAGGTCGAAGCGATACGCCTCGAGATTGTCGGCGATCTCCCGCTTGGCGTTCTGCAGCCGCCCGAGCAGCCAGCGGTCGACGAAGCTCAGTCGATACCGGCAGCGATTCGTCGAGCCCGACGTCCTTGCCCTCGACGTTCATCAGCACGAAGCGCGTCGCGTTCCACAGCTTGTTGCAGAAATTGCGATAGCCTTCGCAGCGCGCAAGATCGAAATTGAGCGTGCGGCCGAAGGTCGCGAGGCTGGCGAAGGTGAACCGCACCGCGTCGGCGCCGAATGCCGGAATGCCGTTCGGGAAACTGCTTGCGCGTGCGCTTTTCGATCGACTCGCGCTGCTTCTCGAGCACCAGCCCCGACGTCAGCTTTGCGCGACCAGCGCTTCGAGGTCGGTGCCGTCGATCAGGTCGAGCGGATCGAGGATATTGCCCTTCGACTTCGACATCTTCTGCCCTTCCTCGTCGCGCACGATCGAATTGATGTACACGTCGCGGAAAGGCACGCTGCCGGTGAAATAGGTCGTCGTCATGATCATGCGCACGACCCAGAAGAAGATGATGTCGAAGCCGGTGATCAGCACCGAGCTCGGCAGGAATGTCCTGCAGTTCGGGCGTCTCTTCCGGCCAGCCCAGCGTCGAATGGCACCAGAGCGCCGACGAGAACCAGGTGTCGAGCACGTCCTCGTCCTGGCGCAGGCGCTTGCCGGCTTGCCCGCGCTTGCGCGCCGCCTCGTCGGCGTTGCGCGCGACGAAGACATTGCCGGCATCGTCGTACCACGCGGGAATGCGGTGCCCCCACCACAGCTGGCGCGAGATGCACCAGTCGTGCACGTTGTCGAGCCAATGGTTGTACGTCGAGGTCCAGTGCTCGGGAACGAAGCGTGATGCGTCACGCCGACCGCCGGTGGCGCGATCGGGAAGGCTTGCGTTGACCGCATCCAGGCAGATCGTCCTTGAATGATTTGCCGGGAAAATACGGATGCGTTGCCGGCGCCGGCTTGGTCATCGCGACGAACCACTGGTCGGTCAGCATCGGCTCGACGACTTCGCCGCGTGCGCTCGCAGCGCGGCACGACCATCTTGTGCGGCTTTCTCGGCGGCGACGAGCCCCGCGGCGTCGAGGTCGGCCAGCACCGCCTTGCGCGCGGCATAGCGATCGAGGCCGCGATATTTCGCAGGCGCGTTGTCGTTGATCGTCGCCTGCAGCGTGAAAATCGTGAGCGGCGTCGAGGCCGTGGCGCTGGCCGACGTCCCAGTCGTTGAAATCGTGCGCCGGGCGTGATCTTGACGCACGCCGGTGCCGAATTCCTTGTCGACGTAGCTCGTCGGCGATCACCGGAATCCGTCGCCCGGTCAGCGGCAACTGCACCTCCTTGCCGACCAGATGCGCGAATAGCGCTCGTCGTCCGGATTGACGGCGACCGCGACGTCGCCCAGCATCGTTTCCGGCCGCGTCGTCGCGACCGTCAGATGACCCGAGCCGTCGGCGAGCGGATAGCGGATCTCCCAAAGCGTGCCGGTCTCCTCCTCGCTTTCGACTTCGAGATCGGACACCGCGGTGCCGAGCTTCGGATCCCAGTTGACCAGTCGCTTGCCGCGATAGATGAGGCCGTCCTCGTAGAGCCGCACGAAGGTCTCGACGACCGCGCTCGACAGTCCTGGGTCCATCGTGAAGCGCTCGCGCGACCAGTCGCACGAAGCGCCGAGGCGCCGCATCTGATTGGTGATCGTCGATCCGGATTCGCGCCTTCCACGCCCACACGCGCTCGACGAACTTCTCGCGCCCGAGCTCGCGGCGCGACGTTCCCTGCGCCTGCAGCTGGTTCTCGACGACGATCTGCGTCGCGATGCCGGCATGATCGGTGCCGACCTGCCACAGCGTGTTGTCGCCGCGCATGCGGTGATAGCGGATCAGCATGTCCATCAGCGTCTGCTGGAACGCGTGCCCCATGTGCAGCGTGCCGGTGACGTTCGGCGGCGGCAGCTGGATGCAGAATGCCGGCGCACCGCGTCTTCATCGACGCCTTGAACAAGCCGTTCGACTCCCAGAACGGGTACCACCTGGCCTCGATGGCGTGCGGTTCGAAGCTCTTGGCAAGTTCCATCGTCGAGGCGGGATGAATCCATCGCGAAAGGCACGCAATTATAAGGGAGAAACGTCTCTATTCTCGCGGACTCGTCCGCAGCGAATGCGATTTCCCGAGCGTCAAGTCATCGCGCTACATATCGCGCCCGATCGCGCGCGCAATGGCGCGAAGCTGGTCCATCAGCGTCGCGAACTCGGCGGGCGTCAGCGCCTGATCAGCGTCGCACCAGGCATCGCACGGGTTCGGATGAACCTCGATGAGCAAGCCGTCGGCGCCGGCAGCGACGGCGGCGCAGGACAGCGCCGGAACCATCCACGCCTTGCCGCCGGCATGCGACGGATCGACGATCACCGGCAGATGCGTTTCGCGCTTGAGCACGGGAATCGCGGTCACGTCGAGCACGTTGCGGTAGGCGGTTTCGAACGTGCGGATGCCGCGCTCGCAGAAGATGATGTTGTGATTGCCGCCCGCGGCGATGTATTCGGCGGCCATCAGCCATTCGCTGATCGTCGCCGACATGCCGCGCTTCAGGATCACCGGCTTGTTGACGCGACCGACTTCCTTCAGCAAGTCGAAGTTCTGCATGTTGCGCGTGCCGATCTGAATCAAGTCGACGTCGTAGCGCGAGGAACGTGTCGAGCATGCGCACGTCCATCAACTCGGTGACGATCGGCAGGCCGCTGCGCGTCTGCGGCGGAGCGGAGCAGGTCGAGCCCTTCGACGCCCTTGCCCTGGAACGTGTATGGGCTCGTTCGCGGCTTGAAGGCGCCGCCGCGCATCAGCCGGGCTCCCGCCGTCTTGACGCGCCTCGGCAGCGGCGGCCATCTGCGGCGCCGTCTCGACCGAGCATGGGCCGCCGATCACCTGCACCGTGTTGCCGCCGATCGGAATCGCCGGATACGTCGACGACCGTGTTCGCCTTGTGCCATTCGCGCGCGACGATCTTGTACTGCTTGACGATGTGCATCGACTTCTCGACGCCCGGCATGGGATCGAACATTTCCGGATCGAGCTTGCGCTCGTCGCCGACCGCGCCGATCAGCGTGCGCTCGGTTCCGCGCGACACGTGCACTTCGAGTCCGTGAGCGCGGATCTTGGCTTCGACCGCGTCGATTTCTGCACTGCCTGCTTCGGGTTGCATGACGATGATCACGATTGCGTCTCCTGAGGTAAAAAAATCGGGCGGCCTGTTGGCCGCCCGATCGTTGGTGAATTCTATGTGGAATCTATCGGTGAGCGCGGCCCTCGGGGGTTATCCCGAAATAAAAGACGTACGCATACACCGATGCGCAGCCGTCGATAGATTGCGAGGACGCCAGTTGTTGTGCAGAACGAGATGTTCATGATGAAAAGTCTAGCACAATTCCTTCGGTCAGCCTGTCAAGCCTGACTGCGCGGCGTCAATGATGATCGCTGCGCCATTGCGCGATCTCACGTTCGATCGCCTCCGCGACGTAGCTGCGCACCAACTTGCCGACCTGTTCGTTGATCTCGCCAACCAGCTCCGCGCTGGCACGATCGACGATCGGCTGCAGATGCCGCGCGAGCTGTTCCTTGAGGCCGGTATCGGTGAACAGGTCGATGCGTTGCAATACCTGCATCGAGATTTGCTCGGCAACCGCTTGCCAGCGTTCATCCGAAGCCGTCGTCGGATTCGAATCGACGGCTTCCGCCACAGTCGGCACAGGCACGCTGGGCGCGGACGGCTGCGAATACTCCGCCGCCGCCAGCAGGAGGTAGTCATCGGCGACTCGACGGGAGTAGATGGGTTCCGCGACGCGCTGGCGTCCGCTTCGGCGCGGCGGCGTTGCCGCCGAACCGGCCGCCTTGTGCGTTGCGGTGTCGGAATGTCGTTTCGACCGGCGCGGACTCCGGGCCGGTTCCGTCGTCTTCATAGCCACGGGCGGGACAACAGCAAGCGTGTCCGGCGCCTTGCCGGTGACACTGTGCAGCGCCGGATCGACGGTGTCCATCACCAACCAGTCGGATGGATCGCCTTCGAACACGGATGCCGCTGCCTCGGCGCGGTTCGTGCGCGTGGAGGGGTCACGCACCACCACGTCCTCGAGCTCCGTTCGCTCAGCATCGGGAATGTCCGCTAGTCGGCAGGCTGAACTCGGCATGCCGTCGTCGTGACCGCGTCGGTCAGCACCGGAATATCGCCGTCGGAGCGCGCCGCGATTCTTGCGCATCATCGCATCGGCCTGCTCGAGCAGTTCGCGTGCAGTCGCCATCAGTCGCGCTCGCGCGAGATTATGGGTGCGCAGTTCGTACCCGCGCTCGCGATAAAAGCGAAAGCGCTTGCGCGCGCGCCGACGCCTCGGCTTCGTCGATGCCGACGATTTCGGCGAGACGCTCGAAGCGGGAGAAGAACGGCGGCGGCGACGCGTGCAGATTGATCAGCACCGCGGCCGGCCCCTGATGCTCGAGCGCGTGGTCGATCCAGATCGGGGTTTCCGCCGCGAGGCGGTGACCGATGCGGCAGTGCGGCAGAAAGCCGATCGCGGGCTGGAGCCACAGCAACCGGTCCAGCGCGTCGGTGGCGGCGGCATCGGCGGTCAGCACGCGCACGCTGCCGTGCTGCGCGAAAGCCTTGGCGACGAGCTTTGTCGCGACCTCGAGACGATCGCTGACGTGGGTGTAGAAATCGATCGCAGGTCATGAGCGTGCGGCCGGCGATCGCGCGCTATGCAGAGACTGCGTTCTCCTGCGCCAGCAGCCACGTCGTCAGCAACGCAACGGGGCGGCCGGTCGCGCCTTTCTCCTTGCCTTCCTTCCAGGCCACGCCGGCGATGTCGAGATGCGCCCAGTCGAACTTCTTCGCGAACTTGGACAGGAAGCATGCGGCCGTGATGCTGCCGCCGCGCGCCGGCTGCCGATGTTGGCGAAGTCGGCGAAATTGCTGTTGAGGCCTTCGTGGTAGTCGTCCCAGAGCGGCATCTGCCAGCCGCGGTCGAACGATTCCTCGCCGGCATTGAGCAGCGCTCGCGCCAGGCTGTCGCTGTTGCTGAAGATGCCGCAGGCGACGTGGCCCAGCGCGACGACGATCGCGCCGGTCAAGGTCGCGATGTCGACCACCGCCGCCGGCTCGTAACGCTCGGCATAGGTCAGCGCGTCGCAGAGGATCAGGCGACCTTCGGCGTCGGTATTGAGCACCTCGATGGTCTGCCCCGACATGCTGGTGACGATATCGCCGGGTTTGGTCGCGCGCCCGCTGGGCATGTTCTCGCATGTGGGGATCAAGGCCGACAAGATTGACCTTTGCCTTGAGCTCGGCGACCGCGCGAAACGCGCCGAACACGCTCGCAGCGCCGCACATGTCGTACTTCATCTGATCCATGTCGGTCGCCGGGCTTGAGCGAAATGCCGCCGGTATCGAAGGTGATGCCCTTGCCGACCAGTACCACCGGCGGCTGCTTCTTGGCCGCACCCTCGTACTCGAGCACGATGAACTTGCGGCGGCTGATCGCTGCCATTGGTGACCGACAGGAACGAGCCCATCTTCAGCTCTTCGATCTTGCGCGCGCTCGAGCACCTCGCACTTGAAGCCAAGCTCCTGCGCCAGCGCCTGCGCGCGCTCGCCCAGATAGGACGGGCGTGCAGACGTTGCCCGGCAGATTGCCCAGGTCGCGCGCCAGGTCCATGCCGTGGGCGATCGCAAGCCCGCGGGCCGCCGCCGCTTCGCCGGCGGCGAGGTCGCTGCGCTGGGGCACCGAGAGCGTCAGCTTGCGCAGCGGCCGGCGCACCTCCGCCGGCTGGCTTTTCATCTGATCGAAGCGATAGACCGCTTCCATCGCGACGACGACCGCATGCTCGACCCGCCACGCGACTTCGCGGCGCTTGACCTTTTCTTCGGTCAGATAGACGACTGCCTCGTAGGAGCCGGTTTCGTTGAGCAGGCGTACCGCGGCGCGCATCGCGCTGCGGAACTCGCGCTCGCGGAAATCGCGCTCCTTGCCCAGTCCGACGAGCAGAACGCGGTCGGCGAGCGTACCCTTGACGTTGTGCAGCAGCAAGCGTGCTGCCGAGCTTCCCCTCCATGTCGCCGCGACGGATGATTTCGCTGATATAGCCGCCGGACGCCCGGTCGATCAAGCTCGGCCGAAAGGCTTGGCTTGCGGTTGTCGAATACGCCGACGACGACGCAAGCGCTGCGCTGCTTCTCCGGGCTGCCGCTTTTTATGGTAAATTCCATCGCCGTTCCCTCGAACCAAAAATTTGCCTTTAGGCGGTACGAGCCGCATTATCGGCAAATCAGCCCGAAAAAGTCAAAATATTTCCGTCGTCATGGTGTTCAGGCGCAGCCTGGTACGAGAACTGACCGCTACGGCGGTCGGGCTGTTTCTGGTTTTGCTCGGAATTCTGTTCACCAACCTGGTATTGCGGCTGCTGGCCCGCGCTGCCGGGGGAACCGTCGCTCCCGAGGGCATTCTGGCGCTTTTGGGATTCAATGCCCTGTTCTACTTCAATATCTTGCTCTCGGTCGCGCTGTTTCTTACGGTGCTGCTGACGCTGTCCCGGTGGTATCGGGACAGTGAAATGATCGTCTGGTTTACCTCCGGCCAGGGACTGACCGCCTGGCTCAAGCCGATCCTCTGGTTCGCCAGTCCTTTCCTGCTGGCGATCGTCGTTTTGTCGCTCTGGCTTTCGCCGTGGGCCGAAGCAGCGCCGGCTCGAATACGAGCGCCAGCTCGAGTCGCGCGAAGAGCTGTCGCTGCTGGCGCCGGGACTGTTCAAGGAATTCCGGCAGGCGCAAGCTGGTCGTTTTCATCGAGAGCATCAACAGCTTCGACGGGACGATCCGCAATGTTTTCCTGCATTCCATCGAGAGGCGACAAGGACGTCACGACCGTCGCCCGCTCGGGCCGACTCGAAGAAGCGCCAGAATGGCGACCGCTTTATCGTGCTGCAGGACGGCCGCCGCTACGAAGGTCAGCCCGGGCAGCGCCGAATTCCGCATCGCGGAGTTCGAGCATCTCGGACGGCGGATCGAGCCCGCCGAAGTGCGCGCGCTCCCGCTCTCGCTCAAGGCGATGCCGACTGACGGCGCTGGTCGCTGGCCGACGGCGCGCCCGAGCGCGCCGAACTGTTCTGGCGCATTTCGGTGCCGATCAGCGCATTTCTGCTCGTGCTGCTGGCGATCCCGCTCTCCTACGTCAATCCGCGCATGGGCCGGTCGTTCAACCTGTTCACCGCGCTGTTCGTGTACATGCTCTACAGCAACTGCCTCAACATCGTGCAGAGCTTCATCGCGCAGGGCCGCATGTCGCTCGCCGCCGGGCTGCTGCTCATCCACCCCATCGCGGCGACGTGGTCGTCATCGCTGCTGTTCTATCGGCGGCTGTCGGTGTCGCGGCTGGTTCCCGCGGCGGCGCACCGCATGAAAACCCTCAACCGCTACATCGGTCGCGAAGTGCTGTACGCGACGCTGCTGATCTTCGTCGCGCTGCTGAGCCTGTTCGCGTTCTTCGATCTGATCCACGAGCTCGGCAATGTCGGCAAGGACGGCTACCCGCTCGAGCCGGGCGCTGCTGTTCGTCGGCCTGAGCCTGCCGGGCCATGTCTACGAGCTGATGCCGACCGCGGCGCTGATCGGAACGCTGTTCGCGATCGCGCAACTGGTCGGCAATTCCGAGTACACGGTCATGCGCGCGTCGGGCGCGTCGCTGACGCAGATCACCTGGGCCATCATGCGCATCGGCATCCCGCTGGCGATCGCGACGTTCCTCGCCGGCGAATTCCTGGCACCGCCGGCCGAGCGCCTCGCGCAGCAGGTCCGCGTTCAGACGCAAGGCCAGGCAGACGCGCATCGTCGCCCAGCAATTCCAGTCGGGCTTCTGGTTCAAGCAGGGCGACAGGACGTCCGCGGATCCGAGCGACACGACCAGACTTTCGCCAACATCAAGAGCCTGCTCGCCGACAGACACTCTGCTCGGGCGTGCGCATCTACCAGTTCGATGCCGACCTGCGCCTGAAGGCGCTGCGCGTCGCCGATTCGGGAACCTTCGTCGCCGACGGCCAGTGGCTGCTGAAGAACGTGCAGACGACCGAGCTGTCGACCGCGACGGCGCCAGCGTCAGCCGTGCCGACGAATGGGTCTGGGAAACCGTGCTCAAGCCTTCGATTCTGACCGTTTACCAGGTCGCGCCGGAAAAGCTCGAGATGAGTTCGCTCTACGACAACATCAGCGTGCTGGGCAGCAACCAGCAGAAAACGTCGCGCTTCGAGATCGCGCTGTGGAACAAGATCTTCTACCCGGCCGCGGTGCTGGTGATGATGGTGCTGGCGCTGCCTTTCGCCTACTTCCAGCGCCGCGCCGGCGGCGTGGGCTTCCGCATCTTTGCGGGAACGATCCTCGGGCTCGTCTTCTTCCTGGTCGGACGGCTGTTTTCGTATCTCGGCGTCATCAACGACTGGCCGCCGCTGTTTTCCGCCGCGTTTCCGGTGGTCGCGTTCGTCGTCGTCGCGGCGGCGATGCTGTGGTGGCTGGAGCGGCGCTGAGCGCGACGCGCATCGGATCGCCGCCGTGCGGGCGAAAAAAATCCCCGCCGCAGCGGGGATTTTTTTCGCTGCGGTGCCTGCGCGACGCGAGCTCATGGCCGCCGGCGACGACGCCGGCACGATGTTGACGAACGTGCGCTTGGCACGCCCTTGGTCGCGAATTGCGACCTGCCGTCGACCAGCGCGAAGAGCGTGTGGTCCTTGCCGATGCCGACGTTGACGCCGGGATGAACCTGCGTGCCGCGCTGGCGAACGATGATGCGCGCCGGCGAGTGATCGCTTCGCCGCCATAGGCCTTGACGCCGAGGCGCTTGGAATGCGAATCGCGGCCGTTGCGGGAGCTGCCGCCTGCTTTTTTGTGTGCCATTGCCGTTGTCCTGTTCGTAGCGAGGCGTCAGCCGACGATGCCGTCGATCTTGAGCTCGGTATAGCCCTGACGGTGCCCCTGATGCTTCTGGTAGTGCTTGCGCCGCCGCATCTTGAAGATGCGTCACCTTCTCGCCGCGCCCGTGCGCGAGCACGGTCGCCGTTGACCGTCGCACCCGCGACGGTGGGTTGGCCCAGCCGGACGCTGTCACCGTCCCCGACCATCAGTACCTGGTCGAGAATCACTGCTGCGCCCACGTCCGCCGGTATCTGTTCTACTTTGAGTTTTTCGCCGGGGGCGACCTTGTATTGCTTGCCGCCGGTTTTTATGACCGCGTACATAGGGAAACTCCAAATGGGACTCGTTGCGCGAAAAAGTTTGCTATTTTAAGACCTTAGGCGATCTATTGTCAAAGCCGCCAGGCTCGCCCGCCCGGCGCCGGGACGGCCTCGCGCGCATCGGGTAAACTACCGCAGGCTCCGGCGAGCTCGCGCGCGGCCGTTCAGCGCGGCGCAGCCGGTCGATCGCAGCGGTATCCGCCCGCCCGTGACCATTCCGCTGCTGCAACCGGTCCTGCGCGACGATCTGCAGGCCGTCGACCGTGTCCTGCGCGAAGCGCTCGCACTCCGACGTCGCGCTGATCCGCCAGGTCGCCGAATACATCATCGGCGGCGGCGGCAAAAGGTTGCGCCCCGCGCTGCTGCTGCTTGACCGCGCACGGCCTGCGGCTATCGCGGCACGCACCAGCACACGCTTGCGGCGGTCGTCGAAATGATCCATACCGCGACGCTGCTGCACGACGATGTCGTCGACGAATCGTCGCTGCGCCGCGGCCACGCGACCGCCAACGCCAGTTTCGGCAACGCCGCCAGCGTGCTCGTCGGCGACTTTCTGTATTCGCGCGCGTTCCAGCTGATGGTCACCGTCGACAACATGCGCGTGCTGCAGATTCTCTCCGACGCGACCAACGTCATCGCCGAAGGCGAAGTCATGCAGCTGCATCAATTCCGGCAATCCGGAAGTCGACGAGCAGCGCTACCTCGACGTCATCCGGCGCAAGACCGCCAAGCTGTTCGAGGCGGCCACTCGGCTGGGTGCCGTGCTGGGCGGCGCGGCGCCCGCCGACTCGAGGACGCGCTGGCGCGCTACGGCATGCATCTCGGCACCGCGTTCCAGCTGATCGACGACGTTCTCGACTACACCGGCGACCAATCCGCCATCGGCAAGAACCTCGGCGACGATCTCGCCGAAGGCAAGCCCACGCTGCCGCTGATCCGCGCGCTCGCAGGTCGGCGCGCCGCGCGAAGCGTCGACTGATCCGCGCGCGCCATCAGCAGGCCGGCGGCCTGGCCGATTTCGCGCCGGTGCTCGCCGCGCTTGCAGCAGTACCGGCGCACTCGACTACGCGCGCGCGTGCGCCGAGGCGGAAAGCCGGCGGGCGGCCGCGTGTCTGGACGCGCTGCCGCCTTCGACTTACCGCGAAACTCTGCTAGAATTATCGGCTTTCGCAGTGACGCGAACCGCTCTGAGCGTTCGAGACCGGCGCTCGCGTGCGGCGTCGCCTCATGCGGCGCGGCAACACGGCGGACCTCGGGGTGTAGCTTAGCCTGGTAGAGCGCTACGTTCGGGACGTAGAGGCCGGAGGTTCAAATCCTCTCACCCCGACCAGTTTTCCCGCGGAAAGTCGCCTGGCGCGGGCATCACGCAGCATGATGCGTCGGAGCTACGAATCTGCCGCTTCGCCCGCGATGCAATCGCTCCGTGGACAACTTGTAACCGGATATTGCCCGCCGTCCCCGCCGTGCGGCACCTAGCCTTATAATCAGCGCGTTTCGCCGCTTCGCTTCCCGCTGCCGGCCCGTCTGACGGAGAACTCCATGTTGAATCCGCGTGCCTTGCTAGTCGCTCTGTGCCTGACGTTGCGTGGGCCTCACCGGTTGCAGCAAGAACAGCAGCAGTGACCAGAGCAACGCGCAGATGCGCGTGGTCAATGCTTTTCGCAGGCGAACGCGCTCGACGTGTCGGTCAACGCCAAGCCGGTCGTCAGCGGCCTGCCGTTCCAGTCGAATTACGCAGTACGCAGACGTGGACAGCGGCAGCGCAGACGTTCATCGTCACCGTTACCGGCGCCTCGACCGTCGCTGGTCAATACGAGCCTACAACATCAGCGGCAATACCAAGTACAGCTACCTCATCTTCGGGCCCCAGACCGCCGTCGGTGCCCAGCTGCTGACCGATGCGTTCAACGATCCGGGCGACGGATTCTTCTCGGTGCGTCTGATCAATTTCGCCGCCGGGTCCGGGGCCGCTGGATCTCTACCTCACGGCGCCGGGCGCCGACTTGAGCGCCACGGCGCCGGCGATCGCCAACATCGCCTACGGTTCGAGCGGCCTGTTCGTCCCGATTGCGAAGGGCACGAATTTCGAGATCCGCATCACGCCGGCGGGCACCAAGGACGTGATCTACGATTCGGTGCCGCAGACGTTCGCCGAACACTCGGGCGCGACCATCGTCGCCTTCAGCAAGGGAAGCGGCAAGCTGGTCAATGTCGCGCTGCTGCGGCAAGACGACGCCGGATCGGGCGCGCTGGTCGACAACCTGTTGACGCAATACAAGGTGGTCAATGCCTCGCTGGTCCCCTCCCCGCTGAACGTGTTCGTCGACGGCAGCCTGCAGCTGTCGAACATCCCCTATACGGGCGTGTCGAATTATCAGCAGACCAGCACGGGAGTGCACAATTTCAGCTTCGAGGCGACGGCCACGCCGGGCGCGACGCTGCTGACGCTGGTGCAGACGCTTGACCGCGGCCACCGACACCTCGATCGCCCTGACCGGAACCGCAGGCGCGCTGGACGGCGCTGGTGCTGCAGGACGACAACCTGCCGCCGCCGGTCGTCAACCGCCAACGTACGGTTCGTCAATTCGTCCGCGGATGTCGCGGCGTTCGACGTGTTCGTCAATTTCAGCAAGCAGGTTTCGGGCCTTGCGACCGAACAGCGCTTCGGGATACATCAATCTCAGCGCGGCCGCCTCGACCGGAACCGCTACGAATTCGATTTCAATCTGGCCGGGACGACGACCTCGCTGCTCAAGCTGACGTCCGTGGTGCTCACCGCGGGCCACACCTATACGGTCTATCTCGCCGGTCCGTCCAGCAGCCTGCGCGGCATCGTGTCGCAGGACAACTGAGCGATCGCCTGGCGCGGCCTGCCGTCGAATTCGCGCCGCGCGGACATCCGTCGCGCGCGCCCGGCCGGAGCAGTACGCCGGATGGCGGCTGCCAGGACAAGCGGCGCGGCTTAAGCAGGTTCATTGATCCGGAGCAAACGATGCGCGCGCACCCATTTCTCGCTGTCTTGACCTGCGTCCTGGCGCTCGCGCTGGGCAGCTGCAACACGGGCAAGGGTGTCAGCAACGGCAGCACGCATGGCACGCTGCGCGTGTCAACGTCATCCCGAACGCCGGCGGCCCGTTAACGTCACGTTCGACGTTGAAGCCGTTCGTGGCGGACCTGCCGTTCGAAGGAATGACCCAGTATCAGACGATCGACGCCGGAACGCGCAGAGTTCAGGTGAGCGTCGCCGGAAGCGCCGACCAACCTGATCGACACGACGCCGATCTTTCGTGCCCGACGTCGCATATACGTTTGTGGCGTTCGGGCCAGTCGCCAACGCCACGCGGCATCATCCTCAACGACACGTTGATCGTCGATCCGGGCGCCGGCAACTTCAACGCTGCGGGTGATCAACGGCGCGAGCAACAACGGCGGCAGTCGATGTCTACGTCACGGCGCCCGGCGAAGACCTCAACACGGTCTCGCCGAGCATCGCCGGCGTCGGTCTACGGCACCACCAGCCTGTTCGTCAATCTGCCGGTCGGGCAATCGCGAGATTCGCGATCACGCGCGGCCAACTCCAAGCAGGTCATCTTCGATGCGCCGGCGCAGACCTTCTGCCGAGCGCGCGCACGTCCAGTTCGTCGTCTATTCGCGCGGCAGCAGTACGCTGGTCAATGTCGCCCTGCTCAACATCGACGACGCCGGCACTGGATCGATCGCCAACAGCTCTGCTCGCGCAGTTTCAAGGTCGATCAACGCCTCATCGGTGCGGTTCGCCGCTGAATGTTTTCGTCGATCAGGATCTTGCGCTGTCGAACATTCCGTACGCCGGCGCGTCGAGCTACCAGACGATCAATGCCGGACAGCGCGCTACTGACCGTGGAATCGACGGCGACGCCGGGCGCGACGCTGCTGACGCTCACGCCGACGTTTCCCGCCGGCGAGCGATACGGCGATCGCTATCACCGGCACGGCCGGCGCGCTGACCGCGACTGCTGTACAGCGACAACAAACTTCCCGCCGGTCGCTGGTTCGCGCCCGCGTGCGCTTCGTCAACGGTACGACGGACGTTCCGGCGCTCGACGTGTTCGTCAACTTCAGCATGCAGGTCTCCGGCCTGGCGATGAACTCCGTTTCGGCTGGCACTCGAGCTCGATGCCGACCGCGATAGCGGGAACCGCGTACGAGTTCGACTTCAACGTCGGCGGATCGAGCCAGACGCGGCCTGCAGCTTCCAGGGGTCGTGCTGTTCGGCGGACAGCTGTACACGATTTACGTGGTCGGACTCGGGCTCCGCGCTGCCGGCGTCGTCGCCCAGGACAACTAAGGCCGGTTCGGGCGATCGGCGGCTCGCTCTTGCATAACGAACTGACGCCAGCCGAAGCCGCCGGCGCCTATGCGGCGCACACGCCGATGATGCAGCAATACCTGCGCATCAAGGCGGAGCATCCGGACAAGCTCGTGTTCTACCGCATGGGCGATTTCTACGAGCTGTTCTACGGCGACGCCGAGCGCGCGGCGCCGCTGCTCGATATCACGCTGACCGCGCGCGGCCAGTCCGCGGGCACGCCGATCCCGATGGCCGGCGTGCCCTATCACGCGGTCGAGCAGTATCTCGCCAAGCTGGTCCGCCTCGGCGAGTCGGTTGCGATCTGCGAGCAGATCGGCGATCCCGCCGACCACCAAAGGGCCGGTCGAGCGCAAAGTCATGCGCATCGTCACGCCGGGCACGCTGACCGACGCCGGCCTGCTCGACGCCAAGCGCGAGTGCCTGCTGGTCGCGGTCCATCGTCGGCCATGCGCGCCGGCGTCGCGTGGCTCGATCTGGCCGGCGGCACGTCTGCACCTGCGCGACGTGCCGCTGGCCGAGGCCGGCGCGCTGCTCGACGCGCATCGACCCCAGCGAGCTCGTCTGCACGCCGGACGGAGACAGCGCTGCGCATCGTGCGCGACGGCGGTGCCGGCGCGCGCGCTGCCGCCGTGGCAGTTCGACGCGGACGCCGCGCGTGCGACGCCTGTGCGAACAATTCGGCACGCGCGATCTCGCCGCATTCGGCGCCGACGACGCGCCGCTCGGCGTCGCCGCGGCCGGCGCGCTGCTGCACTACGCGCAAGCGACGCAGCAGGCCGCGCTCGCGCATGTGCGCACGCTCATGTCGAGCGCGCCAGCCGATCATCTCGCGCTCGACGCCGCGACGCGGCGCAATCTCGAGATCACCGAGACGCTGCGCGGCGAGAGCGCGCCGACGCTGCTGTCGCTGCTCGATCGCTGCATCACCGCCGCCGGCAGCCGCCTGCTGCGAAGCTGGCTCACCAATCCGCTGCGCGCGCAGGCAGCCGCCGGCTCTGCGCCATGCGGCCATCGCCGAGCTCGGTGCGCACGCCGCGATCTGCGCGGCGCGTTGCGCCGGCGCTCAAGCGCGACGGTCGATATCGAGCGCATCGCCGCGCGCATCGCGCTGGCCAGCGCGCGGCCGCGCGATCTCGCCGGGCTTGCGCGATACGCTCGAACGCCTGCCCGTGCTCGCGACGTCGGTCGCGCGATGCGCAGTCGCCGCTGCTGACCGACGCCGCAGCCGCGCTCGCCGATCGACGCGCGCTGGGCGCGGCTCCTGGCCGCGTGCGATCGCCGCCGAGCCCGCGGCCGCGGTGCGCGACGGCAACGTCATCGCGACCGGCTACGACGCCGAGCTCGACGAGCTGCGCGCGATCCAGGACAACTGCGGCGCGTTCCTGGTCGATCTCGAAGCGCGCGAGCGCGCGCGCACGGGCATCGCCAGCCTCAAGGTCGAATACAACCGCGTCCACGGCTTCTACATCGAGGTCACGCAACGCGCAACGCGCAGAAGATTCCCGACGACTATCGGCGGCGTCAGACGCTGAAGAACGCGGAGCGCTACATCACGCCGGAGCTGAAGACGTTCGAGGACAAGGCGCTGTCCGCGCAGGAACGCGCGCTGGCGCGCGAGAAAAGCGCTCTACGACGCGCTGCTCGCCGAGCTCGCGCCGGCGATCCCCGAGCTGCAGCGCGCTGCGCTCGCGCTGGCGACGCTCGACGTACTCGCCGTCGCACGCCGATCGCCGCGACGGAGCTCGGCTGGACGCAGCCGGTCGCTTCAGCGCCGAGCCCGGCGTCGACGATCCGCGGCGGCCGCCATCCGGTGGTCGAAACGCAGGTCGAGCATTTCATCCCCAACGACCTGTCGCTCGACCCCGCGCGCCGGCTGCTGATCGTCACCGGCCCCAACATGGGCGGCAAGTCGACCTACATGCGGCAGACTGCGGTCATCGCGCTGCTCGCGTACTGCGGCCTGTTCGTGCCCGGCGAGCGATGCGCGCGCATCGGCCCGCTCGATGCGATCTACACCCGCATCGGCGCCGCCGACGATCTCGCCGGCGGACGTTCGACGTTCATGGTCGAGATGACCGAGGCCGCTTACATCCTCAACCGCGCGACGCCGCAGAGCCTGGTGCTGATCGACGAAATCGGCCGCGGCACGTCGACGTTCGACGGGCTGGCGCTGGCGTGGGCCATCGCGCGCGAGCTGGCGCTGACCAACCGCAGCCTGACGCTTTTCGCGACGCACTACTTCGAACTGACCGCGCTGCCGGCGGAGCTCGAGGGCTGCGCCAACGTGCATTTCGATGCGGTCGAGCACAAGGACGGCATCGTGTTCCTGCACGCGGTCGAGGATGGTCCGGCGAACCAGAGCTACGGCCTGCAGGTGGCGCAAGCTGGCTGGCGTGCCGGCGGAAGCGCTGTCCGCAGGCGCGCGCACGTTCCTGGCGCGGCTCGATCAGTTCAGCGTGCGGCGCGACGCCAGGCCGACTTGTTCGCGGCGTATGCGCCGCCGCCCGCCGAGCCGGCGCCCGCGGACGCTCCGCTGCTCGACCGCCTGACGGCGCTCGACCCGGACGCGCTGTCGCCGCGGGACGCGCACGCGCGCTCTACGAACTCAAGCGTCTGGCGCGACGACGCAGTAGGCGAGCGCAGCCTGCGATGCCGCGCCGACCGCAAGCTGCGCGAGCGCTCAGTGATCAGTGGTGGTGGCCGTGCGCGCCGTGCACGTGGCCGTGCGCCATCTCTTCCGACGTCGCCGGACGCACGTCGAGCACCGTGCAGTCGAAGCGCAGGCGCTGACCAGCCAGCGGATGGTTGCCGTCGACGACGACCTTGCCGTCGGCGATATCGGTCACCGTGTACACGCGCTGCTCGTCCTCATCGTCGTCGTCCTGCCCGCGTGCCCTTCGAACTGCATGCCGACCTTGACCTCGGCGGGAAACCGGTCCTGCGGCTCGACCCGCACCAGTTCGGCGTCGTATTCGCCGAATGCGTCTTCGGGCTCGAGCGTGACCGAGCAGCTGGTCGCCGACTTTCTTCTGCGCCAGCGCCGCCTCGACCTTCGGGAAAATGCCGTGGTGCCCGCCATGCAGATAGGTGATCGGCTGCGTCGATTCCTCGATCAGTTCGCCGGTGGTGGAAAACAGCTTGTACGAGAGCGTGACGACGGTATTCGAGAATATGTTCATGCGGTGAGTTGACGGAGATGTTGGCGGAATGGGCGGTCGGCGCGTCGCATAGCACGCGCGCGGCGCGGCAGCGTATTTTAGCGCAAAGCCCGACCGTCGACCGGCGCGCCGCTATAATCGCACGATGGCCGACGCCGCTGACTCGAGCCTGCTGGGCGGGCTGACACCGGCAGCGTTCCTGCGCCGGCACTGGCAGAAACGCGCGCTGCTGGTGCGCGAAGCCATTCCGCGGCTTCGGCGGCTGCGTGTCGCGAGCGCGAACTGTTCGCGCTCGCTGCGCGCGACGACGTCGAGTCGCGCATCGTGCTGCGCGAGCGGCGGCCGCTGGTCGACGCTCGAAGGCCCGTTTCGCAAGTCGCGACTTGCAGCGACTGCCGGAGCGAGGATTGGACGCTGCTGGTGCACGGCGTCAACCTGCATCGTCCGCCGCCGACGCGCTGCTGCGCCGCTTCGCGTTCATTCCGTACGCGCGCCTCGACGATCTCATGGTGAGCTACGCCGCGCCGGGCGGCGGCGTCGGGCGCGCATTTCGATTCCTACGACGTGTTCCTGCTGCAGGGCGAGGGGCGGCGGCGCTGGCGCATCAGCCGGCAGCGCGATCTGTCGCTGCGACCGCGGCATGCCGCTCAAGATCCTCGCGCGTTTCCGTCCCGACAGCGAGCTGGACGCTCGGCCCGGGCGACATGCTCTACCTGCCGCCCGATCACGCGCACGAAGGCGTGGCCGTCGATGCCTGCACGACCTACTCGATCGGCTTTCGCGCGCCGTCGGCGCAGGAACTCGGCACTGCGTTTCTCGACTGGCTGCGCGACAACGTCGCGCTCGAAGGACGTTACGCCGATCCGGATCTTGCCGCCGACGCGCGAGCCGGCGCGCATCGGCACGCGCATGCAGGCGCAGTGCGCGCGCGATGCTCGGCCGCATCCGCTGGGACCGACGCGACCGTCGGCGCTTTCTCGGCTGCTATCTGACCGAGCCCAAACCGCACGTCTGTTTCGACCGGCCGCGGCGTCCATTGACGCCGGCGCGCTTCGCGCTCGACGCGCGGCGACGCGGCGTGCGTTTGGACGCGCGCACGCAATTGCTATACGATGCGCCGCAATGTGTACATCAACGGCGCTGCGATCGCGTGGCCTCGCGGCGCGGGCGCCGGCGTCGGCGTCTGGCCAACCAGCGCGCGGCATGGCAGGCGGCAAACGGTGACCGGCGCGCCGGCCGCACGTGCTCCATCGATGGTATTGCGATGGCTATCTCGACCTTCGAGTAGCAATCCGCCATGGCCGATCCACGCCGGCTGAAGCGCCCGTCGAGCCGCGCTGGTCGAGCTTCAACGCTGGCCGAGCAGACCGAAGCGATCGACGACCTTGATCGAGCTGGCGCGGCATCACATCCGCGTCTTCGACCAGGACCTGTCGCAGACCGGGTGGAATTCCGCCGTGCGCGCGGAGCGGCTCGGCGCGTTCCTGCGCGAGGTGCGCGGACGCCGGCTGGACATCATCGTCCACGACACGCGCTATCTGCGAGAGCGCTTGCCCGCGCATGCTGGGCCTGCTGCGCACCTTCAGCCACGCGATGACGATTCTAAAGACCGGCGATGAAGCGAAGGTCGCGACCGATCCTCTGGTGATCGTCGACGGCAGGCACTACCTGCACCGCTTTCACTTCGAGCAGCCGCGCGCCGCGCTGGGCATCGACCAGCCGGAGCAGACGCAGCCGCTGGCCAGCCGCTTCGACGAAATCTGGGCGACGGGCGAAGCCGGGCTTGGCGGCACGGTGCTGGGCCTTTGAGCGCAGCCCGCGCTGAGCGCAAAGCGCGCGACCTTGCATGCTTCGCAGGCATGTAAATCCATGCGTCTTTGTGCTAAGCTATTTCGAAGTCGGTTGCATCTTCCGTTAGCCTGCCGAAATGCTTGGATCGGCCGTCTGCGGAAGCCGATCTTGCGCCAGCCGAATCATCCGACTGCTGAACTTCCATCTCATTCCATACTCAAGTAGGGGAACCCAATGAAGAAGTCCGTATTTTTCTTGCTGCTGCGTTGGCGCTCGCGCTGACCGCTTGCGGCGACAACGGCAAGGCCGCGGCCGACGCCAAGGCAGCCGCCGACAAGGCCGCAGCCGACGGCGAAGGAAGCTAGCGACAAGGCCGCAGCCGCGGCCAAGGACGCGGGCACCGCCGCTGCGAACGCAGGCGCCGCGGCGAACGATGCAGCCAAGGCCGCGGTGGTACCGCTGCGATGGATTCGACAAGGCTCCGGCCAGCACGATGGCGGCCGCGGCGACGCCGCCCGCCAGCACGATGGCGCCGGCGCCGGATCAGCCAAGTCCGACAGCGACCAAGAAATAATTCAAGTCCGCGGCAACGAAAAAGCCGGCCCGCGGGCCGGCTTTTTGTTTGCTCGCCGCACGCGCACGCCGCGCAGCGTCGGCGGAAGAGTTACAGCGGCGCGCCGATCCGCGTCGCGCGACCTCGCGATACTTGCCGATGACGTTGCCGAGATCGCGCCGGAAGCGGTCCTTGTCGAGCTTTTCCTGCGTCGCCGTGGTCCCACAGCCGGCAGCCGTCGGGCGTGAATTCGTCGCCCAGCAGCAGCGGCCCGTGCGGCTCGTCGAGCGCGTGGCCGAACTCGAGCTTGTAATCGACGAGATCCATGCCGGCGCTGCGCGAACAGCGGCTTGAGCACCGCGTTGACCTTGTGCGTCAGCGCCTTCATTTCGCGCGATCTCCTTCGGCGCTCGCCCAACCCAGCACGCGGATGTGGTCGTCGTTGACCAGCGGGTCCGTGCAGCGGATCGCTCTTGTAGAAGAATTCGAATATCGGCTCGGGCAGCGCGCGTGCCCTTCGGCGATGCCGTAGCGCTTGGCCATCGACCCGGCGCAGACATTGCGCACGACGCACTCGACCGGCATCATCTTGAGCGCGCGCACCAGTGAGTCGCGCTCGTTCAGCAGGCGCACGAAATGCGTCGCGACGCCGGCCGCCGCGAGCTTGCCCATGATGAAGGCGTTGATCTTGTTGTTGGTCTCGCCCTTCTGCGTCGAGCTTCGCGACCTTGGTCGCCATCGAATGCGCTGGTGTCGTCGCGGATAATGCATGACCAGCAGGTGCGGATCGTCGGTGGTGTAGACCGTCTTGGCCTTGCCGCGGTAGAGTTCCTGCGTTTTTCCATGTCCCCTCCGCCGTAGCAGACGAATTCGCGCCAGGCGAACCCTTCGTGCTGGTCGGCGATGCCGATCCAATCGGGCGCGCAATTGAGCGCGCCGGCCAGCGCCGCGCGCGCGAGTTCGGGGCGTGTTGTTCTGCTGGGTCAAGATGCGCCGCGAACAGGTGCTTGAGCCGCGAGTTGTCGAGCGTCGCGACAGCAGCGCCGCCGCGGCGTCGTTGTCCAGATGTCCGAACTTGCCGGCGATGCGCTGCTTGAGCGGATAGGGGTAGTCGCCGTTGGCCAGCATGTCGAGGTCGTGATTGCATTCGAGCACCAGCGCGTCGCAGCCCGACAGGCTCGCCTCGACGTGCGCGGTCGAGACGCCGAGGTCGGTCAGCACGCCGAGGCGCCACCGGCCGTCGGACAGCACGAACTGCACGGGCTCGCGCGCGTCGTGCGGCACCGGAAACGGCCGCACCTCGATGTCGTCGATCGCAAACGCGTCGTGGCTGTCGAAGCCGTACACGCGCGGCAGCTCCGGCGAAGCGCTCGGCGACCGTGGACAGGGTTCCGAAGGTCAGCCACACCGGCGGTCCGATAGCGCGCGGCGAACGCCGCGACGCCGCCGATGTGATCGCTGTGCTCATGCGTGACGACGATCGCGGTGATCGATCTCCGGCGTCGACACCGCAGCCGGGCAAGACGCGCGATGGTGTCGCGAATGCCGAAGCCGCAATCGACAAGCACGCGCGTGCCGCCGCACTTCGACCAGCAGGCCGTTGCCCTCGCTGCCGCTGCCTAGACAGGCGAAGCGCACTGGCCTGTTCCCGCTTCACTTCAACTGGTCTTTGAGCAGCGCGAGGATTTTGTCGCTGTTGGCCGTTCGTCGGGCGCGCCCGCTCGGATCCTGCACGGTGACGACGCTCTTGGGATCGGCCTGGGTCACGACGACGCGATACTGTTCGGGCTTGTCCGGTCGTCGTTTTCCAGAACGCGAGCTTGGTCAAGAGCCAGCCCTCTTCGCTTCTTCTTGCGTCGAGGTCGGGATTGGCATAGCGCACGAAATACAGACCCTTCGAGCGATCGCGATCGACGACGGTGAACCCGGTGCGGTCGAGCGCCAGGCCGACGCGGCGCCATGCGCGATCGAACGCATCGTCGACGACCAGCTGGCTGCGCCGTCCTTGCCCTTTTCGATGACGCGCGCGATCGGGTGCCTTGCTGTCACCGCCGCGACCGCCTCGCGCCGCCGCTGGCGCTCGGGCGTGCCGAAGGCAATCATCAGCCGTCCGAGGAATTCGGCTTCGAGGTTGCGGGTCCGGCGGCGTTGGCTGCCACTTCCAGTCTTCGGCGACCCCCTTGTCCGTCTTCGTCGGCTGCTGCGCGGCGCCGTGGTGGCTGATGAAGATCTCGACCGTGCCGGGCTCGGTGCCGCGCTCGATCCGCGTGCGGAACTTGTCGCGCTTGTAGGTATCGTCCAGCGAAGCTTACGTACTTGCTGACGAACTTCTGCAGAAGTCCTGCGGCACTGCGGCGCGGTTCTCGGCCCAGTCGGTTTCCATGATGCCCAGCGCCGGCTGCTCGCTGGCGATCACGAAGCCGTTCTTGGTCCAGAAGTCCTGCGAACCGTCTTCCATGCCGCGTCCTCGGGCTCGTCTTGACGACCAGGCAGCGCTCGCTGCCGGCGCGCACCGACGCGGGCGTCGGGATTGGCCGGCAGCACCTCGCTCGGGCTTGCGCCGCCGCGCGCGGCCGCCGCCTGCGCCGGAGGCGGTCGCGACCTGATAGCGGTCGTCGTAGGTCGGCGTCGACAGGTCGGGCGGCACCTCGAGCGCCGGCGCCGTCCCGGCGGACTTGTAATCGATCTTCTTGCCGAGCGAGATGGTCATCGTCTCGCAGCCCGCCAGCAGCACGGCGGCGACGCGGCGGCGATGGCAGCGGCGAGAGCAGTCGCAGCAGCGGCAACAGGGAGATGCATGCGTATTCTCCTAGAGGCAGCCCGCTTCGCGCAGCGCCGAACGCACCGTGTCGTGATGTTGCGCATCGAGCGGCGTCAACGGCAGCCGCAAATGCGGGGCCGATCATGGCCCATCTCGGCGAGCGCCCATTTGACCGGAATCGGGTTGGCTTCGACAAACAATTTGGTGTGCAGCGGCATCAGCCGCGCGTTGATTTCGCGCGCCTCCGCGATCCTGCCGGCCAGCGCCGCCGCGCACATGTCCGCCATCGCGCGGGGCGCGACATTGGCGGTCACCGAAATGACGCCATGGCCGCCGAGCAGGATGTAGGCCAGCGCCGTATCGTCGTTGCCCGACAGCAAGCGCGAACGACTTGTCCTTGGGCAAGCCGCCGCATGCAGATCGACGTGCCGCACCAGGTCCGAGGTCGCGTCCTTGATGCCGACGATGCCCGGAATCTGCGCCAGGCGCAGCAGCGTGTCGTTGCCGAGATCGGCGACCGTGCGGCCCGGGACGTTGTAGACGAGCAGCGGCAGATCGACTTTTTCGGCGATCGCGCGGAAATGCCGGTACAGGCCTTCCTGCGACGGCTTGTTGTAATAGGGCACGACCGACAGGCCGCAGTGGCGCCGCCGACCTTCGCGCATATCGGTCAGTTCGATCGCTTCCGAGGTCGAATTGGCGCCGGTGCCGGCGATGACCGGAATGCGCCCGCGCAGCATGCTCGACCGCCGTCTTGATCAGCAGACAGTGCTCGTCGAAACTCGACCGTCGGCGACTCGCCGGTCGTGCCGACGATCGACGATCCCGGACGTGCCGTTCGCGATGTGAAAATCGATCAGCTTGCGCAGCGCCGGCAGATCGAGCGCGCCGTCGGCCTGCATCGGCGTCGCGATCGCGACGAGACTTCCGGTCAGCATCGAGGACAAGCAAAATCCCGGTAAAAGCGCCATTTTACCCCATGGCGCGCGGCGGCCGCGCGGCGGCCTTGATCCGGGACGTCAGCGCGCGGCATCCTCCGCCGCGCAGGTTCAGAGCGGCAGCAGCGGCGGCCAGCGGCGCGCCGCGCCCGACGGCGGCGATGCGCTGCACGACGGCCGGCCGCGTCGGCGCGTACCACGCCCTGCTCGAAGGCAACGACGGTCAGTCGCTCGCGCAAGACGCGTCAGCAGTTCGCCCGGCGCCAGCAGGAAGTCGGGATTGGACGGGCCGGCCGTAGGCCTCGTTGCCGCGGGCGAATGTTTCGTACAGCAGCACGCCGTCGTCGGCGACGGCAGTCGATCAGCTTGCGGGCAACAGCGGCCGATGCAGGTAGTTGGTGACGATCACGGCATCGAATTGCTGGCCCGACAAGCGGCCAGGGCCCGCCTTCGAGATCGGCCAGCGATCGGCGTGACGCGCGCGCACGCCGGCGAGCGCGTCGAGCGCCTGGCGCATCGCGATCGACGGCGACGACGCGCAGCCGCGCGCGGCAAAGAACAGGCTGTGCCGGCCGCTGACCGCAAGCCACGTCGAGCACGCGGCTCCGTCGCGCGCGACCAGCGGCGCGAAACGGGCGACCCAGGGCGAGGGCGTCAGCGTCGGCTGCGCTGCGCTCGGTCATCGGCATCGGCCCGACGCGGCCGGCGCGCCAGGCTTGGCGCTGGCCGCGTCACGTCGGCAGCGCGCTGTCGGCCGCGGCCTCCTCGATCAGCCAGTCGATGAAGGCCTGCGCTTCCGGACGCAATGCGGCGACTGCGTGCCGCGGACGACGAAATAGGCGCGCGGCGTCGTGTACTTGCCGCGAAGCGGCGCCACCAGCCGGCGCTTGCTTGAGCAGGCTGTCGATGAGCGGCACGCGGCCCAGCGCCACGCCCTGGCCGTCGAGCGCCGCCTGGATCACCTGATCGAAGTGGCTGAAGCGCAGCGAGCCGGCCGGCTCGAGTTCGCGCACGCCGTCGGCCGCCAGCCACACCGACCAGTTGAGCCAGGGATAGCGGCCCCGTTCGTCGTCGATGTGCAGCAGCACGTGCCGCGCCAGATCCTCGGGGCGCCGGAGCGGGCGCGCGCGGTCGGCGGCGAGCGCCGGGCTGCACACCGGCAACAGCCGCTCGCCGAACAGCCGCGGCGCGCCGGGCGGCGCCATCGCCTCGGAGCAATAGCGCACGGCGAGATCGATCCGCTCGCGCTCCAGATCGACGATGCGATTGTCGGCGGAAATGAACACGTCGATGGCCGGATAGCGCGCCCGAAAGCGCGCCAGCCGCGGGATCAGCCACAACGAGGCAAACGGCTGGTTGGTCGAGACCGTCAGCGGCAGCGATGTCTGCTCGCGGCGGATCTTGGCCGACCGCCTGCGCCAGCTCCTCGAGCACCGCCTTCGCGGTCGCCTGCAGGATCTGGCCCGCGTCGGTCAGGCGCAGCTCGCGATGCCGGCGCTCGAACAGCGCGCACGCCGAGCTGCTCCTCGAGCGTCTGGATCTGCCGGGACAGCGCCGACTGCGTCAGGAACAGCTCCTCGCGCCGCGCGGGTGAACGAAAGCTGGCGCGCCGCGGCCTCGAAGCCCTTCAGCAGATCGAGCGACGGCAGGCGCGGGCGCGCGCGCGGCTTCGATGCTGTGGTCTTGTCCATGCTGAACCTTCATGCAGCGGCTGGCCGGCGGCGCCGGCGTGCGGCACGCGCCGCCGTCCGCCGCCGCGCTTCGGAAGGCCGATTCCAATCGGCGTCCCGGCGGCGCCCAATGCATGCGCATTATGCATCACGCCGCCGCGGCGCCGGGCCCGCTTCGGCCGCGTATCGCCGGTGCTATCCAATGGCCATACGGCAGAGCGCCAGTTCGCATTCCATTTACTCATGCTAAGCATGCGGCGAATTCGTTGGTCAAGCCCTCGGCCGGCGCCGATACTTCAGCTGCACAGACCGGAAACGCCGCAGCTGGAGCGACCGGCCGATGCATGCATTTACGCATGAAAGGAGAATACCAATGCCATTCGATCCTTCTACCCCCCAACGCCGCCGCCGCGCGTACCTGCCGCAGCGCGAGTCGCTGATCCTGGACGACGCCGAAGGCACGACGATCAGCGTCGACACCGGGTGCCTGTGGGTGACGCTGGAGCACGATCCGCGCGACATCGTGCTGCTGCCCGGCATGCGCTTCGAGATCGACCGCACCGGCCGCACGGTCGTCGCTGCCGAAGAGGACTCGCGCTTCCGCCTGCTGTCCGAGGTCACGCCCGCCAACCGCGCCGTCGCATGGCTCGCGCGGCACGCGGCACGGCGTTGACGGCGCGCTGGACATTCCGACAGGCGCGGCGCATCGCCCCGTACTACTGACCGCCCGGCGCCGGCACCGGGCGCCTGCGTCGTCCGCGCCCGGTCAGCGCTTGGCGAAGCTCAGCTTGCCGCCTTTTTCCGCGACGTGGACCGTTTCGCCGGCAGCGAAATTTCCCGCGAGGATTTCCTTCGCCAGCGGATTTTCGATCTCCTGCTGGATGGCGCGCTTGAGCGGCCGCGCGCCGTAGACCGGATCGAAGCCCTCCTGCGCAACCTTCGGCCAGCGCCGCCGGGGTGACGTCGAGCCTGATCTCCATCTTGGCCAGCCGCGACTCGAGCGATTGCAACTGGATCTTCGCGATCGATTCGATGTCCTTTTCCGACTAGCGCGTGAAACACGACGATCTCGTCGATGCGATTGACGAACTCGGGCCGGAACTGCGTCTTGACCTCGGCCATCACCGCGAGCTTGATCACGCCGTAGTCGTCGCCCTGACATCTGCTGGATCATCTGCGAGCCCAGGTTCGACGTCATCACGATCACCGTGTTCTTGAAGTCGACGGTGCGCCCCTGGCCGTCGGTCATGCGGCCGTCGTCGAGCACCTGGAGCAGCACGTTGAACACGTCCGGATGCGCCTTCTCGACCTCGTCGAGCAGGATCACGCTGTAGGGCTTGCGCCGCACGGCCTCGGTCAGATAGCCGCCCTCCTCGTAGCCGACATAGCCGGGCGGCGCGCCGATCAGCCGGGCGACCGAATGCTTTTCCATGAATTCCGACATGTCGATGCGGATCAGGAGCGACTCCGAATCGAACAGGAAACCGGCCAGCGCCTTGCACAGCTCGGTCTTGCCGACGCCGGTCGGACCGAGGAACAGGAACGATCCGTAGGGTCGGTTCGGGTCGGACAGCCCCGAGCGCGAGCGGCGGATCGCGTCGGAGACCAGCGCGCACCGCCTCGTCCTGTCCGACGACGCGCCGGTGCAGCGCGTCCTCCATGTGCAGCAGCTTTTCGCGCTCGCCCTGCATCATCTTGGATACCGGAATGCCGGTCGCGCGCGATACCACTTCGGCGATCTCTTCCGCGCCGACCTGCGTGCGCAACAGCTGCGGCTTGTCGGCCTGCTCGCCCGCCAGCTTGTTGTCGGCCTTCTTGAGCTGCGCCTCGAGCTGCGGCAGCTTGCCGTACTGCAGCTCGGAGACCTTCTGCCAGTCGCCCTTGCGCTTGGCCTCTTCCATCTGCAGCTTGACCTTGTCGATCTCCTCCTTGATGTGCTGCGTGCCGACGACCTGCGCCTTTTCCGCCTGCCAGACTTCGTCGAGATCGGCGTACTCGCGCTCGAGCTTGCTGATTTCCTCTTCGATCATCGCCAGGCGTTTTTTCGACGCCTCGTCCTTTTCCTTCTTCACCGCCTCGCGCTCGATCTTGAGCTGGATCATGCGGCGGTCGAGCCGGTCCATCACTTCCGGCTTGGAGTCGATTTCCATCTTGATGCGCGCCGCCGCCTCGTCGATCAGGTCGATCGCCTTGTCGGGCAGGAAACGGTCGGTGATGTAGCGATGCGACAGCTCGGCGGCGGCGACGATCGCCGGGTCGGTGATCTCCACGCCGTGATGGATCTCGTAGCGCTCCTGCAGGCCGCGCAGGATGGCGATCGTCGCTCTCGACCGACGGCTCGTCGACCAGCACCTTCTGGAAGCGGCGCTCGAGCGCGGCATCCTTTTCGATGTATTTGCGGTATTCGTCGAGCGTGGTCGCGCCGACGCAATGCAGTTCGCCTCGCGCCAGCGCGGGCTTGAGCATGTTGCCGGCGTCGATCGCGCCTTCGGCCTTGCCGGCGCCGACCATCGTGTGCAGCTCGTCGATGAAGACGATCGTGCGGCCTTCGTCGGCGGCGATGTCCTTGAGCACCGCTTTCAGCCGTTCCTCGAATTCGCCGCGATATTTGGCGCCGGCGAGCAACGCCGCCATGTCGAGCGAGAGCACGCGCTTGTTCTTGAGCGTCTCCGGCACTTCGCCGTTGACGATGCGTTGCGCGAGCCCTTCGACGATCGCGGTCTTGCCGACGCCCGGCTCGCCGATCAGCACCGGATTGTTCTTGGTCCGCCGCTGCAGGATCTGGATCGTGCGCCGGATCTCGTCGTCGCGCCCGATCACCGGGTCGAGCTTGCCCTGGCGCGCGCGCTCGGTGAGATCGATCGTGTACTTCTTCAGCGCCTCGCGCTGACCTTCGGCCTCCTGCGAATCGACGGACGCACCCCCGCGCACCGCTTCGATCGCGGATTCGAGGGCTTTCTTGGTCAGCCCGTGCTCCTTCAGCAGCCTTCCGGTCTCCCCTTTGTCGTCGGCCAGCGCCAGCAGGAACAATTCGCTGGCGATGAACTGATCGCCGCGCTTGCTGGCGATCTTGTCGGTCAGGTTGAGCAGGTTGCCGAGATCGCGCGAAACGCTGATCTCGCCGCCCTGCCCTTCGACCTTGGGCAGGCGGGCGATCGCCTTTTCGATCGCGGCCTTGAGCGCGGAACGTTGACGCCGGCGCGCGAAAGCAGCGAGGCGGTGCCGCCGTCCTCCTGATCAAGCAGGCTCGCGAGCAGGTGCGCCGGCTCGACAAAGCCGTTGTCGTTGCCGAGCGCCAGGCTCTGCGCGTCGGCGAGAGCCTGCTGGAATTTGGTGGTGAACTTGTCGAAACGCATGATCCCGCCCTTGCGGCCATGAACCTAACGGGAACATGGGGAAGATTGCCCGGTATTTCAAGCCGTTTGGCCGGTTCAAGCGGTTGATTCGGCGCGATTTGCGCGCGCCCTCGCGCCCCGGCCGAGTCGCTCGGTCCCCGGGGCGCTCTGCGGCTGGTCTTACTGGCCGACGATGGATGGGCGCATCGGTCCGAGGATGCCCAGAAGCTCGCCCTTCTCCTTGTCCGGCACCTTGAACTTGTCCAGCGTCTTGACCAGGTCGCCGACCAGCGCGTCGAAGTCCGCGTTGGTGACGCCCATGCCGGCGTGCGCGGTCTTCATGTCGCGGCCGGTATAGCTGCAGGGGCCGCCGGTGCCGGCGCAAATCTGGTCGACCAGGTTCCGTTTCAGCCGCGGGATGTCGGTCTTGGCGAAATAACGGTTGATGCGATTGTCGGCCGCGACGTTGCCGACGAAGTCGTCGACCACGGCCACGATCGCATCCTTGCCGCCAAGGCGATCGTACAGCGACTTCTGCTGCGTCGGCATCATGCCCATGTTCTGGCAGGCGCCGAGCAGCAGGACCATGCCCAGCAGGGCCCCCAGCTTGCGCAATTTTGTGTTCATCTCGTCTCCTCTACCGTCGTGGCAGCGCGGGAAGCGCTGTACCGCCCATATACGGTCAGACGAGGCCGCCGGATGCGGGTCTTGGGGGCTGTGTTAGGCTTCGCCGTCGCGTCCGTCCGATCGACGATCATGCCGGACCCCGTCCTGCCGCCATCCCCGCAACAGCAACCCGGCGCCAGCCGCGAGGCGGGATTCATGCAGGTCATCGGCGCGGTCTTCTGGAGCTTTTTCGGGGTTCGCCGCAAGGCCGCGGGTGAGCGCGACATGGTGACGATCAAGCCGCTGCACGTCGTCGTCGCCGGCCTGCTGGGCGCGGCGATCTTTATCTTCGTCCTGATCGCGCTGGTCACGATCGTTACCCGCAAGGGATAGCGCCAGCGCCGTGGCCAGGATCCTCTCGTCGTTGCGCCATTCGGCCCTGGCCGCGCTTTCGGCGCTCGCATGCTGCTCCGCCGCGATCGCGCAACCCGACGGTGCGCAGAACGGGATCGACGGGCAGTCATCTACCGCCGACCGCGTGTATGCCAGCGCGCGGCCTCGATTGCTGCAAATTCGGACGCTGCTGGACTCCGCCGGACGACAGGCGTCGCTCGGCTCCGGGTTCCTGATCAGCGCCGACGGCCTGGCGGTCACCAATTACCATGTCGTGTCGCAATTTGCGCTGGAGCCGGCGACCTATCGTCTCGAGTATGCCGCTCCCGACGGCTCGCACGGCGCGGTCAAACTGCGCGCGATCGACGTCGTCAACGATCTCGCGGTCGTGCAACTGGAGCCGCGCGAAGACAACCAGAGCCGGCAATTCTTTGCCTTCAATGCCCGCGCGCTCGAAGGCGACATGCCGAAGGGCCAGCGCATCTATTCGATGGGCAATCCGCTGGATCTGGGTTTCACCATCGTCGACGGAACTTACAACGGCCTGGTCGAGCGCAGCTATAACGAGCGGATCCACTTTTCCGGAGCCATCAACCCGGGCATGAGCGGCGGCCCGGTCGTTACCACCGACGGCGAGATCGTCGGCGTCAACGTGGCCAAGCATATCGGCGGCGAGCTGGTGAGCTTCCTCGTGCCGGCGCGGTTCGCCAAGGCGCTGGTCGATCGCGCGCGCAGTTCGCCACCGCTGACGACAGCCGACAGCCGCAAGGAAATCGGGCGTCAGCTCGGCGTCTGGCAGGCTGGGCTGTACCAGGCGCTGGGCGAGCAGGGATTCCGAACCAGCGGATTCGGCCCCTACGCTGCGCCGGAAAGCAATGCGCCCTGGTTCACCTGCTGGGCGCGCACCAACGCCGACGTTCTGCCAAAGCCGCGCGCGCTTGCGAGCACGACCAATTGCAGCATGCAGACGTCGCTGTTCATTGCCGGCGACCTGCAGACCGGTCAGGTCGACCTGGCGCATTCGTACGTGCGCAGCATCGACCTGAATGCATTTCAGTTCAGCACCTTTCTGTCGCGGCAATACCAGCCTTCGTGGTTCGGCACCGGCGCGCGCTCGCCCAAGCGGCTTACGGCGCAGCAGTGCCACGAGGATTTCATCGAGGCCGCGGCGGACGGCGCGCACCCGATGTTGCGCGCCGTATGGTGTGCGCGCGCCTATCGCGAATTCGAGGACCTCTACGATGTCTCGGTGATTGCCGTCACCCAGGACCGCAGCCGCGAAGCGTTGATTTCGCGCCTGTCGATGCAGGGGGTCACCTACGGCAACGCGATTGCGCTGGCGAAACGCTTCCTCGGAGCGGTCTCGTGGGCGAAATGATCTCGGTCGAGGTACTTTCTCGGCATCGTGATGTCGTCGCGCGGTATCGCAGCGACGCCTCCGCGACGACCGTCGGGCGCGCCTACGACAACGATGTCGTCATTGACGATCCGGCGGTCGCCGCGCACCATCTGCGCATCCTTCGCGACGAGGGCGGAGCTCTGATCGCCGAGGACCTGGGCAGCGCCAATGGCCTTTTCGAGGGCGACAGCGACAAGCGTTCGACGCGCCTTGTGCTCGACGGCGACCGCCCGATCCGGATCGGCCGCACCTACCTGCGCGTGCGCGAGGCGAGTTACGCGGTTCCGCCGGAACGCCGCCTCGCAATGCCGATGCGCGTCCTGCCGACAGTGCTGTGGCTGGCCGCAGCTCTGCTCGGGCTCGAGCTTGTCAGCCTGTGGCTGGCCGAGACCTCGGAGCCCAAGACCGCCTACTATCTGCTCCCGCCGCTGATCGTCGCGATGCTGCTGCTCGTGTGGACGACCGCCTGGGCGATCCTGTCCCGCATCTTTACCGGGCACGCGCGCTTCGAGCGGCACCTGCGCATCGCCCTGATCGGCGTGCTGGGGTTTGCGCTGTTTGGCGAGTTCCTCGACTATGCCGCATTCTCGCTGTCGTGGCGCTGGCTTGCCGATTACAGCTATGTCGCCAACTGGCTGCTGTTCGCGACGCTGTGCTTCTTCCATCTGCGCGAGATCGGGCCGAGTCGGCTCAAGGCCAAGGCTGCGACGCTGGCCGCACTCACCGCCGTGGCCATCGCGACGCAATCGGTTGCGCAGGCGGAAATGCGTTCGCGCTTTGGCCAGCAGTCGTACGTGCGGCATCTGAAGCCGCCGGCGCTGCGACTCGCGGCGCCGCAAAGCGAAGAGGCCTTCTTTGCCGATGCGGTGCGGATCAAGCCCACGCTCGATAACGCCCGGAAGGACGCCCCGCCTGGCGCCGGGATTTTCTCGGCGTTTGACGAATAGGCCTGGCCGGCTGCGGCAAGCGCTACCGCGCCGCGATGTCACCCAGACGCTCGGCGGCGGAGGCGAGCTCCGCTTTCGTCGACAGCAGGTCGGGGCAAAGGCGAAGGAGTTCTCCGCGCGAGTCGACGAGCACGCCGCGGCGCTCGAGCTCACCGGCCCACGCGCGGGCTTGTCCGCTGCGGACGACGACAAACGCGCCGCGATCGTCGGAGCCGCCTTCCCCGCGAACGCGGCGCTCGCTCAAGTGCCCGATCAGGGTGCGCTGCTGCGCCAGCGAATATTCGCGCAGCCGCGCGACACCGACCGCCGCCGTGAACAGCTGCCCGGCGCGCGCCTGATAGCAGGTCAGTACCGGCGGCGTCGATTCCAGCAAAGCGTCGCCGCCGGCGGCGAATTCCGGCGGGTCGGGGCGCACATAGTCGAACGGAGATCTTCTTGGCGAACCAGCCGATGTCCAGCGTGGTGAAGCCGCCGTCCAGATGCCGCGGATGCAGATACATGAACCCGGCGCCCGGTCCGCCGCGCAAATACTTGTAGCTGCCGCCAATCGCGAAATCGACGTCGAGCGCGCCGATGTCGACCGGCAGCACGCCGAGCGAATGATAGACGTCGAGCAGCACGCGCGCGCCGCCGGCGTGCGCCGCACCGATAAGCGCAGGCAACCCCGGCAGCACCTGGCCGGTGTTGAACAGCACCTGGGATACGACGACCAGATCGACGTCGCGGATGGCCGCGAGAAGCTCGGCGGCTTCGAACATTCCGTCGGCGCGCGGCCTCGACGAACCGCAGCTCGATGCGCTTGCGAAGCGCGTATTGCCTCAGGATCAGATCGATCGAATCGAATTCGCCGCGCGTTGCCACCACGCGCGGCGGACGGTCATAGCTGTTCAGGATGGCGCGCAGCCCCTGCCCCGCGCTGGTCTTCGGCACGACGCAGTCGGCGCGTGGCGCGTGCATCAGCGCGGCGAGCCGCGCCCGATAGGCGGCGATCTCCGCCAGCCACGCGTCCCACGCGTTGCCCAGCCGCGACTGCCAGAGCGCGACGGCTTCGGCGACATCGTCCGCCGTCGCGTCGAGCGGCCGGCCCAGCGAATGATTGGCGAGATAGACCGGCCGATCGGGGTGCAGCACGCGCGAGAACAGCGGCGCGACGTGGCGCGCGATGCCTTCCTCGGTCAGCGGACCGGGGCCCATCGCCGCGATCGCCGCCGCAATGGTGGCCGCGGTATCGGCGCGCGGGCTCATGCGGTCCCCCCATGCTTGCGGCCGGGTTGGCCAGAGCGGCCGCTGCGCTGCCCCCGGAGGGCGAAATCCGGGGCTTGGGGCGGCCCGCCGGCGCTCATGGCGCGCCGATCACTGTGCGCACGTCGATCAGTTCGGGAAAAAACGTATGCTCGAGCACGCGCCGCAAGAACGCGACGCCGCTGGATCCTCCGGTGCCCGCCTTGTAGCCGATGATGCGCTCGACGGTCTTCATATGACGGAAGCGCCAGAGAGCAAAGGCCTCGTCGACGTCGACCAGTTTTTCCGCCATTTCGTACGCGTCCCAGTACTGCTGCGGGTTCTCGTAAATCGTCTTGAACACCTCGACCAGCGCCGCGTTGCGCTGGTGCGGGAACGACCAGTCGCGCTCGACGCAGGCCGGCGGCACCGGCAATCCGCGCCGCGACAGGTGACGCAGGAATTCGTCGTAGAGTGACGGCGCCTCGAGCAAGCCGATCAATCCGGCATGGGTCGCCGCGTCGTAGCTGAATATGTCGGCCCGCGCGCGGTCCTTGTTGCCGAGCAGGAACTCGATCGCCCGGTATTGCGGCGACTGAAACCCCGACGCGCTGCCGAGCGCCGGCCGGAATGCCTCGTACTCCGAAGGCGTCAGCGTTTCCAGCACTGCCCACTGCTCGAACAGCTGCTTCTGGATCAGCTTGACGCGCGCCAGGATCTTGAAGCAGGAATCGAGCTGGTCGGCCCGAACGAAGCGTATCGCTGCCTCGAGCTCGTGGATCATCAGCTTCATCCACAATTCCGACGTCTGATGCTGAATGATGAACATCATTTCGTCGTGGCGCGCCGGCGCCGATGCCGAGCCGGACAGCGGCCTCTGCGCGCCGAGCAGCGTGTCGAGGCAAAGATAGCCGGTATACGTCAGGCGATCGCGAAAGTCGGTGACGATGCCCGGTTCGAGCTGATGCGGCATGGCGATGAGTCGCGTGAGATGACGCTGCAGTATAGGAAGCGCGATCGTGCGTGTCCACACGCGTCATGGCGCGTCCCCGCTCTGCTAGAATTCGCGCATGCCGCATGGGCCCAACGCCGCCGGGCGCGCAATGACATGCGTCCGGACGATCGCCAGCGCCGCGGCGCTTGGCGCCTGCCTGGTCCTCATCGCCGCATGCGGCAGCAAGGCTCCGGTCCGACAGATCGCGCTGACCGAATGCCGGGTGCCGAAGCTCGCCACCGCCGCGCAGTGCGGCAAGGTCGAGGTTCCGGAAGACCGCGGCCGACCGGGAGGGCGCACTCTGGCGATCGCCGTCGTCGTGCTGCCTGCGGCCACGCTTTCGCCGCAACCCGATCCGCTGATCATGCTGCCCGGAGGACCGGGACAATCGTCGGACGCGCTTGCGCCGCTCGCCGGCGCGCTGGGCGGCGTGCGCCGCAACCGCGACATCGTGCTGATCGATCCGCGCGGCACCGGCAAATCGGCGCCGCTGCGCTGCGCGGCCCTCGCCCCGCGCGATGCCGTTCGACGAGATGGCGGAAGAACAGACGATCGCCATCGCGGCGCAGCGCTGCATCGGCGAATTGCGCGCCAGCGGCAATGCGGACCCGGCGCAGTACACGACGTCCGCCGTCGTGGCCGACATCGACGCGGTCCGGATTGCGCTCGGCTACGACCGGATCAATCTCTGGGGCGGTTCGTACGGAACCCGCGTCGCGCAGGAATATCTGCGCCGGTATCCGCAGCATGTGCGCAGCGTCGTCCTCGACGGCGCCGCGCCGCCCGCGATGCGGATCGGCTTCGATCTCTGGCTGTCGCGCGACGCGGCGCTCGACCAGGTCATCGCCGCATGCGCGGCAAGTCCGGCGTGCAGACAGGCGTATCCCGACCTCGACGCGACGCTGGCGCGCATTCGCGCCGAGCTCGCCCGCGCGCGCACCATCACCGTGGCCGATCCGCGCACCGGCGCGCAGCGGATGTTCAAGCCGTCGTTCGACACGGTCATCGGCGCGTTGCAGGGACTGGTCTATGCGCCGGAGTCGGCGAGCCTTATTCCTGCCCTGCTCGCGCGCGCCGAAGCCGGCGACTACGCGCCGCTGATCGCGGCCGCGATGCTGTTGAACGACGATGTCGCGCAAGACGGTGAATCTCGCGCTGCACTTCGCGGTCAGCTGCGCCGAAGATGCGCCGCGCATCAATGCCGCGGAGACGAATCGCATGCTGGCACGGCTGCGCGCACCGGAGCTCGCCCGGCGCGATCTTGCCGCCTGCGACGGTTGGCCGCGGCCGCCGGTGCCGGCGGATTTCTACGCCCCGGTCGTCAGCGACAAGCCGGTGCTGATCCTGTCGGGCGGTCTCGATCCGGTCACGCCGCCGGCCGCGGGCGAGGAAGTCGCCAGGACCTTGTCGCACAGCCGCCACATCGTCGCGGCCGGCTACGGCCATATCGTGTCGCCGCATGCCTGCGCGCCGCGGCTGATCGAAAAATTCATCGAGGATGCAGGCTTCGCGACGCTGCCGTCGTCGTGCCTCGATCATTTCTCGGCCAGCACGCGGCCGCCGCTGTTCTCGTCGGTGCTGGAAGCGCGATGATCGTCGTCGACGGGCTGGTCAAGGCGTTCGGCAGGCGAAGGGAAATTCGCGCGGTCGACGGCGCGACTTTCGTGGCCGACGACGGCGCGATCACCGGCCTGCTGGGGCCGAACGGCGCCGGCAAGACGACGGTGCTGCGCATGCTCGCGACCCTGATCCCGCCCGACGCCGGTATCGCGTCGGTCGACGGCCTCGACATCGTGCGCGATCGCGCCCGCGTCCGCGAGCGCATCGGCGTACTTGTCCGACGCCCGCGGGCTCTATGCGCGGCTGACCGCGCGCGAGAACGTGCGCTACTACGGCAGATTGCACGGACTCGGCGGCACCGCGCTGGAGGCGCGCGTCGACGCGCTGCTCGGGCAGCTCGGGCTCGCCGCGCTCGCCGATCGGCGCACGCAGGGTTTCTCGCAGGGCGAGAAAATGAAGGTCGCGATCGCCCGCGCGCTGGTGCACGATCCGGCGACCATCATGCTCGACGAACCGACCAACGGCCTCGACGTCATGAGCATCCGCAGCCTGCGCGAGCAGCTGCGCTCTCTGCGCGCGGCCGGCAAGTGCATCCTGATCTCGACCCACGTCATGCAGGAAGTCGCGCTGCTGTGCGATCGCATCGTGATCCTCGGCCATGGCCGGGTGCAGGCCGCCGGCACCGGCGCCGAGCTTCTGGCGCGCACCGGAGAAGCTTCGCTCGAGGACGCCTTTGTCAGCCTGCTGGGATCGGCCGAAGGGCTTGCGGCATGAACGCGCCGCAAAAGAATCGCATGACGCCGATCGAGCGCATCGTCACCGTCGGCGGCAAGGAGCTGACCGACGTCTTGCGCGACCGGCGCACGATGCTGCTCACGCTGCTGATGGCGATTGCCGCCGGGCCGCTCTTCCTGGCGCTGATTCTCAACATGGCCGCGAACCAGGCGGAAAAAGCGCGCGAGCTCAAGCTCCCGGTGGATGGCGCAGGCAACGCGCCGGCGCTGATTGCATTTCTCGAGCGGCAGCAGGTTGCCATCGTGGCGGCGCCGGCCGACTACGAGGCGAGGATCAGAAATGGCGATCTCGACGTCGTGCTCTCGATCGATGCGGAATTCGAACGCGACGTCGCCGCCGGCAGGCCGGCGACCGTCAGGCTGATCTACGACCGTTCGCGCGATCGAGCGCGCGCCGCGATCGACTCGGCCGAATCGCTGCTGCGCGCGTACAACCGCCAATGGGGAACGCAGCGGCTGCTGCTCCGCGGCATCGCGCCGCAGGTCGCTTCGCCGCTCGACGCGCAAGGCGTCGACCTCGCGACGCCGCAGCAGAGCGGCGCGCTGATCCTGTTCCTGGTCGCCTACTACGGACTGTTCGCCGCGCTGATGGGCAGCATCGCCGTCGCGCTCGACGCGACCGCGGGCGAGCGCGAGCGCGGCTCGCTCGAGCCGCTGCTCGCGACGCCGCTTTCGACTTCGCAGCTTGCCGTCGGCAAGTGGCTGGCGATCGGCGCCTTCGACTTGCTGGTCGTGCTGCTGACCCTGGCGGGGTTCTACCTGACGCTCAATTTCGCGCCGCTGCCTGCGATCGGCGTGCCGTTTCTTTTCGGCAGCCCCGAGCTCGTGCGCTTTGTGGCGATTCTGCTGCCGCTGGTGATGCTGCTGCCCGCCGTGCTGCTGTACGTCGGCCTGCGCGGCCGCACGCTCAAGGAGGCGCAGAGCAACGTCTCGGCGCTGGTCTTCGTCGTCAGCATGGTCCCGGTCGTGCAGCTCTTCCTGCAGAAAAAGGAGCCGGCGTGGCTGCTGTGGGTTCCGGTCTCCGCCAGTACACGCTGCTCACCCGCGCTCTGCGCGGCGATGCGATCGCGTTCGCCGACTGGCTGCAGAGCGCGGCGCTGCCGGTGCTGCTGACGATCGTCGCGCTGCTGGCGGCGGCGCGACTCTTGCGCCGCGAGGATGTCTTCGCCGGCCGCTAGAGACGATTGAGGGCGGACCGTTTCTAGCGCGAGACGCGGCGCAACATCCCGACGACGCCCGCCCAGTAGACCGCCAGCACCAGCAGCACCAGCAGCGAGGGATGGGCGCGATAGCCGGTGAACGAGGCGAAGAGACTGCCGACGCGGCTGCCGTCATCGAGCACGGCCGACGTATCCCAGAGCGTATCGACCAGCGACGGCAGCAGATCGAACGAAATCAGTTTCTCGACGGCGCCGACCAGAAGCGCGCCGGCGAGCAGCAGCAGCAGGATTTCGCTGACGCGAAAGAATGTGCGCCACGACACGATCCTGCCGCCTTGCTGCAACACCCAGAACGTCGCCAGCGCGGCGCCCAGGCCCAGCACGAGGATCCCGATAAAGCCCCAGAAGCTCGCGTATTGCGTGCCCAGGCCGTAGAGGAATACGACGGCCTCGGCGCTTTCGCGTCCGACCGCCAGCGCGACGACGACGCAGCAGGCCCCACCAGTTCGCCGCCGACGCATTTTTCTGCATGTCCTGCTCGAGCTCGCGCTTGAACGTCCGGCCGTGCCGGCGCATCCAGAAGACCATCTGCACGATCAGCCCGGCGGCGATCAGCATCATCGCCGTCTGGAAGTATTCGAGGCCCTGGTCGGACAAGGTCCTGGCAATGCCCAGCATCACCGCGGCGAGCGCCAGCGCCAGCGCGACCCCGGCTCCAACGCCTGCCCACAGATAGCGCATCCCGCGCTTGACGTCCGGATGCTTGCGCAGCCATGCGTAAAGGATGCCGACGACCAGCATCGCCTCGGCCGATTCGCGCCAGATGATGAAGAGGGCATTACCCATGATCGTTGCGCAGCCTCGGGCTAAGGTCGGAGTCCTTACAGAATCGAGCGCGTATGGTAACGCGAATCGTTCTCATTTTGAAAGCTGCGACCGCCTGTTGGTTCCGCATGGGTTTGGCCTAGGGCCGCTAGCCGAGCTGGCGCAGCACGGCGAGCGGCGGCTGCCGCAAGCGTGCGGCGCGTGCCGAACCAGCCGGCGGCGGCCACGCCCAGCGGCGCCGCCGACGATGCCGATCGCCCACAGCCACGGGTTCCAGTGGAACGGGATCTGGAACGCCCGATCGGCCAGCACGTAGCCGATCGCCGTCGCCCCGCCCGCGGCGACCAGGCCCGCCAACGTCCCCAGCGCCAGAAATTCGGCCAGCTGCGCCACGGTCAGCTGCCGCTGGCTCGCACCGAGGGTGCGCAGTATCGCCGCGTCGTAGCGGCGCTCGTCCTGCGTCGCGGCGATCGCCGCCTCGAGCACCAGCACGCCGCCGAGCAGCGTGAACAGGAACACGAATTCGACCGCGCGCGCGACCTGTTCGATGATCGCGCGACCTGATGCAGGATCTCGCCGACGTCGATCACGAGCACGTTCGGATACTCGCGCAGCAGCCGCGTTAGCCACGCGGGGTTGTCCGGCGCACGGATCGCGGCGATGTAGGTCGTCGGCATGCCGTCGAGCACGCCCGGCGGGAACACCGCGAAGAAATTGACGCGAAAGCTGTCCCAGTCGACCTTGCGCAGGCTCGTCACCTTCGCGCTGAGGCGCGTGCCGACGAAGTCCTAGGTCAGCGTGTCGCCAAGCTTGATGCTCAGCGTTTCGGCGATGCCGTCCTCGAGCGACATGACGCCGGCCTCGCCCGCTTTCCACCACTGCCCGGCGACGACGCGATTGCTGCGCGGCAGCTCCGCCATCCACGACAGGTTGAATTCGCGCTCGCCGAGCCGTCGCGCGCGCTCGTCGGGCAGGCGCGTCGGATCGAAGGGCACGTCGTTGATCGCGACCAGCCGGCCGCGCACCATCGGATAGAGCGCCACGTCGAGCGCCAGCTCGCGCTTGAGCAGCGCGTGCACGCCTTCGACCTGGTCGGGCAGCACGTTGATCAGGAACACGTTGGGCGCATCGGCCGGCAGGCTCGCGCGCCAGTTTCGCATCAGGTCGCCGCGAACCAGCGTCAGCAGCAGCAGCGCCATCAGGCCGAGTCCCAGCGCGCCGATCTGCATGCTCGAAGCCAGCGGCCGGCGGCGCAGATTGGCCAGGCCGTAGCGCCAGCTGTAGCCGCGCTGCGGCAACAAGCGCAACAGCGCGACCAGCGCCCACGCGACGGCGCCGGCGACGGCGAGCAACGCGGCGATGCCGCCGATCATGATCAGCGCCATCGTCGCATCCTGCGCCTGCCAGCCGATCAGCAGCGCGACCGTCGCGGCGCCCAGCGCGTACGCGAGCCAGCCGCCCGCGCGCGGCATGCCCAGATCGCGGCGCAGCACGCGCAGCGGCGGGACGCGCGCGAGCGCGACCAGCGGCGGCAGCGCGAAGCCCAGCAGCAGCACGATGCCGGTGGCCAGCGGCGGCGAATGCCGGCCACGCGCCCGGCGGCGGCAGATCGGCGCTGACCATCGACGCCCAGCAGACGATCAGCAGCTGCTGCCCGCCGAGCGCGAGCGCGCAGCCGACCATGCTGGCGCCGACGCCCAGGACGACGAACTGCAGCGCGAACAGCGCCAGGATCTGCCGTTGCGCCGCGCCGAGGCAGCGCATCATCGCCGCCGCATCCAGGTGGCGGCGCAGATAGCGCGACGCGGCCAGCGCGACGGCGACCGCGGCGAGGATCACGGCGACCAGCGAGGCGAGGCCGAGAAACTGCTCCGCGCGCTCGAGCGTCTGCCGCACTTCGGGACGCAGGTCGCGGATCGATTCGATGCGCTGTCCGCGTTCGAGCCGCGCCTTCGCCCAGTCGCGAAACGCATCGCTCGCGTCGCCCGCGACGAGCAGCCGCCAGGTCGCGCGATTGCCCGGCTGCAGCAGCTTCGTCGCCGCGACGTCGTCGATGTTCATCAGCAGCCTGGGCCCGAGCGTGAACAGTCCGCCGGTGACCTCGGGGTCCTGCTGCACGATCGCGGCGACGGTCAGCGTCGCTTCGCCGACGACGAGCTTCGCAGCCTTCGCTGCACGTCCAGCCGCGCGGCAAGGCGCGCAGTCGATCCAGACCTCGCCTGGCGCGCGGGATGCCCTTGCGCCGCCGGCCCGCGGGCATCGCTCGGGTCGCCCAGCAGTGATCGCGCCGCGCAACGGATAGCCGGCGCCGACCGCCTTGACGTCGGCGAGCACCGCATCGCCACCGGCGCGCGTCCTGCCGGGTTGCACCATGCTGTTGAACCGGATCGCCGGCACGACAGCGAGCCCGCGCGCGCGCGCCTCGCGCGCAAACTCGTCCGGCAACGGCCGGTCGCCGGACAGCAGCAGATCCGCGCCGAGCAGCACATTGGCCTGCCGCGTCAGCGCGCCCTTGACGCGATCGGTGAAAAACCCGACGGTGCCGACGCTGGCGACCGCGAGGACCAGCGCGGCGAACAGCACCGTCAGTTCGCCGGCGCGCCAGTCGCGCGCAGCATGACGCCAGGCGAGGCGTAGGGTGTTCAGCGCGTCTTCATCGCGGCGGTCGCTCCGCCGACGCCTGCTTGCGCTCGTCGCCGACCAGTCTCCCGCCGCCAGCGACAACCGGCGGGCGCAGCGCGACGCGAGCGTGACGTCGTGCGTGACCAGCAGCAACGTCGTGCCGCGCTCGCGATTCAGTTCGAACATCAGCTCGGCGACTTCGGCGCCGGTCGCGCCGTCGAGATTGCCGGTCGGCTCGTCGGCCATCAGCACCCTGGGCTCGCCGGAGAACGCGCGCGCGATCGCCACGCGCTGCTGCTCGCCGCCGGACAGCTGCTTCGGATAGTGCGTCACGCGGGCGGCCAGCCCGACGCGGGCGAGCCATTCGCGCGCACGCGCGGCCGCGTCGCCGCGCGCCGGCGAGCTCCAGCGGCAGCATGACGTTTTCCAGCGCGGTCAGCGCGGGCAGCAACTGGAACGACTGGAACACGAAGCCGAGCCAGCGCTGGCGCAGCGCCGCGCGTGCGTCTTCGGACAGACCGTTGAGCGCCGTATCGCCGAGCCACACTTCGCCCGAGGTCGGCCGATCGAGGCCCGGCGAGCAAGCCCAGCAGCGTGGTCTTGCCCGAACCCGACGCGCCGACGATCGCGACCGATCGCGGCGGCGGCGACTTCGAAGCTCACCGTCGTCGAGGATCGTCAGCGGCGCATCGCCGCTCTGCACGCGCTTGGTCAGCTTGCGGCGCGGATCACCGGATCAGCCATCGGCGCTGGCTCGATGTCGATTCGACGGCGACGCAGCTTGGGTCGCGCGCCACGACGGAACGCGAAGGCGGAAGAGCGTCGCATTGTACGTCGGATCCATCGGTCGTCGCCGGCATTCTACCTTGCCGCCTCAGCGCCCTGTTGCGCGCTGCCCGCGCCTGGCTAAGATGGTCGTGCACTCCACGTTGACACTCGATGCTCGTGCTGTACGCTCGCCATCGTTGCACCTGCTGCGCGCTGCTCTGCGCGCGGCCATGCCCGCATCGGCCAGCGGCAGCGTCGCCGGTCATCCTGATCCTCGGCGACAGCATTTCGGCCGGCTACGGCTTGCCCGACCGACGCCGGCTGGGCCACGCTGTTGCAGCAGCGGCTCGACGCGCAGCGTTATCCGCTACCGCGTCGTCAATGCCAGCATCAGCGGCGACACCACCGCGGGCGGCCGCGCGCGGCTCGACGCGCTGCTGGCGCAGCACCGCCCGGCGATCACCGTCATCGAGCTCGGCGGCAACGACGGCCTGCGCGGAGGCAGCATCGACGCGATGCGCGACGAATCTCGACGCGATGGCGCCGGCGGCGCAGAAGGCCGGTTCGCGCGTGCTGCTGGTCGGCATGCGCATGCCGCCCAACTACGGCGCCGCCTACGTGCGAGCGCTTCGACGCGAGCTTTGCGGACGTTGCCAACGCGCGCAAGACCGCGCTGGTCCCGTTTCTGTTCGAAGGCTTCGCCGACAACGAAGCGATGTTCCAGCCCGATCGCATCCATCCGGTGCAGGCGGCGCAGCCGAAGCTGCTCGACAACGTGTGGCCGTCGCTGAAGCCGCTGCTCGGCGCGCCCGGCAAGGCCGGATGAGCGAGCGCCGCGATCGAGCAGCTGCGCGTCGACGTCGACGCGCTGCGCCGGCATCCCGACCGCATCGACGTGCGCAGCCCGGCCGAGTTCGCGCTCGACCACGTGCCCGGCGCGACGCAACCATCCGGTGCTCGACGACGTCGAGCGCGCCGAGATCGGCACGCTGTACGCGACCTCGCCCTTCGAGGCGCGCCGGCTGGGCGCGGCGATGGTCGCGCGCAACATCGCGCGCATGCTCGAGACCGACTTCGCCGAGCAAGCCCCGCGACTGGCGTCCGCTGGTCTATTGCTGGCGCGGCGGCCAGCGCAGTCGCGCGCTCGCGCACGTCCTCAACGAAATCGGCTGGCGCGCGATGCAGCTCGACGGCGGCTATCGCGCGTATCGCCGGCACGTCGTCGCGCGGCTCGAAGTGCTGCCGGCGCGTTTCGCTTTCGTCGTGGTGTGCGGCCTTACCGGTTCCGGCAAGAGCCGGCTGCTCGGTGCGCTGGCCGACGCAGGCGCGCAGACGCTCGATCTGGAAGCGCTCGCGCGCCATCGCGGATCGCTGCTCGGCGGCATTCCCGGGCACGCCGCAGCCCTCGCAGAAAAGCTTCGAAAGCGCGATCTGCACGACCGCCTCGAGCATCCTCGACCCCGCGCGTCCGGTGTTCGTCGAATCCGAAAGCCGGCGCGTCGGCGCGTGCAGCTGCCCGACGCGCTGCTCGCAGCGCATGCGCGCAGGCCGAGACGTCACGCTGCGCACGCCGCTCGCGCAACGCATCGCGCTGCTCAAGTCAGGACTACGCGCACTTCATCGCCGATCCGGCGCTGCAGCTCGAGCAGCGCTTGCGCCCGCTGGTCGCCGCTGCACGGCAAGGCGACACTCGCGCGTTGGGACGCGCTGGCCGCGAGCGGCGACTGGGACGCGCTGATCGGTGAGCTGCTCGAGCCGCACTACGACCCGCTCTATGGACGCTCGATGGCCCGGCATTTCCCGGCCGCGGAGCCCGAGCGCCGTGTCGACGTGCGCGATCCCATCGCCGGCGGGCTTTGCCGCGCTGGCTGCCGATGTGCTTGCCGCAAGCGACGACTCCAGGATCGGCGGTGATGGAGCGACTGATGAACGATTACCGCCTTTCGCATCGTCAATGTGTTCGCCGAGGACGCGCTCGGCGGCAACCCGCTCGCGGTCGTCGAAGATGGCCGGAGGCTCGACGATGCGACGATGCAGGCGATCGCGCTGCAGTTCAACCTGTCCGAGACGACGTTCATCCTGCCGTCGACCAGTCGCGACCGCGCGCGTGCGGATTTTCACGCCGACGTTCGAAATGCCCTTCGCCGGTCATCCGACGCTGGGCAGTGCGCACGTCGTGCGCGACTTGCCTGCGCGGCGGCGATGCCGTGACGCTGGAGATGCTCGCCGGCATCGTGCCGGTGAGCGCGCGACGGCGATCGCTGGACGCTGCAGGCCAAAGCACCGCGAACGCGCGAAGTCGCGGCGCCGCGCGATGTGCTGGCCGCGATGCTCGGACTCGACGACGCCGATCTCGGCGCCAAGCCGCTGTGGGTCGACACCGGCAGCGAGCAACTGGTGATTCCGCTGGCCAGCGCCGAGGCGGTCCGCCGCGCGACGCCGGATCCGGCGCTGCTCGCTGCGCCATGGCAGCATCTGCCCGGCTGCCCGGCAGCGGCGCAGCGTACGCGCGATGGCCTACGTCTGGGCGCGGCGTCGGCGAGGGCTCGGTCTCGACGCGCTTCTTCTTTTCCGAAGCACGGCGCGGTGGTCGAGGACCCGGGAACCGGCTCGGCCTGCGCCAATCTGGGCGGCTGGCTGGTCGCCACCGGCGCCCCGCTGCCGCAGTCCTTGACGTCGACCCAGGGCGAAGCGGTGGGCCGCCCTGTCACCTCGGCCTCGACGTCGACGCCGATGGGCGGATCTTCGTCTCGGGCCGGGTGCATCGAACTCGGTCGCGGCACGATCCGGCTCTGACCCCGCTCGCCGGCGAAGCGCAACAGGCTGTTACAACCGAAGGCGCACGCAGGTCAACAGCTCGCTACACTGGAGCCGTTGTTGCGTGATCGGACATCGCCTCGGCCACGCATGCGCGCCCTGCATCGTCGTTCGCCACGCATCGCAGTCGCTGTCTGCGTCGCCTGGTCGCGCCGTCCGCGCTCGGTGCCGCGCGATCGCCGGCGACGCTCGGTTACGACGACGCGCGCCACCTGCTGAATCGCACCGGGCTTCGGCGCCACGCAAGCCGAGATCGAGCACTTCGTCGGCATGACGCGCGAGCAGGCGGCGCAAAGCGCTGCTCGCCGACCTCGCGCACCACGGCGCGAACATCGCCGCCGCCGGCGTGGGTCGGCGACCGGACGCGCTGCGCTATCCGCGCGCGGGCGAAAGCGCGACCGACGACGAGAAGAAGATGTTCCGTGCAGCAGCAGGTCCGCGAAGGCCTGGAGTTGCGCGGCTGGTGGGTCGGCGAAATGCTGTCACGCCCTCGCCGCTGACCGAGCGGATGACGCTGTTCTGGCACAACCATTTCGTGTCCAGCCAGCAGAAGGTGAAGCTGGCCGAGCTGATGTACCGGCAGAACGTCACGCTGCGCGCCAACGCGCTCGGCAACTTCGGCGACGCTGCTGCACGCCATCGCGCGCGATCCCGCGATGGTCGATCTACCTCGACAGCGCGCAGAACCGCAAGGGCACGCCGAACGAGAATTTCGCGCGCGAAGTGATGGAGCTGTTCACGCTCGGCGAAGGCAACTACGCCGAGCAGGACATCAAGGAAGCGGCGCGCGCGTTCACCGGCTGGAGCATCGATCGCGGCACGCGGCGCAGTTCGTGTTCCGCCGCGTTCATTCACGACGACGGCAGCAAGACCGTGCTCGGCAGGACCGGCAACCTCGACGGCGACCAGGTGCTCGACATCCTGCTGGCGCAGCCGCAGACCGCCGAGTTCATCACGCGCAAGCTGTGGCGCGAGTTCGTCTCGCCCGATCCCGACGCCGCCGAGGTCAAGCGCATCGCCGCGCGTTTTCGCGATTCGCGGCTACGACATCAAGGCCGCGCTGTACGCGCTGCTCACGTCGGACGCGTTCTATGCGCGCGAGAACCGCGGCGCGCTGATCAAGTCGCCGGTCGATCTGGTCGTCGGCACGCTCCGGCAATTCGAGCTGCATCCGGCCGATACGCTGCCGTTCGCGGTCGCGGCCGCCGGCATGGGGCAGAACCTGTTCTCGCCGCCGAACGTCAAGGGCTGGCCGGGCAAGAGACGTGGATCAACACCAGCACGCTGCTCGCGCGCAAGCAGTTTCTCGATCGCCTGTTCCGCGCCGACGGCGAATGCCGCCGGCATGCCGCAGTCGATGCCCGGCGACACGATGACGGCGTCGCGACCGGACAGGCCATGCGCCGGCCGGCGCGCAGGACGACCGGACAAGGTGCGCGCAGCGCGCTTCGATGCGCGCCATGGATCGCGGCGTGAGCAGTGTGCAGTTCGACAGCGCGGCGTGGTTCGCGCAGTTGGAAAGCTCCGGCGCCGACGCGCAGAAGCGCAACGACGACGCGGTCCGGCTGCTGCTCGCGACCGCGCCGCAGACGCCGCCGCGACCGAGCGAGCCGCTGGCGATGGTGCGCGGCTCGTGCTCGACGTGGCCTACCAGCTCAAATGAGCGGCGATCGGAGGAGCCGAATGATGGACCGACGCCATTTTCTCAAGCTCGCCGCGAGCGCGCCGCTCGCCGGCGCTGCGCGCCGGCGCTTGCGCGCGAACGTCGCCTGGGCGCCGCGCCGGCCGGCGCCGACTATCGCAATCTGCTGGTGCTGATCGAGCTCAAGGGCGGCAACGACGGACTCAATACGCGTCGTTCCGTACGCCGACCCGACGTACTACGCATTGCGCCCGAAGCTCGCGATCGCGCGCGACTCAGGTCGTTCAGCTTTCGGACAGCAGTCGGCCTGCATCCGGCGCTCGCGCCGCTGCTGCCGCTGTGGAAGAGCACGCGAGCTCGCCGTGCTGCAGGGCGTCGGCTATCCCGGAGCCCAACCTGTCGCATTTTCGCTCGATCGAGATCTGGGACACCGCGTCGCGCAGCGAGCAGTATCTGCAGGACGGCTGGCTGACGCGCACGTTCAGCGCTGGCGCCGACGCCGGCGGATTTCGCCGCCGACGGCGTCATCATCGGCTCGCCCGATCTCGGGCCGCTGGCCGGCGGCGGCACGCGCGCGATCGCGCTGACCAATACCGAGCAGTTCCTGCGCCAGGCGCGCTTGGCCACGCCGGAAGGACAGTCGCGCAACAAGGCGCTCGCAGCACATCCTCAAGGTCGAAGCCGACATCATGCAGGCGGCGGCGCATCTCGAACGCCGACCACGCGTTCACGACCGAGTTTCCCGCAGAGCCGGATTCGGCAACGCGATGCGGACCGCCGCCAGGTCGTCGCCAATCAGGCCGGGCGTCGCGGTGGTGCGCGTCACGCTGACGCGGCTTCGACACGCACAGCGGCCAGGCCGCGACGCAGGCGCGACTGCTGGGCGAGCTGGCCGGCGGCATCGTCGCGCTGAAAAGCGCGCTCGACGAACTCGGGCAAGTGGAACGACACGCTGGTGCTCACCTATGCCGAATTCGGCCGCCGGCCGAAGGAAAATCTGTCGAACGGCACCGACCACGGCACCGCCGAGCGCGCATTTCGCGCTCGGCGGCCGCGTCGCGGGCGGCCTGTATGGCGAGCAGCCGTCGCTCGACCGCCTGTCCGGCGACGGCAACACCGGCATACGCGATCGATTTTCGCAGCGTCTACGCGACGGTGCTCGACCGCTGGTGGGGCGTGCCGTCGTCCGGGCCGCTCGGCGGCAGATTCGCGCCGCTGCCGATACTGCAAGGACCTGAGCCGCCGCTGCGTGCGCGTCTGCGCGTTCGCGTCCCACGCGGCGATGAACTCGCTGCCAATGCGGCTGCGCCGGTCGCGGCGATCTTTCTCGCGCGCGAGCGATATCTCGGTCGCATACTGGCGCGGCCGACAGCGTTCCGCGCAGCAGCTGGAAGCGCAGGTAGAGCAGATAAGTGTTCATCACGTCGGTTTCGCAATAGCGGCGGATCTCGTCGATCTTGCCCGCCTGCGAATGCCGCGTGAACTTCGCTGCCGTCCATGCCGAGCTTGCCCGGGAAACCGCACAAGCCGCGCCATCGCGTCGAGCCCGGCGATGCGCGCGGCTGATACATCGCCAGCACGTCCATCAGGTCGAGATGCCGCGTGTGATAGCGGCCGAGGTAGCTGTTGAACTTGAATTCGCGGTCGTCGTCGCCCCAGTCCCAGAACTTCGCCGCGCGTGACGCCGTGGACCAGCGCGCGATGATTCAGCACCGGCAGGTCGAAGCCGCCGCCGTTCCACGAAACGAGCTGCGGCGTATAGCGATCGATGCCGTCGAAGAAGCGGCGGATCAGCTCGGGCTCGGCGTCGCCGGCCTCACCGAGCGACCAGACGCGGAACGTGTTGCCCTCGCGCAAGCGCGCAGGCGATGGCGACGACGCGCTGCAGGTACAAGCGGCAGGAAATCGCCGCCGGTCGCCGCCCGCCGCTGCTGCAGCGCCCACGTCGACCACGTCGGCGTCGGACAAGCGTCGCGGGCAGGCGATGCAGCCGGCGCAATCCCGTCGACGTCGGGGACCGTCTCGATATCGAAGACGAGCGTCGGCGTCATTGGCGTTGGCGACGTGCGCGCGTCGCAAACGGACGCCGCAACGCCGCTCTAGCCAGGGAAGACACCCGGTCGACAGATAGCGGTCGCCGCGATCGCAGACGATGAACACGATGGTCGCGTTCTTCACCTCCTGCGGCGATGCGCAGCGCGACCGCGCACGCGCCGCCCGAGGAAATGCCGGCGAAGATGCCTTCCTCGCGCGCCAGCCGCCGCGCCATCTCCTCGGCGTCCGCCTGCGACACGTTTTCGACGCGGTCGACGCGCTTTGCGATCGTAGATCTTCGGCAGGTACGCCTCCGGCCACTTGCGGATGCCGGGAATCTGCGAGCCCTCGTCGGGCTGGCAGCCGATGATCGCGATCGCCGGGTTCTGCTCCTTGAGATAGCGCGACACGCCCATGATCGTGCCGGTCGTGCCCATGCTCGAGACGAAATGCGTGATCGCGCCGCTCGGTGTCGCGCCAGATTTCCGGGCCGGTGCCTTCGTAGTGCGACGAGCGGATTGTCGGGATTGGCGAACTGGTCGAGGATGACGCCCTTGCCCTCCGTCGCGCATGCGCTCGGCGACGTCGCGCGCGGTCTCCATGCCGCCGGCCTTCGGCGTGAGCACGATCTCGGCGCCGAACGCGCGCATGGTCTGGCGCCGCTCGACCGACAGATGCTCGGGCATGACCAGGATCATGCGAAAGCCGCGCATCGCGGCGGCCATCGCCAGCGCGATGCCGGTGTTGCCGCGAGTCGCCTCGATCAGCGTGTCGCCCGGCTTGATCTGTGCCGCGCTTCTCGGCTTCGACCACCATCGACAGCGCGGGACGGTCCTTGACCGATCCGGCCGGATTGTTGCCCTCGAGCTTGGCCAGCACGACATTGCGACGTCTCGCCGGGCATGCGCTGCAGCCGGACCAGCGGCGTGTTGCCGACGGTGTCCTCGATGGTCTTGTACATGGTGCGCGTTTCACGAAATGCGAGCCCGATTGTAACCGACCGCGCTGCGCGTCCGAACGCGATGCCTGACAAGGCGAACCCCGCAAAAGCAAAGCCCCGCCTCGCGGGCGGGGTCTGTTGCAATGCCCGCTACTACTTCGTCGTTTCGTCGGCCTTGGCTGCTGCGGCGTCGCTTCGTTGCCTTGGCCTCGGCGTCCTTCGTCGCCTTGGCTTGGCAGCGTCCTTCTTGGCCTTGGCTTCGCAGCCTTCGGCTTCCTTCTTGGCCTTGGCCTCCGCGGCCTTTGCTTCCTTCGCCTTCGCCTTGGCGGCCTTGTCGGCAGCCGCCTTTTCGGCCTTGGTCGGCGCGGCTTCCTTGGTCGGTCGCCTTGGCCTTGGCCGTCCGCCTTCGCGCTTGGCGGCGTCTGTCTTCGGCCTTGCCTGCTTCGGCCTTGGCCTTGGCGGCGTCTTCCTTCGCCTTGGCTGCGTCCGCCTTGGCCTTGGCCGCGTCTTCCTTCGCCTTGGCTTTCGCCTCCTTGTCGGCCTTGGCCTTTTCCGCCTTGGTCATCTTGGCGTCGTTGGCTTGGCGCCGCTGGCTGCCGCCGCGTCGGCTGCCTTGGCGTCGGCGCTGGCCGTCTTCGGCGGCGGGCAGGTGCTGCCGCCGGCGCGGCGCGTCTTGGCTGCGGGCGCGGGTGCCGGCGCGGCGCGGCCGGCGCGGCCGCAGGCGCGGGTGGCGGTCGCAGGCGCCGGCGCGGCTTGGCGTTTCGGCCTTCGCCGGCGCGGCGGCGACAGCGGCGTCGACGCGCCGCTGACCGAGATCATGCCCCTTGATCTTGGCGTACGTGCCTTCCTTGATGCCGCTGACCTTCATGATGTCTTCGGGCGTCTTGAACGGCCCGTTCTTGGCGCGGTAGTCGATGATCGCCTGCGCCTTGACCGGGCCGATTTCCGGCAGCGCGTCGAGCTCTTCCTTGGTCGCGGTGTTGATGTTCACCGCCGCCAATGCGAACGCCGAGAACAGCAGCGTCACGAGCAGCAGAATGAATCTCTTCATGATTATCCCCTCCGAGCGGAAAATTGCCGTCACGCCCATTTGGCGTCTGACGCGCCGGTCGTCTGCCGGATCCCGTAAACGCTGCGCGCGATGTTATGCGTTGACCTGCGATTGCGCAAGGAGCGCACTGCACGCAGCGCGCGCACGCCCTCGTCGACGGCGCAGAAACGGCGCGGTGTAGCCGGCGTCGCGCAGGCGTGCCGACGTCGGCCTGCGTGAAGCTCTGGTACTTTGCCGGCGAGTCCCGGCGGGAAACGCGATGTACTCGATCGCGCCGGCGCGATGCAGCGCGTCGAACGACAGCGCTGCCGCGCCGTCCGCCTGGCGGCAGGCATTGATCGTCGCGGTCGGCCACCGCGTTGAAGCGTCGCGGCGCTTGCCGGTGCCGAGATTGAAAATGCCCGAGCGCTCCGGATGGTCGAGAAAGTCGAGATTCACCGCGACCACATCGTCGACGCTGACGAAATCCCGCCGCTGCTCGCCGGCAGCGTAACCGCCCGAGCCTTCGAACAGCTGCACCTTGCCGGTCGCGCGATACTGGTTGAAGAAATGCCACACCACCGACGCCATCCGGCCCTTGTGCGCTTCGCGCGGACCGTAGACGTTGAAATAGCGGAAGCCGGCGATCTGCGCCGTTCGTTCGCGGCAGCGTCGCGCCGCACGTACTGGTCGAACAGCAGCTTCGAATAGCCGTAGACGTTGAGCGGCGCCTCGCAGGCACGCTCCTCGCGAAACGTCGCTGCTCGGCGCCGTACACCGCCGCCGACGACGCATAGAGCAACGGGATGTCGTTGTCCTGGCAATGCTCGAGCAGCGTCACCGAATAGCGATAGTTGTTGGCGAGCATGTAGCGCCCGTCGGTTTCCATCGTGTCCGAGCACGCGCCCTGGTGCAGCACCGCCGCGATGTCGTCGTCGAAATCGCCGTCGACGAGCCGCGGCAGAAATTCGTCCTGGTCGAAGTAGTCGGCGATCTCGCAGTCGACGAGATTGCGGAACTTGTCCCCGTGCTGCAAGATTGTCGACGGCGAGAATGCGCTTCTCGCCGCGGGCGTTGAGTCCCTTCACGAGATTCGAGCCGATGAATCCGGCGGCGCCGGTGACGACGGTGTACACGTTGAATTTCCTGTCAGAGCTGCTACAGTTCGATGTCGACCTTGCCGATCTGCGGTGCTGACGCACGGCACGCGCGGCGCGACCGCGCAAAGCAACTCATAGCCGACCGTGCTCGCGGCGGCCGCGACATCGTCCACCGGCAAGCCCTCGCCCCAAAGCACCACCGGGCTGCCGATCGCCGCCTCCGGCACGTCGGTCAGGTCGACGTCATCATGTCCATCGAGACGCGTCCCGCGGTGCGCACTTTCTTGCCGCAGACGAGCACCGGCGTGCCGTTGGGCGCGTGGCGCGGATAGCCGTCGGCATAGCCGCAGGCGACGACGCCGATGCGATGCGCGCGCGCCGCGGTGTAGCCGCCACCGTAGCCGACGCTGGCGTTGGCCTTGAGTTCCTGGATCGCGATCAGCTCGCTGCGCAGCGTCATCACCGGCGTGAGGCCCAGCGTCTCCGCGGTGTCGTACGGAAACGGCGACGAGCCGTAGAGCATGATGCCGGGACGGACGTAGTCGCCGCCGACTTCGTCGAAGCGAAGCACGCCGGCCGAGTTCGCGACCGAGCGCGGATAGGGCAGCCCCTTGCACGCGCGCTCGAACGCCTTGCATCTGCTCCTGCAAGCCCGTCGTCTTCCTCGGCGCGCGCAAGATGCGTCATCAGCCGCAGCGCGGCGACGCTCGCTGCCTTGCGACAGTCGCTCGGCGATCGTCGCGCACCTCTTCGGGCTTGAATCCCAGGCGATTCATCCCGGTATTGACCTTGATGAACACTTCGAGCGGCCGCGACAGCGTTGCAGTCTCCAGCATGCGCACTTGATCGGTGTGGTGCACAACTACCGCGAGACGTCGCGCGGCGATCTCGGTCAACTCGCCGGACGCGAAAAAACCTTCGAGCAGCAGGATGCGTCGCGCATAATGCATGTTCACGCAGCGCGACCGCCGCGTCGAGTTCGAGCAGCGCGAGGCCGTCCGCCTCGGCCAGCGCGGGCAACACGCGCAGCAGGCCGTGCCCGTAGGCGTTGGCCTTGACGACCGCCAGCACCTGCGCGCCTGGCGGCGCGTTGCGCGCAATGCCGAGATTGGCGCGCAACGCGGCAAGATTGATCTGGGCCAGGATCGGGCGAGTCATGACAACGCGCGATCAATTGCGAACCTGCGCCAGCCGGTTTGGTCAGAGAAGTGAAACGTGGTATAAGGCGCGAGCCGCAAGCGCCGAGTGAACTAAAAGCAATTATACACAAGCGCAGCGCGCGCATCCCGGCATCCGATCGCCGGGTCGGAGGAAAGGGCGAGAACTCGCGCATACGAGGACAATGAAGGCCGGGTTCTACACCATCATGGCGGCGCAGTTTTTTTCGTCGCTCGCCGACAACGCGCTGCTCGTCGCTGCCATCCAGATGCTGCGCGATCTGGACTCGCCCGCGTGGATGACGCCGGCGCTCAAGCAGTGCTTCGTGATCTCCTACGTGCTGCTCGCGCCGCTGGTCGGCGCGTTCGCCGACTCGATGCCCAAGGGCCGCGTGATGCTGATCACCAACGGCATCAAGATCGTCGGCTGCTCGCTGATGCTGTTCACCTTGCATCCGCTCGCGGCCTACGCGCTGGTCGGACTCGGCGCGGCCGCGTATTCGCCGGCCAAGTACGGCATCCTTACCGAGCTGCTGCCGGCGCGGCAGCTGGTCGATCGCCAACGGCTGGATCGAGGGCACGACGGTCGCCTCGATCATCCTCGGCGTGCTGCTCGGCGGCGTGCTGATCAGCGGACCGGTGTCGAGCGTCGCTGCTGGCGATCGACATTCCGCGTATCGATACCGGCATCAACACGCCGCCGCAGGCGGCGATCGCCGTCATCATGGCGTGCTACGCGATCGCCGCGCTGTTCAACTGGTACATCCCCGACACCGGCGTCGACGCACCGCGCGCCGAGCAAGAATCCGCTGTTCCTGATCCGCGAATTCGGCCACTGCTGCGCGCTGCTCTGGCGCGACAAGCTGGGCCAGATCTCGCTGGCGACGACGACGCTGTTCTGGGGCGCCGGCGCAACGCTGCAGTTCATCGTCATCGACTGGGCGGCGTCGCACCTGTGCTACAACCTGTCGCGCGCGTCCTATCTGCAGGGCGTGGTCGCGATCGGCATCGCGCTGGGCGCGGTCGCGGCGGCGAAGTTCGTCTCGCTGCGCAACGCGGTCAAGGTGCTGCCGCTCGGCATCCTGATGGGCCTCGGCGTCATCGGCGATGATCTACGTGCATGCGCCTGGAGACGGCGGTCCTGCTGATGACGCTGATCGGCGCGTTGGCCGGATTCTTCGTCGTGCCGATGAACGCGCTGCTGCAGCATCGCGGACACGTGCTGATGGGCGCAGGACATTCGATCGCCGTGCAGAACTTCAACGAGAACATCGGCGTGCTGGTGATGCTGTCGTTCTACGCGCTGCTGGTCTTCTTCGGCTTGTCGACCAACGACGGTGATCGTGCTGTTCGGCCTGTTCGTCGCCGGCACCATGGCGCTGGTGATGTGGCGCCACCGCATCAACCTCGCGGCGGGCGATTTGCTGCACCTCATCGCCGGCGAACACGCCCAAGCCGCACGCGCGGCGCCGGCGTAGCGTCAAGGCGCTAAAGCACGACCGGCTGGTCCGGCAACTCGTTCGGCGCCCGCGCTCTGCGCGCGGGAAATGATGCGCCAGCAGCGCGTTGATCGCGTCGATGCCGTCGACCGCACCGTCGCTGAATCGCCTTTCGCGGAACGCCGACTTCCATCGCCGCGGCAGATCGCCTGCCATGCTTCGTCGCCGACCTTGCGGTGAATGCCCCGGTCGGCAACGATTTCCACGTCGCGGTCCGCCAGCAGCAGATAGATGAGCACGCCGCAGTTCTGCTCGGTGTCCCAGATCCGCAGGCGGCTGAACACTTCGAGCGCGCGTTCGCGCGGCGTCTCGCCGCAGCACCAGCTGGCCCATCGGCAGCGCGGCTCTCGACGACGAAGCGCACCTGGCCGCCGTGTCTTGCGTTCGCCGTCGGCGATCGCGCGCTTCGATCCGTTGCATGCACCGCCGGCGGGAACGCGCGTCGCGCCGACCAATGATCAGTGACGCAGTGCCGCCCGAAGCGCTAGCGGTCTGCGTTCGAGTCATGCTCATCGTCGGCTCTCAGTTCCATCCGCCCGACGCGCCGCCGCCGCCGAAGCCGCCGCCGCCGCCGGAGAAACCTCCGCCACCGCCGAAGCCGCCGCCACCGCCACCACCCAGGCCGCCGCCGCCCATGGGACCCCAGCCGCCGCGCCCGCCGAAGCACGGAGAACAGGATGATGAAGAACGCCGACGACGCCGGCGACGCCGGCGATCAGCAGCGACCCGGCGACGAACCACGCGGCGACGCCGGCGATGCCGCCGCCGACCAGCGAACCGCCGAGATTGCCGAAGATCGAACGCAGGATGCCGCCGACGATCGGCACGGCGACCAGCAGCACGATGAACAGCGTGCCGAAGTCGATGTTGCGCCGAGCGCGCGGCTTGCGCGCCGTCTTGCCGACCGGCTGGCAGCGGCTCGCCGTCGTCGACCACCGCCATGATGCGATCGACGCCGGCGTTGATGCCCGCGGCGAACTTGCCCTTGCGAGAACTAGCGGCGCGACGTTTTCGCCGATGATGCGGCGCGACGTGACGTCGGTGAGCACGCCCTCGAAGCCGTAGCCGACTTCGATGCGCATGCGCTTGTCGTCCTTGGCGACGATGAAGATCGCGCCGTTGTCCTCGCCTTTCTGGCCGATTTTCCAGGCGTCGGCGACGCGGATGCCGTAGTCGCTCGATCGTCTCCGGCGCAGTGGTCGGCACGATCGAGCACCGCGAGCTGGTTGGTGGTGCGCGCTTCCCACGTCGCGCAGCTTGGCGTCCAGCGCCTGCCGCTCGCCAGCCGACAGCGTGCCGGTGAGATCGGTGACGCGGCCGGTCAGCGGCGGGATCGGCCGCAGCCCGTCCTTGTTGGCGTCCCACGTCGCGGCGCACGCGACGACGCCGAACATGACGGACGCGGCCAGCGCAGGCCGCGGCCAGACGGCTCAGTGCAGCGCATGGATCACCATCGGCGCGAGGCTCAGCGCCGCACGCTGACCGCGCCGCGCAGCGCTCAGTTCTTGGCCGGCGCAGGCGCTGGCGCAGGCGCCGGTGGCGCAGGCGGCTTGCTGAAATCGACCGTCGGCGGCGCGCTGATCGCCTTTTCGTTGTCGACCGTGAAGTTCGGCTTCGACGTCCATCTTGAACAGCATCGCCGTCAGGTTGGTCGGGAACGAGCGCACCGTGGTGTTGAACTCCTGCACCGACTTGATGTAGCGGTTGCGCGCGACGGTGATGCGATTCTCGGTTCCTTCGAGCTGCGCCTGCAGGTCGCGGAAGTTCTGGTCCGACTTGAGGTTCGGATAATTTTCGGCGACGACCAGCAACCGCGACAGCGCCGATTGCAACTGGCCCTGCGCCGCCTGGAACTTGGCGAACGCCGCCGGATCGTTGATGCAGCTCCGGCGTGGCCTTGATGCTGCCGACGCTCGCGCGCGCGTTGGTCACCTCGGTCAGGACCTGCTGCTCCTGCGCGGCGTAGCCCTTGACGGTGTTGACCAGGTTCGGCACCAGGTCGGCGCGGCGCTGGTACTGGTTGAGCACTTCGGACCATGCCGACTTGACCTGTTCGTCCTGGCGCTGCAGGTCGTTGTAGCCGCAGCCGGACAGCGATAGCAGCGACGACGATCGCCGCGACTGCACCCATCGTCGAACCGAAGATCTTGCGCATGGTCGAACTCCCGTGAATGTGGCGGAGCGGGCGGGAAGTTCCCGCCGTCCTCAGTTGGGGGCCGCCGCTGCGCATTTGCAAGTCCGCCGTCGACTTGCAGAGCTGCGCATCGTCGCCCGGGCGAGGCAGAGATCTTCCCACGCCTTCGCCTTGTCGGGCAAGTTGCGCAACAAATACGCGGGATGATAGGTCACGATCAACGGCACGCCCGATAGCGGTGCATGCGTCCGCGCATGCTGGCGATCGTCGCATCGACGTCGAGCAGCGTCGTCGCCGCGCTCTTGCCCAGCGCGATGATGAGCTTCGGACGAATCAGTTCGATCTGGCGATCCAGATACGGCCGGCACGCCTCGATCTCGACCGGCTCGGGCGTGCGGTTGCCCGGCGGGCGGCACTTGAGTACGTTGGCGATGTAGACGTACTTGTCCGCGTCGCATGCCCAGCGCCGCGAGCATGTTGTCCAGCAGCCGTCCGGCCTGTCCGACGAATGGCTCGCCCTTCGCGTCCTCTTCCGCGCCCGGCGCCTCGCCGACCAGCATCCATTCGGCGCGCAGAGTCGCCGACGCCGGGCACCGTGCGGTTGCGCGTCTTGCACAGCGTGCACGCGGTGCACGCGGCAACGTCGGCGGCGAAGTCGGACCACGCCAAGCGCCGCGATGCGCGCCGACGTCGGATCGGCCGCGCACGGCCGCCGGCAATGTGCGCGAGCGCAGCATCGCTGGCGCATCGGCGCCTCGACCGGCGACGCGGCGCGCGTGGCGCGGCGCGCAGCCGCCATATCGGGCAGCAAGCCCGAGCTCGCTGCAGGATTTCGTATGCGATCAGCCATATGCGCTCAATCGCTCCGCGCAGCGCGCGGCGCAGCACCAGCGCATCTTCGCGCGCCGCGCCGGCCCGGGCCGCCGGATAGTAGCCGGCGCGCCTCGCGACCGGCGACGAAGCCTTCGGCAGAGTAAAGCGCGATCGCGGCGACGTTGGATTCGCGCACCTCGAGAAAACATTGCTCCGCGCCGAGCGCCGCCGCATCGTCGAGAAAACGCCGCAGCAGCTGCGCGCCCGATGCCCGCGCCGGCGCAGCTGTCGCCGCAACCGTCAGATTGAGCAGTTGCGCCTCGCCCGGCGCGAGCATCAGCACGCCGTAGGCGACGATGCTGCCGTTCGGCTTCGCCGACGAGCGCGCCGTAACCGGCGGCGAAGCGCGTCGCGGAAATTGCCTGACGTCCATGGCGCCGACATGCGCGGCCTGCTTCGATCGCCGCGACGACCGGCGATGTCGGCGTCGCGCATCGGCCGCCACACGATCTCCGGCGCTGCGAGCGACCGCGCTGCGAGCATCGGCGCTCACCGCGACGCTCCCGCGGCGCGTTCGGCGCGTCGTCAACGCGACGCGGTGGCGCACGTAGAGCGGCGCCGCGTCGCGCGCAGCGACGCCCTCGCCGGCGGCAAAACGCGGCAGCGCCAGCGCGCCGATCGGCGCTCGCCGTCGGCGAGATCGTCGCGTCGCAGCCGACAGCAGCGCCGGCGCAGCCGCTCGCGCAGCGCCGGATACGCAGTCGAAGCCGCTGCCGACGCCGAACCAGCCGCGTCCCCGGCGGCAGCGGCGCCGCTTCCGGCGCGATCGACCGCCGGCGCGACGCGACTCGTGCCAGACGCATGCCGTCGTACTCGTAGGCAGCGACATAGACCTCGCGCATGCGCGCGTCCAGCGCCGCGATGACCTGCGCTGGCCGCCATCGCGCGATGGCGAGCCGTCTCGGCCATCGCCTCCAGCGTCGGAACGCCGATGACGCGGCAGTCCGGCGCCGAGCGCCAAGCCCTTGCGCGACGCCGCATGCAATGCGCAATCCGGTGAACGACCCGGGCCCCGACGCCGAACGCGATGCCGTCGAGCGCGCTGAGGCGTCGCCCGTCTCGGCGAGCAGCGCCGGGATCATCGGCAGCAGCAACTCGGAGTGGCGCTGGCCGGCGACGACGCGGCGCTCGACCAAGCCCGCTATCGCCGCCGAGCGCGACGGCGCACATTTCGGTCGACGCATCGAGGCGAGTATCCTCATCGCGCAATTCTACCGTGCCACGGGACTGCGATCGCCGCGGCCGGTACAATCCGGCGCCGCGTACGTCTCGCGCTTGCGCCGCAAGGCAATGGATCCGGTCGTCATCACCGCGCTCGACCAGGAAGGCCGCGGCATCGCGCGCATCGACGGCAAGGCGGTGTTCGTCGAAGGCGCGCTGATCGGCGAGCGCGTCGACCATCGAGGTCTTCCATCGCAAGCCCGACCTACGAGCAGGCGCGCGCGATCGACATCCTGCGCGCCAGTCCTGCGCGCGTCGTGCCGCGCTGCCCGCATTTCGGCGTCTGCGGCGGCTGCAGCCTGCAGCACGTGGAAGCCGGCGCGCAGGTCGCGGCCAAGCAGCGCGTGCTCGAGGACGCGCTCTGGCACATCGGCCGCGTGCGCGCGCAGCAGATGCTCGCGCCGATCCACGGACCGGCATGGGGATACCGGCAGCGAGCGCGGCTGTCGGTACGCGACGTCCCCAAAAAAGGCGGCGTGCTGGTCGGCTTCCACGAGAAGAAATCGAGCTATGTCACCGACATGACGAGCTGCGCGGTGCTGCCGCCGCGGATCTCGGCGCTGCTGCCCGTCGCTGCGCGCGCTGGTCGGCGGCCTGTCGATGCGCGACCGCCTGCCGCAGATCGAGCTCGCGTGCGGCGAGAGCGACGACGGGGCCGGCCGACGTCGCTTGTGTTGCGCATCCTCGCACCGCTGACAGCCGCCGACGAGCGCGAAGCTGCGTGGCTTCGCCGACCGCCATGGCGTTCGAGCTCTGGCTGCAGCCGGGCGGACCGGCCACCGTGCGGCCCTTCATCCGGCCGCGTGCCCGCACTCGCCTATGCGCTGCCCGATTTCGGCGTGCGCATTCGCGTTCGATCCGACCGACTTCACGCAGGTCAACGCCGCCATCAATCGCGTGCTGGTGCGCCGCGCGATCGGCTTGCTCGAGCCGGCGCCGGGCGAGCGCATCGCCGATTTCTTCTGCGGGCTCGGCAATTTCACGCTTGCCGATCGCGCGCCGCGGCGCCAGCGTCGTCGGCATCGAAGGCAGCGCCGCGCTGGTTCGCCGCGCGCAGGCCAACGCGGCCGCCAACGGTCTCGCCCGAACGCGCAGCTTCGCCACCGCCAATCTGTTCGAGGCGACGCGCCGACAGCGTCGCGCGCGCTCGGGCGCGTTCGACAAGGCGCTGATCGACCCGCCGCGCGAAGGCGCGATCGAGCTGGTCAAGGCGCTGCCGGCGGAAGGCCTGGCGCGCATCGTCTACGTCTCGTGCAATCCGGCGACGCTGGCGCGCGACGCCGCGGTGCTGGTCAACGAGCGCGGCTATACGCTTGCGCGCGGCGGGCATCGCCAACATGTTTCCGCACACCGCGCACGTCGAGTCGATCGCGCTGTTCGACGCGCTGCAGCTGCGCGCCGGCGACGGGATGCGCGAAGTGACAAAGGGCGCCCGAAGGCGCCCTTTGCGCGTCGACGGCGACTGTGCGCCGGCGTCAGTCGCGCTGCCCGGAGAAGATCATCAGCAGGTTCAGGATGTTGACGAAGATGTTGAAGATGTCCAGGAACAGGCCGATCGTCGCCATGATGTAGTTGGTCTGGCCGCCGCGGACGATCTGGCTCAGGTCGTGCAGCAGGTACATCGAGAATATCAGCACCGCGACCGCCGAGATCGTGATCGCGAGCGCCGGCACCTGGAAGAACAGGTTCGCGAGCGACGCGACGATCAGCAGGATCACGCCGACGAACAGGAACTTGCCGAGGAAGCTGAAGTCGCGCTTCGACACCGTGGCGATGGCCGCCATGACGAAGAACACCGCCGCGGTCATGCCACCCGCCAGCGCGACCAGCTGACCGCCGTTCTTCAGCCCGGCCGCGTATTGCAGCATCGGCGCGAGCATCACGCCGGAGACGAAGGTGAAGCCGAATACCGCGGCGATGCCCCAGCTGCTGTTGCGCAGCGCCGAGACGACGAACAGCATGCCGAACATCGCGCCGAACATCAGCAGCGGCGCCATGATCGGCGAGGTCTTGTAGAACGACGCGAAATTCATCGACGTGCCGAGCATACGCGCCGGCGATCGTCGGCAGCATCGACAGCGCCAGCAGCCAGTACGTGTTGCGGATGAACGCTGTTCTGTGTCGCTCGTGACGACCGTCGCTGCCGGACTGGCCGGGACCGGTGCTTCCATGTCGACTGCGAGCTTTCGATCGGAACAGGCTTCAGTTGCGGTTCCATAGTTTGCCCTTTACCAAGGCGACGGAATTCCGTCACTGCATTAGACTAGCAGAAATGCCCCAAGTTTCAACTGCGTTCTTTATAGGGCGATAAACTGCAATATGCCGCCTCGTCTGCCCCAATTCAAGCGCCTGGCCGCCCTGCGGTCCCGCCAAGGAGGTCCGGTGCGTAGAAGCGAAAGCGAACCACTCCCCGTCCAACCGCTGGATTAGCGCGACCCGTTCGCGTCGGTGACTTTATCTGGGCGACACAGTCACAATGCGGGGCGCGCGCTATTTCGGCCTCGCTCACATGGCCGTTGCGCAGGCCAGCCCGACGTGCGTTCTGTCTACCGTGCACGTGCGCTCGAACGCATCGCGGCTGACATCTCGGTCCTGCTGGAAAGGCCCGTTGCACCTACAATGGCCGAAGCCGAGTCGGTCGTGCGGGCAGCCGGGGCAGGGATTGCGGCTGTTCAGGAAGCGAAGTAGCGCCAAATCGTAAGCAACGTCCGAAAAGAGACCGCAGTGATCCGCGGCACCACTACCCTCATCGCTCACCTGGGCTATCCAACCGACGCCTTCAGGCGCCGATGATCTACAACCCGTACTTCAGCAGGCCGGGATCGACGCGGTGGTCATGCCGATGGGTCAAGGCCGAAGACTATCGCAGCGTCCTTGCAAGTCTGTTTAAGCTCACGAATATTCGTGGCGCGCTAGTAACGATGCCGCACAAGGTCACGACGACAGGCCTCGTCGATGAGGTCACCCCAACCGCCAGGATTGCCGGCTGCAACGCCATCTTGCGCCGGCCTGATGGAAGCCTGCTGGGCGATATGTTCGATGGTGCCGGTTTCGTGCGCGGAATCGTGCGCAAGGGTCTCGAACTCGCAGGCACGCGCGCGCTAGTCGTGGGCTGCGGTGGCGTGGGGTCGGCTATTGCAGCGTCGCTCGCCGCGGCGGGAATCGCCGCAATCGGCCTGTTCGATGCCCACGCGGCATCTGCGGAAGGGCTGGCGTCCCGCCTGCGCAGCCACTATCCAGCGCTCGCCGTCACCACCGGGTCGAACGACCCCACCAACTTCGACCTCGTGGTCAATGCGACGCCCATGGGCATGAACGAGGGCGACCCGATACCGATGGACGTGTCGCGGATCGCAGCGTCGACGTTCGTGGGGGAAGTAGTAATGAAGCACGAGATGACGGCGTTCCTGCGGGCGGCGCAGGCCCGCGGCTGCCGCTTCCAGGTGGGAACCGACATGCTGTTCGAGCAGATACCCGCCTACCTAGAGTTTTTCGGCTTCCCGAGCACTACGCCCGAAGTCCTGCGTTCGGTCGCCAAGCTGCGCTATTGATCGCAACAGCAGGCATTCCAATTGCGCTTCCCCGAAGGCGGCCGACGAAGCGTTAGCGACAACTACATAAGGCAGCACCGCACATCCAGAGGTCGTTAATGGTTAGGGGACGGCGCTAATTCCCAACCTCGATGGCGACGCCTTGGCGCGCGCTGGCGGCTAGGGCGTCAAGTGTTAGCGCGATGTCGATCGACTCTTCCGGGGAAGCGCCCTCCCATCGGTCTCGGCCGTGGATGACAAGATCGCGGAAGGCCTCGGCTTCTGCTAAAAAGCCGTTAGTCGCCGCGGTCTCGATCACTTCCTGCTTCGCATCCCATCCTGGCCCGCGCCTTACTTCGAGCACTGGCGGGAACGTGTCGGATGTGTCGTTGAAATACGTCGTCCGGATCGACCCGACGTCGCCGGCAACGAACGCATGTCGATGGCGCGCGGTGGCGAAGCTGCACGATATCTGCGCAAGCAGCCCGCTCGCGAATTCGATCGTTGCAACTAGTGTCCGATCGACGCCGCTTTCACTCCACCGAGCCACCGCGTGGACACGATTCGGCCGTTCCCCGGCGATCGTCCGGACCAGGCTGACCGGATAGCAGCCGGCGTCCATCAGCGAGCCGCCGGCCAGCACGGGGTTCAGTCGGATATTCGAGGCATCGGACAGGGGGAAGCCGAAGGCCGCCTGTATGAGTTGCAGGCGGCCGATCGCGTTCTCCTTCAGCAGCTCGCGCAGCTTCAATGTCTGAGGCTGCGCCCTATATGGATATGCTTCCGCAAGATAGACACCGTTTCGGGTCGCGGCTTCGAACATCGCGCGCACTTCGCTTGCCGATGTGGCCAATGGCTTTTCGCAAAGCACATGCTTCCCCGCATTCGCCGCGCGGATCGACCATTCAGCATGCAGACTGTTAGGCAGCGGGTTGTAGATCGCATCGATGTCGGGATCGGCCAAGAGTGCCGCGTACGTCGAATGAACGTGCGCGATGCCGGTTGCGCTTGCGAATTTTCGCGCCCTTTCGACGTCGCGACTCGCGACAGCGGTCACGGCCACCTTAGGGGATGGACGCACGCCTTCAACGAACAGGCGCGCAATATTGGCGGCGCCAAGGACGCCGATCCGGAGACGGCGCGGGGATGATTCGGTCATGCGGGAATGCTCCTCTGATGGTCGCGGCGGAAGTGCCGCTGTCTATTGCGCAATTCTCTGTAAAGGGCGAATCAGGAACCCGATAGGGGAGCGCCGGACAGGCAGGCGAGCTGGAAAACGCCCGAGGTCGTACCTGGCGACGCTCCGTGGGCTTCAAGGTTGTTTGCACGTAGGTCATCTTGCGCCAAGCCTGCCACCGGTTCAGGCGAGTAGCCGGTCACGAGCAATACTCGGTCCACGCTCGCATCGCGACCGCGAATTCGCTGTTCAGCCGTCATCTCTGGCGCGCGATCAGATCGGAGCGTGAAGGCGCTTGTAATCCCCTTCCGCTGCATCAAGCTCGGAATCAGTTCGCCATTCAACCACGTACGCAAACGATCCTCCATACCCGGCGCGGCAGAGTATCGCAAAGTCACACACGTTGTTCCAAGTACGGAACCGTGGCGACTTTCCAGCCTGCAAAACCCTCGGACCATACCCCTGAAACTCGGCATCATCCGGCTCGTCCAGGGTGTCGGGTGGTTGAGCCGTTCCAAATACGGTGCCGAGGAGAGTACCTCGATGCCCGTGACTTCATACACGACAAAATATCTCTCACCTGATGACGTGGCGACCCACCGTTGAGCCCGTATGAATCCGGGGATGCCAACTCTTTCGGGGAAATGCTGGCGCGTGTGCCAGTCATCGTGTTCTGCCACCTGCTCCTGGACGATGTCGTACCAGAGCAGCATTGCTGCGTTACCAAGTAGGGCCATTGGTTCTCATTGCGACGCTGGGCGGCCATTCAAGGCTAAGATTGGCCTGGTGCCTGTCGCGATTCATTTGGCCGATGTGCGGGCATACCTCACCGTTGTAGCCCATGACTCGGGGCAACCACAGTATGGTTTGTGGAACGAAGGTGATGATCGCCAGGACAACTATTGCAACAAAAATGAAAGGCGTCGCTTCGCGGACAATCGACATCAGCGGCTTCTTGGTCATGTTTGCGACGACGAACAGCAACAGTCCAAATGGGGGCGTGAGCAGGCCAATCATGATGTTGACGACCACCACGACCCCGAAATGCACGGATCAATGCCGAGTGCCTTCGCCGTTGGAATCAAAATCGGAACGATGACAAGGAGAACCGTGGTTCCCTCAAGTAGACACCCTAAGACTCATCGGCATCAAGCTCGTCTACGATGGAGCGACCATGCCATAGCCCGCTCATCGGCCAGCTCGTGCTTTTGACGCGGACGTCGTCGTGACCCATTGATCGCACTCGTGTTACGCGCGCGGCGCAATGCGCCTGGCGGCGCCCTCGGACGGCACTCGAGGTTACCGACGTCACAAGGACATCGGTCCGGGTGCGCGCGCCCTCGCGGAGACCTGGTCAGCTTGCGGGTTCCGCCGCTTTAGCGAGCGCCGCGCGCGCGACGCAAGACGGCGAACACCGCGGCCAGGTCCGCGATCGGGATCTGGCCGGGGGCGCTGCTGCCCTCACCCACCGCAAAACTGAGCGACGAGCCGAATTCTCCGCCTATCATCCTCGTCACCGACCCGAGCGGTCCCATGGCCATGCTGATGAGCGGGATGCGGCTCTTCGCATCCGCCTGCGCCGTTGCCGCCAGGAGCGTCAACACATCGGCGCGATCACGCGGCATCACCGCAACCTTCGCCACGTCCCCACCCAGGCGCTCCGCTTCGAGGAAGCGCTGCACTAGGAAGTCGAGTCCCGGCGTGTACCCGAAGTTGTGGTACGACAGAATGACCCGCGCGCCGTGCTTTTGCGCGCTCTCACGCACGCGCCGCACCTGCTCGGCATCGTTGCTCATCTCGAAGTCGAGGAAGTCCATAAGGCCGCTTGCGCCGACGGCGTCGTAGAGCTGTACGACTTCCTCGTTGCCGATCGCGATCGGCTCGCCGCCCTCGGCGATCGAACGTCGGGTAAAGATGATCGGCACATTGCCGACGGCATCGCGCAACGCGCGTGCAACGCCCAGCACGGCCGCCGTATCGGCAATGCCATCGAAATAGTCGACACGCCATTCGACGACATCGGGGTTTTTCACGACGACGCTCGCGGCTTCCGCCAGCACGCGCTCGGCGGTGCGCCCCACCAAGGGCGTGCAAATGAGCGGCGTGCCGCCGCCTAGCGTCTTGTCGCGAATTTCAATTGACTTGCCCGGCTTCACCGACCTGTCTCCTGGATCGTGTTCATGGTCGATCGCAGCGGCCCTGCGTCCTGCGCTCTTTCGACTATCAACCCGTGTAGCCCATCAGCCTCGGCAGCCAGAGCACCAGGCCCGGCACGAACGCGATCAGCGCGAGCGCGCCGATCATGACGTACAGGAACGGCATCACTTCGCGCACCATGTCGCGCAGCGGAACGTTGGCGATCTTGGTCATCATGAAGAGCAGCAGCCCGAACGGCGGCGTGACGAGTCCCAGCATGATGTTGACGACGGCCATTACGCCGAAGTGCACCATGTCGATGCCGAGCGCCTGCGCGGTGGGCAGCAGCACGGGGAGTATCACCAGTATGATGGTCGTTCCTTCGAGGAAGCAACCCAGGATCAGCAGCAGGACGTTTACCGCCAACAGGAACATCAGTGGCGAGAGTTCGTAGGTCTTCAACAGCGCGCTCAGCGTCTTCGGGATGTTCTCCGAGGTGATGACGTAGTTCAACACCAGGGCGCCCGCGATCAGCATGCCGATCGATACGGTGACTCGGGCGCTGCTGACGAGGGACTCGTAGACGTCCTTCCAGCGAAGGCTGCGGTAGATCAGGACCGATGCCAGCAGCCCGTAGGCGGCGGCGATTGCGGCGGCTTCGGTCGGCGTGCTGATGCCGCTGTACAGGCAGCCGAGGAGAATCACCGGCATCAGCAGCGCCGGCAGCGCCTCCCACGTCAAGCGCGGAATCTCGCGCAGCGGGACGGGCTTCTCGACGGGAAAGTTGCGGCGCTTCGCCACGACGGCAATCAGGCCGCTTTGGACGGCAGCGAGGAGCAAGCCGGGTATCACGCCACCTAGGAAGAGGTAGCCGACCGAGGTGTCCGAGATCAGCGCATAGACCACCAGTGGGATCGACGGGGGGATGATGGGGCCGATGACCGACGATACGCAGGTGAGCGCGGCGGCGAAAGCGGGTGGGTACTTGCCGTCCTTGGTCATCAGCGTCTGCATCAGCTTTCCGGAGGCTGCCGCGTCGGCAAGCGCGGAACCCGACATGCTCGCGAGGACGATGGCCTGCAGGACGTTCACCTGCGCGAGCCCACCGCGGAAGCGCCCGACGATCGCGTTGCAGAATTTAAGCAGCCTGTCCAGGATGCTGCCAGTGCTCATGAACGAGGCGGCGAGGATGAACAGCGGGATGGCGAGCAGCAGCTGGCTTGCCATCATGCCGTTCAGCAACTGCTCGGCGGCGGTCCCCATGTCGCGGCCGGAGACGAACAGCCAGAGGATGGACCCGCCGATCATTGCGAAGGCGACCGGCAGCCCGATGATGCTCAAGCCGATGATGGCGACGAGCGCGAGGAGCAATGGACTGACCGGATTCATAGTCCGGAGCTCGCCTTGGTGACGTCGGCTTCTTCGGGCGACTTGCCTTGAAGCAAGGTCACTATCGCCCACACGTATCGGACGATCACGGCCGCCGCGAAGACGACGTAGACCGAATAGAGGAGGTCAAGCCGGATATTGAGGTACGACGAGCTCTCGACCTTCATGAAGGCCACGTACTTGATGGTGGCCGGCATCGCCGTGCCGAACAGGATGACGGTCGCGATCGCGACGGCGAGCCCGAGCACCCGCTGTCCGGTCGGGCCCAGCGAGCCCGAGATGAGATCGAAGCGAACTTCGTCGCTTTCCTTCAACCAGAACGCGGAGCCCAGCAGCGTCATGTAGAGCCATATGATGACGGACAGCTCCGACGTCCAGCCGATCGGGAAATTGAGGAAGTACCGGAACACGATCTGAATGAGGAAGCAGATGAACATGATGCCGAGCAGGGCCGCCACCACGTTCTCCGCGCGTCGCCGCATCCAGTCAACCGCACTGCTGATGGTCGGATTCATGCCAAACCCTTCCCTTTCACGGGATCCGTCGTTCATAGGAAACCGGCGCCGACCGCACGAGGCGGTCGCGAGGCAGTTGGCGCCGCGAACCGCCCCCGCGGTCCGCGGCACGCCATGGTTACTTGACCGCGGCGATCTTGTCGAGGATCCCCGGCGCCCAGGACTTCGCCTCGTCCGAGGCCAGGTAGACCTTCTGCGCATACGCGCGGAAGGCGTTGACGTCGGGCGCGTAGACGTCGAGCCCCTGCTTCTTGAAGCCGTCGGCGAGCTCCGCTTCTTTCTTCAGGTGCTCCGTCGTGCTCCAGGCGATCGCCTTGTCGACCGCGGTCTGGAAGGTCTTCTGCTTGGTCGGGCCCATGGCGTTCCAGGTCTTGAGGTTCATGGACAGCACGTCGAAGGCGACCAGGTGCGAAGTCAGCACGATCTGCGACATCACCTCGTAGAACTTCATGTTCTGCACGTTGGGCAGCGGGTTGTCCTGCCCGTCGATGGCTCCCGTCTGCAACCCCGTGTAGGTCTCCGCATAGGCCATCGGGGTCGGGTTCGCGCCGATCGAGCGTCCGAGGAGCTGCCACGCGTCCCCGGGCGGCATCCGAAGCTTGATCCCGGCCATGTCGGCAGGCGTGTTGATCTTCTTCTTCGGCTTCAATCCCACCTGGCGGGTGCCGTAGAACGTCGGCCCGAGGATCTTGATGTTCAGCTGGTCCTCGGCCTGCTTCTTCATCTGCGCGCCTAGGTCGCTCGCGAAGAATGCGAGCACGTGGTGAGCGTCGCGGAAGGTGTAGGCCGAAGTCAGGACCGACCATGCCGCCAGCTGCTTGGAGATGTCCTGCGGCGCGACGTTGCCGATCTCCAGGTTGTCGCGTTGCAGCGCGACGAGCTCGGTGCCCTGCTTGAACATCGTGCCGCCGTAGAACGGCTCGAGCGTGAAGTCGGCCTCGATGTCCTTGGCGAGCATCCGGATCATGTCCGCGCGGATGTCCTTGTCCGAGAACACCGCGGCGAAGCGCAGCTTCGGCTTGTCCTGCGCCCACGCGGGGACGATGCCCGAGGCCGCGAGCGCGGCGCCGGCCTTCAGTACGGAACGGCGATCGATCTTGAAATCCATGACTTCCTCCTTGATGAAGTACTTAACTGCGGGACTATAAAACGGACCTGTGCATCAGCCAACAGAAGACGATATCGACGACGCCTGCAGGCGTCTGGCGGGCACATCCCCCCGCGCCATCGCCCGCCGGAAAGCGCCGAACGTAACTGCTCGTTCGCGGAGACGCAAGCGAAAGCCGGACTCAGCGGAGCGCGTCATGCCGCGCTTCGGTGGTGTCCCTCGATGCCTGCCTGCCTGCAACTCCGCCAATGCCGTCGAGATGGCTCCGCGCGACGCGTAGCGCCAGCAGAGCAACCTCTTCCGGACCGACGGCTTTGGTCAGCGCCACGCGAGGAATTTCCAGCGCATAGGGAATGTCTTGCGGCAAGCAGTCCAGGATGCCGCGGACGTCGATCCCTCCCTCGCCTGGAAACTGGCGCTCATCGCGCGCCGTGTGGATGATGCCGGCCATCGTCGGGGGCACCTCCTTGGCTGCGTCGCAAACATGGGCGAAACGAAACCACTCGCGCGGCAGCTTGGCGAGCGCGTCCAGACGCGAATCGGAGCGGCCGAAGTGGAGCATGTCGACCAAGATGCCGGCATTGCGTCGTTTGACGGCCCGCACTACTTTTGCCGCAGCCGCAAGATTGCCAGTCTCGGTCCAATGCGGAAACTCGAGGCTGACGAAGATTCCTAGCGGCTTCGCGAGATCGCAAAGCTTGGCAAACCGCTCAGTGGCACGATTGCGGTCAGGATCGGGCAACTGCGCGATGATGTTCTTCGCACCGAGTTCGGCGGTCGCTTCGAGGACGGGGATGAAACTCTCCGCATCAAGGGACGGATCCATGCGAAAGAGTTCAACGTCGAGCACCTCGATCCCGGTGTCGGCAAGCCGCGCCTTTGTTTCCTTCATCAGCGCACGGTCGTGAGCCAGGTCGTACAAAGGCTCATCCGGCGTGACCCTCGTCAGGCGCAGACCCACGTACCGGTACCCGGCGCGCGCGGCCACCTCCACGACCTGGGGCGGCGTCAGCGACAGCACGGTGAGGTGAGCCAGCGAATAGTCGTGTCGCATGTTCGCGCTCCTCCTGTCTGCGGCCATCAGTCCGCCGCGACCGTGCTGGTGCTCGCGTGATGCACCTTCTTGCCGGGCGAGTAGATGTCCATGATGTTCCAGTGCCCATCGGTCGGCACCGGCTCGTTCTGCATGTAGACGTCGATCACGCACGGGCGCTTGGCCTTGATCGCCTTCTCCAGCGCCGGCTTGAACCCTGCGGCGGATTCGACCTTGATGCCGTCGATGCCGTAGGCCTTGGCGATCGCCGCGTAATCGGGCGACCACGTCTTGCCGTCCTTCTCGAACACCGTGCCGAATGTTGTCCCATAGTGCGCGGCCTCGAGGCCCGCGATCGTCCCGAACGCGTGGTTGTTCATGATCACCCAGACCACCGCGATGTCTCCCTCGAACGCGGTGGCCAGCATCGCCGGGTTCTGGCCGAAGCCGCCGTCGCCAACCAGCGCCACCACCACCTTGTCCGGCAGGGCCACCTTGGCACCCAGCGCGGCCGGGGCGCCGAAGCCCATCGTCGCGTACCCACCTGGCGTGAACACGGTGCCCGGGATGTAGATCGGGTACTGCTGGGCCATGCCATTCTTGTTCCAGCCTACGTCGGTGCACAGGATCGAGTCACGCGGCACCGCGGCGCGCAGGTCGGCGAGGATCCGTTCCGGCCGCATCGGCCAGGCATTGCTCTCCATCGCCTTCTTGTTGCTGGCAACGAATTGCTTGCGGTTGGCCGCCAACTCGGCCACGAGCTTTGGCCTTTGCACGCCCTTGGGCGCCAGCTTGCGCGCGACGCGGTTGAGCACCTTCAGCGCTTCCTTGAGGTCTGCCACCGCGCCGATCGCGACCGGATAGTTGCGGCCGATCTCGGCCGGATCGATGTCGATGTGGATCAGCTTCGTCGGCGGGAAATTGAACGTGTACTCGGGCTCCCAGGAGCTGCAGTCGGCCTCCGAGAAGCGCGTGCCGAGCCCGAGAATCCAGTCGGCGCCCTTGCACTTGTCGTTGATGAACTTGGTGCCCCAGAAACCGGTCATCCCGAGGATCAGCGGATGGTCGTCCGGCAGCGCGCCCTTGCCCATCAGCGTGTGCGCGACCGGCAGCGACAGGTGCTCGGCCAGCTCGCGCATCTCCTCGGCCGCGTCGGCCAGCAGGATGCCGCCGCCCACGTACAGCAGCGGCGTCTTCGCCTTCGAGCAGCGTGCGGATGATCTCCTCCGCCGCCATGTCGTCCAGCGAGGGCTTGTGCAGCGACTTCGCGTTCGCCAGCACGCGCTTGAACAGGCTGACGTCGACCTCCTTCGAGAAAATGTCCATTGGCACGTCGACCAGCACCGGACCGGGCCGGCCGCTCTCGGCCAGCGTGAACGCCTTCTCCATGATCTCGGGAAACAAGTGCGCCGAATCCACGCGCCACGCCCGCTTCACGAACGGCCGGTAGATCTCGTACTGCGACGCGTCGGCGTGCAGGTTCACTTCCTGGTGCGGATGCTTGCCGAAGTAGTGCGTCGGCACGTCGCCGGCAATCACGACCATCGGGATCGAGTCGAGCGCCGCGTTCGCCACACCGGTCGCTGCGTTGGTGAGCCCGGGCGAGAGATGCGTCAGCACGACGGAGGTCTTCTTGGTCGCCCGCGCGTAACCGTCGGCCGCGTGCGCAGCGATCTGCTCGTGCCGCGTGTTGACGAACTTGATCTTCTTGCTCTTCGACAGCGCCGCGAGCACAGCGATGTTGGTGTGCCCGCACAGGCCGAAGATGTGCTCGATGCCGCGCGCCTCGAGGTACTTCACCAGCTGGTTCGCGATCGTGTCTTTCATGGCGTGTTCCCTCAGTCCCTTTCTGCCTGCGGCTAGGCCCGCGGTGAGTGGCCGTTTCAGTCGTTGCCTCGGCGTCGGTACCGCGCGCCGCGCCGGGCCGCTGTAGCGGTACGGAATTTCCTTCGGCATCGGCCCCATCATCCGGCGGCCGCGCTGCTTCTGCTCCCACGCGTGGGCGAGAATGCCGACCGAGCGCGACAGGACGAACAGGCCGCGGCCGAGTTCCGGCTCGAAGCCCAGTTCGCAGAAGATGACGGCCGTGATGCCGTCGATGTTCATCGGGATGTGGCGGCCCGTGATCGCCTTCAGCGCATCCTCGACCGCGTGGCCGATCGCCGCCCAGCGCCCCGACACCGTGCCGGCGGCGACCGCCTTGGCGACGAGGGCGAACAGCGGCGCGGTCCGCGGATCGACCGGATGGAAGCGATGGCCGAAGCCGGGCACGATCTTCTCGCCAGCGTCCCGGTGGCGCTGGATGACGGCGGTCGCGGCCTCGACAACATCGCCATCTGTCCCCGGCCTGCGCGGCGATTTCCCGGTAGAACTCCATGCACTGCTGCCCCGCGCCGCCATGGACGTCGTCGAGCACGTTGATCGCCGAGGCCATGGCGCCATTGACCGGCAGCCCGCAGCTCACCGCCATGCACGCAGATCGCAATGGACGGCGCGTGTGGACCGTGGTCGACGCCTGGCACCAATGCCGCTTCCAGCAAATCCGACTGGCCGCGTGTCGGCAGTTCGCCACGCAACATCAGCCAGATCATGTCGGGAAAACGCACCCGACCGATCAACTCCTCGATCGGGTAACCGCGAATCGCGATCTTGCCCGGATGAATGTCGATGATGGCCGTGTCCCACCAGGCGCCGCATTCGGCAATCAGCTCTTCCGGTGTCTTCTGTCGTCATGGAGTCTCGTCGAGGGCCGCGTTGCGTGTCGTGTCTCCATGGCTCAGGTTGTGATGAATTCGACTTCGGCTTCCATCGACGGGTCATAGAACGTGCCGAACAGTTCCTCGTCCGAGGGCTTGTCCTCCTTGATCGGCACCGACACCCAGGTAGTGTTCATGTAGTGTTTCAGGTGCACGTTTTCGGACACGATGTTGCCGCCCCACGTACCGCAGCCGAGACTGGAGGTCATGGGCATCCCGTTGTTGAACGCGCCGGCGTTGGCCTTCGATTGCGGCTGTCGCACCATGATCCGGGACACCGGTGCAGCGAGGGCGAGGCGATTGATGTGGTCCTGATCGAACGAGTAGATCCCGCAGGAATGACCCTTGCCGCCCACTTCGTAGATGCCGCGCATCATCGCGAGCGCCTGATCGAAGCCCTTGTACTTGTACACGGCGAGCAGCGTGGTCAGCTTCTCGCCGGAGAACGGATGTTCTTTGCCGATGCCGTCGCCGTGCACGATGATGAACTTGCGGTCGGACGGGGATCGTGAAACCTGCCGCTTTCGCGAGTTGCTGCGGCGCGATGGCCACCGTGTCCGCCGTACGGTGCTGCTCGTCGTCCCACATGACGCGGCGCAGCTGCGCCTTTTCCTGATCGTTCGCGAGGTATCCGCCTTCCTTCTGAAGCTGTTCCAGCAGCTTGTCGAAGATCGAAGCTTCGATGATCAGATTGCCGTCAGCCGAGCATCCCGACCCGAAATCCGACGTCTTGGACAGGCGAGTGTTATGTGCGGCTTCCGCGATGTTCGCCGTCTCGTCGATGATCATCGTCGAGTTGCCGGCGCCCACGCCGTAAGCTGGCGTACCCGAGCTGTATGCGGCGCGGACCATTGGCTGGCCGCCGGTAGCCACGATCAGATCGGCCCGCGCCATCAGCGCCTGCGACATCGGAATGTTGACCTTGGTCAGGCATTGCAGGATGTCGGCGGGCGCGCCTTCTCGCTCCAGCGCTTCGCGCATCAGGCGCACCGTTTCAAACGACGTCTTCTTCGAACGCGGATGCGGCGAGAAGATGACTACGTCACGCGCCTTGATCCCGTAGATCGCATTGCCGGCAGGGGTGAGGTCCGGGTTCGTCGTGGGGACGATGCAGGCGATGATCCCTGCCGGCTTGCCGTACTTGACGATGCCCTTTTCGGGCAGTTCCTCGATTATGCCTACGCTCTTCTGGCGGAGCGCGTCGCGCAGCACGCCGCGAATCTTCATGCGCTTGCCCATTCGGCTGACCGCGTCGCCCAGGCCGCTCTCGTCAATACCCATCTCGACCAGTCGCGTAAACGTCTGCTTGTTGGCGACCGCCCAGGCCACGGCCTGGCAAAGGCGATCGATTCGTGCTTGATCGTAGGTCTCGATAATCGCGAGGGCTTTGCCCGCACGCTCGAAAACTGCGTCCAGTTCCTGCTGCTGTTCCTCGGTGATTGCCTTCTTTATTTCGGTAGCGGCCATCGGGTGCACTCCGGGTGTTAGATGTCGAAAAACGGCCGCGCTATGTTGCGCAGTCCGTTGTAATCGGAATTCGATGAGCGCTTTCATGCGCGCCAGAATCTCCGCCAAACCATCTTGGCGCTGGGCGGCGCCCGCGCGTCGAATCACGAGCAACGATAGGACGTTGCGTTGCTGACGGGCAAGGGCGTATATCGGCGAATGTGTGCGCTAGACGCCCACAATTAGCGCATTGGCGTGCCATTGTGGTATTTTCTGACCGTATCCGGTTGCGTTCGGGCGCTTACGCCCACAATGACCTATTGCTCGGATGGTTATCTGCGCGCCTCGTCGACAAGTTGTACGGACTGCCTGTCCCCATTGCCGCCGATCAATCCCGAGTCCGACATCTCAATTAGAGAGGTCAAGAAATGCACAGCCCCACTCGAGTAATCCAACAACCAGGAATCGCTCGAGACAAGTCCGAAACCGGAGTGCCTACCAAATCCACATTTCCGGATCCGAGCGGATTGGTGACCGATAAGATCGCTGCGTTCGGCGATGATCCGGACTTCGTCACCGCATTGGCCCGGGGACTAGGTGTCTTGTTAGCTCTTTCGGACAAGAAGCGGCGGATGACGATCGCACAGGTCAGCCATCGCACGGGGATTCCGCGGGCTGCGGCGCGCCGCAGCCTGCATACACTTGAGAAGCTGGGATTCGTAGCGGCGGACGACGCGCGCCGGTTCTACCTGCGGCCCCGCGTGCTGTCGTTCAGCCATGGTTACTTGTCGGCATCTCCGATCGCCGTTCTCGCGCAGCCCATTCTCGATCGCCTTAGCGACTCATTGCGCGAGGCGTGCTCGCTCGCGATGCCGGATGGAGAAGAAATCGTCTATATCGCGCGCTCGTCGTCGTCGCGCATCATGTCACCCGCCCTCAATGTCGGGCGTCGCCTCCCCGCCTACTGCACGTCTATCGGGCACGTCATGCTTGCGCATTTGCCGCAAGACCGAGTTGAACGATTACCTGACGTACGCGAAGTTCCATCCCTATACGGATTACACCCCTACCTCGGCCGAGAAGTTGCTGCCGCTGCTGGCCGCGGTTCGCGAATCGGGGTTCGCGTTCGCGAGCCAGCTGATGGAACCACGCATTTGCACGCTGGCGGTTCCAGTCCGTGACGTGGCCGGGCACTACGTCGCAGGGATCAACGTCATCCTGCAGGGACGATTGGTTCGACCGCGCAGAAATGGCAGAGCGCTTCTACCGGCCTTTGCACGACGCCTCCCTGGAACTCGGTTCGCTGCTGCTGCCCTGACCGATCGCGTCGCCCGCGAAAGTCGCCGCGCAAGCGGATCCGGCTATCATACCGATGATTCTTTGGTATAGTCTGGCCGATGATTCGCACTAACACTCGGGCGTCGACGACAGAAGACGAGAATCCAAAATGACCAACGTGTTAGAACACGAAGCGGTCCCCGAAGAAGGCCCCAATCCCCTTGGCATCAGTGGCCTTGAATTCATCGAGTTCGCCACGTCTAAGCCGCAGGCGCTCGGCGGCCTGCTTGAGAAGTTGGGGTTCCGTCCGGTCGCGCGGCACCGATCACGAGAGGTCGAACTCTACCGCCAGGGATCGATGAATATCGTCATCAATTCCCAGCCAGCGGATCGTCCCCACACGGTGCATCCGGCCGAGACTCCGGTTCTAAGTGCATTCGCGCTTCGCGTACGCGATGCAGAAGCCGCGTTCCAGCGGGTTCGGGATATGGGCGCGTGGGAGATGCCTGCGCGTGCGCGAGCCATGGAGCTCAACATCCCGGCAATTCATGGCGCTGGCGAGAGTCTCATTTATTTTGTCGATCGCTATAACGAATTCTCGATCTATGACATCGACTTTCGCGCCATCCCCTCAGTCGAAACGAAGCCTGCCGCGATAGGCGACCTGCACTTTTTCGGTATCGTTCAGTACATCGGCCCCGACCGGACCGCAGACTGGGTATGGTTCTATTCGCAGCTCTTCGGCTTTACACCACTTCCCGATCGCGTCCGTTTCGGCATCATGCCCAAGGGTTTGCTCCTGCAGAGTCCCTGTCGCAGCTTTTTCCTCCAGTTGATCGAACCCGACGGCTACGCACGTTATGCTGCCATCCGAAGAACACTTGCAGCGTATCGGCTTCGGGACACCGGATGTAACGGCAACGGTAGCGTTGCTCGAGAAGCGCGGCATCGAATTTCTCACTTCGGAGAAGGTTCACGCGAACGACCGTGGAGCGCTCACAAAGCCTTGTCTCGGCAGCGTCATGTTCGAGCTCGTGCATGACGAACCCAGTATCCACACAGCACCTCAATGATCATCCGTGACATCGGGATGGACACCGCTTCGCTGGCGGGTCCTTTGGACGCCAAGCTCGCCGCGATACGGCGTGCCGGCTTCTCGCAGGTGATGATCTCGGCCAGCGAGATCGTTGGGCATCCTGGTGGCGTAGCCGGAGGGGTTTGCGCCGTACGCGATAGCGGCCTCGCCGTAACGGGCCTGGAAACGCTGCGCGATTTCGAAGGTCTCGACGGTCGGTTGCATGACTACAAGGTGGACGTCGCTAAATCCATGCTGGAGCTCTGCCAAGAGCTCGGTGGGCGTCTGCTTATCGTCGAGGCCTCGACGTCGAGTCACGCCAACACAAATGCCGACGAGATAATCCGTGACTTGCGCACGCTGGCGATCCTGGCGATTCCGAAGGGTGTGCGCATTGCGTTCAAGGGAGTTTCATGGAGCCGGACAGCCAGCAATTTCGCTTTAGCCGGCGAATTCGTGCTTCTGGCCAACTGTCGGAACCTGGGACTCGCGATCGATGCTTTCGACATCATTGGGGCACAGGTACCGCTTGAAGACCTTGATGCGATCGACCCGGAACAGATCTTCGTGGTTCAGTTGTCCGACTTCAAGTGGCAAACGGTTCCCTCGATCGCGGGGAACGCGGCGACTAAAACGCGATTTCGCGTTTTCCCGGGCGAAGGCGCCCACAGCGATGATCTCGCAGCATTCGTCAGCAGGCTCGACACACTGGGCTATAGCGGTGTCTACAGTTTCGACGTCTACAATGACGATTATCAGCAAATGCCTCCGGATGCCGTCGTCGCTCGGGCGCGGCGTGCTGCCGAATGGCTCGAGGAAACGGTGCTGCGACAGTCGCTGCCCGTGCCCAACATCGAGCGCCCGCGGCGTACGGCTGAGGACTGACGTCCTCCTAGTGCGACTTGGCGAACGTGCGCCGCTGCTTCGGGCGAATTTTCAGCCACTGATGCCGCGGCATGTTGACTGTCGGTTTTCGATCCGGAATCATAGCGCGCTCGCTACTCGACATCCAATGCGCGCCTGAGTGGAGATAGACCGTGTCGGAGGACCCTGAGGCGTTCCTCGCCACTGGACCGACGGTGGTGGATTTCTTTCAAAGCCACACCTGGGGAATCTCCTAATACGTCGCGCGTCCTCCGGAAGCGTCGAAGGTAAAGCCCGTCGTGAAGGAGCATTCCTCTGACGCTATCCACGCGATCAGCGCGGCCACTTCGTCGACCGTCCCGGCACGGCCAAGTGGAATGCGGCTCATCGCGATTTTCTGGCTATCCAGGGGTAGTGCCGAGAACAATTCGGTATTGACCGCAGCCGGCGCGACGGCATTGATCCGGATGTCACCCACCAGCGATTCTTTGGCCATGGCCTTGGTAAGCGCAGTAACTCCCGCTTTGGCCGCGGAGTAGTGCGCGGCAGTCGCGTTGCCCTCCTTCCCGGCGATCGATGCGAGGTTGACGACACGTCCATAGCCGCGTTCCTGCATGTGCCGCACGACAGCCCGACTGCAAAGAAACGTGCCGGTAAGATTGACGTCGAGCACGCGCTGCCACTCGGACAGCGAACAATCGACTGCGGGTACGCGTGAGCCCGCAATGCCCGCTGCGTTGACCAGAATGTCGACGCTGCCAAGCGCCAGCACGCTCGCTTTCAGCGCGGCGTCGATGGCTGTTTCGCTGGTGACGTCGACCTGATGCCACGTCCAATCCGAGCGTTCTGCGCATACGCGCTTCATTGCGGCTACATCGACATCCCATATCGTGATCCTGGCGCCCGATCTGGTGAAGCGATCGGCCGCCGCAAGCCCGATTCCCCGGCAGCCACCGGTAATCACGGCCTTTCTGCCGTTGAGATCGATCTGATTCATGCGTTCGTTCCCTTCTTGGTCATGCGACGCTTTTGGTAAGGGAAAAGCCTAACACCATGGTGTTTCTGATCTCCCTATGACATCCGGTCGGTCCGATTCCGGCCTCCAGCTCCAGCTCGTCGCTGACGGCTGGCAAGAGATCGAAGCCAGACTCGGGCCGCTGTACGTGTTCTCGCACAAGGGCGGCCCGGATGGCGGCCGGAGGTTTGAAGACGCAGGTTATGCTGAAAGTACGCGCGCCTATCAAAGGACAACCGTCAGGCGATGGCCGGAAAGCTGGACAAGATCTTGTACAAATCCAGCACAGTCGGGCAACATGACGCCGCGGGGTAGTGTCGTAAGCGGTTGATCGAAAATGAAGGAAGGTTGGCAGAGCGGTTGAATGCACCGGACTTGAAATCCGGCGTGTCGGCAACGGCACCGTGAGTTCGAATCTCACACCTTCCGCCAGACTCAGTCGAGGGCACTCAATGGCCCGGGTGGGTTCGTTAACGACTATTGCGATTCCGAGCCAGTTGCTTCGACGAGAGTCCAAAGGTAACGCCTAGCAAACCGACATCGTCCGAGCGAGGGCACGGTGATTGTCATTCGGTTGAGGCCGCATTGGGGTTGAAAAATGTCGCGACAGGTTCAACGCCGAGCGCCGCGCCGCCCTGTGCCGGCCGCCGCAGCGCAAAGTACTCGTGTCGAGCATTTTTTGAGGCAGCCACCAGTTCGGGGAGGATGATTTCGGTGGGTGTCCATCCGCCTCGCGGTATCCGCGAGCCGCAGGAGTTGTTCACAATCGGGGGCGCTTAGACAGAGCCGCGCATTCGTCCGGAGTCCTACGCGCTTTTCAGCCTGCGTCTGATAGGCAGCAGGGGGCCGCCCGCGCGATCATGAAAGCCTCGTACCAAAAAAAGGAGCTGTTTATGAGTGTCCGAAAGACACTTTTGGCCATTGGGCTGGCGACCTGCATTCGCTGCCCCGTTTGCGGCCCATGCGGCAAATTTCAGTATCGACGTCGACGTCGCGCCTCCGCCGCCGGTGTATGAGCAGTTGCCGCCTCGTGAAGGGTATGTCGTCACGCCGGGGTATTACCGGTTTGATGCAGACTCCCACAAGCACGTTTGGGTGAAGGGCGGCTACGAACGCGAGCGGCACGGCGAGCACTATGTTGCGCCGGAGTGGCGTGAAGAGAATGGCCGCTACCATTTCCACGAAGGCCACTGGGACAAGTAGCCGCTTCTTGGCAGAAGCTTGATCTTGCATATCGCGGCGCGCTCCAACGCGCCGCTTTTTTTGGTCCGCTAGGTTGCAACCGTGTCGCGACCCTCTGGCGCACGCCGTCGTGGTTCGAGCTGCGCCGTCAGAATGTGACCTGATCGATCGTCGTCAGCGTAAACGCCGGACCGATAACCGGCGCGTTGACCAGATGCCATGCGACATATTGCTCGATATACGTCGTGTCTCCGGACACGCCGTCGACGGGGATGATCACTTTCATCCCGCGCATGGCCGCGCCGCTTCCTGTGTAGAGCACGGCCCCGTTCGCGCCGGTGCCGACCACGATGACCGTCTTGGCGCCTTTCTCCTTCAAAATCTTCTCGAGATCGGTACCCATGAACTTATCGAGACCCGCCAGCATCGCCGGCTCGTTGGCGGACGGGGCGAGATCCTTGGGAAGATCGGCTGGCTTGCCGCCGGCGCCAAGGGTGAAGATGACCGGGACGCCCGCCGTGCGCGCCGCCGTCAACAGCGTCTTGACCTTGGGGATCGATGCTATGCACCGCGGTCGACGCTGCATGTTGCAGGTTTGCTCGTTGAAATCGAGCATCAGCAGCACGGTCGTGCTCTTGTCGATCATGACCGCCTTCAACGGCGGAGGAGGCGGGGCGCTTACCGAGCTCCATTGATCGATGATCGTCTGGGCGCCCACCGGCTGGACGACAAGGCAGCTCGCAATCCCGGCGATCGTCACGACAGCGCGCAGTACAGAGCAGAATTCGCGTCGACATCGTTTTCTCCTCTGATGGTCCGGGACGAAAGCCTCGATTTCTCCGCGAGAACTTACGTGCGCGGTAGGGCAAAGTCAAGGTTTCGGCCGAGCGGGGGATCGGTCAGCCGGCCGCCGCACCAGCGCCGTTACTGCAGTATCTTGACGTTCTCGACATCGGGAAAGCAGCCGCTGTCGCGCGCGGCGATCTGGAACGCCAGGAATTGCGGCAAGGTCTCGCGAACCGGCGCTTCCTCGGTCGCCACCCGGTTGTCGATGACGACCACCCGCTTGTAGCCCTGGTATGCACCGGCCTTGTTCCGGGCGTTGTATTCGGCACACATGCCGGGCTGCTTCGGGCTCAATTCGGCGTTGCGCACCTGCATCGACGCCGGATCGGCGAGCGTCCGTTTCAGCGTTTCGGTGTACTGCCGCAGCAGGTTCGCGCGCTCCGCCTGCTGCTGCTCGGGCGTAGGCGGCGCGGCTGCCGCGCGCGCGACCTCCTGCTCGTGCTCGGCCGCCTCGTTGACCAGCCGCTCGAAGGCCTCGGCTGCGGCGCCTTCGCGCATGCGGCGGTCTTTTTGCTGCTCCTCGGCCAGCGACTTCTCGAGCGCCTGGCGCAGCGCCGTCTCGCGCGCGATCCTTTCCTGTTCGCGTTGTTCGCTGGTCTTGCCGCAGCCTCCAATGCAGACCAGCAGCAAGGCGACCAGCAGGTAGCGGATTGCCGGCATTTCTCTCTTTCTCCGATCAGGCGTCGCGGCCACGGACTAGAGCACGGTTTCCCAGCGCCGGCTCAACCGGGTTGCGCCGTTGATGATACCGACCATCGAATAGGTCTGCGGAAAATTACCCCAGAGCTCGCCGGTCGCAGGGTCGATGTCCTCGGAGAGCAGGCCCAGCGGATTTCTCGCCGCGACCAGGCCCTCGAACAGCTCGCGCGCTTCGCCGGTGTCGCCGGCGCGCGCCAGTGCGTCGATCAGCCAGAACGTGCAGGCAGTGAATGCCATCTTGGGCGTGCCGAAATCGTCGGCGGTCGCGTAGCGGTACAGATGGCCGCCGCGCAGCAGCTCGCCGCGCACGGCGGCAAGCGTCGACCGCCAGCGCGGGTCGTCGGCGCCCACCAGGCCGACTTCGCTCATCAGCAGCACGCTGGCGTCGAGGTGCTCGCCGCGGAAGACGTCGACGAACGCCTGCCGCTGCGGGTTCCAGGCAAGCTCGAGTATGGTCGCCTTGATCGCATCGGCGCGGTTGCGCCATTCGCTTGCCCGGTCGGGACGGCCGAGATGCAGCGCGATCTTCGCCAGGCGGTCGCAAGCGGCCCAGCACATCACCGTCGACGACGTATGCACGCCGCTGCGCGTGCGCAGCTCCCATATCCCCGCATCGGGCTTGTCGTGCAACGCGAATGCGCGCTCACCCAGCCATTCCAGCCGCAGGAAATCGTCGATGCCCGCCGGATGCAGCAGCCGGCGATCGAAGAATGCCTGCGTCGCGGCAAGGATCGCGTGGCCGTAGACGTCGTGCTGTCGGTGCTCGTAGGCCTGATTGCCGACGCGGACCGGCCCGATGCCGGCGTAGCCGGGCAAGGTGTCGACGAAGCGCTCGACGACCTCGCTTTCCAGGCTGATGCCGTACAGCGGCTGCAGGTGGCCCTGCAAGGCCGCGGTGTCGGCGACATTGAACAGATACCGGAGATAATTCTCCATCGTGGCGACTTCGGACAGCCCGTTCAGCGCGCGAACGACGAAAAAAGCGTCGCGCAGCCAGCAATAGCGGTAATCCCAGCAGCGCTCGGTCCCCGGCGCCTCCGGAATGCTGGTCGTCATCGCAGCCATGATCGCGCCGGTTTCCTCGTACATGCAGAGCTTCAGCGTGATCGCCGCACGGATCACCGCATCCTGCCACTCGAGCGGCACCGCCAGTGCGCGCGACCAGTGCTGCCAGTACTCGGCGGTGCGCTCCTCGAAATCGCGCGCGGTTTCGGCGATGCCGGTGGCGATCGTCTCGTCGACGCCGAAAATCAGGTTGGCCGGCTGGTCGAGCAGATGGAAGGTCTCGTCGAGGATGTAGGTGACCGGCATGTCGCAGGTCAGGCGCAAGGACTGCGTCGGATGCACGTACCGGATGTGGTTGCTGCCGCGGGTGAATTCGGGTCGCGCCGCGCCGTACTCGAAGCTGGGCCGCACGCGTATTCGGACGCGTGGCCGCCCGGAAAGCGGCGTGATCCGCCGGATGAACAGCAACGGACGAAACACACGGCCGCGATCGCGCAGGCGCGGCGCAAAGTCGGTGATCCTCACGCCGTGTCCCTGACGGTCGAACAGGTCGGTAACCAGTATCGCCGTGTTCGGTGACGTAATGCTGCGTCGCGCGGGCGAAGTTCTCGATTTCGATGTCGAATGCGCCGCGCGCCGACGTCGTCGCGCGGGACGCCGCCGAGCAGCGCGTGGAACACCGGATCGCCGTCCGGTCGCGGCAGACAGCACCAGACAATCGAGCCCCGCTCGTCGATCAACGCATTGAACGCGCAATTACCGATGACGCCCAGCGAAAGATTTGGCGCCGCGCGGCCGGCGATCTCGCTCATCGCGTGATCGGGGCGGCGGTTGCGCCGAGCGGCCGGGACGGCTGCCTGCCGCCATCGAGCATCGCGACCAGCCGGCGCACCAGCCGGGCAACCTCGGCCTGGTTCTTCAAATACATTTCGGCGGCGCTCTTCCGCTTTCGCCCGACCCGGATCGACAGAACCTCCGGCATGCGCATGCGGAACACGTCCTCGTCGGTGACGTCGTCGCCGATGTACATTGCCCGCGCGCAGCCGGAAAGGCCGAGCAGGCTTTGCAGCGCCTCGCCCTTGTGCGGCGCGTCCGGCGGCAGCAGGTTGAGGACGCGCTTGCCGTGCACGATGTCGGGCGGCGGCACCAGTCGAGCGATACGCTGCTCCAGCAACTGACGCGCCAGCCCCGGCCTTGCAGTATGGCGGTAGTGAAACGACAGCGAATACTGCTTGTCCTCGAGCATGATCCCCGGCATCGCGCGCCATCCGCGCGCGTCCGGCGTAGCGCTGAGCTCGGCGAGCCACGCCGCACAAACGCGCTGAAAGCCGGCGCTTTGGGCTTCGAACCCGGGGATCCCTTCCGCGCCGTGATTGCCGACGACATAGTGCGGGCTGAAGCCCAGCAAGGGGCGCGCGTCCTTGACCGCGCGTCCGGTGATGATCGCGACCGGCGTTCTGGCCGCCAGCGAGCGAAGGCAGGCGCGGAGCTCCTCCGAGATATGCGCTCGCCAGGGCTCGGCGACGATCGGCGCCAGCGTGCCGTCGATGTCGAACGCCAGCATCGGCCGGCCCGACACCATACTGCGTATTTGCGTCAGCGACGCAGTCCCGAGCGCATATCTCATGCCTCGATGCCGGCGCTGCGCTGGTGCGCGAATATCCGCGCCGATACGCGCTGGCGCTGCCGCAGCCGCGCCGCATCGAGCAGCATCGCACCGGCCCAGCGATAGACGTTGAACTCCTGCACCAGCCGCCGCATGCTGCGCATGCGCACGCGCTTTTCGTCGGCCGGCATCGTCAGCGCCTTGTACAGGGCATCGGCGCAATTCTCGATGTGATACGGATTGACGATCAGCGCGTCCGGAAGCTCGCGCGCCGCGCCGGTGAACTGCGAAAGCACGAGGACGCCTTGCTCGTCCTCGCGCGACGCCACGAATTCCTTGGCGACGAGGTTCATCCCGTCGTGCAGGCTGGTGACTACGCAAACGTCAGCCGCGCGGTAGTACTCGTTGACCGATTGCGACTCGTGATGCTCGACCTTCAGCCGGATCGGCTCGTAGCCGTCGCGGCCGAAGCTCGTATTGATGCGCGCCGCCAGCGAGCGGACTCGAGTCTCGAAATTCTGATATTCGTCGAGCGACGAGCGCGAAGGCGCGGCAATCTGCACCAGAACGAACCGGCCGATGAGCTCGGGATGTATCTCGAGCAGGCGCTCGACCGCGAGAAAGCGCTCGAGTATTCCCTTGGTGTAGTCCATCCGGTCGACGCCGACGCCGAGCAGGACGTCGTCGGGAAGCTTTTCGATTCGCAGCACCTTGGCGCGGCAGAGCGAGACTGACAACTGCGAATCGATCCACTCGGGCGGCCATTGGATCGAAATCGGGTACGACTCGACGCGCGTCAGCTGGCCGCCGTACGAAATCGTCGACGACTCGCGCTCGATGCGAGCTTCCAGGTGCCGGTCGACGGTCTCGACGAAATTCTGGCAATGGAAACGCGTGTGAAAACCGAGGATCGTGCTGCCCAGCATGCCCTCGAGCAGTTGCTCGCGCCATGGGCAGATGCTGAACGATTCCGGATTCGGCCACGGAATGTGCCAGAACATGATGATCGTGGCTTTCGGCAGCCGCTCGCGGATCAGCCGCGGCACCAGCGCCAGGTGATAGTCCTGGACCAGCACGACCGGGTCCTCGGTGTGGGCCTCGTCGCGCACGGCGTCGGCGAAGCGCCGATTGACCCGGACGTACTGCTCCCAGTCGGCGGAACGGAACACCGGCCGTACGTGGGCGATGTGGCACAGCGGCCACAGCCCTTCGTTGGCGAAACCGTTGTAGTAGCCGCGCTCCTCTTCCGCGCTCAGCCATACTCGCCGCAGCGTGTAACTCGGATTGTCGGGAGGCACGCGCAGCCGCCCGCGCGCATCGGCGGTCTCGCGATCCGCGCCGCCGCTGCCGTGAGCGATCCAGGTACCGGAGCAGGCGCGCATTACCGGTTCGAGCGCGGTGACCAATCCGCTGGCCGGGCGCAACAGCGTTATCGCATCGCCTTCCCGGTTGTGAATGAACGGCTCGCGATTGGATACGACCAGCACCTCGTCGCCGAGCAGCTGCTCGTGCAGGACGTTGCGCAACATCTCCGGGCTCCATATCGCGGTCTGGTCGCGTCCCCGGCGGCCTTGGTCGAGCTCGCGCAGCAGCGCCCGCAATTCGCTCGCCAGCGGATGGACCGGCGACGAGCCCGGCTGCGAAAAGGGCTGCAGTATTCCTTCACCGCGCAGCAATGAGCGCACGCCGGCGACCCAGCCGCGCCATGAAAGGTGGGCGATCGACACGGTGACCAGCGACACGACGACGCCGAGGACGACGAACAGGCCGATCAGATAAAGGCGCGTATCTGCGCTGCGCCGGTCGACGAAGCTCATGTCGTGGACCAGAATCAGCGTGCCGATCCGATCGTTGCCCTGGAGCAGCGGCCGCTGCACGACGTGCAGCGGGCCTTGGCGCAGGCGGATCACCGAGTGCGCTTCGCCCGCCGCGCTCGCCGGCGGCCGGCATCCGAGCGTCACCGGATAGGTGGGCGTCGAATAGCGCAGCTTCCCCTTCTCATCGCAAAAAGCCAGCGCATAGAGCCGTTCGTCCTGCAGCGCTCGCATGAACACCTGCTCTACTTTCGTCGTCGAGCCCTGCTCGATCGCCCCGGAGAGCTGGTCCTGCAGTGTGTTGGCGACCAGCTCCGAGCGCGTGTCGAGGTCGTTGATCCACCAGCGCAAGGCGAGCTTGTCGACCAGCGGCACCAGCAGGTACGCGAGCAGCGCCAGCGCCACCGTCAGCGGCGCAATAAAGCGCAGCGACAGGTGCATCGGACGTAGCGGTTCTTGCGTGCTCATCGTGTGATGACCATTTCAGGGCGATCCGAAGCGAGTCAAGGCCGCGCGCAACGCCGGGCGGCCGATATCCGGCCGCCGTGTCCGCTAGCCGAGCGGAACGACCTTGATGACTTCCTCGGCGGTGGACAGCCCCGCGGCGATCTTCGCCGCGCCGGACACGCGCAGCGGCTTCATGTTTTCCTTGTATGCCTGCTCGCGGATCTTCGCATCGTCGGCGTCGGAATGGATCAGACGGCGGATGATCGGCGACAGAGTCATGATCTCGTACAGGCCGATCCGGCCGAAGTAGCCGGTCATCCGGCATTCGAGGCAGCCGACGGGAGCGTGCACGTGCTGCTCGCCAGTCGCTGCGGAACGGCGCGGTCAGCATGCGCCACATTTCCGGGTCGAGCGGGTCCGCCGGCGCCTTGCAGTGCGGGCAAAGCGTGCGCACCAGGCGCTGCGCCATCACGCCCAGCACCGTCGAGCTGATCAGGAACGGCGGCACGCCGAGATCGAGCAAGCGCGTGATCGCGCGTCGGCGCATCGTTGGTGTGCAAGGTCGAGAGCACCAGGTGGCCGGTCAGCGCCGCCTGCACCGCCATGTCGGCGGTGTCGCGATCGCGGATTTCGCCGACCATGATGATGTCGGGATCCTGGCGCAGCAGCGTGCGCACGCCGCTCGCGAAATCGACGCCGATCGCCGGCTGCACCTGCATCTGATTGAACTCGGGAGCGATCATCTCGATCGGATCCTCGATCGAGCACACGTTGACTTCGGTCGTGGCGAGCAGCTTCATCGTCGAATACAGCGTCGTCGTCTTGCCTGATCCGGTCGGACCGGTGACCAGGACGATGCCGTAGGGCTCCTTGATCATGTGCTCCCAGCGCTCGCGGTCCTCGCCGGTGAAGCCCAGCTCCTGGAAATCGCGCACCAGCACGTCGGGCGTGAAGATCCGCATGACGACCTTCTCGCCGAACGCGGTCGGCATCGTCGAGATGCGAAGCTCGATCTCCTCGCCGTCCGGCGACACCGTCTTGATGCGCCCGTCCTGCGGGCGCCGCCGCTCGACGATCTCCATGCGCGCCAGAAGCTTGATCCGGCTGGTCATCGCGATCAGCACCGGATTCGGGATCGCGTAGACCTGATGCAGGACACCGTCGATGCGGAAGCGCACGACGCCCGCGTCGCGCCGTGGCTCGATGTGGATATCCGACGCGCGCTGCTCGAACGCGTATTGCCACAGCCAGTCGACGATGTGGACGACGTGCTGATCGTTGGCGTCGAGCTGGCCGTGCTTGCCAAGCTCGACCAGCTGCTCGAAATTGCGCGTGAACGTGTCGCCGCGTTGCGTCTCGCCGCGCCTTCTTCATCGAGCGGGCAAGAGTGAAGAACTCGCCGATGTAGCGACGGATATCCTGCGGGTTGGCGAAGACCAGCTTGACCTTGAGATGCAGGATCGACTCGAGCTCGTCGGCCCACGCGCGCACGAACGGCTCGCTGGTCGCAACGGTCAGCTCGCCCTTGGCCACCGCGACCGGCAGGATGCGGTAGCGCTCGGCGTACGCGATCGACATCGTGCCGGTCACCGCGACCAGGTCGATTTTCAGCGGATCGATGTGATGGTAGGGAATGCCGAGCTTGCCGGCCAGCCATTCGACCAGGGTCTCGAGCGTCAACGGTCGTCGCGGAGGGATCAGCGAGCGCCATTTCTGGTCGGCGATCAGCTCCAGCGGATTCTCGTAACGCTGCGTGCGCGAGCGCGCGACCGGGTCTGCATCGGCGGCGGCGACCAGCCCGTCGGCCACCATCAGCTTCAGGATGTCGTCGAGTCTCAGGCGCCGGTCGGGCGTCCGCGCCGCCTGCTTGCCGGCAGGGGCGCCCGGCGGCGGCGCGGGCGTATTGATCGGGGTGGCCGAAGGCATCGCGCTACTATAAACCGAAGCGCCGGGGCGCGACAGCAGGCGCGAGCCGGCCGCCGTCGTCGCGAACGACCCGCTGCCGGCCTGGCGGAATGCGAAAATGACGCCATGCATCTGGAAATCACCGCTGTTCGCGCCGATATCACGACGCTCGCCGTCGACGCGATCGTCAATGCCGCCAACACGTGCTCCTGGGCGGCGGCGGCGTCGATGGCGCGATCCATCGCGCGGCCGGACCCGAATTGCTCGCCGAATGCCGGACCCTCGGCGGCTGCGCCACCGGCGATGCCAAGATCACGCGTGGCTATCGCCTGCCGGCGCGCCACGTCATCCACACGGTCGGCCCGGTGTGGCATGGCGGCAACGCCGGCGAGCCGCAATTGCTGGCCTCGTGCTACCGGCGTTCGCTGGAGCTCGCCGTCGGCGCACGGACTCGCGTCGATCGCATTCCCGGCGATCAGCTGCGGTGCGTACGGGTATCCGCTGGCAAAGGCGGTCGCCGATCGCAGTCGCGACGGTGCGAGCCTTCGACCGGCTCGATGCGCTGCAGAGGATCGTGTTCGTCTGCGCCGGCGCGGACGTGCTCGCCGCGTACCAGGCCGCGCTCGCCGAGGCAGCCTAGTCAGTCGGCGTCGAGCCCGTCGCCGCCGGCTGTTGCCACCGGCTCCGGCACCTCGAACACCTCGCGCAGATAGGCGACGTACGACGGATCGTAGTCCATCGCCTTCGATGGCTCGTCGCTGATCTTGGCGACCGGCTGGCCATTGCAGCGCGTCATCTTGATCACGATCTGCAGCGCATCGTAGCCGAGGTCGTTGGTCAGGTTGGTGCCGATGCCGAACGCCGTCTGGCTGCGACCCTTGAAATATTCGAACAGCCGGATCGCCAGCGGCGACGTTGAGGCGATCGGAAAAGACCATCACCTTCGAGCGCGGATCGATGCGCATCTTCTGGTAATGCGCGATCATCTTCTCGCCCCATTCGAACGGATCGCCCGAGTCGTGGCGCACGCCGTCGAACAGCTTGCAGAAGAACAGGTCGAAATCGCGCAGGAACGCGTCCATGCCGCAGATGTCCGACAGCGCGATCCCCAGGTCGCCGCGGTATTCGCGCGCCCATGTGTTGAACGCGAACACCTGCGAATCGCGGAGGCGCGGCCCCACCGCCTGGCACGCCTGCAGGTATTCGTGCGCCATCGTGCCCAGCGGCGTCAGGCCATGCTCGAGCGCGAACTGGACGTTGCTGGTGCCGACGAATTTCGGGCCGATGCCCTCCTTCAGCGTGCGCAGGACTTCGTCCTGCCACTCGCGCGAAAACCTGCGCCTGCGTGCCGTAGTCGGCGACGCGGAACGCCGGGTCGGGAACCGCGTTGATCTGCGCGATCTTGGTCGTCGAGCCGGCGTGCGCCCCTCGGCGAGATCGGGCGCGGGCTGTCGTGTTGCGGAAAGTACACTTCGCTGACGATGGCCAGCACCGGCACCTCGAACAGGATCGTGTGCAGCCACGGCCCCTTGATCGTGATGTCGATCTCGCCCGGCGCCGACGCGCGGGCGTCAGGCTGATGAAGCGCTCGGTCGAGCTGGAACAGCCCGAGCAGATCGACGAAATCGCTCTTGAGGAAGCGCCAGCGCCGCAGGTATTCGAGCTCCTCGTGCGTGAAAACCGCAGGGCGCACAGCCCGCCGATCTCGCGCTCGATCTCGATCGACGTACGGCGTCAGGTCGACGTCCGGTGTGCGGCACTTGAAGCGGTATTCGACCTGCGCGGTCGGGAAAATGATGCAGCACGACCTGCATCATCGTGAACTTGTACAGGTCGGTATCGAGCAGCGACTCGATGATCATGCGGGGTTGCGCGAGCGTGACGGGCGAGGGCGCCATGTTACCCGCTGTCAGCGAGGGTAGCCACTTCGCCGCAGGGCGGTGGCATTCGCGGACTGAGGCGGCTATGATCCGCGCAAGCTGGCAATCGCGGCCGGGGCCGCGATCTCGATCGACCATTCGCCACGTGCGGGGCATCGATCCATGCTCGTCAACTGCGTCGCCTATCAGGAAGGCAAGAAGCTCGCCGACATCCCGAAGGAGGACATCAGCGATTACCTCAAGCGCCCCGATGCTTCGTCTGGGTCGCGCTGAAGGATCCGACGCCGGCCGAGCTCGAGGAAATGCGCGAGGAGTTCGCGCTGCACGAGCTGGCGGTCGAGGACGCGCGCACGGCCATCAGCGGCCGAAGATCGAAGAGTACGGCGACTCGCTGTTCGCGGTTCTGCACACGGTCGAACCGCGCGACGGCGAGCTCCACGTCGGCGAAGTCGACATCTTCGTCGGGACCAACTACGTCCTGTCGGTGCGCACGCGATACCGAGCGCGGTTTCGCCGACGTGCGCGCACGGTCGCGAACGCGAGCCCGACCTGCTCAAGCACGGCGCGGCGTATGTCCTCTACGCGCTGATGGACAAGGTGGTCGACCGCTACTTCCCGGTCCTCGATACGCTCGAGACCGAGCTCGAAGCGATCGAGGAGCAGATTTTCGTCACGAACGCAGGCGCGCTCCAACATCGAGGCGCTGTACGAGCTGAAGCGCAAGCTGATGACGCTCAAGCACGCGGTCGATCCGCTGATGGAGGCCGTCGGCAAGCTCTATGGCGGACGCGTGCCGCAGATCTGCGCCGGCATGGGCGAGTATTTCCGCGACGTGTACGACCACCTGCAGCGCCTGCATGCGATCGATCGAAGGCATTCGCGACATGCAGGCCACCGCGATCCAGGTCAACCTGGGCATGATCAGCCTGAACGAGACCGAAGTCACCAAGAAGCTCGCCGGCTGGGCCGCCATCATCGCGGTGCCGACGATGATCGCCGGCATCTACGGCATGAACTTCAAGAACATGCCCGAACTCGATTGGCAGTGTGGGCTACCCGGTGTCGCTCGCCATGATGGCCGCGATCGATGTCGGGCTCTACTCTGGTTCAAGAAGATCCGCTGGCTGTAAGCAGCCCGGCCCGCTTACGCGCGTCTAGTGCAGGTGGGGCTTGTCGTCGCCGGCAATCGGCTTCAGCGGAATCACGCGCTTGTCCGCCGGCGGCTGATGCCAGGCCGGCTGCAGCGTCACGTGGTCGATGCGATAGCGCTCGGCCAGCAGGCGCTGCGCCGCCGCCAGGATCTGCGGCCATGCCTGCGGCGTCGCGGATCAGCAGATGCGCAGACAACGCGGCCCGCTCGCTGGTCATCTGCCAGACGTGCAGGTCGTGCACGGCCTCCACGCCCGGCACCCGCGTCAGCGCGCGGCCGATTTCCTCGTACGGAAGGTGCGCGGGCACGCCTTCCATCAGCACGTGCGTCGACGCCTTGAGCAGCAGCCACGTCGAGCGCAGCGACCAGCGCCGCGACCAGCAGCGACAGGATCGGATCGATCGGCATCCATCCGGTCGAGGCGACGACGGCGCCGGCGACGATTGCCGCCACCGAACCCAGCATGTCGCCGACAGACATGCAGCAATGCGGCCCGGCTGTTCAGGCTGTGTCCGTGCGACAGGCTCCAGGCCGCGAACATGTTGACCAGCAGGCCGACGGCGGCGATGGCCATCACCATGCCGCCGGCAACGGGTGAAGGTGCCAGCAGCCGGCGCACCGCCTCGACCGATATCCCGACGACCACGGCAAGCATCAGCAGCGCATTGATGAACGCGGCGATCACCTCGGCGCGGGCGTAGCCATAGCTCGCGCGACGCGAGGGCGGCAGTCGCGCCACGTGCTGAGCCAGCAGTGCGATGCCCAGCGCCGCGGCATCGGTGACCATGTGGCCGGCGTCGGAGAGCAGGGCCAGCGAGCCGGCGAGCCAGCCCCCAGCCGCTTCGACCAGCCCAAAGCCGATGGTCAACGCGACGGCCAGACGCAGTGCGCGGCGTTCGCGCATCGCCGCGCTTGTCGCCGTTGTCGCCGCGCGGCCTTGCAGGGGAATGGTGGTGGGCAGGCATGATTGCTCGCGTGTCTCATTGTCGACCAAGCCCGCATCGCGGGCAACGCTTGGCGCCGGTAGAATGTCGGCATGCGCAACACCGCCGCGCTCGCCGACCGCATCGACGACCTGCTGCCTCAGACGCAGTGCGGCCGCTGCGCGCACCCCGGGTGTCGTCCGTATGCCGAGGCGATCGCCGCCGGCACGGCGCCGATCAACCGCTGCGCACCGGGCGGCACGGCAACGATCACGGCACTCGCCGCGCTGCTCGATGTGCCGGCGCCATCGCCCGACCCCGCCTTCGGCGTCGCCGAGCCGCTGACACTGGCGCGCATCGACGAGACCGTCTGCATCGGTTGCACGCTGTGCATCCGGGCCTGTCCGGTCGATGCGATCGTCGGCGCCGCCAAGCGGATGCATACGGTTCTGGCCGACCACTGCACCGGCTGCGGACTTTGCCTGCCGCCGTGCCCGGTCGATTGCATCGTCATGACGAGCGCCGGGCGCGCGTGGACCGACGACGACGCGAAGGCGGCGCGCACCCGGTTTGAATCGCGCAAGCTTCGGCTCGCGCAAGAGACCGCCAAGCGCACACCGCGCCCGGATGCCAAGGCAAGGCCGCTGCGTGCAGAATGCGACGCCCGACGCGCGCCGGCAGGCGGTCGCGGCAGCGCTCGCCCGAGCCCGCGCCCGCCGGGCCCGGGAAAGCCGGTGAATCCGACGAAGCGGCGCGAGATCTACGAGCGATTGCGCCGGCAGAATCCGCATCCTCGCAGCGAGTTGAGCTATCGCACGCCGTTCGAACTGCTGATCGCGGTGGTGCTCTCTGCTCAGGCGACCGACAAGAGCGTCAATCTGGCGACGGCGAAGCTTTTTCAGGTCGCCAGCACGCCGCAGGCGATCGTCAAGCTCGGCGAAGCGGGGCTGATTCCGTATATCCAGACGATCGGGCTCTTTCGCACCAAGGCGAAGAACGTCGTCGCGCTATGCCGGCAACTGATCGCCGAGCACGGCGGCGAAGTGCCCGCAGACCACGATGCGCTGGTCAGGCTGCCCGGCGTCGGCCGCAAGACGGCCAATGTGGTGATGAACGTCGCCTTCGGTCATCCGACGATCGCCGTCGATACGCACATCTTTCGCGTCGCCAATCGCACTGGACTCGCGCCGGGGCGCACGCCCGAAGAGGTCGAGCGGAAGCTGGTCAAGTTCACCCCGGAGGAATTCCGCCACGATGCGCATCACTGGCTGATTCTGCACGGCCGCTACATATGCCAGGCGAGAAAGCCGCTTTGCCCGCAGTGCGTGATCGTCGACTTGTGCGAATACCGCCGTAAGACGGTGTAAGCGCCGCTGCAACGAAAAAGGCGCCGTAAACGGCGCCTTGTCGCGACGTGCTACGAACGGTTCAGTGCCTGGTGACCAGCACCGCGGGTTGCGCCGCGTAGTAGGCGGAGACATTCTCGATGTCGGCGGTCGAGAGCGTTCCGGCGAATGCACCCATGATCGGATTCTTGCGCGCACCCGACTTGTAGTCGCGCAGCGCCTTGGCCAGATAGTCCGGATACTGGCCGCCGAGCTTCGGATAGTCGGTACTCTGGCTGTTGCCGTCGACGCCGTGGCAGGCCTGGCAGACCTCCTTGACCTTGGTTTCGCCGGCTTTGAGATCGGCGGCCAGAGCGGCACTTGCCGCGCCGAACGCCGCCATCGCGAAAAACCCGAGCACGAATTTTCTGATCATCGTTTTCGCCGTCATTTGCTGGCCGTCTTCGGCAGCGCGCCCGAATAGTAGGCGGCCAGGTCGGCGATATCCTTGTCCGACAGCGTCGCCGCGATCGCCTTCATCGACGGATGGCTGCGCTCACCGGCGCGATAAGCCTGCAAGGCCCTGGCGATGTAGGCCTCGTGCTGACCGCCGATCTTGGGCACTTTGTAGACTTCCGGAAAGGCAGTGCGCCAGCCGACGATGCCGTGGCAGCCGATGCACATCTCGATTTTCTGCGCTCCGGCGGCGGAGTCGCCCGCAGGCGCAGGCGCCGGTGTCTGCGCCGACGCGGCTCCCGGCAGCGCGAGTGTTACGGCCGCAGCAAGCAAGAACAGTCTGGTCATCGACCGGCTTTCATGAAATTGCCGCAACGGCGCAAGTGGCTTGGTGGCGGGCGTCTTGAAGCCCGGCTATTTTACGGGCTGGCCGCAACGCCGGTCAAACAGCATCCGATCCGGCGCTTTAAGGATCTTCAGCGCTCGAGCAGCGGGCAGCTTGACCTTGACGGTCTTCCACTCGTCGGCGTCAGGCGGCGCGGGCTTGCGCTCGATAATCGGCTTCCAGGCCTTCGCGAGCTCGGCATTCAGCGCCTTGAACTGCTGCTGGTCGTCGGGGACGTCGTCTTCGGCGTAGATCGCCTCGACCGGACACTCGGCGACGCAAAGGGTGCAATCGATGCACTCGTCCGGATCGATGACCAGGAAGTTGGGACCTTCGCGAAAGCAATCGACCGGGCAGACGTCGACGCAGTCGGTATACTTGCAGCGAATGCAGCTTTCGGTCACCACGTAGGTCATCGCGTTTTCGATCCCTTTGCCGCCGGTCTTGGATTTTACCAAATCGGCCCCAGCTACGTATGAGCCCGGCGCATGGCGACGGGTTGCGCCTGCCGTTCCTTTGCGCTAAGTTAGGTTTGGGGACGCGAAGGCAGCGCCCTTCCAGGCAGGCCACCGGCGCCGCGAAAGCGCTTCACGAGGATCACCATGAATGAGCACATCAAGCACGTTACCGACGCCACTTTCGACAACGACGTCCTGAAGGCGGGCACGCCGGTGCTGGTCGACTACTGGGCCGAATGGTGCGGACCGTGCAAGATGATCGCGCCGATTCTGGACGACGTCGCCAAAAGCTATGCGGGCAAGCTGACCGTGGCCAAGCTGGACATCGACGCCAATCCGGGGGTGCCGGCAAAGTACGGCATACGCGGCATCCCGACCCTGATCCTGTTCAAGGGCGGGGAAGTGGCCGCGCAGAAGGTCGGAGCGCTGTCCAAGTCGCAGCTGACGGCCTTTATTGACAGCCACATCTGAACACGCTAGGCTTCTAACCCATTGAAGTACGCGCCCCGTCAGGCTTAAGTCCGGCGGGACGTCGTCACCGGCGCTGTCGCACGCAGTTGTCTTATCCGGCGCCAACCTCCCTTATCGCATTATGGTTTCGCGGCCTTTAGCTTGTCCGGGGACCGTCCCGCCTTCCTCCCGTAACTCATTCCCTCCATGCACCTGTCCGAACTGAAGTCCAAGCCCGTCACCGAACTCGTCGAGATCGCCAACACCAACGAGATCGACGGCGCCAATCGCCTGCGCAAGCACGACCTGATTTTCGCGCTGCTGAAAAATCAAGCGAAGAAGGGCGAGAGCATTTTCGGCGATGGCACGCTCGAAGTGCTGCCCGACGGCTTCGGCTTCCTGCGCTCGCCAGACACCAGCTACCTCGCCGGCACCGACGACATCTATATTTCGCCGTCGCAGATCCGCCGCTTCAACCTGCACACCGGGGACACGATCGAGGGCGAGATCCGCACGCCGAAGGATGGCGAGCGTTATTTCGCGCTGGTCAAGGTCGACAAGGTCAACGGCGAGCCGCCGGAGAACGCCAAGAGCAAGATACTGTTCGAGAATCTGACGCCGCTGTTTCCCGACGAGCCGCTGATTCTCGAGCGCGACATCAAGGCCGAAGAGAACATCACCGGCCGCATCATCGACATCGTCGCGCCGATCGGCAAGGGCCAGCGCGGGCTGCTGGTCTCGTCGCCGAAATCGGGCAAGACGGTGATGCTGCAGCACCTGGCGCACTCGATCGCCGCCAACTACCCCGAGGTCGTGCTGATCGTGCTCCTGATCGACGAGCGGCCGGAGGAAGTCACCGAGATGCAGCGCACGGTGCGAGGCGAGGTCGTGTCGTCGACATTCGACGAGCCGGCGACCCGGCACGTGCAAGTCGCCGAGATGGTGATCGAAAAGGCCAAGCGTCTGGTCGAGCACAAGAAGGACGTGGTGATCCTGCTCGATTCGATCACGCGCCTGGCGCGCGCCTATAACACCGTCGTGCCGGCGTCGGGCAAGGTGCTGACCGGCGGCGTCGATGCCAACGCCTTGCAGCGCCCGAAGCGTTTTTTCGGCGCTGCGCGCAACATCGAGGAAGGCGGCTCGCTGACCATCATCGCCACCGCGCTGATCGACACCGGATCGCGGATGGACGACGTGATCTACGAGGAATTCAAGGGCACCGGCAACATGGAGATTCACCTCGATCGCCGCATGGCTGAAAAACGCATCTATCCGGCGATCAACGTCAACCGCTCGGGCACCCGCAAGGAAGAGTTGCTGCTCAAGCAGGACGTGCTGCAGAAGGTCTGGGTGCTGCGCAAGCTCCTCTACCCGATGGACGAGCTCGAAGCGACCGAATTCCTGGTCGACAAGGTCAAGCAGACGAAGAACAACGCGGAATTCTTTGACTCGATGCGACGAGGCAACTAGCTGGTCCGAATTCCGTTCGCCATCTCCGGGGTCGCCGGCTCAGAACGCCCGGCGTGAATGCTCTGCATCGAGTTTCGCCGGCCTCGCCGCCTCCGGGGTCGCATCCCCGCGCTAAAGCGCGGGGCCCCTGCTCCGCCCTGCGGCGTCGTATCCCCGCTGAGCGCCCGATCTTTCGTGCTTCATCTCGCAACCGACCTCGCCCGGGCTCAGCCGGGGGCCGGGCCGTAGTTCGATCGCTCCGGCGCGCCGGGCTTGAACCGGGCATTGACGCCGCCATCTAAGCCAAGTTCCCGCCCTGTTGCACTGCAGCGATAAAAGGCTCATAATTTTCGGCTGTACGGCGCGGCTTTGACTTCCGGCCGCCAAGGCTCTGGAGCCAGATCCCGCCCAAACCCGGCGCGCGCCTTTCGCGCCCGCCTCCGAGGTATTGATGAAAACCGCCATTCACCCGCAATACAGCGAAATCCAGGTGACGTGCAGCTGCGGCAACACGTTCACCACCCGCTCGACGGTGCAAAAGCCCTTGCATGTCGAGGTGTGCTCGGCTTGCCATCCGTTTTATACGGGCAAGCAAAAGATCGTGGACACCGCCGGCCGCGTCGAGAAATTCCGGCAGCGCTATGCCGCCAAGCCGCCGGCGCCCCCGTCGGCCAAGCCGGCTCCCGCGCCGGCAGCCAAGACCACAGGCACCAAAAGCGCTGCCAAGGGTGGCCGCGGCCAGGAGCGCGACCAAGCCGGCGTAAGCGCTGGCGCGTCGCGGACCGGAAGGCAGCTTCGGCTGCCTTTTTTGTTGCTCGCCGGCTGGCCGGCCATCCCGAAGCGGGTCGAGTGGCGCCGCGCCGCCATAAACCACTAGTGTTCTGAACCGGACGAACCCAAAGCCCGAATTCGCAGCGCCCCATGCCTCTTGCCGATCCCACCGCCCCTCCGAGCGAGGCGTCCAGTCTGTCTCCTGCCGGCAGATATCGCGCGTTCAAACAGGCGGGATTGGTGTTGCTCTGCGCAGCATGGATTCTGCTTGGCTTGTTCGGGCACGATCCCTGGAAGCCGGACGACGCGACGACGTTCGGCGTCGCCCACGACGTGCTGAGCAACGGCGACTGGCTGGCGCCCCAGCTCGCCGGCGCACCGGTGGCGGTGCGACCGCCGCTGTTCTATGCGCTGGCGGCGGCGAGCGCCGCAACGCTGCAACCGTTGCTCGCATTGCATGACGGCGCACGCGTCGCCAACGCGCTTTGCCTCGGATTGACGCTTGTGGCTGCTCGCGCTCGCCGGTCGCGAACTCTACGGGCGCGCCTTTCGCTGGCTGCCGGTGCTGGTGTTCATCGGATGCGTCGGGCTGTGGGATCGCGCCCATGCGCTCGCGCCCGAAATAGGCTTGTTGCCGGCTTACGCGCTGGCGCTGTATGCGCTGGCGATGGCGCCGCGGCGCCCGTTGATCTCGGGCGCGCTGCTCGGCGCGAGCGCAGGCATCGCGTTCCTGGTTCGAGGCACGCCTTGGGCGGTGATGATCGGGCTGACCGCGCTGCTGCTGGTCGCTTTCCCGCCCTGGCGCGCGCGGCGTTACGCCGGCACCCTGGCGCTCGCGATGCTGGTTGCCGCGCCGTTGTTGATCGCGTGGCCGATGGCGATGTACTGGCGCGATCCCGCTGTCTTCGCGCTTTGGCGGGATGGGCAAAGCGTCGCCCGCTTCTTCGGTTTCGCCGCCGGATCGCCGCCGGTCGAGCCATTTTATTATCTGAAGAATCTGCCGTGGTTCGCCTGGCCTGCGCTGCCTCTTGCGCTGTGGACGCTCTGGCTGCGAGCGCGCGGCTACAACGGCGGCCTTGCGGCGCCCGGCATCGTGTTGCCGGCGACGATGACGCATCGTACTGCTGGCGATCCTTTCGGCTGCGCGCAGAGCCCCGCGCGACGTTGGCGCTGCCGCTGCTGTTGCCGCTGTCCCTGCTCGGCGCAGCGGAAGTCGACACGCTCAAGCGCGGCACCTCAGGCGCGCTTGACTGGTTCGGCATCCTGACCTTCGGTCTGCTGGCGGTCATCGTCTGGGCGCTGTGGCTCGAGTCGCTGTGGCACGGCTTGCCCGAACCGGTCGCGCGCATCTTTCGCGATACGCAGCCCGGCTTTCGGCCGCCGCTGCAGCCGCTGGTTCTGCTCGTGTCAGTATTTTTGAGCCTGCTCTGGATCGTGCTGGTCCGGCCGGCGCGGCGATCGAATCGGCGCGCAATGCTGAACTGGGCGACCGGCATGACGCTCGTCTGGGGGCTTTATATGACGATCTGGCTGCCGTACCTGGATTCCCGGCGCAGCTACCGCCCGGTCGCCGAATCGCTGGCGCAGCAGTTGCCCGCGGGGACGCCTGCCTTGCCAGCCGGGATCTGGGCGAACCGCAGCGAGCGCTGATCGAGTATTTCGGCGGCGTCGTGCCGGTGCGCGACGATCTCGCCGCGGCGAATACTGTCCGCTGCTGCTGCTGCAGGTCGGCCGCGACGAGCAGCGATGCGCCACCGGATTCGTCGTGGCAAAAGATCTGGGAGGGCCACCGGCGCGGCGACGACACCGAACGCTTCCTGCTGTTCCAGCGCCCGGCGCCGGCCTCCTGATCCCCGTGAGCGAATACCTGCGCCCGCGTGATACACGTAGATGAAATTCATCGACGAAGCGAAGATCGAAGTCATTGCCGGCGACGGAGGCAACGGTGCGGTCTCGTTTCGCCGCGAAAAGTATGTGCCCGCGCGGCGGCCCGGACGGCGGCGACGGCGGCCGCGGCGGGAGCATCCATGCGATCGCCGACCGCAACATCAACACGCTGATCGACTACCGCTACGCGCGCATTCATCGAGCCAAGCGCGGCGAAAACGGCCGCGGCGCAGATCAGTACGGCCACGGCGCCGAAGACATCGTCTTGCGCATGCCGGTGGGCACGGTCATCACCGACGCGGAGACAGGTGAAACGATCGCCGATCTCGCGGCGCATGGTCAGTCGGCGCAGCTCGCCAAGGGCGGCCAGGGCGGCCTGGGCAACCTGCACTTCAAATCCAGCACCAATCGCGCGCCGCGGCAGTCGACGCCGGGCGAAACCGGCGAGCACCGGCTGCTGCGACTCGAGCTCAAGGTGCTTGCCGACGTTGGGTTGCTCGGCATGCCGAATGCCGGCAAGTCGACGCTGATACGCGCGATCTCGGCCGCCCGGCCGAAGGTCGCCGACTACCCGTTCACGACCTTGGCGCCGAATCTCGGCGTCGTTCGCGTGGACGAGAACCGCAGCTTTGTCGTCGCCGATGTTCCCGGACTGATCGAGGGCGCGGCCGACGGCGCGGGACTCGGCCACCAGTTTCTGCGCCACCTGCAGCGCACGCGGCTGCTGCTGCACATCGTCGATCTCGCACCGCTCGATGGCGATGCCGATCCGGTCGCCGGCGCACGCGCGATCGTGCGCGAGCTCGAGCGCTACGACCGCGCGCTGTACGACAAGCCGCGGTGGCTGGTGCTGAACAAGGTCGATCTGATCGACGCCGACGAACGCAAAGCGCGCGTTGCCGCATTCGTCAAGTCGTACCGATGGAAGGGTCCGGTGTTCACGATTGCCGCGATCAGCGGCGAAGGCTGTCGCGATCTTGTCTATGCCGTCCAGCGCTGGCTGGAAGCGCATCCTTCCGAAGCCGTTCCCGCTTAAGACATGAGCGCGACGGGCACGACATCGATCGTCGCCACCGCGCGGCGGCTGGTCATCAAGGTCGGATCGACGCTGGTCACCGACGAAGGGCGCGGTATCGATCACGATGCCGTCGGCCGCTGGGCCGAGCAGATCGCGGCGCTGTCGACGAGCGGCAAGGAGCTGGTGCTCGTATCCTCCGGCGCGATTGTCGAGGGCATGAAGCGCCTCGGCTGGACCAGGCGTCCGGTGGCGATCCACGAATTGCAGGCCGCGGCCGCCGTCGGACAGATGGGACTGGTGCAGGCGTATGAAACGGCGTTCAAGCGCTTCGGCCTGCATACCGCGCAGATCCTTCTGACGCATGAAGATCTTTCCGATCGCCGCCGCTATCTGAACGCTCGCTCGACGCTGCTGACCTTGCTACGGCTGGGCGTCATCCCCGTGATCAATGAAAACGACACGGTGACGACCGATGAAATCCGCCTCGGCGACAATGACACGCTGGGCGCGCTGGTCACGAACCTGATCGAAGCCGACGTGCTGATCCTGCTCACCGATCAGTCCGGGCTCTACAGCACCGATCCGCGCACCGATCCCGGCGCGACCATGCTGCGGCGCGCGCGTGCCGGCGATCCCGCGCTCGAAGCGATGGCCGGCGGCGCCGGGGCGCTCGGCCGCGGCGGCATGCTGACCAAGGTACTGGCGGCGAAACGGGCCGCCAGAAGCGGCGCGACGACGGTAATCGCCGGCGGCCGTGAGGACGGCGTGCTGACCCGGCTCGCCGCAGGCGAAATGCTCGGCACTGAAATCGCCGCCGAAATGATGACGCTTGCCGCGCGCAAGCAATGGCTGGCCGACCACGTTCGGCTGGCAGGCCGGTTGACGCTGGACGCCGGGGCGGTGCGCGCGCTTGCGCGGGAAGGCAAGAGTCTGCTCCCGATCGGTGTGACCGCCTGCGCCGGCCAATTCGACCGGGGCGAGCTGGTCGGCTGCTTCGACGCCGACGGCCATGAGCTGGCGCGAGGGCTGATCAACTACAGCGCGGCGGAAACGCTGCGCATCCTGGGCAAGCCCTCGGCGCAAATCGAGAAGATCCTGGGCTACGTCGACGAACCCGAGCTGATCCACCGCGACAATCTGGTCGTCCTCTGAACCGTGCATCGCGCGATTGCCGGTCGCTGCCCGGAAATCGACATGGGCTTCCCCTTCCCCTACACTCGCGGCACAAGAAGCCGCTCCGAATTGCGCCGGAGAACAGGCCGCGAGCGGCCGACTTTTCGATCGACACCAAGGGAGGGCATCATGAACCTGGTCGACCGCATCAAAAACGTCCTGCTGTCTCCGCGGACCGAATGGCCGAAGATCGCTGGCGAGACGGCGACGGTGCAATCGCTGTACGTCGGATATATTCTCGTGCTGGCCGCCATCGCGCCGCTGGCGCTGCTCATACGCACCGGCGGCGTCGCAATCGCGGCCGCGATTGCCCATTACGCCATCGCGCTGGTGATCACCTACCTGATGGCGCTGATCGTCGACACGCTGGCGCCGACGTTCAACGGCACGAAGGACATCACCCAGTCGCTGAAGCTGGTCGCGTATTCGTACACGGCGCCCTGGGTCGCCGGGATCTTCCTGCTGCTCGGCGGCACGATCGGCGGCCTGATCGGCATCCTCGCCGCGATCTACGCCTGGTATACGTTTTATCTGGGCGTGCCGGTGCTGAAGAAATGCCCGCCGGAAAAGGCCGTCGCCTACACGATCGTCGTCGTGCTGTGCGGCATCGTGCTGGCGATCGTGCTCGGCGGCGTGCTGATGTCCGCCATGTTCGGCGGCGGGATGAACGGTACGGGATTCGGAATGATGGGCTGAGCGGCGGCCGGCCAGGCCGGGCCCGCGCGTCGAGCGTCCGACGTCAGGCCTTGCCGGTCGGGTTGGTGTAGGGCGATGGCACGACGCTGTGCGCCCAGCCGTACAGGCGCTCGCGCCGCGTTTGCGGGCGCTGGTGCAGGAAACGCTCGAGCTCGGTCAGCCCGCGGCGATAGACGTCGCGCTTGAACTCGATGACGTTCTCCAGCGGAATCCAGTAGTCGTGCCAGCGCCAGGCATCGAATTCCGGATGCTCGCTGGCGCGCAGGCTCACGTCGCTATCCCGGCCGGTCAGCCGCAATAGATACCAGATCTGCTTCTGGCCGCGGTAACTGCCGCGCCATTCGCGCTTGATCCAGTGCTGCGGAACCTCGTAGCGCAGCCAGTCTCGCGTGCGTCCGAGGATCTTGACATGGTCGGGCTCGAGCCCGACCTCTTCCTTCAACTCCCGATACATCGCCTGCTCGGGCGTTTCGCCGGGATTGATCCCCCCTTGCGGAAACTGCCACGAGTGCTCGCGGATCCGCTTGCCCCAAAAGACCAGATTCTTCGAGTTCGAGACGACAATGGCGACGTTCGGGCGATACCCGTCACGGTCCAGCATCGCGACACCTGTAGTTCTGCGCGTTGCGGATATTCTTGCATAGTTCGGCGGGGTTGGAAAGCGCGTCCCCGGACGTGGACGGCGCGTTGCGGTGTCAGCGGCGCGACAGCTCGCGCGGCGTTGTGCGCAGCAGCAGGCGCTGATCGCGGCGCAGCACGATCAAGTCGACCGCGTCGCCTATGCGCCGCCCGGTAAGCAAACGCTGCAAGTCATCGATGCCTTTGACCGCTTCACCGCCGAAAGCGACGATCAGGTCGCCGGTGCGAATTCCGGCCGCCGCAGCAGGCGAATCCTTCTCGACCGTCGAAACGCGCACGGCCGATTCGTGGATCAGATCGAAATGACGAACGATGCGGCGCGCGATCGGCGTATCGTGGCCACCGACGCCCAGATAGGCGCGCCGCACCCTGCCCTCTCGCATCAGCGCCACCGCGACGCGCTCGGCGGTATTGGCCGCGATGGCGAAGCAGATCCCCTGCGCCGGAAGGATCATCGCGGTGTTGACGCCGATCACATCGCCGGCCGCACTGACCAGCGGCCCTCCCGAATTGCCCGGGTTGAGCGCCGCGTCGGTCTGGATGATGTTGTCGAGCAGCCGGCCGGTCTGGCTGCGCATCGACCGCCCGAGTGCGCTGACGATACCCGCAGTGACCGTGTGCTGAAAACCGTAGGGGCTGCCGATTGCGATCGCGATCTGTCCGACCCGGACCCGCGTGGAATCGCCCAGTCGCGAATAGGCCAGCTCGGGCGCACCGACTTTGACGACCGCGAGATCGGAATCGGGATCTTCGCCGACCAGCTCGGCCGGCGCGGTTCGTCCGTCGGGCAGTGTGACTTCGAGCGCGCTCGCGCCACCCGCGACATGACTGTTGGTGAGCAGATATCCGTCGGGCGCGATGATGAAGCCGGAGCCCGAGCCTTCGCCACGTCCCTTGCCCGGACGCTCGACTCGAATGTGGACGACTGCCGGGCGCACACGTTCGACCGCGCCGACGACTGCGGCCGAATAAGCATCGAGCAAAGCCGCATCATCGACCGCGCCCTCGTGCCCGGCCGGCGCCGCGGCGGAAGCCTGATCGAGCACCCGATGCAGATGCGAACCAGCGTGACCGTCGAGTGGCGACATGGCAGGTAGTTGGCGGTGCACGCCGGGAATTCAAGGCATGCCGCCGGCACTCGCGCGGGCGCGACGCCGAATAGCGCCGGCCGCTTCCCTTGCAAGGCGTACAGCAACTTGCATTTCTTGCCCGCAAACGCCGATACTTCGGTGGTGCACGGTGCGATTGCGGCACGAATTCGATGGCACATCGATTGCTTGAGTTGACGCTGGACCGACTGGGAGACGAACGATGACCGACATCCGGGCAACCACCTCGCAGGACCCGCAATCGGTAGGCACGGCGGTCTTGGGCGGGGGCCCGGCCGGCTTGGCCGCTAGGCCGGAATTGATGCCGGCGCACGCGCTCAAGGGCGACCCCGTCGTCAATCCCAAAGGCTATGCGCTGGGTAGAGTCGAGCACATCGTCCTCGACGTCCAGCGCGGTCGCATCGCCTACGCGGTGCTCACTTTCGGCGGATTCCTCGGACTGGGCGAGAAGCTGTTTGCGATTCCGTGGAACGCCTTTACTTTCGACGCCGACCGCCATCGCTTTATTCTCAACGTCGAGCGCGGCGTGCTCGAAGGCGCACCCGGATTCGACAAAAAACATTGGCCGGCGATGGCCGATGCCGATTGGGCCTCGCATCTGCACGCCTACTACGGCTATCGGCCTTACTGGGACTAGTCCGGATTTCAGGCGGCCAGCTGGATGCCCGACGTGGGCGTCTGCAGGCGCGTAAGACCCGCGCCTTCCGGTGCGGCCTCGATCAGCGCACTCAGTCGGCGCAACCGCGCCGTGCCGAAAAAAGTTGCGAAAGGGACTTCCGAGGCATCGCGCCCGGTGCCGATACGCACCAGGTCCCGCATCGGCGAGAGCTCGGTCGGATCGAACAACTGCCAACGACCGCCGAGGAACGCCTCGAACACCGCGTGAAAATCGGGCGGAGGCTCGGCGTAGCGCGCATAACCGGTGACAAATCGGGCAGGAATGTTCAACGCGCGGCAAAAGGTGATCGCGAGATGCGCGAAATCGCGGCAGACGCCGGCGCGCAGGGCGAGCACATCGCGCGCCGAGTAGCTCGGAGTCGATGTCCCGATCAAGTAGTCGATGTTGGCGCGTATCCAGCGGCAGATCGCGTCGACGCGCGAATAGCCCGGCGCGAGCCCGCCGAACAGCCGGCACGCGAGATTGAAGACTTCCTCGGACTGGCAATACTTGCTGCCGCGAAGGCAGACGAACGCGTCGACCGGCAAGGCGGTAATCGGAACTTCGGCCGCCTGCGTGTCCGCTTCGATCGGCGTCACGTCGACCACCGCCAGATAGCGCGCGCGGAACGGACCGGGCGGCACATCGACGCGAATGAAGCGATTGAGCGTCTGCGCCTCGCGCAGCTCGTCCCAGAACAACGACGGCTCGAGCTCCACCCTTTCTTCGACGACGCGCTGGCGATAGTCGTCCGGAACGGCCACATTGAAGACGAAGACCGTCTGCGCCGCGACCTCGTATTCGAGCTCGCAATCTATCTGAAACGTGCTCATCGCTTTCTTGATTGTGATCGCGCCGCAGACCGAGCGCGCAACGACTTCGCGGCGTGCGCGGCGCCGGTCCTATGTCCGGCGCCGCACCCGTCTTTGATACGCTGGAATGCAGCAGGCTCGCTAGATCCGTCCCATCAGCAGCAACACGATGAGGACGACGACGACCAGTCCTGCGATACCGCTGGGCCCATAGCCCCACCCGCGGCTGTATGGCCACGCCGGCAGCGCGCCCAGTAGCGCGAGGATCAGGATGATCAGCAGAATGGTGCCTATACTCATGGCTTGCCTCCGTGTTCGCCTGGCTAGGCGGAAATGCGAATCGTCCGGCATCCGGCGAAATGATCAACCGCCATCCGGCCGAAGATCGACGCTGGCAAAGGCATGCGTTCCTTCGCCAGCCGATCTCCGCCGGGCGGTCGCGATCGCCTGACGGCGCGTTACTGGTTATAGCGAGCCTTGGCGTCCGCTACGCACTTGCTCTTCGCGTCGCCGCTCATCGCGTCGCATTTTTCCTTCGCGACGGCGTAATTGGCTTCGGTCTTTTCGTGCGTCGCCGTCGCCATTGCGTCCTTCGACTTGCGTGCGGCCTTGGCGTCTTCCTTGGCTTTGGTCTGATTCGCCTTCGCTTGCTTGATGCACACGTCCTTGTCGTTGCCCGACTTGGCGTCGCAGGCGGCCTTTTCGGTCTTGTACTGAGCGTCGGCGCTGGCAACAGCTTGCTTGTACTGGGCCTTGTCGGCCTTCTTGGTGTCGTCGCCCATGGCGTAGCAGTTCAGCGCGAAAACGCCGAGGGCCGTGGCACAGATCACTTCTCTCATCGCGATTCTCATCGTTTTCTCCTTGGTTTGATTTGCCGGTTTCGTGCCGCAGCGGCAAGCTTCCCGCCGAGCGCGAAAGTGCCCGGGAGGCTACTTAGTGCATTTTTTCCCAGTCCTTCACCTGCCGGTCGGCCTCGTCACGGCTGATGCCATAGGTTTCCTGAATCTTGCCGACAAGCTGATCACGTCGACCGCCGATCTCGGCAAGTGCATCGTCGGTCAACCTGCCCCACTGCTCTTTCACTTTTCCGGTCATCTGTTTCCAGTTGCCTTCTACGCGATCCCAATTCATCTTTTATCCTTTCGGTAATGCAGTCGCAGCCAATCGCAGCTGCATCTGTGCGTCTGATTTCAGCAACCCCCGTGCCAGACTACTTTCTATAGTAAAAACAATGGCTTGATGCGAACTATCGGATTAGCGCCACGGGAGCAGCGTAAGAATTGCCTGGACCTGCTGTAAATGCTGCTTGAACGAGTGCGACGGTGCCGCACCGCGCAGCGAGCAAGCGAAGGATTGCAGTCGGACTGCCGCCTACGCGTCGAGGCTCGTGCGCGTGTACCGCAGGAGCTCTGACTTCAGGGTCCGAGAATATCGCCGTAGGGCTTCAGCCGTTCGACGTGGTCGCAGAGCGTCTTGATCGCCACCATGATCGGCACCGCCAGCAGCAGGCCCCAGCCGCCCCAGAGCATCCCCCAGAACAGCAACGATATGAACACCGCCGGCGTGTTCATTCGGGCGGCGCGTCCCATCAGCCAGGTCTGCATAAATATGCCGAGAACGACGGCGACGACGATGGGTATCGTCGCAGCGAGCAAGGCCATCTGCAGCGTGCCGAATTGACCGTAGGCGACCAGCGCGGCGGCGCCGGCCAGCATCGCCGCCCCGACGTAGGGGATCGTGTGCAGAACCGCCGCGGCGATGCCCCATACCGTCAGGTCGCTCGAGGCCCATCGCAAAGAAACCGGCGCCGATGGCGAGGCCGACGGCGACATTGACCAGAAGCACGATCGCGAAATAGCGCTGATTCTGCCGGTCGACGTTGTCGAGGATGCGCAGCGTCGTCCTTCGTCGGGAAAAGTCGCCGCCCACGGCATGCAGGAACTTTCGCCGGAACAGGTCGCCAGCGGCCAGCAGGAAAAAGGCGAGGAAAAGCGCCGAGCCCAGCTGTCCCAGCGCGGTCGCGATATTGGTGGTACCGATCAACAGCATCGAGCTGAAATCTACGCCGGAACCGGCAGCAGGTTCTTTCGGCCGGGTCGGCTCGCCGGGCCCGCCGGACTCGCCGCTTCGGCGAGCTTCTGCAATTCGGAAGCGGTCCGCTGCACGTGCTCCAGCGTACCGGTGTGATCCTGCTTGGCGTGTGTGAGCGCAATGCGCAATCGCTGCACCGCCGAGGGGATCTCCTCAATGACATCGCCGGCATCGCTGCCGACACGGTAGATCGCCCCGGCAATCGCGGCGCTGAAGGCAAGGACCACGAGCCCGGCGCCCAGCGCCCGCGGCAGGCCCCAAGCGGTCAGCCGTGTCACCACCGGGGAGAGCGCGTAGTTCAGAAACAGACTGAGCAGCAGCGGGATAAAAAAAGCGGCTCCCGCTCGGATCGCGAACAATCCGAGGATCAGCGCGATCAGCGTCAACGCCACCGTGGATGGACGCGGCGGTGGCAGCGGCGTCTCGCTCTGCGCCCGCTCATCCTCCACCGTTCGCGTCGTGACGGCGCGCGCACGGGCCCTGCTATCCGCCTTCATCGAGCCTCCCCTCGGTAGCGGGCGTGTATTTCACTCCAGCCGCCTGGCCGACAGGCTATGCCGGCCAGGCGCAAGGAGACGCGCGCTTACATCTTTTGCTTGGCTTCCTTGGATTCTTCCTGGATCTTCTTGCCGCCCGCGGAAACGTCCTTGCCTGCGCCCTCGACCGTATTGCAGGCGCTGATCAATGATGCGACGGCGATGCTTGCAAATGCTAATACGATCTTCTTCCACATGACCGATCTCCTTTATGATTATCTGCAAGGCGGCCGGTGCCACCTGCGTTGATAACAGCAATCGCCGTGCCACCGCGCGAGGCAGTCGCGAATCTACGCGACGATGCCGGTCGCCTGGTCGTGCCGGCGCGATGCCGGCTCAGCCTCATCGTGATGCCGGTGCAAGGCGCGCTGGACGGCGACAGCCGCCACGCCTCTGAACAGCGGCGCCCAGATGGATCGCAGGATGGCGCCGAGCGCGGAGCCGGCGCGGCGTCTCTCCGCCGCCCGCGACGCAGCCTTCGGACGTGCGCCCAAGAGTCCTCCGGCGACGACCAGCAGCAGGAGCGTCGATGGCCGGGTCAGCGTTCGCCGGGATTGCTCGTATAACGTGCGACTTGCCTCGGCGAGCGCCCGCTTGTCGTCACGCAACCTCTGCTCGGCTCGGCGGGCCTCGCTGTCATCGACGCTGAAAAGCACGACGTCTGCTCCTCACGCGTCGCCGCGCAGCTGCTGCCTCGATCGCGCGAACAGCGCGTGCCGGGCGAGCGCGCGCAGCCGGAGCACGAACCAGGCAGCGCCGATCGCGCAGACCAGTGCAACTGCCGCGGTGGCCGCTGCGCCGGAGAATCCGCGCTCGACCATTCCCATCGCGATCGCGGCCAGAGCTCCCGCTGCCGCGAGGATGCCCAGCACCGCGGCGCACACGGCAGTGACGGCCAGCGCAGTCATCATCTGGAGCGCGACATGTGCCTCGGCCGCGACCAGGTCCGCCGCATCGGCGACCAGCTCGCGACCCGAGCCGAAAAGGTGCCCGACCGCCGCCGCGAGGGACGACGGCGAGTCGCCGGAACGCGCCGGCGCCTCGATCGCCGAGTCGCTCACCGCCCGAGACGCCCGATCAGATAGCCAGCGGCCAGCGCGACGCCCAGCGTGATCAGCGGGCGCTCGCGGATGTAGTCGCGGGCACTCGTCACCATCTGATCCTGCGTCTGCTTGACCCGCTCGGCGCTATCGCCGATCCATTCCGCCGCTGGGTGGGCCGCTTGCGCGACCTTGTCGACGGTCTGATGCGCAGCGCGCGCGACGCGATCGATGGCTGGCCCCGCGGTGTCAGTGGCTCGGCGCGCGAGCTCGTCGACGGTCTGGTGCGCCTGGCTTGCGGTGCGCTCTATCGCGTTGTTGTTACCGGTAAGTTCCATTGCGTCCTCCTCGATCAGTGGTCGCCATTGGTCCTTGGAAAAAACACGGGCGGAGCGGCTTTGAAAGGGACCGGAAGGCTCCGCCCGCGACGGGACGCAATGACGTGGCAAAAAAAGCGTGTTTCGGCTACCTGCCAGCAGACCTCACTGCTTGCCGTCAGTAGCCGTCGTCGAGTGGTCGTTCGCCTGCGCCGGCTTGGGCATTGCGGTCGATTCTTCTTGCTTGGTCATCGGCTCTTTCGCCTTCGGGTCGCTGCCCTGTGCCGTCTGCTCGGCGGGTGGCTGCTTTTCGGCGGACTCCGAAGGCGGCGCGGCTGCCGCTGTCTGCGGCGGCGTCTCGAGGACGGCATCGGCCTTAGGCGGCATCACCGGCGCCGGGTTGGCCGGCGGCGGCGCGATAGCGGGAGCCGTCGGCGTCAACTCGGGCTTTGCCGACGCAGACCTGTCGGAAGAGCGGTCGCAGGCAGCGATGCCGACGGCCAATGCGATGGCCGCCAGCACGAGCGGCATCGGGCCGCCGTTCATGATCGCCCCAGCGTGGCGCCGCACTTAGCCGCCCCCGCGACGGAACAGGCCGACCACCAGCGAAACCACGAACAGCACCAGGAAAATGAAAAACAGGACTTTGGCGATTTCGGCTGCGCCGGCGGCGATGCCACCGAAGCCGAACAAGGCCGCGATCAGCGCGATGACAAAAAACACGATGGCGTAATGCAACATTTTCAATCCTTTCTGCTCGACATAGAGCAAGAGTTACTCGGACGCGGGCACCATGACGCGCAAATCTCTGCTCTATGTGCCCGCCACGCCTACCTGGCGCAAATGACGCAAACGGCATGCCAGTCGCTGGCACGCCGGATGTTCTGCTGATCGGGGAAGTTTTGTAGCAGCGCCGCAGGCGGAAAACGCCGGCAGCGCGTAAGCGCGAGGCTTACATGATCTGACGAAGGCGCGTCAGAAAGCTGTCGTATTCGGAGGACTTGTCGAAAAAGGCGTCGGCGCCTGCCAGCGAGCATTGCACCTGGTATTCGGGATAGGCGAAGTTCGTCAGCACGAATATTTTCGGCTGCGGCGTCATTTCGTCGGCGCGAATATTGCGGACGACGGCGATACCATTGCCTTCCTTCAGCCGAATGTCGGTGACGACGACGTCCGGGTGCAGCTTCTTGATCGCCTCGATCGCCTCGTCTTCGGACTCGGCAAAGCCGACGACGTCGAACCCGCCCATCGACTGGACATTGTCGATGATCCGTCGCCGGATCAGCGCCGAATCCTCGACCACGAAGACGCGCAGCGCAGTTTTCACCAGGAGAGCCGCGCGCATCAACTGATCAGACTGTGCCGGAGCGCATACGCCGTGAGCTCCGCATTGCGCGCGAAATTCATCTTCTCGAGAATGCGCGTGCGATAGGTGCTCACGGTCTTGACGCTAAGACAGAGTTCTCCCGCGATGTCGGTGACGGTTTTGCCCGCAGCAAGCTGCACGAAGATCTGAAACTCACGGTTGGACAACTGCCGGTGGAGCGGCTCTGCAGCATCGCCCGCCGCCTCCATCGCGAGCGCCTCGGCCAGCGAGGCGCTGATATATTTCTTGCCGGTCGCGATCGTGCGCAGTGCCTGCAGCATGTCCTTGGCTTCGCCGGCTTTCGGGAAAAACCCGCTGACGCCCGCGCGCAGCAGATTGACTGCGTATTGCTCCTCCGGGTACATGCTGACGATGAGGATCGGCAGCTCCGGCTGCTTGCGGCGCAGCGAGCTGACCGTTTCCAGGACGTTGGCATCCGGAAGCGAAATGTCGAGCAAGACGATATCGAATCGACCGGTCGCCGCCAGGCTCAAGCGCCGCGGCCGCAGTTCCGGCTTCGCCCGCGGCCTCGAGGTCGTCCGTCGTGTCGAGCAGCTGCTTGAATCCGGCGCGAACCAGCGCGTGATCATCAACGATCAGTACGCGCGTCTTACGTCCCGGCAGCGCGGCACGCTCGCCTTGCGTCATAGTTTCCCCCCTTCACGCATCACGGCTCTCCTTGATTATAGGTCAGGTCGGACCGTCGCGCCCGACCAGCCGTGACGGTCACGCAGCCAGCGCATCGTAGCCGTTCGACTGCATCGGCTTGCGCCGTATGCATCCATCTCCGTAGGCATGCAGCCGGTTGTACATCGTCTTCAGGCTGATGCCCAACAGGCGCGCGGCTTCGGTCTTGCTGCCGCCGACCGCCTGCAGCGTCGCCGTGATCAACGTCCTTTCGACGTCGTCCAGCGACATGCCTACGGTAATACGCAACGTCGAAGAATCGGACATTGCGGGCGTCCCCATCGCGGATCCGGTCGCCGCCGTGCGGCCGTCTTCGCCGCGGTCCTGCCCCAGTGCCGAAAAAGTGCTGATGTCGATCTGGACTTCCTCGTCGGAAAGCACGAACGCCCGATGGATCACGTTCTTCAGCTCGCGCACATTGCCCGGCCACGTGTGCTCGACTATCCTTCGCCGGCCGTCGGCGCTGAGCGTCTTCTGCTCGCCCTGCTCTTCGTTGAGCTCGCTAAGGAACATTTCTGCCAGCAGCACCGCGTCGTCGCCGCGATCGCGCAGCGGCGGGACATTGACCGGAATGACGCACAACCGGTACATCAGGTCCTCGCGCAGCTTCCCCGACGCTACCGCCTGGCGCAGATCGCGATTGCTCGCCGCCAGCACCCTGACGTCGGCGCCGATTTCCTGGTCGCCACCGACGCGCGTGAACCGGCCCGTCTCGAGGACGCGCAACAGCCGCACCTGCATCTCGACAGGCATCTCTGTCACTTCGTCCAGGAACAGCGTGCCGCCGTCGGCCCGTTCGAAGCAACCGCGGTGCGTCCGCGCGGCACCGGTAAAGCTGCCGCGCTCATGGCCGAACAGTTCGCTTTCGATCAAGGTCTCCGGGATCGCGCCGCAATTGACCGCGATGAACGGGCGGTCCTTGCGTGGGGAGAGACGGTGCAGCGTCGTTGCGACCAGTTCCTTGCCGGAGCCGCTTTCACCGAGGATCATCACCGGTGCTGTGGAGCGCGACAGACGATCGAGCCCGTGAAACAGATCTCGCATCGGCTGACATGCGCCGTACAGCAGACCGAAATGCTCGAGACGTTTTTCACTGGATATCCTGGGTGTGGCGCGCGGCTGAACATCAGCGGGCGCGCTGGCCGGATACTTGGCAAGATTAGCGATGCTCTGAAGCTCTCCAAACATGGCCCTCTCCGTTGTTATTGAACTTTGGACGGGCCAATACTCCCCTACGCGCGTTGGGGCCGGTATAGGTCTTGCTCTGTAAATTCTGTAGGCGTAACGGGTAGCGTTGTAGGATCGAGTCCTACAACGGATAAACTCGACCGTTGCACGCTAGTCGTCGGCGAGGAGGTTGCAACGCCCCGACGGCCGCAAACGGCACGCCGATGAGCGCGCGGCGGATCTTACCGCGCAGCGTCCCGCATGATCGCCGCGGAATCGCCATGGAAATGGAGCAGGTGCGCCGGGTGTATCGAACTCGGTTCATGGGAGGGCTGAACGAACCCAATGTTCCCGACGCCCTGCGCGCGGTCTGTCGCAAGCCGCGTGCCAGCATTGCTCTCACTCGACAGCGGACTCATGCGCAGCCTTTTTCGCGGCACGAGTTGCAATCCGGATTGCAATAAACGACAGATCGTTTGTAGAAACGTCGCAAGCGTTCCGGCATCCCGACGCGTGTGGGACGCGACCCCTTGGCATGGCGCTTGCGAGAGTCACCGGAAAAAAGAATTCTTTCCTGTGTGCTAAGACCTTAACAAACCGCCGAGTTCGCGATCACCACAAATGGACAATGCCATGCAGACAAATCCGGACCATCCGCGGGACGAAATTGCCGTCGACGCGCAGACCGCGGGCGAAGGCCGCAACCAGCGCACGAATATCGAATCTCCGGTCGATACGGACGCAGGACGGGACGTAGAGCGCGATACCCCCGAAGCGCACACGCCGCGCCCGCATCCACCAGTCGAGGAGCCGGAGGACAATCCCGAAGAGCACGTGCCGGAAACCGAGCCCGACAGCGATCCCGACGCCGACTCGGATCAGCGACGACGTCCGCCGCGTCCGGGCAAGGCTCCTCGCTGAGCTGTCGCCGCAATCAGTCGCGTCGAGTTTTCACCGCCGCCTTGCGATGCGCGCAACGCGGCATTGACGCCCATGTCCGCGCCGCATCTCCGACGGGTGCGTTGACGCGCATGTCGTTGAACGCCATAGAGCGGCCCGGCCGAATTCCGCCGCCCCGCTGCGTCGGGATCAGCTAACATCCATTCTTTGCGCTTGCCTTCCGGCGTGCGCAAGTCCCTATGCCGATCACCCGCTCCTTCCGCGTAAATGCCTGGATTCCGGCGTTGCTGTTCGCCGTCGGCGCCGGGCTCGCCGTCTTCGCCGGCTTGACGATCGTCAGCTGGCACGCGGCCGAACCCGTGCCGATCGCCGCGGGTTTCGATCGCATTCAGTACGACGCCGCGTGGGCGATCGCCTTCGCCAGCGCGGCATTCGCGCTGCACGTCGTCGGCGCAACGCGAATCGCTCGCCTGTTTGCGCTGGTCACATTGGCGCTCGGCGGCGTGAGGATCGCCGCCTCGGTTGTGCCGGACGGGATTCCGATGCATCCGATGCTCGTCAATCCGTGGCTGCCGCTCAAGGCCGGTTCGTACAACGACATGGGGCTGCTCACCGCGCTGATCGCGGTCGTCATCGGCGTTGCTCTGCTTTTATTGCTGCGTCCGGGAAAGAGCCGCACGCCATGGCACGCGATCACGGTCGCGGTGTTCACCTCGATCGCGCTGGCGCTTTCGCTGTTGATGCTGTTTGCCGCGTGGAGCGGCAGCACGGTCGCGTCCGAGTCGCTGCAGCTGACCGGCGGCGAGCGGGCGACGGGCGCGATCTACACGGTGCTCGCCGCCACGATGCTCGCCTATGCGATGCTGGCCAGCGGTGGCGAGCGGAAGGCATTGCGCCGCTCGGCGCCGCTGATCGTCTGGCTCGCCGTCTTTGCGTGCACGCTCGTGCTCTGGCGGGCGCTGACCGTGCAGGAAACGCGCTTCATCCAGCGCAGCACCGCACTGGTCGCGGCCGACGCTCGCGGTCAGATCCAGCGCGATCTGGACGCACGCATCGACATCGTGGCACGGCTGGCCGATCGTTCGCTGGCGTATGCCGATCGGGAGGCGTGGAAACGCGACGCCGAAGGCCTGCTGAAAGGCGTCGCGGCGGTCGATGCGGTGGCCCTGGGCGGCGCCGATTACGTCGTCGAGCAGGCGGTTCCTTCCAGCGCGGAGCCGTTCGTCGGCTTCGACCCACGCATCGATCCGCTGCGACGCGCAGCTATCGATCTCGCGGTCAGCACACGCCGCAGCACGCTCAGCCCCTTTATCGACCTGAAGATGGGCGGCGAGGGTCTCGTGCTCTACGTTCCCGTATTCCAGGGCGGCGAGTTGCGCGCGATCATCTCGGCGTCACTGGCCCGTACCGGATGGCCGAAGTCGATCCTCGACCAGCGATTTCCCGAGCATTACATCGAGATCGTGCAGAACGGACGAGTCGTGCGCACCGTCGCTCCCGACGGCCCCAGGGCGGCCGCCAAATGGTCGCAGGAGCTTCCACTGGCCGTGCAGAATGCGCGCTGGACGCTGCGCGCGACGCCGACGCAGAATCTGGTCGCCAGCCGGCGCGTCGTCGTTGCCGATCGCCGCACTGGCGCTCGGTACGATCATGGCCACGCTGCTTGCGCTTTCGACCTACCTTTTCCAGACCGCCCGCGCCAATGCAAAAGATCTCAAGCGCACCAACGAGCGGCTGGTCAGCGACATCGCGCGGCGCTATCACGTCGAGCAGGAATTGCGCGAAAGCGAAAGCCGCACCAGTCTGATCATCAATGCCGTCAAGGACTGTGCGATATACATGCTCGACACCGAAGGGCGGGTTGCAAGCTGGAATCCCGGCGCGCAGGCCCTGAACGGCTATACGGCGACCGAGATCGTCGGCAAGCACTTTTCGGTGCTCTACCCGCCCGATCGCAAGGACCCGCCGGAAAAAGAGCTCGCGATTGCAGCCCGTCGCGGTTGGTACGAGGAAGAATGCTGGCACCTGCGCAAGGACGGCAGCCGGTATTGCGGCGACGACATAATCTCGGCGATTCGCGACGAGCCCGGCAATCTGCGCGGCTTTTCCGTCGTCACCCGCGACGCGACGATGCGACTCGAGTTGCGTGAGCAGACCGAGCGCGCGCGCGACTTTTATTTTTCGCTGTTCTCGGGATTCCCGAACCTGGTCTGGCGCTCCGACACCACCGGAGCCTGCGACTACCTGAACCAGGCATGGCTCGAGTACACCGGCACGGAAGCAGGAAGAGGAGTTCGGCTCGGGTTGGCTGGATGGCGTGCACCCGGACGATCGCGCCCGCTGGCGAGAAATCATCGCCGAAACCTTTCCCGCGCAGAAGAACTTCGAATACGAGTTCAGGCTGCGCCGCGCTGACGGCAGCTTCGGATCGATCATCTGCAACGGCCGTCCGTATTACGACATGCAGGGCCGCTTTGCCGGCTACCTGAACGCCTGCTACGACAACACGGTGCGGCGCGCGATGGAAAGTGCGCTCAAGGAAAGCGAGGCACGTTATCAGGGCATGACGGCCAACGTGCCGGGCATGGTGTTCGAGTTGCTGCGCGATCCCGCCGGCAAGCTGTCGTTTTCGTACGTCAGCGAGGGTGTCGTCGCGCTGACCGGCGTTGACCGAGGCGGCGCTGACCGCGGACAGCGCGGCGTTTTTCGACCTCGTCGCGCCCGACGAGCGACCGCATCTGGAGGCAACTCTCGAAGCGTCTGCCGCGCAACTTTCGAACTGGAGCTGGAGCGGCCGCATCCAGCCGCGCCACGAGTCGACCGAAAGATGGATCAGTATTCGGGCCCGCCCCAGGCAGACGGAAAACGCGGGCGTGCTTTGGGACGGCGTCGTGTTCGACGACACGCAAAGCCGTCTGTCGCAGGTGGAGCTCGAGCGCTCACGCGAGGAGCTGCGCGAGCTGTCGCGGCATCTGCAGACGGTGCGCGAGGAAGAGAAGCAGCGCATCGCGCGCGAAGTGCACGACGAGCTCGGCGCGACGCTGAGCGTGCTGAAAATGGACCTGGAGTCACTCGATGCGCACCTGCCGGCCGACCTCTCGGAGGCGCGGGCCAAGCGCAGCTCGATGATTCAGCTGGTCGACTCCGCCGTGGCCACGACGCGCAAGATCGTCACCGACTTGAGACCCAGCATCCTCGACGATCTCGGTCTCGCCGCGGCATTGCGCTGGCAGATCGGCGAATACGAAAAACACACGAAGCTGGGGCTTCATCTCGACACGCCCAATCCGGACATTGCGATCGATCGCGAACGTGGATTGGCGCTTTTCCGCATATTCCAGGAAACAGTCACCAACGTGGCGCGCCACGCCAACGCCACCAATGCCTGGATTGGACTGGCGCAGACCGACCGCGCCTACGTACTGACTGTGCGGGACGACGGCGGCGGCATCAGCGAGGAAGACTTGCGCAAGCCGATGTCGCACGGCGTCCGGGGCATGCGCGAACGCGCCCAGCACTTCGGCGGCAACCTGTCGGTGTCCTCGACTTCAGAGGGAACGACCGTCGTAGTGACGATCCCGAAACAGAACGCTTGAGCCGGCCGCCGACCCCGACGCGGGCGCGCCGAAGGCGCCGCCCGCGTCGGGGATCAGCCTGCGCTACGGCGGCGGTCGAGCACCGGCCGGTCGCGCACCGCGCCGTAGCCGGATTGGATCCGGCCCAGCGAGCGCGACCGTTCGCCTCGGAACTGCAGCGTTTGATCGCCGATCACGCGACCCCAGTTCTCTTCGAGCGCGCCGATGAACGACCTCAGGCGTCCTTCGATCCGATCACGATTCATCGCTGCTCCGATGCGGCGCCGTCAGGCGGACTTCACGACCAGATTGTCGACGACGTTCTTGACGCCGTTGGTCGACGAAGCGATTTGCTTCGCCTTGTCGCGCAGCTCATTCGAGGCAACGGTCCCCGACAAGGTCACCGTGGCTTCCTTGGTGTCGACGTTGATGTCGGTCGACTTCAGGCCCGGCTCGGCAATCAGCGCTGCCTTGACCTTGGCGGTGATCGCCGTGTCGTCGGCCGCCATCTGCAACCTTCGCGCTCGCGTTAGCGGTGGTATCGGCGACCTTGTCGGCCGCCCGGTCCATCTTCTGGCCGACGGTCGTGCCGGTACCGCTACCCTGTTGGCCGCAGCCGACGACAAGCAGCAAGCTCGACGCCAGCGCTGTAATCGCGATCATAGGTTTTAGGTGACTGTGCATTTTTGCTCCTTGCAAATGTCTGTCCCCGCCTCATGGCCGGCGGTTCTGGCCTCATGCCGCTAGCAATGTTGTGCGGCACGCTCCCAATACGGCTTCGCGCCGAAATAGGCATGGATGAATACGGCCAGCTCGCGATCGAGCAGCTCGTTCATCGCTTCGACGCGCATCGACGGCGCTCGCTCGATCCAGTCGCGCGTCGCGTTGACGCAGATCCCGTCGCCGTCGACCTGCATGTACATCGTGTTCCAGGGCACCGCGATCAGACGCTCGCTCCACTCCGGCGCGTGATCGAGAACGACAACGCCGTAAGCGACACGGCCGGCGTGCATGTCGACCAGGACGTCGAGCAACTCACCGACGCGCTGGCCCTGGCTGTCGAGAACGATGCAGCCAAGCAGGCTGTCCGCGCCGACGATCGGCGATCGCCCAAACCCGGCGCGCTTCACTTCCACTTCGGGGAACAGGTCCGGTGTCCGGGTGCCGGTGTTTTCCTGCGCTTGCCTTGAGCTTTCCTGAGCTTGCCTGAACATGCCTGTCTCCCCTGTGGTAGACAGACTATGCCGAGTGCCACAGGTTGCCGCTATCGGTCCGCGACTGTTTCTCGTGTCAGCGCCAAGCGCGCCCGCTGTCGGACAACGGCCTACGTCACAGATCAGTTTTTCAGGTTGGCCGGCAGATGGGTCAGCAGGTCGGCAAGGTCGTCGGCGTGCTCCTCCTCCTTCGCCTGGATTTCCTCCATCAACCGCCGCGATGTTGCATCGAACGGTGCGAAATACGCCGCGATCTCGCGATAACTGTCGATCGCAATCCGTTCGGCGACCAGATCTTCCTTGATCATGTCGATCAGGTCCTTGCCTTCGACGTATTCCGAATGGCTGCGCGTCGCCAGCCCCTCCGGCGAAAAATTCGGCTCGCCGCCGAGCTGCACGATGCGCTCGGCGATCAGGTCGGCGTGCGCCTGCTCCTCGGTGGCATGCTCGAGGAATTCGGCGGCCACCGGCCCGGCGTGGATCCCGCGGGCCATGAAATAGTGGCGCCGGTAGCGGAGCACGCAGATGATTTCGGTGGCGAGCGCTTCGTTGAGCACGCGAATCGCGGTTTGGGTGTCGCCGCCGTATCCGGGCGTGACCGCGCCTTCTTCGATATGCTCGCGTGCGCGCTTGCGCAAGGTCGCGACGTCGGAAAGAAATGGTTGTTTGCTCATGACGTCTCCTGGGGATGGCCGGCGCGGAGGCGAAGTGCCGACCCGCGAATGAAGAGTCCGCAGCAGGAATCATGCCGACCCTTGCACCCGTTGCAGCGTCGCGCCGCCGGATCGATTGCGACCAAAAATGCCCGGCCGGCGTGTAATTCTTACAGCGAAGAGCAATTAGGCGGCGAAAAGCCGCAACGTCAGATCAGCGCGGGCTGCCGCTCGACCGCGGCGTCGACGACAACCAATGCGGTCATGTTGACAATGCGCCGGACGGTGGCGGACGGAGTGAGGATGTGAATCGGCTGGGCGACGCCGAGCAGGATCGGCCCCAGCGTCAGCCCGCTGCCGGCGGCGACCTTCAGCAGGTTGAACGAAATATTGGCCGCGTCCAGCGTCGGCATGATCAGCAGATTGGCATCGCCCTTGAGCCGCGCGTCGGGAAAAACCTTGCGGCGGATCTGCTCGGACAGCGCGGCGTCGCCCTGCATCTCGCCTTCGACTTCGAGATCGGGTTCCTGAGCATTGATCAGCGCCAACGCCGCCTGCATCTTGCGCGCCTGCGGGTCGGCGCTCGAACCGAAGCTCGAATGCGACACCAGCGCCACCTTGGGGGTGATGCCGAAGCGGCGCACTTCTTCGGCCGCCAGCCGCGCGATCTCCGCGATCTGCTCGGCGGTGGGATCCCGGTTGACGTAGGTGTCGGCGATGAACACCGTCCGGTCAGGCAGCAGCACCGCATTCATCGCCGCCCAGGTCGTCACGCCCTCGCGCAGGCCGACGACCTGCTCGACATAGTGACGGTGCGCCGAATGCGCGCCGAACGTCCCGCACAGCATGCCGTCGGCGTCGCCCATGTGTATCATCATCGCGCCGATCAATGTCAGCCTGCGGCGCATCTCGATCTTGGCGAATTGCTGCGACACGCCCTTGCGCTGCGCCAGCCGGTAGTACTCGGTCCAGTAGGCCCGGTAGCGTGGATCGGATTCCGGATTGACGATCTCGACGTCGACGCCGGGCTTGATGCGCAACCCGTAGCGCGCCAGGCGGCGCTCGATCACCGCGGGGCGACCGATCAGCATCGGCTTGGCCAGACCCTCGTCGACGACGACCTGCACGGCGCGCAGCACGCGCTCCTCCTCGCCCTCGGCGTAGACGACGCGCTTCGGCGCCTTCTTCGCGGCCTGGAAAATCGGCTTCATCAAGAGGCCCGAGTGATAGACGACCTGCGACAGGCGCTCGTGGTAGGCGTCGAAATCCGCGATCGGGCGCGTCGCGACGCCGGACGCCATCGCCGCCCGCGCGACCGCCGGCGCGATCATCACGATCAATCTCGGGTCGAACGGTTTGGGGATCAGGTAGTCGGGGCCGAACTTGACATCCTGCACGCCGTACGCGGCGGCGACGATGTCCGATTGCTCGACCATCGCGAGGTCGGCGATCGCGCGCACGCACGCGAGCTTCATCGCTTCGTTGATCGTCGTCGCGCCAACATCCAGCGCACCGCGGAAAATGAACGGAAAGCAAAGGACGTTGTTGACCTGGTTCGGAAAGTCGGACCGCCCGGTGGCGATGATCGCGTCGGGCCGCGCCGCCTTTGCGACATCGGGCATGATCTCGGGCTCGGGATTGGCCAGAGCCATGATCAACGGTCTGTCCGCCATCCGCTTCAGCATTTCCGGCTTCAGCACGCGCGGCGCCGACAGACCGATGAAGATGTCGGCGCCGGGGATGATATCGGCCAGCTTTCGCGCGTCGGTGGCCTGCGCGTAGCGCGCCTTGTTGTCGTCCATCTCCTCCTTGCGGCCGCGGTAGACGACGCCGGCGATGTCGGAGACCCAGATGTTTTCGCGCTGGACACCAAGCTCCACAAGCAGATCGAGGCAGGCGAGCGCGGCCGCGCCCGCACCCGAGCACACGAGCTTGACCGCGCGCATTTCCTTGCCGACGACGCGAAGACCGTTGAGCACCGCAGCGCCCACGATGATCGCCGTGCCATGCTGGTCGTCGTGGAATACCGGAATGCGCATGCGCTCGCGGCATTTGCGCTCCACGTAGAAGCATTCGGGCGCCTTGATGTCTTCCAGATTGATGCCGCCGAACGTCGGCTCGAGCGCGCAGATGATATCGACCAGCCGGTCCGGATCGCGTTCGTCGATTTCGATGTCGAAACAGTCGATGCCGGCGAATTTCTTGAACAGGACCGCCTTGCCCTCCATCACCGGTTTGCCGGCGAGGGGACCGATCGCGCCGAGGCCAAGCACCGCGGTGCCGTTGGTGATGACGCCGATCAGATTGCCGCGTGCGGTGAGGTTGCGAGCTTCGGCCGGATCGCGGACGATTTCGTCACAGGCGGCGGCGACACCCGGCGTATAAGCGAGCGCGAGATCGCGCTGATTGATCAGCTGCTTGGTCGGCAGGATCGAAATCTTGCCCGGCGGATGCGCGCGATGATATTCGAGCGAGGCCTCGCGTATGTCCTGGTCGGGCGTCTCTTTGCTCATCGTTCGTCCGCGGGAAGATGATAGCAGAAGCCCATGCCGGCGCCTTCCTGCCCGGCGGCGCAAAGCCGGCGGACGGCGCTGGCGCTAACCGTATAATGCGCGTATCGCGTCTACCGCGGAATTCTCTGCTGATGCTCGTTTTCTGGTTTCTCGCTGGGGCGCTGCTCGTTGCCGCGTTGGGCGTGCTCCTCTGGCCGCTGCTGCGCACGCAGCGCGGTGGCGCGGAGCCGGACGCCGACTCGGCCGCAATCGCGGTATTCCGGGATCAAAAGCGCGCCGCCGACCAGGACTTCGCATCGGGTGCGATCACCGGCGCCGAGCGCGAGGTCGTGCTGTCGGATCTTGCGCAGCGCGTTGCCGACGAAATCGGCGCGCCGCACCGCTCGCCCGCACGCGGCGCGACAGCACGGCCCTCCTGGCCGCTGGCGATAGGACTGCTGGTCGGTATTCCGGTGCTGGCGATCTTCCTCTACGGCCGTCTCGGCGATCCGGCAGCCTCCGCCGTCGCCGCGGCCACCGACGGGGGACAGGAATTGAGCGACCCGCAGATCGCCGCGATGGTCGGCGCGCTGGAGCGTCGGCTCGAGCAGCATCCGGACAACGCCGAAGGTTGGGCGCTGCTGGCGCGCTCGTATTACGTGCTTGGTCGCTTTCCCGCGGCGGCGGAAGCGTACACGAAGGCGCTCGCGCGGGCGCCGGACAGACCCCGATCTGCTCGCCGATTACGCGGATACGTTGGGGATGGTGCAGGGTCGCCACCTCGCCGGCAAGCCGCTCGCGCTGGTAGAGCGCGCACTGGCCATCGATCCGAAACACGGGAAGGCGCTGGCCTTGGCGGCGACGGCGGCGATGGAGGCACACGATCCTGCCAAGGCGCTCGCCTACTGGCACCGGCTCGCCGCGCAGTTGCCCCCCGGCTCCGAGGACGCAACGCAGGTTGCCGCCGTGATCGCGGAGCTGGGTGGCGGAGCGCCGGATGCGGTGAACACGATGCGAGCGCCGGGTCCGCGCGCCAGCGCCGCGGGCAACGGCGGCGCGATCAGCGGTCATGTCGCAGTGAGCCCGAGTCTGGCGTCAAAAGTCGCACCGACCGACACCGTTTTCATTTTCGCGCGCGCTCCGACTGGACCGCGCATGCCGCTGGCCGCGATGCGCATTGCGGCCAGCGAATTGCCGAAGGACTTCGCGCTGGACGATGCGATGAGCATGGCCGCGGGGGCCAAGCTCTCGAGTGCGAGCGAAGTGATCGTCGAAGCGCGCCTGTCGCAAAACCGGCAATGCGCTTCCGCAGCCCGGTGACCTGTTCGGCAAAAGCGGGCCGGTCAAGCCTGGCGCGACGGGCTTGCGCATCACGATAGACCAGGTCGTACCGTAGGCCGTCGTTCCGCCGGAAGCATCGCGATGCCGTGCTATGATCGCCGCCAGCCAAATTCGGGAGGGCGGCGCGGGCATGGCACAGCGTTCGGACGGCGACTCCTTGGCGCAGCGTTCGAGCCCGCGCCGGCATGCGGCGATCGTTGCGATCGCGGTGTGCTCGAGCGCTTTCGCGATTGCCGCCCTCGCCGCTCCGGTCGACGACTTGCGCACCGCGGTCGAGGCCGGCGACTCCGCCGCAGCGTACGCCCGCCATTGCGCAACGTCGATCGACGCCCCCGAGCGCCCGCCGGAATTCGATCTGTGGTGCGGCGTCGCGGCCGTCGACATCGGCCGCTCCGGCGAAGGCGTCCTGGCACTCGAGCGTTACGTGCTGCAATTTCCCGACGACGCGCGCGCCCGCCTCGAGCTGGCGCGCGCTTATTTCTACGCCGGCGACGACGTGCGCTCGCGCGAAGAATTCGAGGCAGTGGCCCGAAGCCAGCCGCCACCGGAGGTGCAGGCCGGCATCGATCGCTATCTTGCGGCGCTGACCGATCGCGAGGCCCGCTATCGCGGGCGGCGCACGGCGTTCGTCGAGCTCGGCGGCGGTTACGACAGCAACGCCAATGCCGGCGTTGCGCAAGCCAGCATCGGGTTGCCGGTGCTGGGTCCGGTCACCGTCGATGCTTTCGGCGTCCAAAAGGAGTCGGCGTTCGGATGGCTGGCGGCAGGCGCCGAGATTCGCCATCCTCTGTCCGCCGGATTGACGGTCAATGCCAGCGTCTACGGCGGCGGCACGTTCTACGCGTCAGCCTCGGAATTCAATCTGGCGAATTACGGCGCGGCGGCCGGCGCGAGCTATCGGGCCGATCGCAACGAGTACTCCCTGGCGTATGCTCACGGCGAGATCGCGCTCGACGGATCGCGCTATCGCTGGGCCGACGGCGTCGTCTTCGAGTGGCGCCGACAAGTCTCGGAACTGTCTTCGTTCGCGCTTGCGCCGCAATACGCGCGCATCGCTTACGCCGGCGACAACGCCGCACGCGATGCCGATTTGAGCGCGTTGAGCGCCAGCTATCGGCAAGTGTGGCTGCGCCGCTGGCAGCCGGTGCTCAACGCGACGGTATTCTACGGCGACGAGCACAATCGCGAGGGCCGCGGCGATCTCGGTCGCGGCATCGTCGGCGCGAGCGTCGACGTCACCGTTTCACCGTCGCCCTTCTGGGCGCTGAACGCCGGCCTCGCGTACGCGCAAAGCGACTACGACGCGCCGATCCCGCTGCTCGACGTGACGCGGCGCGACCGCAACCTGGGCGTGGGCCTCGGTGCGATCTACCTGGTCAACCGGAATCTGAGTGTGCGCGGCGAATACCGGTATGCGAAAAACACGTCCAATCTCGAGCTCTACGAATACACGCGCCACCTCGGCGTATTGAAAGTTCGCTATGAATTCAAATAGCACGGCCATCTCGCTCCGGTGCAAGCTCGCGTTGCGTTTCGGCTTGCTGCTCGTCTGCGCGCTCACCGTGAATTTCGCCTTTGCGCAGACGGCCGGGAAGGTCCTGTTGTCGGTCGGCGACGTCAGCGTCGTCCGTGGCGGCGAGCGTAGTCCGTCTGGCCGCGGGCGCGCTGGTCGGCGCCGGCGACAGCGTCGTCACCGGAGCCGACAGTTATGCGCAGATCCGCTTCAGCGACGACGCGCTGGTCGCGCTCAAGCCCGACACCGAGTTTCGCATCGAGCGCTTCAATTTCACCGGCAAGCAGGACGGCAGCGAGGCCGCGGTCTTCCGGCTGGTGCGCGGCGGATTCCGCACGTTGACCGGACAGATCGGCAAACTGAACCGCGACCAGTACCAGCTGTTGACCACGCAGGCGACGATAGGCATTCGCGGTACGCACTATCAGGTCCAGATCTGCGCCGCCGGCCAGTGCAGGAACCGCGGCGCCGAGGTGGGTTCCGGAATGTACGGCGGGGCCTACGAAGGCGGCGTCGTCGTCGCCAACGGTTTCGGCAGCGGCGAGTTCGGCGCCGACGAATTTTTCTACGTGCCCGATGGACAAGCGCCGCTGCGCTGGCTCGGACCGCCTGATTTTCTTTCCGACAAGCTCGAGCGGCGCGCGCGCGTCGCGCGCACCGCGCCGACCGAATTGCGTTTTGCCAAGGTGCCCGAAACCGCGCCGCCGCCGGCGTTGCCGCAGGCGCCGTTCACGTTCATGGCAACGGAGGATCTCGACTCGCGCTTGCTCGCGCCCGGGCAGACGATCGTCGTCGGGTCGGATCGCTACACGCTTGAGCTCGACTCGACGTCGAATCCTGGTCTGCAGGTCGGCATCGTCGGCGGCGCGCTGCATTCGTTCCACAACGGCTCGCTCTCGCGCCGATCTCGGCTCGGCAGCGCTGACCGACGTCGGCAGCGACGGGTCGATCCCGTCAGGCTTTGCCGCCGGCAGCGGGCTCAACTGGGGCCGCTGGTCCGGGCCCGGATCGACGATTACGCAGGCGCTGGGGAATCAGCTGGTTCACAACGACGGCGGCGACCTGCATTACATTTACGGCAATACGGCGACGGCGCTGCCGACATCCGGACAGGTTTCGTACGCGGCGGTCGGCGGCACGCGGCCGACCGATTCGGGCACCGGCGCCGTCGGTACGCTGGTGTCCGGCGGCACGGTCAACGTCAACTTCACCACCGCTCAACTCGGGCTCTCCGGTCTCACCGCCGGCTTCAACGATGCGAACTATACGATGGGCGGCACGGCCAGCATCGTCAATGGCCGCTTCTCGACCGGCGGCGTCGGGCGGCGCAGCGACGGGTTGCGCCGGCGGCGGCTTGTCAACCGCTGGTCGCCGGAAACTTCGCCGGCTTTTTCGCGGGCCCCGGCGGGTCCGGCATCGGCATGGACTACTATTTCAACACCCGCACCGGCAGCGTGATCGAGGGCGTCGTCGGGTATCGCAAATGCGGGCCCGGCGGCTGCTAGCGCACTCAGGCGGGCGCAGGCTATTTCGTAGCGAAGTTGGTGGCGCCGTCCCAATCCGCCGGCGGTCGTGCCGCGGCGTACATCGCGCAGCGCTGGGCGAAATAGGCGTAGAGACGCGTTGCCGGATGCGCGCTGGCAAGGGCGGCAAGCGACGTCCGCCGCATCGGCAAAGCGCCGCTCGCGGTATTGCAGCAGAGCTTTCTCCCACGCCGCGAGTTCGCCGGCGCGTCGACTCTTCCGCCTCCGGCAGGGGCTCGAATATCGTGACCGGGTTCGCCCTGCCCTTTACGCGCACGCGATCGATCTCGCGACAGCGGATGTCGGGCACGGCGGCGCGCGTGTCCTCGCCGATGATGACGGCGACGCCGTACTCCTTGGTCAATCCCTCGAGCCTCGATGCGAGGTTGACCGCGTCGCCGAGCACCGTGTAAGCCTTGCGGAATTCCGAGCCCATGTCGCCGACGTTCATCGCGCCGCTGTTGATGCCGACGCCGATGGCGAGCTCTGGGCCAGCCGCGCTTGTTGAACTCCTCGTGCCAGCGACGACATTCTGCGCTGCATCGCCAGCGCGGCGAGAACGGCGTCGCGCGCGTGATTCGGATTGTCGATCGGCGCGCCCCAGAAGGCCATGATCGCATCGCCGACGTACTTGTCGACCGTTCCGTGGTGCGCGTGGATGATCTCGGTCATCGGCGTCAGGTAGGCGTTCAGCATCGCCGACAGTTCGCGCGGCGGCAGGTTTTCCGACAGCGCCGTGAAGTCGCGCACATCGCAGAACAGCACGGTCATCGTGCGGCTCTCGCCGACCATGCTGTATCTCTCTCCGCTTTCGACCATTTGCGCGACCCGCTCGCGCGGCACGTACTCGCCGAACATCGCCGAAACCTTGCGGATCTTGCGTTCCTCTCGCATGAAACCGGCCAGCATGTTCCAGCCGAACAGGACCGCGAGCATCAGCAAGGTCGCGGCCACCGGTACGACTTCGTTCAGTTTGATCCACAGCAGAAGGTTCGCCGCGGCCACCAGGCCCATGACGGCGACGACGCCCAGGGCATTGAACACCGGGTCCCGATACGGGATGACGAACAGCACGACCAGCCCGGTCAGCAGCATCATCAGCGCCTCGATCGCGTTCGCGTTCGCCGGAACCGATTTCAAATCCTGGTTCAGCATGCCCGAAAGCAGGCTGGCGTGAATTTCGACTCCGGGAAAGTCGGCGGCCAGCGGAGTCGGGCGCAGATCCTGCAGTCCCTTGGCCGTCGTTCCGACCAGCGCGATCGCGCCGGCAAAATCCGCCGGTGCGCTGCCCGCCAGCACGTCGGCGGCCGAATAGTAGCGAAAAGTCTTGGGCGTTGCCGCGAAACGGGATCAGCGCCGTTCCGTCCGCCGCGGTGGGAAGGGCCAATCCGCCGATATCGAAACCGTCGAGCCGTTGGTCGGAATCGAAATGCGGTGTCACCCGCTTCGCTTCGAGCACGACCCGCGCGATTGCCAGCGACAGCGCCGGGTAGTAGGCGTTGCGATAGAGCTCGACCATCGGAACGCGGCGCACGACGTTGTCGGCATCGAAAAACGGGTCGACATGTCCGCTGCCCGCGGCCGCCTGCGCGAGCTCCGCGATGGCCGCCGTATAGCCGACGGCCGCCTGGATCGGAATGATGCCGCCGCCGATGTCCTGGGCGCGGAACAACGGCGGCGGGAGAGCGCCGATCTGCTGCGCCTCGTAGGTGAAGCCGAACCCCAGGATGACTGGCCTGCCGCGAATCGCGTCGGCGAACCGCGCGTCGAAGTCGAGCTCGGGGCGCAGCCTGTCGAGCGTCGCGACATAGCCGCGGTCTTCCCTGAGGTCGCGCTGCGCCAGCCGCTCGAGGACGTCGATGCCCGACGATCGGTCCGGTTCGGCGAACACGACGTCGAACCCGACGGCTCGCGCCTGATAGTGATCCAGCAATTGGGTCGTCAACCGCGCCAGCTTGTCGCGAGACCAGGGCCAGCGTCCTTCGCGCTGCAGGCTGGGCTCGTTGATGTCGATGATGACGACTTGCGGATCGCCACGATTCGGCAACGTCAACTTGAGTCGCGTGTCGTACGAGATCGCTTCGAGCTTGGCCAGCAGCGTCGTCTTGCCGAACTGCGTCAGCGGATGCAGCAGGAAGACGGCGATGATCAGCAGCCCGACGAGCCAGCGCGGCGCGCCGATCAGCCACGTGGCGAGCGTCCCGGCGGCGAGACGCACGGCCAGACGAGCTAGCGGCGCGTCCGCCGGCGCAGTGCCGCCATCGCCAGCGCCGCGACCGCGACGGAAAGCAGTGCCAATCCGATCGACGAAAGCGCGGGAATCGCGCCCGGGTCGGATCCCGACGCCGCACGACTCGCCTTCCCGTCCGGCGTCAACGGCAACAGGACGCCTTTGATCACCAGCTCATCGACGGGTCCCGCGCCTGCCGGCAAGTGCGAGCTGTCGCCCGCGTAGAAGGCCGACAAGGTGAAGGCGTCGATCGTCAGCCCCGTCAAGCGGAAGTCGGCGCGGCCGTTCGGGTCGAGCGCACCGGACAGCGGCGCGGCGATGTTTTCCGGCGGCGTGGCCGGGCGGCACGGTGTCGAATGGCGGCCCGCAGAACGTCCCGGTGCCGCGTACGCAAAGCTGGACCGCACCCTGCGGCGACGCCGGACCTCCGGACGCGACCAGCGCTACGGTCACCGGCTGCCCGAACACGGCGACCTGTGGCAGCGCGGCCAGCGACAGCGTCGTCGCCGCGCGGTCTACGGTGAGCGTGAATGTCTGCACCGCCGCCGCGTTGCAGCCGTTGTTCGCCGTGACCGTCAAGTCGACGCACCCGCGGCCTCCGGCGTGCCGCTGATCTGATCCGACGCGGCATCGAAGGAAAGACCGGCCGGCAGCCCGGCGACCGACAGCACCGGCGCCGGACGAGCCGGTCGCGCTCACCAGGAATGCATAGGACGAGCCCGCCGTCGCCGGTGGCGGCGCACCGCTGCTGATCGACGGTTCGAGCACAGTCCGGCTCGATCACCAGGGTGAACGCCCTCTGCGCCGTCGTGATCGGATCGGGAAAGGTGTCGATGGCGACGATCGATGCAGTTGAACGTCCCCGCTTTGACCGGCGTACCCGACAGCGTCCCGGTATTGGCATCCAGTGCTGATCCCGGATCCCGCCAGGCAATTGCCCGGACTGAGCGACCACATCTACCGGATACTTGGGCAGATGGCTGTTCATCGGGATGAAGCTCGCCATGAACGGACGTCCCGACTTCGGCGATCAGCGGGCTCTTCGGGACGAATGGCGGTGATAGCACCGCGCGGGGGTCGTCAGCGTGACGACTGCGAGCGCGAGTATCGCGGGCATGCACGCGGCGGCGCATCGGGCGAGGCGCACTGCGACTCCGGACGACCGAGGCATCGACAAGTCCTAGCCGGGCGGGATTTGAACGGCGACCGGGCGCAACCTTAGCACATCCGCCGCTCAGCCGCCCCTCGCCCGGGGAAGCGATGCAGCGCCGGGCTATAATCGGGACCCTTCCATCCGCCGCGCAGGTTCGATGCTGGAATCGAAGCAGCTGGCCGCGCAGCGCGGCACCACGACCTTATTCTCGGGCATCGATTTCAAGCTGGCGCCCGGCGACGCCTTGCTGGTGACCGGCGCCAATGGCAGCGGCAAGACGACGTTGCTGCGCACTGCGGCAGGCCTGTCGCATGCCGCGCAGGGCACATTGTCGTGGCGAGGCGTTCCGGTTGCGCCATTCGATCCTGACTTGCGTGCGGCGCGTCACCTACATCGGCCACGCCGCAGCGTTGAAGGACGAGCTGACCGCCGAGGAAAATCTCGCTTCGCTCGCGAGCCTGCACGACGGCAGCGCCGCCAGCGATGCGATCGTCGCCGCGCTCGCTCTGTGGTCGCTCGAGCGGCAGCGCGCGTTGCCGGCGCGCGCGCTGTCGATGGGCCAGCGTCGACGCATCGGCCTGGCGCGTTTGGCGCTGGTGCCGCGTCCGCTCTGGATTCTCGACGAACCGGCTGCGGCGCTGGACACCGCAGGCGTCGCGCTGCTGTGCGACGTGATAGGGACGCACCTCGCTCGAGGCGGGATGGCGATTATCGCGACCCATCAGGACATCGCATTGTCAGGATCGTCGGTGCGCGGCCTGTCGTTGTCATGACGGCAGTGGAAGCACAGGCGCAAGCGCCCTCGCCGCCCGGTGCGTGGCACGGAGTGGCGTGGGCGATGCGGCGCGATTTGCGCCTCGCACTGCGCTCGAAGGCCGAGCTCGGCGTGCAGCTGCTGTTCTACGTGATGGTCGTCGCCCTCGTTCCGCTCGGCGTCGGTCCCGACCCGGCGCTGCTTCGTGCGCTGGGGCCGGGCGTGCTCTGGATCGCCGCACTGCTGGCCTCGCTGCTCGCGCTGCCGCGCCTGTTCGCGATGGATTTCGCCGATGGCACGCTCGAGCAGATGGCGTTGTCGCCGTATCCGCTGCCGGCCCTGATCTCCGGTAAAATAGCGGCGCACTGGCTCGCAACCGGCCTGCCGCTGGTGGCGGCCTCGCCGCTGCTGGGACTGCAATTCGGCCTCGGGCGCGACGAGCTCACCGTGCTGGCGCTCGGCCTGTTGCTGGGAACGCCGACTCTGTCGCTGATGGGCGCCGTCGGCGCCGCGTTGACGCTGGGCTTGCGCAACGGCGCGCTGCTGGCGCTGCTGGTCCTGCCGCTATACGTTCCGGTCCTGATTTTCGGCGCAGGCGCGGTCGATACGGTGCGCACGGGCCTGGGCGCCACGGCCGAGCTGTCGCTGCTCGCAGCCGCGCTGATGGCTTCGCTGGTCGGCGCGACGCTCGCCGCTGCGGCCGCGGTGCGCATGGCGCTCGATTGATCGGGAGGAAGCTTCGTTGAACTGGTTCCGATTTCGCGTCACCGGCGTCGTTCTTTCCGCTGGCTGCGCGCCTCACGCCGTGGTTCGGCGGCGCCGCGGCGGTGTTTGCGGCGGCGGGACTCTATCTCGGGCTGATCGCAGCGCCGACCGACGCGCAACAGGGCGACGCGTACCGGATCATATTCGTGCACGTGGCGACGGCGTGGATGTCGATGTTCATCTACCTGGTGATGGCCTTCTGGTGCGCGATGTCGCTGATGTTCAATGCCCGCCTGGCGGCGATGATGGCGCAGGCGCTGGCCCCGACCGGCGCGCTGTTCACCGCCCTGGCGCTGATCACCGGCGCGCTTTGGGGCAAGCCCACCTGGGGCACCTACTGGGCCTGGGACGCGCGAATGACCTCGGAGCTCATCCTGCTGTTCCTCTACTTCGGCTACATGGCACTGCGCCAGGCGATCGACGAGCCGCGCCGCGCCGATCGCGCCAGCGCGCTGCTGGCGCTGGTCGGCGCGGTCAACGTCCCTATCATCTATTTCTCGGTGAAATGGTGGAACACGCTGCACCAGGGAGCGAGCGTCAGCCTGACGTCGGCACCGACGATGGCCGCGGTGATGCTGGCCGGCATGCTGCTGATGGCGCTGGCCGCCTGGTTCTATTCCATCGCCATCGCGCTGACCCGCGTGCGCGCGATAATCCTCGAACGCGAGCGCCACGCCGGATGGGCGGGCGAGGTCGCGCTCGCAGCCAAGGCCGCGCGATGAGCATCGCCGAATTCTTCTCCATGGGCGGGTACGGATTCTACGTCTGGGGCTCGTACGCGGCCTGCGCACTGGCGATCGCCGCCGAACTCGTCCTGGTCCGTGCGCGTCTCGCGCGCGGCGCGACGCGCGGCCGGCGGCCGGGAGCCTTCGCAGTGAAGCCGCGGACGCGCCGCTTCGGCTGGATCGCGGGCGGGCTCGCGCTGCTCGGCGTCGCCACTGCGCTGGTGCTCAACGCGTTCCAGTCCAATCTCGTGTTCTTCTTCACGCCGTCGCAGGTCGCTGCCAACGAAGCACCGCGCGGCCGCCCGTTTCGCATCGGCGGCATGGTCGAGGCAGGCAGTCTCACCCGCGACCGCGACAGCCTGACCGTGCACTTCCGTGTGACCGATACCGCGCGCACGATACCGGTCAGCTACACGGGCCTCCTTCCCGACCTGTTCAAGGAGGGCAAAGGCGTCGTCGCGCAGGGATCGCTGGCGGCCGATGGCAGCTTCCACGCTACCGAAGTGCTTGCCAAGCACGATGCCAACTACATGCCGCCGCAGGCACAGGCGGCAATCGACAAAGCGAGGCAGGGAATGACGATGCCGAGCCTGCACGAGACAAAGGCGGACAGATGATCCCAGAGCTCGGCCATTTCGCACTGATCCTGGCGCTGCTGGTCGCCGCAACGCAGGGCATCGTCCCGATGCTGGGCGCCGCGCTCAACCGCCAGCGGATGATGGCGCTGGCGCGGCCGGCGGCGCGGATGCAATTCGTGCTTGTCGCCGTCGCGTTCGCGTGTCTCGCATGGTCGTTCGCAACCAACGATTTTTCGGTGCAGAACGTCGCCTCCAACTCGAACTCGGAATTGCCATTGCACTACCGCATCGCGGCAACCTGGGGCTCGCACGAAGGATCGCTGTTGCTGTGGGCCCTGATGCTCACCGGCTGGAGCTGCGCCGTGTCGGCCTTTTCGCGCAATCTTCCTGACGCGCTGGCCGCGCGCGTGCTGTCGGTGATGGGCTTGATCAGCGTCGGCTTCCTGCTGTTCCTGCTGTTCACCTCGAACCCGTTCGCCCGGCTGATCCCGCCCGCACCCGAAGGGCGCGATCTGAATCCGCTGTTGCAGGATCCCGGCATGGTGTTCCATCCGCCGCTGCTGTACATGGGCTATGTCGGTTTTTCGGTCGCGTTCGCGTTCGCATTGGCGGCGCTGATCGGCGGCCGTCTCGATGCGACCTGGGCGCGCTGGTCGCGACCCTGGACGACGGTCGCGTGGGCGTTTCTCACGACCGGCATCGCGCTGGGCAGCGGCTGGGCCTACTACACGCTCGGCTGGGGCGGATGGTGGTTCTGGGACCCGGTCGAGAACGCATCGTTCATGCCCTGGCTCACCGGCACCGCGCTGATCCATTCGCTGGCCGTTACGGAGAAGCGCGGCGCCTTCCGCAGCTGGACGGTGCTGCTCGCAATCCTTGCCTTTTCGCTGTCGCTGCTCGGGACCTTCCTGGTGCGCTCCGGCGTGCTCACCTCGGTGCACGCCTTCGCGACCGATCCGGCGCGCGGCGTGTTCATCCTCGCCTTTCTGGCGATCGTGATCGGCGGCTCGCTGGCACTGTTCGCCTGGCGCGCCGGCAGCGTCGGGCTCGGCGGCTCGTTCGCGCTGGTTTCGCGCGAGTCGATGCTGCTCGCCAACAACATCGTGCTGATCGTCGCGATGGCGAGCGTGCTGCTCGGAACGCTCTACCCGCTGTTCCTCGACGCGCTCGACCTGGGCAAGATTTCGGTCGGGCCGCCGTACTTCGAAGCGGTGTTCTACCCGTTGCTGGCGCCAGCCGTCTTCCTGATGGGTGTGGGTCCGATCGCGCGGTGGAACCGCGCCGCGGTGCCCGAGCTTGCGGCACGACTCAAATGGGCGCTGGCGGTCGCGCTGGTCAGCGCGCTGCTGCTGCCGTTCGTGCTCGGGCGCTGGTCGCCGCTGATCGCCGTCGGTCTGTTTCTCGCGCTGTGGCTGTTCGCGACCACCGCGGTCAATCTGTGGCAGCGGCTCAAAGGCTCGCATCGCGGCAATCTGTGGGCGAGGCTCGCCGCGAATCCGCCCTCCTATTACGGCATGCTGCTCGCGCACTTCGGCGTCGGCGTTTTCATCGTCGGCGTCACGCTGGTCAAGGGGTACGAGATCGAACGCGACGTGCGGCTCGACGTCGGGCAGCGCGTCGCCGTCGGCCCGTACGAATTCGCTTTCCTCGGCGTAACGCCCGCGCCGGGCCCGAATTACCGGGCGCTGGTCGGCACCGTCGAGGTTCGCCGGGACGGGCACCTGATCGAGACGCTGCATCCGGAAAAGCGCATTTACAACGCATCCGGCCAGACGATGACCATCGCGGCGATCGATACTGCACTCTCCGGCGATCGTTATGTCTCGCTTGGCGAGGCGGTCGGCGGTGACGGCGCGACCGCCGGCGCGTGGGGTGTGCGCATCTATCTGAAACCGTTCGTCGACTGGATCTGGCTTGGCGCGTTCGTCATGGCGCTCGGCGGCTTTGTCGCCGTTTCCGATCGGCGCTACCGCCTCGCGGTGCGCCGGCGGCTTGGCGCGCTGGCCGGCATCGCGGCGGCCGAGTGACCGTATCGTCGATGAAGATGCTGCGGTGGTCGATACCGCTGGCGGTCTTCGTCGTCCTGCTCGCGTTTCTCTGGGTCGGACTGGGACGCGATCCGCACGAGGTGCCGTCCCCGCTGATCGGCAAGCCCGCGCCGGCATTTCAACTGGTGCAGTTGCACGATGCGGGAAAAACGCTCGGGTCCGACGATCTCAAGGGCAAGGTATGGCTGCTCAATGTCTGGGCGTCATGGTGCGTGTCCTGCCGCGTCGAGCATCCGCTGCTGCTGCAGCTTGCCAAGACCAACGTCGTCCCGGTGTACGGTCTCGACTACAAGGACAAGGCCGGCGACGCCCTCGCGTGGCTCGCCCAGCACGGGAATCCGTACACCGCGTCGATCGTCGACAGCGACGGCAAGGTCGGCATCGACTACGGCGTGTACGGCGTGCCCGAGACATTCCTGATCGACAAGGCAGGCGTCGTCCGCTACAAGCAGATCGGACCACTGACCGTCGAGGCGCTGCAGCAGAAGATTCTTCCGCTGGTCCGGCAGCTGCAGCAATGATGGCGCGCGGAGCGATCGGCGCATGGCTGATGGCGATCGCGATCACGATCATCGCCGGCGCTGTGCAGGCGGCCGATGCGCCGCCGGTCGCGCCCTCAGCGGCGCTCGAAGCGCGGCTCAAGAAGCTCGAAACCGAGCTTCGCTGCCTGGTCTGCCAGAATCAGACGCTTGCCGATTCGAACGCCGATCTCGCCAGCGATTTGCGCCGCGAAGTGCGCGAGCAGGCCCTCGCCGGGAAGAACGATGCCGAAATCCGCGACTATCTTGTCGCCCGCTACGGCGACTTCGTGCTGTACGACCCGCCGCTGAAGCGCACGACGTGGCTGTTGTGGTTCGGCCCGTTTGCCCTGCTCGCCGGCGGCGGCCTGGTGTGGTGGCAGGTCTTGCGGCGGCGGCAGAGCGCGTCCGCCTCGGCGCCGACCCGTGATCCCGCCGTCGAGGCGCGCGCGCGCGCGTTGCTCGACGACGAGCCGCCGGCGTAGGCGCGTACTCCGGGCGCGGCGTTCGTGCCACGCCCGGGCGCAAGCGCTAGAGACTCGCGCCGCACTGCCAGCACAGCTCGAAGTTCGCCGGATTTTCCTCGTGGCACGAGCGGCAGAAGACGCTGCCCGATTGGCCGCGCTCGCGCGCCAGCGCGGCCAACACGGCTTCCGCGCGCGGGCGGTCCCGTTCGTTCGCCAGCCAAACCTGCGGTTGGGCGACGTCCGGCGGAACCTCGCCGACGATGCTCGACGCGTGCTCGTTGAAGACGTGCGCGCTGATGCCGGCATGCTGCAGCCGGTGCAGCAACAGGTAGGCGTCGAATCGATTCAGCGCGGTGTAGAAGCGTTCCACTGCTTGTTTTCGCGCGTGACCATGCCGCGGGCGCCATGGCTCGGCATGCGGGGGCTCACTCGCCGGAGCGCTGCTGCCATCGCCACGCGTCGGCGCAGATCGCATCGATGTCGCGCCGCGCGCGCACGCCCAGCACCGCTTCGGCGCGCGCCGGATCGGCATAGTAAGTCGCGACGTCGCCGGGCCGGCGCGGCGCGACCCGCCGCGGTATCGTCCGACCGCAGGCACGTTCGAATGCGGCGATCAATTCGAGTACCGAATGGCCGCGTCCGGTGCCCAGATTGAGCGCGACGGCACCCGGCGTCGCGGCCAGATAGGCGAGAGCCGCTACGTGCCCCGCGGCCAGATCCATCACGTGTATGTAGTCGCGCACGCCGGTCCCATCGGGCGTCGGCCAGTCGTCGCCGTAGATGGCGATTTCAGCGAGCTTTTCGGCGGCGACGCCGGCCAGCAGAGGGACGAGGTTGTTCGGCCTGCCCGACGGCGCCTCGCCGATCTGCCGCGCTGCTGTGCGCCCCGGCGGGATTGAAGTAGCGCAGCAGCGCGATTCGCCATGAGCGATCGGCGGCGGCGAGGTCCTCGAGCAGCTGCTCGACGATGCGCTTGGTGCGGCCGTAGACGTTCTGCGGGCGCAACGGTGCGTCTTCGGTGACCGGATTCTTGTCCGGCTGACCATAAACGGCCGCCGACGAGCTGAACACCATCCGCTTGACGCCTGCGTCCGCCATGGCCGCGACCAGCGCGATGGCGCCGCCGACGTTGTTGTCGTAGTAGCTCAGCGGTTGCGCTTCGCCCTCGCCGACCGCCTTCAATCCCGCGCAATGCACGACCGCCGCGATCGCGTGCTCGGCAAAGATCCTCGACAAGGCGGCCTTGTCGCGCACGTCGGCCGTGATGGACGTTATCGTGCCGATCGGTGATGCGACGCAGGCGCGGGATCACCGATGGCGAGCTGTTGCAGAAATTGTCGACGACGATCGGCTGATGGCCGACGCGGGCGAGCTCGACGACGATGTGCGAACCGATATAGCCCGCACCGCCGGTGACCAGGACGGTGTCTGCCATCAGACTATGTTACGCGAGCCGCCTGACGCAGGGCGAAAAAAAGCCGGGCGCGAAAGCCCGGCTTAATTCTCGTCGGCGTCGTTCAGGCGGCAGCCTTGGCAGTGGCCCGCGATGCCTTGGCCTTGGGCGCCGCAGCCTTCGGCGCCGCAGCCTTGGCTTTGGGTGCCGCGGCCTTGTTCTCGACGGTGGCATCCGCGTCGGCTTCCGACCGCGGTCGACCAGCTCGACCAGCGCCATCGGCGCGTTGTCGCCCTGGCGGAATCCGTACTTGAGGATGCGAAGATAACCGCCCGGCCGCTTGGCGAAACGCGGCCCGAGCTCGTCGAACAGCTTGCTGACGACGGCGCGGTCGCGCAGCCGATTGAACGCCAGGCGGCGGTTCGCCACCGTCGGCGTCTTGCCCAGCGTGATCAGCGGCTCGGCGACGCGGCGCAATTCCTTCGCCTTCGGCAGCGTCGTCTTGATGACTTCGTGCGTCAGCAGGGAATTGGTCATGTTGCGCAGCATCGCGAGGCGGTGGCTGCTGGTGCGATTGAGTTTACGCAATCCGTGGCGGTGGCGCATGATCTTTTCCCTTACGGCCGGTCGAGGTTCGCCGGCGGCCAGTTCTCGAGCTTCATCCCGAGCGAAAGGCCGCGCGAAGCCAGCACTTCCTTGATCTCGTTCAGCGACTTCCGGCCGAGATTCGGCGTCTTCAGCAGTTCGGTCTCGGTGCGCTGGATCAGGTCACCGATGTAGTAGATGTTCTCGGCCTTCAGGCAATTGGCCGAACGCACGGTCAGCTCGAGATCGTCGACCGGACGCAGCAGGATCGGATCGACCTGCGGCATCGAACGCTGCTCGGTAGGCGCTTCGGTGCCCTTCAGGTCGGCGAACACGCCGAGCTGCTCGACCAGGATGCTCGCCGCGTAACGTATCGCCTGCTCGGGCTCGATCACGCCGTTGGTCTCGATGTCCATCACCAGCTTGTCCAGGTCGGTGCGCTGCTCGACCCGCGCGCTCTCGACCGCATAGCTGACGCGGCGAACCGGCGAAAACGAGGCATCGAGCAGGATGTTGCCGATGCTGCGTCCGCCGTCTGGCTTGGTCCGGACCGTTGCCGGCTGATAGCCGCGGCCTTTCTCGACCTTGATCTCCATCTCGATCTTCCCGCCCGCGGTCAGATGCGCGATCAGGTGCTCGGGATTGATGATCTCGACGTCGTGGTTCGGCTCGATGTCGGCCGCGGTCACCGGGCCTTCGCCGGTCTTCGCGAGCTTCAGTGTCACGTGGTCGCGGTTGTGCAGCTTGAGCACGACGCCTTTGAGGTTCAGCAGCACGTCGACGACGTCCTCCTGAACTCCGTCCAGCGCCGAATATTCGTGCAGCACGCCGGTGATCTTGACCTCGGTCGGCGCGTAGCCGGGCATCGACGACAGGAGCACGCGCCTGAAGCGCGTTCCCCAGCGTATGACCGTAGCCGCGCTCGAACGGCTCCATCACGACCTTGGCGTGGAACGGCGACGTACTCTGCACATCGATGATGCGCGGTTTCAAGAAAGCATTGCTCTGCATGCGGAATCCTTAAGGCAAATCCTAAGCGATGCCGGCCAAATGCCGTGCCGCTTACTTCGAATAAAGCTCGACGACCAGACTTTCGTTGATGTCCTGGCCGAACTCGGACCGGTCCGGCGCACCCTTGAACGTGCCCGCCATCTTCTTGACGTCGACTTCGACCCACGACGGAAATCCGATCTTCTCGGCGAGCTGCAACGCATCGACGATGCGCAGCTGCGTCTTGGCGCCTTCCTTGACCGCAACGATGTCGCTCGCCTTGACCAGCGCCGACGGGATGTTCACGATCTTTCCGTTGACGACGACCGCGCGGTGCGACACCAGCTGTCGCGCCTCGGCCCGGGTCGAGCCGAAGCCCATCCGGTAGACGACGTTGTCCAGCCGCGACTCAAGAAGCTGCAGCAGATTTTCGCCGGTCGACCCCTTGCGCTGCGCCGCCATCGTGAAATAGCGGCGGAATTGCCGCTCGAGGATGCCGTAGGTGCGCCGCAGCTTCTGCTTTTCGCGCAGCTGGTTGCCGTAGTCCGATTGGCGCATGCCGGATTTCACGCCATGTTGACCCGGCTTGGAGTCCAGCTTGCACTTGGAGTCGAGCGATCGACGCGCGCTTTTCAGGAAAAGGTCGGTGCCTTCCCTTCGCGCCAGCTTACATTTGGGTCCGAGGTATCGAGCCACGTTTGCTATCCTAGTTGCACTATTGAATGTTCGTTATCGGGCGATCGCAATCCGCGAAAGCATCAGATACGGCGGCGCTTCGGCGGACGACAGCCGTTGTGCGGCACCGGCGTCACGTCCGAAATGCTGGTGATCTTCAGTCCCAGCGCATTGAGCGCGCGCACCGCGGACTCGCGCCCGGGTCCGGGCCCCTTGATCCTCACCTCGAGGTTCTTGACGCCGCATTCCTGCGCCGCCTTGCCCGCGGATTCGGCGGCGACCTGCGCGGCGAACGGCGTCGACTTGCGCGAGCCTTTGAAGCCGGCGCCGCCCGACGTCGCCCACGACAGCGCGTTGCCCTGCCGGTCGGTGATCGTGATGATCGTGTTGTTGAACGACGCGTGAATGTGCGCTATCCCTTCGGATACGCTTTTCTTCACCTTCTTGCGCGCTCGCGTGGTGCCGGTCTTGGTTGGTGCCTGTGCCATTCGCTATTTCCTTGTTCCTTGCTCGTTCCTGAAGAATCCGGTCGCCGGGTCTATTTGGGCGCGGGCTTGCCTGCGGGCTTGCCGGTTCCCTTGGTCATCTGCGATTGGCGCGCCTTGCGCGGACCCTTGCGTGTGCGCGCGTTGGTGCGCGTACGCTGGCCGCGTACCGGGAGGCCCTTGCGGTGCCGCACGCCGCGGTAGCAGCCCAGGTCCATCAGCCGCTTGATGCTCATCGTCACTTCGCGGCGCAGGTCGCCCTCGACCGTGTACCGGCCGACCAGCTCGCGCAGCTTGTCCATTTGCGCGTCGGACAGGTCCTTCACCTTCTTCATGCCGTCGACGCCGGCGGCCACGCAGATCGCCCGGGCGCGCGCCCGGCCGATGCCATAGATCGCCGTCAGCGCGACGTCGGCGTGCTGGTGATTCGGAATGTTGACGCCTGCAATGCGGGCCATATGCCTACCCTATCGTTCTGATCCGTTAACCTTGACGCTGCTTGTGACGCGGTTCCGTGCAAATGACTCGCACCACCCCGTTGCGCCGGATGATCTTGCAGTTGCGGCAGATCTTTTTCACCGATGCCAGTACTTTCATTGCCGTTTCTCCGTCAATCGTCGCGCATCAACGCGCCGCTGAAATCTCCGCTGCTGCCGAACCCTGCCTGCCGGTCCGGGCATCATTTGGCGCGGAAAATGATCCGCGCCCGCGACAGGTCGTACGGCGTCAGGTCCACCGTCACCTTGTCGCCCGGCAAAATCTTTATGTAGTGCATCCGCATCTTGCCGGAGATGTGTCCCAGCACTACGTGACCGTTTTCCAGCTTCACCCGGAACGTCGCGTTGGGCAGCGTCTCCAGGATTTCCCCCTGCATCTGTATCGTTTCTTCCTTTGACATCAGCGCGTGGGCAAGCCGCCCTTGAAGTTCGCCTTCTTGAGCAGGCTCTCGTATTGCTGCGACATCATGTAGGCGTAGGCCTGGGTCATGAAGTCCATCGTCACCACCACGATGATCAGCAGCGACGTGCCGCCGAAGTAGAACGGGACGTTCTTCCACGCGATCAGGAAGTTCGGGATGAAGCACACGACGACCAGGTAGAGCGAACCGATCAGAGTCAGCCGCAGCGTGATCTTCTCGATGTACTTCGACGTCTGCTCGCCGGGCCGGTACCCGGGAATGAACGCGCCGCTCTTCTTCAGGTTGTCCGCTGTCTCCCTCGGGTTGTACTGCAACGCCGTATAGAAGAAGCAGAAGAATATGATGGCCGCCGCGTACAGGATCTCGTGCACCGGCTGGCCGGGCGCCAGCGTCGACGCCAGGTCGCGCAGCCAGATCGTATTCTCGCTCGAGCCGAACCACTGCCCCAGCGTCGCCGGGAACAGGATGATCGACGAGGCGAAGATCGGCGGAATCACTCCGGCCATGTTGAGCTTCAGCGGCAGGAACGACTGCTGGCCCGCATAGACCTTGTTGCCGACCTGCCGTTTCGCATAATTGACCTGGATCTTGCGCAGTGCCTTTTCGACGAACACGACAAAGGCAGTGACCGCGATGACCAGGACCGCGATGCCGAGGACCAGAAGCACCGAATAGGCGCCGGTGTTGACCTGCTCCAGCGTCTGGCCTATCGCCCGCGGCAGGCCGGCCGCAATCCCGGCGAAGATGATCAGTGAAATGCCGTTGCCCAGGCCCCGCTCGGTGATCTGCTCGCCAAGCCACATCAGGAACATCGTGCCGGTGACCAGCGTCGTCGCCGACAGGAAGCGGAACGCGAGCCCGGGCTCGATGACCAGCCCCTGCTGCGCCTCGAGGGCGATGGAGATGCCCAGCCCTTGGAAGAACGCCAGTCCCAGAGTCGCGTAGCGCGTGTACTGCGTGATCTTGCGCCGGCCCGCTTCGCCTTCCTTCTTCAGCGCCTCGAGCGTCGGCACGACCACCGTGCACAGCTGCATGATGATCGACGCCGAGATGTACGGCATGATGCCCAGCGCGAAAATCGAGAAGCGCTGCAGTGCGCCGCCGGAGAAAACGTTGAACAGCCCGAGGATGCCGCCCTGTTGCGAGCGGAACAGCTCGTCGAGAATGGCCGCGTTGATCCCCGGCACGGGGATATGCGTGCCGATCCGATAGACGATCAGCGCGCCGATCAGAAACAGCACGCGCTTTTTCAGGTCCGCGTAGCGGCTCCCGCTTTTCTGCGCCGGGTTGGTCGTGGCCAATTCGTTCTGCCTATTCGCTCAGTTCCGTCAGACTGCCGCCCGCGGCTTCGATCGCCGCGCGCGCGCCCTTGGTTGCGGTGAGGCCCGACAGCTTGACTGCCTTGTCGAGCTTGCCGGTCTTGATCACCTTCGCCGTCTTGGCCAGCGCCGGCACGATCCCGGCCGCCTTCAGCGCGAGCAGGTCGATTTCGGTCACCGGCAGCTTGGCCAGATCGGACAGGCGCACTTCCGCCGTGTCGTCGCGCATGCGCGAGACGAAGCCGCGCTTGGGCAGCCGCCGTTGCAGCGGCATCTGGCCGCCTTCGAAGCCGACTTTGTGGAAGCCGCCGCTGCGCGAGCTCTGGCCCTTGTGACCGCGTCCCGCGGTCTTGCCGAGCCCCGACCCGATGCCGCGGCCGACGCGGCGTCTGGCCTTGTTGCTGCCGGCCGCAGGCTTGATCGTGTTCATCCGCATCGTCGTGTCCTCGATCGCATTCATCGGCCCAACAGGGCCAGATGGGTCCATTTTCCGCAAAAGCAACTCAAGCCTTCGCCTCGGTCACCGCCAGCATGTAGCCGATCTTGGCCAGCATGCCGCGAATCTCCGGCGTGTCGGCGACTTCGACCGAGTGGCTGCGCCACTTGAGGCCGAGTCCCGCGACCGTCGCGCGGTGATCGGGCTTCTTTCCCATCAGTCCGCGCACCAGCGTCACGCGCAGTCGCTTCGGCGCAGCCGCAACTTTCTTGTCCGCCTGCCATCGTCAGGCCTCCGTCAGCTGCTCGACCGTCAGGCCGCGCTTGGCCGCGATGTCCGCCGGCGCACTGCAATTCTCGAGCGCGTTGAGCGTCGCCCGAACGACGTTGTACGGGTTGGTCGATCCATGGCACTTGGCCAGGATGTTGGTCACGCCGACGACGTCGAATACCGCCCGCATCGGGCCGCCGGCGATGACGCCGGTACCTTCGGAAGCGGGCTGCATGAATACCTTGGTCGCGCCGTGGCGGCCGACGACCGCGTGGTGCAGCGAGCCGCCTTTCAGACGCACCTTGATCATCCGGCGCCGCGCTTCCTCCATCGCTTTTTGCACCGCGACCGGAACTTCCTTCGCCTTCCCCTTGCCCATGCCGACCCGCCCGTCGCCGTCGCCGACCACCGTCAGCGCCGCAAACGCGAGGATGCGTCCGCCCTTCACCACCTTGGTGACGCGGTTGATGCTGATCATCTTTTCGCGCAGGCCATCGCCACGATCGTCCTGCTGCTGCCTGCCCTGCTGCCTGCCCATCGGCTTTGCCATGTTCGGTCCCGTCCTCTGTATGGCGCTAGAACTTCAGGCCGCCCTCGCGGGCGCCCTCGGCCAGCGCCTTGACGCGGCCGTGATACTTGTACCCCGAGCGGTCGAAGGCGACCGTCTCGATGCCCAGCGCCTTCGCCTTTTCGGCGATGCGCTTGCCGATCAGCGTCGCCGCCGCGCGGTTGCCGCCGTTCTTCGTGTCCTTGCGCATGTCGCCCTCGAGCGTCGAGGCGCTGGTCAGCACCTTGTCGCCGTCCGGCGCGATGATCTGCGCGTAGATGTGACTGTTCGACCGGCTGACGACCAGCCGGTTTGCCCGCTGCTCGGCGATGCGCGCCCGGGTTTTGCGGGCGCGGCGGACACGAGCTTCTCTCTTGTTCATGAACCTCAGATCTCCAGTCTTTCGGCCAAGCCGCTTACTTCTTCTTGGTTTCCTTGATCACGACCCGCTCGTCGGCGTAGCGCACGCCCTTGCCCTTGTACGGCTCAGGCGGACGGTAGGCGCGGATTTCCGCGGCGACCTGTCCGACCTGCTGCTTGTCGACACCCTTGACGATGATCTCGGTCTGCACCGGAACTTCGGCCTTGACGCCCTTGGGCATCTGGTGAACGACCGGATGCGAATAGCCGAGCGACAGGTTGAGCTTGTCGCCGGCGACCTGCGCCCGGTAGCCGACGCCGACCAGCGTCAATCGCTTCTGGTAACCGTCGGTGACGCCTTTGACCATGTTGGCGACCAGCGCACGCATCGTGCCGTGCATCGCGCCCGCCTCGGCGTTCGCCGCCTTGAAGGTCAGCGTGTCGCCGGACTGCTCGATGCTGACCGTCGGGCCGAAGCGCCGCGACAGCGAGCCGAGCGGACCCTTGACCGAGATCTCGCCGCCGGCGATCGTCACTTCGACTTTTGCCGGCAGCTTGATCGGATTGTTGCCGATACGGGACATCGCTCTCGCTCCTCGTCAGGCAACGATGCAGAGCACTTCGCCGCCGACCCCGGTGGCGCGCGCCTTGCGATCGGTCATCACGCCATGCGACGTGGATACGATGGCGATTCCCAGCCCGTTCATCACGCGCGGGATATCGTCCTTGCTCTTGTAGATGCGCAGGCCGGGCTTCGACACGCGCTCGATCTTCTCGATCACCGGCCGACCGGCGTAGTACTTGAGCGAAATCTCGAGCTGCGGCTTGGCTTCGTCGCCGACGACGGCAAAGCCTTCGACGTAGCCTTCGTCCTTCAGCACCTTGGCGATCGCCAGCTTCACTTTCGACACCGGCATCTGCACGGTGGCTTTTTCCGCGAGCTGCGCGTTGCGGATACGCGTCAGCATGTCGGCGATCGGATCAGTCATGCTCATGAGTCACCCCTACCAGCTGGCCTTGACCACGCCGGGGATTTCGCCCCGCATCGCGATCTCGCGCAATTTGTTGCGGCCGAGGCCGAACTTGCTGTACACGCCGCGCGAGCGGCCGGTCAGCTTGCAGCGGTTGCGCAGCCGGGTCGGGCTGGCGTCGCGCGGCAGCTGCTGCAGCTTGTGCCGCGCATCGAGACGCACGTCCTCGGACAGCTTGAAGTTGTTGATGACCGCAATAAGCTCGGTGCGCTTTTTGGCGTACTTCTTCACCATCTTGCGGCGCTTCAGATCGCGGTTGATGACAGCCGTTTTAGCCATGGCGTCCTCGGTCTTCAGTTCTTGAACGGAAATTTGAACGCGGCGAGCAGCGCCTTCGCCTCGGCATCGGTCTTTGCCGTCGTCGCGATCGTGATATTCATGCCCCGCAGCGCGTCGATCTTGTCGTACTCGATCTCGGGGAAAATGATCTGCTCCTTGACGCCCATGTTGAAATTGCCGCGGCCGTCGAACGAGCGGCCCGACACGCCGCGGAAGTCGCGCACCCGCGGCAGCGCGATCGACACCAGGCGGTCGAGGAATTCGTACATCCGTTGCTGGCGCAATGTCACCATGCAGCCGATCGGGTAGCCGGTGCGGATCTTCCAGACGGCGATCGACTTCCTGGCCTTGGTGATGACCGGCTTCTGACCCGAGATCTTCTGCAGGTCGCCGACGGCGTTGTCGAGGATCTTCTTGTCCGCGATCGCTTCACCGACACCCATGTTCAGCACGATCTTGGAGATGCGCGGAACCTGCATCGCCGACTTGTAGCCGAATTGCGCGGTCAGGGCCGGCACGACTTCGTTCTTGTAGATTTCCTTCAGACGCGCCATCGTCATGCTCCGAGCACTTCGCCGTTGGACTTGTAGAACCGGACCTTGCGGCCGTCGTTCAACGTGCGGAATCCGATCCGGTCCGCCTTCTGCGTGACCGGGTTGTACACCGCCACGTTCGAAACGTGGATCGGTATTTCCTTGGTGACGATGCCGCCCTGCTGATTCTTCATCGGGTTGGGCCGCATGTGCTTCTTCACCTGGTTGACGCCGGCGACGACGACGTGCTCGGCATCGACGATCTGGGTGACGCTGCCGCGCTTGCCCTTGTCGCGTCCGGCGATGACGATGACGTTGTCGCCTTTCTTGATCTTGCGCATGGTCAGAGCACCTCCGGCGCCAGTGAGACGATCTTCATGAAACGCTCGGTGCGCAGCTCGCGCGTCACCGGCCCGAAAATGCGCGTGCCGATCGGCTCGAGCTTCGGGGTCAGCAGCACCGCCGCATTGCTGTCGAACTTGATCTTGGCGCCATCGTCGCGGCGGACACCCTGGCGGGTGCGCACGACGACCGCGTTGTAGATCTCGCCCTTCTTGACCCGACCGCGCGGCGCCGCATCCTTGACGGTGACCTTGATCACGTCGCCGATGTGCGCATAGCGTCGCTTGGAGCCGCCGAGCACCTTGATGCACATGACGCGGCGGGCGCCGGTGTTATCGGCGACATCGAGCATTGACTGCATCTGAATCATTGCAACAATCTCCAACTTGACCCGCTGCGGCACGTGCTGGCGGCGGCCAGTTTTGGAACCCGTAAGGGTAGCCCGCCGCCAGCGCCTGAATTAGAGCCTCACTTAGCCTTGCACCCAGCTGGCGGCCGGGGAAACGAAAAGTATGGCAGGATTTATGCTTCTGCGCAAGTCCCGCGCGCAATCAAAGGCTTAGATCACCTTGGCCTTTTCGATCAAGCGCTTGACCCGCCAGGCCTTGGTCTTGGCCAGCTTGCGGCAGGCCTCGATCTCGACCAGGTCGCCTTCCTTGTACTCGTTGCTCTCGTCGTGCGCGTGGTACTTGCGCGAGCGCGTGACGACCTTGCCGTACAGCGGATGCTTGACGCGGTGCTCGACCAGGACGGTCACGGTCTTGTCCATCTTGTCGCTGACGATGCGCCCGATCTGCGTCTGGATCAGGCTGCCCTTGGTCGCGCGCCGGCGGCGATGCCGCCGCTGCGTCCTGCGTATTGGCTTGCGCGTTCATACCGGTCCCGCCTTCTGGTGGAGCAGCGTTCGGACCCTGGCGATGTTGCGCCGGACGTCCGTCAGCTTCGAGTGATTGGTGAGCTGCTGGGTCGCCTTCTGCATGCGCAACCCGAACTGCTCGCGCAGCAGCGCGTGCAACTCGGTATTGAGCTCTTCGGGCGACTTCGCGTTCAAATCTTTCCTGCGTTCGGAGGTTTTCATCGTGTCCTCTTCAGGGCCTAACCGCCGAGCAATCGATGCACGAATATCGTCCTGATCGGCAGCTTTGCCGCGGCGAGCGCGAACGCTTCCCGGGCCAGCGCCTCGTCGACGCCATCCATTTCGTAGAGCACCTTGCCCGGCACGATTTCGGCGACGTAGTACTCCGGGTTGCCCTTGCCGTTCCCCATGCGGACTTCGGCCGGCTTCTGCGACACCGGCTTGTCGGGGAAAATGCGGATCCAGATTCTGCCGCCCCGCTTGATGTGGCGCGTCATCGCGCGGCGCGCCGCCTCGATCTGGCGGGCGGTGAGACGGCCGCGGCCGGTAGCCTTCAGACCGTACTCGCCGAAGCTCACCTTGGCGCCGACGGTCGCAACACCCTTGTTGCGGCCCTTCTGCTCCTTGCGGTATTTCCTTCTAGCTGGCTGCAGCATTCTTCACTCCCGCGCTCTTGCGCACGCGCTTCGGCGCTTCCGGCGCCGGTGCCGGCGCCGCCTGCGGCTCGCCGTTGCGCGGCATCACTTCACCCTTGAATACCCAGACCTTGATGCCGATGACCCCATAGGTCGTCTTCGCCTCGGCAAAGCCGTAGTCGATGTCGGCGCGCAGCGTATGCAGCGGCACGCGGCCTTCGCGATACCACTCGGTCCGCGCGATCTCGATGCCGTTGAGCCGTCCCGCGCTCATGATCTTGATGCCCTGCGCGCCCAGCCGCATCGCATTCTGCATCGCGCGCTTCATCGCGCGGCGGAACATGATCCGCTTCTCCAGCTGTTGCGCGATCGAGTCGGCGACCAGCTGCGCGTCGATCTCGGGCTTGCGGATCTCCTCGATGTTGAGGCCCACCTCGGTGCCCATCATCTTGCGCAGCTCGGCGCGCAGCGTCTCGATGTCCTCGCCCTTCTTGCCGATGACGACGCCCGGGCGCGCGCTGTGGATCGTGATCCGCGCGTTCTTGGCCGGGCGCTCGATCGTGATCTTGCCCACCGACGCGTGCGCCAGCTTCTTCTTCAGGTAGGCCCGGACCTTGATGTCCTCGTTCAGGATCGTCGGAAAATGCTTGCTGTTGGCGTACCACTTCGATGCCCAGTCGCGGTTGACGGCAAGGCGGAACCCGGTCGGATTGATCTTCTGTCCCATGAGCTATCCTTTTTTGCCGTCACCGACGGTGACGTGGATGTGGCAGGTCTGTTTCAGGATCACGTTGCCGCGGCCCTTGGCGCGCGCGGTGAAGCGGCGCAGGTTGGTCGCCTTGTCGAGATAGATCGTCTGGACCTTGAGCTCGTCGACGTCGGCGCCGTCGTTGTGCTCGGCATTGGCGATCGCCGACTCGAGCACCTTCTTGATGATCTTGGCGCCCTTCTTCGGGCTGAAGGCGAGCACGTTGAGCGCCCGGTCGACCGGCAGGCCGCGGATCTGGTCGGCGACCAGCCGTCCCTTCTGGGCCGACAGGCGCACGCCGCGCAGGATCGCTGTGGTTTCCATGTCTTGCTCCTTACTTCTTCGGCGGCGGCGTGCGGCGCCGCGACCTTCTTGTCGGCGGAGTGCCCCTTGAACGTGCGGGTCAACGCGAACTCGCCGAGCTTGTGCCCGACCATGTTCTCGGACACGTACACCGGAATGTGCTGCTTGCCGTTGTGCACGGCGACCGTGAGGCCCACGAAATCGGGCGTGATCGTCGAGCGTCGCGACCAGGTCTTGATCGGACGCTTGTCCGACGTCGCTCGCGCCGCCTCCACCTTCGCCTGCAGGTGATGATCGACGAACGGTCCCTTCTTGATCGAACGTGCCATGGTCCCTTATCCCTTTTTCGCGGCTTGCCGGCGGCGAACGATCATGCCGTCGGTGCGCTTGTTGCGACGCGTCTGGTAACCCTTGCTCGGCGTCCCCCACGGCGACATCGGATGGTGCCTGCCTCCGCCGCCATTGGTGCGTCCGCCCATCGGGTGGTCGACCGGATTCATCGCAATGCCGCGCACTGTCGGGCGGATGCCGCGCCAGCGGTTGGCGCCGGCCTTGCCGATCGAGCGCAGGCTGTGCTCCTCGTTGCCGACGGTCCCGATGGTCGCGCGGCAGTCGACATGCACCTTGCGGATCTCGCCCGAGTGCATGCGCAGCTGCGCATACGCGCCCTCGCGCGCCAGGAGCTGCACCGATGCGCCGGCCGAGCGCGCGATTTGCGCACCCTTGCCCGGCAGCATCTCGACGCAATGAATCGTCGTGCCGACCGGGATATTGCGCAGCGGCAGGCAATTGCCGGCCTTGATCGGCGCTTCGGAGCCGCTCATCAGCTGCGTGCCGGCCGCGACGCCGCGGGGCGCGACGATGTACCGGCGCTCGCCATCGGTGTAGAGCAGCAGCGCCAGATGCGCACTGCGGTTCGGATCGTATTCGAGCCGCTCGACCGTCGCCGCGATGCCGTCCTTGTTGCGGCGGAAATCGACCAGGCGATAGTGTTGCTTGTGTCCCCCGCCCTTGTGCCGCGTCGTGATATGGCCGTTGTTGTTGCGGCCCGAGCCGCGCTTCTTGCTTTCGGTCAGCGCGTTGAACGGCGCACCCTTGTGCAGCTCTTTGGTAACGACCTTGACCAGCGAGCGACGGCCGGGCGATGTGGGTTTGACTTTGATCAGTGCCATGTCAGCCCTCTTGGGCGAAGTTGATTTCCTGGCCCGGCTTCAGGCTCACGTACGCCTTTTTCCAGTGGCGCCGCCGGCCGGCTGTAGGCGCCGAAGCGCTTGGCCTTGCCCTTGACGTTGGCGATTCGCACCGCCTCGACGTCGACCTTGAACAGGAGCTCGACCGCCGCCTTCACTTCGGGCTTGGTCGCGTCCTGCATGACTCTGAAAACGACCTGCGAATGCTGGTCGGCGATTTGCGTCGCCTTTTCGGATACCGTCGGCGCGAGCAGCAGCGTAAGGAGCCGCTCGGGCTTGTATTTCGGCCCGGGCGCTTTCGCCGGCGTCTTGGCCGACGTTTTCGCGGCCTTCTTGTCGGTCGTCTTCGCGGCCGCCTTCGCGGTCGTCTTGGCCGAGTCCTTCGTTGCCGCCGTTGGCTTGGTCGGGCTCATCCCAGAATCTCCTCGAATTGCGCGACCGCGGCCTTGGTCAGCAGCACGTTGTCGAAGCGCACCAGGCTGACCGGATCGACTTGCGCGCGCCTCGAGCACCAGCACGCCGGGCAGGTTGCGCGACGACAGGAATACGTTGTCGTCGAACTTGTCGGTGACGACCAGCACGCTGCCGGTCAGGCCGAATCCCTTGATCTTTTGCGCGAACAGCTTCGTCTTCGGCGCATCGAGCGCAAACTGCTCGACCACCGACAGGCGGTTCTCGCGAACCAGTTGCGACAGGATCGCGGCGATGCCGGCGCGGAACATCTTGCGGTTGACCTTCTGCGAGAAGTTCTCGTCGGGCGAGCTCGGGAAGATCTTGCCGCCGCCGCGCCACAGCGGACTGTTCGCCTGGCCGGCGCGCGCACGGCCGGTGCCCTTTTGCGCCCAGGGCTTCTTGTGCGACTTGTTGATGTCGGCGCGGCCCTTCTGCTTGCGGTTGCCGCTGCGCGCGTTGGCCTGGTATGCGGTCACCAGCTGATGAATCAGCGCTTCGTTGTATTCGCGTCCGAACAGCGCGTCGGATGCCGGCATGCGTCGCCGCGGACTTGCCGCTGTCGTCGATCAGTTTCAGATCCATGTTCAGGCCCCCTTCTTCAGCGGGGCCTTGGCCGCCGGCCGGACGACGATATGGCCGCCGTCGGCGCCGGGAACCGCGCCCTTGACCAGCAGGAGGCCGCGGGCCGCATCGACGCGGACGACCTTCAGTGTCTGCACGGTGCGGTTGACGTTGCCATACTGGCCGGCCATGCGCTTGCCCGGAAACACGCGGCCCGGATCCTGCGCCATGCTGATCGAGCCGGGCGAATTGTGCGAGCGCGAATTGCCGTGCGAGGCGCGATTCGAGCTGAAATGGTGGCGCCGGATCGCGCCGGAAAAGCCGCGGCCCTTGGTCGTGCCGGAAACGTCGACCAGCTGTCCGACGGCAAAGGTCTCGACGCTGACCGTCTCGCCGAGCTTGAGGCTCGCGAGCTGCTCGGCCGAGACCGGAAACTCCTTCAGGAGCTCGCCCGCCTCGACGCCGGCCTTGGCCAGATGTCCGGCCTGCGGCTTGCTGACGCGGCTGGCGCGACGCTTGCCGTAGGTGAGCTGCACGGCGGTGTAGCCGTCGGCCTCCTGGGTCTTGATCTGGGTGATGCGATTGTTGGCGACGTCGAGCACCGTCACCGGAACGGCGGCGCCGTCGTCGGTGAAAATTCGCGTCATGCCGACTTTGCGGCCGACTAGTCCTAGACTCATTTTCGTCTTCCTTCAAAGCCGCCGATTACGATTGACCGGCAGCGTCATTCAACTCTTAAACTTTGCGGCATCTTCTCTGAACACCGTTGCCTACTACCATACACCAAACTGCGCGTTCTCGCGCCGTGCTACTGGAGCTTGATCTCCACATCGACGCCCGCCGGCAGATCGAGCTTCATCAGCTGGTCGACGGTCTTGTCGGTCGGATCGATGATGTCCATCAGCCGCAGATGCGTGCGAATCTCGAGCTGGTCGCGCGAAGTCTTGTTGACGTGCGGCGAGCGCAGGACGTCGAAGCGCTCGATCTTGGTCGGCAGCGGCACCGGGCCCTTGACGACCGCGCCCGAGCGCTTCGCCGTCTCGACGATTTCCTGCGCCGACTGGTCGATCAGCTTGTAATCGAACGCCTTCAGGCGGATGCGGATTCTCTGGTTCTGCATGTTCAGCTTTCAGTTAATTCGCGCTATCTTGTAATTAGCGAGTTTTGCTCCGAGCGAATCGAGCACTGTCCAAGCGTACGCGCTGGATTGCTCCGACGCATCAGCCAAGCGTCATTCAATGACTTTGGCGACGACGCCGGCGCCGACGGTGCGGCCGCCTTCGCGAATCGCAAAGCGCAAGCCCTCTTCCATCGCAATCGGCGCAATCAAGGTCACCGTCATCTGGATGTTGTCCCCAGGCATCACCATCTCCGTCCCCGCCGGCAGCTCCACACTCCCGGTCACGTCCGTCGTCCGAAAGTAAAACTGCGGCCGGTACCCCGGAAAGAACGGCGTATGCCGCCCGCCCTCTTCCTTGGACAGGATGTACACCTCGCAGCTGAACTTGGTGTGCGGCGTGATGCTCCCCGGCTTGGCCAGCACCTGCCCACGCTCCACCTCTTCCCGCTTGGTGCCGCGCAGCAGCACCCCGACGTTGTCCCCCGCCTGCCCCTGGTCCAACAGCTTGCGGAACATCTCCACCCCGGTGCACACCGTCTTCAACGTCGGCTTCAACCCGACGATCTCCAGCTCCTCCCCCACCTTCACCACCCCGCGCTCCACCCGCCCGGTCACCACCGTGCCCCGCCCGCGAAATGCTGAATACGTCTTCCACCGGCATCAGAAACGGCCCGTCAATCAGCCCGCTTCGGCTGCGGAATGTAGCTGTCCAGCGCATCCGCCAGCTTCATGATCGATGCCGGCTCGCCCATCTCGCTCGTGTCCCCTTCCAGCGCCATCTTCGCACTGAACCAATCACGATCGGCATCTTGTCCCCAGGAAACTCGTACTTGGACAAGCAGCTCCCGCACCTCCAGCTCGACCAGCTCCAACAGCTCCTTGTCATCGACCATGTCCGCCTTGTTCAGGAACACGACGATGTAAGGCACCCCCACCTGCCGCGCCAGCAGAATGTGCTCCCGCGTCTGCGGCATCGGCCCATCCGCCGCGCTCACCACCAGAACCGCCCCGTCCATCTGCGCCGCACCCGTGATCATGTTCTTGACATAGTCCGCGTGCCCAGGACAGTCCACGTGCGCGTAGTGCCGCTTCTTCGTCTCGTACTCCACGTGCGCCGTGTTGATCGTGATCCCCCGCGCCTTCTCTTCCGGCGCGTTGTCGATCTGGTCGTAGGCCTTCGCCTCGCCACCAAACTTCTTCGACAGCACCAGCGTCAGCGCCGCCGTCAGCGTCGTCTTCCCATGATCCACGTGCCCGATCGTCCCCACGTTCACGTGCGGCTTCGTCCGCTCAAATTTGCCCTTGGCCATGATGTCTTCCTTGTTACTTCTCAGAGTCCCTTGTCGGGATTGTCGGGACTGTCGCGATTGATCATCCGCTTCAGCAATCGTTCTTCGGCGCCTCGGTGTAGTGCTTGAATTCCATCGTGTACGTCGCGCGTCCCTGCGACAGCGAGCGCAGCGTCGTCGAATAGCCGAACATCTCCGACAGCGGCACCTCGGCCTTGATCACCTTGACGCCGACGACGTCTTCCATGCCCTGGATCATGCCGCGGCGGCCGGACAGGTCGCCGACGACGTTGCCCATGAAATCCTCCGGCGTCTCGACCTCGACCGCCATCATCGGCTCGAGCAATATCGGATTGGCCTGGCGCATGCCGTCCTTGAACGCCATCGACGCGGCCATCTTGAACGCGTTCTCGTTCGAGTCGACGTCGTGATAGCTGCCGTCGAACAGCGTGACCTTGACATCGACCACCGGGAAGCCCGCGAGCACGCCGTTCGGCAGCGTCTCGCGCAGCCCCTTTTCCACCGCGGGGATGTATTCGCGCGGCACCGTGCCGCCCTTGATCGCGTCGACGAACTCGAAGCCCTTGCCCGCTTCCTGCGGCTCCATCTTCAGCCAGACGTGGCCGTACTGGCCGCGGCCGCCCGACTGCTTGATGAACTTGCCTTCGATCTGGACCGGCTTCTTGATCGCCTCGCGATACGCCACCTGCGGCTTGCCGACGTTGGCTTCGACGCCGAACTCGCGCTTCATCCGGTCGACGATGATTTCCAGGTGCAGCTCGCCCATGCCGGAGATGATCGTCTGGCCCGACTCCTCGTCGCTGCGCACGCGAAACGACGGATCTTCCTGCGCCAGACGATTGAGCGCGATGCCCATCTTTTCCTGGTCGGCCTTGGTCTTCGGCTCGACCGCCTGCGAGATCACCGGCTCGGGGAACACCATCCGCTCGAGCATGATCACGTGCTGCGGGTCGCACAGGGTTTCGCCGGTCGACGCTTCCTTCAATCCGACCGCGGCGGCGATGTCGCCGGCATACACTTCCTTGATTTCCTCGCGCTGGTTGGCGTGCATCTGCAGAATCCGCCCGATGCGCTCCTTGCGTCCGCGCACCGAGTTGTAACACGGTGTCGCCCGACTTCAGCACGCCCGAATAGACGCGGATGAATGTCAGCTGGCCGACGTACGGGTCGGTCATGATCTTGAACGCCAGCGCCGCGAACGGCTCGCTGTCGGCGGCCTTGCGCGAAGCCGGCCTGCCGCGGTCGTCCTCGCCCTCGACCGGCTTGATGTCGATCGGCGAAGGCATGTAGTCGATGACCGCGTCGAGCATCGCCTGGACGCCCTTGTTCTTGAATGCCGAGCCGCAGAGCATCGGCACGATCTCGTTCTTGATCGTGCGGATCCGCAGGCCCTGCTTGATCTCGTCGACCGAAAGGTCGTGGCCTTCGAGATACTTGTGCGTCAGGTCGTCGTTGGCTTCCGCCGCGGCCTCGACCATCTTCTCGCGCCATTTTTTCGCTTCGTCGACCAGGCCCGCCGGGATGTCGCGCAGCTCGTACTTCATGCCCTGCGTCGCCTCGTCCCAGTAGATCGCCTTCATCTTGACCAGATCGACGACGCCCTCGAACTTCTCTTCCGCGCCGATCGGGATCTGGATCGGTATCGGATTGCCCTTCAGCCGCGTCTTGATGTGGTCGTACGACTTGAAGAATTCGGCGCCCTGACGGTCCATCTTGTTGATGAACGCCAGCCGCGGCACTTTGTACTTGTTCGCCTGACGCCAGACGGTCTCCGACTGCGGCTGCACGCCGGCGACCGCGTCGTACACCATGCAGGCACCGTCGAGCACGCGCATCGAGCGCTCGACTTCGATCGTGAAGTCGACGTGGCCAGGCGTGTCGATGATGTTGATTCGATGCTCGGGATGGTTGTTCTCCATCCCCTTCCAGAAGCAGGTCGTCGCGGCCGACGTGATCGTTATGCCGCGCTCGCGCTCCTGCTCCATCCAGTCCATGACGGTCGCGCCGTCGTGGACCTCGCCGATCTTGTGCGACACGCCGGTGTAGAAAAGGATGCGCTCGGTGGTCGTGGTCTTACCGGCATCAATGTGGGCACTGATGCCGATATTCCGATAGCGCTCGATGGGTGTGTCTCTTGCCACGTTTTCTCAATGCCTGAATGCCTGCGGGGAATTGCCACTCGGGTCCGCCGCCGCTGGTTCATGTTGTCCGTCTAGAAGCGGAAGTGCGAGAAGGCCTTGTTCGCTTCGGCCATCCGGTGCACCTCTTCGCGTTTCTTCACCGCGCCGCCGCGCCCCTCGGACGCTTCGATCAGCTCGGCCGCCAGCCGCTGGCCCATCGACTTCTCGCCGCGCTTGCGCGCCGCTTCGCGGAGCCACCGCATCGCCAGCGCAACCCGGCGCACCGGACGTACTTCGACCGGCACCTGAAAATTCGCGCCGCCGACGCGCCGGCTCTTGACCTCGACCATCGGCTTCGAATTCGACAGCGCCTGGTTGAAGACCTCGAGCGGATCCTTGCCGCCTTTTTTCGCGATCGATTCGAAAGCGCCGTAGACGATGCGCTCGGCGACCGATTTCTTGCCCTGGCTCATCAGCACGTTGACGAACTTCGCAACATCGCTGTTCGAATATTTCGGATCCGGCAGGATTTCGCGCTTGGGAACTTCTCTGCGTCGTGGCATATGCTTCTCGTTCCGTTCAGTCTTTAAGCCGCCTTGGGCTTCTTGGCGCCGTATTTGGAGCGGCTCTGCTTGCGATCCTTGACGCCGGCCGTATCGAGCGCGCCGCGCACCATGTGGTAGCGAACGCCAGGCAGGTCCTTGACGCGGCCGCCGCGAATCAGCACGACCGAGTGCTCCTGCAGATTGTGGCCTTCGCCGCCGATGTAGCTGATGACCTCGAAGCCGTTGGTCAGCCGCACCTTGGCGACCTTGCGCAGCGCAGAGTTCGGCTTCTTCGGCGTGGTCGTGTAGACGCGCGTGCACACGCCGCGCTTCTGCGGGCTGCGCTTCAGCGCCGGCACCTTGCTCTTCGAAACCGGGGCCACGCGGCCCTTCCGCACCAGCTGATTGATCGTTGGCATGCTTTCCGTTCCGCTCGTTTTTCCACCGCCCGGGCCGGTATGCCGACAAGCGCGGCAAACCGTTTTCCGGACGCGATTTTTTGAAGCACATAAATCAAAGTGGCCTCGGCATCGTCTGCCCAGGCCACCTTTCTTGCGCCTCGGCCGACATGGTCCCGAACAACGGGGCGATGCGGCCGGGTACGCGCGCCCCACCGGCACCCGGCTTCAAGGCCGAGCCAAAACCCGGTGAGGGGCGAAAAGACCGTCAATTTTAAGGGCTTATGCTCGGTATGTCAACGCATCCGACCGCGCCAAACCCGGGGCGCAGGAGTGCTCAAAGGGGCTCCGGTCGGGCAATGGCGGCAAAAAAAAGCCGGCGGATCGATCCGCCGGCTTTTTAGTCACGATTGCACTGTCATGCCGCGTCGGCGCTGACCTCCGCTGCCGGCGTCTCGGCGGCCGCGCCCTCGGGCAGCAAGCCTTCAATCGTGCCGCCGGCCTTCTGCTTCTTGCGGGCGTTGTGGTAGGCGAGCCCCGTCCCCGCCGGAATCAACCGGCCGACGATGACGTTCTCCTTCAAGCCGCGCAACTCGTCCTTCTTGCCCATGATCGCGGCCTCGGTAAGCACCCGCGTGGTCTCCTGGAACGAGGCCGCCGAGATGAACGAATCGGTCGACAGCGACGCCTTGGTGATGCCCAGCAGCATGTGCTCGTAGGTCGCGGGCTGCTTCGCGTCCGGCCCGCCCTTGACGCCGCCGCGTTCGGCCACGCGATCGTTCTCGTCCAGCAGGTCCGAGCGCTCGACCTGCTCGCCCGGGATGAAGCGAGTGTCGCCCGCATCCTGCACCTGCACCCGCCGCAGCATCTGCCGCACGATCACTTCGATGTGCTTGTCGTTGATCTTGACGCCCTGCAGCCGGTAGACGTCCTGCACCTCGTCGGTGATGTAGCGCGCCAGCGCCTCGACGCCGAGCAGCCGCAGAATATCGTGCGGATCCGCCGGGCCGTCGACGATGGACTCGCCCTTGTTGACCACCTGCCCGTCGTGCGCGGTCACGTGCTTGTCCTTCGGTATCAGGTACTCGTGCGCGACACCGTCCAGATCGGTGATCACCAGCCGTTGCTTGCCCTTGGTGTCCTTGCCGAACGAGACCGTGCCGGTGACTTCCGCCAGCGTTCCGGCATCCTTCGGCGCGCGCGCCTCGAACAGCTCGGCAACACGCGGCAAGCCGCCGGTGATGTCGCGCGTCTTCGACGTTTCCTGCGGGATCCGCGCCAGCACTTCGCCGACGGTGACGTCCTGGCCGTCCTTGACGGTGATGATCGAGCCGAGCTGGAAGGTGATGTTCACCGGCAGGTCCGACCCGGCGAGCTTCACTTCCTGTCCCTGCTCGTTCAGCAGCTTCACCTGCGGACGCACGCCCTTGGCGGCGGCGCCGGCGCGGCGCTTCGGATCGATGACGACCAGCGTCGACAGGCCGGTGACTTCGTCGACCTGCTTCGCGACGGTGACGCCTTCCTCGACGTTCTCGAACTTCACGCGGCCCGCGTACTCGGTGATGATCGGACGCGAGGTCGCATCCCACGAAGCGAGCACCTTGCCTGCCTTGACCTGCTCGCCGTCCTTGACCAGCATCGTCGCGCCGTACGGCACCTTGTGGCGCTCACGCTCGCGGCCGTTGTCGTCGTGGATCAGCACTTCGCCGGAGCGCGCGATGACGACCAGCTCGCCCTTGCCGTTGGTCACGTAACGCATGACCGGCGAGAAGCGGACGATGCCCGCCGACTTGCTTTCCAGCTGCGACGCCGCCGCCGTACGCGATGCCGCGCCGCCGATGTGGAAGGTCCGCATCGTCAGCTGCGTGCCCGGCTCGCCGATCGACTGCGCGGCGATGACGCCGACCGCCTCGCCGACGTTGACCAGGTGCCCGCGGCCCAGATCGCGGCCGTAGCAGGTCGCGCACAGCCCGTAACGCGTGTCGCAGGTCAAAGGCGTCCGCACCTTGACCTCGTCGATGCCCAGCGCCTCGATCTGCTCGACCTCGTCTTCGGACAACAGCGTCCCGGCGTGATACAGCGTTTCCTGCGTCTCGGGATTGACGACGTCGGCGGCCAGCGAGCGACCGAGTATCCGCTCGCGCAACGCTTCGATCACCTCGCCGCCTTCGACCAGCGCCTTCATCGCCACGCCGTTGCTCGTGCCGCAATCGTCCTCGGTCACCACCAGATCCTGCGTGACGTCGACCAGGCGACGCGTCAGGTAACCCGAGTTCGCCGTCTTCAACGCGGTGTCGGCCAGACCCTTGCGGGCGCCGTGCGTCGAGATGAAGTACTGCAGCACATTGAGACCTTCGCGGAAGTTCGCCGTGATCGGCGTCTCGATGATCGAGCCGTCGGGCTTCGCCATCAGGCCGCGCATGCCGGCCAGCTGGCGGATCTGCGCCGCGGAGCCGCGGGCGCCGGAATCGGCCATCATGTAGATGGAGTTGAACGACTCCTGCTTGACCGTCTTGCCGTCGCGATCCTTGACCTCCATCGTGCCCAGCTGGCTCATCATCGCCTTGGCGATGTCGTCGCCCGCACGGCCCCAGATGTCGACCACCTTGTTGTAGCGCTCGCCCTGCGTGACCAGGCCCGAGGTGTACTGCGCCTCGATTTCCTTCACTTCCTTTTCGGACTTCTCGATGATCGAATGCTTTTCCGCCGGGATCAGCATGTCGTCGGCGGCGAATGAAATGCCGCCGCGCGTCGCCAGGCTGTAGCCGGCCTGCATCAGCCGGTCGGCGAAGATCACCGTCTCGCGCAGTCCGCAGCGGCGGAAGCTGCCATTGATGATGCGCGAAATCTCCTTCTTCTTCAGCGGCCGGTTGATGGTGTCGAACGGCAACCCGGCCGGAAGGATCTCGGAGAGCAGCGAGCGGCCGACGGTCGTTTCGTAGCGCGTGACCTTGTCGCTGCGCTCGCCGCCGGCGCCGACGACGACTTCCTTGATGCGCACGCTGATCTTGGCGTGCAGATCGACCTGCCGCGTCTCGTACGCGCGCGCAACCTCGGAGATGTCGGCGAACAGCATGCCTTCACCCTTGGCGCCGATCAGCTCGCGGGTGGCGTAGTACAGGCCCAGCACGATGTCCTGCGACGGCACGATGCAGGGCTCGCCGTTCGACGGCAGCAGCACGTTGTTCGACGCCAGCATCAGCGTGCGCGCTTCCATCTGCGCTTCCAGCGACAGCGGCACGTGCACCGCCATCTGGTCGCCGTCGAAGTCGGCGTTGAACGCCGTGCAGACCAGCGGATGCAGCTGGATCGCCTTGCCTTCGATCAGCACCGGCTCGAACGCCTGGATGCCCAGGCGGTGCAGCGTCGGCGCGCGGTTCAGCATCACCGGATGCTCGCGGATGACTTCTTCCAGGATGTCCCAGACGACGGGCTCCTGGCTTTCGACCATCTTTTTCGCCGCCTTGATCGTCGTGGCGAGCCCCATCGTTTCGAGCTTGTTGAAGATGAACGGCTTGAACAGCTCCAGCGCCATCAGCTTCGGCAGGCCGCACTGGTGCAGCTTCAGCTGCGGGCCGACGACGATCACCGAGCGTCCCGAGTAGTCGACGCGCTTGCCCAGCAGGTTCTGGCGGAAGCGGCCGCCCTTGCCCTTGATCATGTCGGCGAGCGACTTCAGCGGACGCTTGTTGGCGCCGGTCATCGCCTTGCCGCGGCGGCCGTTGTCGAGCAGCGAGTCGACCGCCTCCTGCAGCATCCGCTTTTCGTTGCGCACGATGATGTCGGGCGCCTTGAGCTCGAGCAGGCGCTTCAACCGGTTGTTGCGGTTGATGACGCGCCGATACAGGTCGTTCAGGTCGGAGGTCGCGAAGCGGCCGCCGTCCAGCGGGACCAGCGGACGCAGCTCCGGCGGCAGCACCGGCAGCACTTCCAGGATCATCCATTCGGGCTTGATCCCCGACTTGTGGAACGCCTCGAGCACCTTGAGGCGCTTGGCGATCTTCTTGATCTTGGTGTCGGAGCCGGTGGTCTCGAGCTCCTTGCGCAGCTTCTCGATCTCGATGTTGACCTCGAGCGAGCGCAGCAGCTCACGAATGCCCTCGGCGCCCATGCTGGCCGAAAAATCGTCGGCGTACTGCTCGACCTTGGCGAGGTAATCGTCCTCGGTCAGCAGCTGCCCGCGGTTGAGCGGCGTCATCCCGGGCTCGGTGACGACGTACGCCTCGAAATAGAGCACGCGCTCGATGTCGCGCAAGGTCATGTCGAGCACCATGCCCATGCGCGACGGCAGGCTCTTCAGGAACCAGATGTGCGCGACCGGGCTGGCGAGCTCGATGTGGCCCATGCGCTCGCGGCGAACCTTGGCCAGCGTCACTTCGACGCCGCACTTCTCGCAGATCACGCCGCGGTGCTTCAGCCGCTTGTACTTGCCGCAAAGGCACTCGTAGTCCTTGACCGGCCCGAAGATCTTGGCGCAGAAAAGACCGTCACGCTCGGGCTTGAACGTGCGGTAGTTGATCGTCTCCGGCTTCTTGACTTCGCCGTACGACCACGAGCGGATCTTTTCCGGCGAGGCGAGCCCGGTCTTGATCGCGTCGAACTCTTCTTCCTGGGTAACCTGCTTGAACAGGTCGAGCAATGCTTTCATGCGTTACTCCCGAATATTCCGTGTCCGAGCTGCAACTGTGCAAATCCCGTGAGAACCGTTGCCGAGGCTGGCATCAATACCGCTCCAGATCGATGTCGATCGCCAGCGAGCGGATTTCCTTCACCAGCACGTTGAACGACTCCGGCATTCCGGCTTCGATCTTGTGCTCGCCCTTGACGATGTTCTCGTAGACCTTGGTGCGGCCGTTGACGTCGTCCGACTTGACCGTCAGCATTTCCTGCAGCGTGTACGCGGCGCCGTAGGCCTCGAGCGCCCACACTTCCATCTCGCCGAAGCGCTGACCGCCGAACTGCGCCTTGCCGCCGAGCGGCTGCTGCGTGACCAGGCTGTACGGCCCGGTCGAGCGCGCGTGCATCTTGTCGTCGACCAGGTGGTGCAGCTTCAGCACGTGCATGTAGCCGACGGTGACCTGGCGATCGAATGCCTCGCCGGTGCGGCCGTCATGCAGCGTCACCTGCCCGGACCGCGGCAGACCGGCGAGCTCGAGCATGTTCTTGATCTCGGCCTCGGTGGCGCCGTCGAAGACCGGCGTCGCAAACGGAACGCCGTCGGTCAGGTTGCCCGCCAGCTGGATGATCTCGTCGTCGCTGAGCGACTCGATGTCCTCCGGTTTGCCGGTGCCGTTATAGATGCTGGTCAGGAATTTGCGGACTTCGCCCGCGTTCGCCTGCGCCTTCAGCATGTCGCCGATGCGGTGGCCGAGCCCTTTCGCCGCCCAGCCGAGGTGAACTTCGAGAATCTGCCCGACGTTCATCCGCGACGGCACGCCCAGCGGGTTGAGCACGATGTCGACCGGCGTTCCGTCGGCCATGTACGGCATGTCCTCGACCGGAACGATCTTCGACACGACGCCCTTGTTGCCGTGCCGTCCCGCCATCTTGTCGCCCGGCTGCAGGCGGCGCTTGACCGCGACGTAGACCTTGACCATCTTCTGCACGCCCGGCGGCAATTCGTCGCCCTGCGTCAGCTTCTTCTTCTTCGCCTCGAACGCCTGGTCGAACAGGACGCGCGTCTGCGCAATCGAGTCCTTCATCGCCTCGAGCTGGCGCGCCGCTTCCTCGTTGGCCAGACGGATGTCGAACCAGTCGTGGCGATTGGTGCTCTCGAGGTAGTCCTTGGTCAGGCGCGTGCCCTTGGCCAGGCGCTTCGGGCCGCCGTTGGCGGTCTTGCCCAGCAGCAGCTTTTCGATCCGCGCGAACGCGTCGTTCTCGACGATCCGCACCTGGTCGTTCAAGTCCTTGCGATAGCCCTTGAGCTCGTCGTCGATGATCTGCGCCGCCCGCTTGTCGCGCTCGATGCCTTCGCGCGTGAAGACCTGGACGTCGATCACCGTGCCCGAGATGCCCGACGGCACGCGCAAGCTGGTGTCCTTCACGTCGGAGGCCTTTTCGCCGAAGATCGCGCGGAGCAGCTTCTCTTCCGGCGTCAGCTGGGTTTCGCCTTTCGGCGTCACCTTGCCGACCAGCACGTCACCTGCCTCGACTTCGGCGCCGATGTAGACGATGCCGGACTCGTCGAGACGACCGAGCTGGGCTTCGCCGAGGCTCGAGATGTCGCGCGTGATTTCCTCGGGGCCGAGCTTGGTGTCGCGCGCGACCACCGAGAGCTCCTCGATGTGGATCGACGTATAGCGGTCGTTGCCGACGACGCGCTCCGAGATCAGGATCGAGTCTTCGTAGTTGTATCCGTTCCACGGCATGAACGCGACCAGCATGTTCTGGCCGAGCGCCAGCTCGCCCATGTCGGTCGACGCGCCGTCGGCGATGACGTCACCCTTGGCGATGACGTCGCCGACCTTGACCAGCGGCCGCTGATTGATGTTGGTGTTCTGGTTGCTGCGCGTGTACTTGGTCAGGTTGTAGATGTCGACGCCCACCTCGCCGGCCGCCGTCTCGGTATCGTGCACCCGCACGACCATCCGGTTGGCGTCGACGTAATCGACCTTGCCGCCGCGACGCGCGAGCACCGCGGTTCCCGAGTCGACCGCCGCCGTCCGCTCGACGCCGGTGCCGACCAGCGGCTTCTCGGCGCGAAGGCACGGCACCGCCTGCCGCTGCATGTTGGAGCCCATCAGCGCGCGGTTGGCGTCGTCATGCTCGAGGAACGGGATCAGCGACGCCGCGACCGAGACGATCTGCGCCGGCGCGACGTCCATGAACTGGACCTTGTCGGCCGTCGACAGCATGAACTCGTTCTTGCAGCGGCACGAGACCAGCTCGTCCTTGAGCTTCCCGTTCTTGTCGAGTTGCGCGTTGGCCTGCGCGATCACGAATGCGCCTTCCTCGATTGCCGACAGATAGTGGATCTCGTCGGTGACCTTGCCGTGCACGACCTTGCGATACGGCGTCTCGAGGAAGCCGTATTCGTTGGTGCGCGCGTACAGCGCGAGCGAGTTGATCAGGCCGATGTTCGGGCCTTCCGGCGTCTCGATCGGGCAGACGCGGCCGTAGTGCGTCGGATGGACGTCGCGCACTTCGAAGCCGGCGCGCTCGCGCGTCAGGCCGCCCGGGCCCAGCGCCGACACGCGCCGCTTGTGGGTGATCTCCGACAGCGGGTTGGTCTGGTCCATGAACTGCGACAGCTGCGAAGAGCCGAAGAACTCCTTGATCGCCGCCGAAATCGGCTTGGCGTTGATCAGGTCGTGCGGCAGCAGGTTTTCGCTCTCGGCCTGGCCGAGGCGCTCCTTGACGGCGCGCTCGACGCGAACCAGGCCCGAGCGGAACTGGTTTTCGGCCAGTTCGCCGACCGAGCGCACGCGGCGGTTGCCGAGGTGGTCGATGTCGTCGATCTCGCCACGGCCGTTGCGCAGCTCGACCAGGATCTTGATGACCGCGATCATGTCCTCGCTGGTCAGCGTGCCCGGACCGGTCAATTCGCTGCGGCCGACGCGGCGGTTGAACTTCATGCGCCCGACCGGCGACAGGTCGTAGCGCTCTTCCGAGAAGAAGAGGCCATGGAACAGCGCCTCGACCGCGTCCTCGGTCGGCGGCTCGCCGGGCCGCATCATCCGGTAGATCGCAACGCGCGCCGCGGTCTGGTCCGGCGTGTCGTCCATCTTCAGCGTCTGCGCGATGTACGGACCCTGGTCGAGGTCGTTCACGTATATCGTGTGAATCTTGGCCACGTTGGCGTCGAGCAGCTTGACCAGGAGCTCATCGGTGATCTCGTCGTTGGCCGACGCGAGAATTTCGCCGGTGTCCTTGTTGATCACGTTCTCGCCGAGGTTGCGGCCGATCAGATAGTCGTTCGGGCACCGCGATCTTCTTGACGCCGCCTTCGGCCAGGTCGCGGATATGCCGGGCGGTGATGCGCTTGTCCTTCTGGACCAGCACCTTGCCGTCCTTGCCGTGCAGGTCGAACTTGGCCACTTCGCCGCGCAGGCGCTCGGGGACCAGGTCCATCTGCGAGCCCTTCTTGGCCAGATGGAAGGTATCGAACGCGAAGAACTGCTTGAGGATGTCCTCGTTGGACAGCCCGATCGCCTTCAGCAGCGTCGTCACCGGCATCTTGCGGCGGCGGTCGACGCGGAAGTACAGGTAGTCCTTCGGATCGAATTCGAAGTCGAGCCACGATCCGCGATACGGAATCACCCGCGCCGAAAACAGCAGCTTGCCCGAGCTGTGCGTCTTGCCGCGGTCGTGCTCGAAGAACACGCCGGGCGAGCGGTGCAGCTGCGAAACGATCACGCGCTCGGTGCCGTTGATGACGAACGAGCCGTTGTTCGTCATCAGCGGGATTTCGCCCATGTAGACTTCCTGCTCCTTGACTTCCTTGACCGTCTCCTTCGGCGCTTCCTTGTCCATCAGGATCAGCCGGACCTTGGCGCGCAGCGCCGAGCAATAGGTCAGGCCGCGCTGCTGGCATTCGGTGACGTCGAAGGCCGGCGGCAGCAGCGAATAGCCGACGAATTCCAGCCTGGCGTTGCCCGAGTGGCTGGAAATCGGGAAGATCGAGGTGAACGCGGCCTGCAGGCCCTCGTTCTTGCGCGCTTCCATCGGTGTCAACTCCTGCAGGAACGCGCGGTACGAATTGAGCTGTGTTTCCAGCAGAAACGGCACCGGCAGCACGCTTGCGCGCTTGGCGAAGCTCTTGCGGATACGTTTCTTTTCGGTAAACGAGTACTGAGCCATTGGCCTTGACCTCTCGGGCGATGTTTCGGGCGCGCGCCGGCAACCGCTAAGAAAGCAGCCGGCTCGTCACCTTGGTTCATCGACTGAAGCGGGGCATTGCGCCCCTTGGGATGGTGGTTGGCCACTACCAACCGCTGGCGGACGACGGCCTGCTGCACCGTCCGACCAAACCTGTCTTCTGCAGTCGGTTCAGAAGACGAAGATAAGCAAGCCTATATGCGGCCGCCTCGAGGGCTTTCAAGAGGCGCCGCTGACTCGCTTGTCTTCGGCATCTGGAAGCGCTTGCGCGCTCCCCGAGACGAAGGCGATGGACCCGCTTTTGGCGGACCCACCGCTCATGCTTGCATCATGTTTCAGCGGACCCGGTTTTGCGTCATTCCCCGCTATGCTTGCCGGTGCGCTCGTTCGCGGTCGCATCCCCGCTACGCGGGGCCCCTGCTCCGCGCTTACTCGCGTTACTTAATTTCCGCTTTGCCGCCGGCGTCATCCAGCTTCTTTTTGGCCGCTTCGGCATCGGCCTTGTTGATGCCTTCCTTGACCGGCTTCGGCGCGCCGTCGACCAGGTCCTTGGCTTCCTTGAGGCCCAGCCCGGTGATTTCGCGCACGGCCTTGATCACGTTGACCTTGTTGTCGCCGATCGCCGTCAGCACGACGGTGAACTCGGTCTGCTCCTCGGCGGCCGGCGCCGCGGCGGCGGCGGCGGGTGCAGCGGCCGCCACGGCAGCGGCAGCAGATACGCCGAACTTCTCTTCCATCGCCTTGATGAGCTCGGAGAGCTCGAGCACGGTCATCGACGCGATCTTGTCGAGGATTTCCACTTGTTGAACAGCCATTTCGTTCTCCTGAATCGTAAGGTTGAATATTCGGTAGTCGTTGCGCCGGCTTAGCCGGCAGCCTTGGCATCGCGCACCGCGGCGAGCGTCCGCACGAACTTGCCCGGAACCTCGTTCATCGTCCGGACCAGCTTGACGATCGGCGCCTGCATCGTGCCGAGCAGTCTGGCGATCAATTCCTCGCGCGAAGGCAGCGAGGCCAAGGCGGAAATCTCCTTGGCCGACATCAGCTGCCCGGGCATCGCACCGCCCGCAATGACGAACTTCTCGTTGCCTTTGGCGAAGTCGTTCAGCACCTTCGCCACGGCGACGGGATCGGCGCCGATGCCATACGCCAGCGGACCGACCATCTTGTCGGCCAGCGAGGCGAACGGCGTGTCGGCGACTGCCCGGCGCACCAGGGTGTTTTTGACCACCCTGAAATACACGCCGGATGCCCGTGCCCTGGCCCGCAGCTGCGTCATCGCGGCCACCGCCATGCCGCGGTTCTCGGCCAGGACGATCGCTTGCGCGCCGGCAACCTGCTTCGCCACTTCGGCGACTACCGTTTGCTTCTGCTCCAGATTAAGACCCAAGGTCTGCCTCCATCATTTCGGAACCGCGGCCACCTGCCGCCGCCGATTCCACGCCGTCCGAACGTTTCCGAACGGTTCCCGCGGTGACCTTACGTCAGGAAAAATCCTGTCTTCGGGACACCATCTATCGCCGGATCGGGTCTTTCGCAACCCGTTTTAAGCCTTCGCTCCTGCGGTCTTTGACGGCGCGCCGCACCGGCGAAATGAGGTTGGTGCATCCAACCCCGCCTCGCCCGTTCGGCGTTCCCTCAAATTCGTTTCTTGCCTCGCTTCGCTTACGCGTGCGTCTGCTGCTGACCGAACACCGAAGAGTCGACCCGCACGCCGGCACCCATCGTGCTCGAGAGACTGATCTTCTTCAGATAAATCCCCTTGGTGCCCTGCGGTCTCGACTTGTTCAGCGCCTCGATCAGCGCCATGAGATTCGTCTTGAGCTGATCGGGCGTAAACGACGCGCGCCCGATCGTGCACTGGATGATGCCGGCCTTGTCGGTGCGATACTGCACCTGACCCGCCTTGGCGTTCTTGACCGCCGTGCCGACGTCGGCAGAAACGGTGCCGACCTTCGGGTTCGGCATCAGGCCGCGCGGACCCAGGATCTGGCCGAGCTGGCCGACGACCTTCATCGCGTCCGGCGTCGCGATCACGACGTCGAAGTCCATGAAGCCTTCCTTGACCTTGGCCGCGAGATCGTCGAAACCGACGATGTCGGCGCCCGCTTCGGTGGCGATCTTGGCCTTGTCGCCCTGCGCGAACACGGCGACGCGAACCTTCTTGCCGGTGCCGGCCGGCAGCACGACCGAGCCGCGCACCGTCTGGTCCGACTTCTTGGCGTCGACGCCAAGGTTGACGGCGACGTCGACCGACTCGTCGAATTTGGCGGTCGCCGTTTCCTTGACGAGCTTCAGCGCCTCGTCGATCGGGTACGACTTTGACGTGATCGATCTTGCCGCGCACCACCTTCATGCGCTTGGAAAGATGCGGGGTGTCCTTGTTCGCTGTCGTCGCCATGATCACTTCACCCCTTCGACGGTGATGCCCATGCTGCGGGCGCTTCCCGCGATCGTCCGCACGGCGGCGTCGAGATCGCCTGCGGTCAGATCCGGGGTCTTCGTCCTTGCGATCTCTTCGGCCTGCGCCCGGGTCAGCTTGCCGACCTTGTCGGTGTGCGGCTTCGGGCTGCCCTTGTCGACTTTGGCCGCCTTCTTGATCAGCACCGTCGCAGGCGGCGTCTTCATCACGAAGGTGAAGCTCTTGTCGGCGAACGCCGTGATCACCACCGGAATCGGCAGACCGGCTTCGAGCTTCTGCGTCTGCGCATTGAACGCCTTGCAGAACTCCATGATGTTGAGGCCGCGCTGGCCCAGCGCCGGCCCGATCGGCGGGCTCGGATTCGCCTTGCCCGCCGGCACCTGCAACTTGATGTAACCGACGATTTTCTTTGCCATTGCCTACTCCTGGTGGGTGCAAGCGGACGCGTTGCGCCCTCCCCGGTTACATCAAAGCCCCGTTCAGCACGAGCCCGTCCGGATTGAGCGTCGGCGTAGCTGACGCTCAGACAGATAGCGCCACGCGCACTGACATATCAAGCCTTCTCGACCTGCGAAAAATCCAGCTCCACCGGCGTCGACCGGCCGAAAATCGTGACCGACACGCGCAGCTTGCTCTTCTCGTAGTTCACATCCTCCACGTTGCCGTGAAAGTCGGTGAACGGTCCTTCCTTGACCCGCACCGCCTCGCCCATTTCGAACAGCACCTTCGGGCGCGGCTTCTCGACGCCTTCCTGCACCTGCCGCAGGATCGCGTCGACTTCCTTTTGCGTGATCGGCGTCGGCTTGTTCGCCGTGCCGCCGACGAAACCAGTCACCTTCGGCGTACTCTTCACCAGATGCCAGGTGTCGTCGGTCATCTCCATCTCGACCAGCACGTAGCCCGGAAAGAACTTGCGCTCGGAGATCGCCTTGGCGCCGTTCTTCATCTCGACGACTTCCTCGACCGGGACCAGGATCTTGCCGAACTGCTCGCCCAGCTCCGAGCGCTTGATGCGCTCGGTCAGCGCGCGCTGCACGCTTTTCTCGAAGCCCGAGTAGGCGTGCACGACAAACCATTTCTTGTCGCTCATCCCTCGCTCCGCCCGGTTGCCAGCTTGACCATCCACGCCAGCGACGAATCGACGGCGAACAGGAAAATCGCCATGACGACGACAAAGGCGAAAACGATCAGCGTCGTCTGCAGCGTTTCCTTGCGGGTCGGCCACGAAACCTTCGCCGCCTCGGCCCATGCCTCCTGGCCGAAGGCGAACAAGCTGCTTGCCCGGCTCGCTCAGCCAGGCAACGCCGCCGGCGGCCAGCAGGCCGCCGAGCACCATCAGCACGCGCAGCACCGACGCGGTGTCGCTGAAGTGGTAGAAGCCCCACACTCCTGCGACAACCAGCGCCGCCGCCAGGGCCAATTTGATCTTGTCCAGCATCGTTACCTTTGTGATGACAGAATTCTGCGGCCCGCGTTCAACATGGCGCCGGCCGCCGGCACCTGTCGTTGCAACGTTCATCGTCCCGATTCATCGCCCTTGCTCCGCGCCGCCACCTTCCGGTGGCAGGCCAGGAGGGAATCGAACCCCCAACCTGCGGTTTTGGAGACCGCCGCTCTGCCAATTGAGCTACTGGCCTATTAGTCGTTGCCGATCCTTAACCGCGCTCCTTATTCGATGCACTCTTGGCTCCACGACGCCGGCGCCGACGGTGCGGCCGCCTTCGCGAATCGCAAAGCGCAAGCCCTCTTCCATCGCAATCGGCGCAATCAAGGTCACCGTCATCTGGATGTTGTCCCCAGGCATCACCATCTCCGTCCCCGCCGGCAGCTCCACACTCCCGGTCACGTCCGTCGTCCGAAAGTAAAACTGCGGCCGGTACCCCGGAAAGAACGGCGTATGCCGCCCGCCCTCTTCCTTGCTCAGGATGTACACCTCGCAGCTGAACTTGGTGTGCGGCGTGATGCTCCCCGGCTTGGCCAGCACCTGCCCCCGCTCCACCTCTTCCCGCTTGGTGCCCCGCAGCAGCACCCCGACGTTGTCCCCCGCCTGCCCCTGGTCCAGCAGCTTCCGGAACATCTCCACCCCGGTGCACACCGTCTTCAACGTCGGCTTCAACCCGACAATCTCCAGCTCCTCCCCCACCTTCACCACCCCGCGCTCCACCCGCCCGGTCACCACCGTGCCTCGCCCCGAAATGCTGAATACGTCTTCCACCGGCATCAGAAACGGCCCGTCGATCGGCCCGCTTCGGCTCCGGAATGTAGCTGTCCAGCGCATCGGCCAGCTTCATGATCGAGCCTTCGCCCATCTCGCTGGCGTCACCCTCCAGCGCCATCTTCGCCGAACCGATCACGATCGGCGTCTTGTCCCCAGGAAACTCGTACTTGGACAACAGCTCCCGCACCTCCAGCTCGACCAGCTCCAACAGCTCCTTGTCGTCGACCATGTCCGCCTTGTTCAGGTACACGATGATGTACGGCACCCCCACCTGCCGCGCCAGCAGAATGTGCTCCCGCGTCTGCGGCATCGGCCCGTCCGCCGCGCTCACCACCAGAATCGCACCGTCCATCTGCGCCGCACCCGTGATCATGTTCTTGATGTAGTCCGCGTGCCCCGGGCAATCCACGTGCGCGTAGTGCCGCTTCTACGTCTCGTACTCCACGTGCGCCGTGTTGATCGTGATCCCCCGCGCCTTCTCCTCCGGCGCGTTGTCGATCTGGTCGTACGCCCTCGCCTCCCCACCAAACTTCTTCGACAGCACCAGCGTCAGCGCCGCCGTCAGCGTCGTCTTCCCATGATCCACGTGCCCGATCGTCCCCACGTTCACGTGCGGCTTCTTCCGCTCGAATTTGCCTTTGGCCATGATTGTTGCTCCTTGCTGTCTGTTCTTTCGCCCGCCGATGCGCTCTTCTTACCGCGTACAGTCCGTGGTGCCCATGGAGCGGATTGAACGCTCGACCTCTCCCTTACCAAGGGAGTGCTCTACCACTGAGCTACATGGGCGCCGCCTGCTACCTTTCGAGCGACCCCGCCCATGCGAGCTGCCGCGAATGCCGTCGAACCGCTCCTTGCCGCACCGATGACCGGAAAAGGGCAAATTCTGGAGCGGGTGAAGGGAATCGAACCCTCGTCATAAGCTTGGAAGGCTTCTGCTCTACCATTGAGCTACACCCGCGATTCAGGAATTGAGAATTCAGATGTCGCCAACCCGAAATAACCGTTCCGCCCGCACCCAAGCCCGCTTAAGCTTAACTTTCCGTCGCCTGTCCATCCCCTGTCTTCTGACCCCTGAATTCTTCGCTGGTGGAGGGGGAAGGATTCGAACCTTCGAAGGCAGAGCCGGCAGATTTACAGTCTGCTCCCTTTGACCGCTCGGGAACCCCTCCGTCGAAACCGGGAAACCGCATAGTTTAGCAATTTCCATTCCCAAGTGTCAAACCAGGCCTCGTTTTGCCCGGATTACTGCGCGCCGCACTGGCGCCCGCGCGGCCATGCTTGCGTAGAATCCGCCGAATGCAGTACGACTACATCATCGTAGGCGCGGGATCGGCCGGTTGCGTGCTCGCCAACCGTCTGACCGCCGACGGTCGCTACTCGGTGCTGCTGCTCGAGGCGGGACCGCCGGATACCTACCCCTGGATCCATGTGCCGATCGGCTACGCCAAAACGATGTTCGACGCACGCTACAACTGGTGCTTCTACACCGAGCCCGATCCCGGCATGAACGGCCGGAAGATCTACTGGCCGCGCGGCAAGACGCTCGGCGGCTCGAGCTCGATCAACGGGCTGATCTATGTGCGCGGTCAGCGGGAAGATTACGATCGCTGGGCGGCGGCGGGCAACGCCGGCTGGAGCTACGACGAGGTGCTGCCCTATTTCAAGCGCGCTCGAGCACTCGGTTGGCGGCGATCCGGCATATCACGGACGCGACGGACCGCTGTGGTGCTCGCCGATCGGCCGCAGGCACGAATTGATCGATGCGGTCATCGCAGGCGCCGGCGAGCTCGGCATCGCCCGCAACGACGATTTCAACGGCGCGGCGCAGGAAGGCGCCGGCTATTATCATTTGTCGACCCGCCGCGGATGGCGCTGCAGCACCGCCGTCGCCTATCTCGAGCCGGCGCGGCGGCGGCAGAACCTCCGCATCGAGACCGGCACGCAGGCGGCGCGGATCGCGTTCAACGGGCGCCGCGCCGGCGGCGTCAGCTATCGTCGACGCGGCGACGAGCACACCGCGCGCGCGCGCCGCGAAGTCCTGCTCTGCGCCGGTGCGGTGCAGACTCCGCAGCTGCTGCAACTCTCCGGCGTGGGACCGGAGGCGCTTCTGCGCAGCTTCGACATCCCCGTCGTGCACGAGCTCCCCGGCGTCGGCGAAAATCTGCAGGACCATCTGCAGGCGCGCGTCATCTACGAATGCACACGGCCGATCACGACCAACGACGACCTCGCCAGCTTCTGGCGCACGATAGGCATGGGTATCGACTATCTGTTCACGCGCGACGGACCGATGGCCGTCGGCATCAACCAGGGCGGCATATTCGCGCGCGCCTGCCCGGACGCAGCGACGCCGGACGTGCAATTCCATATCGCGACCCTTTCGTCCGACATGGCCGGCTCGCCCACACACGCCTTTTCCGGGTTCACGATGTCGGTCTGCCAGCTTCGCCCGCAATCGCGAGGATGGGTGCGCATCCGCTCGGCCGATCCGCTGGCCGCGCCCGCGATGCAAGCGAATTACCTGTCGACACAAGCCGACCGGGAGACGCTGGTTGCCGGCATCCGGCTTGCGCGCCGGCTTGCGGCAACCGGTGCGCTCTCGCCGTACGTCAAGTGCGAGTACCGGCCGGGGCCGGCGGTCGAGTCCGACGCGGATCTGCTGGAATTCGCCCGGAACACCGGCGGAACGATCTTCCATCCCAGCGGCACCTGCAAGATGGGCGACGCCCGCGACCGCCAGGCGGTGGTCGATCCCGAATTGCGCGTGCACGGCCTCGACGGCCTGCGCGTGGTCGACTGCAGCATCATGCCGACGCTGACGTCGGGCAACACCAATGTGCCCGTGATCATGATCGCCGAAAAGGCGGCCGATCTGATCCTGCGCGATGCCAACGCTTCGGGCCCGTCCGTAAAGGAGATTCGATGAGCTGCTGCCATACCGACTTCGCGCTGACCGCGGACAGCGACAAGGCTTTCACCGTCGGGATGCCTACGTTCACCTTCGGCGCCGGTTGCCTGGCCGAAGCCGGCGCCCACGCGCAGGACCTGGGACTCAAGCGCGTTGCGCTGTTCACCGACGGGACGCTTGCGAGGTCGCAGCACCTGGCGACGGTGATGAGCTCGCTGTCCGCCGCGCAGATCGACGTGGCGATCTACGACGAGGTGATGGTCGAGCCGACGACGGCATCGTTCCAGGCCGCCTCGCGTTTCGCCGCCGAAGGCAAATTCGACGGCTATGTCTCGGTCGGCGGCGGCTCGGTGCTCGATACCTGCAAGGCGGCGAATCTTTACGCCACGTATCCGGCCGAATTCATGACTTACGTCAATGCGCCTATCGGCGCCGGACAGCGGGTTCCCGGCGCGCTGCGGCCGCATATCGCGTGTCCGACGACATCGGGTACGGGCTCCGAGATGACCGGCATCTCGATTTTCAATCTGACCGAGATCAACGCCAAGACCGGCATCATTTCGCGCCGACTGATTCCGACGGTCGCGCTGGTCGATCCGAACGTCACCACGACGCTGCCGCCGAACGTCGTCGCGTCCAGCGGCTTCGACTGCATGAGCCACGCGCTCGAATCGCTGACCGCGCGCGCGTGGCCGCGCCGCCTGAATCCTGCCCGCGGTGCGAGCCGGCCGGTGTCTCAGGGAGCGAATCCGTTTTCCGACGGCCTGGCCTCGGAGGCGCTGCGCGCGGTCGGCAAGTTCCTGGTGCGCGCGGTCAGCGATGCGGCCGACATCGAGGCGCGCACTGAAATGATGTATGCGGCGATGCAGGCAGGGATCGCATTCAACGCCGCGGGCTGCCATTTACCGCACGGACTGTCGTACGCGGTCTCCGGACTCGCGCGCGATTTCCATGTGCCCGGCTACCCGCCCGGCAAGACGCTGGTTCCGCACGGCATGGCGGTCGTGCTCAACAATCCGTCGGTCTGGCGATACACGGCGCCGTCGTGCCCGGAGCGCCATCTGCACGCCGCGAACTGTCTGGGCGCCGATACGCGCGGACGCCGGCGCGGACGACGCGGGCGAGGCGCTCGCCGGGCGCGTGGTCGAGCTGATGCGCTCCGCCGGCATGCCCAACGGCTTGGCGGCGCTGGGCTTCGGCGCCGCCGACGTCGACGCGCTGGCGACCGGCGCCGAGCCGCAATACCGCGTGATCCGCAATGCGCCGAAGGACGTCTCGCGCGACGACCTGAAGAGCCTGTTCAGCGCGGCGATGAGATATTGGTAGAGGTTCGCCGGCGCCCTCGGCAGCCGCGGCGCGGGCAACTCGCTCTTTTCGGCCACGACGCGGCGGAGCGGCAGCCTTGCCGTGAAGCAGCTGCCTCGCTCCGGCTCGCTCTCGATCCGGAGCTCACCCTGGTGACGCATCAGCACGTGCTTGACGATGGCCAGGCCAAGGCCGGTGCCACCGGTCGCGCGCGAACGGCTGTGATCGACGCGATAGAATCGCTCGGTCACCCGTGGGATGTCTTCGGCGGCGATGCCGATTCCGGTGTCGGCGACGCTGAATTCGCCGCCGCTTTCGATTGACGCGCCAGTCGAGCGCGATACGGCCGCCGTCGGGCGTGTACCGCACCGCATTACTGATCAGATTGCCGAATGCACTCGCCAGCTCGTCGCGGCTGCCGCGGACCGTTGCCGCATGGTTGATCGTCAACGCAATTTCGTGCCTGCCCGCGGACAGGGCCTTCGCGTCCGCCGAAAGCGCAAGCAGCAACGGGACGATCGCGAACTCGGTTTCGCGTAGCGGGCTTTCCTCGCTTTCCAGCGTCGACAGGGTCAGCAAGTCGTCGACCAGGCGCTGCATGCTTTGCGCCTGGTCGCCCATCAAGGCGAGACAGCGCTTTCGCTGCGGCTCGTCCAGCGGCACGTCGGCCAGCGTCTCGATGAAGCCCGACAGCACGGTCAGCGGCGTCTTGAGCTCGTGCGAGACATTGGCGATGAAGTCGCGGCGCACCCGCGCCACCGCTTCCAGCCGGGTGATGTCGCGGCTCATCAGCAGCTTTTCCTCGACGCCGAACGGAACGATCTGCAGCGACAAGGTCAGCGCGGCTGTCGCGCGCCGACTGCAGCACCAGCGGCTCGCCGGTCTCGCCGCCGGCCAGGTAGTGGACGAACGCTGGCTGGCGCACGAGATTGACAATAGGCGCGCCGCGGTCCTTCCTGCCGTCGATGCCCAGATGCCGCTCGGCGCGCGAGTTGGCCCACTCGATGCGGTTGTTGCCGTCGAGCACGACGACGCCTTCCGGCATCGCTTCCGCGCCGCTTTCGAAGCGTTCGAGAGCGAGCCTCAAGTCGCGCTGCCGCGCCGAGCGCAGGCGCATTCGTCGGTAGAGCGCGGTGAAGACGCGGCCCCAGGCGCCGCGGCCTTCGGGGACCTGCGCATCGATCGGCCCCGCTGCCCAGCGCAGCAGGCGGTCGAGCTGCAACAGATGCCATCCGACGACCACGATCGCGCCGATGGCGACCACCGCACAGGCGGCGCCCGCGCCGCCGGATAGCCCCGCGATCAACGCCGCGAGCGCCACCAGCGCCACCGCCGCGAGACCGCTCAGCCACACCGGGCTCATCGCCGCTTCCGCCGCGGCGACACGCGCAGCGCACCGCCGTCCGCGGCCCGCCTACGGACGCTTGGCCGCGGCAAGCCGATATCCGGTGCCGCGCACGGTTTCGATCATGTGCTCCTGTCCGTGCGGCTCGAGCGCGAGCCGCAGGCGGCGGATGTGGACATCGATCGTGCGCTCCTCGATGTACACGTGATCACCCCAGACTTGATCGAGCAGTTGCGTGCGCGTATGCACGCGGTCCGGCCGCGCCATCAGGAACTTGAGCAGACGGAACTCAGTCGGCCCGAGATCGACCGCCGCGCCGGCGGCGGTGACGCGATGGGCGGCGGGGTCGAGCTGCAACGCGCCGATAGCCAGCATTTCCTGCGCTGCCTCGGGTGCGCGCCGGCGCAGCACCGACTTGATCCGCGCCTGCAGCTCGCGCGGGGAAAACGGCTTGGTCACGTAATCGTCGACCCAGGCCTCGAGCCCGGCGACCCTGTCCGTCTCGTCGCCGCGCGCGGTCAGCATGATGATCGGCAGCTCGCGCGTGCGCGCATCGGCGCGCAGCGTGCGCGCCAGCGCCAGTCCGGACTGGCCGGGCAACATCCAGTCCAGGAGGACAAGGTCGGGCAACGCGCGGCGGATCTCCGCGTGCGCTCCCTCGGCGTCGGCGACCGCGTGCACGTCGAAGCCGGCTTCACCCAGGCTCAGTCGAAGCAGCTCCTGGATCGCCGGTTCGTCCTCGACGACCAGAATCGAAGTGCCTAAGCGCGCGGCCATCGGCTCATTCCGCCACCTCGGCGCGGATCTGCTCGGCGGTCGCGTGGCGGACATCCTTGCCCTTGACCACGTGAACGACATTTTCGGCGACGTTTTTCGCGTGGTCGCCGATGCGCTCGATCGATTTGGCGATGAAGACGATCTCGAGCGCAGGAGTGATCGTGCGCGGGTCTTCCATCATGTAGCTGATCAGCTGGCGCAGGATCGACAGGAATGCGGAGTCGATCGCCTCGTCGTTGCTGACGACCTGCGCGGCGGCGTTGACGTCGAGGCGGGCGAAGGCGTCCAGCGCGAGCTGCAGATTGCTTTCGGCGAGCTCGGCAGCACGCGTGATTTCGTGAAAACGGACATTCGACAGGCGCTCCGGACGCTGCATCTGCTGCGCCTTGTAGGCGATTTTCTTGATCTCGTCGCCAATCCGCTCCAGCTCGTTGACGATTTTCACCACCGTCAGCACCATGCGCAGGTCGATCGCCGCCGGCTGGCGCTTGGCGATGATCTGGCTGCACTGCTGGTCGATGCTGACCTGCATCTGATTGATCGCCCGCTCGTCGGTCGGCGACCGAAGCGATCAGGTCGATATGTCGGGATGCTTGAGCGCATCGATCGCGCGCGTGAGCTGCGTCTCGACCAGTCCGCCCATCGCCAGCACGCCGGAGCGTATTTCCTCCATCTCGGCGTCGAACTGCTTGTGCGTGTGATCGCTCATTGTCCTGTCCTCGTTTCGCGGTGCCGGCGGATCAGCCAAACCGGCCGGTGATGTAATCCTCGGTTTCCTTGCGCTTCGGCTTCAGGAATATCTCGTCGGTCGCGCCAAACTCGATCAGCTCGCCCAGGTACATGTACGCAGTGTAATCCGAGACGCGCGCGGCCTGTTGCATGTTGTGCGTCACGATGACGATCGTATAGTCGGCCTTGAGCTCGCTCAAAAGCTCCTCGATCTTGGCGGTCGATATCGGATCCAGCGCGGACGTCGGCTCGTCGAGCAAGAGAATTTCGGGCTTGACCGCGACTGCGCGCGCGATGCACAGCCGCTGCTGCTGGCCGCCGGAAAGCGCCATGCCGCTCTGTTTCAGCTTGTCCTTGGCTTCGTCCCACATCGCCGCCTTGGTCAGAGCCCATTCGACGCGTTCGTCCATCGCGCGCGAGCTCATAGTCTCGTACAACCTCACGCCGAACGCTATGTTGTCGTAGATCGACATCGGAAAGGGGGTCGGCTTCTGAAACACCATGCCGATCTTGGCGCGAAGCATATTGAGATCGATGCGCGAATGAAGAAGGTTCCTGCCGCCGAACTGGATCTCGCCGGTCGCGCGCTGGCCGGGATAAAGCGAATACATGCGGTTCATTGTCCGAAGCAATGTCGACTTGCCGCAACCAGACGGACCGATGAATGCCGTGATGCGACCGGCGGCGATGTCCAGGTTGATGTCCTTCAGCGCATGGAACTTTCCGTAAAAGAAATCCAGGTGCCGGATCGATATCTTGACCGGAAGGGATGCGGCACCCTTGGCGCCCGCCTCGGCGCGAGTCGCGACAGCTTCGAGGTTCATCTAAAGGCTCCGGATTTCACTTGGCTGCCGTCTGTCGAAAGAACAGACGCGCCACGATGTTGAGCACCAGCACTGTCAGCGTGATAAGCAGCGCACCAGCCCAGGCGAGTTCCTGCCAGTCGCTGTACGGGCTCATCGCGAACTGGAAAATCACCACCGGCAGATTCGACATCGGCGCGTTGAGGTTGGTTGTCCAGAACTGGTTGTTCAAGGCGGTGAACAGCAGCGGCGCGGTTTCGCCCGAGATTCTCGCGATCGCGAGCAGGATTCCGGTGATGACGCCGGCGCGGACCGCCTTCAGGGTCACCATCAGGATCATTTTCCATTGCGGCGTACCAAGAGCCACCGCCGCTTCGCGCAGGCTGTCGGGAACGAGTCTGAGCATGTTCTCGGTCGTGCGAACGACCACCGGAATCACGATCAACGCCAGCGCCAGGGACCCCGCCCACGCCGAGAAATGGCCGACCTGGAAGACGTACATCTCGTAAATGAACAGCCCGATGACGATCGACGGCGCCGACAGCAGGATGTCGTTGATGAACCGGGTGACCGGCGCCAGCCAGCCCCGGTTGCCGTATTCGGCAAGGTAGATCCCGGCGAAGATCCCAACGGGCGTGCCGATCAGCGTGCCCATCGTCGCCATCAGCAGGCTGCCCATGATCGCATTGAGCAGCCCGCCTTTGCTGCCCGGCGGGGGCGTCATCTGTGTGAAAAGCGCGACGCTGAAAGCCTGAAAACCCGCTGCGAACAACGTGTACAGAATCCACAGCAGAAAAAACAACCCGAACGCCATCGTCATCATCGACATGGCGAGATTGAAGCGATTCACGAGCAGCCGACGGGAATAGAGTGACTTCATCGCATCGACCTCATCAGGTCTTTCTGCCTTCGCCTCTGGCCAGTTGCAGCAGAAGCAGTTTCGCCAGCGCGAGCACGATGAAGGTGATCACGAAAAGGATCAACCCGAGTTCGATCAACGCCGACGTGTACAGATCGCCGACGGCCTCGGTGAATTCATTCGCCAGCGCCGACGCAATGCTGTTGCCCGGCGCGAGGATCGACGCCGTCAGGCGGTGGGCATTGCCGATCAGAAACGTCACGGCCATCGTTTCGCCGAGTGCCCGCCCGAGACCGAGCATGATTCCGCCGATGACGCCGACCTTGGTATACGGCAGCACGACGTTGCGAACCACCTCCCAGGTCGTGCACCCGATGCCATACGCCGACTCCTTCAGCACCGGGGGAACAATCTCGAACACGTCGCGCATCACCGATGCGATGAAGGGGATCACCATGATCGCAAGAACGAATCCCGCGGTAAGAACGCCGATGCCTTGAGGAGGCCCTTTGAACATCGCGCCGAGCAGCGGTACTGCGCCGAGCGTTGCAATCAGCCACGGCTGCAGGTAATCGGCGAACAGGGGCGCAAGAACGAACAGCCCCCACATCCCGTAAATGATGCTTGGAATCGCGGCGAGCAACTCGATCGCGGTTCCGAGCGGACGCTTGAGCCAAAGCGGCGACATCTCGGTCAGGAAAAGCGCGATGCCGAAGCTCACCGGCACGCCGATCAGCAACGCAATGAAGGACGTCACGAGCGTTCCGACGATCGGCACCAGCGCGCCGAACTTCTCGGTGACGGGATTCCACTCGGCATTGACCAGAAATCCGAAGCCGAATTTCTGCATCGCCGGCAGGCTGCCGTAGATCAACGAGACGATGATCCCCAGCAGGATTGCCAACACCAGGAAAGCAAAAGAACGGGTGAACCAGCGGAACAGCGCGTCCTGAAACCGCGTGCTTCGCTGTTTGGGCTTGGGCATCCTGGAGGTGACCGCAGATGCTGTGCGTGGCAACAACTCGATTGTAACCGGGATGGTGGACGCGATTATCTGCATGACCGGTGTGTGCACGTCACCCTCGGCGTAATCGTCGGCCAGCCGCGCCGCTCCCGAAACGGCGCGGCGGCCGGGAGCAGCGCCTATTGGAAAGAACGTGGCGGTGGCGGGTCTGCCGGGCGCCGGGTACGCGGACGCTTTTGGCCGCCAGACTATCAGAATACCGGCTTCCCGGAAGCGTCCTTGATCTGCGACTTCCAGGTGGTCCGGATCTGGTTGGTGACGGCGTCCGGCAGCGGCACATAGTCGAGAGCACCGGCCAGCTTGTCGCCTTCCGGCGAATAGGCCCAATCGAAGAACTTCAGCACTTCCTTCGCCGTTTCGGGCTTGGCCTGGCTCTTGTACATCAGGATGAACGTCGCACCCGAAATCGGCCAGGAATTCTTGCCCGGCTGGTCGGTCAGCACCAGATAATAGCCCGGCGCTTTGCTCCAGTCGGCGCCGGCCGCCGCGGCCTTGAAGGTGTCGGCCGACGGGCTGACGAAAGCGCCGTCGCGGTTCTGCATCTGCGCGTAGTTCATCTTGTTCTGCAAGGCGTACGCATACTCGACATAACCGATCGAGCCCTTGACGCGTTGCACGTACGAGGCCACGCCTTCGTTCCCCTTGCCTCCGACGCCTGCCGGCCACGCGACCGACGTGCCCTCGCCGACCTTCTCCTTCCACTCCGGGCTGACCTTCGACAGGTAATTCACCCAGATGAAGGTCGTGCCCGAGCCGTCCGAACGGTGCACGACGGTGATTTCCGAATCGGGCATCTTGAGGGTCGGGTTCAGCTTGGTGATCGCAGCGTCATTCCACTTGGTGATCTTGCCCAGATAGATATCGGCGAGCATGGGACCGGTCAGCTTCAGTTGCCCCGCTCCCACGCCTTCCAGGTTCATGACGGGCACGTCGCCGCCAATGACGGTCGGAAACTGCAACAGGCCGTCCTTGTCCAGTTCTTCGGGCTTCATCGGCATGTCCGACGCGCCGAAGTCGACCGTCTTGTTCTGAATCTGCTTTATTCCGCCGCCGGAGCCGATAGACTGATAGTTCAAGCCCACGCCGGTCTTCGCCCGGTACGCCTCCGCCCATTTCGCATAGATCGGATACGGAAAGGTCGCGCCGGCGCCGGTGATGTCCATCGCCTGTGCCGACACGGCCGCCAGCAGGCCAGCCGCAACCACTGCCGCCAGCAGATGGAATTTCGATCTGGTGTCTCGCACTTTGTTTCCTCGTCTTGGTGTCATGCCCGGATTGTGAGACCCGAGTATTACAGTGCGATTACACCGCCCTGCGGCGCTTCGCTGAATGTTGCAATTCTGTGACGATTTTCTTAGATTGGCCTGCGTGTGCAATCGCCCCATTTCCGGGTAGAGTATTGACGCTTGCATCCGGTCTCGAACACGGTATCCAGCCGGGATGCAACGCGCCGGTACGCGGGTCCAATCATCAATCGAGCAACCTTCTGTGGAGTCTTCCGTGAATTTAGATCGCAGCGACTCGGACGAACCAGCGAAACATGCAATCGAAGCGCTTGCCGAGGAGTTGAGTTGCCCGGTGTCCGAAGTCAAGGACGCCTACGAATCAGAATTTGCGCGGCTGAAACAAACCGCCCGAGTGACCGATTACGTGGCATTGTTCGCGAGCCGGCGGGCGCGCGAGGCCCTCGTTGGGCGGCACCCGATGAACCCTCTGCCGGAAGAAAGCGCAACTTCCAGCGACAACCGCGCGACTCAGGAGAACTCGTCGCCGCCGAGGATCCGATGAACGACCGCACCACCGAGTCCGCACTCCGCGGGACGATCGACCGCAAGGCATTGCTCGAGCATGCCTGGCTCGATCGCGACCTCGGGTGGCTCGCATTCAACGAACGCGTCCTGCACGAGGCGTTCGATGAGCGCACGCCATTGCTCGAACGGCTCAAGTTCCTTGCGATCGTGACGTCGAATCTGGACGAGTTTTTCATGAAACGCGTGGGGATGTTTCGCGGCAAGGCGTTGATCGAGGACCGCGAAGACCCGCTCTCCCGCGAGGGGGACGCGCGTACTCGCCTGCTCGCGATACGAGGCATCGTCCTGAAAATGCTGGACGAGCAGGCAGATTGCTACAAGGCGCTGCTGCCGTTGCTCGCTGCGCACGGCATCGTCATCGCAACGTGGGAACAGCTCAGCCCGGCGCAGGCGGAAGAGGCAAGCGTCGTATTTCGACAGCCATGTCTCACCGGCGCTCACCCCGCTGAGCTTCGACCCCACCCATCCTTTCCCGTTCATGTCGAACTTGTCGACCAACTGGGCGTTCGTCATCGCCAGCGAGGAGTCGATCGAAGCACGGATGGTGCGGGTCAAGATTCCGCCGGAGCTTCCGGCGTGGTTCGAGCTCAAAGCCGACGTTCCATCCGATCAGCGGCGTTTTCTCGCGCTCGAGGAACTGATTTACCGCAGCGCGAACAAGTTGCTGCCCGGGATGACGATCATTTCCGGCACCTTGTTCCGGATCCTGCGCAACGCGGAAATGGACCTCGAGGACGACGAAGGCGAGAGTCTTCGCGACGTCGTCACCGACGCCGTCCGGCAGAGGCGATTCGAGCCGGTCGTCCGCGTGGATTTCGGCCCCAATGCCGATCCGGCCGTCCGCCTCGCCTTGATGGAGCGGTTCGAACTGACCGATGTCGACGTGTTCGAGCTGCCGGGCATGCTCGATTACCCCGACCTGTTTCAGATCGCCGCGCTCGACATTCCGGCATTGCGCGACCCTGTCGTGGATTCCGCAGCCCGTCACCCGGCTCGCCGAGGCGGAGTCCGATATCTTCACCGCAATCGATGCCGGCGACATCCTGATCCACCATCCGTACGAGAGCTTCGATTCGAGCGTCGAACGCTTTATCCATCAGGCGGCCGACGACCCCCGGACGCTCGCGATCAAGATGACCGTCTATCGCGTCGGCGACGACACGCCGTTCGTGCGCTCGCTGGTCCAGACCGCTGAAGCGGGGAAGCAGGTCGCCTGCGTCATCGAGCTGACCGCACGATTCGATGAAGCGCGCAACCTGCACTGGGCGCAACAGCTCGAAAAAGTCGGCGCACACGTAACCTACGGCGTACTCGGACTCAAGACTCACACCAAGATCGCGCTGGTCGTGCTCCAGCACGGGATGGGGCTGCGCTGCTACGCGCATATCGGCACCGGCAACTATCACGTCAAGACGGCGCGCTCCTACACCGATGTCGGGCTCCTTACCGCGGATCCGGCGATAACGGCCGACATCGTCAACCTGTTTCATTACCTGACCGGCCATTCGCAGGGACCGCAATTCCAGAAACTGCTGGTCGCGCCGATGAACATGCGGCAACGCTTCCTGGAGATGATCGAGCGCGAAGCCGCGCACTGCGAAGCGGGTCGGACGGGCCATATCATCGCCAAGCTCAACCAGGTCGACGATCTGGAGATCACTTCGGCGCTGGTGGCGGCTTCGCGCGCAGGCGTCAAGATCGACTTGATCGTCCGCGGTTTCTGTTGTCTTCGCGCCGGCGTTGCGGGCTGGACCGACAACGTTCGCGTGCGTTCGATCATCGGCCGGTTCCTCGAGCACTCGCGCATCTTCTATTTCTCCAATGGCGAGGAGGATCCGCTTGCCGGCGAGTTCTACATAGGCTCCGCCGACTGGATGATGCGCAATCTTTCGCAAAGGGTGGAAGCGGCCACTCCTATCAACGGCCGGCCGCTGCGCGAGCGGCTTTGGGAAATACTGCAGGCATGCCTCGAGGACAGCCGACAGGCGTGGGTAATGCAGCCGGACGGAACCTACCGTCAGCAGCAGGTACCGCCGGATGGCAAAGGAGCAGTCACCGCAGGCACTCAGGCCTGGCTGATGGAGCTCACGCGCCGTCGCGCGTCAGCGAACTGAGAGCAACCTAGGCGGTTTATCCGCCGGCGCGCTCGCGCCAGGGGACCGGAGACGCACGGAGTATTCGCGGCTCGCCGAAGAACCCACGCGCGAGATCGGACGCGAACTGCGCGACCCAATGCATGCGGGGGCCTCCCCAGTAGACATTCGAGCGCGACGTCCGCAGATCGGTCACGCAGACGGTGTAGCTTGCGGTCCACCCGTCGACCGGCCCGGACAGCTGCGCGCGACGGACCATCAACGAGAAATCCTCGTGCCGATACCCGAGCCGGCTGAGCTCCGCTTCGAAATCCTGCTTCTCCCCGAGCTGCTCCATGATCCGGCAGTAACCCTCGGCGCGGACAGCCATAGCGTGCCTTCTCGAAGTCTTGACCCCATTCTTGCCCTGTGCAGATGACACCCGTATGACGGCCGCGCCTGCCGCCGGCTCGCGGCGGCTGCCGCTTCGCCGCTAGCTCGATGTCGAGAGGAGCGATTCGCCGGGCTTGACCCGCGTGAACCGCACCGGCACGGCGTCGACGGCGAGTTTCCCGGCCGTTCCTGCCGGCGCACGCGCGTGTAGGCCGACGCGGCCAGGTCCCCGGTATCGGGATAATCGGCGCGAAAATGCGCGCCCCGCGATTCGCGCCGCGCGGCGGCGGCCGCGACGATCGCACGGCTGACCTCGACCAGGCTCCCCAGGTTGAGCCAGTCGTGCCAGCTCAGGTTGAAAGCCCGTTCGCGCGCCCCGGCGGGTAGCGCATAGGCGCCGAGTTCATCGGCGAGCGTCTCCAGCGTGGTGGCGGCGCGCGCGAGGCCGAGGGAGTCGCGCACGATGCCCGCGTCGTCCCACATCGTCGCGAACAAACGCTCGCGGATCGCGTCCAGGTCGGCGTCCTCGCCCCGGCCGAACGGCGCCTCGGCCCGGTCGAGCGCCGCCTGGATCGACGCGCTATCGGCATCGCGAAACGCGCCTTCGCGCGCGACCCAGGCCGCCATCGCATCGCCGGCGATCGCGCCGAACACCGTCGAATTGGCCACGCCGTTGCCGCCCAGCCGGTTGGCGCCGTGAACGCCGCCCGAATCCTCGCCGGCGACGAACAATCCGCGCAGCGCCGTCGTGCAATCGGCGGCGAACTCGACGCCGCCCATCATGTAATGCGCGGTCGGCACGACTTCGACGCGGTCGGCGAGGTCGAAGCCGCAATCGGCGCAGCGCTCGACCATCCCCTTGAACTGCCGCCGCACATTTTCGGCGCCCAGATGCGCCATCGACAGCCAGACGCCGCCGTGCGGTGTCGTGCGCCCGGCGCGCATTTCGGCATCGATCGCGCGCGAGACGATATCGCGCGTGGCGCGCTCGGCACGCGGATCGACGCTTTGCATGAAGCGCACGCCGCGCCCGTCGAGCAGATAGCCGCCGGCGCCGCGCAGGCCCTCCTCGAGCACGGTGCCGGTCATCCGCGTATGCGGGCCGGCGAGCAGTCCGGTCGGATGAAACTGCACCATTTCCATGTCGCGCAGCGGCAGGCCCGCGGACAGCGCCATCGCCAGGCCGTCGCAGCTCTTGTCGCCCGACGGCGTGTGGTACCGATACATCGTCGGGCCGCCGCCCGTGGCGAGCAGCACCGCCTTCGCTTCGGCGAGCACGTATTCGCCGGTGCGCATGTCGACCAGCAGCACCGCCGCCAGCGCCGAGCCGTCGGCGGTGAGAATGAACTCGAGCGCGCGATGCTCTTCCAGCCGGGCGATGCCGCGCGCCCACACCTGCTCGGACAGCCGGTTGATGATCTCGATGCCGGTCAGGTCGCCTTTGTGCACCGTGCGGTCGAACGTCTGTCCGGCAAACGCCTTCTGGTGGACGGTTCCGTCGGCATTGCGGTCGAAAAAGCAGCCGAGCTCGTTCTCGAGCTCGTGCATGCGCTCGATCGCGCCGTTGACCAGCGCCCAGGCGAGATCCTGGTCGGGGAGCCACTTGCCGCCTTCGATCGTGTCCATGAAGTGTCGCTCGACCGAATCGCCGGCGGCGAGCGCGACGTTGTAGCCGCCCTGCACCATGCGCGTGCAGCCGCATTTGCCGAGCAGACCCTTGACGGCGATCGCGATCGACAGCGACGGGTCGGCGGCGTGAGCATGCAGCGCCGCGAACAAGCCCGCGCCGCCCGAGCCGAGGATCAGGATGTCGCTCTTGAACCGGCGCATTCAGCGTGCCGGGCGGGGATTGACGCCGAGCGCCGCGAGCGCCGCTGCGCGCTTGCCGCGCGCATCGGCATCGACCGACGTGTACAGGCTGCCGCCGTGGCTATCCATCGCCACGCGCAGGGGGCCGAAGCCGCGGACCCGAAATCGCCACAAGCTCTCGGGATTGAGGTCGTCGAGATCGACGTCCTCGATCGCTTCGATCCAGGTCGTCTCGAGTGCCGCGGTGCCGCCGACGATCGCCAGGTAGGCGCCGCCGAGCTCGCCGAACGCCGCGAGCGATGCCGCGCCGAGCCCGCCTTTGCCGATGACGAGGCGCACACCGCAGCGCTCGAGCAACGGACGGGTGAAGCGCTCCATCCGGGAGGAGGTCGTCGTGCCGATGCAAAGCGGCGCGTAGCCGGCTGGATGCTCGGGCGAACGCTCGACCTTTTTCACGTTGGGCGCCGTGTGGATGACCGCATGGCCGGCGAGATCGAAGCGCGTCGCCCGGCCGCGATCGAACATCGCGATTTGCGTCGCGTCGCGAATGCCGAACAGCGGCCCGTTCAAGGTGACGGAATCGTCGATTCGCAGCGCGCGCGCTTGCGCCTCGGTGATCGGCGTCGTCAGATCGTGGTGCGCCATGCTTCAGAAGCCGTAACTGACGCCGGCAGTGGTAATCGCCGCGCTGCCCGCCGCGCCGAATGGCACTGCATGTTCACCGCGACCGGGTTCATCGTGATATGCGTCGCGGCGAGCTCGACGTGCACGGCGAACGCCGTCGAGTCGCCGCCCAGGCCCTGCGGTCCGACGCCGAGCATGTTGACCGCGTGCGAGAGCTCGTCCTCGAGTTTCGCGCCCTCGGCATCGGCGCAATGCGTGCCCAGCGGCCGCGTCGCGGCGATCTTGGCCAGGTGCACGCACAGGTCGGCGGTGCCGCCGACGCCGACGCCGACGATCGTCGGCGGACAGGTCTTGCCGCCGGCATCGAGCACGCAGTCGATGACGAAGGTCTTGACCGCGTCGACGCCTTCGGCCGGCACCGCCATCTTGAGCCAGGAATTGTTCTCCGAGCCGCTGCCCTTGGGAATCATTTCGATTTTCAGTCCGTCGACCTGGTCGCCGTGAGTCGATATGGATCACCGGCACGCCGATGCCGCAGGACGTGTGCTCGTTCTTGCGCGTCAACGGATGCACGATCGACGAGCGCAGCGGGTGCTCGCGCGTCGCGCGCTCGCAGCCTTTGCGGATCGCGGCTTTCAGCGCCGCGCCGTCGCCGTCGCCAACTGGACGCCGCGGCCGATCGTCACGTTGTAGATCGGGATGCCGGTGTCCTGGCAGAGCAGGTTGTCGGTCTCCTCGGCGACGGCGATGTTGCGGATCATCGTGCCGAGCACGTTTTGCGCCGTGGTCGTCGGTCTCGCGCGCGGCGAGCGCGTCGAAGCCCTGCTTGATGTCGGGCGGCAGGATCTTCAGCGCGCGGATGTAGAGCTCCTTGGCGACGTTCTCGACGAGGCCCGGATCGATGCGAAGCATGCGCTCAGTATAGGTTAAGCGCGAACGCCAGCGCACAGAACACCGCCACTCCCGCGGCGACGGCGACCCAGCTCCGCTGCGCCTGGCGGCGCCAGCCGACGAATTCGACCAGCAGCAGGCGCAAGCCTCCGGCCAGATGCGCGGCAAGCAGAAAGACGATGGCGACCTCGGAGGCCTTGAGCAGCGGTTGCTCGGTCCAGCGCAGGAAATCATCGAGCGCCGCCTCGCCGGCGAGCGCCCGTCCCAGCGCCCAGAAATGCAGCGGCAGGAACAGCGCCAGCAGCAAGCCCCGAGACGCGGTGGACCAGGAACGCCCAGTACGACGGGTGGTCGCGGTTGCGCCAGCCGGCCGTTCTCACAGCACGACGGCCGCGACGGCGCGAATGCCGATGACGAACAGCGCGACGCCGACGGCCAGCCAGCAGGCGTCGGCACTGCGTCCGCGCCAGTGCAGCCACTCGGCACCGATCGTGCGCAATCCGATCGGCGCGTGGATCGCCACCGCTGCGACGAACACCGCGTAAAAAGCGCCCCACGCCGGATTGCTCGCGCGTGCGGCCGAGGATGTCGGCGGCGGTCAAGCCGCCGTTCACCGCGATGATCATCGTCGCCAGATGGACCAGCACGCACAGCGCGAGCACCGCCGCGCTCGCCCGCTGCGCCAGCCACAGGCGCGTTTCGCCGCGCGCGCTCACAGCTCGCCCTTGAGCGCGGCGCGCGCCGTCATGCGCTTGAGCCCGGCGATAGCCGCGGTCGGCGAAAGCTGCTTTGGACAGCGCTCGGTGCACGCGGCCTGCGTATGGCAGGCGTGACAACCGGCGTCGCCGGCGACCGCGGCCAGCCGCGCGGCTCGCCCGCCGTCGCGCACGTCGTTCTGCAGTGTCCAGGCCCGGTTGAGCGCCGCCGGACCCAGGTACGCGGGATTCCACGCGACAACGTCGCAAGACGCGTAGCAGACGCCGCAGCCGATGCACTCGATCGCCGCATCGACTTCGCGACGCGCCGGCGACTCGGGCGCGACGCGCGCGAAATCGTCGCGGCGAGACGCGGTCGGCGTGAACTGTCCGCCGGCCTTCGCCCATTTGTCGAAAAACTCGCGCATATCGACGACCAGGTCGCGCACGATAGTCAGGTTGGCGAGCGGCGCGATTTGCAGGCGCTTGCCGCTGGCAACCTTGGCGACATGCGTGCGGCAGGTCCAGCGGGGACGCCCGTTGACCGTCATCGCGCACGAGCCGCACATGCCGACGCGACAGGCGAATCGGTAAGCGAGCGTCGGGTCGAGCTTGCGCTGGATCCAGGTGACGACGTCGAGGATCGTCTGCGCCTCCTGGCGCGGCACCGCGTAAGTCTGGAATCGCCCGCTGCCGTCGCTGCCGCCGCGCCAGACGTCGACCTCGAGCAGCTCAGGTTCTCGCATCGCCATGGTAGAGGCGCACGGTGTGGCGCGCATCGGAGAAAAAGAGCCAGCGCTCGGCGAGAAGTCCGACGATCGCCAGCACGCGCGACCGAGGCCGCCGCGGCCCAGTGGCGCGGCCCCGTGGCGAGCCAGAGCAGCGGGATGCCGAAACCGAGCGCCAACGCCGCGCCGCGCAGGGCTTGTGCGTGCTGCCGCGCAATGCGAAAGACGAATTCGTCGGTCAGAAATGTCCGTTGCGTGTGGCCGGCGTCGAACAGCCGCGCCTGCGCAACGCTGACACCCGGCGGCCGAACGCCCTGCGGCACACCGATCGCCTGCTCGAGCGTCAGCGCCGATTTGCCGCCGCGATCGGCGGCGCCGTGATGCCAGTAGCCGAGCTTGACCAAAAGCGCCGCTACACCGAGGACCGCCGCGAGCCATGCCCAGCTGACCGGCTCGCCGCCGTAGCCGATGGCGAGCGCGATTGCACGATCAGCGCACCCGACCAGTGGCCGAGCAGCAGATACGCCGCCGGCGTCCATCCGGTCCGCCACTGCCGGATCGGCTTCAGGCTCGCGTAGATCATCGCCGTGCAAAAGAGCACGCTCCAGGAGAGCAGGCAGACGACGATCGCGAGCAGAGCACGCGCCATGCCGGCGGTATCCAATGCCACCGCGACCAGATAGGCGAAGGCCAGCGGAAAGAGCAGCGCCGCAAGCACCGCCTCGCGCGACAGCCATGACGTCCGGAAGCGCGCGAACGCGCGCCACGCATTCGCGGGCTTGGCCAGATGCAGCACCGATGAGGCGAGGCCAGCGGCGATCAGCAGCAGCGCGAGCGCGCATGCCGCGCAGCAACGCCGCCGGCGACAACAGCGGCACCGGGCAGAGATCGGCGAGCGCAAGCAGCGCGAGAAGGCCCAAGCCCGCGCCCGAGGCCACGGTGAAAAAGACGATCGACAGCGCGGGCTTCATCGCGGCGTGGCGCCCGGATGCCTCATCGCCGGATCACGGGGCTCGCGAGGCTCGCCAGCCCGCGCTCGAGGAGCGCCCGCGCGTCGTCGACGTCCAGGCAAGGGTTTCGGCTCGCGCGGCGGCAGATAGCGATTGACCGGGGCGTAGCCCAGCTCGGGCAGCAGGCCGAAGCCGCCGCGCTCCGCGGTGACGCGAGAGACTTCGGAATGCGGATCGTCGAAGTCGCCGAACATCCGCGCGTGCGTCGGACAGGCGAGCACGCATGCCGGCTGGCGGTCCTCGGGCGGCAACAGCACGTCGTAGATGCGATCGACGCACAGCGTGCACTTTTTCATCGTGCCGGTCGCCTGGTCGAGCTCGCGCGCGCCGTACGGGCACGCCCAGGCGCACAGGTTGCAGCCCATGCATTTGTCCTGGTCGACGAGGACGATGCCGTCGGCGCGCTTGTACGACGCGCCGGTCGGGCAGACGCTGACGCAGTCGGCGTCCTCGCAATGCAGGCACGACATCGGGAAGTTGATCGTCTTGCTCGCCGGATACTCGCCGACCTCGTAGTGGCGCACGCGGTTGAACCACACGCCGGACGGCTCGGCGCCGAACGGTTGATAGTCGGACAAGCGGCCCGCTGACCGACGACGACGCCGTTCCATTCCTTGCACGCGGTGGCGCAGGCGTGGCAGCCGACGCAGGTATCGAGATCGATGACCAAACCGAGTTTCATCGTTCGATCCGGAAAGTCGCGTTCATCAGGACCTCTTGGTAGTCCAGCGCAATATCGACGGACGCACGCCGTCGTCGCCCGGCAGGCGCTTGGCCGGAGCCACCGTCGGCCACAAGCCGGTTTCACCCGGTGCGCACTTGCGGATGCTGACCCGCAGATCGAACCATGCGGCCTGGCCGGTGACCGGATCCGAGTTGGTCAGGCGGCGCTCGTCGCTCGCATGCTTCGGCAACAGCTCCGAGATCAGGTGGTTGAGCAGGAAGCCCGCCGTCGCTTCGGGCGCGTCCGGCTCGAGGCCCCACGGCTCCGGCCTGCTTGCCGATCGCATTCCACGTCCAGACGGTGTTCGCCTCGACGCCTTCCATCGTTTTCAGCTGGCAGCGGATTCGCGCGTGGCGCGAAGTCGACCCAGACCCAGTCGTAGTCCGCCAGACCGAGCTTCCGCGCGCTGCCGCGATTCATGTACAGATAGTTCTCCGCGATGATCTGCCGCAGCCACGCGTTCTGCGAATCCCACGAGTGATACATCATCATCGGCCGCTGCGTGATCGCGTGGAATGGATACGCTTCGCGCGCCGTGCCTTGCGGTTTCCAGCGGCGCGTACCAGAACGGCAGCGGATCGAAGTAGGTGGCCAGCCGCTCGCGGTCGGTCGGCGACGGTCGGCTGCGGACCGTCGTAGAGACCCTGGCCGGCGAGGCGAAACTTCTGCAGCGGCTCCGAATACATCTGCAGAATCACCTGCACCGGCGGCGTTCCGAACAGCGCGTGCTTTTCGGCGAATTCGAGGTAGTCCTTGTTCGCGAACCGGTAGTAGCGCATGTTCTCCGGCCACGGATAAGTGAAGAACGACTGGTGCTCGATGTACTTTTCCCATTGCTTCGGGATTCGGCTCGCCGCGCAGATGCGATTCGCCGTCCTTGCCGCGCCAGCCGGCGAGAAAGCCGATGCCGGGAAGTTTCTCGTAATTGACGATGAAGTCGCGGTAGTCGGCGAACTTGCGCGAGCCGTCCTCGCGCGTGAACGCCGGAAACTTGAGCCGCGACGCGAGCTCGACCAGCACGTCCTGCCACGGCCGACGTCGCGATCGGGCTTGAGAATCGGATGACGGATCGCATCGGCGGCCGCGTCGGGCTCCGAGATCGGCCGGTCGAGCAGCGAGATCGCGTCGTAGCGCTCGAGATAGGTCGTGTCCGGCAGAACGAGGTCGGCGAAATTGCACGGTCTCGGACTGGAACGCGTCGACGACGACGATGAACGGTATCGCGTATTCGCCGTGCGCTGCCGTGCGCGCCAGCATCTCGCGCACGTCCGCCGGTGTTCATCGACGAATTCCACGCCATGTTCGCCATGAACAGCAGCAGCGTGTCGATCGGGTAGGGATCGTGGTTGGCGGCGTTGGTGATCACCATGTGCATCAGGCCGTGCGCGGCGAGCGGCGATTCCCATGAGTACGCCCGGTCGATGCGCAGCGGCTTGCCGTCCTTGTCGATGACCAGATCCTCGGGCCGCGTCGGATTGCCGTTGGGCATCCGCTTCAGCGGCGTGTCGGGCGCGAAGATCACCGTCGGATCGTTCTCGGGCAGCGTGCGCATGCGGAATGCGCCGCGGATACGGCGCGCGGGCGCGGAAGTTGCCCGGGCCTTCGAGCGCGCCCAGCAGCATCTGCATCAGGTGCAGCGCGCGGCAGGTCTGGAAACCGTTCGAGTGCGCCGAGATGCCGCGCATCGCGTGCATCGCAACCGGCCGGCCGATGACCTTGTCGTGCGTGCGCCCGTGCATGTCGGTCCAGCGTATCGGCAGCTCGACCGCCTCGTTGAACGCGACGTGCGCGATCTCGTGGGCGATGCGGGTGATCGTCGCGGCGGCAACCCCGCACTCTGCCGCAACGCTCTCCGGCGCGTAGCGCTCGTCCAGATAGCGCTCGCTGATCAGCGAGAACACCGTCTTGGCGCGGCGCCCGTCGGGCAGCTCGACGCTGGCGAGCAGCGCTGGCGCGATGTCGGGAAGATGGCCGTTGGTCGAACACCTGCGCGACATGGTCCCAGACCAGCGGATTGTCTTTTTCGTCGCGGGCGAACAGGCCGTCGCCCGGCATGCCCGGCGTCTGCACGACCAGCCACGGCGCGTTCGTGTAGCGGATCAGGAACTCCCAGTCGATCGCGCCGCGCTTGAGCAGCACGTGGACGATCGCGAGCGCGAGCAGGCCGTCGGTTCCCGGCCGGATCGGCAGCCATTCGTCGGCGATCGCCGAGTAACCGGTGCGCACCGGGTTGATCGACACGAATTTGGCGCCGCGGTTCTTCAGCTTGTCGAGCCCGATCTTCAGCGGGTTCGACGAATGGTCTTCGGCCACGCCCCAGAGCAGGAAGTACTTGGCATGGTCCCAGTCAGGTGCGCCGAACTCCCAGAACGAATAGCCGATCGTGTACAGGCCGGCGACCGCCATGTTGACCGAGCAGAAGCCGCCGTGCGCCGCCCAGTTCGGGGTGCCGAATTGCTGCGCCCACATCCCGGACAAGGCCTGCATCTGGTCGCGCCCGGTGAAGAAAGCGAGCTTGCGTCGGATCGCTGGCGCGAATGTCTTTGAGCCGCGCCGTCAGGATGTCGAGCGCCTCGTCCCATTCGATCTCGACGAAGTCGCCCGCGCCGCGCCTGGCGCCGGGCCGGCGCATCAGCGGCTTGGTGAGCTTCGCCGCCGAATACTGCTTCATGATGCCGGCCGAACCCTTGGCGCAGAGCACGCCCTTGTTGACCGGATGATTCGGATTGCCCTGGATGAAGCGCACGCGATCGTTCTCGACGGTCACCTTGATGCCGCATCGGCACGCGCACATGTAGCAGGTGCTGAAGTGCGTCTGCTGGCGGGAACGGTCGTCGAATGCGATCTGGCGGGTCATGAACGGTGGACTGCGTCGAGCATACGCTGCGCAGTCAGGCGCCGCTGGCGCCACCGGCTGAGTAAGTACTGAACGCGATTTTGCCTGCGGTGTCAGAAAAACGCGACCACGTCGCACGCACGAAGCCGAGCGCCGGCGACGGCGGCGAGCACGGCAGCACCGCGCGCCGGAACTGCGCTTCGGCAGAGCGCGCAAAAAACGTGGCGCCCGATCGCGATGCCGACCAGCATCGGCACGATCAGCCACGCCGCCCACAGGGTCGTGGCTCCCGTGGCGAGGCCCTGCTGCCCGGCCCACGCCAGTCCATACCACGCGCTGACGAAGAAAAGAGTGATCAGCGTCGCGCGAAAGCGCGCGGCAGGCAGCGACGTCGTGAACAGCATCGTCGCGGCGAACATGCCCCCGATCGACGACAGTCCGGAAAGGAATCCCGACCCCAGCCCGGTACCGAGGCGCAAGGCGATCGTGTCGCGCCAGCTCGGATGCCAGCCGCGCAGCATGATCAGCGCAGCGGCGAATATCACGACCGACACGGCAGCGCGCAGCGGCGCCTCCGGCAGCGACCGCAAGGCACCATACGCCCAGCGGCACCGCGACCGCGTAGCCGGCGAGCAGCGGCCCGATCCAGTGCCAGGCCACGTCGCGCCAGACCGAGCGCAGCAGCGACAGGCTGGCAACGATTTCCAGCATCATCGCCGCCGGGACGATCTGTTGCGGCGAGAGCGCCAGAGACATGCCGGCGACGATGAAGGCCGACAGGCCGAAGCCGGCGAAGCCGCGCACGATGCCGGCGAACAGCGCGACCCCCGCGCCCCAGGCGACGTAGCCGAGCGGGGCGGGAAGCGGCGGCGCGATCAACCCGGCGCCCTAAGCCGCGCCGGCCGCAGCCGAATCGTTTCCGTCAGCGCCGCACGGCGGCATCGTTCAGCGCGCCGCCGTCGACTTGTACTTGTCCAGATGACGCACCGGCATTGCCAGCGCATCGCGCCGGAACGGATCGCCCAGCTCGCGAGTCACCATCATTTCCAGGATCGTCGTCTTGCCTTCCTGCTGCGCATCGGCCGCCGCGCGCAGCGCCGGACCGACGTCGGACAGCTTGTCGACGCGGATACCGTCGGCGCCCATCGCCTTCGCGACGACCGCCCACGACGGCTGGCGGTCGAGATTCACCCCGATAAAGCGGTTGGCATAGAAGTCGACGTGATTCTTCTTTTCGGCGCCCCACTGGCCGTTATTGAAAACGACCGCGGTGACCGGAATGCCTTCGCGCACGCAGGTCTGGATCTCGCCGAAGCTCATTCCCCACGCGCCGTCGCCGACATAGGCGATCGCCGGCCGACCGGGCGCGGCGACCTTGGCACCGATGATCGTCGGAAACGCGTAGCCGCAATTGCCGAAGCTCATCGCGGCGAACATGCTGCGCGGCGACTTGAAGCGCAGATACGAATTCGACACCGAGCAGATGTTGCCGATGTCGGTCGAGACCATCGCGTCGTCGGGCATCGCTTTTTCGAGCTCGCGCAGCATCTGCCGCGGATGCATCGCCGACGAACCTTTCGCCACCTCGAGCGACCAGCGATCCTTCTCGTGCGACCATTGCTCGAGCTCGGATTCCCAGGCCGAGCGCTCGGCTGCGATTTCCCCGCGCCGCTGCTCGCGGTTGCCGTGGCAAGCGAGCGCGCGCCCGGAAAGGCGGGCGATCAGCGCTCGCGCCGCGGCCTTCGCATCGCCACAGATGCCCACCGAGATCGGCTTGACCAGGCCCAGCATCCGCGGATCGGCGTCGATCTGGATGATCTTCGCCGCGGCCGGCCAGTAATCGAGTCCGTGCTGCGGCAGCGTACCGAACGGGCCCAGCCGCGTCCCCAGCGCCAGCACGACGTCGGCTTTGGCGAGCAGCTTCATCGCCGCCTTCGAGCCCTGGTAGCCGAGCGGCCCGCACCACAGCGGATGATCGGCGGGAAACGAATCGTTGTGCAGATAGCTGTTGGCCACCGGCGCCTGCAGGAGCTCGGCCAGCGCGATCGCTTCGGCCTGCGCATCGGCCATCACGACTCCGCCGCCGCAGACGAGCACCGGAAATTTCGCCTCGGCGAGCAGCGCCGCCGCATCGTCGAGGCTTTGCTCGCCGCCGGCGCCGCGCTCGATCGACAGCGGACGCGGAATCTCGCATTCGATATCGCCGTAGAAATAGTCGCGCGGAATGTTGAGCTGGGTCGGCCCCAGCTCGAGCAGCGCGCGATCGAACGCGCGCGAGGTGAGCTCGGCCATGCGCGCCCGGTTGTTCACATGCGCCTGGTATTTGGTGATCCTGGAGAAAATCGGCAGTTGCTCGGTTTCCTGGAAGCCGCCCAGGCCGAGCGTCATCGAGCCGGTCTCCGGCGTGACGACGACGACCGGCGAATGCGCCCAGTACGCGCCCGCGACCGCGGTCACGAAATTGGTGATGCCGGGCCCGTTCTGCGCGATGCAGACGCCGTGCCGCCCGGACACGCGCGAGTAGCCGTCGGCCATGTGCCCGGCGCCCTGCTCGTGCGCTACCGAGATGAACCGGATGCCCGCGAGCGGAAACAGATCGAGCGCATCCATATAGGCCGAGCCGACGATGCCGAAGACGTCGGTCACGCCGTGCGCGACCAGCGTTTCGACGAAGGCCTCGGACGGCGTCATTTTCTGCCGGCCTCGCACCGCTGTTCGCGCCGGCAGCGCGCCGGCATCGGTCATCGAGTTCATCGCCGTTTCCCCGTCTTTGCGCGCATTTACGCCAGCGCGGCCGCCGATTCGGTGTAATCGTAGCCCAGTGCCTCGGCAACCGGGCGGCAGGTCACCTTGCCGAACGCGACGTTCAGGCCGTTCGCGAGGTGCGGATCGTCGGCGAGCGCGGCGCGATAACCTTTGTCCGCCAGCGCCAGGACAAACGGCAAGGTCGCGTTGTTCAGCGCGAACGTCGAGGTTCGCGGGACGCCGCCCGGCATGTTCGCGACGCAATAGTGAATCACGCCGTCGACGACATAGGTCGGATCGGCATGCGTCGTCGGGCGCGAAGTCTCGAAGCAGCCGCCCTGGTCGATCGCCACGTCGACGATCACCGAGCCTTTTTTCATCTGCTTGATCAGCGCGGCCGACACCAGCTTCGGCGCCGACGCGCCCGGGATCAGGACGCCGCCGACGACCAGATCGGCGCTGGTCACGTGGCGCTCGACCGCATCGTGCGTCGAGAACACCGTGTTCAGCGGCCGGCCGAACTGCCGCCACAGTGCGCGCAGCACATCGGTGTTCCGGTCGAGCACCCAGACTTCCGCGCCCATGCCCAGCGCGATGTGACAGGCATGCGAGCCGACGACGCCGCCGCCGAGAATCACGACTTTGGCCGGATCGACGCCGGGCACGCCGCCGAGCAGCACGCCGAGGCCGCCGTGCGCCTTCTCCAGGAAATAGGCGCCGGCCTGGATCGACATGCGCCCGGCGACCTCCGACATCGGCGCGAGCAGCGGCAGCCCGCCGTTCTTCGAAGTCACCGTTTCGTACGCGATGCAAACCGCGCCGCTCGCGATCAGGCCGGCAGCCTGCTCGGGATCGGGCGCGAGATGAAGATAGGTGAACAGCAGCTGGCCGCGCCGGAGCATCTTGCACTCGGCGGCCTGAGGCTCCTTGACCTTGACGATCATGTCGGCGCGAGCGAAGACCTCCGCCGCGGTTGCGGCGATCGTGGCGCCGGCACGACGATAGGCGTCGTCGTCCATGCCGATGCCCTGCCCGGCGCGCGTCTCGACGATCACGTCGTGGCCGTGCGCGCGCGCCTCGCGCACGCTCTCCGCCGTCAGGCCGACGCGGTGCTCGAGGACCTTGATTTCCTTGGGAACGCCGATATGCATGGTGGGAGCTGCCTTGCTCGAGCGCCGTACACAACTGCGCGACGACTGCACGTTGCGCCGCCGCTGCATTACCCCAGCCCGCAAGCTGGCGTAGAATCCTAACACAGCTGCAACGGCCCGACGGCGAGCACGCCGCGGCGCCGGTCTCGCCGGCGATGAGGAGAAACGCATGGGGCAAGCCGAAACCAATCTGCGCGACAAAGTGCCGCTCACCCAGGTCTCGCTGGACGAGTACTGGATGCCGTTCACGCCGAACCGTGAATTCAAGTCCGACCCCAGGATCGTCGTTCGTGCCGAAGGCATGTATTACTGGAGCGATCGCGGACACAAGATCATCGACGCCAGCTCGGGCCTGTTCTGCTGCGCGGCCGGGCATGGCCGCAAGGAGATCGCCGATGCGGTCGGAAACCAGCTGCGCGAGCTCGACTTCATCGCGCCGTTCCTGCGCGGCCACGTCAAGTCGTTCGAGCTCGCGGCGCGCGTGGCGGAGCTGACGCCGGGCGACCTGAACCGCATTTTCTTCGTCAATTCGGGCTCGGAGGCGGTCGACACCGCGATGAAGGTCGCACTCGCCTACCACCAGGCGCGCGGACAGGGCGGTCGCAACATGTTTGTTTCGCGCGAACGTGCGTACCACGGGGTCAATTTCGGCGGTGTTTCGCTCGCCGGCATGGTCAACAACCGGCGCCGCTTCGGCCCTACCCTGCCCGGCGTCGTGCACATGCGCCACACGCATCTGAAGGAGAACGCGTTCGTCCGCGGCGAAGGCGCGCATGGCGCCGAGCTGGCCGACGATCTGGTGCGATTCGTCAACCTCTATGGTCCCGAGAACATCGCTGCCTGCTTCGTCGAGCCGATTGCCGGTTCGACCGGCGTGCTGGTTCCGCCGAAGGGCTACTTGAAACGGCTGCGCGAGATCTGCGACGCGCACGGCATCCTTCTGGTGTTCGACGAAGTGATTTGCGGCTTCGGCCGCACCGGGAAGGCGTTCGCCGCGCAAAGCTTCGGCGTGACGCCCGACCTGATGACGATGGCCAAGGGCATCACCAACGGCGCGCAGCCGATGGGCGCCGTGGCGGTCAGCGAGCGCGTGCACGACACCATCATCGGTGCCGCCGCCGAGGGGGCAATCGAATTTTTTCACGGCTATACGTACTCGGCGCATCCGGCGCCGTGCGCGGCGGGCCTCGCCACGCTCGACATCTACCGGAAGGAAAATCTGTTCGAGCGCGGCGCCGAGCTGTCGCCCTATTTCCTGGACGGCATCTGGTCGCTGAAGGACTTGGGCGTAGTCGCCGACCTGCGCGGGTACGGCATGCTGGCCGCGATCGACGTCCATCCGGACGGCGCACCGGGCAAGCGCGGGCATATTCTGCAAAAGAAGCTCTTCGACAGCGGCCTGCATCTGAAGACGACCGGCGATTGCGCGATCATCGCGCCGCCGCTGATCGCCGAGAAGAAGGATGTCGACATCATCGTCGACTGTTTGCGCAAGACGCTGGCGACGATCTGACCGGCGCTCGTTTCACCATCGAAGGGGACGGAGGGACACATGAAGCATTGGCTGGCTGGATTGCTGTTCGCAGTGGCGGCGGCCGTCGCGCTGCCGGTAATGGCGCAGAAAACCGTTACCTTTGCCTATCAGGACATGATGAATCCCTGGCGCTGGGTACAGCAGAGCCAGGAGATCGAAAAGGCGACCGGCTTCAAGATCAACTGGCGCCAGTTCGGCGGCGGCGGCGACGTGATCCGGGCGATGGCTTCGGGCGATGTCCAGCTGGGCGAAGTGGGCTCGACCGGGATCGCGACCGCGATCAGCCAGGGGATGGACGTCGAGCTCTTCTGGATCCTCGAGGACATCGCGGCGGCCGAGGCGCTGGTCGCGCGCAACGGCAGCGGAGTCAACACCGTTGCCGACCTGAAAGGCAAGAAGATCGGCACCCCGTTCGTGTCGACCTCGCACTTCCAGCTTTTGTACGCGATGCAGAAGGCGGGACTCAAGGCTACCGACGCGCAGGTGCTCAACATGCGTCCGCCGGAGATCGCCGCGGCATGGGAGCGCGGTGACATCGATGCCACGTTCATCTGGGACCCGGTGCTGACCAACGTCAAGAAGAACGGCAAGGTGCTGACGACCTCGGGCGACATATGCAAGCAGGGCGCATGCACGTTCGACGGCCTGATCGTCACGCGCAAGTTCGCCAAGGAGAACCCGGCGTTCATGGTCGCGCTGGTCAAGGCCGTCGCCAAAGCCGACGCCGACTACCGCGCCAACGCCAAGGCCTGGACCGGCGATCAGGCCAAGGTCGCGGCGGTCGCCAAGTGGTCGGGCGGCAAGCCCGAGGACGTCGCGGCATCGATGGCCCTGTACGGATTCCCCAGCGCGAAGGAGCAGGCGTCGCCCACCTGGCTGGGCGGCGGCGCGAACGGCGCTGCAGCCAAGGCGCTGACGCAGCAGGCCAACTTCCTGAAGGAACAAGGCAGGCTCCAGACGGTGGCGCCGGACTACAGCAAGAACGTGACCGTCGAGTGGGTGACCAAGGCGATGTAAGGTATCCGCAACACGCCCTGCATCGAAACGGCGGCGCCCGATGCGCCGCCGTTTTTCTGCCAGAATCCCTGCACTGCGCCGCATCGGAAGCTCGATTTTGCTTACGATCCGACCGGGGTAACGCCGCCTTCGAACGGAATTCCCTTTGCCCACGCTCGATATCCGCCAGCTAGGCGTCCGTTACGCGACCAAGAACGGCACAGTCGACGCGTTGTCCGGCGTCGACCTGTCGATGCGCGACGGCGAATTCCTGGTCGCCATCGGCGCGTCCGGTTGCGGTAAGACCACGCTGCTGTCGTGCATCGCCGGATTTCTGCCGCCGACGGAAGGGACGATAAAGCTCGGCGGCAAGCCGGTGACAGCACCCGGCGCCGATCGCGGCGTCGTGTTCCAGAAGCACGCACTGATGCCTTGGCTCGATGTCGCCGAAAACGTCGAATTCGGGCTGCGCATGCGCGGCATCGGCACGCAGCCAACGACGGAAGATCGCGCTCGAAAAGCTCGCGCTGGTCGGCCTCGAGGGTCTGGCCGAGCGCCCGATCTACGAGCTGTCCGGCGGGATGCAGCAGCGCGTCGGCATCGCCCGAGCGCTCGCCAGCGATCCCCAGCTGATGCTGATGGACGAGCCGCTGGGCGCGCTCGATGCGTTCACTCGCGAAGCGATCCAGGAATTGATCCTCGACGTCTGGCACCGGACCGGCAAGATGTGCTTTTTCATCACGCACAGCGTCGAGGAGGCCTTGTTCCTCGCGACGCACCTGGTCGTGATGACGCCGCGCCCGGGGCGCATCTCGCACGAGTACGAGCTCGATTTCAGCCGCCGCTTTATCGAGACGCGCGACGCGCGCGCGATCAAATCCTCGCCCGACTTCATCCGCATCCGCGAGGAAGTGCTGGCGGTGATCCTGCATCGCGACAACGCGGTCGCCGGCGCCGCGGGGCCCTGACGATGGCGACACTTCCGGCATCGGGCGCCGATCGGCCGAAGACCTCGCGCTACGCGACGCCGGGCGAAGGCCGGAGCACCGCGATATCGATCGCGACCATGGTCGCGATCGGCGCGCTGTGGTGGATCGCCAGCCATTACCGCTGGCTTCCGCCGCTGTTCCTGCCGACGCCGGAAACGGTGTTCACCCGCCTGTGGGAGTCGGCGCGCGGCCAGCTGACCGACGCGCCGCTGGCGACGCATTTCGGCTGGTCGATGTTTCGCGTCTTCACCGCGTTCCTGCTGGCCTGCGTCACGGCGATACCGATCGGGATCGCGATGGGTGTTTCGCGGATCGCGCGCGGCATTTTCGATCCGCCGATCGAGTTCTATCGTCCGCTGCCGCCGCTCGCCTATCTTCCGCTGATCATCATCTGGTTCGGCATCGACGAGCTGTCCAAGGTCCTGCTGATCTACCTCGCCTGCTTTGCGCCGCTGGCGATGAGCGCGCGCGCCGGGGTGCGCTCGGTCTCGCAGGAGCAGATCCATGCCGCGTATTCGATGGGCGCGTCGCGATGGCAGGTCATCATGCATGTCGTCATCCCGGCGGCGATGCCCGAGATCCTGACGGCGATGCGCATTTCGATCGGGTTCGGCTGGACGACGCTCGTCGCCGCCGAAATGGTCGCGGCGACCTACGGGCTCGGGCAGATGGTGCTCAACGCATCGAATTTCCTGCGCACCGACATCGTGATCATGGGCATTGTCGTCATCGGCGCCGTCGCCTACCTGTTCGACCTGCTGATGCGCCAGGTCGAACGGGTCGTCGTTCCCTGGAAGGGGAAGGTGTGAGCAGTAACAGGGCATGCGAAGCGTGGGGATGCGCACGTCCGCGAACACCTTCGGAGGCCGACACGCCAACGCTCGCCTGCGATCCTCGCAAGGAGGCCGAGGTGTGACATAAGCAGGGGCGCCGTGCGAGCCGGGGAGACGTCCTGAACACCTTCGGAGGCCGACACCCGGTGCCTTCGTCCGCGGAACGAGGCCGAGGGACCCCGGCTTGTGCCGCACAAAAGAATAACGGCTGCTACCGGCCAAATGCCGGTCATCGGAAAGGGTTGACAGGCCCTTCCCCCTTTGCCACGCTCGATGGCTATGCCTGCCCGCCCGCACTTTCAGCGCCTGGTCGAACGCGTCCGCAACCTGCCGGCGCTGCCGACGGCGATCGTCTATCCGTGCGATCGGGACTCGCTGCAGGTCGCGCTTTCCGGCCAGTTCGCCGGATATCTGGCGCCGGTGCTGGTCGGACCCGAGGCGCGGATTGCCGACGCGGCCGCGCATGCCGGGCTCGATCTGGCGCGCATCGACCTGATCGATACGCCGGACGACCCGGCCGAAGCAGCGCGCCGCGCCGTCGCGCTGGCGCGAGACGGCACCGTACGCGCGCTGATCAAGGGCAGCCTTTATCCCGACGACCTGATGCGCGCGGTCGCCGCGCCCGACGCCGGCCTGCGCGGCGAACGACGGCTGACGCACGCATTCTTCATGGACGTCGCCGGCTTTGCCCGGCCATTCATCTTGTCCGATGCGGTGCTCAATATCGCGCCGAATCTCGCCGCCAAGCGCGAGATCGTGCAGAACGCCATCGACCTCGCGCATGCGCTGGGCATCGCCAACCCGCAGGTCGCGGTGCTGGCGGCGGTCGAGGGCGTGACCGCAGCGCTGCCTGCGACCGGCGACGCCGCGGCGCTGGCGAAAATGTCGACGCAAGGCGTGATTACCGGCGGCGCCGTGGCCGGACCGCTGACCGCGGACAGCGCGCTCTCGTCGGACGCGGCGCGCGTCAATGGCGTCGACGATCCCGTCGCCGGCCACGCCGACGTGCTGATCGTTCCCGGACTCGACGCCGGCTCGCTGGTGGTGCGCACGCTGAGCGGCGATCTGCGGCGCGCTTGCCGCCGGCATTGTTCTCGGTGCAAAGGTTCCTGTCGTTCTCGGCGGCCGCAACGACACGATGGAAGTACGCATGGCCTCGTGCGTGCTCGCCTCGCTGATCGCCGCCGCGCAGGCGCAACAAGCGCCGGCGCCGCCCGCGGTGGCCGGCGTTCCTGTCGCGGCTTAAGTCGATCGCATCGCGCGCTCGTTGCGCGACCCGCGCCGCCGCTGCATGATGGCGGCCGTGCAGCCAAGCTTTGATCTCTCGATGCCTCCGCTGGCGCTGAGGCTGTTTCCGTTTCTGGCCTGGCGGCACAGAGTCACGGCGGCGACACTGCGCGCCGACTTGCTTGCGGGCCTGCTTGGCGCCCTGATCGTTCTCCCGCAGGGTGTCGCGTACGCGACGCTGGCCGGGCTTCCGCCGCAGTATGGCTTGTATGGGGCGATGCTTCCCGCGGTGGTCGGCGCGCTATGGGGATCGTCGTGGCATCTCGTCTCGGGACCGACCAACGCGACCTCGCTGATGGTCTCCGCCTCGCTCTCCGCGCTGGCGCTGCCGTTCTCGCCCGAGTACCTTCGCCTCGCGCTGACGCTCGGTCTGATGATCGGCCTGATCAAGCTGGCTCTGGGGTTCGCCCGGCTGGGCGCGCTGGTCAACTTCGTTTCCACCACCGTCGTCATCGGCTTCACCGCCGGCGCGGGACTTCTGATCATCGCGGCGCAGCTGTCGAATTTTTTCGGATTGCCTTCTGCGCATCCGGCCACTTTCATCAATGCGGTCACTTCGTTCGCGCGGCACGCCACCGAGATCGACCGCTGGACCGCTGCCGTCGGGGTCGTGACGCTGGTTGCGTCGCTGGCGGCCCGACGCGTGCTGCCGCGCGTTCCTTACCTGCTGACGGGAATGATCGTCGGCAGCGTCTTCGCTTACGCGCTGGCACGCGCGGGCATCGCGCAGGTCGCGACGGTCGGCGCGCTTCCGTCCGCCGTGCCGCCGCCGTCGCTGCCGGCGTTTTCCGGCGAAACCTGGCGCATGCTCGCGCCGATCGCGTTCGCGCTGACGGTGATCGGATTGACCGAGGCTGTTGCGAGCGCGCGCGCCGTTGCCGCGCGCTCGGGCCAGCGCATCGACGGCAATCAGGAGTTCATCGGGCAGGGATTGGCCAACATCGTCGGCGCGTTCACCTCCAGCTATCCGACGTCCGGCTCGTTCAACCGCACCGGCGCCAACTTCGAGGCCGGGGCCAAAACGCCGCTGGCGGCAGTGTTTTCCGCCGGCTTTCTGCTCGTGGTGCTGCTGCTGGTCGCGCCGCTGGCCGCGTACCTGCCGATGGCGGTGATGGCGGCGCTTCTGTTCATCATCGCCTGGGGACTGATCGATCTCGCCCGCATCCGCGAAATCGTGCGCATCGGGCGGAGCGAAGCCCTGGTGCTGACGGTTACGTTTCTGGCGACGCTGCTGGTGCAGCTGGAATTCGCGATCCTGGTCGGAGTGCTGTGCTCGCTTTTCGCCTATCTGAACCGCACGACGCATCCGGCGATCCACGCGGTCGCGCCCGATCCGGCGTCACCGCAGCGGCGCTTCATTCCGGTCGCCGCGAGCGGCTCGCCCGGGCGCCTGGCCGAATGTCCGCAGCTTGCGCTGCTGCGGGTCGACGGCTCGCTTTTCTTCGGCGCGGTCGATCATGTGCAAGACGAGCTCGAGGCGATGCGCCGCGGCGCGTCGGCGCGAGCGCACGTCTTGCTGATCGGCAGCGGGATCAACTTCATCGACGTCGCCGGAGCCGAGTTCCTGGCCCAGGAAGCCGAAGCGCAGCGCGCGGCAGGCGGCGCGCTCTACCTGTGCAACCTGAAACCTACCGGTCGTCGACGTGCTGGAGCGCGCAGGTCTGGTCGACCGCATCGGACGCGATCGGATCTTCGCCACCAAGGACGAAGCCATTCGCGGCATCTATCCGCGGCTGGACTCGGCGATCTGCCGGGCCAGCACCGCGCGCATCTTCGTCGAATGCCGGACCCATCTGCCGGACGGAAGCCCCGCGCCAGGCCGACTGAACCGTCGCGACCGCTACTTCGGCCGCACGCAGTCGACGAAGTAGCGAAGCTTGCCCTGCTCGCTGGTCTCGACCAGGCCGTGGATGTCGGTGTCGAATCCGGGAAATTGCTGGTTGAAGTTGCGCGCGAACTGCAGGAACTGCACGATCGTGCGGTTGAAGCGCTCGCCGGGGATCAGCAGCGGGATGCCCGGCGGGTACGGCGTCAGCAGCACGCTGGTTACGCGGCCTTCGAGCTGGTCGATCTCGACCCGGTCGATCTCGTGGTGCGCCATGCAGGCGAACGCGTCCGACGGCTTCATCGCCGGCTGCATGTCGGACAGATACATTTCGGTGGTCACGCGCGCGACGTCGTTCGCCTTGTACATGTCGTGGATCTGCCGGCACAGGTCGCGCAGGCCGACCGCTCTCGTACGACGGCTGCTTGGCGCAGAACTCCGGCAGGATCTTCCACAGCGGCTGGTTCTTGTCGTAGTCGTCCTTGAACTGCTGCAGCGCGGTCACCAGCGTGTTCCAGCGGCCCTTGGTGATGCCGATGGTGAACATGATGAAAAACGAGTAGAGCCCGGTCTTCTCGACGATGACGCCGTGCTCGGCCAGATACTTGGTGACGATCGACGCGGGGATGCCGGTCTTGGCGAACTTGCCCGACACGTCGAGGCCCGGGGTGATGATCGTCGCCTTGATCGGATCGAGCATGTTGAAGCCCGGCGCCAGGTTGCCGAAGCCGTGCCATTTCTCGTTGGCCTTGAGCACCCAGTCGTCGCGCTTGCCCATGCCTTCGGCGGTGAGCTTCTCCGGCCCCCAGACCTTGAACCACCAGTCCTTGCCCCATTCGTCGTCGACCTTGCGCATCGCGCGCCGGAAGTCGAGCGCCTCGGCGATCGACTCCTCGACCAGCGCGGTGCCGCCGGGCGCTTCCATCATCGCCGCCGAGACGTCGCACGAAGCGATGATCGCGTACTGCGGCGAGGTCGAGGTGTGCATCAGGTACGCCTCGTTGAAGATGTGGCGGTCGAGCTTGCGCGTCTGCGACTCCTGCACGATGATCTGCGAGGCCTGCGAGATGCCGGCGAGCAGCTTGTGGGTCGAGTGCGTCGCGAACACCATCGCCTTCTTGCTGCGCGGCCGGTCCTTGCCGATCGCGTGCATGTCCTTGTAGAAATCGTGGAACGCCGCGTGCGGCAGCCAGGCCTCGTCGAAGTGCAGCGTCTCGATCCAGTCGCCGAGCGTTTCCTTCAGCATCTCGACGTTGTACGCGACGCCGTCGTAGGTGCTCTGCGTGATCGTCAGGATCCGCGGCTGCTTGTTCTTGGCCGCGCGCGCGAACGGATTGGCCTCGATCTTCTTGCGGATGTTTTCCGGACGGAATTCGTCGAGCGGAATCGGCCCGATGATGCCCAGGTGATTGCGGGTCGGCGTCAGGAACACCGGTATCGCGCCGGTCATCGTGATCGCGTGCAGGATGGACACATGGCAGTTGCGGTCGACGACGACGATGTCGTCCGGCGCCACCGTCGCGTGCCACACCATCTTGTTCGACGTCGACGTGCCGTTGGTGACGAAAAAGCAGTGATCGGCGTTGAAAATCCGCGCCGCGTTGCGCTCGGCGGCGGCGACCGGCCCGGAGTGATCGAGCAGCTGCCCCAGTTCGTCGACCGAGTTGCAGACGTCGGCGCGAAGCATGTTCTCGCCGAAGAACTGGTGGAACATCTGCCCGACCGGGCTCTTGAGGAAGGCGACGCCGCCGGAGTGGCCCGGGCAGTGCCACGAATACGAGCCGTCCTGCGCGTAGTCGACCAGCGCGCGGAAGAACGGCGGCGCGAGCGAGTCGAGGTAGCTCTTCGCCTCGCGGATGATGTGCCGCGCGACGAACTCCGGCGTGTCCTCGAACGTATGGATGAAGCCGTGCAGCTCGCGCAGGATGTCGTTCGGGATGTGCCGCGACGTCCGCGTCTCGCCATAGAGGTAGATCGGTATCTCGGCGTTCTTGAACCGGATTTCCTCGACGAATGCGCGCAAGCTCTTCAGCGCCGATTCGGTTTCCTCGACCGAACCCGCGCCGAATTCCTCGTCGTCGATCGACAAAATGAACGCCGACGCGCGCGATTGCTGCTGAGCGAACTGCGACAGGTCACCGTAGCTGGTGACGCCGAGGATCTCCATGCCCTCTTTTTCGATCGCGGCGGCAAGCGCGCGTATGCCGAGTCCCGAGGCATTCTCGGAACGGAAGTCTTCGTCGATGATGACGATGGGAAAGCGAAATTTCATCCAGCCACTCCTGCCGACGGGCTCGTGGCGCGTGCCAAAAAATAAAGCGGGGTGCCAGGCCGGATGGCCGCACCCCTAAGGGCCGCATTGTGCACTGCGACGGCGCGCGATGCGAGCGATTTGGCGGCCGGCGGCAAAAACGGCCTTCGCCGCCGCCGCCGCAGGTCACACGTTGGCGGCGACCAGGATTCCCAGCCCAGGCGATCAGCCCGAGCCCCAGCGGCGTCCGCAGCCGCTTTCCCCAGCGCAGGTTCTTCTCGGCGGCCATCGCGGCCGCCAGAACCAGCATCCATCCAAGGCTGCCCATGCCGACGACGAACATCACGGCCATCAGCGCCCAGCAGCAGCCGACGCAGAAGATGCCGTGCTCGAGCCCGATCCGCAGTGCCTCGCGGCGCGGCGCGCGCCCGTGCCAGCGCGCATTGATGAACGTAAACGGCGTGCGGCAGCGTTCCAGACAGCGGTACTTGAGCGCGCTGAACTGGAAGACCCCGGCGCCGGCCAGCACGGCCGCGCCGATCGCCCAGCCACGGCCGGCGAGCCAGCCAACCTGCGCCGCGCCGGCATGCAGCAGGCTGTCAGCCCCATGCGCCAGCAGACCGAACCCGAGCCAGGCGATTGCGTAGCCGGCCACGACCCTTCCCATCAGCGCACCGGCGTCGGGCCTCGCGGCCACGACGCGCCCGAAGATGCCGAGCAGCGGCAAGGTCGTCGGCAGCATCATCGCCGTGATCATCAGCAGCCAGGCGAGTGCGTAGACCAGCGCCGGAACGATCAGCGCGCCTTGCGGGATGCTGCGGCAAAGCGCGCCGAACGGGCCTTCATCGACCCAGCCGCCATGCTCGAGATAGCGTCCGTAGGGGCTCAGGCTCCATGCCGCCAGCGCGAGCCAGGCGACGGCCGACAGTGCGGCCACCAGGCCGACGCGCAGCGTCTGCGGATCGAGAGCGCGGCGCCGCAGTCGCCGCGGCCGTTGCCTGGCGGTCGGACACGGCGAGCTAGCGCTGTCCCCAGCCGCCTTCAGGCGTTGAAAACGAACGTGCTTTGCAGCGCGTTATGGCCACTCAGGCTGAGGTTGATGCCCAGCTTGTCGACCTTGGAGGTATACCGCGGGCTCTTTCCGACGAACACCGGCGCGCCGGGAACCGTAGAGAAGACCGTGTCCTGAAGCGTCGTCGTGGCACCGCTGGCGCTCTTGTATGGCTCGAGCTCGGCATAGCCTGCATTGCCGACCTTGACCACTCCCTTGCCACCGTGGACATCCCACTGGATCGGCACTTTTTCGACCGACACCACTTCGCCGACCAGCTTGGCGAGATCCGCGACAGGACCGCCCAGCTTGCCGGTAAAGACGCCGAGGATCGCTTCTTCCTGCTTGGCCGATAACCTTGTCGTCGAGGTATACGGCGGCGCGCCAGTTGCCCTCGAGGATGTTGCCGGGAATATGCGCGATCAGCGCAATCGTATGGCCGGCGACGTCGACGCCATTGATCGTGCCCTTGTCGAAGTGCCAGGAAACGATGGTGTCGCAGGTGCCGAAGTCCGGATCCTCGCCGATCCAGCACGGGCACAGCACACGACAATTGCAGACCTCGAGCAGTCTTCCTTCCAGATGATAGGCCATGGATTTCCCCTCGCTTGAATTCGCCCGGAACGCGGCGGCGATCTTCCGCACCGCAGCCCGTTGATGCTACGCCGACCCCGAAGCCGATTCCAGCCGAATATTCGACAAGACTCTGCCATAGCGCCGGCCGCCGGCGAGCCGCACCGACGCCGGATGGAGGCGCAGCCGAACCATCGCCCAGACGCCGAGCGCCGGACCGATCGCCAGCGGCACGAAGGCGTGGCGCCAGCCGACGGCGTCGACAAAATACGGAAGCAGATGGATCGTCACCAGGGTCAGCGTGAAGCCGAGCGCCGTTTGCAAGGTGAGCATCGTGCCGACCCGCGCCGGATCGGCGAGCTCCGCGATCGAGGCCGAGAACTGCGCCGAGTCGGCGACGATGCTGATGCCCCAGATGAGGCAGACGGTGACCAGCAGCCACGGAGCGCCCCCGTAGAGGAGCCCGATGCCTGCGGCGCAGCTGCCGCTGACGGCCATCGCAATGATGGTCACCGTCGTGCGGCCGACCCGGTCGGCGAAGAGTCCCGCGGCGACGCAGCCCAATGCGCCCGCGCCGATGGTCGCGAACGCCGCCAGCCTGGCGTCGACCTGCGCCGACTCGGGAGGCAGCGACAGGGCGAAGCTCGCGTTGAGGAATACGCCGATCCACGCCCACATCGCATAGAGCTCCCACATGTGGCCGAGATAGCCGAGGTTGGCGAGCCGCAGCGGGACGTCGCGCCACGCCAGCAGCATCGCACCCGGTTCGAAGCGCGGCGCCGGTTTGCGGTTCGGGCCGAGGCCGGCGAGCGCAATGCCGAGCGCGGCCGCCAGCGCGCTCACCGATGACAGCACCACCGTCGGACGCCAGTCGACGCCGCCGAAGGCATTGAACAGGTGCGGCGATGCCGAGCCCAGGGTCAGCGCGCCGACGAGGATGCCGACCATCAGTCCCATGTCGTCGCGCGCCCAGGTCGTCGCGAGCTTCATGCCGACCGGATAGACGCCGGCCATGCCGATGCCGGTGATCACGCGCAGCAGCGGCGCGGCGATCGACGCCGGATCGACCACCAGCAGGCCGGCGTTGGCGAGCGCGGCGATCGTCGCGGATGCGGCGAACAGCCGGCGCGGATCGACGCGATCCGGAAGGCCGAGAAACGCGCTGACCAGGCAACCGATCACAAAGCCCACCTGGACGCCGCTGGTCAGCGCGGCCTGCGCGAAATTGGACAGGTGGAACTCGGCGGCGAGCGCCGGGGCGACGGCGGAAGCGGAAAACCACACCGCCATCGCCGCGACCTGGCAGATGGCGATGATGGCGATCGAGGCGCGTTTCGAGGTCGCTAACGCCATGCCTGACTAGATCTTCGGCAGCGTAACGCCCTTCTGACCCTGGTATTTGCCGCCGCGATCCTTGTACGAGGTCTCGCAGACCTCGTCGGACTCGAAAAAGATCACCTGCGCGACCCCCTCGTTGGCGTAGATCTTCGCGGGCAGCGGCGTCGTGTTCGAGAACTCGAGCGTGACGTAACCCTCCCATTCCGGCTCGAGCGGCGTCACGTTGACGATGATGCCGCAGCGCGCGTAGGTCGATTTTCCCAGGCAGATCGTCAGGACGTTGCGCGGAATGCGGAAATATTCGACCGTGCGGGCGAGCGCGAACGAGTTGGGCGGGATGATGCAGGATGCGCCGTTGAAATCGACGAACGACTTGTCGTCGAAGTTCTTCGGGTCGACGATCGTCGAATTGAGGTTGGTGAACAGCTTGAATTCGTTCGAGCAGCGGATGTCGTAGCCGTAGCTCGACGTGCCGTACGACACGATCTTGCGGCCGTCCAGCTCGCGCACTTGCCCGGGCTCGAACGGCTCGATCATTTTGTGCTCGGCCGCCATGCGCCGGATCCAGCGGTCGGACTTGATCATCGCGGGCCTTCCGTCGCGCCGGCAATCACGTGTTCTGCACGACGATGTTGGGGAACTTCGCGGAAAAATCCTCGGCTTTCTGCGCGACGAACACCGCGGTCTTGCGCGCGATGTCCTTGTAGATCGCCGCGATCGCGCCCTCCGGATCGGCGACGACCGTCGGCCGGCCCGAATCGGCCTGCTCGCGGATGTGGATGTCGAGCGGCAGCTGGCCGAGAAAAGGCACGTTGTAGTCGTCGCACATCTTCTTCGCGCCGCCTTCGCCGAAAATCGCCTCGGCATGGCCGCAGTTCGAGCAGATGTGCGTGCGACATGTTCTCGACGATGCCGACGATGGGCACGCCGACCTTGTCGAACATCTTGAGGCCCTTGCGCGCGTCGATCAGCGCGATGTCCTGCGGCGTCGTGACGATCACCGCGCCGGTGACCGGCACCTTCTGCGACAAGGTCAGCTGGATGTCGCCGGTGCCCGGCGGCAAATCGACGATCAGGTAGTCGAGGTCGCGCCAGTTGGTGTCCTTCAGCAGCTGCTCGAGCGCCTGCGTCACCATCGGCCCGCGCCAGACCATCGGCGTATCGGTGTCGATCAGAAAACCGATCGACATCGCCTGGACGCCGTGCGCCTCGAGCGGCTCCAGCGTCTTGCCGTCCTTCGATTCGGGCCTGCCGGCAATGCCCAGCATCATCGGCTGCGACGGTCCGTAGATGTCGGCGTCGAGCACGCCGACCGCGGCACCTTCGGCAGACAGCGCCAGCGCCAGGTTGACCGCCGTCGTCGACTTGCCAACGCCGCCTTTGCCGCTGGCGACCGCAATGATGTTCTTGACGCCCGGCACCAGCTTGACGCCGCGCTGCACCGCGTGCGAGCCGATGCGATGGCTGATGGTCACAGCGACCTTGCCGACGCCGGGCAGCGCCGAGAGATGACGCTGGATCAGCCGGCGTATCGTCTCGTGCTGGCTCTTCGCCGGGTAGCCGAGCACGACGTCGACGGCCACATTGCCGCCGTCGATCTGTACCTTGCGGATCGCCTTGTCGGAAACGAAATCGCGGCGCGTATTGGGATCGATCAGCGCGCGCAGGCTGGCGTGTACGTCTGCCTCGGAAATGGCCATCGGGGTGTCGATCGCGTGGAACGCTTAAACGGCGAGTTTAGCGAAAAACACCCGCTCTCGGTACTCGGCGCTTCGGCCCATTTGCTAGAATGCGCCAATCCCCTGCCGCATCAAAGGTCTTCGCCGCATGCCGCGCCGCACGCTGTTCGTCACGACCGCGCTGCCATACGCCAATGGCCCGTTTCACATCGGGCACATCATGGAATACATCCAGGCCGACATCTGGGTGCGGTTCCAGCGCATGCAGGGTCACGACGTGCATTTCGTCTGCGCCGACGATGCGCACGGCGCGCCGATCATGCTCGCCGCCGAAGCGGAAGGGCTCACGCCGCAGCAGCTGGTCGCCCGCATCGCGGCGACGCGGCCGAAGATTCTCGGTATCGGCGAGTATGCCGGCAAGGGTTTTCACCTGAGCTTCGATCACTGGCACAGCACCGACTCGCCGGAGAACGTCGAGCTGTCGCAGGACATCTACCGCCGGCTCAAGGCGGGTGGCCTGATTTATTCGAAGGCGGTCGAGCAGTTCTTCGACCCGGTGAAGTCGATGTTCCTGCCGGACCGCTACATCAAGGGCGAGTGCCCGGTGTGCGGCGCCAAGGATCAATACGGCGATTCGTGCGAGGTCTGCGGCTCGGTCTATGCGCCGACCGATCTGAAAAATCCGTACTCGACCTTGACCGGGGCCACGCCGGTGTTGAAGTCCTCCGAGCACTTCTTTTTCCGGCTGTCGGATCCGCAATGCGTTTCCTTTCTTCGGCAATGGACGCAGGCCCCCGGCAGGCTGCAGCCCGAGGTGGCGAACAAGGCGCTCGAATGGCTGGCTGAAAAACCCGGAGGCGACGGCAAGGGCCTCGCCGACTGGGACATCTCGCGCGATCCGCCGTACTTCGGCATTCCGATTCCCGACGCGCCGGGCAAGTATTTCTACGTCTGGCTCGACGCGCCGGTCGGCTACCTGGCAAGCCTGAAGGCGGATCTCGCGAGCAAGGGCATCGCGCTGGCCGATTTTCTGCGCGGCAAAGGCGTCGAGCAATATCATTTCATCGGCAAGGACATCGTCTATCACCACACGCTGTTCTGGCCGGCGATGCTCGAGTTCGCCGGGCCGCCGTACAGGGTTCCGGACAACATTTTCGTGCATGGCTTCATCACCTTCACCGGCGAGAAGATGTCCAAGTCGCGGGGCACCGGCATCAGCCCCGAGCTCTATCTCGACCTGGGATTGAATCCCGAGTGGCTGCGCTACTACATCGCCGCCAAGCTCAACGCCAAAGTCGAGGATCTGGATTTCAATCCCGACGACTTCATTGCGCGGGTCAACAGCGACCTGATCGGCAAATACGTCAACATCGCGAGCCGCGCCGCGCGCTTTATCGCGCAGACCGGCAACAAGCTGGCGCCGACGTCCGGATTCGATGCACGGCACGGCGTGGCCCTGCATGCGCTGTCGGACAGGATCGCGGAGCTGTATGCGAACCGCGAATTCGGCAAGGCCCTGCGCGAAGTGATGGATCTTGCCGACCAGACCAACGAATACTTCGACCGCAACAAGCCGTGGGAAGCCGCCAAGCGGCCCGACGGCGCGGCGCGGGTGCTCGAGATCTGCTCGGAATGCATCGATGACTTCCGGATTCTGACGACCCTGCTCAAGCCGGTGCTGCCGGGTGTCGCCGCCAGCGCCGAGCTGTTCCTGCAGATTCCGTCGCAGACGTGGAGCGACATCGGCACCGCGCTGCCGGCAGGACATGCGATCGGCGACTACAAGCACCTGTTGAACCGCATCGACCCGAAGCAGGTCGATGCGCTGCTCGAAGGCCCGAAGGCGGCGACCGGCGCGGCGCCCCCACCGGCCGCCGAGCCGGCCGCCGGCCCGCCCGGTCGCGCCGCCGATCAGCATCGACGAGTTTTCCCGGATCGATCTTCGCGTCGCGCGCATCGTCAACGCCGAGCAGGTCGACGGCGCCGACAAGCTGCTGAAATTGACGCTCGACGTCGGCGAAGCGCGCCATCGGACGGTGTTCGCCGGGATCAAGAGCGCGTACAAGCCGCAGGACCTGGTCGGCCGCCTGACACCGATGGTCGCCAATCTCGCCCCGCGCAAGATGAAGTTCGGCGTTTCGGAAGGCATGGTGCTCGCGGCATCGGGCGAAGGCCCGGGAATCTTCCTGCTCGCGCCGGATTCGGGCGCCGAGCCCGGCATGCGCGTCAAGTAGGCGCGATGGCCAGAGCCGCCCTGCGCCGGACGCGGAACATCGAGGCGTTCCGGCGATGACCAGTGCGCTGCCGCTGATCGTCGACGCCATCGTCGCCTGGCTGGCGATCGGCCTGCTGGCGCTGGTGCCGACCGGCGGAGGCTTCGTCGGCCGTTCGCTTTTCGTCGCCGGCGCGCTGGTCGGCCTCGCGATCTCGGTCATCGCGCTCACCGGGATCGGCGATGTCGCGCAGACGATGGTGCTACCGCTGGGCCTGCCCGATCTGCCGTTTCACCTGCGCCTCGACGCGCTGTCCGCATTCTTTCTGGTGCTGCTCGGCGGCGCCGCGGCAGGCATCTCGGTGTTCTCGGCCGGCTATTTCCAGCGCCAGCGAAAACGCCTCGCCGCGTCTGTTGTGCCTGCAGTATCACGTGTTCCTCGCGGCGATGGCGCTGGTGCTGGTCGCCGACGATGCTTACCTGTTCATGGTGGCGTGGGAAACGATGGCGCTGGCCTCGTTCTTCCTCGTGACGACCGATCACGTCGTTCCCGAGATCCGCCGTGCAGGCTTCCTTTACCTGGTGATCGCGCACATCGGCGCAGTCGCGATCCTGCTCTGCTTCGGCGTGCTGCAGGGCGGCAGCGGCGATTACACGTTCGGCTCGATGCGCTCGCTGGTCCTGCCCGGCGCTTGGGCGTCGATCGCGTTTCTGCTTGCGCTGGCCGGATTCGGCGCCAAAGCCGGGCTGCTGCCGCTGCATATCTGGCTGCCCGAAGCGCATCCGGCAGCACCCTCGCCGGTATCCGCGCTGCTCTCGGCGGTGATGCTGAAGACCGCGATCTACGGTCTCCTGCGGGTGACGTTCGACCTGCTCAACACCCAGTTGTGGTGGTGGGGTGTCACGGCGCTGGTGCTCGGCTTGCTGACCGCGCTGTTCGGCGTGATCTACGCGACCGTGCAGGTCGACATGAAACGTCTGCTCGCGTACTCGTCGATCGAGAACATCGGCATCATCGTCGCCGGCATCGGCCTGACGATACTGTTCAAGGCGAACGGCAAGACGCTGCTGGCGTCGATCGCGCTGGTGGCGACGCTCTACCACGCGCTCAATCACGCATTCTTCAAGAGCCTCCTGTTTCTCGCCACCGGGTCGGTGCTGCACTCGACGCGCGAGCGCAGCCTCGGCAAGCTCGGCGGGCTGATCCATCGCATGCCCTGGGTCGCATGGTCGGCGCTGATCGGCGCGCTGGCGATCGCCGGGCTGCCGCCGCTCAACGGCTTTGTTTCCGAATGGCTGCTGTTGCAGGCTTTCCTGTTCACGCCGACGCTGCCGCAATCGTTCATCAACATGCTGGTGCCGCTCGCGGCAGCGGCGCTGGTGCTGGTCGCCGCGCTCGGCGCGTACGTGATGGTCAAGTTCTACGGCGTCGTCTTTCTCGGACGTCCGCGGGAACCTCACCTGGCGTATGCGCACGACGCCGGACATTTCGAGCGCGTCGCCCTGGCGTGGTTCGCAACCGGCTGCGTCACGCTCGGATTGTTTCCCGGAACCGTCATCGGGCTCCTCGACAACGTCAACATGACGCTGATCGGCGCGACGGTCGGCCACGCCGGCGATCGATGGTGGCTGCTCGCGCCGATCAGCCCGGACCGCTCGAGCTATAGCCCGCTGATCGTGCTGCTGGTGATCGCCGCCGTTGTCGCGCTGACGATTCAGGTCGTGCATCGCTGGTACCACGGGCGCGTCCGCAGCGGCCCGGCGTGGGATTGCGGCTTTCCGATGCAGACGCCGCGCATGCAGGACACGGCGGAAGGCTTCGGGCAGCCGATCCGGCAGGTATTCGAAATGTTCTTCCGCGTCGAGCGAGTGCTGCCGACGCCATTCGACGCCGCACCGCAGTATCGCGTCACCGTGGGCGACCACTTATGGCAATGGCTGTATCTGCCGGTCATCCGCGGAGTCGAGTGGCTGGCCAAGGCCGCGGGACTGATCCAGCAGGGCCGGATATCGATCTATCTGATCTACAGTTTCGTCACCCTGCTCGCGCTGCTGATGTTCGTCCGATGAGCGCCACCGGCTTTCTGTCGCAACTGCTGCAGCTCGCGATCGCGCTGCTTGCTGGCGCCGATCCTCGTCGGATGGGTCAATCAGTGCCGGGCCTGGCTTTCCAATCGGAGCGCACCGCCGCTGCTGCAGCCGTACCGGATGATCAGAAAGCTATTCAACAAGGACGCGGTCGTCGCGGAGAACGCGTCGTGGCTGTTCCGCATGACGCCTTACATCGTCTTTGCCGCGATGGCGCTGGCTGCGGCGATCGTGCCCTCCCTGGCGACCGATCTCCCCTTCGCGCAAGCCGCCGACGCCATCGCGCTGGTCGGCCTGTTCGCGCTGGCGCGCGTATTCGCGGCACTCGCCGCGATGGACATCGGCACCGCGTTCGGCTCGATGGGCGCGCGCCGCGAAATGTTCGTCGGCTTTCTCGCCGAGCCCGCGCTGCTGATGGTGCTGTTCACCGCATCGCTGATCTCCGGCTCGACGTCGTTGCCGACGATCGTCGACACGCTCGCCCATCGCGAATTCGCGATCTATCCGAGCCTCGCCTTCGCCGGCGTCGCGTTCACGATGGTGTCGCTGGCCGAGAACGCGCGGATCCCGATCGACAATCCGGCCACCCACCTCGAGCTGACGATGATCCACGAGGCGATGCTGCTCGAGTATTCGGCGCGGCATCTGGCGCTGCTGGAATGGGCCTCGGCCCTCAAGCTGTTCAATTATTCGTGCATCGGCCTCGCGCTGTTCCTGCCGTTCGGCATCGCCGAAGGCAGCGCCGACTGGCTGGCCATCCTCGGCGCGACGCCGGTGCTGATCGTCAAGCTCGCCGGCGGCGGCTTCGCGCTGGCGCTGATCGAGACCCTGTCGGCGAAACTGCGGATCTTTCGGGCTCCCGAGTTTCTGGGCACCGCCTTCCTGCTCGCGGTGCTCGCGATGCTGGTCAACCTGATGCTCGGCAGCTGAGGACGCACCGATGCCGATGAACATCCCGCTCTGGGCGCAGCTGATCAACCTGCTGGCCGCGGTGTTGCTGCTGCTCGCGTTCGCGATGCTGGCGCAGCGGCGGGTGCTGACGCTGATCAACCTGTTCGCAGCGCAAGGGTTCGCGCTCGCATGCTCGACGGCGATCGTCGCCTTCGCGACGCACCAGCCGCACCTTTACTGGTCGGTTGGCCTGACCTTGGTGCTCAAGGTGATGGTGCTGCCGTGGCTGCTGCACCGGCTGATCGTGCGGCTCGACGTCAAATGGGACGTCGAAGGCCTGATCAACATCCCGACCACGATGCTGCTGGGCATCGTGCTGGTGGTCTTCGCGTTCAATCTGGCGCTGCCCATTTCGCAGCTCGCCAACACCGTGACCCGGGCGACGCTGGGCATCGCGATGGCCAGCGTCATGCTCGCCTTCCTGATGATGATCACCCGCCGCAAGGCGATCCCGCAGGTGATTGGCTTTCTTGCGATGGAGAATGGGCTGTTCTTTGCGGCGACCAGCGCGACTTACGGCATGCCGATGGTGGTCGAGCTCGGCATCGGGCTGGACGTGCTGGTGGCGATGCTGATACTCGGCGTGTTCTTCTTCCAGATCCGCGAGCAGTTCGACAGCCTCGACCTGCAGCACCTTGAAAAGCTCAAGGAATGATCGAGATTCTCGTCATCCTGGGCGCGCCGATCGCCGGTGCGGCGCTGCTGGCCTCGATCGGCGAGCGTGAGCATGCTGCGGAGATCAATGTCGGCATATCCCTGATCACCTTCATCGCCGCGGTTGCGCTGGCGGTACGCGTCGTCGCCGAAGGCCCTCTGTTACTGGCCGGCAAGATCTTTTTTGTCGATCCCTTCAACGTATTCCTGATCGCGCTGACTGCCTTCGTGGGCCTGACTACGTCGATCTTTTCGCGCCCCTACATGCGCATCGAACAGGATCTCAGGCACCTGACGCCGGGACGCCTGCGGCTCTACCACAGCATGTTCCAGGTGTTCAATTTCACGATGCTGCTGGCGCTGTCGGCCAACAACATGGGCTTGTTATGGGTGGCGATGGAAGCGGCGACCCTGACGACGGTGCTGCTGATTTCCCTCTACCGGACACCCGCGAGCCTCGAAGCGGCATGGAAATACTTCATTCTTTGCGGCGTCGGCATCGCGCAGGCGCTGTTCGGCACGATCCTGCTCTACTTCGCTGCGGAGAAGGTACTTGGCGCCGGCGGCGGCGCCCTGCTCTGGACCGAGCTCGACAGCGTCAAGGGCGAGCTCGAGCCCACGGTGCTGTCGCTCGCCTTCGTCTTTCTGCTGGTCGGCTACGGCACCAAGGTCGGACTGGTGCCGCTGCACAACTGGCTCCCGGATGCGCATGCCGAGGGTCCGACGCCCGTCTCGGCGGTGCTGTCCGGCCTGCTGCTCAATGTGGCGCTGTACGCGGTGGTGCGCTGCAAGGTGCTGGTCGAAGGCTCGGCGCAGACCTCGTTCGCGCGCACCTTGATGATGGGCTTCGGGCTGCTGTCGGTGGTTACGGCCTCGCTTTTGCTGCTGCGACAGAAGGACATCAAGCGCCTGTTCGCCTACTCCTCGATCGAGCACATGGGCATCATCACCTTCGCTTTTGGCATGGGCGGCCCGATCGCGAGCTTCGCAGGCCTGTTGCACATGACCGTCCATTCGCTTACCAAGTCGGCGATCTTCTTCGCCGTCGGGCACGCGACGCAAAAGGCGGGCACGCAATTGATGGACGGCATTCGCGGGCTGGTCAGCATCAGCCCGCTGATCGGATGGGGACTGGCGCTGGGGGCGCTGGCGATCCTCGGCATGCCGCCGTTCGGTGTCTTCGCCAGCGAATTCCTGATCCTGACGACGGCGATCCGCGAGCAACCGTGGGCGACGCCGCTGCTGCTCGGTGCGCTGGGCATCTCGTTTGCAGCGATTTTTTCACGCGTGCAGCCGATGGTGTTCGGCGAAACGACGGTCCAGCGGCTGCCGCACCGCCCGGCGATGATCCCCGTTTTCGTTCACCTGGCGATCGTGCTCATGCTGGGTCTTTGGATCCCGCCGTTTCTCGCCGACTGGTATCGGCAGGCGGCGCGGCTGATCGGGTGAGCAGATGAACGTCTCGCCGCTCGGACTCTCGGCCTCGGCGCTGCCGTGCGCGATACCGGCGCAGCGCTGCCGGGTCAATTCGGGCCAGCTGCTCTCCGCCTGCCGCCTGGCGTGGGAACGCGGCGGAGCGATGGTCGCCTTGTGGGCGAGCGATGAGCGCGATCGCGCCCGCGGATTCTCCGTTCGTGTATTGCTGCGCGACGGCGACGGGCTCACCTTGCTCGAGCACACGCTGCCGGACGAAGGGGCGCGCTATCCGGACCTCTCGCCGATCTTTCCGGCCGCGAATCGCATGCAGCGCGCGGCATTCGACCTGGTCGGCGCGCAGTGCGATGCCGACGACCAGCGACCGTGGACCTGGCAGGCGGCGTGGCCGATCGACCGGTTTCCGTTGCAGCGCGATTTCGAGGTCTCGCCGACGTGGGAACCGGGCCAGGAGGACTACCCGTTCGTGCGGGTCGCCGGCGACGGCGTGCACGAAATCGCCGTCGGGCCGGTTCACGCGGGAACGATCGAGCCGGGGCATTTTCGCTTCCAGGTGGTCGGAGAAAAAGTGCTGCGTCTCGAGGAACGCCTCGGCTATGCGCACAAGGGCATCGAAAAGCGCTTCGAATCGATGTCGCTGCAGGACGGCTACCGGCTCGCCGGCCGCGTTTCGGGCGACAGCACCGTCGCCTACGCCTGGGCCTACGCCCAGGCGGTCGAATCGATCGCGGCCGCCGACGCGCCGCCGCGCGCGGCGTGGCTGCGCGCCTTGTGCCTGGAGCGCGAGCGCATCGGGAACCACCTGAGCGACCTGGGCTACCTCGGCAACGACGGCGGATTCGCCTTCGGCCATTCGCAGTTCTCTCGGCTGAGGGAGGACGTGCTGCGGCTCAACGATCATGCGTTCGGCCACCGCCTGCTGATGGATCTGGTCGTGCCCGGCGGCGTCGCGCGCGATCTTCGCGCCGACGATGCGGCGCTGATGCGCCAGCAGGTCGCCTCGCTCGAGCGCGAGCTTGCCGTGCTGCGCGACATCTATGACGAGCATGCCGGCCTGCAGGACCGGTTTCGCGGCTGCGGCGAAGTTACGCGTGCGCTCGCAATGAAGCTCGGCCTGACCGGCTTCGCCGCCCGCGCCAGCGGGCTCCCCGATGATCTGCGCTGCGATTTCGCACTGGCGCCGTACGATACGCTTGGCGTGCGGCGGGCGACCCGCGCCGACGGCGACGTTGCCGCGCGCGTCGCCGTGCGCTTCGAAGAAACGGTCGAATCGCTGCGACTGGTCGGCGCGATACTGGCGGCGATGCCCGACGGCGACATCGCGGCGACACTGCCCGAAGCGCCGTCTTCGCGGCTCGCGATCGGCTGCGCCGAGGGCTGGCGCGGCCCGGTCTTCATTGCACTGGAAAGCGGTCCCGACGGCACGATCCGGCGCTGCCATCCGCACGACCCCTCCTGGCAGAACTGGCCGGTGATCGAGCACGCGGTGATCGGCAACATCGTTCCCGACTTTCCGCTGATCAACAAGTCGTTCAACCTTTCCTACAGCGGCCACGATCTATAGTGTCCCAGCCATGCTGCACATCCTCCACCAGATCGCACGTACCGGAATAAAGAGCGAGCCTGCGCCCACGCCGGCCGAGGAGATGGTCGTCGTCGCACGGCTGCAAAAGGCGATCCTGCGCACGCTTGGCCGCGCGCTGACGATCCGGCATGTCGACGCCGGCTCGTGCAACGGGTGCGAGCTGGAGATCCAGGCGCTGACCAATCCGTACTACAACCTCGAGGGCATCGGCATACGCTTTGTGGCGAGCCCGCGCCATGCCGACATGCTTCTGGTGACCGGCCCGGTGTCGAAGCACATGGCGATTGCGCTCAAGCGCACCTACGACGCGACGCCCGAGCCCAAGCTGGTCGTCGCCGTCGGCGACTGCGGGTGCACCGGCGGGATTTTCGGCCAGAGCTATGCGAGCCTGGGCGGCGTGGCCAGCGTGATACCGGTCGATGTCGCGATCCCCGGCTGCCCGCCACCGCCGCGCGCGCTGCTGCAAGGCATCCTGGCGGCGATCAGCGCGCACGCGCCGCCGCCGGTCGCAGCCGCCGGTGACGCGGCGGCCGCGCAAAACCCCGTCCCGCCGCCGGACGTGCGCGACCCCCCTTGAAATCGGTCGCGGGGGCCGCCATTTACCGGACGTGCGCGGCTCGGAGCTTCTCCTTGCGGCCGCGGAAAACCAATGGAGAGAGACAAATGCCCAGTTTGATTCGCTATTTCGATCCGCTGGATCGAGTGTTCGATCGCGCGTTCGGGGACGTTCTGGCCAACGGGGATGCGAACGCGGCCAGCCGCAGCATTGCGCTGGACGTCGTCGAGACGCCGGAAGCCTATATCGTCAAGGCCGAGCTGCCCGGAATACCCAAGGACAAAATCGAAGTGAACGTCGAAGACCGCAACGTCACGATCGGTGCCTCGTTCAGCCAGGAAATCGACGCCAATGGCAAGACGCTTTGGCAAGAGCGCAATTTCGGCAAGCTTTCGCGCGCGATCCGTCTGCCCGAGCCGGTCGACGCCAACGGCACCCAGGCGACGCATGTCGACGGCGTGCTGCAACTGACGCTGCCGAAGGTAGCCAAGGCCAACAGCAAGCAGATCACGATTCAATAACTTCCGCAGAACGAGCGAAGCGCGGCCCGACTTCGAGTCGGCGCCGCGCTTTTCTTTGGGGCAGGCGCGTGTACTGCGCTAGCGCGTGGCCTGGATGTCCCGCGCGTTGAGCTCCTGCACCGGACGGGCATTCATCGGGTAGGACTTGGCGAAGCGGGCGATCTCGTCGGCCGAGATCTGCGTCGGCGTCTTCAGCACGAACCACTTGACGTCCTCGCTGCACGGCGGGGTCGTCAGCGAGCCGGCGAACGCGTAATACCCTTTGTCGCGAGGGACAAGCTCGAGGACGTTGATTTTCACCGCGTCGACGACGTTCTCCTTGTCCTTCGTTTGCGGCAGGTTGGCCCACAGCGTCTTGATCAGCGCGCTCTCCTTGCCTTCGTCGAGCAGCACCGCGATGACGGCAAGCTTGCCGTCCTTGCTTCGATGGACGAGGTGCGCCTCCATGTCGTGGCCTTTGCCGCTGATCTTTTCCTCGCTCGGCTTGTGGAAGTGGAACTGGACCAGCTCGTAGCGCGTGCCTGCGACCGAGAACGTGCTGCCGGGCGCATAGTTGACCTGGATCGTGTGGCCGTTGTCGATGATCCGCAGCGGCGACGGCCGGTAGTCGAACAACAGCGGCGGCAAGTCGCCCTTCCGGGCCTCGGCGTCCGGGATGTCGATCGGCGACTGCGTCTTGCCCTGCGCGCAGGCCGCGAAATCCTTCTCCAGCTTGGCCCACTTCGCCGGGCCGGTGGCACCCGAATAGCTCCAGTGATGCGCTGCTTCCGCAGCGATGCCCACGCCTGCGACACCGGCCAGGCCCGCGACGGCGACTATTGCAAGCTTTTTCCAGACTCGTTCCATCGCTCCTCCTTCGCATCGGGGTCGCCGGCTCAGACCGACTACGACCGATGGCTTACGTTCGATTCGCCGGCTATTCCGCTTTCGGGGTCGCATCCCCACGCTTCCGCGCCCCTGCTCCGCCCTGCGGCGTCCTAACCGAGCAAATCCGCCGCCGCTTTTTTGTTGCGTCCGTTGCGCGCCGTCTCGCCGCGCGCGCCTAGCCGGCCGGCGTGGCGTTCGAGCACCGGCTTCAGGTAGGCGCCGGTATAGCTGTTCGGCGTATTTCCTACCTGCTCCGGCGTACCTTCGGCAATGATACTACCGCCGCCGGCGCCGCCTTCCGGACCCAGATCGATCACCCAATCGGCGGTCTTGATGACGTCCAGATTGTGCTCGATCACGACGACGGTGTTGCCGTGGTCGCGCAAGCGATGCAGCACCGTCAGCAGCATCTCGATGTCGTGGAAATGCAAGCCGGTCGTCGGCTCGTCCAGTATGTACAGCGTACGCCCGGTATCGCGTTTCGACAGCTCCAGTGCCAGCTTGACCCGCTGCGCCTCGCCGCCCGAAAGCGTCGTCGCCGATTGGCCCAGCGTGATGTAGCCCAGGCCGACGTCGAGCAAGGTCGACAATTTGCGCGCGACCACCGGCACCGGCTCGAAGAACGCGTGCGCCTGCTCGACGGTCATCGACAGCACGTCGTGGATATTCCTGCCCTTGTACTGGATCTCCAGCGTCTCGCGGTTGTAGCGCTGTCCGTGGCATACGTCGCAGGGCACGTAGACGTCCGGCAGAAAATGCATCTCGACCTTGATCAGCCCGTCGCCCTGGCACGCCTCGCAGCGGCCGCCCTTGACGTTGAACGAAAAGCGTCCGGGTCCGTAGCCGCGCTCGCGCGCCTCCTTGACCTGCGCGAACAGCTCGCGGATCGGCGTGAACAGGCCCGTGTAGGTCGCCGGATTCGACCGGGGCGTGCGGCCGATCGGACTCTGGTCGACGCTGATCACCTTGTCGTAATGCTCGAGGCCGTGCATTTCCGCGTACGGTGCGGGCTCGGCGGTGCTGCCGTACAGGTGCCTGGCCACCGCGTGGTAGAGCGTATCGTTGATCAGTGTCGATTTGCCCGAGCCCGACACCCCGGTCACGCAGACGAACACGCCGACCGGCAAGTTCAGCGTGATGTCCTTCAGGTTATTGCCCGTCGCGCCGGTGATCGTCAGCACGCGCTTCAGATCCGCCTTGTGGCGCTGCGCCGGAATCGGTATCTGCCGGTGCCCGGCCAGATACTGGCCGGTCAGCGAATGCGGCGCGCGACGGATCTCTTCGGGCGTTCCCTGCGCGACGATCTGTCCGCCGTGCTCTCCCGCCCCCGGACCCATGTCGACGACGTGATCGGCCGACAGGATCGCGTCGGTGTCGTGCTCGACGACGATCACGCTGTTGCCCAGATCGCGCAGGTGCTTCAAAGTCGTCAACAGCCGGTCGTTGTCGCGCTGGTGCAGTCCGATCGACGGCTCGTCGAGCACGTACATGACGCCGGTCAGTCCCGAGCCGATCTGCGAGGCCAGCCGGATGCGCTGCGCCTCGCCGCCGGACAGTGTCTCGGCCGAGCGATCGAGCGACAGGTAGTCGAGTCCGACGTTGTTCAGGAACTGCAGCCGGCTGACGATCTCCTTGACGATCTTGTCGGCGATCGCCTGCCGCTGACCTTCGAGCTTCAGCTTGCGGAAGAACTCTCCGGCTTCCTTCAGCGGACGGTTGCTGATCTCGTAGATCGCGCGTTCGTCGCCGGGCGGGCCGACCTTGACGTGCCGCGCCTCGCGCCGCAGCCGCGTGCCATCGCACTCGGGACAGGGCTTCGAGTTCAGATATTTCGCGAGCTCCTCGCGCACCATGATCGAATCGGTCTCGCGATAACGGCGCTCGAGGTTCGGGAATGATGCCTTCGAACGCGTGCTCGCGCGTCGACCGTCTTGCCGCGATCGGACAGATACTGGAACGCGATCTTCTCCTTGTCGCTGCCGTACAGGATCATCTGCTGGATGCGCTCGGGCAGCTTGTCGAACGGCTTGTCCAGATCGAAGCCGTAGTGCTTGCCGAGGCTCTGCAGCATCTGGAAGTAGAACTGGTTGCGGCGGTCCCAACCCTTGATCGCGCCCGAGGCGAGCGAAAGCTGCGGAAACGCGACGACCCGCTTGGGATCGAAGAAACTGATCGAGCCGAGGCCGTCGCAGCGCGGGCATGCGCCCATCGGATTGTTGAACGAGAACAGGCGCGGCTCGAGCTCCTCCAGCGAATAGTTGCAGATCGGGCAGGCGAACTTGGCCGAATACAGGTGCTCGACGTTGGAGTCCATCTCGACCGCGATCGCGCGCCCGTCGCCGTTGCGCAGTGCAGTCTCGAACGATTCGGCGATTCGCTGCTTCAGATCCTGGCGCACGCGCAACCGGTCGACGACGACTTCGACCGTGTGCTTGGTGTTCTTGGTCAGCTTCGGGCACGGCGTCGATCTCGTATACCTTGCCGTCGACGCGCACGCGCACGAAGCCCTTGGCGCGGAGCTCGACGAACAGCTCGACCTGCTCGCCCTTGCGGTTGACCACCGCCGGCGCGAGGATCATCAGCCGGGTTTCCTCCGGCAAGGTCAGCACCGCGTCGACCATCTGCGAGATCGTCATCGACGAGAGCTTCTGTTCCGGATGGTTCGGACAGTACGGCTCGCCGACGCGAGCAAACAGCAGCCTCAGATAGTCGTGGATCTCGGTGACGGTGCCCACCGTCGATCGCGGATTGTGCGAAGTCGCCTTCTGCTCGATCGAGATCGCCGGCGACAGTCCCTCGATCAGATCGACGTCGGGCTTTTCCATCAACTGCAGGAATTGCCGCGCATACGCCGACAGCGACTCGACATAGCGCCGCTGTCCTTCGGCGTAGAGCGTGTCGAAGGCGAGCGAGCTTTTTCCCGACCCCGACAGGCCGGTGATGACGATCAACCGATGACGCGGCAGATCGAGGTTGATGTTCTTCAGATTGTGGGTGCGTGCACCCCGGATTCGGATGTAGTCCATGCTGTTGCGTTACGGTGCTGAAAAGCCTTGAGGCAACCTGCTAATATACTCCTTTTCGCACGCTCGTTCGATGCCGACAAGCCGCCGGCATCGGACCGCGCCCGACAGCGCTCGTTCGATCGCAGGCCCGCATCGGCTCTAACCGGCCATCCGGACGATGCGAAATCCGAGTCCAATCTCGCAGCGCGGGGCGTAGCATCCAGGAAGCGCATTACGCATGGGAGAAGCTCGATGGCATCGGTGAACAAGGTAATCCTGGTCGGCAATCTGGGCCGCGATCCGGAAACGCGCTACACGACCGGCGGCGAAGCCGTGACCAACGTGTCGATCGCGACGACCGACAGTTGGAAGGACAAGGCCGGCGAAAAGCAGGAACGCACCGAATGGCACCGCGTCGCGTTTTTCGGCAAGCTCGCCGAGATCGCCGGCGAATACCTGAAAAAAGGCAGCCAGGTGTATGTGGAGGGCAGACTGCAGACGCGCAAGTGGCAGGACAAGGAAGGCCAGGAAAAGTACACGACTGAAATCATCGCCGATCGGATGCAGATGCTGGGTAGCCGTGCCGGGGCGGCGGCGGTGGCGGCGAGCCGCCGCCGGAGCGCGAACGCGGCGCGGGCGGCGGCGGCAAACCGGCGGGCTCGGCGCCCGCCAAAAAGAACGTCGACGACCTCGACGACGATATTCCGTTCTAGCGCGGCGCCGCCGCCCGACGCCGGAACGCTGGGGCAGGCCCCGGCGCGCGAGCGGAAGCTTGCAATCAGCGCCGTGACGGTCCGGTATCCCCGGAGTCAGCCGTCGCGGGCACCGGTCCCTGACGGACGACCCGGCCCGCCTGGGCGGGAGCCGGCGCATAGGCCGGTGGCGGCGCGGGCGCGGCTTGCGGCGTGGTGACGATCACATGGGGCATCGAGGGCGGCAGCGCGGGAGCCGTTTGCGGCGTCGCGACAACAGCGCGCGGCATCGACGGCGCGGGTGCGCCCCTCGGCTGCGCTTGAGCCTGGGGCATCGCCGGCGCGGCGGCGGTGGGCGTCTCACGCAACGCGGGTGCGCGCTGATCGGGCGGCGCCTGGCGGTAAGCAGGAGCGTTTTGCGACGTGGCGGGTGAATCCGGAGACGCCTGCCGGTAACCGGGCGCCGTCTGCGGCGCCGCACGCGCATCGGAAGGCGCCTGCCGATAGCCCGGGGGCGTGGGCGGCGCGGTCGCTTGCCGGCCAGGCGTCGCGGAGGACGGCACGCCGGCTCGCGATTCGCGCCGCGCGTCGATAGCGCGCCGTTCGGCGTTGACAAAGCGATCGTGCACCTGCGCACTTCCATAAGCGATGCCACGCCGGTGTTCGGGCGCGTGCTGCCACGAAACGCTGCCGCGGTAGTTGCGGTATTGCGGACGGTTGAAGAATTCGTTGCGGCCGATCGTCACGTCGATCCTGCCCGCTTGCCATGCCGGACGAGCCCAGCCCCAATGGTTTCGATCGACCCGGCACGGTCTGCCCCAGACGATCCCCACGCCGTGCCAGTGCACTGGATAGCCGAAGTATGCCGGCGGATACCAGAAATACGGCTGGTACGAGACGACCCACCACGGACCGTAAGCGACCAGCGGATCGTAGACCGGCACGTAGACGTAATCGATTTGCGCCGGCTCGATGATGATCGCCTGATCCGACGTATACACATGCTGCTGATCGGTGTCCTGCAGCGTGCCGGTTGCCTCGGCGCGGACGCGCAGGGCCTGCACGGTATCCATCACCTGTTGCCGGTTGGCGAGGACGGCGTCGCCGAGTTGCTGCGTCCATTCGAGCCGATCGCTCATCATCGCCAGCACCTGCGGAAACGCGGTCAGCGATTGCACGCTGGGATCCCAGCGCCTGGTTCGAACCGCATCGTCGAGCGCGGCGCCGGAGAGCGCCGGATTCTGCTGGACGAAGCGCGCCGCTTCGACCACTTCCAGCGGGTAGGTCGACGCCATCAGCACCTGCGCCAGCAAGTCGTCGGGATACAGCGCTATCGGCGCCAGCAGCGCATCGAGCTGATCCTGCGGAAGGTATTCGACTGATTGCGCTTCGAGATCGGGGGGCACGCCCGACGATTGCGCCTGCGCGTGCGCCGGCATCAGCAGCGCAAGCAAGAGCACCAGTGCGAACGCGAACAGACGATCGAGCGCGGGATGCGCGCGGCCACGCACGTCGGCAGCGCGCTGCTCGCGCAACGCCCTCTCGCCGGCACGGACATTCTGGTCGCATTGCAGCATCGACACCTCACGAATACGTTTGAACATCGCCAGCTCCGGCTAACACCCGCGATCGCCTGCCTGTTCCTGCGGCGGCGCGGCGTCGAATCGAACATCGACGCGTTGCCCGATCATTAACGCCCGGCGAACCAAGGGGATAACGTGCGGACGATTTTCTTGGTAACAACTTGTTGCACCGACGATGAGCGCCTCTCGAGGGGCGCGGGAAGCGCGGTCGCGCGGTGCTTGGGTGACGGTCAGCCCGCAGCGGCGAGCGCTGGCGCGACCTCGCACGCACGCGCCGATTCGATCACCGCCCCGCCCAGGCAGGTCTCGCCATCGTAGAGCACCAGATACTGCCCCGGCGTCGGCGCCCACTGCGGCGCGTCGAAGCGTACGCGCCAGCGTCCTGCGGCGAGCGGCTCGAGCGTGCAGCGTGCGTCCGCCATCCGGTAGCGCGTCTTGGCAGCGAAACGCCGGCCGCTCGGCGTCACGCCGGTAATCCAGTGCATCGTTCCGGTCTCGACGACGTCGGCGTAAAGCCGCGGGTCGTCGTGGCCCTGGACGACGATCAGCGCATTGCGCGCGAGGTCCTTGCCGGCGACAAACCAGGGCGCGGTTCCTCCGCCGCGCGTGCCGCCGACACCGAGGCCCTGCCGCTGCCCGAGCGTGTAGTAGGCAAGACCCTGATGCCGGCCGACGGTCTCGCCCGAGGCCGTCTCGATCGGTCCGGGCTCGGTCGGCAGATAACGCGCCAGAAACTCGCGAAACGGCCGCTCGCCGATGAAGCAGATGCCGGTCGAATCCTTCTTGGCGTACGTCGGTATCCCCTGCTCGCGAGCGATCGCGCGCACGTCGCGCTTGGCGAGATCGCCGACCGGAAACATCGTCCCGCCAGCTGCGCCTGCGACAGCTGATGCAGGAAATAGGTCTGATCCTTGCCTGCGTCGGCCGCCTTGCGCAGCTCGACGCCGTGCTCGCTGCGCTCGAGCCGCGCATAGTGGCCGGTGGCGATGCGCTCGGCGCCCAGCGCCTTGGCGTGATCGATAAAGGCCTTGAACTTGATTTCACTGTTGCACAGCACGTCGGGGTTGGGCGTGCGTCCGGCGCGGTATTCGTGCAGGAATTGCGCGAACACGCGGTCCTGGTATTCGGCGGCGAAGTTGACCGCTTCGAGCTCGATGCCGATCACGTCGGCGACCGATGCGGCGTCGACCAGGTCCTGGCGAGACGTGCAGTAGCCGTCGCTGTCGTCCTCCTCCCAGTTCTTCATGAACACGCCGACGACCTCGTGGCCTGCGCGCTTGAGCAGCCACGCCGCGACCGACGAGTCGACCCCGCCCGACAATCCGACCACGATGCGATGCTTGCTGTCCATCGGCGCTATCGATCCTTAACCCTATGATTATACGCTAGTTTAAGCGCCATAAAAACAAAGGCCCGGCCTCTCGCGAGACCGGGCCTTCCAACGGTATGGCTCGATTTACTTCTTGGCGGGAGCAGCCGGCGCCGTGGTCGCGGCCGGAGCCGGGGCCATCGCCGGGGCGGGGCGGGTGCGGGCGCCATCGCCTTGTCGTTCTTCGCGGCGGCTTCCTTCTTCATCGCCTTGTCCGATTCCTTCTTGGCCTTCTTGGCTTGTTTATTCGCCTTCTTCGCTTGCTTCTTGGCTTCCTTGTCCGCCTTCTTCGCCGCGGCTTCATCCTTCTTGGCGGCTTCCTTGGCCGCTTCGGCCTTGGCCGCGTCGGCCTTGGCCGGCGCAGCGGCAGGCGCGGGCTGCTGGCGCCGGAGCCGTGGTTTGCGCGGCGGCGGTCAGCGATACGGCAAAGGCGCCGGCGAGCAGCGCAGTCAACAGCTTGTTCATGGAGTCTGTCCTCAGTCTTATGGGTGGGTTGGTCGACACTCGAAACCGTGTCGCCGCCATTAACGCTACCCCGCCATAAACGGTTGACAGCAACGGCACTATCGGCCGGATAGGGTTCATCGCCAGCTGGCAATCGGCCAGCCGCGGGACAGCGCTTCGGCGGCCAGCACCGGGTCCGGATCGATCGCGACCGGATGGGTCACGGCCAGCAACAGCGGCAGGTCGTTATGCGAATCGCTGTAGAACCAGGATTCGGCGAAATCCGAAAGCCTCCGGTCCAAGCCGGAGAGCCAGGTCTCCAGGCAAGCGAGCTTGCCCGCCTGGAAGCAGGGCTCGCCGCTCGGCCGCCCGGTAAAGCGGCCGTCGATGACCTCGGGCTCGGTGGCGACCAGATGGCGGACTCCGTAGAGCGCCGCGATCGGTCGCGTGATAAAGCTGTTGGTCGCCGTCACGACCGCGACGAGATCGCCGGCGGCGAGCCGCTCGTCGACCAGCTTCCGGCCCGCAGGCAGCAGCATCGGCAGGATTTTTTCGGCGATGAAGCGCTCACGCCAGGCGAACAGCGTGGCCGGGTCGTTGTCGGCCAGCGGTCGCAGCTGGAACTCGAGAAACGCGTGGATATCCAGCCGTCCCGCCTTGTAGTCGGCGAAGAACTCGGCGTTGCGGCGCTCGTAGTCTTCGGCATCGACCGCGCCCTGTTCGATCAGAAACTGCGCCCAGCCGTAGTCGCTGTCGCCGCCGAGCAGGGTGTTGTCGAGATCGAACAGCGTCAGACGCTCGACCGGCGACTTCGCGCCGCCGCTCATGCATCGGCCCGCTTCAGCCACGCCTTCAGCAGCGGCACGGTGATCGTGCGCTTGCTCGCCAGCGACGCCCGGTCGAGCGCGGCGAGCGTGGCGAGCAGCGAGGGCAGGTCGCGCCGGCCGTGGTGAAGCAGATAATCGATCACGTCGGACGACAGGTGAAACCCGCGCTGATCGGCGAATGCGACCATCGCCGCCGGCTTGTCGTCGTCGGACAAGGGCAGCACTTCGTAGACCAGCCCCCAGCCGAGCCGCGTGCGCAGGTCCTCGCGCAATGGCAGTGCGGCCAGCGGCGTGCGGCTGGCGGCGATCAACCGGCCGCCGCGCTGCTTCTGCGCGTTGTACAGCGTGAAGATCGCCGCGGCGGCGTCGGCGTCCGCCGTGTCGACGCGATCGATGACGACCAGCGCGACGGCGCCGTCGGTCGTCGAGGCAAGCTCGCCCGGATCGGCGACCCAACGCGCGGCGATGCCCTGCTGCTGCGCCGATTCGATCGCCGCGCGCAGCAGATGCGTCTTCCCCGCACCCGCCGCGCCCCAGAGCAGCAAGCCGGTCTCACCGACGTCTCCGGCGATGAACCGCGGCAGCAAAGCGACCAGCTCCGCGTTTCGTCCCGCGAGGAAGTTCGACAGACGCGGCGGCTCGGCCGGCGCGAGCTCGAAGATCAGCTGTTCCATCGTCGGCTTTTCGCGCTTGTCGCGTCAGTCAATGAAGGCGCGGTCCGTTCGCGGACGGCGCCGTACTCGGGCCGCCCAGGAACGCTACCGGTAGAGCGCAGACTCGCTGTACGATGTTGCGCAGATGCCGCAGAGCGACCAGCAGCACCGCGCTCGCCGGCAAGCGCGAGCAGCACGCCGGCAAAGCCGAACACCTCGCCGAAAGCCAGCAACGCGAAAATCACGGCCACCGGATGCAATCCGATGCGGTCGCCGACCAGCCAGGGCACCAGCACGTAGCCTTCGAGCAGCTGGCCGACGCCGTAGACGGCCAGCACGGCGACAAAGCCCGGCAAGCCATGCCACTGCAGCAGTGCCGCCAGCACGCCGAGCACCAGGCCCAAGCCGAAGCCGACGTAGGGAATGAACACCAGCAGGCCGGTCAGGATGCCGATCGGCAACCAGAACTGCAGACCGGCGATCCAAAGCGCGATGACATAGTAGATCGCCAGCACAACCATCACCGACGCCTGGCCGCGCAGGAACTCGGCGAGCACGTCGTCGACTTCGACGGCCACGGTCCGCAGCGTGGCCAGCCAGCGCCGCGGCGTCAGCTCCTCGAACCGCGCGAGGATGATGTTCCAGTCGCGCAGCAGATAGAACATCACCACCGGGATCAGCGCCAGATTGATCAGGATGGCGAGGATCAGCGTGCCGCCGGCCTTGACGCTCGACAGCACCTTCGGCGACAGCGCCTGCGCTCTGGCCAGGTTCTCGCGCGACGCATCGCCTTGATCGACGTCCATATCGAGCTGCAGTTCGATGCCGAACTGTCTGCTGGAGCCACGGCGCGACCTTGGTCTGCAGCAGCACGGCGAGGTCGGGCAGGCGCTGAACCAGCTGCGCGAACTCGGAGTGCACGAGCGGCGTCAGCACCAGGATCAGCCCGAACACCGCGAGGCCCGTGACGCCGACCACCAGCAGGGTCCCCATCGTGCGCGGCACGCGATGCGTTTCGCCCCAGCTCACGGCGGGATTGCCGATGTACGCCAGGATCGCGCCGATCAGGAACGGCGTGAGGATGTCGCCCAGCAAGTGCAGCAGCAGCGCCACGATCACCGTGACGCCGATGATCCACGCGTATTGCTGCAGAGCTCAGCTGCTGGCGCTGCTGCGCGTGACCGCGAACGACTCCGCCCGGCAACGGCGTATGTTCGGGCGGCAGGCTCCCTGGTGTCATTTCCGGTAAAATCTCCCCCGCGCACTTTACAGCGCGCGACGCCGCGACTCAATCCAATTCGCCTTCCTACACCGCTGCGACGGCCGAGACCGCATTGAACGCCCCCAATAGCGTCCCCGGCCGTCCGCTCTCATATCGCGACGCGGGTGTCGACATCGATGCCGGCGACCGGCTGGTCGAGACGATCAAGCCATTTGCCAAGCGCACGCTGCGTCCCGAGGTCCTGGCCGGCATCGGCGGTTTTGGTGCGCTGATCGAGCTGCCGAAGCGCTACCGCGAACCGGTGCTGGTCGCCGGGACCGACGGCGTCGGCACCAAGCTCAAGCTCGCATTCGCGATGAACAAGCACGACACGATCGGCATCGACCTGGTCGCGATGAGCGTCAACGACATCCTGGTCCAGGGTGCCGAGCCGCTGTTCTTTCTCGACTACTACGTCTGCGAGACGCTCGACGTGCCGTGTCGCCAGCGAAGTCATCCGCGGCATTGCGCAAGGCTGCGAGCTGGCCGGATGCGCGCTGGCCGGCGGAGAAACCGCCGAGCACCCGAAGGCATTCGTTCCCGGCGAATACGATCTCGCGGGATTCGCCGTCGGCGTCGTCGAGAAATCGCGTGCGATCGACGGCCGCGAGCATCGCTGCCGGCGACGTACTGCTCGGGCTCGCCTCCAGCGGACCGCATTCGAACGGCTTTTCGCTGATCCGCGGCATCCTCGAGCGCGGGCACGCCGACCTCGCGCAAAAGATCGCCGGCGTCACCGGCGAGCGCACGCTCGGCGAGACGCTGCTCGAGCCGACGCGCATCTATGTCAAGCCGGTGCTGGCACTCCTGGCCGAGTGCGAGGTCAAGGGAATGGCGCACATCACCGGCGGCGGCTTGAGCGAGAACACGCACCGGATGTTCCCCGAAGGGCTTGCGGCGCGCATCGACCGCGCAATCGTGGCCGCGGCCGCCGATCTTCGACTGGCTGCAGCGGCAAGGCAACGTCGCTGCCGCCGAGATGTTCCGCGTGTTCAATTGCGGCATCGGCTTCGTGCTGGTCGTCGCGCCCGAGGCAGCCGCCGCGGCGATCGCGCGACTTTCCGCATCGGGCGAGAGCGGTGTACGCGATCGGCACCGTCGTGCCGCGCGCGCGCCGGTGCGCCGGGAACCGTCGTCGCGTGAGACTCAACTCATGCGCTGCGCGGCGGATGCAACAGCAGCGGCGTCGCGTTGGTCATCCCGGCGCAGGCCGGGATCCAAGCTGCGTTCTCACGCTTGGCGCGCATCGCTGCTCGGGCTCCGGCCTACGCCGGGTTCCCGCCTGCGCCGGGGACGACGATGTTGAAGCGCCTCGTCATCCTCATCTCCGGCCGCGGCTCCAACATGGCGGCGCTGATCGACGCGGTTCGAGCGGGCGAGATCGACGCGGCGATCGGGCTGCGTGATCAGCAACCGGCCCGATGCGGCGGGACTCGAGATCGCCGCTGCGGCCGGAGTCGCGACGTCGGTCGTCGATCATCGCGCCTTCGCCGACCGCGTCGAATTCGAGCGCTCGCTTGCGGCAGCCATCGATGCAAATGCGCCCGACCTGGTCGTGCTCGCGGGCTTCATGCGAATCCTCTCGCCTGCGTTCGTCGCGCGTTATGCGGGCCGGCTGCTCAACATCCACCCTTCGCTGCTGCCCGCTTATCCGGGCGTCGCAAACCCACCGCCGGGCGCTGGCCGACGGGGTGCGCATCCACGGCTGCACCGTGCACTTCGTCACCTCCGACGTCGATTGCGGCCCGATCGTCGCGCAAGCCGCGGTGACGGTCCGACAGGGCGACGACGAGGCCAGCGCTCGCCGCGCGCGTGCTGGCGGTCGAGCACCGGCTGCTGGTCGGCGCGGTGCGCTGGTTCTGCTCGGACCGGCTGTCGATCGAGGGCTCTCGCGTGCGCATCCGGGGCGAAATCGCCGACCCGGCGCGTGCTGCAGGCGCCCTCGGACAAGGCGACGAACTCCCCGCCGTCCTGACCGTCCAACCCGGCAACACCCGGCCAAAGCCGGTAAGCTCCCACTGACATGTCCTCGCGCATCGCATTTCTTGCATCTTTCGACCAGCGACCCGGCTCGCGCGTCGCTCGCGGTCGCGGCGTTGGCGTCGCTCGCGGTGCACATCGCGCTGCTGCAGTCGACGATTCGGCTGCCCGACCGCATCGAAGAGTCGCCGCCGCTGCTGGCGACGATCACCGAGCTGCCGCCGCCTCCGGCGTCGGTCGAACCAAGCCTGCGCCGGTAAAGCCCAAGCATCGCCGCGTCGTTCGCGCCGCGCCCCGGGCGCCGGTCGAGAGTCCTGATCCCGAACTTCTTGCCGCCGCGACACCGGCGCCGACGTCCGCGGTCATCGACGGCAACGTCCATGGCGCCGCCGTTGGAATCGCCCGATGCTGTCGCTCCGCCGCCGCTCGAGGAAGCGATCCCCGCCGCGCCGTCGCTGGCGCCGCCGCGCGAATTGCCGCCGCGGATCGATCTTGCGTATCGCGCGTTCCTCGGCACGCGCGGTTTCCTGATCGGCGACGCCGTCTACCGGCTCGAGCACTCGGGCAGTCAGTACCGCATCTCGACCGTCGGCGAGGCGCGCGGGCTGGCGGCGCTGCTGTTTCCCGGCGAAGCGAGGGCGAAGAGCGAGGGCGCGATTACCGCCGACGGATTGCAGCCGACGAGCTACAGCGTCGAGCGCACCAACCGGCGCGAGGCGGCGAGCTTCGACTGGGAATCCGGCATGGTCCAGCTGAACGGCGACCAGTCGGCGCCGCTGGAGCTGCCGACGTTCGATCCGCTGGTCGTGCTCTGGCAGTTCTATTTCTCGCCGCCGGCGCAGGACCAGACCGAGTTCAACATCGCGACCACGCGCAGGATCTATCACGTGACGTTCCGCCGCATCGGCACCGAAAAAATCACGCTGCCCTTCGGCGACGTCGACACCGAAATCTGGAAGAGGGTCGACGCCGACAGCACGGTCGAGGCGCAGGTGTGGCTGGCGCCGTCGCTGCGCTATGTCGCGGTCAAGCTCCGGCTGTCCAACGCGCGCGCGACCGTCGAAGGCCTGCTCGACAGCATCCGCGTCGACGATACCGTCGCGCAACAATGACGGTCCGCGCGAGCCAGCTCGGCGCGCTGACCGACGCGCTGGCCGCCGTGCTGCCGTTCAAGGAGCCCGCCGACAGCGTGTTGCGCGGTTTCTTTCGGCACCATCGCGGACTCGGGCAGGACGATCGCGCGTTCATCGCCGACGGCGTGTTCGCTGCGCTGCGCCGGCTGGCGTCGCTCCGGGTCGCAGGCCGGCAGCGCGTTCACCGCGCCGCCTCGCCATCGCCGTCACGCGTGCGCGAACTGGGCGCGAGCCTGCGCGAGATCGAAGGCGCGCTGTCGATCGCCGAAATCGGCGTGGGCGAAGGAATTCAAGGCGGCAAGGCCGGTGCTTTCGCCGGCCGAAGCCGCCGAGTTGCCCGATTGGCTGTGGGACAAGCTCACCGCCGCGCTTCCCGCCGGCGAGCGCGACGCGCTGGTGCGCTCGTGGCTCGCGCCGGCGCCGCTGGATCTTCGCATCAACTCGATGAAGATCACGCGCGATCAGGCGCAAGCCCAGCTCAAGGCTACCGGCATCGACGCCGAGCCGACGCCGTACTCGCCGCTGGGTCTTCGCGTCGGCGGCAAGCCCGCGTTGCAATCGCATCCGTTGTTCACTTCCGGCGCGATCGAAGTTCAGGACGAAGGCAGCCAGTTGCTCGGGCTGCTGGTGGCGCCCAGGCGCACCGACATGGTCGCGGACTTCTGCGCCGGCGCCGGCGGCAAGACGATGCTGCTGGGGGCGCTGATGCGCTCGCAGGGAAGGGTCTACGCGTTCGACGTCTCGCGCGCGCGGCTGGCCAGGTTCAAGCCGCGGCTTGCGCGCTCCGGACTGTCGAACGTGCAGCCGACGCTGATCGAGAACGAGCGCGACACGCACATCAAGCGGCTCGCCGGCAAGATCGACCGTGTGCTGGTCGATGCGCCGTGCAGCGGGTTCGGCACGCTGCGCCGCAATCCGGACCTGAAGTGGAGACAGGCGGCGGAAGCGATCCCCGAGCTCGCGATCAAGCAGGCGAGGATCCTCGCGGCGGCGGCGACGCTGGTCAAGCCGGGCGGCCGGCTGGTGTATGCGACCTGCAGCGTTCTGCCCGACGAAAACGAGGCGATCGTCGAAGCGTTCGTCGGCGCCCATCCCGAATTCGCGCTCGGCGACGCGGCAGCGGAATTGCGGCGCGCCGGCGTCGCGCTCGACACCGGACCCACGCTCAAGCTGTCGACGGCGCGCCACGGCTGCGACGGATTCTTCGCCGCGGTGCTCGAGCGCTCATGAGAGCGGCAACCGCCGCTGCCGGCGCGCTGGCGATCGTCGTATTCGCGGCCGGCGCGAGCGCCGTCGCCGATTCGCTTCCGGCGACCGGGGCGCGCGTCGCCGCGACCGGAAGCATCGAGACGGCGTTCACCCCCGGCGATCGCATCGACAATCTGATCATCGCCGCCATCGCGGCGCGAAGCGCGAGGTGCTGGTCAATGCGTACTCGTTCACGCAACGACGCATAGCCGGCGCGCTGGTCGCGGCGCGCAAGCGCGGCGTCCCGGTGCAGGTGATCGCCGACAGCCAGCAGGCCGCGCACGCTGCCGCAGAACGTGCTGGCGGAGCTGGTCAAGGGGGGAGTCGACGTATGGCTCGACTCGAATTACCAGGCGGCGCACAACAAGGTCGTCATCGTCGACGCCGACACGGCAAACGCGACGACGATCACCGGCAGCTACAACTTCACCGTCGCCGCGCAGTGGCACAACGCCGAAAACGTCGTGATCCTGCGCGACAACCGGGAAGTCGCCCGCGCCTATCGCGACAACTGGCTGCGGCTCAAAGCGCATGCGACGCCATGGCCGGGCACCAGGACCGACTCGCGCTAAACTTCCGGCGCATGCTGACGCCTCTCGATTTCGAGCGCATCCAGGCATCGCTGCGCACGCCGAACGGCTGGATCGAGCTCGCGATCGATCGCGCTGTGCTTTGCGATCGCCTGGGCGGTCGACCGCCGCGAGCACGTGACCAGCGAGCACGAATTCGCGCGTCGCGCGCCTCGGCGCCGGCAGCCTGAATCGCCTGATCTTTCCGCTGACGGCGCTGGCGCTGCTGTACGTCGCCCGTGCCGTGTTCCAGCACTGGCAGGTGCCGGCCTTCTTTCCGATCGCCTTGCCCCTGGTCGTCGCGCTCGCGCTAATCCGGCTGTCGATTTACGCGCTGCGCAACCTCTTCGGCGTCCGCGCGGCCTCGGCATCGGAGCGGACGCTCAGCTTCGCGATCTGGGGCGCGCTGTTGCTCTACTACGTCGGCGTGCTTCCTGAAATCGGCGCCGCGCTCGAAGACGCGCGGATGCCGATCGGCAAGGGCGAGTTCAGCGTCCTCGATCTCGGGCGCGACGCGATCGTGATCGTCATCGCCATCGTGCTGTCGCTTTGGGCTTCGAGCCTGCTCGAGCAGCGGCTGATGCGCGGCACGCATCTCGACCGGAATCTCCGCGTTGTGGCGGCCAAGGTGTCTCGCGCGCTGCTTCTGCTGATCGCCGTGCTGGTGGCGCTGTCGTTCGTCGGCGTCGACGTGACCGTGCTGTCGGTTTTCGGCGGCGCCCTCGGCGTAGGCATCGGCCTCGGACTGCAGAAGCTCGCCAGCAACTACATCGCCGGATTCACGATCCTGCTGGACCGATCGATCCGGCTCGGCGACATGATCACCGTCGACAACCGCACCGGCACCGTCAGCGTGGTGACCTCGCGCTACGTCGTCGTGCGCGGCCTGGACGGGGTCGAGGCGATCGTGCCAAACGAAATGCTGGTAACGACGACCGTGCTCAACCATTCGTACACCAGCAAGGACGTCAAGGTCGGCGTCCTCGTGCAGATCAGCTACGACAGCGACCTCGATCTGGCGATGCGGCTGATGACCGAGCTCGCCGCCAGGGAGCCGCGTGTCCTCCAGGGCGCGCTCGCGCCGGTCGTCAACGTGCTCCAGTTCGGCGACAACGGCATCGCCCTCGAGCTTGTGGTCTGGATCAACGACCCGGAAATGGGCCAGGGCAACCTGAAAACGGCGCTGAACATCGGCATCTGGAAAGCGTTTCGCGACAACGGCATACGAGATCCCCTACCCGCAGCGCGAAGTGCACATCATTGGCCAACCGATCGGCCAACCGCCTCGGCCGCGGAACGTGTCGACGACGCCGCCCGCGGCCTGATCGCTTGTACTGGACAGTCGGGCGATCGCCGGTCGGGTGGCAGTCGATGAAACGATGTAAACTGTCGACTGTCCGATACCACACATTGGGCCTCCCGGCCCGCCCTCCCTTTTAGGATGTTCCACTGATGTCTTTCGATCCTCTTTCCCTGCTCGCCCACGGCCTGGTCCCGCTGCCGTGGTGGGGCTACGTCGTCGTCGCGCTGGTGTTCACCCACATCACCATCGCCGCCGTAACGATCTACCTGCATCGCTCGCAGGCCCACCGCGGCCTGGACCTGCATCCGCTGGTCAGCCACTTCTTCCGCTTCTGGCTTTGGCTGACGACCGGCATGGTCACCAAGGAATGGGTCGCGATCCATCGCAAGCACCACGCGAAGGTCGAGACCGCCGAAGACCCGCACAGCCCGCAGACTCGCGGCATCAACAAGGTCTTCTGGGAAGGCGCCGAGCTCTACCGCGACGAAGCCAAGAATGGCGAAACGCTGGACAAGTACGGCACTGGGCACGCCGGACGACTGGATCGAGCGCAATGTCTACACGCGCCATTCCTGGGAAGGTGTCGGGCTGATGCTGGTCGTCAACCTCGCGCTGTTCGGTCCGCTGGGCGCGACGATCTGGGCGGTGCAGATGGCCTGGATCCCGGTGACCGCGGCGGGCATCATCAACGGCATCGGCCATTACTGGGGCTACCGCAATTTCTCCTGCGAGGACGCGAGCCGCAACATCGTGCCCTGGGGCATCCTGATCGGCGGCGAAGAGCTGCACAACAACCACCACGCCTATGGCACGTCGGCCAAGCTGTCATCGCGCTGGTATGAATTCGACCTGGGCTGGGCGTATATCCGGACGCTGGAGTTCTTCGGCCTTGCCACCGTGCGCAAGGTCGCGCCGCGGCTCAAGCTGGATCGCGCCAAGCTCAACGCCGACCTCGAGACGCTGCAGGCGATCATCACCCATCGCTACGCCGTGCTGACCAGCTACGCCTCGTCGCTGAAGCTCGCGTACAGGCAGGAAGTCGCCAGCTTGCGCGAGCGCGCCCGCCGCGGCGAGCTGACGCCGGACATGCCGAGCTTCCGCCGCCTGCGCCGATGGTTCCAGTCGGACGCGACCGCGCTGCCCGAAACCGATCGCGCGCGCCTGGAGACCACGCTCGAGGGCAGCTCGGCGCTCAAGACGATCTACGCGATGCGGCAGGAGCTCGCCGGCGCTGTGGGAGCGTTCGAACGATTCACGCGAGCAGCTGCTGGCGCGCCTGCAGGACTGGTGTCATCGCGCCGAGGCAAGCAACATCGCCGCGCTGCAGAAGTTTCTCGCGGACCTTGCGCAGCTACGCGTAAGCAGTCCGTCTCACGCACGATGCAAAAAGCCCGCCGGAAGGCGGGCTTTTTTTATCGTACAAGCCGCGCCGAGGCGCGGCTTCAACTCCGGCATCACTTGAGCTTCGTTTCCTTGTACATCACGTGCTTGCGGGCGACCGGATCGAACTTCTTGATCTCCATCTTTTCCGGCATCAGCTTCTTGTTCTTCGACGTGGTGTAGAAATGACCGGTGCCGGCCGACGATTCGAGCTTGATCTTTTCACGCATGGTCTGAAATCTCCTTGAGCTCGCGCCGGCTTAGACGTGCTCGCCGCGGGCGCGCATGTCCGCCAGGACGACGTCGATGCCGTTCTTGTCGATCGTGCGCAGCGCGGCGTTGGTCAGCCGCAGGCTCACCCAGCGGTTCTCGGTTTCGACCCAGAAACGGCGGCGCTGCAGGTTCGGCAGGAACCGGCGCTTGGTCTTGTTGTTGGCGTGGGACACGTGGTGACCCACCATCGGGGCTTTGCCCGTTACCTGACAGACTCGAGCCATCGCTCGCTCCAACTCGTTGAAATTGCGAAAGTCTTGGATTGTAACCGGAAATCCAAGGCGATTCAAGCATTTGGACCAGAGGTCGCATCGTGCGACGGCAACGCTACGGCCGCAGGCGTCAGCAGCAGCCCCGCTCGGCAAACGACACCGTCCGCGTGCCGGCGACGATGAAATGGTCGAGCGTCCTGATCTCGACCAGCGCCAGCGCCTGCTTGAGCGTCTGCGTCAGAAGCTCGTCGGCGCGGCTGGGCTCGGCGACGCCGGACGGATGGTTGTGCGCGAAGAATCACGGCCGGCGGCATTGTAGCGAAGCGCCGTCTTGACGACTTCGCGCGGATACACGCTGGTCTGCGTCAGCGTGCCGCGGAAGAGCTCTTCCGATCCCAGCAGGCGGTTCTGCGAGTCGAGAAACAGGGCGACGAACACTTCGTGCGGGCGGCTGCCCAGCGACAGCGACAGGTAATCGCGCACCGCGCGCGGCGAGGTCATCGCGTCGCGCTCGCCGATCTCTTCGGACAGCGCGCGGCGCGCGATTTCGACCACCGCCTGCAGCTGCACGTATTTCGCCGGGCCGAAGCCGCGCACCGCCGCGAATTCATCGAGCGTGGCGCCGAACAGCCGATTGCAGGCCGCCGAAGCGCGCGAGCAGCTCGCGACCGAGCTCGACTGCGCTCCTGCCGGCCATGCCGGTGCGCAGGAAAATCGCGAGCAGCTCGGCCTCGGACAAGGCCGCGGCGCCGAGCTTCAGCAGGCGCTCGCGCGGACGCTCGTCCGCCGGCCAATCGGCGATGCGCATATCCAGCCCCTGTACCGTGATGCCAGCGCATATTAAACTGCGCCACGCCACACCCCCGTTCGTCCTCATGGATGATTCCTCCGCGATGACCTCCCCCGCTGCCGCGCGATCGCTTTCGCGTGTCGTGCTCGGCCTGACCGGCGGCATCGCCGCCTACAAGGCCGCGGAGCTGACGCGCCTGCTGGTCAAGGAAGGGATCGCCGTCGACGTCGTGATGACGCCATGCCGCCGACGCAGTTCATCGCACCGATGACGTTGCAGGCGCTGTCGGGCAACCCGGTGCTGTCGGGCCTGTGGGAGTCGGGCGCCGCCAACGCGATGGGGCACATCGAGCTCTCGCGCCATGCCGATGCGATCGTCGTCGCGCCGGCGTCGGCGGATTTCATCGCCAAGCTGGCGAACGGCCATGCCGATGATCTTTTGTCGACGCTTTGTCTCGCGCGCGACTGTCCGCTGCTGATCGCGCCGGCGATGAATCGGCAGATGTGGAGCAACGCGGCGACGCAGCGCAATGTCGCGCAGCTTCGCGCCGACGGCGTCGAGATCCTCGGTCCGGGAAGCGGCGACCAGGCCTGCGGCGAAATCGGCGACGGCCGCATGCTCGAGCCCGAAGAAATCCTGGCGGCGCTGCTCGCGTCGGCGCAGCCGAAGCTGCTCGCCGGCAAGCGCGTGCTGCTGACCGCGGGCCCGACGGTCGAAGCGATCGATCCGGTGCGCGCGATCACCAACTTGAGCTCGGGCAAGATGGGGTTCTCGCTGGCGCAGGCGTGCGCCGAAGCCGGCGCGAATGTCACGCTGGTATCCGGACCGACGTCGCTGGCCACGCCGACCGGCGTGACGCGCATCGACGTGAAAAGCGCGGCCGAGATGGCGGCCGCGGTCGACTCCGCAGTCCCGGCCGCGCAGATCTTCATCGCGGTCGCCGCCGTCGCCGACTACACGCCGGCCGAAGTCCGGGCAAGCAAGCTGAAGAAAAACGGCGAGCGGATGACGCTTGCACTGAAACCGACGGCCGACATTCTCGCCGCCGTCGCCGCGCGTCCGAAACCGCCGTTCTGCGTCGGCTTTGCCGCCGAGACCGACGACATCGTGAAGAACGCCGAGGCCAAGCGCCGCAGCAAGAAAGTGCCGCTGCTGATCGCCAATCGGGCGCAGGACGCGATCGGGCAGCGACGAGAACGAAGTCACGCTGGTCGACGAGCGCGGCGCGCACCCGTTGCCGCGGATGGCCAAGCTCGCGCTCGCGCGCCGGCTGGTCGCCGAAATCGCATCGCGGCTGCCGCGGTAGATGAGCATCCGCGACCATCGAGCTCAGGGTCCTCGACGAGCGGATCCGGCCGTTCCTGCCCGCGTACGCGACGCCGGGCTCGGCGGGCATGGACCTGCGCGCCTGTATCGACGCCCCGATCGAGCTCCAGCCGGGCCGGACCGAGCTGATCCCGACCGGCATCGCGATCCACATCGGCGATCCCGGCCTGGCGGCGCTGATCCTGCCGCGCTCCGGCCTGGGCCACAAGCACGGCATCGTGCTGGGCAACCTGGTCGGCCTGATCGACTCCGATTACCAGGGGCAGCTGATGGTGAGCTGCTGGAACCGCGGCAGCGAGGCGTTTGAGCTCAAACCGATGGAACGATTGGCCCAACTTGTGCTTGTGCCGGTAGTTCAGGCATCCTTTGTCGAAGTAAAGGACTTCCATGAAAGCCAAAGGGGTAGTGGCGGGTTTGGGAGCAGCGGGCGGGGCTAACGATGGCTCGCTCAAGCAAACCGGCGCCCGCACAAGCGAGGGCGCACCGATGAAACTGGTCAAGGATGTCGCGGCCACGTCGTACAAGTCCGCCAGGATCGGCCGCCGACCTCGCGATCAACGGCGCGCCGCCGATGTTCGCCGAGCCGCTTCACGTCGGCCGTCCCAACATCGGCAATCACGAGCGCTTTCTGCAGCGCGCCTCCGATATCCTCGACAGCGGCTGGCTGTCCAACAACGGGCCGATCGCGCAGGAATTCGAGCAGCGGATTGCCGAGTTTCTCGGCGTCAAGCATTGCGTCGCGATGTGCAACGGCACGATCGCGCTGGAAATCGCGACCCGCGCGCTCGATCTCAAAGGCGAGGTGATCGTTCCGTCGTACACGTTCATCGCCACCGCGCATGCGCTGCAATGGCAGGAGATCACGCCGATCTTCGCCGATATCGACCCGGCAACGCACAACCTCGATCCGGCCGCGGTCTGGCGCATGATCACGCCGCGCACCACCGGCATCATCGGCGTGCATCTGTGGGGCCGCGCCGCGCCCGTCAAGGAGCTCGAGGCCATCGCCAGACGAGCACAAGCTGCGGCTGATGTTCGACGCGTCGCACGGATTCGGCTGCAGCTTGAACGGCAAGCTGCTCGGCAGATTCGGCGAATGCGAGGTCTTCAGCTTTCACGCCACCAAGTTCTTCAATACGTTCGAAGGCGGCGCGGTCGTCACCAACAACGACGAGCTGGCCGAGAAGATGCGCCTGATGCGCAACTTCGGTTTCTCGGGCTACGACAACGTGATCTATCCGGGAACCAACGGCAAGATGACCGAGATCGCGGCGGCGATGGGGCTGACCAACCTCGAGGACCTGGACGATTTCGTCGCGATCAATCGGCGCAACTATCAGTGCTACCGCGACGCGATCGCGTCGATTCCCGGGCTGAGCGTGCTGCGAATACGACGAATCGGAGCGGAACAACTACCAGTACGTGGTCGTCGAGGTCGCGCCCTACTTTCCGGTCTCGCGCGATCGGATCGTCGAGGTCGCTGCACGCCGAGAACATGCTTGCGCGCAAGTATTTCTGGCCCGGCTGTCACAACATGGAACCGTATCGATCCTACTATCCGCACGCCGGGCTGATGCTCCCGAACACCAACCTCGTTGCGGAGCGTGTCGTCGTGCTTCCGACCGGATCGGCGCTGGATGCCGACGCGATCCGAGCGATCGCGTCGATTCTCGGCGTCCTCGCGCTGGGCAAGGTGTAATACCTTCGGTTTGCGCTTAGCGCTCGAGCACGGCTGCGCCAAAACCACGCCGGCCGAACTCGTTGCCGTTGTAGAGAAGGTAGATGCTCCCGTCGCACTCGAACACGTTCGGATAGCACTGCATGTCCGAATCCCAGCCGTCTGGCGAGACATCGATGCCCGCACGCGGCGTCGTCCCTTGTCCATCGTGAGGTCATCGGAGAACGCATACCCGATCCGGTAGGCACGCTCGCGGTCTGTGCGGAAGCCGAACTGGCGCGCGGTAGCAGAAGAACATGTGGTAGCGCCGTCGCAGCTGGATGACGGTGGGCAGCGCCTGGCATTCGCTGCTGCCGAGCCTGGGCGATCAGTTGCCTGCCCTCCTTTTCCACGCAACGCCGTCCGCCGAAGTGGCGTGACCGATCTTGTACACACGCTCGGGCGCGTCCCGCGGCGCCGCGTCCATGCGGTCCCGTAGATGTACCACATGTGATAGGCGCCCCCGATGCACGCGACGAAGGCATCGCCGACCAGAAAAGGCTCGTGCAGCGAGGATGTGAGCGACCGGGCCGTCGCCGAACTTCTGAAAGGTGCGCCGTCGTCAGTGGCTGATCGCCAGGCCGATCGATGTGTCGACCGATACCGAGACGCTTTCGGTTCCAGCCCGTCGTGTAACCGAGCACCCGATCGCCGTCCCGCACCGGACGCTCATCGGGAAGATGCCGTGCTCGTCGAAGCATCCCAGCCCGCCGAGCTTCGATGACCGTGCTTCGAGACGCCGAGTATCGCTCGAGAGCCGCCTGTCGAAGTCGACGAATGCGATGTGGCTGAGGTACTTGCCGATAGCGTCGCGCTGCCTGCGTCGAAAAGTAAACGCTGATGAAATCGGCGCACACCAGCGCCTGCGGGGATTGGGCGAATTCGACGCAGCCGTTCGGCAGCGCATGATCGGTCGGATCGAAGATCTTCCCGAGCTTCCTCCACTTCATGGCATCTGTCCATGACGAGCCGGCTTCCAGCGCGGGCCAGCCCGAACCCGAACTTGCCGACTTGGTTGCCCTGGTAGTGCATGTACGTGCTACCATCGAGCTCGAACACGTGCGGGTAGCTGATCGTTTCGGAGTCCCAGCCCTCCGGCGACACGTCGATCCCTGCTCTGGCATCGTCCCGCGTCCAGTTCCGAGATCGGACGACGAGGCATAGCCGATCCGGTATCCGCGGCCCCTGTCCTTGAAGCCCAGCGTGTGGCGGTACGAGAAGAACATGTGGTACTTGCCGTTGGAGAAAAACACGTCGGGGCTCGCCTGACACTCGTCTTCCCCGAGAACGCTTCGATCAGGTCCGCCCCGTGCTTGGTCCAGCGAATCCCGTCGGACGAGCTTGCCATGCGAATCTTGTAGACGGGCTCCGGCCGGCCATCGCCCGTTGATCCATTTCTTTCCGGCCACGTACCATAGGTACATCGTGCCGTTGAACTTCCTGATTCGCGGGCTTCCGATGACGAAGGGCTCGTCGAGCGAATACGAGAGCACCGGCCCGTTGCCGATCCGCCGCAAACGTCTCTCCATTGTCGCGGCTGATCGCCAAGCCGATTGCCGCATTGAACGGCACCGATTCGCACCGCGTCCACCCGGCGTAGTACACCCAGATTTCGTCGCCGTTCCGGATGACCGACGCCGGATTCGTGCCGAACTCGTCGAACGTTCCCCGTTCGCCCGAGCGGCAGGATGCGTTCCTTCGAGATGTTGATTCGCTCCAGCAGATTGTCGCGCTTGAAGTCGACGTAGGCGACGTAGCTGACGAACTGGCCGTTGCTGTCGGCGGCCGGCCTGCAGGCGAAATACACCCGGACGCGATCGTCGAGCACCAGGGCGGACGGCGCCTGGGCGAAGTCCTTCATCCAGTCGATGTCGACGTCTCGTGGGGTCGAACACCCGCCCCAGCTTGCGCCAGCTAAACACCTTCCGTACCGTGTTCTTCGGGAAGGCGGCACAAGCTGCTGTGCGCCGGTTTTCAGGCAGCCGTAATAGTAGTCGCTGAAGCCCGCCTTCTTCATCAGATCGAACACCGGCTGAGTGTCGTAGTCGACCCGATGCAGCGTGAATTCGCCATCGTAGGTCGCGAAGGCCGCCCTGGGATCCTTGTCTCTCGGCTGCCCCACGGAGCCGGGATTGCAATAGGTCTTGCCGCCGGCCGTGCGAATCGCCTGAATATGCGTATGGCCGGACGCGAAGCGGTGTCCGGCGATCTTGTCGAAATACGTCTCCGTCCATTTGAGGTATTCGTCCATCGGGTCGGACCATCCGCCGTGCACAACGCGCAGCCCCTCGATCGACAGTTGCAAGGGGAAGCCCCTCAGCCATTCGACGTTCTCGGCGGTGATCACTTTTCGCAGATAGACCAGGCAATCGTTGACGCTCTTGGATCTCATGCAAAAACCGCCGCCCGCCATGTACCAGTCGTGATTGCCCATGACGCAACGGATCTGCCGTTTCCTCAGCTCGTCGCAGCACTCGTTGACCTGGGTGTAGTAGCCGACGACGTCGCCGAGGCAGATCACCTCGGACACCTTCATCCGGTCGAGCTCGGCGAGGACCTCTTTCAGGGCCTCGTAATTGCCGTGGATGTCGGAGATGATGCCGATGGTCATGAGTAGAAAATCAGATCTTCGGTATAGCGCACTGCGCGCCCTGGCCTGATGACCGGCTGCTGCGGCATCTTGCCCTCCAGATAGTACTCGACTGCCATCGCGCACTCGTTATATCCGAACGCCGTCCTGATCGAGGTGGCCGACGATATCCTCGGATTGATCTCGAGCAGTTTCAACGCGTCCTCGATGTCGCCGGAACTGGAAATTGGTCGGCCCGATCGGCCTGAAAAGGCCGCACAGTCCGCGCACCGTCTCCGCGATGTCATCAACCTGCACGACCTCGGCACGATCGGTGAAGCCGTCGCTCGAGAGCTTCCTCTTGAGCGTCATGTGAGCGTAGAAGCCGCCGTTGCCGTCACAGAACGCGGAGGTGGTGAACTCTTCGTCCTCCGTGCCGATGATGGGCTGCGCCATCAGCACGGTCCCGATCCGGGGTCGATGCTCGAGGAACGTGGCCAGTGAATCGACTCGTACGATCCCTTTGGAGCCGAACCCGATTCGCGGCTTGAGAAGGAACGGCAATCCGAACCTGCCGGCGAGCGTATCGAAGTCGGACTCGAGGGTCGTTTCGATGACGCATGGCAGGCCGCTGTTGCTGAGCGCCTCGAAAAACGCCCATTTGTCCTTGCACAACAGCACCAGTCGCGGCTCGTTGAGCAGCGCTTTCACCGCACCGCCTCGCTCCAGTTCGTCCACGGATTCGGTCCAACGGTACATGTCGGCTTCGATTCCGGGAATGATCAGGTCGACCTGATGGGTCGAAATGATCCTCGATAGCCACTCCAGATAGCCGGCATCATGCGTCGGTCGCGCCAGCTCGAAAATGTCACAGAAACCCTCGGCGACCGAGTCGTCGTAAATCGTGGTCCCGACGAGGCGCAGATCCTTGCCCGACTTTCGAAGCGAACGGAGGATACCGTATCCGACGACGCCGCTTGCACCGGAAACCAGGATCGTCTTCATGACAGTGCGGCGATTCGCCGAAGGCCGTCCTCGATAGTCGTGCTGGGACGGAAGCGGATCGCCTCGTACAGCGCATCGTCGCCGGGAAAGACGTTGTCCGGGATATCGGGCTTGTCGCGCAGGAAACGGACACTTCCTCGGGTATCGAACGCCTGGAACGCGGCCTTGGCGATCTGCGAATACGTCACGTTGTCGGGGTGCTGGCAGGAATACGTCCCCGCGATCCGCGCGTCGATGACCTTGGATATCACGGCTGTCAGATCGTCGATGTAGATGAAGTTTCGCCACGGATCGTGGTTGCCGTAGAGCAGGATGTCCTCGCCCTTCTTCGCCTTGTCCAGCATTGCATGCAAAAAAGGTTGATGCACGCGGAAGCGCGGCCCGGCTCCGTAAATCTGCGACGGCCGCAGCACCGCCAGCGGCAGCGAACGGCTGGCGCAAACAAACCGCGCCACGTCTTCGGCGTGCTTCTTCGACAGTGCATAGACGCTGTACTGCGCCGAGTCCTCGCTCAACGAAGCGAAGACACTGGAGATAAGGATGAAGTGGCGCGCCTTCGCGCCGGCTGCCGCCTCGCACAGCTTCATCGTGCCGAGCACATTGACCTGCTCGGCTTCGACGATGTCCGCGGCGGTTTTCCCGCCGAAATGGGCGGCCGTGTGAACAATGACGTCCACGTCCTCCGGGAGCACCATTCGTTCGAGCGGCCAGGTCAGATCGAAATCGATGTCGCAGTTCGTCCTGCCGGCGGTGATCACTTCGCAGCGGGTGGACAGCGCCGACTTCAGGGCCGAACCCAGCGAGGAAGTGCCCCCGACGATGACCACTCTCATCCGGCGTCTTTCGCTTGCGCCATGATGCCGCACGAAAGCTCCGGATAATCGATGCCGAGCTTGCAAAGTGCTTCGATGATGTTCGCGCCGAGATTGAGGGAAATCAGTTGCCGGGTGGTGACCGGCTTCAGGTAGATTCCTTCTGAGCGCTCCACCTGGTAGCCGGCATCTCGCAACTCGGCTCTTCAGGGAATCCACCGTGTAATACCGCTTGTGCCCGAGCAGGAGATCGTTTTCGGACAGGGCATGCAGGTCTGGCAGCAGCCCTGCCAGGTGTCCCAGGCGCCGATTCATCGACTCCATGTTCGGCACTGCAACGAACAGTGTTCCACCCGGCACCAGGAATTGCCGGTAGCGCGCCAGGATCTCTGCCGGATTGTCGACGTGCTCGAGTATGAAGCCCATCACGATGACGTCGAATCGCTCCTTCCCCTCGAACGTCTCGAAATACGTCTCGATGATCTCCGCCCGGCATTCGGGAGACGCCTTCCGGAAGTTTGCGATGACCGCCGGCGAACCCTCGAGCACTACATGGCGGGGAACGGCGCGCGAGAACAGAGGTGTCGAAAAACCGTGGCCCAGCCCAAGCTCGAGCAGCGACGTGGTATTGGGAGCCAGTTCGAGGATTCTCTTCGGGTACCAGTTGAGCAGGATCGAATTGTCGAAGTCGTAGATATTGTTGCCTTCGTATGCCCCGACATGCGCATCCAGGATATTGCTCATGAGTCTCTTTCTGGCCGATCAAACAAGATCGCGCTCCGCGAGCATGTTGCGATGACTTGGGGGCTTACGTTTCCCGGGGCATTGTAATCCGGGCGAGGCGGCGGGGTCGAGGACCCGCAGACGGAATCCGGGGCAGCGAGGCATAAGGGATCGAGAAATGCGCGGCGTTCGAACAGGCGCGCTCGAGCCGAGAAGGGAACTCGTCGCCCATTTTTGCGGATCTTGTTACATTACGGATGCGGTGTGGACGCGACGCGCTAAAGCCAAAGAAGCGCATGTCACGGGAGAGGCGGAGCATGAGAAATCATAGCCAGGAATATCAGGACAATCAGGGCCGCAAGTACGCCGTACGACTTCGACACCATCATCCGCCGATACCTGCTGCGGACGCTTGGAGCCGCATTTCTCACGCGGCGGCTCGGTCCTGGAGCTCGGATGCTACAAGGGGGACATGACCGGAGCAGATCCTGGAATATTTCCCGGCGATCACCGCAATCGAGGCGGCCAGCGAGCTGGCCGAAGCGGTCCGCCAGCGCTTTCCCGCGCGGGTGACCGTCGTCAACGCGACGTTCGAAGATGCGCAGCTCGAGCAGCGCTTCGACAACGTATTTCTCGTTCATACGCTCGAGCACCTGGACGACCCGGTCAAGGTCCTCGCCAAGATTCGGCAATGGCTGAGTCCCACCGGTAGGCTTTTCGTCGCGGTACCAAACGCCAACGCGCTTTCGCGGCAGATCGCCGTCAGGATGGGACTGATAGAGTACAACGCCGCCGTAACGCCGGCCGAGGCCCAGCACGGCCACCGCTGCACGTACTCCGATGGATGTCCTGCTCTCAGAGTTGCGCCGCGCCGGGTATCGACTGGAAGACTATGGCGGAATACTGGTGAAGCCGCTGGCGAACTTTCAATTCGATCAGGCGATCGCGGCAGGAATCGTCAGCGATGCCTATCTCCAGGCGTGCAATGACCTCGCGAAGATATATCCGGATCTGTCCGCGAGCCTCTTCGCGGTCTGTTCGAATCCTGGATAGACTTCCGTCCCCGCCTAGACAAGCTCGTAGTCCGGACTCAGATGAATTCCCGGATCGTCGCGGACTCGAATTGAACATCATCACGTCGACGATCGACAGCCACGGGAACAAATGGCCCGCCGAATTGCGGATACGTGATCGCATGAGACTGGAGGAATTTGAGCTCGACGCCTTGCGCCTCGAATTCCTCCCGCGAATAGAGCTTCTGGCCCCCGATCGCGTTGACGTAGCCGCTGGCGCCGGTTGCCTTGCAGAGGCCGAGCACCCTGTCCTCCGCCTTCAGCGCCGGGTCGATCAGCGATACTGGACGAGACGACGATAGGCGTACCGATCGACAGGTACCGGCACACATCCATCACCGAGCCGTGAATGTAGTCGAACAGGTTTTCCTCGGGCGACATGATGGCATTTTCCACGACGGGAAAAGCCTGATCGAAGTACGGTGCGCGACGATACGCCTCGCGTAGCTGGTTCGCCAGCTTCCCGCGGTCGAAGCTGTCAGCTAGCGCACGATCCTTGATGTCGAGGAAGTCGGAGTCCTTGCGCAACGGCACCGAAAAAACGGATTCAGCGCCGTTTTGCAGAAAGCGGTTGCGGTTGATCCATCCCTTTTTCGTATATTTGATGTTGTCGTAGAGGACGAACAGGTCCACCGAGCGGATCAGCTGGAAGTACCCGATGTAGGGAAAGAAATAGGGTTGCATGATAGCGACCCTCATGGCGACCAGCGCGATCCGCGGAGCGAGCTTATCCCTGCTTTGTCGGAGGCCATACGAAAAAGTCCTGCAGGCCCGCCGGACGCGGCCCGCTTGCCAGACGGATATGGCCTGCCGTGTCGAGCATGAACTGCGCGAAATCCTGAGGGCGGCGGTTTTGGCGAAACTGCTCGGCGACCTCGACCCCAAGCTCGACATAGCGCTTCGGATGCTCCAGCACGTCGGCGATCTTCGAGGCCAGGTGCTCCTTGTCGAAGCGGTAGCTGAACGCCTCCGCCTTCGCGAATTGCTCCTTGAAAAAACGCTGCTCGTTGGTCAGACACAAGGTCCAGAGTCCGAACGCGCGCATCGCCCGGTCGTGAGGCGCCCGTTGCGTATTCGGCGACATATCGACCATTCCAAGCGAGTCGATGATGTGCTGCCTCGATTGCGTGTAATCTCCGCCGGGCACGAATGTCGCACGCCGGCCGGAAAAATCGAAATGCTCCCAGTTGAAGCCGTGAATCACGACCGGAAAATCCGCAATCACGTCGGCAACCAACGCGCTCTTTATCCGTCGCAGATAGTCGTCGAGCTGGGCGACGAAGAACAGGCGCAGATTGACGAACTCGCTGACGTCCCAGCCCTTGCCCAGAAAATATGCGGTGACGAGCGCAGTCGATGTCGTAGCCGATTTCCGTGTTGATGCCGTTGACGAGTTCACCGGCCAGGTCGGTCAGCATGATGAAAGTCGCCGTCGGCATCGCTTCGCCGCCACGACTGGACGAGCTTCTCCGGATCGTTGCCGTTCTTCAGGAAAAGCAGCTTGCCCTTTTCCTTCTTGCGAAAATCGATCTCATGCTTCCCGGCCATGTCGAATGGCATTGGCGGCACCAGGCCGTAGAGCGCCGGCGTCAGCGGCAACCGCTTGCGAAGGTCGAGGTGCTCCGGGAAGTAATACAGGCATGCGTGCCACGGACTTGGCATCACGTGCCGATCGAAAAAATACGCGGGCGAGTCGCCCTTGAGCGAAATGAAGGGAACGCGTATCGCCTCCCACAGATTCAGCTCCTTGCCGTCCGCGGTCGCGCCTCGCATGTCAGCGCCTCCGCCCGCGGCACCGTAGACGAACTCGATCGATTGTTCCTGGATTGTCCGGTTCAATTGCTCATCCGCGCGCCGGCTCCGCAAAATTCATGAAAATAAATCGTGCCAAGGCTCTCGAACAGCTCACGATGCGCCCGTCCCGCCGCGGAGAGCGCATCGTTCATCGACCTGCCTGAAATGAGGATCACGCAAGACATAGTTTCTATTGCCGCATAGGCTACAAGGGCGGGGATCGCCGCGTTATTCGGGCGCCGACGAAAAACGCGCTTTGCTGACTGAACGACCGTGAACCGCGACGCCGATGCCTGCAACGGGCCCGACGTCATGGCGAGGCGCTGTCATACGGCCGCGTACAGCACCGTCTCCTCGTGGTGAATGCTGTAGTGGTCGAGATAGAGTCGGTATCCGATGCCGAGTGAATCGATCCAGGGGGAATCGAGAAAAAATCTTCCGGTCGGTGATACAGCGAGATGCCTAGTTTCGGCCGCCAGCGTCGGATCGTTGATTCGGCGCCGCGAAGTGCGCCGAGCTCGCTTCCTTCGATATCCATCTTGATGAAATCGACGCGCGGCGCATTACTTTTCGCGACTGCAGCGTCGATCGTGGTCGTGGGCATCGCGGACGAAAGGATGCGGGCGCCCGGATCGATCTTGCCATCGTCGACTAGTGGCGCCACGTCGTTCACTTGGTCGGTGAGTCCGAAGGAAAGATCGATACGCGCGCCGCAAGTGTCGGATTCATCGTCAGCTGCTGCGCCGTGATCCTGCAATGCATTGGCAGCGGGTCGAAGACGTAGACGTGTCCCGTTTTCCCCGACGACGTCAGCAAAGCCGAGCGCAGTGTCGCCGAAGCATCCTCCGGCGTCGATGACATGGTCTCCCGGCGCAGGCTTGATCTCCACTCCGCCACGTTCGAAGAAATACTGTCGATACAGGAACGTCCATGTGATGTTCTCTTTCCAGCCCTTGACCCGGATATCATGTCCCTGGCCAGGGACCCGATAAATCGAGAGCGGACCGAACGCGCCCGCATCCTCGGTGTCTTCGATGTGCCAGCTCGCGGCGGTTGCGATGTGCGCGCGATTTTGCGATGTATTGAACGGAAGCCGCACGTGCAGATGGCTGAGCAACCGGAAGAGAATCAACTGGTCGTAGAGAGCTTTCTCGATCGTTCGTCTTCGAGCAGTTGACGAGAGTGGAAGAACCGCTCGATGTTCTTCAGCAGGAAAGCGAAATAGTGAGCGTGGCTGTCGGCGAAGAACGCATTGGTCGGGACGTTGCGATAGCGATCGGCGTCAAAATTGTCCTGCTCGACGTTGTGCATCAGCTGAAACATTTGGCGGACCAGATCGTCCAGCCATTGTTGGTAACCCGCGGTGCTGCGGCCCAGCGGGTTCGTGCGCTTCCGTCGAGGTCGGGCGAGAGTATAGGTCCTTTAAATATTCTTGAGCATATCGAATTAATCCGATGCCGGTTCCTTGTTAGGTCCACCATTCATTCTTGTCGGTAATCCGGCGAAGCTGCGGCATCCTGTCTTTCGCTCCGACGGGATGCCTAGCACCATCAACGAAATGATATTCTTCGGCGCCCAATGGTTGACCGGATTGCCGAAGTAGTTCTTGCTCGTCGAATATCGGCGCGGGATGCCAGTACAGGTCGTAGCCCAACTTCTCCATCAGGTACGACAGCAGCTCCGCGACGCCTCGCGAACGTCATTCTCGAAATACAGCACGGGTCGGAAGCGCTCGATCTGCATCTCGCCGCTCCGCAAGACCTCCAGCTCCTTTCCGTCCACGTCGACCTTGATCAGATCGCAGGCGGTCAGCTCCAGCGAGTCAAGTGCCAGGAATTGCGTGCTCCAGCCTTCGCTCACATACGCGAACTTTCCCCATACGTCGCTGCCGTGTCGGCCTTGTCGCTAGTCGCGACGAACGCATTGATCGGTCTGGTATTCCGGATTTCGTTGAGCGCCAGGTTCGCGCACAGGACATTGAATTGTCGGGATGCGATTCGATGGCGAATACTCTGCCCGATTCGCCGACGATCCGGCCTAGCGGAAGCGTCAAGTCGCCGATGTTGGCGCCAACGTCGATCACAGTACTCCTTCGCGCAGAAACGCGCGCATCAGCGCACTTCGGATTCACTGTACTGGCCGTACAGTTCAAAGCACTTGCCGATGAATGGGCCGTTAAAAAGCATCCAGCCATACTTGCACTGTTTCAGCGTCAGATTTCCGAATTGCATCATAGTTGATATCGAATCCTAAAGATCGTCGCTCGACTCATGATATCTCGACGCATTCGTCGAGCGCCACGTCGACTTCGATCTCTTCCGGAATGGCCAGCAGCGCCATCGCCTTGCGCGCCGGCAAAGATGTCCGTCTCGCGACGATTGAAGTTCTGCGGATTGAACAACGCCGTCTCCATCCGCCAGCAACGATAGCCGAATTCGCGCGCCTGCTCCGTCAGCGCACGTCAACGCCTGCTCGTCCGGCGCCGCCAGGAACAGCAGCGGCCGCAACCGCCACAGCGTCTCGCTCGCCCCGGCAAGTATGTCCTGCGCAGCGACACCCGCGTTGACCTTGAGCCAGTCCAGCCGCTCCAGCTGCAATTCGTCCAGCGTTTCGCTCGTCGGCTCCGGCCCTGTCCGTCCTCGCCCCGGCTGCCCAGCGTCCGCCGCATCACCGTCACGTTGCGTCACTCCGATTGGCCGCCAGATTCTGCCGCAGGATCCGTTGCAGCACCGGCCGCGACTCGTACAGAAACAAATGCCCGGCCTCGCCCAGCATCCGCCCCAGAAACACCGCGTGCGCGCCCACCCCCGCACCCACCTCCAGCATCGTCGCTCCCGGCCGCACGATCCGCGCCAGCAGATCCAGTTGCGGCTGCAGATACTCGCCGTACCAGCCGATCGCATCGCCGACCATCGGCTCGTCCGGCAAATACTGCAGAATCCCCACCCGCGTCTCCGCCACCGCGCTCAAGCCCCGGCCGATGGCCCGCGTTGAGCTGCGCCGGGCTGGTCCACGGCAGCGCGCGCTGCTGGCACCGGCTTCGCGCTCGGTCTTCGCCGGCATCGCCGCCGGCCCTCCCCGCACCCGCTCCTCCAGCGCCGCCTTCACCCGCTCCATCACGTCGCTCCAATCGCCGCGCCGGCTCTGCCGGAACAGCCGCATCGTCGGATACCACGGACTGTCTTCGCGCCCTTCCAGCCAGCGAAAATCCGCCGGCTGCGCCACCATCACCCACACCGGCTTGCCCAGCGCGCCCGCCAGATGCGCCACCGCCGTATCGACGCAGATCACCAGATCCAGCTGGCTGATCACCGCCGCCGTATCGCTGAAATCCTCCAGCTCCGGCCCCAGGTCCACCCAGTCCACTCCCTGCCGGCACCAGCCCCGCCGTCTCCGCCGCCGGCCCCTTCTGCAGCGATACAAACCGCACTCCCGCCACCTCCAGCACCGGCCCCAGCACCGAGAAATCCATCGAGCGAAAGCGATCGTTCGGGTGCTGAGCGTTTCCCGCCCACACCAGTCCGATCGTGGCACCGTCCGACCGGAAGCCGGGCTGCCCAACGTTGCGCCCGCGCGCTTCGACACTGGAGATACGGAATGTCCGCCGGAATCGTGTCGAGGCACGGTGCCGAAAATGCGCGGCAAGCTGAGCAAATTGATGTAAAAGTCGATATGCCGGAATTACCTCGTCGCGATCGAGAACCCGATCGACTCCCTGCGATGCCCTGCATCAGCGTCTTCATCGGACGCGCGACTCTGAGCAGGACGGTCGCGCCCAGCGCCTTTACCTGCGGCGCATAGCGGACGAACTGGATGACGTCGCCGAATCCCTGCTCGACGTGAAGCAATATCGTCTTGCCGCGCAGCGCCTGACCTGCCCAAACGGGGCCGGCCAACCCGGCTGTGTCGCCGGCTGGCCTTGGTCCTTCAGCCAGCGAAACTCGTAATGCCGCCACCCTTCGACGAGCCGGCCGGCGGTCAACAGCGCGAGCGCGTACGCATAGTGCCCGTCCACGAACGGAAATCGCGGCAAGTAGCGCTCATAGACCGCGAGCGCCTCCGGGACGCGCCGACCCTTCGGAAAGCGCGATCGCGTAGTTGGTAAAGGCGGTGGCGTCCTCCGCCTCGCCATCCGAAACCTTGTCCGCGTGCGCGAACAGCTCGAGCGCCTGCTGCATACCTGCACTGCCGTCCGACCGCAGCGCCCAGCAGGCGCCACGCGACCGCGCGCCGATCGTCCAGCGCCAGGGCGCGGCGGAAAGACATCTCCGCCGTCGCAAGCTCGCCCAGCGCGAGTCGGGCGTTGCCCATGCCGATGTGACTATCGAAGTCGCCGCCGTCGAGCGCGAGTGCGCGCTCGAAGCTTGCCGCCGCATCCTGATATCGTCGCTGCGCGTGCAGAACGACGGCGAGATTGAAATGCGACTGGGGCACTCTCGGGCGATGAGGCCGCGGCGCGGCGCATCCAGGTTTCCGCCTCGTCGAGCTTGCCGACGCCGAATGAGCACCAGCCGCCAAGCAGGCAGAATTCGGTGCCATCGAGTCCCAGGCGATCGGCCTCGGCGCAGACGGCGCGAGCCTCCCGGCAACGCCGGGAATCGAACAGCGCCGACGCTTTGGCGAACAGAGCGTGTCACGCTCGCTCAGGGTCGGAATCGCCGGCTCTTGATCTCGGGGAGACTCGCGGCGCGGCGTGGCGACCCATCGCGCTCGGCTCACTTCGACGGCGAGCCGCGTGATGATTTCCTTGGTCGCGCGCTCGATGAATGCAGGGCTGTATCCCTGTTCCTTGAGCTTCCAGCGAAACACATTGCCGAGCTTGGCCTTCTTGTAGATGCCCAGATTGTGCTCCTGACGATAGCGAACCGCGCGTGCCGCCAGTCCTTCGAGAATTACCTTGATCTGATGCTGCGCGCCGGGATCGGTCCGCGCTTCGGATGCGGGAGGAAATCGCCGACCCAAGTCCAGCGCCAGGCCGGTCGCGAAGTCCTCGAGTTCGCGCGTATCAAGAAATTTCAGTATTCCCATGAAGGCCCGACGCTCCCTTTTGCGATGTTCAGCAGGACAGCAAGACGCCGCTCATGATATCTCGATGCATTCGTCGAGTGCTATGTCGACGTCGATCTCTTCCGGAATCGCCAGCAGCGCCAGCGCCTTGCGCGCCGGCAAAGATGTCCGCCTCGCGACGATTGAAATTCTGCGGATTGAACAACGCCGTCTCCATCCGCCAGCAGCGATAGCCGAATTCGCGCGCCTGCTCCGCCAGCGCGCGCAACCCCTGCTCGTCCGGCGCCGCCAGGAACAGCAGCGGCCGCAACCGCCACAGCGTCTCGCTCGCCCCGGCAAGCATGTCCAGCGCAGCAACACCCGCATTGACCTTGAGCCAGTCCAGCCGCTCCAGCTGCAATTCGTCCAGCGTTTCGCTCGTCGGCTCCGGCCGCTGTCCTCCTCGCCCCGGCTGCCCAGCGCCCGCCGCATCACCGTCACGTTGCCCACGCCATTGGCCGCCAGATTCTGCCGCATGATCCGTTGCAGCACCGGCCGCGACTCGTACAAAAACAAATGCCCGGCCTCGCCCAGCATCCGTCCCAGGAACACCGCATGCGCGCCAACCCCCGCACCCACCTCCAGCATCGTCGATCCCGGTCGCACGATCCGCGCCAGCAGATCCAGTTGCGGCTGCAGATACTCGCCATACCAGCCGATCGCATCGCCGACGATCGGCTCGTCCGGCAAATACTGCAGAATCCCCACCCGCGTCTCCGCCACCGCGCTCAACCCCGGTCGATGGCCCGCCTTCAGCTGCGCCGGCGCTGGTCCACGGCAGCGCAGCGCTCGCGCACCGCCTTCGCGCTCGTCTTCGCCGGCATCACCGCCGGCCCTTCCCGCACCCGTTCCTCCAGCGCCGCCTTCACCCGCTGCCACCACGTCGCTCCAATCGTCGCGCCGGCTCTGCCGGAACAGCCGCATCGTCGGATACCACGGACTGTCCTCGCGCCCTTCCAGCCAGCGAAAGTCCGCCGGCTGCGCCACCATCACCCACACCGGCTTGCCCAGCGCACCCGCCAGATGCGCCACCGCCGTATCGACGCAAATCACCAGATCCAGTTGGCTGATCACCGCCGCCGTATCGCTGAAATCCTCCAGCTCCGGCCCCAGGTCCACCCAATCCACCCCCGCCGGCAACGCCGCCGCTCTCCGCCGCCGCACCCTTTCTGCAACGATACAAACCGCACCCCCGCCACCTCCAGCACCGGCTTCAGCACCGACAGATCCATCGAGCGAAATCGATCGTCGCGAATGCGTCGGGCTTCCCGCCCAGGAGATTCCGACCTTGACTGGCCCGACCGACCGAGCCGTCGACTGCCCATCGCGCGACGTCGGCGGGTTCGCGTGCAGGTACGGAATGTCCGCCGGAATCGATTCGAGCGTCGGTGCCGAATACGCGCGGAAGACTCGGCAGGTTGATGTAGAAATCGAAATGCGGCAGCGATTCGGATCGCAGCGATCGAGGACCTGATCGATGCCCGCGAATCCGCGCGCCAGCCGTTCGAGTCCGTCGCGAACCTGCAGCAGAACGGTTGCGCCCAGCGCCTTGACCAGCGGCGCGTAGCGGACGAACTGGATGATGTCGCCGAAGCCCTGTTCGGCACGCAGCAGGATCGACCTTGCCGGCAAGATCCTGGCCTGCCCAGACCGGACGGTCGAAGCCGGGTCGCAGCTGCAGCAGCGGCGCCCGCATCCAGCGAAACTCGTACTGGTTCCATCCTTCGACCAAGCGGCCGGCGGTCAACAGTGCGAACGCGTAGTCGTTGTGCCCGGCCAGGCTGGGCCGGGACGGGAAGATGCTTCTCGTACAGAGCGATGCGCGTCGGACGTGCGGCCGCCTTCGCGCAGATGCAGCGCGAAATTGACGAAATTCTCGACGTCCTCGCCGCTCTTCGCCTCGATCCGTCGGCGCGCTCGAAGGCTTCGAGCGCATCGTCGTGGCGATCCTGCAGCGCCAGCGCGACACCGAGATTCGCCCATGCGCGCGCGCGATTGCCGTCGAGCGCCAGCGCGCGCCGGACCAGCGCTTCGCCGCCGCGGCGCGTCGCGCTGATCGACCTTGCATACGCCGAGATTGAGCAGGCACTGCACGTCGTCGCCGTTCAATGCCAGCGCGCGCGCGTAGCTCGCCGCGGCGTCGTCCAGCCGGCCCTGCGCCTGCAGCACGACGGCGAGGTTGGCGTGCGTGGCGGCCGCGGCGGCGTCGGCCGCGACGGCGCTTGCGCATGTGCGCCTCGGCTTCGTCGATCCTGCCCATCCGAGAAGCACGTCCAACCGAGCATGCATGTCGAGCGCCGCGGACGGCGCGCCGGCCAGCTCCGCGCGCGCACGCCAGATCGAGCGCCTCGCGAAACCGTTCCCAGGCGTGCAAGGTCGACGACGCTTCGCCAGCAACAGCGTCCGGATCGTTCGGGCTGCGCGCGCAATGCGCTCTCGACGATGCGCAGCGACGCGGCGTAAGCGCCCGGCATCGCGATGGGCTTGCGCCTGCGTCCGCAACGTCCGGCAGTGCGCCCGCGCGACGGCGCGTCGGACCGCGAGCGCGAATCGGATTGCGCGTCGCGGACTCTTGCCCTCTGATCGTCGCGACGGTGGCGAGTTTTCGCAGCAGACGCACGCTAGCAATCTCTTCTGTCGACAGACGCGACCGATTATATCGATGCAGGGCATCCGGCATCCGGCGTTGGCGACGCGACCAATAGAAAAGGGCCGGCGGGGCAAAAGCCCCGCCGGCCCGGATGCATCAAGCTACTGCGCTTAGCGGAAGTTCGACGGAACGTACTTGGCGTCGCAGCCGCTGTGCGAACCCGTCCAGCCGGTGATGTCGGGCAACGCCGACAGTCTGCGGCGTCAGCGTCAGAACGCAATCGCCGCAGCCACCGTTTCGAGCCGGTGTTCTGCGTGGTCACCGTAATGACGCCGTTATCCGCTACCGTCAAGCGCGGCACATACGTGGTCGCCAGCGTCGAGCAACCCGCCGTGTCCGCGTCGGCCGGCCAAGCCGTCTTGGTCGACACGTATTCGCTGATCGACGTCTTGCAGGCAGCAGCCGCGGCCACGCCTTCCGACATCTTCGAGCGGATGACATAATCCTGATACGCCGGCAGCGCGATGGCCGCCAGAATGCCGACGATCGCAACGACGATCATCAGTTCGATCAGGGTAAAACCCTGTTGTATTCGTTTCATTGCGATCTCCGTAACGTTAGTAAGTACTCCCAAACCCTTCGCATCTGGGGATGCCGAGAGGCAAGTCGCAATTGGCATGCCAGCCATGCCATCGGCATTTGAAGCGGGAATAAGTATCTTCGCAGCTATGGTGCGGATTATCGAGCATTCCCGCCATCAGAATCGCCTTCGGATCATGGGCTTGCCAGCTGCGGAGGCCGTGGCATGCCATAAGCATGTGACGCTCAGCGTCACATGCTGACGCTGAAAGGCGGTCGATTGCGCGAGCGGCGAGCGGTTATCTCGCCGCAGATCGTCAGGCTTAAGCGCGTCGTGGCGGCTAAACCCGGCCGCCGGCGCCACGCTCTACGGAGCTTCAAGCCCGCCTGCTGCCTGCGGGGCCGCCGGCGAACTTGCCCTCGAATCGCCCCCCGGCGAGCTGGCCGAAACGCCGCCGGCGGCCACGAACTCGAGCCGGTTGCCCAGAATTTCGACGACATCCCCGGTTGCCAGCGGGACGCCATCCGCAGTGGCGGGCTGGCCGTTGACCGGCGTGCGGCTGCCCTCGACCACCCTCAGGCGGTACCCCTCGCCCGAGCGCTCGATGGCGACCAGCTGCACGCCGGCGCGTCCGATCGTCGTCCGCTCGCGGGTCAGCGCAACGGCCTGTCCTGCCTTGTGCCCCGACAGAAACTTGAGCCGGGCGCCGTCGGTGCCGCCGCCGTCGCCGGGAAGGCCAGGCGCCGCCGGCTTGGTGGCGACGGCCAGGTTCCTTTGAGTCGACTCCTCGACCTTGGCCGGCTCCGGGGCCTTCGGCCCGTCCTGCCGCACGACCGCGGGGCTCGCCCGCCGGGTTCGCACTATAGGCTTGGCCATCTCGACCTTGTCGCCCAGGTCGCCGACCGCCTCGCGGCCCGCCTTCTTGAGGATGCCCGACGGCGGAATCGCCTCGTCATCGACAAAATAGAGCAGCTTGTGCCTGCCTATGTCGATCAGATCGCCGTCGCGCAGGAAATGCTTGGCGATCGGCTTGCCGTTGACCAGCGTGCCGTTGGTGCTGCCCAGATCCTCCAGAAACGAGTCGGTGAGGATGGTCATGACCACGGCGTGCTCGCCGCTGACCGCAAGATTGGGCAGGCAGACGTCGTTGTCGGCGCGCCGGCCGAGCGTCACCCGCTCGCGGCGCAGCGGCACGTCCAGCGTCGTTCCGTTCGGCACCAGCAGGACGAGTTTTGCCATCGGGCGAAGATATCGCGAAATACCGTGTCGTCATCCCGGCGGAGGCCGGGATCCAGATGCGGTGCTCGGCAAATCGGTACCGCTGCTTCGGCCCCCGCATGGGGCGACCCTGCGCCGGGACGACTGGCGCTCGCCTACGCGGGTTTTTTCGCGCCCCAGCGCTGCAGCCAGCCGCCGCTGGGCAGAAATCCCTCCGGCACGCGGACCAGCACGACCGAAATATTGTCGCGGCCGCCATTCTGGTTGGCGACGTCGATCAGCTCGGCTACCGCCTCGGCCAGGTCGCTGCGCTTGGCGGCGATGATTTCCTGGACGGCGTCGGCGTCGACCATGTCGGTCAGCCCATCCGAGCACAGAACGTAGATGTCTTCGGGTTCGGCGCGATACTCGGCAATGTCCGGCGGCACGACCGCCTCGATGCCGAGCGCTCGCGTGACCAGGTTCTTGTTCAGCGAGTATTTGGCCTGCTCGGGCGTCAGCATGCCGCTGTCTATCTGCTCCTGCAGCAGCGAGTGATCGTGGGTCAGCTGCTCGAACTTGCCGGCCCGCAGGCGATAGCAGCGCGAATCGCCGATATGCCCGATGCTGACCCGGTTCGAGAAGAACACCGTGGCGACCAGCGTCGTTCCCATGCCCGCGCATTCGGCGCGATTCTGCGCGGCTTCGTAGATGCTCTTGTTGGCCAGCGCGATCTGCTGCTGCAGCAGCAGGCCGGCGTGGGTCAAGCCGCTGCCGACATCCACCTTGGAAAGCTGGCGTCCGGAACGCAGCTCCTGGAGCATGCCGTTGCTGATGACGTTGACCGCGATGCCGCTCGCGACCTCACCCGCGCTATAGCCGCCCATGCCGTCGGCGAGCACGGCAAGGCCGGCTTCGCCGTCGACGAAAACCGTGTCCTCATTGTGGGGCCGCACCATTCCCGGATGCGACAGGCTGGCGACATCGAGCGGCGTCCTGGAGGCCATCAGGACGCAGTTGCCGCGGTTGCCGCAGTTGCACGGAAACCGCCGCGACAGGCGGGATAGACTCGAATACGCGGTATTGCTCATCGGCGGCGAGTTTACGCTGCGGCGCGCTTCAAGGCGAGACGACCAAGGCACGGCGATCGGCGCGCGGCAAGCTAGGCGGCGGGCCGGCGCCCGCGCGCCAGCCACAGCCCGGGGATGACGACGACGGCGATGCCGATGAACGGAGCGAGCCAATCCACCATCGGGGCATACGACTCGATCCAGGGAGCCACCACCGGATCGTCGGTGGCCAGGTCGCCGGCGATGTAGCCGAGCAGGCCCCCGCCCGCCGGGACCAGCAAAGGCATGCGCTCGATCAGTCGCATGATGATCTGGCTGCCGAAGATGACCAGCGGGATGCTGATCACCAGGCCGAATATGATCAGCGGCAAATCGCCCTTGGCGGCGGCCGTGACCGCCATCACGTTGTCCAGGCTCATCACCAGGTCGGCGATCAGTATCGTCCATATCGCCGAAATCAGCCGGTTGCTGGCCTTGACCTCGTGCTCGGCATTCTCGTCGCCGACGATCAGCTTGATGCCGATCCAGATCAGCAGCACCGCCCCGATCAGCTTGAGCCACGGGTAGTTGAGCAGGCTCATCGCGAAATACGTGAGGATGATGCGCAGGACGATCGCGCCCAGCACGCCCCACAGAATGCCCTGGCGCCGCAGCTTGTCGGGAAGATTGCGGCAGGCGAGCGCGATGACCACCGCGTTGTCTCCCGACAACAGGATGTTGATCAGGATGATTTCCAATACCGAAATCAGGAATTGCGGGGTCAACAGTTCCGCCATGTTTTTTCTCTTCTTTCTTTCTCAAGCCTGCAGAACGCTGACCAGCAGTTTGCCCATCTCGGCCGGGTTGCGCGTGACCTTGATGCCGCACGCTTCCATCACCGCAAGTTTTTCCTGAGCGGTCCCCTTGCCACCGGCGACGATCGCGCCGGCGTGCCCCATCCGCTTGCCCTCCGGCGCGGTGACGCCGGCGATAAAGCCGACGACCGGCTTTTTCATGTTCTCTTTGGCCCACTGCGCCGCGGCCTCTTCGTCGGTGCCGCCGATCTCGCCGATCATGACGACCGCTTCGGTGTCGGGATCGTCGTTGAACAGCCGCAGCACATCGAGATGCTTCAGTCCGTTGACCGGATCGCCGCCGATGCCGATCGCAGACGACTGGCCGAGACCCAGCTCGGTGATCTGCGCGACCGCTTCGTAGGTCAGCGTGCCCGAGCGCGAAACGACGCCGATCCGTCCTTTGCGATGAATGTGGCCGGGCATGATGCCGATCTTGATTTCGTCCGGCGTGATCACGCCCGGACAGTTGGGTCCGAGCAGCAGCGTCTTCTTGTCCCGCATGCGGTACCGGGTTTGAATCATGTCGCGGACCGGAATGCCCTCGGTGATGCAGATCGACCAGGTCCAGGCCCGCATCGACCGCCTCGTCGATCGCCGCCGCGGCGAACGGCGGCGGCACGTAAATGACGCTGACCGTTGCGCCGGTCGCCTGCCTGGCCTCGCGCACCGTCCCGAAGATCGGAATGCCCTCGAAATCCTCGCCGGCCTTTTTCGGGTTCACCCCGGCGACGAAGCAGTTCTTTCCATTGGCGTAATCGCGGCACATCCGCGTGTGGAACTGTCCGGTCTTGCCGGTGATTCCCTGCGTGATGACCTTGGTGTTCCTGTCGACCAGAATGCTCATGGCTGGCGTGTTCCCTTCGCGGCTGCCACGACCTTTTTCCGCCGCGCTGGCCATGTTGTCGGCGCTGATGATCGGCAGACCGGATTCGGCGAGAATCTTTCTGCCGAGCTCCTCGTTGGTGCCTTTCATGCGCACGACCAGCGGGACCTTGAGCTGCACTTCGCGCGCGGCGGCGATCACGCCGTTGGCGATCGTGTCGCACTTCATGATGCCGCCGAAAATATTGACCAGGATCGCTTTGAGCCCGGGGTTCTTCAGCATGATCTTGAACGCCTCGGTCACCTTCTCGGCGGTGGCTCCGCCGCCCACGTCCAGGAAATTCGCCGGCTCGCCGCCGTAAAGCTTGATCACGTCCATCGTCGCCATCGCAAGCCCGGCGCCATTGACCAGGCAGCCGATGTTGCCGTCGAGCGAGATGTACGAAAGATCGAACTTGGAGGCCTCGATCTCGGCCGGATCCTCCTCGTCCAGATCGCGCATCTCGACGATATCCGGGTGCCGGAACAGGGCGTTGTCGTCCAGGTTGAGCTTTGCGTCGAGCGCGATCACGCGGCCGTCGCCGGTGACGATAAGCGGATTGATCTCGGCGAGCGATGCGTCGGTCTGGTCGAACGCGCGGTAAAGCGCCTGCAACAGCGTGCGCGCCTGGGCCACACTCCCTTCCGGAATGCCGATCTGCCGCGCGATGTCGTCGGCTTCGCGGTCGGAAAGACCTTTGCCCGGATCGATGAAGACCTTGTGAATCTTGTCCGGCGTGTTGGCGGCGACTGCCTCGATGTCCATGCCGCCTTCGGAGCTCGCCATCAGCACGACGCGCTGCGTCGTGCGATCGACGACCATGCCGACGTAGAGCTCCTTCTTGATGTCGGCGCCTTCCTCGATCAGCAGGCGACGGACCTTCTGTCCGCGCGGGCCGGTCTGGTGCGTGATCAATTGCATGCCGAGGATTTGCCCGGCCAGTTCGCGCACGTCGTCGATCGACTTGCCGAGCTTGACGCCGCCGCCCTTGCCCCGGCCGCCGGCATGGATCTGCGCCTTGACGACCCACACGGCGCCACCCAGCGCTTCGGCCGCCTTGACCGCCTCGTCGACCGAAAACGCCGGGATCCCGCGCGGCGTCGGGATGCCGAATCGGCGCAGGATTTCCTTGCCCTGGTACTCGTGAACTTTCAATTCCGCTCCTTGCGTCGTGCTACGCCGCGCCGCGATACCAGCGCGGGTAATAGCGCCGCACGGTCTCGGTCGTCGTTTCCAGCGCATGGCAGCGATCGAGCTGGAACGGCCGCTCGTCGCCTTCGATTTCACGGCGCAGACCGGCGAACATCTGGATAGCCGCGGTCGGTGCGTGCGACAACAGCTCGGTCAGATGGCTGCAGCCCTGGACGCCGCCCATCGCTTCCTGCAGCGTCCGCCGAAAGCCGTGCAGCAGGCTCGCGCCGACCAGCTTGTCGTACGCCGGCGTGATCAGATCGCAGGCGCCGGGATACGGCATCTCGTCGGTCCGGACTTCGATGGCGCGAATCAGATAGTCGCTGCCGATCGTCAGGCGTATCCACATGTCGTGCACGGGCTCGCCGGCGCGACGCACGCCTGTCAACAATGTGTAGTCGTGGTCCTTGACGTCGGTCAGGTGGCCTTCGATATCGAACAGATCGTCGCCGCGCCGATAGCCTTCGTAAGTCACGGCGCGTATGTGCAGGCGTGAACGGTCGACAGGGGGCTGTCGGGGGGGACGAGGACTCGTCGCGAGGGAAATCATTGCCGGCGCGCGCCAAGAAGATCTCGCACCACCAGGAATAGATGTCGCATCAGCCGGAAGAGATCCCTGAACGGAGAAAAAAGGTGGCTGTCGTACGGAGAATTGGATGGGTCTGTGTGTTATTGTCTACAATGTAGACATGAGCGACATCCTGGGCGTATTCGAGCAGGCCGTCCTGGTGACCGTCCATCACCTGCGCGGCGACGGCTACGGCCGGACGATCCTCACCGACGTCCAGGCGCGGCTCGACCGCGAGGTCACGGCCAGCGCCGTCTACGCGACGCTCGATCGGCTCGAGGGCAAGGCGCTCGTCCGATCGCGCGAGGGCGACACCACCCCCGCCCGCGGCGGACGCGCCAAGCGCCACTTCTCCATCACGGGCGCCGGCGTCCAGGCACTCAACGACGCGCGGCATGCGACGACCAACATCTGGCGCGGCATCACGCTGCCGCTGAAAGGACGATCATGAGCGAACTGCCACAGCCGCCAGCGTGGGCCGAGCTCCTCGTCACCCTGTTCGCGCCCGCGCGCCGGCAGGACAGCGTCGTCGGCGATCTCCTCGAGGAGTATCGCGAGGTGCAGCTGCCGCAGCACGGCGAGGCCGCCGCCGATCGCTGGTTCGCGCGGCACGCGCTCGGCTTTCTGTGGCGGGTGGCGCTGCCCTGGGCCGTCGCCCTGGCGCTGGAAGTCGCCGTGCGCGATGTCATCGATACGGTTGTTCCAACGACCGACAACTTCCACTTTCGTTCCGCGGTGTCCACGTATCTGGCGATGGGCACCTACGCGACCGCCGGGCTCGTCACCGGCTGGCGCTGCGGCCGCATCGTCGCGGGCACCGCGGTGGCTCTCGTCATGACAGCCGCGGCCACCGCCGTCTCCATCATCGACGCGCTGACGGTCGCGGCACTGCTCTCGGCAGGCGTCTTTCAGCCAGCCTTCACGTATGGAGGTCTCGGGGAGGCGCTCGATATTCCGCTGCTGCCGATGCTGCTCGTCGGCGTTCCGCTCGCACTCATCGGCGCCGCCATCGGCAAGGCGGGCCGCTACCATGCCGCGCGTCGACGTCACTTAGATCGTGTAAGAAAACCTCTAGACCTGATCCATCGGCGAAGTAGAGCCTCGTGCTAGCATTCCAGCCGATCTGAATCAGGGAGCCGACCGCGTGGCGGGACCGGGGTTCTTGATTCATGCCACACTCCGATCACACTCTTCACTTCGGGAGGCGGTGATGGCGTCGTGCACTCGGGGGTTTGTGGCGACGATTGCCGCGGCGGCCGGCGTGGCCCTGACGGTGCCGGCGATCCTCGGCCAGTCCGCCACGGTGTCCCCGGCGCAGCGCCTGAGCGTCTCCGACGCGTACTACATCAAGGTCATCTTGCGCAACGCGTACGAGTCCGTCAAGCTCCACTACTATGATCGGGCGTTCCACGGACTTGACTGGGATGCGCGCTTCAAGGAGTTCGACGACCAACTCAAGTCGGCCTCGTCAGTGGATGCCGGCCAGATGCTCGTCGCCCAGTTTCTGGACGGCCTCAGCGACTCGCATACGTTCTTTGAGCCGCCTCCGCGATCGTTCCAGGTCGACTACGGCTACACGATCGGCCTCATTGGTGACAAGGCCTTCATCCTGCACGTGCGACCGGGCACGGATGCGGCGTCGAAAGTGAAGGCCGGCGACCGGGTCGTCACGCTCAACGGCTACGACATCGACCGCGCCGGCTTCCACAAACTGCAATACATTCTCAACGCGCTCGCGCCCCGGTCGTCAACCACGCTGGTCCTGAGGGATGAGGCGGGCCCCGAGCGCACGGTGACGGTCGCGGCAACCGTGCATCCCAGGCGGATTGCCAGGCTCCTGACGAATGGAAACGAAATTGGTGACGTCACCCGTCAGAGCGAGGAGGCAGTCCGTCAGCAGCAGTCGCGGCATGTGGAACGCGGTGAGGTCATGCTCTGGAAGCTGCCGGTGTTCTTTGCGGAAGCCAATGAAATCGATGGACTGTTCGACATCGCAACAAAACATGCGGGACTGATTCTCGATCTGCGCGGGGATCCCGGCGGCCGGGTGGACACGCTCGCGCGTATGCTCGGCAACGTGTTCGACCACGACGTCCCAATCGGCACGCGCGCCACGCGAGGCGGCGCACGGACGCTCCACGCCCCAACCCGCGGCCGTCACGCCTATACCGGAAAGCTGATCGTGCTCGTTGACAGCGGCTCCGGCTCCGCGGCGGAGCTCTTCGCGCGCGTCATTCAGCTCGAGCATCGGGGCCTCGTGATTGGCGACCGCTCGGCCGGCGCCGTGATGGAGGCTCGCCCATACTTCTTCGGACTGGGAAACGACAATCGGCTGCAATACGCGATCTCGGTGACCGACGCGGACATCATCATGCGAGACGGCATGAGTCTCGAGCGCCTGGGTGTCATGCCGGATGAGCTGCTCCAGCCATCCGCGCAGGATCTCGCTACCGGCCGGGATCCGGTTCTCGCTCGTGCCGCGCAGCTGGCTGGCCTGACGCTCGATCCTGTCGCCGCGGGCAAGCTATTTCCGTTCGAGTGGCACACCTTCTAAGCCGGCTTCCTGCTCGCCCGAGGTCTATCGCGGCTGGCGGGGGCGCAAAGATATGCTGCTGGACACGGCGCGTCAGTTCAGGCCGACGATCGGCGGTGCCTGAAACCAGCCGCCCTCACTGATGATCAACCAGCCAATCGGGAATCCGCCTTCGTGCGTGTAGACGAGACCGAGACCCGTCGCCGTTCTGGGAACGTCGAAGCGGCGCACGGCTGAGAGCGACTCGCCCGGCGGAATCAGCGTATCGAACGCCACGTCCGCTCCTTCCGCGAGCGGATCGTACCGGCGTCCATTTGCGTCGGTCAGATAGACGACGGTGCCTTTCTCGCCCATCGGCACCCGCCGCGCCGATTCGACAGGCGCAGTGCGACCTCATAGCGAACCGGCGCTGCGTCCGTCCACGCGCCCGAAACGACTGTGATGCACCAGTCATCGAAGCACTGCGCGTCGCCCGGCTGATAGACGCGTCTGGGGCTGGCCGCCGACACGCCGATGACGATCGCGAAGTAGGCGGCGGCGCCGATGCCCAGTCGCAGCAGGATGCGCCGGGAACGAACGAGCTGGCCCATGACAGCCCGTGTGGCGGCCGTCCCGAGCGTGATGACGGTCGTGAGCGCCAGAAGCAGGAACAGGGGCTCGAAGAGGTTCATCAGCGGCATGTCTACTTTGTATCACAAAGTATGTTGCCCGCCAGTTTCTCGAATGCGAGAAGCTGCTGACGGGACCAAGGCTCCCATCCGGGCCCGGCACAGGAGCATACAGACATATGCTAGTGTTTATACAGACGGAGACGAAATGGCAAAACCATCTGTCGGAGCACGTCGGGGACCGGGTGATCGGCGGCGCAGCGCGAGCCGACGAGCGGGCTGGGTCCGCAAGAACGTCGTGATGGACCAGCGGAAACTGGACGTCGCCCGCCGCACACTGGGCGTTGACACGGAAACCGAGGCGATCGACCAGGCGCTCGACTTCATTGCCTTTCGGAACGAACTCGCGGCCGGGTTCGCGGCTGTGCGCCGAAGCGGCGGCGTTGACGATGTGTTCGACCGTCGGCGGAAGGCGTGAAGTACGCGTTCGACACGAACGTCTTCATCGACGGCTTTCGAACCGAGGAGACGCAAGCGGACATTGTCAGATTTCTGACTCGGGCGCTGCCGTTTACGTACCTGAGCGCCGTCGTGATGCAAGAGCTCGCCGCCGGCGCGCGAACGCCTCAGGCCGCAAAGGCCATGCAGGACGGGGTCTTCGAACCGTTTGGGCGGCGCCGACGAGTATTCTCGCCGTCGAGTGCGGCCTTTGTCGAGAGCGGCCGGGTCATTGCCCGGCTAGCCGCGCGAGAAGGGTGGCAGCCGTTCGACGAGAAGCCCTCGCTCGTGAACGACGCATTAATCGCGGTCTCCTGTCGAGAAGTCGGCGTCACGCTCATCACGAAGGACAGCGATTTCAGACGACTCTCGTCGTTGATTCGAGGCTTTCGTCACGTGGCGCCGTGGCCCTCGTTGTCCTTGTCCTCATGAGCTGTCTCCTCAGCCATAAAACTCGAGCAGCTCGTCGCGCCGGATTCTCTATTGCGGCAGCGCGAAGCCGTAGACGAAATTACCCGCTGCGACCGCCATGTACTGCCGGCCGTTCACCGCGTAGCTGATCGGTGTGGCCGCAATGACCGCGCCCGTCTGGAAGTGCCACAGGTGCCTGCCGGTACGGGCGTCGAGCGCCGCGACGTTGCCGTCGCGGATCGAGCCGAAGAGGACGTTGCCTCCGTCGCGAGGACGCCGTTGGTCAGCGATCCCGGAAGATCTTGAAGTCCCAGACCGTCTTGCCGGTGTCGACGTCGAGCGCCTTGATGCCCGACGAGGGCGGCGGAATCATTCGGGCCGCGCGCGGCCGGCGCCCCGCGTCCTCCCTGCGGCCGCCCGATTTACCGCTGGCCGCGGCCGTACTCCGCCGGACCGCTGACGAACTGCTGTCCCGATTCCGCGTACGAGATAGAAGAGCCCCGTGCTCGGGCTGTATGACGGCGGCTGATAGTTTGGTGCCGTTACGGGTCGCCGCTTGTACTCGATTCCGCGGGCTCTGACGGGCGGATTGTGGACGTCGTCGGCCAGTCGGGCCCCGTCGATCTCGGTTCCCGCGACTTTTTCGTTCGGCGCGCGCGTTCCCCCGCATGGCCCGCCCGCATCATTTCGCCGGCCCGGCCCCGACAGAACGACGGCCCGCCGGCATGCGCACCCGGCCGCGTGAACAATTGCCCGGCCGACCGCGTGGACGCGTGGTCGGACCTCGCCGATCGATCGGCCCTGAACGTTTGCGGTACCGCCGTGCAGAAAGAGTGGGGGAAGAGGAAAAGGGTGGTGCGGTCACCGGGCAGGTGCGGTTCGTGACGGCGCACAACAGCGAGGCCGCTTCGCAACGCGACGAGCGACAACAAAAACGTTGGCCTACTCGCCGCAATTCATCGCGCGCGCGTCTCTGGCCGTGCCGAGCTAGCTAGCGTCCCCAGCGAAGCGCCAGCGGACGCACGTCGGCCGCCAGTTCCAGGAGGCCGGCCCGCGTGGCGGGGTGCAGCGCTTCGAGGGGATGCCTCACCGCATCGCTCTTGATGACGCCGCCTTCCTTCATCACCGTCTTGCACGCGCGCAGGCCGCACTGGCGATTCTCGAACGTGATCAGCGGAAGAATCCGCGCGTAGGCCGCTGCGGCGTCGGCGCGCCGGCCGGCCGCGTAGTGGGTGAGGACCTCTTTGATCAGGTCCGGCAGGAGCGCGCTCGGCATCGTCCCCAGCGCGCCGGCGTCGAGGTCCGCCATGAGTGTGACGGATTCCTCGCCGTCGAATGGACCGACGATCGCGTCGCCGCCGGCCGCGATGAGCGCACGCAGCTTGGCGGCCGCGCCCGGCACTTCGATCTTGAACGCGTTGACGAGCGGCACCGTTTTCGCCAGGCGCACGAGAAACGGCACCGACAGGTGGACGCCGGACAACGGGGCGTCCTGGACCATCACCGGAATGCGCGCGGCGTCGGCGACGGCCGCGAAGTGCGAGAGGATGCCCTCTTCGTCGGCGCGCAGGCTCACGCCGTGATACGGCGGCATGAGCATGAGCATCGCCGCGCCGAGCGACGCGGCGCGCCGTCCACGCTCGGCGGCGATGCGCGTGCTGAAGTGGCTGCACGTGACGATGACCGGCACGCGTCCGGCGACGTGCGTCAGTGCAAGCTCGGTCAGTCGATCGCGTTCTTCGTCGGTCAGCAGGAACTGCTCCGAGAAGTTGGCGAGCACACAAATCGCGTCGACGCCCTGATCGATCATGCAGTCGAGCACGCGCCGCTGGCCGTCGACGTCGACGTCCCCGGATTCGGTGAAGGGTGTCGGCGCGATGGGCAGCACGCCGCGAAGAAGCATGGTCATGTGCGCGGTCGACTATACGCGACGCGCTCGCGAAACGTGAGTCGTGACGCTACAGGCGCGCCAACCGCGAATCGGCGTCGCCGAAGTGATCCAGCTGAACACCCATCCGATCCAGGAGGGACAGGTACAGGCTGCACATTTTCCGATTCTCCGCGGGCTGGCCGAGATAATTGAGCGAGCGGCCCGTCTCGAGCGATCCGCCCAGGCCTCCGGCGAGCACCACTGGCAATCGGCTGTTGTCGTGCGTACGGCCGACGAACAGGCTGGAGAGGAACATCAGGCACGAGTTGTCGAGCACCGTGCCCTCGCCTTCCGGCATGCTGTCCAACTTCGCGGCAAGATACCGGAACTGATCCACGTGCCAGCGCGCGATGGCTTCATAGCCATCCGTGTTGTTGTTGTGCGAGGCGGCATGGTGCCCTTGCGCCACTCCCAGCCACGGGTATACAAAGCCGACAGGTCGCGCGAAATGATGAGCGACGCGACGCGCGTCTTGTCCGTCTGGAAGGCGATGGCGATGATGTCGCACATCAGTCTCGCGTGGTCTCGCAAGTCTTCCGGCAGGCCATTCGCCGGACGCGCCATCGTGAAGGCCGCGGTGTTCTTGAGTTTGGCCTTGTCCTCGGCCGCGTCCTTGCTCTTGCGCATGCCCTCGACGCGCTTTTCCACTTCCCGCACGCTGGTGAGGTATTCATCCAGCTTGTTCCTGTCGGCGCCGCTGACCCGTTTGCCCATGGTCTCGGCGCTTTCCTTCACGCGGTCGAGGATGCTGAGGTTCCGGAGACTGCCGCGATTCTCGAATAAGTTGTCGAAGGCGAGCGAGGGGTAGAGCTCCACCGGCACGGGCGAATCCGGACTCTGCCACGAGACGTGCGAGCTGTACGCCATGGAGAAGTTGGTCTCGTGATACCCCGTCATGGGCGGATCGCACGCCAGCACGATGCTCGGCTGCGCCGTGTCCTGGCCGATCGTGTTGGCGATCATCTGGTCGACGCTCATGCCGGAGTGCAGCACGGCGCCTTTCGCGATCTGCGCCCCGGAGAGGATGCTGCCCGTCTGGGCCGGATGAATGCCCTGGCCTGTCGCCGCCTTGTTGAAGAGACCGTCGATGACGTTGATCTTGTGCTTCAACGGCTCGAGCACCGACAGGGTCTTGCTGAGCGTCATGTCCGCGCCATCACCGGCCGCGCTCCAATGATCTTCGTTGATCCCGCATCCCATGAACATCACGCCGAAGCGCTTCGGGAACGGTGACGAGGCGCCAAGGACGCGTATCGACTCGAGCCACGGCAACGCCATGACCACGCCCGCGCCGCGCAGCACCGCACGCCGCGACATGGTCCGGACGAACGTTCCCGGAATGCTGTTCTGCGGCAGGAACTTGTCGGACATGTGTGCCGGCCCTTCCTTAGTGAGCTGGGTGGAGCGTCATTGTGACCGGCCGGCGGCGGTTGAGGAACTGCGGGCTGGAGACGATGGTCTCGACCAGGGAACCGAACCGATAGCCCGTGGCACTCATCCGCGTCTGCATTGCCGCCACGACAGGATCATCGGTCAACTGCAGCGTGCGGCCAAGGGAATACGCCAACAGCTTGCGGCTGATGTTCTCGAGGAAGTCCTGCTGACGCCTCGCCTTGATGTAGGCCTGGATGCCCCGGAACCCGGAGCCCGGAACGCCGCCAGGGAACGTGGCCGACGCGTCGATGGCACGGCCAGCCAGGTCCTTCGTCCGGGCCTCGCCGACCGGTCCGTACCCTTCCAGCGCCAATCCGAACACGTCGAAGCGCGCATGGCACCCGGCGCACAGCGGATTCGACCGATGCTTTGCCAGCACGTCGCGCAGCGGCGCATCCATATTCGCTTCGTCTTTCGGCAGCTCCGGGACCTTTGGCGGCGGAGGCGGGATCACCTCACCCAGAAGCCGGCGCACCACCCAGAACCCGCGCTTGACCGGACTGGTTCGCAGGCCTGGCGAACTCTGCGTCAGGAACACCGCCATCGGAAGCAGGCCGCCGCGTTCGTATCGTCCCGCATCATCGACCCGCACCCATTCATCTTTGCCGCCAGTGACGCCGGGAATGCCGTAATGCTTTGCGAGCACGGGATTCACGAACGTGTAGTTCCCATACAACAGGTCGAGCACGGAGCGGTTATTCCGAATCATGTCTTCGACGAAGCGGATGGGCTCCTCGAACATGGCCTCTCGCAGGTCGTTGGTGAAATTCGGGAAGCGCTCGCGATCGACCGAGTTGTAGGTTTCGAAATGGCGCGAATCGAGCCAGCTGGCGGCGAACTCGGTCGCCAGGCCTCGCGCGCGAGGGTCTTTGAGCATCCGGCGCGTCTGCGCCAGCAGCACGTCGCGCCGTGCCAGGTCGCCGGCAGCGGCGTGCTTCAGGAGTTCCTCGTCCGGCATGCTCGACCCAGAGAAAGTAGCTGAGGCGAGTCGCAAGAGCGTATCCGGAGAGGGGATTCCAGCGGTGGACGTCGCCGGCGCCGCAGAACCGGTCGCCGTATCCGTCAGATCGAGCGGATACAGGAACGCGGAGAGATCAGAATGCTGGCGATGGAGTCGCGCATCGCATCTTCATGCGAGAGCGCATTCTCTTTCCGCAGCTTCTGGTAGTACACGATGAGGCCATCACGGTCCGCCGTACTCAACGGCCTGCGGTAGGCACGCTCGGCGAACGTCGCCAGGGCCTCCAGCTGCACCGGTTCAGCGGCGGCGCGCATCTTTTCGAGCGACCGAAGTGTCGAATCGATGCGATCGAAATGAGAAGGCATCCAGGCCGCGGCGATCGCGTTGCCGCTGGCTTTGGCGAGCGCGATGTATTGATCCCTGATCTCGGCGATCACCGACGAGTCGGTCACCTCTTTGCCGACAGGCCGCGGGCGGCCGGCCTCGGCGTCGCCGTCGAAGACCTCGCCACTCTGATTGAAGTAGAACTGCACGAACGTCCGGGCTGTGTGGCTGGCGAAGAAATCGAACTCAGTCCAGAGCCTGTCCAGCTCCTTCTTGCCCTCGTCGTCGAGGATCAACTCGACGAGCGGATTGTCATCGCGCCAGAAGCCCATGACGCTGTGATAGCCGGCGCTCAGCAGACGTCCGGCATCCGCTGAATTGTCCGGGAAGAACTTGCCGCGTTCCTGACGTAGAACCCATCGGGAAACACGTCGGCGAAGCGCGCGAACGATTCCTCGTAGCGCGCGCGTTCTCCTGCGGGCACGACCAAATCGGGATCCGCCAATTGGGCCGTCTTCATGACGGCGGCCCAGCGTACGGAGGCTTCCGCATGGAGGCCTGCGTATCGCGGGATCTCCGGCGCTTGTTCGGGCGCTCGGTATCGTTCCGCAGCGCGCCTGGATCGAAGGCTCTGCGATGTGTATTGAACTGGGTGTATTTCCACGTCAGCAGCGGCTGTGATGCGGCGGGCAATCCAGCAAAGCGACCACCAGGAAGTGGGCCTCGGCCCGCAGGGCCGGTCACGCGGGAGCGCGGCGGCCCCTTCACCACCGGCGCTGTGAACTGCATGGCGGTGTCCTTGCGGATCCGGACCACGAAATCGCGCATCTCCACGCACCGCGCGCGGAGGAGTTCCGCGTCCGCGGCGCTGAGCGTGCGGGATGCGGGCGCAGGCAACGCCTTCCACATGGCTTGCAGCTTGGCGATCGGTCCCACTTCCGCGCGTCGGGGTTGAGACCCAACGGCGATTCACCCAGGATCCGCCAGACCAGCGGCAAATACTTCGGCGAGACTCTTTTCTCTCGCGCGGTGGCGGCGAGCGTCGCCGCCGGATGGCCAAGCGCCGCGCGGTGCTTGTAGCGCCATGCGGCTTCGAAATAGTCGGCGTAGTCGGTCGGCTGGGATCGATAGAAGTCGACGATGCGCCTGATGGCGAATTGGTCGCGATCGGTCTCGGCCAGCACCGGGCCGGGCGCGAAGATGAAGCCGTCCGGCGTGAGCGCCATGTGGTCCGCCACTTCGCGCGCCGCCAGCAGGTACTTATTGAACAACGCCGGCGACATCGTCAGCGATTCGCCGCTGTTGTCGAATCCGGCCTGATTGGCCGGATCGACCGGGAATTCCCGGTCGGCTTGAGGTCCACGCCGGTGAGATCGCGGATGGTGTAGTTGTATTCGGAGTTGCTCAAGCGGCGCGCCAGCACGGGGCCGGGATCGCCGGCGTGCTTGCGCAGCTCCTCCGCGCGCACGGCTTTCACCCAATCGATCACCCGCTGGCGGAGCCGGCCGGCGGCTGCGGCTCCATGTCCGGCGGCATCTCATGATGGTTGAGCCGTTCCATCAGCAGGGTCCAATGCGAGAGGTCTTGCAGCACCGTGGACATCGTGGTGAACGACGTCAGGTCGAATTGCGCTTCCGGCTGTGCGCCGCCATGGCACTCGGCGCAGTATTCCTGGACGAACGGGCGAACTGTTTCGGAGAATTCGCGCGCGAGCGCGGACTCTGGCTTCTCTGGTTTCTGGGCTCCTGTCAGGGCAGGAGCGACCAGAGTTCCAAGCAGGAACACAGCTGCGGCGAGTCGATGAGCCTT
>CAWKAQ010000010.1:0-417448 GCA_963847585.1 uncultured beta proteobacterium | reverse complement strand
TCGACACCTGGGGCGGCGGCGAGAACGTGCTTGCGGCGCTGCTCGCGCTCTACCCCGAAGCCGATCTTTTCGCGCTGGTAGATTTCTCTCCGACGCGCATCGGGCAAGGCTGGGGCAGAGGCCGATCCGCACTTCGTTCATCCAGCGCCTCCCGTTTGCGCGCCGGCACTTCCGCAAATATTTTTCGCTGATGCCGCACGCGGTCGAACAGTTCGACTTGTCGCCCTATGAGCTGGTGATCTCCAGCTCGCATTCGGTCGCCAAGGGTGTTCGCACCGGCGCCGACCAGTTGCACATCTGCCTCTGCTATTCTCCGGCGCGGTATGCTTGGGACCTGCAGCCGCAATACTCGCGCAAACGGGGCTCGACCGGGGAGCGCTCGGCTGGCTCGCGCGCCTTCAGCTGGCCCGGTTCCGCCGCTGGGATGTGCGTGCCTCGGCCCGCGTCGACCGCTTTGTCGCGATCTCAGAATACGTTGCCCGGCGCATACGCAACTCTACCGCCGCGACGCCGACGTCATCTATCCACCGGTTGACGTTCCCGCCGTCCAGGTCAACGGCCCGCCGCGGGAATCGTTCTATCTGACCGTGTCGCGCCTGGTGCCCTATAAGCGCATCGACTTGATGGTCCAGGCTTTCAGCGCGATGCCGGGGCGACAATTGGTCGTGGCCGGCGACGGGCCAGAGATGAAAAATGGCGAGGCTCGCCGGTCCCAACGTGCGGCTGCTGGGCGCAGTCGACGACGCGCAACGCGATCGGCTGTTGCGCACGGCCAGCGCATTCGTCTTCGCAGCCGACGAGGACTTCGGCATCGCGCCGCTCGAGGCGCAGGCTCAGGGAACGCCGGTGATCGCATTCGGCCGCGGGGGCAGCGCCGAAACCATCCGCGGCCTCGATGCCGCGGCGCCGACCGGCGTGCTTTTCGCCGAACAGACGGTCGCCTCGATCGGGGCCGCGGTCGCGCAATTCGAAGCCTCCGCGCAGCGCATCACCGCCGCGGCCTGCCGCGCCAATGCCGAGCGCTTCTCGGCCAGACGTTCAACCGGCGCTTCTCGGCCTATGTGACCGATGCCCTGGCGCAGCATCGTTCCCGACCGCACTCCTGACTCCCGCGATGCTCGCTCCGCGCAACCTGCTCAAAAGCAACGCCACGACGTTCGATCGTCTGCTGCGCGTCACCGACCCGATGGTTATCGTCATCGTCGGCTGGGTCAGTTACCTGATTTACCTCGGCAGCGCGGTCCTGCCGCCCAACTATTGGGTCGCGTTGCTCGGCGCCGCGCTGCTCGGCATCGTCGTTTTTCCCGAGACCGGACTGTATCGGCCGAAGCGCGGCGCGAGCCTCGCCGAAGACCTGCACGCGCTCACCTATGGCTGGTCGGTCCTGGTCGCGGTCGGCATTTGGTCGCCTTTCTCACCAAGACCAGCGACACTTATTCGCGTGTCTGGGTCGCCTCGTCGGCAGCAGCGGGCCTGCTGGCGCACGCCGCGCTGCGCGTCGCCTTGCGGCTGGCGCTGCGCTGGCTGCGCCGGCGCGGTTACAACCTGCGGCACGTCTGCATCGTCGGCGCCGGCGAGCTTGCGCGCGAAGTCGTCACGCGCCTGCGCCAGGCGCCATGGAGCGGACTAGTCGTCCACGCGCTCTATGACGATGCGCCCGCGCTCGCCGGCAGCTCGATCGAAGGCGTGCCGGTGTGCGGTCCGATCGCGCAGCTCGGCCGCGATCTCGAAGACGGTGGCATCGACCAGGTATGGATCGCGCTGCCGTTGCGCGACGAGGACCAGATCCGCCGCGTGGCCGCCGAGCTGCACGGCCATTCGGTCCAGTTACGATATGTCCCCGACATTTTCGGCTTCGAACTGCTGCGACACAGCTTTTCCGAAATCGCCGGCATGCCGGTCATCGGGTTCAGCGACACGCCGATCGAGGGCACCGCCCGCCTGCTCAAAGCCGCCGAGGACTACGTGCTCGGCGACGCTGCTGCTGATCGCCGCCGCCCTCTGCTGATCATCATCGCCCTCGCCATCGTGCTCACGTCCGGCCGCACCGGTCTTTTATCGCCAGACACGCGTCACGTCGAACGGGCGCCCGTTCACCATGCTCAAATTTCGGACGATGCCGGTCAACGTCGAAGGACAGAGTGGGCCGGTCTGGTCGAACCCCGGCCAGCCGCGAAGCACCCGCCTCGGCCGCCTGCTGCGGCGGTACAGCCTCGACGAGCTGCCCCAGTTGATCAATGTGCTGCGCGGAGAGATGTCGCTGGTCGGCCCGCGCCCGGAGCGCCCGGAATTCATCGCCCAGTTCCGCAAGGACGTGCCCGGCTACATGCAAAAACACCTGGTCAAGGCCGGCATCACCGGATGGGCGCAGGTCAACGATCTGCGCGGAAGCAGCGACCTCGCCCAAGCGGATACAATACGATCTCTATTACATCGACAACTGGTCGTTGTGGTTCGATCTGCGAATTCTTGGATTGACCATCATGCACATCTTTCGCAGCCGCAACGCCTACTAGGGCCCGTTCTCGCCGCTTGACCTCTCCCGCCGCCGAGCCGGCTCCGCAAACGATCGCCGCGCCGACAGCGCTGCCTGCTGCGCCGCCGCGAGCGCTGCTGGTCGGAGCCTCGCTATTCGCCGCCAGCACGTTGCTGTGCCTCGTCGGCTACCTGGCGCTATCGGTGCCCGGCAGCTGGTTCGGCAGCTTGCCGACCTTGCGCTGGACCGCGGCCGAGCTTGCCGTAACCCAAGGCAGCGGCCAGCCGACTGCCGATGGTCTTCGCGTCAGCGCGCCCGGTGAGCAAGGCATCGCGATCGTCTCGATCCAGACCTCGTTCCGATCGGCCGGATACGCAGCGGTCGCCTGGGACACCGCCGATGTCCCCAACAACGTTGCCGCGGCGCTGATCTGGCGCAACGACTACGAGCCCGGGCGCCGTTTCACCCGACCGCTGACCGTCGAGGCGAGACGCCTGCTTCCGATCACGCTTGCCGATGATCCCAATTGGATCGGGAAGATCAATGGCCTTGCCGTGATCATCCGCGGCGATCTGACCCAGCCGATGCTGATTCGAGGCGTCGAGGCCAAGCCGATGACTGCCGTGCAGGTCCTGCACGATCGTGTTCGCGAATGGCTGGCGTTCGAGCCATGGAGCGGCGGGTCGATCAACAGCCGCAACGGCGGGGCGGACGCGCAGGATCTGCCCTTGCCTTTCGCCCTGGCGGCGATCGTGGGTCTGGCCTTGATCATTTATGTCGTCCTGGCGCGGTGGCGGCCGCAATCGATCGGTCCGTTCCGGCCGCTGATCGCCGGCGGTCTGTTCGTTTGCGCGTGGTTCATTCTCGATGTCCCTTGGCAATGGAACCTGATGCGGGAGGCGCGCGCGACCTTCCAGCAATACGCCGGCAAGTCATGGCGTGAGCGTCATCTCGCCGCCGAGGATGGCGCCTTGTTCGCGTTCATCGAAAAGGCGCGCGCGAAGCTTCCGCCGCCGCCGGCGCGCGTGTTCATGGGCGCGGACGCGCTGTATTTTCGAGACCGCGGCGCGTATCACCTGTATCCGTACAACGTCTACTTCGATCCGTACCGGAACACGATGCCCGACGCTGCGAAGTTGCGCGACGGCGATTATCTGGTGGTGTTCAGGCGCAAGGGCGTGCAGTTCGATCCGGCGCAAAAGAAGCTGCGCTGGGACGGCGGCCAGCCGCTGGACGCCGAGATTCTGTTCGCCGAAGGCGGCGGCGCCGTGTTCGCGATTCATTGAATGGAATACGTCGCGCTTGCTGTCGGGGTGATGCTGCCGTGGGTGCTGGGCCTCGCGCTGCTTGTCGCCCTGGGCTGGCCGCAGGCGGCGACGGCGATTCCGGCGGTACGGCGGCGCTTCGCGCCGGGTTCGGTTACTGCATCGGCGCGCTGTTGTTGACGCTGTGGATGCGCCTGCTGAGCGCCGTCGGCGTCGCCTTTGGCTGGCTGTCGATCGGAATGCCGCTGGCGATCGCCACCGTCGCGCTGCTCGCGTTCGCGCTGCGCGCCGGACGCATCGCGCCGGTCGATCTGCGCACCGTGATCGGCTCGCTGCTTTGGCCGCCGCTGCCGCGCTGGCAACGTCTGGTCTGGACCGGGTTGATCGGCTGGATGACGCTGCGCTTCCTGCTGCTGGCCGCCGATATCGCCTGGCAACCGCTCTATCCGTGGGATGCGTGGGTGCAGTGGGCGACCAAGGCGCGCGTCTGGTATGAGTTGGGCCGCATTGCCCCGTTCGTGCGCGCCGAGCAGTGGTTCGCGAGTCCCGGCGGCGCATATTTCGATGCTGCGCCCAATTACCCGGCCACGGTTCCGCTATTGCAGGTCTGGAGCTGCATTGCGCTCGGCCGCTGGGACGATTCGGCGATGAACTGGCCGTGGCTGATGCTGCTGATCGCGCTCGCCTGCGCGGTTTATGGCGCGCTGCGCGGTGAAGGCGTTGCGCCGCTTGCTGCGCTGGTCGGCGCATACCTGGTCGCATCGCTGCCGCTGCTCGACACGCATGCGGCGCTCGCCGGCTACGCCGATCTGCCGATGGCCACGATCTATACGTTGGCGGCGCTCGCTTTTTATCGCTGGGCGATGCGGCGCGACCGGATCGACGCCGCGCTCGCGCTCGGATTGGCGCTGTGCTGTCCGCTGATCAAGATTCCCGGGCTGGTGTGGGCGCTGACGCTTTTGCCCGGCGTCGTCGTCGCGCTGATGCCGCGGCGCGGATTGAGGTTCGTCGGCATCGCGTACGCGGTGGGACTGTTCGCGCTGCTTGCGCTGGCGCGAACCAACGTCGTCATCCTCGGCTACCAGCTGCATGCCGATTTCGATCCCGGATGGCGCACGTTCTGGGACGCCTACCTGTTGTCCAGCAGCTGGAATCTGCTCTGGTACGGCGCGGTCGTGATGGCGATCGTCGGTGCGCGGCGCTTGATGCAACCGCCGCTCGCGCCGCTTGCCGTCGTCGTCGGCACCGGCATCGCCTTCCTGCTGTTCGTCACCTGGTTCACCAACGCGTCGGGCTGGATGCTCGAATTGACCACGCTCAACCGCGCGACGCTGCATCTCGCGCCGCTGGTCGTCGTCCTTGGCGCGCTCCTCTGGCGTGAGCTTGCCGCCGGCACGCAGCCCGCCGCTGCGGTCGCCCCGGCGCCCGCCTGAGCTGCCGCCGCATCGGGTCTTCCGCATGCTCGATCTGCCTGGAGTCACGCTGTGCTGCATCGATACCGCCAACCATGCGCTGGCGGTGCGTGCGCTGCGTCGGTCGGCAATCGGCATCAGGTTTGCGCGATCGCTTTTCATTACCGATCGCAGAGTTGACGAGCCCGGCATCGAGGTCCGCACGCATCGCCCCGCTCGCATCGCGCGACGATTATTCGCGCTTCGTGCTGGCGTCGCTGCTCGATCATGTCGATACGCCGCATGTCCTGCTGGTGCAATGGGATGGCTACGCGCTGAACCCGGCGGCGTGGCGCGGCGACTTCCTCGACTGCGACTACATCGGCGCCAAGTGGTTCTGGGCGCCGGAAGGCCAGCGCGTCGGCAATGGCGGCTTTTCGCTGCGCTCGCGCCGGCTGCTCGAGGCCCTGCGCGATCCGCGGATCGTGCTGACCGAGGCCGAGGACGTAACGATCGGCAGGACGTTCCGGGCCTTGCTCGAGAGCGAGCATGCGATCCGGTTCGCCACCGAGAGCCAAGCCGATCAGTTCGCATTCGAAGCCGCGTATCCGATCGGCCTGCCGTTCGGATTTCACGGCCTGTACAACTTCTGCCGCGTCGTTCCCGAAGACGAGCTGACGGCGCTGGTCGTGCATTTCACGCCGGCGATCGCGCGCTCGCCGCAACTTGCGCAGCTCGGACGCAATTGCCTGGCGCTCGGCCAGTGGGGCGCCGCCACCGCGATCTTTCAGCGCATTCTGGACGACGATCCGGCGAACCGAGTTGCGGAGGCGGGCTCGCGACCGCGCGTAGCAGCATGGCCTCGGCTCCCGGCGGCGGGAAGAAACGATCCGTGTCCGTGCGGCAGCGGCAAGCGCTACAAGAACTGCCACGGCGCGCTGGCTGCGAGCGCGTCGCCGTCCGGCGCCGCGTCAGCCCCGCCGCCTGCTTCGGCGCTCGATCTTTCCGTCCAGCAGGCAATTGCGCTGCACCAGCAGGGTGATACCGCGACCGCCGAGCGGATCTACCGGGAAGCGCTTGCCGTTCAGCCCGGCCATCCGCTGGCGCAGCATTTCCTGGGCGTGATCCTCTACCAGCGCCAGGACGTGGCGGCGGCGCTGCCGCTGCTGCAGCGCTCGGTCGAGGCGGTTCCCGCCGAGCCCGAGTTCCACAACAATCTGGGGCTGGCGCTCGCAGCGGGTGAGCGCGAGGAAGAAGCGATCGCCGCCTTCCGCGCGGCACTCGCGCTCAAGTCCGACCACGCGGTGGCCTGGAACAACCTCGGGCTCGCGCTGCAATCGGTCAACGATGTCGACGGCGCAATCAGCGCGTTCCGTCGCGCAATCGCGCTGCAGCCCGAATTCGAGCACGCGCACTGGAATCTCGCGCTCGCGCTGTTGCTCGACGGACAGTATGCCGAAGGCTGGCGCGAGTACGAGTCGCGGTTCGCGCTGTCCGAGCTCGGCAAGGACCGGCACGTCTTCGCCGGTCCTGCGTGGGACGGCTCGGCGCCGACAGGCAAGACCTTGCTGCTTTACACCGAGCAAGGTCTGGGCGATGCCTTGCAATTCGCGCGCTTCATCGCGCCACTGGCAAGGACGGGCGCGCGCTGCATCGTCCACTGTCCGCCAGCGCTGGCGCCTTTGCTCGCCACGGCTCCGGGCGTCGCGCAGACAGTCACCGACGCGGATCGACTGCCGAGCTACGACGCGCATCTGCCGCTGCTGTCGCTGCCCAGGCTGCTCGGCACGACGGTCGATGCGATCCCGGCGGACGTGCCTTATATCACCGTCGCGCCGGAGCGGCGGGCCGCGGCGCGCACGCTGATCGGGGCTTCGCCGCATCGGCTCAGCGTCGGCATCGTCTGGACCGGCAATCCGGCCAATCCGGGCAATCGCATCCGTTCGGCGGGTTTGGACGCGCTCGATCCCTTGTTCGAAGTCGAAGGCATCGACTGGTATTCGCTGCAACAAGGGCGCACGACTGCCGATTTCACGGCGGCCGCGCGCAAAGCTCGCATGCGGCCCCTGCCCGCCGACTGGGCGCTGGTCGACACCGCGGCGTTGATCGCCGAGCTCGATCTGGTGATCAGCGTGTGTACCAGCATTGCCCATCTGTCAGGGGCGCTGGGCCGCCCCACCTGGACGATGCTCGCCTGCGCCGCCGACTGGCGCTGGCTGCAGGGCCGCGCCGACAGTCCGTGGTATCCGACGATGCGTCTGTTCCGGCAGCCGCATCCGCGCGACTGGAACGCCGTCGCGCGATCGATCGCCCTCGAGCTGCGCGCACTGGTCTCGGCGCTGACGGCGACCGAGCGATGAAGTGCCGACCGATCGCGCGGACGATCCCGTGAGCGAGACCGCTGCCAGCGCCGCATTGCGCGAGGCGCGGGCCGCCTGGCAACGCGGCGACGCAAGCGCCGCCGAATCGCACAGCCGTCGCGCCCTCGAGCTCGATGCCGGCGATGGGCGCGCCTGGACAATGCTTGGCGTCGCGCTTCGCCAGCGCGATCCGGCAGAGGCCGAGGCGGCGCTGCGACGCGCGGCGGTGATCGGTCCGCGCGATCCCGACGCGCATTTCCATCTCGGCAACTTATTGCGCGAACAGGGCCGTCACGCGGCGGCGATCGAATCGTACGAGCGCGCGCTCGCTCTCGCCCCCGACCATCCGAGCTTGCTCAACAATTACGCTCTCGCGCTCGACGCGGCGGGCGCAGGCGGACGCGCACAGGCGACGTACCGCCGCATACTCGAGGCACGACCCGATCACCGCCAGGCGCTGCGCAATCTGGCGCATTCGCTCTGCTCCGCGCGCCGCTTCAGCGAGGCCGCCGCGCATTGTGCGCACTATCTGAAGCTGCACCCGGAAGGCGATGCCCGCGTGTGGATCGATCATGGCATCTGCGAGCACGCCCGCGGCGACGACGAGGCGGCCGAAGCGAGCTTCCGCCGGGCCCTGGCACTCGCGCCCGGAGATGCGGTGGCGCAGACCAACCTGGCGTCGGTATTGATCGACCGCGGCGATTTCGCCGCTGCCGAGGCGCCGCTCTCCGGCGCCGTCGCCGACGATCCGCAGTTCCTGTACGCGGCTGCTTTGCTCGCCTATTGCCGTCAGCATCTATGCTCGTGGGACGGGCTCGCTGCGTTGCACGCGCGCGTCGTGCGCGGCATCGAGCAGGACGAGAGCGCGCTGGTCAATGCTTTCGCCGCGCTGTCGGTCCCGATGTCCGCGGCCAATCAGCTGCGCGCCGCGCGCCGCTGGGCGCAAACCCTCGCTCCGCCCGAGCCTGTCGCCGCGCCCGCGCCGCGCTCGCGCGGCTCGGTGTTGCGACTGGGTTACGTCTCGTCCGACTTTCGCACCCATGCCGTTGCGTTCCTGGCGACTGAAGTATGGGAGCGCCACGATCGCGCACGATTCGAGACTCACGCGTATTCGATTGCGCCGCCGGAAAACTCGCCGCTCGGTCGCCGCGTCGCCGCCGCGTTTTACCGCTTCATCGATTGCAGCGCCGAGGCCCCCGACGATACCGCGCAACGGATACGCGATGACGGCATCGACATCCTGATCGATCTCAATGGCTATACGACGCATGCGCGAAGCGAAATCTTTGCGCTGCGGCCGGCGCCCGTGCAGATCAACTGGCTGGGCTATGTCGGCACGCTGGGCGCGGCGTGGTACGACTATGTGATCACCGATCGCTTCGCGACACCCGCCGCCCAGCAGGCCTTTTTCACCGAGCGCTTCCTCGCCATGCCGCATTGTTGCGCGCCCAGCGACACCCGGCGGGTGGCCGCTGCAATTCCGTCGCGCGAGTCCTGTGGCTTGCCGGCGCAAGGATTCGTGTTCGCCTGCTTCAACGCGCCGTACAAGATCCTGCCTCCGGTATTCGACGTCTGGATGCGCCTGCTGCGCGAGGTTCCGGGCAGCACGCTCTGGCTCGCGCAGCAAGGCCCGGCGCGCGACCATCTGCGGCAGGAAGCCGCCGCGCGCGGCGTCGACCCGGAGCGGCTGACTTTCGCCGCTCGGTTGCCGCCGGATCAGCATCTCGCACGCCATGCGCACGCCGATCTTTGCCTGGACACGCTTCCCTACAACGCGGGCACGACGGCGAACGATGCGCTGTTCATGGGGGTTCCGGTGCTGACCTGCAGCGGCGAGACGATGGCCTCGCGCATTGCCGGCAGCCAGCTCCATGCGATCGGACTGCCGGAGCTGGTGACGGCGAGCCTGGCCGAGTACGAAGCGCTCGCCTTGCGCCTGGCCCGCGAGCCGGAAACCCTGGCCGCCCTGCGCGCCAGGCTCGCCGCCAACCGCCACACCCACCCGCTGTTCGACATGGCCCGCTATACGCAAGACTTCGAAGCCCTGCTCCTGCACACCTGGGATGAGCGCCATCGCCTCTGAGCCGCCGCGCAATGCGCCCTGCCCCTGCGGCAGCGGCAAGCGCTACAAGGATTGCCACGGCGCGCTTAAGCCGCCGCTGGCGGCCGACGGCGTGGCCCCGCTGCTGGCCCAGGCGCGCAGCGCCCTGGCCCAAGGCGATACCGGGCAGGCCGAGGCGGCCTGGCGGCAAGCGCTGGAGAGCGATCCGGACCAGGCCGAAGCCTTGTTCCATCTGGGCAACCTGGAGCGCGAGCGCGGCCAGCACGACCTCGCCGTCGGCCATTACCGGCGCGCGCTGTCCCGTGCTCCCGGTCATGCCGGCGTGCTCAACAACCTGGGGCTCACCTACGAAGCGCAAGGCCAACCCGATGCAGCCGAGGCCTGCTACCGCGAGGTGCTCGCCGCCACTCCCAACCATCCCGATGCGCTTGGCCAACCTCGCCAACATCCAGTTCGGACGCGAAGACTTCGCCGCCGCCGCCGAAAACTACACTCGCGCGCTGGCCGGCCGCCGCGACTTCCCGGCAAGTTTCTGGACGCAGCACGCGATCGCCCTGCACGCAATCGGCGCCTACGGCGATGCCGAACAGAGCCTGCGCGAAGCCTCCCGGCTTGCACCAGACATCGTCAAGATCCACGTCGACATCGGCTCGCTGTGCCTTCGACAAGGCAAGTTCGAGGACGCAGAGACCGCGTTCGAACGCGTGCTGGAACTCGAGCCTGGCCATCGCTACGCCTGCACGATGCAGGTCTACAGCCGCATCGAGCGTTGCGCCTGGGACGGTCTGGACGATCGCTTTGCCGCGCTGCGCCGGGTTCTCGAACGTGAAGTCTCGCCTGGCGCGAGCGATGCAGCCGTCCCGTTTCCGCTGCTGGCGATGCCGCTGTCGCCGCGGCTGTTATTGCGCGCGGCGAGCGCCTGGTCGGCGCAGCAGGCGCCTCGAGCCAGGCCGAGGCCTGTCTCCGCCGATCGGGCGGACCGGCGCTTGCGCCTGGGTTTCGTCTCGGCCGATTTTCGCGACCATCCGACGACGCACTTGCTGATCGACTGCTGGGAGCGGCTCGATCGTACGCAGATCGAAACCTTCGCGTACAGCCTGTTTCCCGGCGAGCAAAACGCGCTGGGCGCGCGCATCGAGCGCGCCTTCGATCATTTTGCCGGCGTCGACGACGACGACGGCGCGACGATTGCGCAGCGCATCCGCGACGATGGCATCGACATCCTGATCGATCTCAATGGCTACACGACGCATGCCCGGCCCGAAATCTTCGTACTCCGGCCGGCGCCGATACAGATCAGCTGGCTCGGCTATCTGGGCACGCTGGGTGCGCCGTGGTACGACTATGTGATTACCGATCGCTTCGCGACGCCGTCCGACCAGCAGGACTTTTTCCGCGAGCGGTTTCTGGCGATGCCGCATTGCCTGTTTCCCAGCGACCCCTTGCGCGCGATCGCCGCAACCGTTCCGTCGCGCGCCGGTTGCAGGCTGCCTGAAGACGGCTTCGTTTTCTGCTGCTTCAACACGCCGTACAAGATCCTGCCGCCGGTGTTCGACGTCTGGATGCGCCTGCTCCGCGAGGTTCCGGGCAGTGTGCTATGGCTTTCCCCCGGATATCCGATTGCCTGCGCCAACCTGCAGCGCGAAGCCGCCGCGCGCGGCGTCGATCCGCGGCGACTGGTTTTCGCGCCGCGGGTCGGGCTGGCCGAGCATCGGGCGCGGCACGCGCACGCGGATCTCTTCCTGGACACGCTTCCCTACAACGCGGGCACGACGGCGAACGATGCGCTGTTCATGGGGGTTCCGGTGCTGACCTGCAGCGGCGAGACGATGGCCTCGCGCATTGCCGGCAGCCAGCTTCATGCGATCGGACTGCCGGAGCTGGTGACGACGAGCCTGGCCGAGTACGAAGCGCTCGCCTTGCGCCTGGCCCGCGAGCCGGAAACCCTGGCCGCCCTGCGCGCCAGGCTCGCCGCCAACCGCCACACCCACCCGCTGTTCGACATGGCCCGCTATACGCAAGACTTCGAAGCCCTGCTGCTGCACACCTGGGATGAGCGCCATCGCCTCTGAGCCGCCGCGCAATGCGCCCTGCCCCTGCGGCAGCGGCAAGCGCTACAAGGATTGCCACGGCGCGCTTAAGCCGCCGCTGGCGGCCGACGGCGTGGCCCCGCTGCTGGCCCAGGCGCGCAGCGCCCTGGCTCAAGGCGATACCGGGCAGGCCGAGGCGGCCTGGCGGCAAGCGCTGGAGAGCGATCCGGACCAGGCCGAAGCCTTGTTCCATCTGGGCAACCTGGAGCGCGAGCGCGGCCAGCACGACCTCGCCGTCGGCCATTACCGGCGCGCGCTATCCAGCGCTCCCGGTCATGCCGGCGTGCTCAACAACCTGGGGCTCACCTACGAAGCGCAAGGCCAACCCGATGCAGCCGAGGCCTGCTACCGCGAGGTGCTCGCCGCCACCCCCAACCATCCCGATGCGCTTGGCCAACCTCGCCAACATCCAGTTCGGACGCGAAGACTTCGCCGCCGCCGCCGAAAGCTATCACGCGCGCGTTCGCCATACGCCGCGATGCGCCGGCCGGCGTCTGGGTGCGTCGTGCATTGGCGCAGCGCCGAAGTGGCGACATGGCCGGTGCCGAGGACAGCCTGCGCGAAGCCGCGCGAATCGCGCCCGACGATACCGACGTGCAAATCAATGTCGCCTCGGCCTGCGCCGAGAGGTACCGCTGGGCGGCGGCCGAGGCGCCGCTGCTGCGCGCCCTGACGCTCGATCCGGTTAACCCTTACGCGCTGTCGATGCTCGCGCACGCGCGCCAGCACCGCTGCGACTGGTCGGGTCTGGACGAGCTCTTTGCCTCGATCAATCGGCAACTCGAGGATGGCAACGCAACGCATCGCCATCCGGCCAACCCGTTTCCGGTGCTGGCGATGCCCACGTCGCAGCGTGCGCAACTGCATGCGGCCGAGCGCTGGGCACGCGGCTTCGCACCATCGCCATCGCTACCGCGGCCGACGGTGACCATGGACAAGGGCGAGCGGCTGCGCATCGGTTTCGTCTCGTCGGACCTGCGCGAGCATCCGATGGCGCATCTGCAGGTCGAGCATTGGGAGCGCATCGATCGCGGCCGGTTCGAGACTTGCGCCTACAGCCTGCTGCCGCGCGCGGAGAGCGCGATCGGACGGCGGGTCGCCGCCGCCTTCGATCGCTATGCCGACGTCAGCGGCGACACCCTGGCGTCGATTGCGCAGCGCATCCGCAATGACCGCATCGCCATACTGTTCGACCTCAACGGCTATACGACGCATTCGCGCGAGCACCTGTTCGCGCAGCGCCCGGCGCCGATACAGATCAATTCGATCGGCTTTCCCGGCACGCTGGGCGCCGACTGGTACGACTACATCCTGGTCGACCGCTTCGCCGCAGCGGAGGCGACACAGCCGTACTATACCGAGCGGCTCTGGCCGATGCCGAATAGCTTCTATCCGAGCGACACCACGCGTGCGCCGCGCGGGACAGCGCCGTCGCGCCTTGAATGCGGTCTGCCCGAGAAAGGCTTCGTGTTCTGCTGCTTCAACAAGGCCTACAAGATCCTGCCGGACATCTTCGCGATCTGGATGCGGCTGCTGGATGCGGTGCCGGATAGCGTGCTCTGGCTGCTCGAGAGCGGACCCGACGCCGCGCAGCATCTGATGCAGGAAGCCCGGCGCGCCGGCATCGATCCTGTCCGGCTGGTGTTCGCTCCGTACGTGCCGGTGGAAGAGCACCTGGCCCGCCATGCGGCAGCCGATCTTTTTGTCGACACGTTTCCGTATGGCGCGCACACGACGAGCAACGATGCGCTGCTAGCCGGACTCCCTGTCGTCAGCTGCGCCGGGGAAACGCTGGTCAGCCGCATTGCCGGCAGCCAGCTCCATGCGATCGGACTGCCGGAGCTGGTGACGACGAGCCTGGCCGAGTACGAAGCGCTCGCCTTGCGCCTGGCCCGCGAGCCGGAAACGCTGGCCGCCCTGCGCGCCAGGCTCGCCGCCAACCGCCACACCCACCCGCTGTTCGACATGGCCCGCTATACGCAAGACTTCGAAGCCCTGCTGCTGCACACCTGGGATGAGCGCCATCGCCTCTGAGCCGCCGCGCAATGCGCCCTGCCCCTGCGGCAGCGGCAAGCGCTACAAGGATTGCCACGGCGCGCTTAAGCCGCCGCTGGCGGCCGACGGCGTGGCCCCGCTGCTGGCCCAGGCGCGCAGCGCCCTGGCCCAGGGCGATACCGGGCAGGCCGAGGCGGCCTGGCGGCAAGCGCTGGAGAGCGATCCGGACCAGGCCGAAGCCTTGTTCCATCTGGGCAACCTGGAACGCGAGCGCGGCCAGCACGACCTCGCCGTCGGCCATTACCGGCGCGCGCTCTCCCGTGCTCCCGGTCATGCCGGCGTGCTCAACAACCTGGGGCTCACCTACGAAGCGCAAGGCCAACCCGATGCAGCCGAGGCCTGCTACCGCGAGGTGCTCGCCGCCACTCCCAACCATCCCGATGCGCTTGGCCAACCTCGCCAATATCCAGTTCGGACGCGAAGACTTCGCCGCCGCCGCCGAAAGCTACACCCGCGCGTTCGCCATACGCCGCGATGCGCCGGCATGGATCTGGGTCAAGCGCGGCATCGCGCAGGACCGCGTCCATGACATGGCCGGCGCCGAGGCGAGCTTCCTGGAAGCGGCACGGCTCGCCCCCGACGACCTCCAGATCCACGACAACCTCGCGACCCATCAGATGGGTCTCGGGCACTACGCCGAAGCCGAGCCGACGTTGCTGCGGATGCTCGAGCTCGATCCAGGCAATCCGTATGCGCTGTCGATGCTCGCGCATGCGCGCCAGCACCGGTGCATCTGGACCGGACTCGATGCCTTGTTCGCACAAGTCCGCGCCGCGTTGGCAGCGCCGCCGCACGGCGACGGACGCTACACGGTCAATCCGTTTCCGCTGCTGGCGATGCCATGCGACGCGCGGGCCCAGCTGTGCGCGCGCGCAACGCTGGGCCGCAACCAAGGCCCCACCAGCGCCGGCAGCGCGCCCCAGACCGACGATGCCGGCGGGCGCGCGGCTTCGCATCGGCTTCGTCTCGTCCGACCTGCGCGAGCATCCGATGATGCATCTGCAGCTCGAGCATTGGGAGCGGATCGATCGCGCGCGTCTCGAGACCTTCGGCTACGGCTTGCGGGCCGCCGATCCCGGGCCGATAGGGCGGCGCGCCGCCCGCGCCTTCGAGCATTTCGTCGACGTCAGCGCGGAGTCGAACGAACAAATCCTCCGTCGCATCCGCGCCGACGGCATTGCGATCCTGTTCGACTTGAATGGCTATACGGCCGGCGGCGACAGCCGCCTGATGGGATTGCGCCCGGCGCCGATACAGATCAATTCGATCGGATTTCCCGGCACGCTGGGCGTCGACTGGTACGACTACATCCTGGTCGACCGCTTCGGCGCTCCCGAAGCGATGCAGCCGTTCTATACCGAACGCCTCTGGCATATGCCGCACGCGTCGTATCCCAGCGATACCACCCGCGCGCCGCAAGGGCCACCGCCATCGCGCGCCGAATGCGGTTTGCCCGAACGGGGCTTCGTGTTCTGCTGCTTCAACAAATCGGCCAAGATACTGCCGGCGGTATTCGCGATCTGGATGCGCTTGCTGCATGCGGTGCCCGCGCAGCGTTCTGTGGCTGCTCGCAAGCGAGGCCGAGGCGACCGCCAACTTGCGGCGGGAAGCCGCGGCGGCCGGCGTCGACCCGGCGCGTCTGATCTTCGCGCCCAAAGTGCCGCAACAGCAGCATCTGGCGCGGCACGCTGCGGCCGATCTGTTTGTCGACACGTTTCCGTACGGCGCGCATACGACGACCAACGATGCGCTGCTGGCAGGGCTCCCTGTCCTCACCTGTGCCGGCGAAACGCTGGTGACGCGACTCGCCGGCAGCCAGCTTCAAGCGATCGGGCTGCCGGAGCTGGTCACCGACCGATTTTGCCGATATGAAGACGCTGTCCCTGACGCTCGCGCGCGAACCTGCAGCCCTTTGCGCATTGCGAGACCGCCTCGCCGCCAACCGACACAGCTATCCGCTGTTCGATATGGCCGGCTATACGCGCGACTTCGAAGACGGGCTTGAGGCGATCTGGCGAGATTACAGGGCGAGCATCGCCAACCCGGAGGTCGAGCATGGCCGTAAGGGACTTATCGGGGATCCAACGTGACTCCAACGCGCGCCGGTCCCACATCGAGTATCGGACAGGCGACGGCCGACGCGCACATCGCGCAGGCGTCTGCGCTGCTTGCACAGGGCAAGCTCGATGCAGCGATCGACCGCCTTACGTCCGCGCTTCGGCTTCAGCCCGACTTCGCGGCGGCCCTGTTTATGCTCGCGCAGGCGTTATGGATGCAGGGCAAGTTGGAGTCGGCCGCTGAGAGGCTCCGCGAGGGACTCAGTTTGATGCCCGAGTCGGCCGAGGCGCACAACAACCTCGGACTTCTTTACAAAGCCTTGCACAGGTACGACGCCGCGGTCGAAACTTTCGGCAAGGCACTTGCGATCAACCCCGGCCTCGTCTGGGCGCACTGCAACTTGGGCAATGCGCTGCAGGCGCAGCGCAAATCCGACGAGGCAATCGCCAGCTACCGGCGAGCGCTGTCGATCGATCCACGCCATGTCGAATCCTGCGTCAACCTAGGAAATGTGCTTCAGGAACAAGGTGACCTGGAAGCGGCAGTCGCAAGCTATCGGCATGCGCTCTCGCTGCGTCCGCAGGACGCGCAAGCCCATGTGAACGTGGGCAGCGCGTTGCAGTCACAAGGTGACCTCGACGCCGCGATCCGAAGCTTCCGCAACGCGCTATCGCTGAAACCGGATAATGCGGATGCGCATAGCGGCTTGCTTTTTTCCATCAATATCCACCCGGCGTTCTCGCCGACGGAACGCCTGGCCGCGGCCCGGCGCTTCGGCAGCGTTGCAATGGCGCGAGCCAGGCCGTTTTCCAGTTGGACTGTGGGGCCGATCGAGCCCGGTGGCGCCGCTCCATTGCGCATCGGCTGCATTTCCGGCGATCTGCGAGCGCATCCGGTCGGATTCTTCATGGAAAGCGTTCTCGAGCATATCGACCGCGCCCGGCTCGAGGTCGTTGCGTATCCAACATTGGCGCAGGAAGATGACCTGACTGCTCGCATCAAGACCCGATTCGCCTCGTGGAGCAGTATCGCCGAGATGGACGACGAAACGGCGGCGACTAAAATCCGCGCCGACCGCATCCACATCCTCATCGATCTGTCCGGACACACCGCGCACAATCGCTTGCCGCTACTCGCTTGGAAACCGGCGCCGGTCCAGGTGACTTGGCTGGGTTATTTCGCAACGACCGGCGTGCCCGGGATTGACTATCTGTTGGCCGATCGCGTATCGGTGCCCGAATCCCGATCGGAGCAATTCACGGAAACAGTGTGGTATCTGCCTGACTGCCGTTTCTGCTTCTCGCCGCCAACAGACGCGGAGCGGCTCCAGCCGGCACCGCTGCCCGCACTCCGCAACGGCTTCATCACGTTCGGATGCTTCCAGAATCTTCTCAAGTTGAACGATTCGGTGCTCGAGGTCTGGGGGCGGATTTTCCGCGAACTGCCGCAAGCGAGGCTGCGTATCCAGAACCGTTCGATGTCGTTCGCCACCGCGCAGGCCCGCCTTCGGGAGCGACTTACCCGAGCCGGGATCGCTTCGGACAGGGTCACTCTGGCTGGCCAATCTGCTCGCCGGGAATACATGCTCGCTCACTCCGACGTCGACATCGTCCTTGACACTTTTCCCTACACTGGCGCTACAACCACGTGCGAGGCGCTATGGATGGGTGTGCCTACCCTGACCTTGTCCGGTGACACGATCGTCTCCCGTCAAGGCACCAGTTTGCTCGTAGCCGCGGGACAGAGCGACTGGATTGCTGGCAATGAAAGCGACTATGTCATTCGAGCGACGGCCCTCGGATCGGACATCGAACGGTTGGCAAAACTGCGAGCGTGCTTGCGCGAGACCGTCCTAGCGTCGCCTCTATTCGATGCCCCACGTTTCGCGCGGCACCTGGAAGAAGCACTGCGGGGCATGTGGAAACAAAAAACGGACAACGGAGAGTTGCGTTCACGAGCCTGACGTCGGGCTGCCGGAAGCCTGGGGCGCCGTGACGTCGTCCGACGCAAGCAGCGGCTGCAGCCGCTCGATCGCGTCGGACACGTCGAACAGGCGCGATTGCGCCGCACCGATACGCGCCGCGAGCTCCTGCCGCCAGGATTCGTCTCCGACGAGGCGCGCGGCGATCGACAGATAGCCGGCGTGGTCGGTGGCGATCAGCTCCGGCACGCCAAGCAGCGACAGCATGCCCGCGCTCTGGCGGCCGCGCATGAACGCACCGGGCAGCGTGACGACCGGCAGGCTGCAGGCCAACGCATCGAGACTGCTGTTGCCTCCCGACCAGTGCAAGGTGTCGATCATGGCGTCGCACAGCATGTTGATGCGCAGGTAGTCGTCGTGTCCGACCTGCGGCAAGACCCGCGTCCGCTCGCGGATCGGAATGCCGTACGCATCGAGCGTCGTCTTGAGCCGTTGCATGAAGCGGTCGATCGGCGCCGGATGCCATCCGCCGAAAAAGACCAGCATCGCACGCGGATTCGCGGCCAGTATCTGCGCGAACAAGCGGTCGTTGTCCGGGTGGATCTTCCATAGCGACTGCGGACACAGCAGCAGCGTCTGGTCGGCGGGCAGCGAAAATTGCTCGCGGCTGCCAGGCGTTGGCAGGATCGGCCGCTCGTAACGCGTCCCGATGCCAGGGAGCAAGACCAGCGGTTCGGAGTAGTGGTGCTGCGCCTCCGCGCTCTCCATCGCCGCGCAGCTTAAGAATGCGTCGATGGTCGCGTGTCCGGTCGTGACCGGATGGCCCCACGCCGTGTATTGCCGCGGCGCCAGCCGCAGCGCCGCCAGCCCGAAGGTGGTGACGTCCATCCCGAGCTCGGTGTAGACCAGCACATCGAGCTCGTCGCCGCGGATCGCGGGTGCGACCACCGAAGGTCTCGAGCGGTTGGCGGCAAACGTGCGGAAGTGGTCAGCCCGCGTCGCGATCGCCTGCGCGATGTCGTCGATGCCGGGCCACAGGTGATAGACGAAGACTTCGAAGCGCTCGCGATCGAGATCGGTGATCCAGCTCTTGAAATAGCGGCCGCAGGTTCCCGTATGGAAGAACGCCGAGGCGAATCCGACCCGCACGCGCTTGCCGCGCAAACTCCGCCGGGCCAGCGGAGCCCGCCAGTGCGGCGCGACGGCGTCGACGGCGGCGGCGGCAAGCGCGGCGTAACGTCGCTGCAGAGCGCGATCGTCGCGCCCCTGATAGGCGAGGAAGAAATTGACCCAGCGAAGGCCGTCGAGAACCTGCGTCTCGTCAAGCGCCGCGGCGCGTATCGCCGGCACGAGCTCGCGCTCGAGACGCTCGAGTCCCGCCTCGAATTGCTGCGCGCGCCGCTTCGACCTCGTTCCCGTCGGCGTACACCATCGGCAAGGTCAGTTGCTCGCCGAACAACGCGCGGAGGTCGGTCGGATCGAGGGCGCGGGCGCGGCCATAGGCGTTGCGCGCGCCGACCGGATCGTTGCGCTCGGCCAGGACCAGCCCGAGGTTGAACCACTCGCCGGCGCTTTCCGACGGCGCGGCGTTGATCGCCTGCACATAGAGCTGCGCCGACTCGTCGAGTCTGCTGGTGAGTCGCAGCACGCCGGCCAGCAGGACGACGAGCGGCCGGTAGGGATTCGGCCCGGCGCGACCCAGCGCCGTGCGCAATGTGGCTTCGGCGCGGTCCATCGCGCCGAGGTCGCGCTGCACGCCGCCGAGGTTTGCTGCGGCGAGCCAGTAGTCGGGCTTCAGCGCCACGGCGCGCGCAAACGCGGCTTCCGCCTCGTCGAGCCGATTCTGCGTACGCAGCGTATTGCCGAGATTGTTCCATCCGCGCGCATGCGCGGGGTCGAGGCGGACGGTTTGCTCGAACGCCGCGACCGCGCCCTCGGCGTCGCCGCTCTCGCCCAGCAGTATCCCCAGGTAGTGGTGCGCCTGGACGAACTTCGGATTGAGTGCTAGCGCGCGCCGCACGCTCGCCAAGGCGCCTTCCTTGTCGCCGTCCTGCTCCTGCAACTCGCCGTGGACGTAGTGCGCGACCGGGTCGTCGGGCGCGCGCGTCACCGCCGCCCGCGCGTGCGCCGCGGCGCTCTTGATGTCGTGCGCGCGGTCGAAGCACGTCGCCAGCACCAGGTGCGCGGCGACGTGATCGGGCGCGTCGCCTGCGCCGGCGAGGATCGCTTCGGCTTCGCGCCGCGCGCCCGCCAGGTCCCCGGCGGCAAGGCGTTGCCGCGCGCGCTCGACCCGCGCCGATCCGGTGCCGGCGGCGGCCATCAGGCGCTCCCCGCGAGCGCGGCCGGATATCGCCGCTCGAGCGCCGTCAGATAGGCGCGCTCCAGATTGCGGGTGTGTGCGTCCATGTCGGTCAGCGGCGACCGGGCAAGGCCGGCCCGGATCGCCGCCCTCACTTGCGCACGGAAGGTGCGATCGTCAGCGAGCCGCGCGGCGATTGCAACGTACTCGCTCGGGTTGTGCGCAACCGTGTCGAGGACGCCGAGATTGGCGAGGATGCTGTACGAGCTGCGCTCGCCGTGGCGGCGCCCGCACAGCGTCACGACGGGTACGCCCATGTCCAGCGCCTCCAGCGTGCCGTTGACGCCGCCGTACGGTAAGGGATCGAGCACCAGGTCGACGACGCCATAGCGCGCCTGATTTTCCGCTTCGTTGCGTCCTGCCGGCAGCACGATCGTGCGTTGCGACGCGATCCCGGCGGCGGCGAACAGGCGCCGCTGCGCGTCGCCCGCGCCGGACGACAACGGCGATATCGCGAGCAGGGCGCGCGGAATCCGCTCCAGCACGTCGCGCCACAGCGCGAGGCAGCGCCGCGACAGCTTCATCGGATTGACGAACGCGGCAATGACCACCGCGTCGGCGTCGATGCCCAGCCGGTCGCGGCGGTACGGATGCACGGCGGCGGGGACGATGTGGCGGTACGGATAGACGCAGCCTTCGATCGGCAGCAAGGTCTCGAGTTGTCCGGCCTGGTTCTCCGGCAAATCGGCGAAGGCGTCGGTGAGCTTGAAGTCGATCGTGTTGAGGCCGACGACGCCGGCGCTGGCGACGTGCGTGATCTGCACGCGCGCCGGCTGCAAAGCCAGGATGCCAGGCTTGGCGCCGCGGGTGTTGGTCGCCAGATCGACCAGCAGATCGAGCTCGTCGGCCGCGATGCGCTCGGCCGCTTCGCGCTCGGTGGCATCGGCGAGCGTCGTGAAATGGTCGCCCAAGGCCCGATAGCGGGCAGTCCATGGGTCGCTGACGGCCGACAGCGAATAAAAGTAGAGCTCGAAACGATTGCGATCGTGGCGCCTCACCTCTTCCCAGATCATCTTGCCCATCACGTGATCGCGCAGGTCGCCGGACAGGTAGCCGATGCGTATCCTGCCGGGACGGCGGCGAGGCGCCGGCGTGATCGGCGTGCCGTAGACTCGCGGCGCAGCCGCCGCGTACGCGCGGTAGAGCCGGAGCACGTCGGCGGGCGCGACGTCGAAATAGAGGATCAGGAACAACAATGTTTCGAGGCAATCGACGAGCTCGGTGTCGCTGGATGGCTTGAACTCGCCGCGTCGCAGGCGATCGAGATAGCGGTCGAGCGCGGCGAAGTCTGCCTGATACTGGCAAGCCTCGAGCGCCTGCACCGCCAGCGGCAGCGCATCCGGACACTTCGCCTCGAAGCGCCGGAACGCGCGGAGCCAATCGTCGATCCGCCCGCTTTCGTGCAGCGTCTCGCACAGCGCGTTGTGGGCGGCGACGTGCCCCGGATCCTGTGCGATGACGCACTCGAACGCGTCGACTGCGGCGTCCGACCGTCCCAGCTCGCGCAGGACGACACCCGTGTTGTATCCGGCGGCCGTCAGGTCCGGGGCCAGTGCCAGCGCGCGCCGATAAGCGTTCTGCGCCGCCCGGCGTTTCCTGCCGACCTGCAGCGCGACGCCGCGATTGTAGTGCGTCTCGGCATCGCCGGGCTGCAGCGAAAGCGCACGGTCGAACGCGGCGCGCGCCTCGTTGCCCCGGCCGCGGGCAAGCTCGGACAGACCGAGCGCACGCCAGAGCGCGGTCGCGCCGGGCGCGGCAGCGAGCCCGTCGCGGCAAAGCGCGATCGCCTCGTCGCAGCGGCCGGCCTCGCGCGCCAGATTGGCGAGCGCGGCCCGCGCGTCGACGAAGCCGGGAGCGGCGCGAACCGCGAGGGTCAGCTGCCGAACGGCGTCGGCCTGATCCCCGCGGTCGCGCAGCAGCAGGCCCAGCAGATACCGGGCGCGCGCGAAATCGGGCTGCAGCTCCAGCACGCCGCGATACGCGGCGATGGCGGCGTCGGCATCCTGCGCCTGGTGCGCACGCAGGGCCTCGTGCCAATGGCTTGCCATCATGATCGCCGGAACCGCACAAGCAACGCCGGACGAGAGCTCCGGCGCCAACGCTGCGGCGAGCGCGCCTTCGATGTCCCGGCGGTGCGCGTGCAAATCCTCGTCCGACGCCGATCGCGGCGCCGGCAGGCGTTCGGTGATCAGCGGTGCGGCATGCGCGGCGAAAAGCGAATCGAGCGTCCAGACGTTGCGCGCCGGGCGCTGAGCCAGCAGCAGCCCCGTTGCCGAACTCATGCCCGCCAGGTCGACGATCGCATCGAAATCGGCTTCCGCCATCCGTTGCGCGATGGCCGGGCCGGGAGCCGCGCCCAGCGCCGTCATTCCCGAGCGGGTGGGCACAGCCGCGGACGACGCCGGGCCACCGACATCGAACACGACCGCCGCGATCCGTTCGCGAGGATGTGCCGCGACGACTTCACGCAAATAGCGGGCCGGATCGATCTCCACGGCGCCAATGCGTAACGGCCGCCCGGGCGCGATCAGATAGGCCACGCGCAGCACCGCGCCCGCCGTGCGCCGCGGCCACGCGAGCGGCGCTACCGCCGCGTGAAGCGCCATGCACCGGGCGGCATAGCGCGCGGGCCATGGCGATTCCGGCGCGGCGCGCGCGGCGGCGAGCGCCAGCAGGCGCAGCGCCTCCAGCGACGCCGTCGCGGCCTGGGACTCGGCCGATTCGAGCCATGCCAACTGCCCGCTCGGACTCGCCGCGCGCTGCCGCGTCCTCGGCCGCCATCGCCGCCAGCCATGCGGGCACGCCATCGTTTCGGCGCATCGCGAGCTCGCCGATCAGTGCCTGCTTGCGAAGCGAGGCGGGGGCGGCGAGCAGCAGCCGCTCGAGCTCCTGCGGCTCGTCGAAAGCGACGCCTTCGTCGATCGATCGCTGAATTTCCGCATAGGCCTCGGCATCGCCTGCGGCAAGCCGCGTCAGCGCGAGCCCGTGCCTTGCCTCGCGGCTTTGGGGCTCGAATGTCACCGCGCGACGATAGGCCTCGGCAGATTCGACCGTCTTGCCGATCCGCCGCGCCGCGGCGCCGAAGGCGAGCAAGGTCGGCAGATGGCGCGGCTGCAGCGTCAGTACCGTGCGCCAGGCGTCGAATGCGTCGCCGTCGCGACCGAGTTCGCGCAGCACTTCACCCAGATGAAAATGGGCCTGGATCGCGTAGCGGTTGGCCGCGAGCGCCTCGCGATAGCAGAGCAGCGCATCGACGGTCCGGCCCGCGCGCTGGTGCGCCTGCCCGCGCACGAGCCACGCGCTCTCACCGGCAGCATTCACCGCGGCAGCCGCGCCTTGAGCGCGGCGAGCAGCGACGCCGGCGCCAGGCGGTACAGTGCACGACCGGTGCGCGTGTGCCGGATGCGCAGCGCCACGCGCGCCACATGCGCCAGCGGATCACGCGTGGCGTTTGCAGCGGGCGCCGTGGCATGCTGCGCGGGCGCTGTCGGTGCGGCGGCAGCCTGCGCCGGGCGCCACGGCGCGTAGCGCAATGCGGTAAGGCAGCGCGACGCGGTGATCGGTCGCAACGCGGCGCGGGCTTCCCGCGCGGGTGGCAGCACGCCACGATAAATCGCAATCGTGGCATCGGTCATCGCGTCCAGCGTCGGCTGGACGGCGCTGCTGGCGCGCCCCGCCGCTTCCGCGAACTCTTCTGCGCGAGACGAGTCGAGTACGGCAACGATGCGGTCGAGCATGCGTGCTTCCGAGCTCCACTCGTCGTCGCTCAACACCCAGCCGGCGCCCGTTCCGGCGACGCGGTCGGCGAGCGCGCCGATCGGCGGAACGATCGCAGGCCGGCCGGCGGCCCAGGCTTCGGACAGCGTGAAGCTGAACGTCTCCGGACCCGCCGACGGGTACGCGACCAGCCGGACACGGTAATGATCGATCAACTCGCGCAACGCGCGCGAATCGTATGCGCCATGCATCGTGAACACGCCGTCGGCGGATTGGAACGGTTCGCGCCCGCGATCCAGGTAGCCGATCAGCACCCAACGCAACGGCAGACCTCGCTCGCGCGTCAATTCGACCAGGCGTTCGAGCCGCCGCGCGCCCTTGTCCGGCCCGATCGCCCCGAGGACCGCGACGACAGGCCGGCCGTCGTCGGCCATCGGAAGCGGCGATCGAACCGCGTCCGGGCGCGACATACCGGTGGCGTTACCGTGCGGAATCACCGTGACCTCATGCTCCGGAAAATACCTGCCCAGTATCGACGCCGCCCAGGTCGAAGGTGCGATCAGGAACGCCGAACGCGCCAGCAGCGCCCGATGCTTCGCTCGCCATGCGTCGATGTCGACGCCGGCGAACTCGGGCTGCGCGGCAAGGCAGGCGGTGCAGACCGTGGCGTCGGTCACGGCGCCGCAATAGCTGTGCCGCGCGTTGAGGAAGGTTATCGTCGGGCAGGCGAAGTTGAGATCGTGCACCGTGTAGCCGAAAGGCGTGTCGAGGCGGGAGAGCGCCTGCAGCAGACCGTCGCGGCAGCCGGAAATGTTGTGCAGGTGGATCAGGTCGACGCCAAAGCGCGCGCAAATGCCGCCCAGGAAATCGCTCCACGGCTCCGCTGGCAAGCGACTGAAGTCGTAGGTCCGCGTGGCATCGCTCGCGTGCTCCTCGAGCTGCCATTCGTCGCCGACGGCGATCAGCAGATAATGGCGAAACGCCTGGCCCGAGGCGGCGATCAGCGCGCGCACATGGTATTCGGTCCCGCCGCCATGGCCATGGATCACATGGAGCACTCCCGGGACCGGCTCGTTCAGCACCCGGTACTGCGACAGCGCCAACTCGCGCAACGGGCGCACCGGATCGGCGGCGATGTAGGCGCGCACCTGCTCGAGGTACTGCGGATGGCGATCGAGCAGGATTCGCATGTTGCGTTCGGCCAGATCGGCGCGCTTGTCGCCGAACGAGCTGCCGCCCAGGTGCAGGACGAATGCATCCTCGCACAGCACGTTGCGATAGCCGGCAGCCGCTGCGCGCATGCATAAATCGTTTTCCTCGCCGTAGCCCAGGCCGAACACCGGATCGAACATCCCGATCGCATCGATCAGCGCGCGGCGGATGTAAAGGCAGAACCCGACGCCCGTCGGCAGATCGGGATAGGTAGGTACGGCGGCCCGTTCGAGCGCTCGCACCATCGGCTCCGCGTCGCGCGACGCCGGCCAGCGATTGTTTTCGCAAAAGCGCGGCAGCGAGCAGATCTCCGCGTTGTTGGAAAACGGCGTGATCGTTCCGATCGCCGGGTCCGATGCCGCGCATCGCGCCAGCGCATCCAGCCAGCCGCGGGTGACGACGGTGTCCGAATTGAGCAGCACCAGGTCGGCGCCTGCACGCGCGGCGCTCATACCGCGGTTGGCGTTGAGCGTGAAGCCGAGATTGCGCTCGTTGGCGAGCAGCCGGATTTGCGGCAGCCGGCGCGCCTCGAGCTGCGCGAAATACGCGCGCACGGCCGGGTCGGGCGAGGCGTCGTCGATGACGATCAGACGGTAATCGCCGCCGGTGTGCGCGAGGACGCTCTCGATGCAGCGGTTCAGATCGTCCGCGGCGTTGTAGACGGGGACGACGATGTCGATCGGCACGCGCGGCATCAACCGTCAGCGTCCCTGCAGCCAGAGACTGAGCCTGCGCCACGGCAGCGATAGCCACCAGCGAAACGTATGCTGCGCGGCGATCGTCTGGTCGCGCGAGGCAATCTCCTGTCGCAGCGCCGTTCGTTCGGCATCGAAAGCCTTCAGCGCATCGTCCTGACGCTGGCGCTCGTGCTCCAGTGCTCCTGGACTGAATCGCCGCCGCTGCTCGGTCAGCATCCTGTCGCGCTCGGCCAGCAGCCGGTCGCGCTCGGCCAGCATTCGGTCGCGCTCGGCCAGCTCGCGGTCGCGCAACGCGATCAGCTGCTCGCGCTGCTGCCGCGTCGAATCCAGCTCGGCAAGCTGGCCGTCCTTGTCGGCGATGATCCGTTCGCGTTCGGCAATCAGCGCTTCGAGGTGATGGACGTGGGCGGTTTGCCGGTCCAGCGCCGCGTCGCGATCCTTGAGCAGCGCATCCTGCCTGAGCACTTCGCTGGCATTGGCCTGGGCGCGTTTCTGCTCGGTCTCTTCGGCGTCGGTGAAAAGCGACCCGCGCACCGCCGCGGCAGGAAGCGCGGCGGATGTCCGCGCGGCAACGACGATGAAGTACATGCCTTCCGGAGGCACATACGGCGACACCCGGCCCGCATCGCCGAGCCAGGCCTCGACGCCAACGCCCTCGTCTTCGCTCCAGATCGCCGACCAGGGTGCGACGTCCTGATGGAACCAGCGCTGCGCCGGAAACGCCTTGGCCAGCAGCTCAGCCAGGCCGTCGCGATAGAGCTCGTGGCGATGGAACTCGTTGATGTAATCCCGCGCGTCGCTGTAGCGCCGCTTGTTCGGCGAAGAAATGATCAGCAATCCCGCCGGCTTCAGCACCCGCGCGAATTCGGCGAGCATCGGCGGCTGGTCGGCCGCGTCCAGATGCTCGATCGTCTCGAATGAAACGACGACGTCGAAAGACGCATCGGGAAGCGGAAGCTCGGTGCAAGATCCTTCGACAAAGCGGATGGTCGCGCTGCCGTAGGTCGATTGTGCGTGCCGAATCGAGCCGGCGTCGATGTCTACGCCGACCGCCTCGGCCGCCTTCGTGCCGAGCAAGGCGGTGCCATAGCCTTCGCCGCATGCGGCATCGAGCACGCGCCTGCCTTCGGCGTACCGGCGCGCGAATGCATAACGGTGCCAATGCTCGTACGCGATTTCGCCGGCGCAGGCCGGAAGAAAGCGTTCGCCGGTGAAAGTGAGGTCGGATGCCATGCGGGGCACGTGCCGCGCCGCTCGAGCGAGGAGCGCCGTCGCGGCGGCAAAGCGTCGATTTTAACCGATCAGGCGGGGCCGGCTCCGTCGGGCGATCCGCCGTCGGAATCGGCCGTTCGGCCGCTCCAGTCGTGATCGATGCGGACCAGGCCCATTTCGCGTGTCGCGCCTTCGATCAGCAACGGCATTTCCACATTGTCGAACAGGCGCACACCCTCGGGGTCGAGTGCGTGTGCCCGCACCAGGTACTTGCCCGGAAGCAGCGGGAGCCGCGGAAAGGTCAGCGAAAAAGCGAAACGATGCGCGCCGATACGCCTCGGCGCGACGCCGTCCATGTCGGTGGCCACACCGTACACCGGCGTGCCGTCGGCGCGGATCAAGCCAAGGAGAACCACCGGCGGACGTCCGTCGGGCGAGAACACCTCGCCGGCGATCGTCAGGGCGCCTCCGGAAGGCACGGTCGCGGGCGGGTCCAGGCTCAGCGACTGCACGGCGTAAACGCCCGCGGCGGCGGCCCTGGGCGCGGCGATCGGCTGCTTCGCGCCGGCGGACTTTTCCTCGTGGTAGGCGAGGTAGGCCTGGCTGACTTCCGCCGCAGCGCCGTAACGCTCGACCCGTCCGTCCTTGAGCCAAAGCGCGGCTCGGCATAGCTTCTGGATGTGATACATGCTGTGCGAGCAAAGCAGCAGCGTGCCGCCTCCGACAAGATAGCGTTCCATCCAGGCGACGCATTTTTTCTGAAACGACTCGTCGCCGACGGCGAGCACCTCATCGGTGATCAGGATGTCCGGCGTCAGCGCGGTCGCCACGGCGAATCCGAGCCGCACGACCATTCCGGACGAGTAGTGCTTGATCGGATCGTGTATGTGCTCGCCGATGTCGGCGAAGGCGATGATCTCGTCGCGCTTGGCCGCGATCTCGGCGCGCGTGAGGCCGAGCAGCGCCGCCGCGAGATCGATATTGGCGATGCCCGAATATTCGGGATGAAAGCCGGAGCCCAACTCCAGCAGCGCCCCGACGCGCCCGCGGCTTTCGACGACACCGCGCGTCGGCGTGATCACTCCCGCAACGATCTTCAGCAGCGTCGACTTGCCGGCGCCGTTCTCGCCGATGATGCCCAGCGATTCGCCGGCGGCGAGGTCGAACGAGACCTCGTCCAGCGCCTGGAACACCTGCGGAGCGCCGCGTCCGCGCAAGAGATCGAACACCAGCCGCAGCCGACCGGCATTGGCATCGAGCTTCGCATAGTCCTTGCCGACGCCGGAGAGGTGGAGCAAGGCGGACATCAGCGTCGGGGTCGCCGCACTCGACGTCTACACAAAATCTTCGAAATGCGGCGACAGTCGCAGGAACACCCATCGGCCCGCCGCGAACATCGCCAGCGCGACGACGACCGCGAGCGCATCGCTCCAAGCCAGTCCCAGCCGTCCGTCGAGCAGGGCGTCGCGCAGGCGGCCGACCAGATAGCCGAACGGGTTGGCGGCCACCCACGGCTTCATGCTGTCAGGAACCAGCGACAGCGGATAAAGGATCGGCGTCAGGTACATCAGGATCATCAGCACCGGCATCAGGATGTGCTCGACGTCCTTGACGAAGACCTGCAACGCCGCGAGCGCGAGCGCCAGGCCGGTCACGGCGATGGCGAGCACCAGCCACAGCGGCACCGCCAGCAGCAGGCCTTCGAAATGCACGGGCTCGCCGAAAAGCGCCAGCACGACCAGCACGACCAGGTAGCCGGCGAATTGCAGCGCCAGGGTGGCCGCGACGGAAGCGTAAACGACCAGCTCGTGGCGAAATGCGACTTTGCGGATCAGCCCGGCATAGCTTGCGATGCTGACCGTTCCGCGCTGCAGAGCCTCCTGGGCGGCGAGCCAGGGCCATAGGGCAACCGCGACGAACAGCAAAAAGCTCTTGCCGTCCATCGACCCGGCGCGAAAGATGGTGGTGAACACGAAGTGATAGACGGCGAGCAGCGCCAGCGGGTGCACGAACGCCCATGCCAGCCCGCTGATGCTGCCGAGATAGCGCGAAAACAGTTCGCGATGGAAGAAATTGGCGAACAGCGCGCGATGCCGTGCAAGGCTTGCCTTCGTGTGAGCTGCGTCCGCGCTACCGCGCGGGGACAGAACGGGACGCAGGCTCGGCGGCATGGCGAGCAGAATACCAGCGTTCGGCGGTCGCCGCAGGCGACGCGGCAGCGCGCCGAGCGCGACCGCTACTGCGGCGCGATCGCGCCTTTCTTGTCCCTGTCGCCGCGGATGGGTCCGACCGATCCGCGCTTGGGGGCGCCGAACAATTCCGGATTGAAGGGGTGGACCAGCGCGTCGATCGCCGGCTCGATTGACCTTGAGGTCCGGATCGAGCCGGATGGCCGCGGTCCTGGCGTCGCGCTGCGTCTCGACATAGCGCTTGCGAAGATCCGCCATGATCCTGGGCTGGACCGCTTCGAACGGTCGCACCTCGGCCGCCCTGCGTCCTTCGAACCTTATCAGGTGGTAACCGAAGCGCGATTTGATCGGCTCGCTGATGTCGCCGACGTTCTTCATGTCGAACGCCCCCTGCGAAAATGAAGGATCCATGCGGTCGCGCGTGAACCAGCCGATCTGGCCGCCGTTGGTCTTGGCCGTAGGATCATCGGACAGCTCTTTCGCCGTCGCGTTGAAGTCCGCCCCGGCGATCAGCTTCTTGCGCGTCTCCTGCGCCAGAGCGAGGGCCTCCTCCGGCGTGTGGTGCTGGAAGTCGAACAGGATCTGCGACGCGTTGATCTGCTCGGGCATGCGGTACTTGTTCTTGTCGACCAGATAGAGCTCCTTCGCTTTGACCGTGTACTCGGCCGCCCTGGCGTCGAATTCCTTGCCGGCGGCTTCCTCGAGGCGACGCAATTGCATGTCGGCGAGCGCGCGGTCGACTTCGAGCGCGATGCGCCGCTGCAACACCGGATCGTTCTCGAGCCCGGCCTTGCGCGCGTCGGCTGCCAGCGTCTTGACGACCAGGAGGTTGGTCAGATACGTGGCCAGGCGCTTCTTATCGTTGGCGAACTCATCGCGCATTTCCGCCGGCAGGCGCTGGATGTCGGCATCGTAGTCGGCACGGGTGAGACGCGTCTGCGCGTTCTCGGCGAGCACTTCGTCAGGGTCTTGCTGCGCGTTCGCCGGCGCCGGCGCGACGGCCGGTGCCTGTGCGAGTGCGGCACCTTGACAAGCAAGCGTCGATGCCAGCAGTGCGGCGAATACGGTCATCGGGCGGAGCATGGAACCTCGCATGAATCTGGTTTTTCCAGGATGAAGAGCCGCTGCCAACAGATCGGCGATGACAGGCTTGGACCAGTCGGATAGCGCCGAGTTCGGCGCCGGGCGACATCATACCGCATTCGACAAAAAAACGGCCCCGCCGGAGCGGGGCCGTTGCACCTGTCTGCTCGCGCCGGCTAGCCCGGGCCCTGCAGATTTATCGGGTAGATGTCGCAGGACCCGCCATTGGCCACGCAACCGCTGACGTCGTTATTACGGATATTGATGTAGTACGTCGTATTCGGCAGCAGCTGGATATTGGGCCCACCGGAGACGCTGAATCGGAACGTCGGTCCTCCGTTGCCTAGGTATCGCTTGACGCCCGTGAAGTCGCAAGGCTGAGTGGACAACGCATAGTCGTGTGTCGTCGTCGCATTGGCGCTTGGTGCGTTGGTCATTGAGAGTTGCCCGCTACCCGGCGAGCTTCCGGTCGTGAATTTCACGACGGCTGCGTCGAGCGGCCCCATCGGAACCGATCCGTTGGCGGTGAACGGCCAAGTCGCGGTATACACGTTGGTGTTCAGGTAGCCGGCGCAAGCGATCGGGCCGCCGCCGCCACCGGTAGCGACCGTGACGGTCGCGGTCTTGGTGGACGTGCCTCCGCCATTGCTGGCCGTCGCGCTGAACGTCGTCGTTGCCGTCACCGATCCGCTGACCTGCTGCGTATTTGCACCTGCCGCGAAGCCGCCGGTCCATGAATAGTTGAGTCCGGATCCGGTGCTGCAGTCCATCGACAGGCTGACCGAACCGCCGCCGACCGGCAGCGAACTGGGGGTAGCGTTGAGCGCGCAGCCGCTGGGGCCGATCGGCGTGTTGGACCAGTTTACCGTCTTCGTCGGCGAAGGCGTAAACGCGCCCTGGGCGTTGCTTATCGCGACCGAGTACGTGGTCGCGCGCGCTATCGCTGACCGAGCAAGCTTGTGCATTGCCGCAGCTCGCAGCGCTGCCGCCCGACCAGGCATAGGTGAACGGCGTCGTGCCGGTCGCTGCAAACGGCCGTCAAGGTGACCGGCGTGCCGATCAAGCCGGTGCCCGGTCCCTGTATCGAACATCCGCCTGGCGGAGCCGAACCGATGTTGCAGGTCAGCACCTGATTCGGCGGCGTACCCGTCAACGTCAGGCTGTCGCAGTTCATCTGGAAAGAAGTCGAGTGCGCTGCAGTCGCGCAAACCAAAATAGCTGCGCCGGCGAACGCACGGACAGCTTGTCGAATACAGGATCGAATCATCTTGACTCCAGTGTAGGGCCGCGGAATTGAGCGAACGCCACAGCCATTACGCAATCTCCACGCCAGGACTAAAAATATTTTTGTTGGCGGATTATACCCTCCTGTCATACTTTGTGAATAGCGGTGTAGGCGTCCGTCCGTCAGAAATTCATAACCGTTCGTTGATTGGAGAGCCGAGATCCCAGGACATCGGCGCGAACCGCACGAAAACCCGGCGTCGCCGCGACCTTCGCCTTCGGTCGGATGGCCCCGAGGTCATGACGCCCCGCGTCACTTGCTGACGCCACGGCGCGTCAGTCTGGCACAGGGCAAAAAAAAGGCGGAACCGGAGTTCCGCCTTGGATCTGAAACAAAGTTCAGCTGTTAGCGGATCGATCGTCTGGTACTTGTGGATGAAGTTGCCGCCGTAGTTCGACAGCACGTTCCCAGCGCCGGTCTGCCACGGACCGGGAGCAGCAGAACACCGTTGCTGAACGTCTGCACCGCGAAGCCAACGACCGGCAGACCGATATAGGTCACCGTGTTGCCGGAGGTGGTGCTGCCGCCCAGGCCGGTCACCAACGTGTTGGTCGTGTTGACCAGCTCGTGCACCTGCGGCAGAGCGCCCGAGATGCCCGTCGGGAAGCCCAGGTTCAGCCAGCCGTTCTGGAACGACGTCGGAATGTTGGACTGAGTTGCTCGACCCCAGCACGTTGCTGTTGTTGAAGGTCACGACGTTCGCTTCCCAGCAGATCGAATTGGTCTGCGTGGGCGGCGGCGGCGAGAACCCGACCGGTGTGCTGGTCGTGCGCTCTTCGCGATCGTAGATGTTCAGCGACACGTCGTCGCAGGAGCCATCGGTCTGGTTGAAGTTGCGCTGGAACAGCTTCGGCGCATTGCCGGTGCCGACGTTGACGTAGTAGCGCTTGGTCGGGAACGTTACGACCCAGTCGGTGCCGGACTTGGTGCCCGTATCCAGCACGAACTCGTTCATCACGTTCGAATGCATCAGCACGGCGCTGACCGGATCGGCGGTGCCGGCCGTCCAGCTCGACGTGAAGGCCGCGCCAGCCGTTATGACCTGGCTGACCGGCGGCAGCGCCTCATTGAGCTGCGGCAAGATCGACCCGGCGGGATTGTAGATCTGAGCGCCGAACTGGATGTAGTTGTCCAGCGCGACCGCGTCTTCGGTGAAGTCGGTGCCGGCATTGACATTGATCAGCGTCATGCCGCCGAAGAGGCCGCCCTGAACGCCAGGTCGGCGTCGCTCGCAGCTTGCGCGATCGGTCAGGTCGTCGCACGATGTAGCCGTTCTGCCCGGGAACGCCACCGACGTGCGTGACGATCTGCGACGTCGTCGACGAGGTGGTGAACGTCGCCATCTCGATGATTTCGACGTAGCCTTCCTTCGTGCGGTCCAGAGCTGGTGCCGCCCTTGTCGCTGTTCGAGCCCGTGTACGCAAAGTTCACGAAGTCCTGGCCGCCGAGCGGGAATCGGAGGCAGCGTGCAGGACTTGTCGAGCGTGCCGACGCTGCGCCGCCGCCGCTGCCACTCGGCAGAAGATCGCAGCGGTCCAGACGTCGTGCTTCGACAGGAACAAGTTGAAGTCAAGCACTTCTCGGCTGTTCTTGCCTTCCAGGAAGCGAACCTTGACCGCCTTCGCCGAGCTGCGTCGTGTTGACGACCGACAGCAGCGACGTGTACGCGTTTCCGCCAGATCGGCGCGCGTCGTGTAGTACGGATAGATCAGTACCTGGCCGAGGCCGTCGGGGTTCAGGTTTACCGCCTGCGCGGCTCCCGTCACGCCCAACGCGCTCACACCTGCCAGAGCCGCGTACAGCGATTTTCTTTTGAACGTGTTCATGGTTTTTGCTGACTCCTCTGTTTCAGATTTAAAGTGATCACTTTAACCGACAGCACACGCGATGTTATTACAGCCTACTTCCTTTTACAAACAGATTTGACCACACCTACTAGCTCTCCTGTGTGATATTTGCAACGTTTTCGGTGGTCCCGGAGGCATTCCCTAGCGATAAACGTACCAGGCCGACCCTTTCTCGATGATCCAGTTTTCGTCCAGCGGCGTCTGGATACCTTTCATCAGCTTGTGATCGAACGTGATCTGCATTACCACCCTGCAGACCTCCGCCTCGCATTCCACCTTTTCGACCTTGGCCTGGCGCCACCTCCCGGGCCGGATACTTCGCTTTGTACACGTGCAGCGACGTCGTCGCCTTCGAGCCTTCGCTCAGGTAGGCATACGCGGCGTCGAGATCACCCTTGATCAGCGACTGCCAGCGCGCCTCGGCCCGCTGCGCCACCACCTTCTGCTTGGCCGCCGGATCCGAATCCTTGCTGATCCCGAAGCCGGCACACCCGCGCATCCGCCCAACGCCATCGCTGCCACCGCACCTGCCGCCATGAGCGCCGCCAGCCGCTTCCAGCCTTCGCGCCATCCCGTTGTCGCCGGCCCTGCTTCCGTACGCTTCCGAATCGTTGATCGCATCTGCTGCCGATTTCCCGCCGCCGGGACCTCAATTATGCCGGGATCAAGCCGGCCATCCCGGCGCTGCAGCACCGTAATCGTCGAGCCAAGACTAAATAAATCACCCTGTATCGTCAATTGCTTTACTCCCTATTTATCAAGAGGTCCCCGGCTGTTGCACGCGTGCAACATGAGGTCCGTCGTCATTTGGAGACGTTTTCCGGCGCTACCGGCGCTTCCGGCGCAGCTTTAGGCCGCGGGAAGATGTCCTCGATCTGCTCCATCTTGCGCCTCAGATCCTCGATGACACGCTGGTAATCGTTCTCCGATTCGAGCACTTGCGGCGTGATGAAAAGGACCAGTTCGGTCCGGTTGTTCTTCAGGTCCTGGTTGCCGAACAAGCCGCCCAGGACCGGCACCCGCGAGATCAGCGGCAGGCCATTCGAGGTGTTTTGCTTGTTTTCGGTGATCAGGCCGCCCATGACCATCGTCTGGCCGGACGGAACGGCCAGCAGCGTCTGGACCGAGCGGGTGCTGATCGGCGGCGCGTCCCCGGGGTTCGCGGGATTGCCCGGATTGCTGACCTCGGCATTGACCTCCAGCGTGACCAGGCCGCCGGCGTTGATGTGCGGCGTGACCTGAACCAGCACGCCGGTATCGATGTACTGCGAGGTCGTCGTCACGGCGTTGGTGACCGTGCCGGTCGTGCCGCCGACGAAGGTCTGCTGGTTGATCGGGATCCGGTCGCCGACCTTGATCGTCGCCTTCTGGTTGTCCAGCGCCGACAGATGCGGGATTGGCGATGACGCGGGTGCTGCCGTAGCTGTCCAGCAGGTGCAGTGCGGCCTGCACCCCGCCGGGGAACATGGCGTTGTTGAGGATGTAGTTGAACCCCGATTGCAATACCAGGGCGGCGGTACTCGCCGCCGTCGTTGTGCCGGTAGCGGTCGGCGTCGGTTGCGGATTGAACGGGGTCTTGGTGGAATTGAAGTTGCCGCCGCTGCCGCGCCCCGACGGCGCGCCGCCGCGAAACAGCCAGTCGATGCCGAACGTCAGGTCGTCGGTCAGCGTCACCTCGGCGATGGTCAGCTGGATCAGCACCTGTCGCTGCGGCACGTCGAGCTTTTTCAGCGCCGCCTCGATCACCGCGTACTCGGCCGGCGTGGCGACGATCAGGACGGTGTTGTTGTCCTTGTCGGCGACGACCTGGACGTTGCGCACGACGCCGATGCTGCCGTCGGCGCCCGACCGCATGTATTGCCCAGGGCCCGGGCGACCGCCTGGGCGACCGGCCCGCCTGTCGGCGGCTGCGACCCTGCTGCTGGACGATCGTCGTCTGCGGCTGCGCCGGAACCGGTACGGACGACGAAGGCTGGGCCTGAAAGCTCGGCGGGGAGACGATAGTCCCGGCCGGCGTGCCCGGCGCCAGGGTCGGAGGGCCGGCCGTCGTCTGCTGGGTCGTGCGGCCGGTGAACGCCTGCTGCAGCAGCGGGCCGATGCGCTCGGCGCGGCTGTTCTGCACCTGATAGACGTAGAAGCGCACGCCGCCGCCGGCATCGCCCTTGTCCAGCCGGTCGATCCACTTCTTCGCTTCCTCGAGGTACGCCGGCTGCGGCGTGACGACGAGCAACGCGTTCATACGCTCGATCGGGATAATGCGCAGGATGCCCGCCAGCGGGCTCTTGTCCGGCGGTCCCATCGCCTTGTCGAGCTCGGCGACGACGGTCTTGACGTCGGCGCTCTGCAGCGTGAACAGACCCACCGACATGCCGGCCAGCCAATTGACGTCGAACATGTCGATGGTTTCGAGCATGTGGCGGAGCTCGAGCTCGGTGCCGGACACGATCAGCAGGTTGCGCAGATCGTCGGCGCGTATGGTCGTCGCATCCTTCTGGAAAGGCTCGAGGATGGCCATCATCTGCCGCACGCCGACGTACTTGAGCGGCACGATCTGGACGCCGTAGCCCGGCGTCAGCGCTCGCGAGCTATTGCCCAGCTGAGGCGTGATGTTGCCCCGAACGGCGGTCGCGGCGGGCACGACCTTCCAGATCGTGCCTTCCTTGACCATCGTCGCGCCGTTCGAGCGAAGAATCATTTCCAGCGTCGCCGGCAGCGCCTCGCGCGAAATGCCCGAGGTCGTTCGGATCGTCACCGTCCCGCCGACCGCCGGATCGATCGTGTACGACTCGCCGAGGATATCGGTCAGGATGTTGCGGATGACCTCGCGCAGCTCGGCGCCTTCGAAATTGAGCGTAACCGACGGTCCGGTCGCGACCGCGCCCGGCGACGCCGCGGGAAGCGCGCCGCCCGGCTGCTGCCCTTTGACCAGTATGCCGGTGCCCTTGTACACCTTGGTGGCTTCGGTGCCTTCGGGCAACGGTCCGCGGGGGGTCGTCGTCGCGTCGCCCGCAGTCATCGTGCTTTTCAACGGCCCCGACGGCAGGGTGGTGGCTTCCGTCCCCCTGTCCGGGCGGTAGGTCGCCGCGCAGCCCGCGAGGAGGACGATGGCTGCCAGGATCGTGCCCGGCGCTGATAGGCGATTGATCATTGTTGTTGTCCCAGGCACCCTGTCGAGCGCGGTCCGGTTTGCGTTGCCGATGAAGGGGCCTCGCCGCGGTCGGCGGCCGGCCTGCTGCGTCGCTCCAGGCGCAGTCGAAACGTCATTTGTTGCGCGCGTTGCCGCGTTGCATACGTTGATAGACCTGGCCCCAGGCATCGGTCGGGGTATTCCCGGCCGGCGGCGCCGCATTGGTCGCGCCTGGCGCGGCTCCTCCTGTCGCAGTTGCTTCTGCGGCCGCCCTGGCGGCGGCGCGCGTGCCGCGGCCGGTCTGGGGCGCTAGCGGCCGGTTGCTGGCCTTCGCCGACGGCGGCGCCCCGGGCGGCGGCCGCTGCCGCCGCTCGCCGGGCTGCGGCACCCGAGCGTCCCGTCGGCGCGGCCGGCGCGGCCGGCGCCGCGGCCGCGACCGTGGCCTTCGGGCCCGGCGAGACTTTAAGCAGAAGCTCCTCGGATTCGTCGCCACGGCTGAATCGCACCCGGTCCGGCAGCACGTCGGCCACCAGCATCCCGTTGATCTTGTCCCCTTTGCGCACCGTGCGCGCCTTGCCGCCGGCGACTTCCTTCAGAAACGCGATACTGCGGTCCCCCGCGAGCGTCGTGCCGGTCAGGACGAATTGGCCGCTTTGGACTTTCTTCTCGCCTTCGGCGCTTGCCGTCGCCGGCGGCGCCGGGCGGCGGGTCGGGTTGAACAGCGTGCGGTCGACCGTCTCGTTCAGGCTGGCGACGCCGCCTTCGATCTGGTATTCGGGCAGCAGCGCCGGCACGACCGGCTTGGGTTCGATCGCCTGAGGCGCCGCCGGCAGCTTGCGCAGCTGGACACCCCAGTCGGTCTCGATGCCCACCAGCGCAACCAGCGCCAGCGCGGGCGCGAGCCACCATAGCAACGCGCGAAGATTTCCGTTCATGGCTTCTCTGCCCCGGTGTTGGAGAATGCGACGATGTCGAGCAGCACGCTGACCTCGGGCTCGACGCCAGGCGCCGGCTTGAACCCGCGAAACGCGTTCAGCGGCCGTATCGTCAGGGCATCGACGATCAGGTAGGGCTGCTGCGTCTCGATCGCATAAAGGATCTTCTGCAGGTTGGGTGTCGATGCGAACAGCTGGACGTTGACGCCGATCTGGCGGAAACGCCCATCTTCCTTGGGCGCAACGATCTGCACGGTCGTGATGCGGCCGCCGTTGTTCTCGATCGCCGCCCGCACCAGGTCCTGCAGCTCGGCGCCGGCGAGATTCGGCGCAGTATTCTTCAGGAAGAAACGGCGGCCGTTCTTCGCGCGCAGCGTCTCGAGCGCTTTCTTGGTCTCCGGCGCCTGCGCGGCGACCCGCCGATAGCGTTCCAGATGATCGAGCGTGCCCTCGATCGCGACGTCGTAGTGCCGGTGCAGCAGCAGCACCGGCGCGATCAGCAGCGCCAGCGCCAGCACGACGGCGACGACCAGCAGCAACACCGCGAGTGCGCGGCTCGAGCGCGGCGAAGTGGGCAGCGCGAGCGTTGCCATCAGTCGGTTTCCTCGTCGTCGCTGGCCGGCGCCGCCGGCGGCGACCCGGGAGCCGCGGGTGTCGCGCCGGGCGCCATGCCCGGCGGCGTTGCGGCGGGCTGGACGATAGCCGGCGCTGGTGGCGCCGCGCGCACGGGGGCCGCGGTCTGCGCCTGGACCCCCGGCGCCGCAGGACGCACGCCGGCAGGCGGAGCCGATGGGGTCGGCGCCGCGCCGTTCGACGGGGCGGGAGGCGTCGCAGCGGCAGGGGCCGGAGGCGGGGGCGCAGGGGGCGCGGGTGCCGCTCCGGCATCGGGTATTGCCGACAGCGGCACCGGCGCGGGCAGAGGAAGCTTCTTGACCTGTGCGCCGAGATCGAAAATCTCACCGGGTCCCGGCTGAATCTTGGTGGTCGACGAGCGCAGCGCGGCCTGCTCGACCAGCTTGGAATCCTCGAGCAGGCCGATCAGCTTGCCGGCGTTCGCCGATTCGCCGCGCAGCACCAGGTCGCGCTGGGTCTCCTTGCCGCGCAGGCTGGTTCGCATCTCGAGCTGCGTTACCCAGGTGTCGTCGGGCAGCACGCGCGTGACCCCGTCGAGAAGCTGAATGGTGCCCGGATACGCGTATTTTTTGGCCAGGACGAAGTTGTACTCCGCCTGCGCCCGCTCGAGTTGCGTCCGCACGGCGTCCGCCGCCAGCGCCTGCACGCGCGCTTCTTCGGCCTGCTTGTTCAGAGCGATCGCGTATTCGCGCTTTTGCACCAGCGGGACGAGCAGCGCCGCCAGCGCGACAGCGGCGAGGAGCGCCAGCGGCACCCAGACCTGCCAGCGCCGCCAGCTGCCGGCGCGCGGCCGCTCGTCGGACGGAATCAGGTTCAGTTGCGGCGGCACCGTCGACGCCGGCCCCGGAATGACAGCCTGCACCGACGCGCCCCAGGCTTCGGCCTGCCGCCTGGCACCGTCGACGACGGTTTTCAACGCGGCGACCCAGTCGACAGTGATCGTCTTCCGCGCGGGATCGCGATCGACGACGACCGCGTCGAAATAGAGCTGCTCGGGGCGAAACGGCGTGTGGCGGTCGAGATCGTACGAAAGCGCCTGCTCGAGATTCTCCTCGACGGCCGCGGGCAACGCCATGCGCTTGCGCATTACCTGCCGCGGCGGCAAGGCGACGACGACCCGCGGCGGCCGCACGGCCACGTTGCCCTGCGCGTCCGCACCGATCGAGGCCATCGCCGCGCGCCCGACCGCCGCGACGTCCGCCGGATCGCCGTGCAACGGCGCCTTGGCCATCGCCGCGAGCTCGACTTCGCCGTTGACTATTTCCGGGCGCCAGAACACCGCTTCGCGTTCGCCGAATTCGATGACCGGACGCATGCGCCAGCGCCGCACCGCGCTGCGCGACGAGGCCGGCACTACGGGCTCGAGCTCGACCATCCACCAGCGCCAGAAACGCGGCAAGCCGATCCCGCTGGCGGCATCGCGCGCGTAACGGGTCAGGTTGCTTGATCGATTTCCCATGCTCAGTGCAGCTTCATCATCTCGTTGCGTTCGGCGCGTTGGCCGCGTCCGCAGCGACCGGTTGTGTACGCTCGCCTTCCTGCCAGGCCAGCACTGTCAGCGGCCGCCGCGGGTCCGGACCTTGCCGCATGACCGCCTCGCGCACGAAGACGACGCCGTCGGGCGCGGTTACTTCGGCGCGGATCCTCCAGACATTCACCGGCGCGCCGGCACCGGCGAGCGGCAGCACCGGCAGCGGCTGACCGGCGGCAAGCGCCGCAGCCCTCTGTGCAAGATAGGTGTCGACGATGGCGTCGCTCGCTCCCGGCAGCGCCATCAGCACGGTGCGTGACGCGAACTGCGGACTGATCCCCGGCGCCCCGCTGTAGACGGTCAGGCTGCCCGCAAGTCGCGCGAACAGCGCCGGCGTCATGCCAAGAACGCGCTGTAGATCGGCAACCGTCTCGAAGGCGGCGTTCGCCGGCTTGTACGGCAGGCCGGCGGCCTGATACTCGGCCGCTTCGGCTCCGTTCGGCCGCCGGAAATCGTCGGCGTCCTTCCAATCTTCGATCACGTCGACCAGGCGCGCCGCGGTATCGGCGTCGACCTGCCCGGCTGTCTGCAGCAAACTGCTGAGCAATGCGTCCGGTGCAGCGTTGACGTCGATTTTACCAGACTCGTCGACCGCACTGGCCGTGACTCGCATGCCATCCTCGTCCCAGACATGCGCCAGCCCATCGGCGGCCCAGACGCCAGGTATCGTCCGAGGCCGCATCAATTCAAAGGCTGTGCGCGCAATCGCACCATCGGCGAGGGCACGCGCCTGCGCCTGCGACATCGTGTTGCGCGCGGCTTGCGCTTCGTTGCGCATCGCATAGGCGAAGCCGCCGGCAATCACCGTCAGCAGCGCTGTCAGCCACAGGACCAGCACCAGCGCGATACCGCGCTGCGCCAGCGGCGCGGCCGATTCCGAAATGACGATGCGGGCGTTCATCGCCTCACGACCCCGTGCATCGTCTGCGGTTGGCATCCCAGCCGCGGCAGCCCGCGTCCGGCGCGATCCTCGGCTCGACCACCAGTGTCGGCCAGCTCGCGCCTTGCGCCGTCTTGACATCCATGCGAATCAGCAGCGGCAGGATCTGCGGATCCTCCCAACGATCGCGCCAGGTCGGCTCCACCACATCGTTCGCATCGGCATCGCGGCCGAAATACGAAAATTTGAGCTGCGCGATGCCGTCGGCGAGCACCGAGGCGTCGGTGCCATCGAACGACGGCGCCTTGAGCGCGCTGTAATCGGGAATCGTGCGCGACAAAAGCAGCTTCGAGGATTCGCCGTTCCCCGCAAGCGCGATACGGAAGTAGTAGATTCCGCCGCCGACCCTTCCCGGTGTCGCCCCGGCGAACGCCAGCGAGTCGCTGGCGCCGGCGAAAACCAGCGGCTGATCGACCGCCTTGTGCAGGCGCAGCGGATGCTCGGCGCCGAGTGCCTGGCGCAGGAACTCGGCGGTCTGCCGCATATCGCCCGCCTGCTCGGCCTTCGCCTCGCCGCGGTCCCAGCTGGTCGCCGACAGCGACAGCGAGCCGTAAAGAATGCTCGACATCAGCGCGAGCAGCAGCAGCGCGACCATCAGCTCGATCAGCGTGAATCCGGTAATGCGGCGATTCGGCTCAACGGTCGTCGGCCGCCGCGCAGTCATGGCGTAAGCTCCTTGGCCGCGAGACGAACGGTGGCCAGCGCGATCGAGCGATCGCTGCCGGCGACGCCGGGCCAGCTGACGGTCACCGCGATACGCCACAGGCGCATCGGCATCAGATCTGTCGCCGCGTCGAGCTCGGGCGTGCTGCCTGGCGGCCGGTACGGTTCGATGCGCGAGGTCCACGCGTACTTGCCGTCGTCGGACGTGCCCTGCTGCGCGCCTTCGCGCAACGGCGTCTCGACGCCGGGCGACGCGAGCCGGCTTTCGGCGAAGAGCGTGGCGCGGCTGTATTCGTCCGACAGCGACGCATTGCCCAGCGCGCCGGCAAAGATGCGGAACAGAGCGGTTCCAACCAGCGCCAGAATGACGAATGCCGCCAGGACCTCGATCAGCGAAAAGCCTCGCGGCGCCGGCAAAAGCACCCGTCGCTTCATTCGAGTATCGCGACGCGGCCGGTCAGCCAATCGACGTCGACGTTGAACTTGCGCTCCCCCGAGGCAAGCGTGATGCGGCCGCCGTTCGAGCCGCCGTCGGGGAAAAAACGGATCGCGCCGACATTGTCGTTGATCAGGTCGCTCTGCGCGGTAAAGAGCTTGAGCTCGAGCTGCTCGGCGAGCTTGTGCACACGCGGGTCGGGCGGAACGCTGAAGCTGTGCGCGCCGAGATCGAGCATCAGCACCGCCTCGCCGCGTTGCGCGATCGCCTGGCCGCGCGCCTGGCGCAGACCGGCGGCGACGGCGCGCGCATCGCTCTTGAGCTCGGTGGTCGATACACCCGGGCCGAACATCGGGATCACGACCGCGACCAGCAGGCCGATCAGCGTCAGCACGACCAGCATCTCGATCAGCGTGAAGCCGGATGCGGTGCGCATCGCATCGACGCGCGCCGATGGCGCGTCCGCAAAGCGATAAGCGGACCCTTGCACGGCGGTCACTGCTCCCAGCTGGTGACGTCCTTGTTGCCACCATCGCCGCCTTCCTTGCCGTCGGCGCCGTACGAGAGGATGTCGTACGGCCCGTGCGAGCCCGGAGACGCGTACTGGTATTCGTTGCCCCACGGATCCTTCGGCACCGACGATTTCTTCCAGTACGGTCCGTTCCAGTTCGTCATCCCGGCCGGCGCGGTGACCAATGCCTGCAAGCCTTCCTGCGACGTCGGATAACGCCCGACTTCGAGCTTGAACAGGTCCAGCGTCTGGCCGATCTGCTCGATTTCGATCTTCGCCGCCCGCGCCTTCGCCTTCTCGCCCTGGCCGATGTAATTGCCGCCGACGATGCCCATCACGATGCCGATCAGGACCAGCACGACGAGGATTTCGATCAGGGTCATTCCGCGAATCGCGACGGCGCTTGCGTCACGATGCTGCATATCGGCTTCCTCCTCGGCCCGTTGGCGGCCGGTTCGATTAGAGGTGGTGCTAGCTGACAAGTTCGCTCATCCCCATGACGCCGAGCAGGATCGAGAACACGATGCCGCCGATCAGCACGGCAAGACCCAGTATCATCGCCGGCTCGAGTATCGCGAGAAACCGCTTGATCGAAATCTGCACTTCACGGTCGTACACGTCGGCGACGCGGTTGAGCATCTCCTCCAGCCGTCCCGACTCCTCGCCGACGAGAATCATCTGCGTCGCGAGCTTCGGATAGAGACCGGTCTCGACCAGCGGCCGTCCGAAGCCCTTGCCTTCGCGCAGTCGCGTGATGACGCCATCGAGCGCACGCGCGAGCACGGTGTTGGTCATCGTTTCGCGCACGATCGCGAGTCCTGACAGCAGCGTCACGCCGTTGGCGAGCAGCGTGGCCAGCGTGCGCGAGAATCGCGCGACCTCCACCTTGCCGAGCAAATCGCCGAGCAGCGGCAGTCGCAGCAGGCGCGCGTCCCAGCGGAAGCGCACCTCGGGCTTCTGCAGCCGGCGGCGGATCAGCCAGATCAGGGCGACGACGATCAGGATCGCGAGCCACCAGTACTTGCGCAGCGCCGTCCCGAACAGGATGACGATCTGCGTCGGCAAAGGCAGCGCCTTGCCGGCTTGCGAGAACGTCTGCTGGAACTGCGGCACGACGAACACCAGGAGCACCATCACCGAAGTGACCGCGACTCCGATCAGTATCGTCGGGTAGATCAGCGCCGACTGCACGCTGTCGCGCAGATCCTTGGTCCGCTCCATCGTGTCGGCCAGCCGCGTCAGCACCGTGCCGAGCGCGCCGCCCGCCTCGCCGGCGCGGACGATGTTGACGTAAAAGCGCGAGAACACCGTGCGATGCGCGTCGAGCGCCTGCGACAGCGCCTTGCCGCCGCGGACGTCGTCGCGGATCGTCTGCAGCAGGCTCGCCACCGGAGGCGTCGGCGCCAGGCCGATCAGCACTTCCAGTGCGCGATCGAGCGGCAGTCCCGCGCGAAGCAAGGTCGCAAGCTCGCGCGTGATCGACAGCAGGTTGTCGCGCGTAACGCGCCGCGCCGCGAACCAGCGCCGGCGCTTCGACTTCGGCGCAGCGCCGGCGATCTTGCCGCCGATCGCGGCCTCGACCCGCATCGGCATCAGTCCCTGGTCACGCAGCCGGCCGACGATCTCCGACTCGTTGGCCGCTTCCAGCTCGCCGGCGGCGACATCGCCGGCGGCATTGACCGCGCGGTACTTGTACAGCGCCATCAGCGGACCGCGGCGATGTGCAGCCGCCTCCGTAAACACGAGACCATGTTGCTCGCAAGCCGACACTAGTTTTCGCGCGTGACGCGAAGAACCTCTTCGAACGTCGTCGAGCCGTTGAGCGCCTTGCGCATGCCGTCCTCGTACATCGTGACCATGCCTTCCCTGATCGCCTCGGTGCGAAGCTCCGCCGAATTGGCGTGGCGCATGATGTGCGTGCGCAGCGGATCGCTCATCGGCAACATTTCCATGATGCTGATCCGTCCGATGAATCCCGTTTGCGCGCACTCCTTGCACCCCTTGGCGTGATACAGCGTGATGTCGCCCGGCGGCGCGAACTTGTGCAGGCCCAGCTCGGCGACGACCTCCGGCAGCGCCGTGTACGAGGTCTTGCACGCCGGGCACAGCGTCCGGACCAGTCGCTGCGCCAGGATGCCGATCACCGTCGATGTCAGCAGATAGTCCTCAACGCCCATGTCCAGCAGGCGGTTGACGGTGCTCGCGGCATCGTTGGTGTGAACGGTCGACAGCACCAGGTGGCCGGTCAGAGCCGACTGCACGGCGATTTGCGCGGTTTCGAGGTCGCGGATCTCGCCTATCATGATGACGTCAGGATCCTGCCGCACGATCGACCGCAGCGCATTGGCGAACGTCAGATCGATCTGCGGCTTGACCTGGATCTGGTTGATCCCGGCCATCTGGTATTCGACCGGATCCTCGACGGTCAGGATCTTGACGTCGGGCTGGTTCAGGCGATCGAGCGCCGTGTACAGCGTCGTCGTCTTGCCGCTGCCGGTCGGGCCGGTGACGAGCAGGATGCCGTGCGGTTCCATCAGCACGTTGAGGAATTTCTTCATCGTGTCGTCTTCGAAGCCGAGCCGCTTGAAGTCGAGCGCGACACCGCCCTTGTCGAGGATCCGCATCACCACGGACTCGCCGTGCATCGTCGGCACCGTCGACACGCGCAGGTCGATCTCCTTGCCCTGCACGCGCAGCCGGATGCGCCCATCCTGCGGCAGACGCCGCTCGGCAATGTCGAGATTCGCCATGATCTTGATGCGCGAGATCACCGCTGCGGAAAGTCGCCGCGGCGGTGACTCGACCTCGTGCAGCACGCCGTCGATCCGGTAGCGCACGATCAGCCGGTTCTCGAACGGCTCGATGTGGATGTCCGACGCGCGAGTGTCGAGCGCATTGGTGATGATCAGCGACACCATGCGTATCACCGGCGCTTCGGAGGCGAGATCCTTCAGTTGCTGGACGTCGGCGTCGAAGGCAAGATCGTCGCGCTGCTCGACGTCGCCCAGGATCTGGCCGAGCGCCGATTTGCCCGCGCCATAAAGGCGCTCGAGCGCCGCCTCGAGCTCCATCGGAATCGCGACCTGCGGTCGCACCTTGCGCCCGGTGACCATCTCGAACGCGTTGACCGTGTACTCATCGGTCGGGTCGGCCATCGCCAGCGCCAGCTCGGTTTCGTCTTCGGCGAGCGGCAGTGCGCGCGATTCGCGCAAAAATCGCGCCGACACGCGCTCCTCGAGGATTGGAAGCTCGGGGTAGCTGGCCGCCTCGACCAGCGGCAATCCAAGCTGATTGGCCAGCGCCTCCGACACGTCGCGCTGGGCGACCACGCCGAGCGTCACCAGCAGCACGCCGAGCTTCTCGCCGGACTCGTCCTGGATGCGCAATGCGCGGTCCAATCCCGCGGCATCGAGCTTGCCGCGCTCGATCAGTATCTCGCCGAGTCGCTTTCTTTCGGGTGCGTTCACACCTGTCGCCGCATGAAAATCAACGCGCGATCATAGCATGTCGAGCGAGCGCAGAAGTCGGCGAAGCCGGTCGAATCAAGGGTTTGCAGCCATTTGTCAGCGCCGGCTGTCGCCGTGGGACGACGTGCGCCGAGTAGAATGTCGCCTTCGCCCGACGGTTGCCTGTCGACTTCGATGAAACTCAGCTGTTACGCGCTCAGACCCGATCCGTTGACCATCCGGCCTGCGCCGCTGACCCGGCCGTGGATGGACCGGATCGCCGACAACCATGCTTATCGCTGTCTGCCGCTCAACATCGCCAACAGCCATGGCTGGGAAGTGCTCTCGCCGTGCACGTTCAGCGCGACATGGTCGGGCGGCATCCACGCGCGGGACCTGAAGCTCAGCGCCAACGACGGCTATTCGCGGCTCGGCGATTTTGCCGTCACGCATTTCGCCTACGGCATCGTCACCTTTCACCTGTCGTACCTGTTTCGCACCGAGCCGGGCTGGGATCTGTTCGCAACCGGACCGCTGAACGGCGGCAAGGACGGCATCGCGCCGCTGACGGGCGTGATCGAAACCGATTGGCTTCCTTATCCGTTCACGATGAACTGGCAGCTGACGCGTCCGGGCACCGTGCGCTTCGAGAAGGACGAGCCGGTATGCATGCTCTTTCCGGTGCCGCACGGTGCACTGCAGACGTTCGAGCCGGAAATCATGAATCTCGACGACGATCCGGAGCTCAAGGCGCAGACGTTTGCCTGGAAGGAGCGCCGCGACGAGTTCATGAAGAAGTTCAACGCCAACGACGCGCAGACATTGAAGCAGGCGTGGCAGCGATTCTATTTCGTCGGCAAGATGCCCGACGGATCGCAGCCCGAGCAGCATCTGCACAAGCTTCGGCTCGCGACGCCGGCCGACCGGCGCAAACCACCGGCGACCAAGGCTTAGCAGGCGGCGCCTACGCCAGCCAGTCCGAGCAATCCCAGCCGAGCATTCGCTCCAGCGATCGGATTTCGTATTCGAAAATGTCGCGCAGGTAATTGCGCGCTTCGTCGGTCATGGGCTCGTCATAGTCGCGCGCGTAGACTTCGCGGCGCTCGACCGGCCCGAATGATTCGATTCCCAGAAATGCGGCGACGCTCGCGAGCAGGCGTTCCGGCGCGGTCCGCAACTCTTCGCTCTTGAGGATCAGTGTCTGCTCGACGGGGAAATAGCGCCAGATCCGTCGCAGCTGCCCGCAGTAGAAGCCGCGATCGGCATAAGCCCAGAGCGGGTGTTGCGACGGGAGAGCCGCCCGGCAACGCTCCTTTTCCGTTTTGAGAGCCTCGAAGAACGGCAGCGGATCCAGGTTCTTGGTCCGCTGCATGTTCCAGTGCGAAAAGGCGCGAGCCGCCGGATCGCGCAGGATGACGATGAGCTTCATCGCGGGGTTGTATTCCCAGATGCGCTGCGGCGCCGGCTCCCAATACATGTAGATCGGTGTCGCATCGCCTAGAATCCGCTCGCGGCCCGCGGGGTCGAAACGGGCGTGATAGGCGGCATAGTCGGGGACGGTGCCTGCGCGAAACAGCGGGTCGGTGTCGAAAAAATGGACCTCCTTGGCGCCGCCAATGCAGATCTCCGGGTGTTCGTACAGATACGAAGCAAGCGCAGTCGTGCCTCCTTTCTGCGTACCCGCGATGACAAAGCCGACCTTGTCAGGCCTGGATGCTGCGGGACCGCGGTCGATCGCCCCCCGCCTGGCTTCCCCGTAGTCGGCGAGGTCCTTGCGCACGCTCATCGGCTTCAAGTCCCTGCCTCGAGCCATTTGGAGCAATTCCATCCGAATGTGCGCTCGAGACTCCTGATCTCGAACTCGAAGACATCGCGAGGATAGCGCCGCGCCTCGGCGCTCATCGGCCCCTGATAAGGCCGCGCATGCACGTTGCGCGGCGCGGCCGCGGCGAATCGGGCGATGCCGAGGAAATCGGTGATGCGCGCCAGCGCAGCCTCGGGCGCATGCTGCAACTCCTCGCTTTTGAGCACCAGCGTTTGCTCGACCGGAAAATAGCGCCAGATCCGGCGCAACTGGTCGCTGTAGAAGCCGCGGTCGACGTACGAGTAAAGCCTGTGCTGCAACGGCAGCGCGTCGCGGCTGCGCTCCACCTCGGTCCGGATCGCCTGCTCGAACGGACAGCGGGTCGCTGCCGCGCTCGCGTTCCATGTTCCATTGCGAATAGGCGCGCGTTATCGGATTGCGCAGCAGCAGGATGAGCTTCATCGCCGGATTGTATTGCCAGATGCGCAGCGGCGCGGCATCCCAGTACATGTAGATCGGCGTGGCGTCGCCAAGCACCCGCTTGCGCACCGCGGGGTTGAAGTAGGCATGGTATTTGGCGTAATCGACTTCGGCCGACGCGAAGTGCTCTTCGGTATCGAAGAAATGCACTTCCTTCACCGTCGGCATGCCGATCTCGGGATGCTCGTACAGATAGGATGCGAGCGCGGTGGTCCCGCCCTTCTGTGTTCCGGCGATGACGAACGCGACTTTCTCCGGCGGCGCGGCCAGGCTGCCGTGGCAATCCTTGTAGCGCTTGCCACTGCCGCAGGGACATGGCTCGTTGCGACCGACCACCGACGCCTCCTCCGTCATCACGGCCGAATGCAAGCGGACCCCGTGATCGCTGCTTGTGCCAGCGCTAATCCGCTACGCTAAAGTTCGCCACTATACCGTCGCGGCTCCCGGTGCGGCGCGTGCCGCTACTGCGAAAGCAGCGCGTTCAGGTTGTCGAGCGTGTCGGCCTCGTCGACAGGCTTGTCGATGCGCCAGCGCAGGATTCGCGGAAAGCGCACCGCGATGCCCGACTTGTGACGCGGCGATCGCGCGATGCCTTCGAAACCGAGCTCGAACACCAGTGTCGGCGTGACGCTGCGCACCGGGCCGAATTTCTCGATCGTCGTCTTGCGGATGATCGCGTCGACCTCTTTGATCTCTTCGTCGCTCAAGCCCGAGTATGCCTTGGCGAACGGTATCAGGCGCCTGCCGCCCTCCGCCTCTTCGGACCAGACCGCGAAAGTGTAATCGGTATAGAGGCTCGCGCGGCGGCCGTGCCCGCGCTGCGCATAGATCAGCACGGCGTCGATCGTCATCGGGTCGATCTTCCATTTCCACCAGGTCCCGGATTCCTTGGTCCGGCCGACGCCGTAGCGCGCGTCGCGCCGCTTGAGCATGAAGCCTTCGACGCCGCGCGAGCGCGACTCGGCGCGCAGTCGGGCGTAGGCGTCCCACGTCGGCAACGACAGCAGCGGCGAGAGCTGCAGATGCTCGTCGCCGATGGAAGGCACGAGAAGCTCGAGGCGCGCGCGGCGCTCGTGCTGCGGCAGCATGCGCAAATCGGCGCCGTTCTCTTCCAGCAAATCGTAGGCGAGCAGCGCGGCCGGCGCCTCGGCCAGGATTTTCGCCGGCAGCGATTTCCTTCCGATGCGGGTCTGCAGTGCGGCGAACGGTCGAACGCGGCCATCCTTCCATACGACGATCTCGCCGTCGATGACCGTCCCGTCGGGAATCCGCGCCTGGAGCGCGTGGAATTCCGGAAAGCGCTCGGTCACCAGCTCCTCGCCGCGCGACCAGAGCCAGATCGCGCCGGCGCGCTTGACCAGTTGTCCGCGGATGCCATCCCATTTCCATTCGACCATCCACTGGTCGACCGGCCCGAGCGTCTCCGGCGCATCGTTCAGCTGGTGCGCCAGAAAAAAAGGGTACGGCTGGCCGGCATCGGCGACGCCATCCCGTCCGGAAGCGATCAGCGCGGAAAAACTTGCCGCGCTGGGGATCGCCGCGATACCGGTATAGCCGACGATGCGCTGCGCGACGGTCTTCGGTTCGACGCCGGCGACTTCGGCCAAGGCGCGGATCACCGAAAGCCGCGACACGCCGACTCGGAATCCGCCGCCGATCAGCTTGGTCAGCAGGAATCGCCCCGACCAGTCGAGCTCGTCCCAGTAGCCTGAGAGGCGCTCGCCGATTTCGTCGGGCGGCATGCCGCGCAGAGGCAGCAACCGCTGCTCGATCCATTCGGCCAGCCCGGCGGTGCTCTTGTTTCGCGGCGGCGGCAGCACATGCGCGATCGTCTCGGCGAGGTCGCCGACCGCCTGATAGCATTCCTCGAACAGCCAGTCGTCGATGCCGGCACGCTCGATGGCCATCTGGCGGAGCACCCGCGCGGGCACCGCCTGCCGCGGCCGGCCGCCGGCGAGAAAATAGGCGGCCCATGCCGCATCGGCGGGTGCGGCAACGGCGAAATAGCGCTTGAGGGCGTCGAGCTTGGCGTTGGTCGACGTAGTCGCGTCGAGCTCGGCATAGAGTCGGGCGAAGGCTTCCATCAGGCGGCCCGGCTCGCTGTCGCGTCTCGCGCGCCGGAACGTCGCGCGGCTCATTCGGCCGATTCGACCGCCTCGGCCTGCGCTGCTGCTTCCGGCGGTTGCGCCTCTTCGTCGCCGCCGTCGTCTTCGAATTCGGTGGCAAAGGCGCGCGCATCGAAGCCCTGCTGCTGCAGCCAGCGCACCATCACCGCGATCTGGCCGTGCGTGATGATGATGCGCGATGCGCCGGTCGCCGCGATCGCGGCGTTGAGGCCGGGCCAATCGGCGTGGTCGGAAAGCGCGAAGCCGCGGTCGAGCGAACGGCGACGCCGCGCGCCGCGCAGCTGCATCCAGCCGGACGCGAAACCGTCGCTGAAGTCACCGAAGCGCCGCATCCATGGCGTGCCGCCGGCCGAAGGCGGCGCCAGGACCAGCGCGCTGGAAATGTCTGCCTTGGCGACGTCGCCGACGTTATGCGTCGGCGGCAGATCGACGCCGCTCGCGCGGTAGGCGCGGTTCAGCGGGTCGATGGCGCCGTGGCAGATCAGCTTGCCGATATCGAGCGCATCGGTCGCGCGAAGTCCGGCAAGAATCCGTTGCGCCTTGCCGAACGCATAGCAGAACAGCACGCTGGCGCGCTGCGCCTGGGCATTGCGCCGCCACCAGGCGGCGATGTCGAGCAGAATCTCCGCCTGCGGCCGCCAGCGATAGATCGGCAGGCCGAACGTCGATTCGCTGACGAACGTATGGCAGCGCAGCGGCTCGAACGGCGCGCAGGTCGCTTCCGCCTCGAGCTTGTAGTCACCCGACACGACCCAGACTTCGCCGCGATGCTCGAGCCGCACCTGCGCCGATCCCAGCACATGCCCGGCCGGATGGAGCGAGACCGTCACGTCGTTTTGCACGACGCTGTCGCCGTAGGACAGCGTCTGCAGCGTGATCTCGCCCAGCCGCGCCTTGAGCACGTGCTCCGAGGCTTGCGCGGCGAGATAGTGGGCGTGACCCGGGCGCGCATGGTCGCCGTGCGCGTGGGTGATCACCGCGCGCGCCACCGGACGCCACGGATCGATGTAGAAATCGCCCTGCGGGCAGTAGAGCCCCTCCGGCTGAACGACAACCAGGTCCATCGCGCGCGCCGCTTCGCGACGCCGGCGTCAGCCGGCAGATCGTCCCGCCCGACGGTTCCTTCAGGTCCATCGGCTTCGGCGGCGTCTCCGTCCGCTCGCGTCCGATCCGCTCGTATTCGGCGATCACCTGCGCACCCAGCAGCAGCACGATCGCGGCGATCTCGACGCTCAGCATCACTGTGATCGCCGTCGCCAACGATCCGTACACCAGCCGGACCTGCGATATCGTTCCGTAATACCAGACGAGGATGTGGCGCGTGATCTCCCAGAGCAATCCGGCGCTGATGCCGCCGATCAGCGCATGCCGGAACGAAAGGCGGCCGACCGGCATCACCAGATAGATCGCCGTGAGCATCAGGATTTCGCCGACGACGCCGAGCAGATACAGAAGATACCCGGACAGATCCTCGAGCGAATGCGGCACCCCGAACACCGTGATGTCGCGCGTCGCGAGGACAGCGAGCTTGCCCGCAGACCACGGTGACGACGACCATGCCGATCGCGAGAAAGAGAATAAACAGGTACGGCAGCAGCGCCGACACGATGAATCTCCGCCGCCGCACGGCGACCCGATGGATGAAAATCACCGACATCGCGTTTTCCAGCACGGTAAAGGCGAGCGCGCTGAACAGGATCATCGTGACCAATAGAATGCCGCCGACTTCGCTGCGATTGCGAAGGAAATGGCGGAGCTCGATGACCAGGGCGTCGGCCTGCCCGGGAACGACGAACTGCAGGTATTCGGACAGCGTTGCGAACAGCCGGGCCTCGTCGATGAAATTCGACAGCGCGATCAGCATCAGGATCAGCAGCGGAATCATCGACAGCAGCGTGTAGTACGCGACCGCCCCGGCCAGCAGCAGTCCCTGGTTGGCGCGGAATCCCTTGAGCACGCACGCCACGAAGCTGCCCGGGTGGCGCAAGATTTCCAGCGGGCTGGTTCCCGGCCTTCGGCGCGCCGCCGCGGCTACACCGCTCATGCCTCGACGCTGCCGCGGTCCATGCGCGCGCTCGGAGCGCCCTCGGCGATCGTCTCGATCATTTGCCGGTTGAACGCCGGGATATCCTCAGGCTTGCGGCTCGTGACCAGCCAGCGGTCGACGACGACTTCCTCGTCGGTCCAGCGCCCTCCCGCATTGCGAATGTCGGTTTGCAGCGACGGCCACGAGGTCAGCTTGCGATCGTGCAGCACATCGGCCTCGATCAGCATGATCGGCGCATGACAGATTGCCGCGACCGGCTTTTCGCTGTCGAAAAACGCCCGAACGAACGCGACCGCCGATTTGTTGGTCCGCAGCCGATCGGGATTGATTACGCCCCCCGGCAGCATCAGCGCGTCGTAGTCGTCGGCCTGTGCCTTGTCGAGCGTCAGGTCGACCGCCACGCTCTGACCCCATGCGCCGTGGCGCCATCCGGCGATCGATCCTGGCTTCGGGGCGATCACGACAGTCGTGGCCCCGGCCGCATCGAGCGCCTTGCGCGGGTCGACCAGCTCGGCCTGCTCGAAGCCGTCGGTCGCAAGGATCGCGACCCGCATGCCCTTCAGCGGACCACTGTTCGAAGTCGTCGCCTTAGCCATCGCCTCAGCTCTCGATCACGCGATGCCGAACAAGGTGTCGGCAAAGGGCCAGATGCGATCGATCCACTGTCCGTCGCAGCGAAAGCCGGCGATTTCGCCCATCGCCGCGACCTCCTCGGCCAGATACTTGTGGCTGCTCTCGGTCCAGATGGTCTCATTGCGCTCGAACCGGATGACGAGGTCCGCGCCTGGAATGCTGACCTGCTGGTCGTCGAGCGACCGGAGATGCATGTCGACGCTGCGCGTTTCGGCATCGAAGCGCGCTTCGTGCGCAAAGCGGCGCAGATCGAACTGGCCGCCGAGCTCGCGGTTGATGCGCGCCAGCAGGTTGAGATTGAACGCCGCAGTGACGCCCAGCGCATCGTCATACGCAGGGAGCAGCTGGTGTTCCGGCTTGATCAGATCCACGCCGAGCAGAAATGCATCGCCGGGTTGCAGCAGTGCGCGGACTTCGCGCATGAATCGCGTCGCCGCGAGCCGGCGGAAATTGCCGATCGTGCTGCCGAGGAACAGCACCAGCAGCGGCATCGCGCCCTTGCGTTCGGACACGATCTGCCGCAAGCCGTCGAGATAATCGCGCTCATGGCCGACGACGCGCACGCCCGGGATGTCGGCCAGCTCGTGCCGGCACAGCGCAAGCGCGGTCGGCGAGATATCGACCGGGCAGTAAGTCACCGGGTGTCGCCGGCCGATCGCTTCGAGCAGCCAGCGCGTCTTGCGTCCGCTGCCGCTGCCCAGCTCGGCGACCAGCCCGTGCGCCGGAAAGCGGGCAGCCATCTCGGCCGCGTGGTTGCGTACGATTCGCTCCTCGGCGCGAGTCACCCCGTATTCGGGCAAGGCCGTGATGACCTCGAACAGCCCCGAGCCTATCGTGTCGTACAGATACCGCGAAGAAAGCTCCTTCTGCGGGCTGCGCATCAGGCCGGCACGAACGTCTGCGGCGAAGGCGCGTTCGATTTGCGGAAGCAGTGCGGTCAGGGCCATGGTTTCCTCGTGTGACTGCGTTCAACTTCAATGCATATTGCGCCGGCGGTGCAAATCACAAGACGACGCGATTCCACTGATCCCACGTCGGAGCCCTGCTATTTCGGCCGCGGGGCGGCGAGATCGGCGCCGGGCGCGGACAGACGCCCCGCGCGCAACTCGCCGACGGCTTCGGCCAGCGCCTGTGCGACATTGCGCACTTCGTCCTGAACCGCCTGGTCGCGATCGAGCGCTTCGTGGCTGGTCGCGTACGGCTCGTAATACCCGATGAAGCGGTCGAGCCGCGCTTTCGGCCCCGCATCGATCAGGCCCATCCAGTCGAGCCAATCGGACAGCGCGCGTCGCACGCCTTCGATGCCGGCGACATCGCCATGGACGACCAGCCCGTATGCGCGGCCAGCCAGATGTTTCGGATACGGCCAGCCCGCCATTTCGAGCGCCTTGGCCTTGTCGACATCCTTGCCCGCGGTCGACGTCACGTCCGGGTTGCCGCCATCGGCGCAAACCAGCCGATCTATCATCAGCTTGAGCACGCTGGGCACCTGATACCAGTGCACCGGCGTCACGATCAGCACGCCGTGCGCCGCCGTCCACCGCTCGTAGATCTCCGCCATCCAGTCGTTGGTCTGACCGAAAGCGTGATTCGGATAGCAGCTGCACGGCCAGTGACACAAGGGCATCGCAGTCGATACGCAAGCCTTGCATGGATGGATGTGCCGGCGGTATTCCGACGTGATCAGGCTGAGATCAAGCAGATCCGTTTCGATGCCCGCTTTTGAGAGTGTCTCGCCGGCGAGTTTTGTCAGCCTGTAGGTCTTCGACATTTCGCCGGGACACGAGCCGTCGTTTCGCGGCGCGCCGCAAATCAGGAGAACGCGCGACGCAGTGGCGGGCTCGGTCTGTTTGGCGGCGGCGGCAAGAATGCGCTCGCGGGTCTCCAGCCATTCGACCGAGGTATCGTAATCAGGATCGGCAAACCCCGGGCCGGCCTTGCGCGTCACCGGCGCCTTGCGATCTTCGTGATAGCCGTTCCAAGCAATCGCCTCGACACGATCGAGTGCGGCTTGCTCGGCGCGGAACGCCGGATCGAAGTAGGCCGAGCGAAAACGCTTGCCGAATTCGACGCGTGAATGCGGCGGCGGCGCCTGTCCCTTGCGGACCTTGATCATGGTTGTTTTGATTCGCGCGCCGGCCGAGCCGACTTTTCCCCCAGACGCGAAGGCTACGGTAGCACGCCAGCCGCGTCTGTCGGTGCGCGGCCGTATTTTTTGTCCGCGCAACGCAGCCTCGTTGTAGGACGCCGGCTGACATCGCGCTGCCGGCGGGCTGACGCGCCCCGGCCGCAGCCACCCGAATGCGGCCGGCCTAAGCGCCGCCGCGCTTACCAGGCGAGCTCGATCGTGGCGTCGATGTCGGCGCCGGTATGCGCGGCGGATACGAAGCCTGCTTCGAACGCCGACGGCGCCAGGTAGACGCCGGCATCGAGCATGCGATGAAAAAAGCGATTGAACGCTTCCTTGTCGCAGGTCATCACCGCCGCGAACGAATCGGGCACCGTGGCCGAAAAATAAATGCCGAACATCCCGCCGATCGACTGCGCGGAAAACGCAACGCCTGCTTTCGCCGCCGCCGCGGTGAGGCCATCGGTCAGCGCTCGCGTACGCTCTGCAAGCCGCTGGTGGAATCCCGGCGCCTGGATCGCCTTCAGCGTCGCGAGTCCGGCGGCGACGGCTACCGGGTTTCCCGACAATGTGCCGGCCTGATAGACGGGGCCGAGCGGCGCGATCTTTTCCATGATCGCGCGTTTGCCCCCGAATGCGCCGACCGGCATGCCGCCGCCAATCACCTTGCCCAGCGTCGTCAGGTCGGGCGCTACGCCATAGAGGCCCTGCGCGCCCTGCAGGTGCAGGCGAAAACCGGTCATCACTTCGTCGAAGATCAGCACGGCGCCGTGCCGGTCGCAGATCTCGCGCAGGCCAGCCAGGAATCCCGGCTTCGGCGCGACCAGGTTCATGTTGCCCGCGACCGGCTCGACGATAATGCCGGCGATCGCGTCGGGGTGCTCGGCAAAGGCGCGCGCCACGTCGTCCAGATCGTTGTACGTCAGCACCAGCGTCTCGCCGGCGATCGATGCCGGGACGCCGGCCGACGACGGTTGTCCGAACGTCAGCGCGCCCGAACCGGCCTTGACCAGCAAGCTGTCGCCATGGCCGTGGTAGCAGCCTTCGAATTTGATTATTTTCGAGCGGCCGGTGTAGCCGCGCGCGAGACGCAGCGCCGTCATCGTCGCTTCGGTGCCCGACGACACCAGCCGCACCATCTCGAGCGAAGGCAGCAGACGGCACAGCTCTTCCGCCATCTCGATCTCGAGTTCGGTCGGCGCGCCGAACGACAAGCCGTGTCGGGCGGTCTCCTGCACCGCGCGCACGGTCTCCGGATGCGCGTGGCCGAGGATCGCCGGGCCCCACGAGCCGACATAATCGATATAGCGCTTGCCATCGGCATCCCAAAGATAGGCCCCTTCGCCGCGGGTAAAGAATCGCGGCGTGCCGCCTACCGAGCGGAATGCGCGCACCGGTGAGTTGACGCCTGCGGGGATCGTCTTTTGCGCGCGTGCGAACAGCTGTTCGTTTCGGGTCATGGTCTAGGATCGTTGAGGGTCGAGAGTCGTTGTGAGTTCGAGCGGGTGCGCATCGCATCTGTTGCCGGCGCGAGCTCGCGCAGCCGCGGGCGCGAACATCGCATCAGCGAAAGCACGCGACCAGCTCGCGCGCAGCCAGTAGGACGTCCGGCGCATCGTAGAGCGCGCTGATCACCGCCACCGCATCGGCACCCGCGGCGATAAGCGGTGTCGCATTGGCCGCGTTGATTCCGCCGATGGCCACGATGCTCGTTTCCGGCCAGCGCGCCTTCGCCTCGGCGATCAGCCGGAGCGACGGTCGAACGGCGTTCGGCTTCACCAGCGAGGGATAAAAGCTGCCGAACGCGATGTAATCGCCGCCGGCGGCGATCGCCGCCTCTGCGCGCGAGAGCTCGTCGTAGCATGAAACGCCGACGATCGCGCCAGGCCCGAGCCGTGCGCGCGCCGCCGCGACGCTCGCGTCGTCGCGGCCCAGATGCACACCGTCGGCGCCGACCGCGCGGGCGAGCTCGACGTCGTCGTTGACGATGAAGATCGCCCCGCGCGCCGAGCACAGCGCGCGCAAGCTCGCCGCCTGCTGCAACCTGAGTTCGGCCGATGCGGCCTTGTTGCGGTACTGGATCGCCGATGCGCCGCCGGATAGCGCGAGGTCGGTTCGCGCCGACAGCGCCGCCGTGTCGGCGAGATCGGGGGTCAGCGCGTAAAGGCCGGCAGGCTTCCGCCGCGGCACGGTCCTCGATCCCGCGGCGGCCATCAGTGCGGCTTCAGTGTCGATGCAGATCGGGCGACGCCGGCAGAACGTCTTCGTCGACGCGAGGCTCGGCGTCGTCCTCCCGCGCCCAGAACAGGCGGTCCGGAAGAAACTGACCCATGCCCGGACGGTAGGCCTTCTGCAGCGTGTGCCAGGTGTAGTCCTGAGCTTCGCGCACCGCCTCCGGCAGGTCGAGTCCGTTGGCCAGCATTGCCGCGATCGCGGAGGCCAGCGTGCAACCCGAACCGTGATAATTGCCGGGCAGCCGCTGCCAGCTGTCGCTGCGCACGACACCGCTCTTGCCGTACAGAGTGTTGACCACCTGCGGCGTCGGCTCGTGCGTTCCGGTGATCAGCACGAATTCGCAGCCGCTTTCGATCAGTCGATTGGCGCAGGTGGCGAGCGACGGCTCCTCCTCGTCCTCGATGTCGGCGAGCCGACGCGCTTCCATGCTGTTCGGCGTCAGTATCGTCGTGCGCGGCAGCAGCAGCTCGCGCAGCGCATGCAGCATTTCGTCGTTGGCGAGCTCGTCGCCGCGTCCCGAAGCCAGCACCGGGTCGAGAATCAGCGGGACGTCCGGGTAATCAGACAGAATTTCGGCGATCGCGGCGATATTCTCGACGCTGCCGAGCGCGCCGATCTTGAAAGCATCGACCGGCATGTCCTCGAGCAGGCAGCGTGCCTGATCGGCGACCCAGTCGGCGTCGATCGGCTGCACCGCTTCCACGCCCAGCGTGTCCTGAACGGTGATCGCGGTGATCACCGACAGCGGATGGCAACCCATGCTGGCCAGGGTCAGGATGTCGGCTTGGATGCCGGCGCCGCCTGACGGATCGGATGCGGCGAAAGTCAGCACTACGGGCGGGAAATCGGACTCGGCGTCGGACGGCTGCGGCATTGCGGCGGCGCTTTCAGTGCAACCGGGCGCACGCTGGGATGCCCGGGCCAGCGCTAAGGGCCGGCGAATGCTTGCTAAAATGGGATTTTACTCCAGTCGAGCCGTACCGAATGAAAAAATACATGTGCCTGATCTGCGGACATATCTATGATGAGGCCTACGGGGATCCCGACACCGGCATACCGCCGGGCACCAAATGGGAAGACGTCCCGCCCAACTGGACATGTCCCGATTGCGGCGCCCGCAAGGAAGATTACGAACTGGTCGAATTCTAGCGTCCTGCCAAAACGATGCGAATCCTGCACACGATGTTGCGCGTTGGCGATCTCGAGCGATCGGTCGCCTTTTATACCGGCGTGCTCGGAATGAAGGTCCTGCGCACGACCGACCGGCCCGAACAGAAATACACGCTCGCATTCGTCGGCTACGGCGATGAATCCGCGCATGCGGTGCTGGAGCTCACTTACAACTACGGCGTCGACCGCTACGCGCTCGGTGACGGTTTCGGCCACATCGCAATCGAGGTGCCGGACGTCGCCGCTGCATGCGCGGAGGTCCGCGCCAAAGGCGGCACCGTCACGCGCGATGCCGGTCCGGTCAAGGGCGGCACCACGGTCATCGCCTTCGTTCAGGATCCGGACGGCTACAAGATCGAGCTGATCCAGCGTTGACCGGCGCCCGACGCCGCGGCTGATCTTGCCGCGCTTTTCCCTCGTCGTCTGCAGCGTCGACCGCGCGCGGCTCGATGAGTGTCTGGCGCGCTATCGCGTCGCGTTCGCCGGCGAAGCCTTCGACCTTGTCGTCATCGACGACGCGAAGTCACTGGCCGAAGGCTATAACCGCGGTATCGCCCGCGCGACGCGGCGCCAACATCGTCTTCTCCCACGACGACGCGTTTCCGATCTCCGGCGCATTCGCCGACCGGCTGGCCGCGCACCTCGAACAGGTCGACATCGTCGGCATCGCCGGCGCAACCGCGGCGCTGTCCGGCTTCTGGGGCTACGCGGGCCAGCCGCACACCCATGGCCATGTCGTTGCCTCCGCGCCCGAAGGATCGCATGTCGATCTGCTGGTCTGGGGCGCGGCCAGCCGCCGCGTCGACGGCATCCGGCTGCTCGACGGATGCATGATCGCGGCGCGCCGCGATGTAGCTGTCGCGATCGGCTTCGACGCGCAGCGCTTCGACGGCTTTCACTTGTACGATGCCGACTTTTCGCTGCGCGCAAGCACCGCCGGCCGCACGGCGGCGGTGGTGTCCGATATTACCGTCTATCACCGCTCGGTCGGTGACTTCGATGCCGACTGGCACCGCTACCACGAGATCTTTCTCGCGGCGCACGCGGCCAGCTGGACCGCGTCGCGCCGCAACCGCGGCGGGTCGCGCGGATTCCCTTCGCCGATATCGCGATGGCGGCGAAGGAAATCGATGAGCAGCGCATCGCCGATTTGACCCTGCGTCTGCGCGAGCCGGGCGTGCGGCACGCCTAAGACCCGGTCCCGCGCCGCGTCGTCGTAGATGGTCAGCAGCAGCGTTTCCCAATCGCGGGCGAAGGCGGCGTGTCGAACAGCGGGTTGCTGTCGCGGCTGCCTTCGAGGTAGGCGCGGTAGCCATGCAATGCCGCGCGGTCTGCTGCGAGCGACAACAGGCGCGCGCGGTAGTCGTCGAGCGTATTCGCCACCAGCTCGGGCAAGCCGGCCGCGAGCACCAGGCTCGCACCGACCCTGCCCGCGAACGTGTCGCCGCGGCAGGTCAGCATCGGCACGCCCGCCCACAGCGCATCGACGCCGGTCGTGTGCGCGCCGTAGGGCAGCGTGTCGAGCGCCAGATCGGCACACGCCACCCGCGCGACATGCGCGTCCTGCGCCGCGGCGCGCGCGAAGATCAGGCGTGCCGGATCGACGCCGCTTTTCGCGGCTTCGGCGCGCAGATTGGCCTGCGCTCGCGGGTGGCCCGCGAGCAGCCATAACACGGCGTCGGATTGGGCGCGCAACGCCTCCATCCACACGGAGAAGAACGGCCGGCGCAGCTTGTAGCCCTGGTTGAGGCACGCGAGCACCAGCGCGTCTTCCGGCAGGCCGTTGTCGCGTCGCGGGCTGGGGCGAGGTATGCCGCGCCGGTTGTCGTTGACGTAATAGCAACGCGGGAGTCGCCATACGCGCTCGTGAAAATCGGCTTCCGCACCGGGCGGCACGACCTCGGCGTCGGCGATGATGCCGTCGACCGCGTCATAGCCTATCGTCCCGGGAAAGCTCATGTAGTGGATCTGCACCGCGGCGGGTCGCTGCGCGAGGATGGCCAGCCTGCCGCCGCGGGTGTGGCCTTTGCGCTCGATCAACAGATCGATTCCGTCGTCGCGGATCGCCCGCGCGATGTCCTCGTCCGACAACTCGCGAACGTCACGCCAATGCTCGAACGAGGCGCGCACGCGCGCGCGAAGCGCGCTTCCGTCGTCGGGCCCGTAGCTGTATCCGGTAACCTCGAAGCGCTGGCGATCATGCGCCTCGAAAAGACCGACCATCAGACGCGCGGTCGGATGTTCGTGAAAACTGCCGGACAGGTAGCCTACGCGCAAACGCTTGGCCCGCGGCTGCGGCCGCCGCCGCGGCGCGGGCGGCGGAAGCATCGCGCGCGACCAGCGGCGCGCGACCTCGAGCTGCTGCGCAGGCGCGAGCGGCATTGCCAAAGCGACGAACGGCGGCCAGCGCGGATCGGCCACCGGATCGGCAAGCGTCGCCGTGAGGCGGCGCTCGCTTTGTTCGAGCGCATCCCAGGCGCACAGATATTGCTGCGCGTAGACCAGGTTCGCCATCGCGGGCGTCAGTGTCGGTGCGGCCTGCAGAGCGCGTTCGAATGCCGCCACCGCGCTTTCCTCATCGCCCAGCGCGCGACAGGCCAGACCCAGGTTGTCCCATAGTTCGCCCCGGCGGGCGCCCAGATCGATCGCGCGCTCGAAATGCCGCCGCGCCTCCTTCGCATCATTGAGCTCCAGGCAGGTCGCGCCCAGCGTGGTGAGTATCTCCGGGTCGCTGGGAGCGAGGTTCGCGCCCTGCTCCAGGGTTGGCGCGCGCCGCGGCGAGCGCTCCCGCCGCCTTTTGCGCCTTGCCCATCGCATGCAAGCGCGCCGCCTCGTGCGCCGACGCCACGCGAAAGCATTGGTCGGCAACATCGAGTCTGCCCGCGTCGCGGGCCAGCTCACCCAGCTTCTCGGCGATCGCCGCGCCCGATGGGGGTGACGCCATGGCTTGCACGACGGCGGCTATCGCGGCGTCGCGCTCACCGCGCGCAAGGTGCGCGCGTCCCGCCGCCAGCCAGATCTCCTGCGCCGGCAGCGATTGTGCCGCCGCCGCCTGCAGTGCGCGCGCGAGCAAGGCTTGCGCCGCGTCGATGGCGCCGCTGCCGATTTCCTGCTCGGCAATCCGCAGCAGCGCCCCCGGATGCTCGGGCATCGCCGCGAGAATCTGCTCGTAGATCGCGCGCGCATCGGCGGGCCGGCCGCCGGCTTCGTGCCGGGCTGCGAGCGCAAAGGCGTCCTGGACGGTGGTCTGCATGATCGTCGCCGCGCGCGGGCGCGCCGCACCGCACGCTCTTAAGCCGCGGGTTTGAGCACTTCGCGCAGGTCGTGCGCGTAGACCTCGGGGCCGGGTCCGTAGTTTTCGTAGACGCGAAGCCTGCCCTGCGGATCGAAAATATACGTGCCCGCCGAATGATCGAGCGTATAGCTTCCCGGCGCCTTGCCCGGCTGCTTCTGATAGATGATCTTGAACTCTTTGGCCACCTCCGACGTCGCCTTGTCGTCCCCGTACAGGCCGAGAAACGATGGGTCGAACGCGGGAACGTAATGGGCGAGCACGTCAGGCGTATCGCGCTCCGGGTCGACGGTGACGAACAAGACCTGAACCCGGCTCGCATCGGGCCCGAGCTTTTGCATCGCGGCGGCGAGCTCTGCGAGCGTCGTCGGACAGAAGTCGGGGCACTGCGTGTAGCCGAAAAAAATGACGACTGCCTTGCCGCGAAAGTCGGCGAGCGTGCGCGGCTTGCCGTTGTGATCGACGAGATGAAAGTCGCGGCCGAAGGCGGCGCCGGTCACATCGGAGCCCTGGAATTTGGGCGTTGCCGGCCCGCAGGCCGCGACCGCCAGCGCGAGCGACAGGATGCGCCAGCAGGCGCATCAGTGCCAGTAATGGTCGAGCAGCAGCGCCGAGAAAAGCGCTGCCAGATAGACGATCGAATAGCGAAAGGTCCTGCGGGCGAGGCCGTCGCTGTAGCGGCGCAGCAGCGCTATCGCGTAGGCCGCGAACACCGCGCCGAGCGCCACGGCAGCCGCAAGATAGAGATATCCGCTCATCCTGATCGCGAACGGCAGCAAGGTCACCGCGATCAGCGCCGCCGTGTACAGCAGGATGTGGAGCCTCGTATACGCCGATCCGTGCGTGACCGGCAGCATCGGCAGCCCCGCCTTCGCGTATTCCTTGGCGCGGTACAGCGCCAGCGACCAGAAATGCGGCGGCGTCCAGACGAAAATGATCAGGAACAGAAGAAGCGCCTCGGGCGCGACGTCGTTGGCGACCGCAGCCCAGCCGAGCACCGGCGGCATCGCGCCCGAGGCGCCGCCGATGACGATGTTCTGCGGTGTGGCGGGCTTCAGCAGCACCGTGTAGACGATCGCGTAGCCGACGAACGTCGCCAGTGTCAGCCACATCGTCAGCGGATTGACCATCACGTGGAGTATCGCGAGACCCGCGGCGCCGACGATGCCGGCGAACACCAGCGTCTGGGTCGAGGTCAAGTCGCCGCGCGGCAGCGGCCGCGCGCGGGTGCGCGCCATCACCGCGTCGATCTTCTGCTCGACCAGGCAATTGATCGCCGCTGCCGCACCGGCGACCAGCGCGATGCCCAGCGTGCCGAAGACCAGCGCGTTGAGCGGCGGCAGCGCCGGCGAGGCCAGAAACATCCCGATCACCGCCGTGAACACGATCAGCGAGACGACGCGCGGCTTGGTCAGCGACAGGAACTGGCGCAGGCGGTCTGGGCGAAGCGCGATGGCGGTCATCGGACTGGAAGGGAACGGGCAGGACAGGGTAGGAATTTTACCATCGTCGCTCACCCGATTTGCGACGCCTTGAGGAGCCGCTGCAGATCCTTGGCGAGCCCCCGGATGTCGGGATCGGGCCCATAGCGCAACACCAGGTTGCCGCGCGGATCGAGCAGCAGCACGCCGTCGACGGCGCTCGTGCCGAGCGGCAACTGCTCGAGCGCAGGCTGATCGACCCTGGCGACGACGAGTCCGGGATGTTCGGCCGCGAGCTCGGGCGCGAGCGTCGGCGCCGTCAGCGGCTGCAGCAGCACTCGGACCACGCGATCCTGCTCCCGTCCCTGAATCGTGCGCGCCTGGCGCGTAGCGTAGAGAGCGCGCACGCAATCGTCGGCGCAACTCGTCCGGCTCGCGATCAGCAGCACCCATTTGCCGCGCAGCTCGGTCAGCGAAAAGGCCTTTCCGTCGGCATCCCTCCCGGCAACGATCGGCGCCGGCGCGGTCTCCAGAAGCTCGCCGTAGTTGACGCGTTTGGACGGGGTGAACCAGTAATACGCGGCGTACGAGGCGATGATCGGCGCCAGGCCGATCGCAACGATCAGCAAGAGCGTGCGGCGTCCGCTTGGCCTAGCGGGATGCCGCGCCATCACCCTTGTCCGTCCGCCAGTTGAGCGCAAGCCAGAGCACGACGCCCAGCGCCGCCAGCGAATACCATTGCACCATGTAGCTTTGGTGCTGCTCGATGCCGAAGTCAGGCGCCGGCCAGTCGCGCACCAGCCCATCGCCGGTGTCTCGCGTCTGCTCGACGATGAACGGCAACAACGGCAGTCCGCTGCTCGCGGCGATCCGGGCGATGTCGAGGTTCTCGCGTATCGGCCCGGCATTCGAATCGGCGCCGAGCTCGAGATAGCGCGCCGGCGGCAGATTGATCCGCCCTTCGACGACGATGGGTCCGGCGGGCGCAGGCACCTGCGGCAGAACGGCGCGGCTTGCTCCTTGCGCCACCCAGCCGCGATCGATCAGCACGTAGCGGGTCCCTTCGAGTTTCAGCGGTGCGACCACGTCGAAACCGGCGCGCCCGGCGTGGACCCGGTTGTCGATCAGCACTTGATGCGCCGCGTCGTATATCCCCCGCGCGCGGACCGAGCGGAATCGAAACTTGCCCGGATCGGCTGCGACTGCCTTGTCCGCATCGAGTTCGAGCGGCAGCGCATGCGACGCGGCCTCGTACTGGTCGCGCAACGATTGCTTGTCGTGCGCGCGCTGGCGCTGCCAGTTGCCCAGTGCGACGGTCACGGCGACCAGCAGCAACAGCCCCAGTGTGGGCCAAAGCGATGGACGAAAGCGGCGGCGCGAGAGGATCGCGCGCAGCTTCATTGGCATCGCGCCGGCCCTTGCACTAGACTGGCTCTCCACGCCTCATTCACAAGCGCGAGAGTGCATTGATCCGGATCATCGTCATCGTCGCCCTGCTGCTGATCGTCGGCAGCCTGGGCAGCGCGCTCTATTACCTTTATCACGATCGCGGCCAGGGCACCCGCATGGTCAAGGCGCTGGCGATCCGCGTCGCGCTGTCGGCGTGCCTGCTGATCTTTCTGGTGGTCAGCTACAAGCTCGGCTGGATCGGCGAATCCGGCCTGCGGTGAGCCGCGGCCTGGCGCCGCGGCCCGCCGCGAATGCGTCACAGCCAATAGACGAGGATGAACAGCAGCAACCAGACGACGTCGACGAAGTGCCAGTACCACGCGGCCGCCTCGAAGGCGAAATGATGCGCTGCGTCGAAATGGCCGCGAAACGCGCGGGCGAGCATCACCGACAGCATCAGTGCGCCGATGGTCACGTGGAAGCCGTGAAATCCGGTCAGCATGAAGAACGTCGATCCGTAGACCCCTGTCGACAGCTTCAGGTTGAGCGCGCTGTAGGCATGCGTGTACTCGTAGGCCTGGAAACCGAGGAAGGTGAAGCCGAGCACGATGGTGACGAACAGCCATGCCTTGAGCGCCCCGCGATGCCCGGCCTTCAGCGCATGATGCGCGATCGTCAGCGTTCCGCCCGAGCTGACCAGGATGATCGTGTTCAATAGCGGAATGCCGATCGCCTCCATCGGCGTGAACGCGTCCTTCAGATAGGGACCGTTGGTCGGCCACGACGGGTTGAAATCCGGCCACAGCAGCTTCTGGTCCAGCCCGCCCAGATCGGGCACCGACATGTTGCGCACGTAGAACAGCGCGCCGAAGAAGGCGGCGAAGAACATGACTTCGGAAAAGATGAACCAGCTCATGCCCCAGCGAAAGGAGACGTCGACCTTCGCGTTGTACAAGCGATGCTCGGACTCGTCGATCACGCGGCCGAACCAGCCGAACATCATCGTCAGCAGGACCAGGAACCCGGCCAGCACCAGCCAGGGGCCGAAGGCGTACGAGTTGAACCACGACGCCGCGCCGAATCCCATCAGCAACAGCGCGCACGAGCCGGTGATCGGCCAGTACGACGGTTGCGGAACGAAATAATAGGGCCCGGCGCCGGTTGGGTTTGTGCTCATCGATTGTCCTTCGCTTTTGCCTTGTGATCTTTCGCCGCGGCTGGCGGCTGCTAGGAGTTGTTGCCTTCGACCTCGAAGAACGTATACGACAGCGTGATCGTGCCAACGTCGCGCGGCAGTGCGGGATCGACGACAAAGACGACCGGCATCTGCCGTTTTTCGTGCGGCGCGAACGACTGCCTCGCAAAACAGAAGCATTCGAGCTTCTTGAAATACGCGCCGGCGAGCTGCGGGCCGTAGCTCGGCACCGCCTGTCCGGTCAGCGGCCGGTCGGTGGTGTTCTCGACTTCATAGACCACCTGGGTCACGGCGCCCGGATGCACGTCGACGGCCGGAGTCAGCGGACGGAACGTCCATGGCAACTTGCGCACGTTGGCATCGAATTCCATCCGCACGGTGCGTGAGGTGTCGACCTGAGTATTGGTCACGCGGTCGGCGGTGCCGATGTCGCGCAGTCCGGTCGCCTTGCAGATCTGGTCGTAGAACGGGACCAGCGCGAAGCCGAACCCGAACATCAGCACGACGACGATCGAGAGCCTCGCGACCATCCTGCGGTTGGCGCGGCCGGATTCATCCGGCGCTTCTGCGCGACGAAAAACGCTCACTGCCGTTCCCGCCTGCCGACGTTACGGCCGATCGTGACGCCGAGAAAACCGATTATGCGCCAGACCGAGAATGCCGATCGCGACTGCCGGCGCGTCGGAGTATTGAGCGAGGATGATGCCGCAAAAGAACACCGCGGCGATCGACAGCAGGATCGTTGCCGTGCGCAGGTTCGCCGCACGTCGCGGCGCTGTTTTCGTGTCCGGTCGCATCGGCTCGGCCGCCTGGCTCGTCATTTCACGACGGGCGGAGTTTCGAACGTGTGGTACGGCGCCGGCGAAGGCAGCGTCCACTCGAGCGTGTCGGCGCCATCCCATGGCCGCGCCGACGCCGGCGCCCCGCTGCGGATCGTCTTCAGAACCGCGATCAGCAACAGCAGCTGCGAGAGACCGAAGCCGAACGCGCCGATCGACGCGACCACGTTCCAGTCCGTGAACTGGGTCGCGTAATCCGGGACGCGGCGCGGCATGCCGGCCAGGCCGAGGAAATGCATCGGAAAGAACGTGATGTTGAAGAAAATGAACGACGTCCAGAAATGCCATTTGCCCAGCGTCTCGTCGTACATGCGGCCGGTCCATTTCGGCAGCCAGTAGTAGATGCCGGCGAAGAATGCGAACAGCGACCCGGCGACCAGCACGTAATGAAAGTGGGCGACGACGTAGTAGGTGTCGTGCAGGCTGATGTCGACCGGAACGATCGCCAGCACCAGACCGGTGAAGCCGCCCATCGTGAACAGAAAGATGAAGCCGATCGCGAACAGCATCGGCGTCTCGAAGGTCATCGAGCCCTTCCACATCGTCGCCAGCCAGTTGAATACCTTGACCCCGGTCGGGACGGCGATCAGCATCGTGGCGTACATGAAGAACAGCTGGCCTGCCGCCGGCATGCCGACGGTAAACATGTGGTGCGCCCAGACCATGAACGAAAGGATCGCGATCGAAGCGGTCGCATAAACCATCGAGGCATAGCCGAACAGGGGTTTCCGCGAGAACGCGGGGATCACGGTCGACACGATCCCGAACGCCGGCAGGATCATGATGTAGACCTCGGGGTGCCCGAAAAACCAGAACACGTGCTGGAACAGCACCGGATCGCCGCCGCCTGCCGCGTTGAAGAAGCTGGTGCCGAAATGGCGGTCGGTCAGCAGCATCGTCACCGACCCGGCCAGTACCGGCATCACCGCGATCAGCAGGTACGCGGTGATCAGCCAGGTCCAGACGAACAGCGGCATCTTCATCAGCGTCATGCCCGGCGCGCGCATGTTGAGGATCGTGGTAATGATGTTGATCGACCCCATGATCGACGATGCGCCCATGATGTGGACGGCGAAGATGGTCATGTCCATGCCCATGCCGGCCTGCACCGACAGCGGCGGGTACAGCGTCCAGCCGGCGCTCGGCGCGCCGCCCGGGGACGAGGAACGAGCCGAGCAGCAGCACGCCGGCGAAAGGCAGCAGCCAGAAGCTCCAGTTGTTCAGGCGCCCGAACGCCATGTCCGGCGCGCCGATCATCATCGGCACCTGCCAGTTCGCGAATCCGACCGCCGCCGGCATGATCGCGCCGAAGATCATGATCAGGCCGTGCACGGTGTTCAGCTGGTTGAAGAACTCGGGCTCGACCAGCTGCAGCCCGGGCTGGAACAATTCCGCCCGGATCGTCAGCGCCATGATGCCGCCCGCGATGAACATGATGAACGAGAACCACAGGTACAAGGTGCCGATGTCCTTGTGGTTGGTCGTCATGATCCAGCGCATGATCCCGCCGGGATGATGCGCGTGCTCGTGCTCGTGACCTGCGGCGTGATCGTGTGGAATGCTGCTCATCGCTTGACTCCTGGATCGATCTCGGAATGCTTCGCTGTATCGCTTGGACGAGGTGTCACTTGCCCGACGCCTTGGCGCTGGCGACCTCGGCCGGCTGGATCGCCTCGCCGGTGTGATTGCCCCAGCTGTTGCGCTCGTAGGTGACGACCGACGCAATGTCGACGTCGGAGAGGGTCCCCTTCCAGGCCACCATCGCCGTCGGCTTGCCGTCGCTGCGTGACGCCGTTGAGCACGGTCGAATATGCGCGAGCTTCGCGCCGGTAGCGACTTTCGATGCGTCGAGCGGCGGAAACGCCGGCGGCAGGCCCTTGCCGTTTGCCTGATGACAGGCGACGCAGTTCGCCGTGTAGACCTTTTCGCCTCGCGCAGTCAGATCCTTGATGTCCCAGGTCTTGTTGACGTCATCGGCCGCCGACGGCGAGCTTTTTCTTCTGGTCGCCGACCCAGGCGGCATAATCCTGTTCGGACTTGACCTCGACGACGATCGGCATGATAGCCGTGCTCCTTGCCGCAGATCTTCGCGCACTGGCCGCGATAGGTCCCCGGCGTGTCGAATTTCATCCAGTCGTCGCGCACGAATCCGGGAATCGCGTCCTGCTGCACGCCGGCCGCCGGCAGGTACCACGCATGGATCACATCGCTCGACGTGATCAGCAAGCCGGATCTTCTTGTTCACCGGGACGACCAGCGGGCGGTCGACTTCGAGCAGGTAATGCTCGTTTTTCTTTTCGCGGTTCTCGATCTGCGCGTAGCGGCGTCGCAAGCTCGCTGAAGTAGCCGAAGCCGTCGTTCAGGTAATCGTAATTCCACTTCCATTGCGAGCCGGTGATCTTGACGGTCAGATCGGCGGCGGATGCGTCCTTCATCGACAGAACGGTCTTGGTCGCCGGCCACGCCATCAGCATCAGGATGATGAACGGAATGACGGTCCAGATGATCTCGACCGTCGTGTTCTCGTGGAACTGCTCGGCGACGTGACCTTTCGACTTTCGGTGCGCGTAGATCGAATAGCCCATCACGCCGAAGACGACGAAGAAGATGACGACGCAGATCCAGAAAATGATCGCGTGCAGCTCGAAGATCTCGTGCGCGATCGGAGTTACCGGCGGCGGCAGATTCCACTCGCGATCGGCCAAGCGCCGCGCCGGATGCCAGCGCCGTAATCAGTAGTGCAGGAAGCAACCGTCCGATCCGCCACGCTGTCTTGATGCGATCCATGCTTTCCCCGAAAACGTCAACCATCCCCTAACCCCTGTGCCGGCGATCTGACTGCTGCTGCCAGCACGCGTCGCAGTTCGCGGCCAAGTCTTATTCGCTCGCCGGCCGGCAGGTCGTTGCCGAACGTCGTGCGCTGCCCCGCGTAGCGTAACGCCAGCGCCGGCGGACGGCCGAAACTCCGTTCTTCCAGCTCGACGCGCAGCCACTGCCGGTTGAATACACGCCGCGTCCGCTCGCCGTTTCGCTCGCTTTCGACGATCACGCGGTCGCCGCGTACCGTAATGCGCTCCCACTCGGCGATCCGACGCTCGAAGCGGTGAAATGCCCAGAACAACACGCCCATCTCGATCGCCGAATACGGCAGCACCGGCCAGGCGCCGCGGACGGCGAACATCAGCGCGAAGCCGAACGAAAGCCCGCACAGCGAAGCAAACAGCCACCATCGGCCACGCGGCCCGATCGCATCGTGGCGCCGCGAAGTCAGCGAAAACTCGGCCTCTGCGCCCGAGCTTGCGACAACCGGCGGCGAAACGCCCGCGCTACGCATCGAAAGAGCTCTGCGCTTAAAAACCCGAGGATGTTAGCATGGCTCTCGTTGGCACGGAAACCCGAACGATACCGGGCCCGAGCGGGCGGGTAGATCGCTTGCGCCGCGACGCAACGGTTCACCCGCGCCCGCGCGGACCGCGATCGAAGCGCACGATCGCACGCCCGTCGTCGATGACGCGCGGCTCGGCCTTCCACGCGTGTCCGTAGACGACCTCGAAGCTTGCCTGCAGTCGCCCATCGCGGCGAAAGTCCTTCCAGCGCCGCCAGCATCCGTTGCCATCGGTGCCGCCCGGTGAGGCTCGCGCCGCCGGTCGGCACGCGCATTCTGCGCGCCGATAGCCTTCAGATCGCGCATCAGCGCGCCGGCATCGGCATAGGTCATCGTGATCATTTCCATGTCCATGACCGGATCGGCAAATCCGGCTTGCACCAGCATGTCGCCGACGTCATGCATGTCGAGGAAGCGGTTGACGTGCGCGCTTGCATCGGCTGCGGCGAACGCGCGCCGCAATTCGCTCAGCGTATCGGGACCGAACGTCGTGAAGCTAAAAAGGCCGCCGACATTCAGGACGCGATGGAATTCGGCGAGGGCAAGCGGCAGCTCGTCGACCCATTGCAAGGTCAGGTTGCTCCAGACCAGATCGACGCAGCGCGCGCCGAGCGGCAGCCGGCAGACATCGGCGCAGACCAGCGCAGGGCCGCCGCGAGCTCTGCGGCGAAAGCGCCGAGCAGTCGCCGGACGAGTGGTCGCGTATCCGCCCGAGCCATGAGATCGCGGCGCCGCGCCGCTTGCAGCATCGGATAAGCCAGGTCGAGACCGATCAGCCGCGCGCGCGGATAGCGCGCGTGCAATTCGCCCAGCGCCTCGCCGGTGCCGCAGCCCGCATCGAGGATCGCCGCAGGATCCAGCCGAACGATGCCCAGACGCTCGGCCATGCGCTGCCCGACTTCGCGCTGCAGCACCGCCGCGCTGTCGTAAGTCCCGGCAGCACGCTCGAATGCCCGCCGCACGCTGGCGCGATCGAGGCGAGCACCGTGGGGCTTGCGATCATCGGCCATCGCAGAACGCCTCCGACGCTGCAAGAAACGCCTCGGGATGCGGGCAGGAAAGGCGCCTGCGCTGCGCCGGCGATCGAGGCCGCGCGCACCCGCGCGCAGTGCCCGCCGCCCCGGCGCGCTGGTCAAGCGCGGTGTCGAGCTCCGCGATCAGTCGCGACATCGTTGCTTTTCGTTCGGGCGGAAGCCCGCGCGGCGCCGGTATACCGGCCCTAGTGGGTGTCGGCGCCCGCGTGCAGCCCGAGGCGCTCGAACAAGGCCTGGTCGGCGGCGACGTCGGGATTGCCGGTGGTCAACAGCTTCTCGCCATAGAAGATCGAGTTCGCGCCGGCATGGAAACACAGCGCCTGGATGCCGTCGCCCATCTGTTGCCGGCCGGCCGAAAGCCGCACCATCGCGCGCGGCATCGTGATGCGCGCGGCGGCGATCGTGCGCACGAATTCGAACGGGTCGATCGCTTCGCCGCCGTAAAGCGGTGTGCCTTCGACCTGAACCAGATTGTTGATCGGCACCGACTCCGGATACGGATCGAGATTGGCGAGCTGCGCGATCAGGCCGGCGCGCTGGGCGCGTGATTCGCCCATGCCGACGATCCCGCCGCAGCAGACGCGCACGCCCGCCGCGCGGACGCGCTCGAGCGTGTCGAGGCGGTCCCGGTAATCCCGCGTGGAGATGATCTCGCCGTAGAAGTCAGGCGCGGTATCGAGATTGTGATTGTAGTAATCGAGGCCGGCGTCCTTCAGTCGCTCGGCCTGGCCATCCTTCAGCATACCGAGCGTCGCGCAAGTCTCGAGCCCCAGCGCCTTGACCTCGCGCACCATCGCCAGCACTGGTTCCAGATCGCGGTCTTTCGGCCCTCGCCATGCCGCGCCCATGCAGAAGCGGGACGCACCTGCCGCCTTGGCCGCGGCCGCCGCGGCAGCGACCTCGGGCAGCGAAAGCATCGCCTGATTGTCGACGCCGGTGTGGTAGCGCGCCGCCTGTGGGCAGTAAGCGCAGTCTTCCGGGCAGCCGCCGGTCTTGATCGACAGCAGCGTGGAGAGCTGGACGGCGTTGGCATCGTGATGCGCGCGATGCATCTGTTGCGCGCGGTGCAACAGATCGTTCATCGGCAGCGCGAGCAGCGCCGCGACGGCGTCGATCGTCCATCGCGGCGGGCGAGCCTCGCCGCGCGTAGCGCGATCGACTGTCGGGACTGGCTGCATCGTGCGGCCGGCTGGTTACAATGGGTCCCAAGTGTCGGGGAGGGTCAACACGTTGTCAAATTTTCTGGCCGGCGCATTTGACCGCGCCCTCGGCCGAGTGCGGCGCGGCGCGGTCGGTGCGGCGCGGCGCGCGTTGCCGCAGCGCTGCGAGCTCTGTGCCGCGTCCTCCGGCAACGATCTGGTATGCGTCGGCATGCGCGCGCGATCTGCCGCGGCTCGGACCGGGATGCCCGGTGTGCGCGTTGCCGGCGCCCGGCGGCGAAGTTTGCGGAAGCTGCCTCGCCCACCCTCCGGCGTTCGACGCGACGATCGCCGCGTTTGCCTACGCTTTCCCGATCGACCGGCTGATACACGCTTTCAAGTACCAGGGCCGCCTCGCGCTGGCCGAATGGTCGGCCGGCGCGGTCCTGGCCGAGCGACTGCGGGTCAGGCGAGCCGATCCCGGATCGGCTGGTCGCCTTGCCGTTGTCGGTCGAGCGCCAGCGCGAGCGCGGCTACAACCAGGCGGCGGAAATCGCTCGCGTCGTGGCGGCGCGCTGCGGCGTTCCGCTGTTGTCGGCAGGCGTGCGGCGCATCCGAGCCGCACCGCCGCAGGCGGTACTTCCGTGGGCCGCGCGGGCGCGCAATGTGCGTGGCGCGTTTGCCTGCGACGTCGACCTCACCGGCCTGCGGATCGCGATCATCGACGATGTGATGACGACCGGCGCTTCGCTGTCGGAACTGGCGCGGACGCTGCGGGGCGCCGGTGCGGCCGGCGTGGAGAACTGGATCGTCGCGCGGACGCTACCGCCCGCACACTGAAGCGACGAGCCGCGCCAGCATGATCGCCATCGTCCTCGTCCATCCGGAAATTCCGCCCAATACCGGCAACGTGATCCGGCTTGCCGCCAATGCCGGCGCCGAGCTGCATCTGGTCGAACCGCTGGGCTTCCGGCTCGACGATCGCGAATTGAAGCGCGCCGGCCTCGACTACCACGAGTACACGCGCCTGGTCGTGCATCGCGACTGGGCGGCGTGCCGCAACGCACTCGCCGGGCGCCGCCGTTATGCGTTGTCCACGCGCGCCGCGACGTCGCTATTCAGCTGCCGGCTTTCGGCGGACGACGCTTTCGTGTTCGGCTGCGAGACCGGCGGCTTGCCCGACGCCGTGCTCGACGAATTCGCGGCGCAAGCGCGGCTGCGGATTCCGATGCGGCCGACGGTCCGCAGCTTGAACCTTTCCAATGCCGTCGCGATCACCGTCTACGAGGCCTGGCGGCAGGCGGGATTCGTCGGCGCGGCCGGAGTGAGTCGCTAAGGCGATCCGCCTTCCGCTGCGGGGCCTACTGGAATTCCGGCCCCGGCTCGCGCGCGAGCAGCGCCTCGACGGCGCGTCGCGGCGGCAGGTCCTCATAGCAGGACCCGGTAGACCGCCTCGCAAATCGGCATGTCGACGCGGAGCGCGGCGGCCAGCGTGTGCACGGCCTGCGCGGCCGACACACCCTCGGCGACATGGCCCAGCGCCGCAAGAATCGCCGCGAGCGCTTCGCCGCGCCCCAGCCCGAGTCCGACGCGCCGGTTTCGCGACAGGTCGCCGGTGCAAGTGAGCACCAGGTCGCCGAGGCCGGAGAGTCCGGTCAACGTCTCGCGCCTGCCTCCCAGCGCGACCGCAAGCCTGGCGGTTTCGGCCAGACCGCGCGTGATCAGCGCGGCGCGCGCGTTGTTGCCGAAGCCGAGCCCATCGCTCGCGCCGGCGGCGATCGCCAGCACGTTTTTCACCGCCCCGCCGACTTCGGTGCCGGTCAAGTCGTCGCTGACGTAGGCGCGCAATGTGTCGCCGCGCAGCCGCTGGGCGATCGATTGCGCGAGATCGCGGTCGGTGGCCGCGACGCTGATGGCCGTCGGCAGCCGGCGCGCGACTTCCTCGGCAAAGCTCGGACCGGAGATTACGCCGACCGGAGCCGGCCACATCGGCGCGATGACGCGATGCGCCAGCGCGACGCCCGGCGGTTCGGCGGCGGCGACGAAGCCTTTGCCCAGCCAGGCGAGCGGCGCCTTGGTTTGCGTGCGCAGGGCCTGCACGATACCGGTCAGCGCACCGATCGGCGTGGCCACGATGATCAGCGAAGCGCCGGCAATCGCGCGCGACAGTTCGAAATCGACGTCGATCTCACTCGGAATGGCGATGCCGGGCAGGTACCGTGAATTCTCGCGCGAGGCCGCGATCGCGCGCGCGGCCGCGGAATCGCGCGCCCAAAGACGCAGCGCCGGCGGTGCGGCGACGCCGGCCAGATGCACGGCCAGCGCCGTTCCCCAGGCGCCGGCGCCGACGATCGCAACGGTGTCGCTCATCGGTACGACGGCACGACGCTGCTACAGGCCCCAGACCTGGGCGATGCGAATGTAGCCCTGCTGTCCGTCGCGATGACGTACCTTCGCCCACCCCGGCGTGTTGCTGACATGGGCCGGGTCGATCAGCTCGAGTACGACGTTCTGCTCGACCTTGAATACGAGCGGCGCATTGCCTTCGGGCGCGGCGAGCACCTCGGCAACCGGGACGCGCACGATCAACGTGCGCCGCTCCGAGACCGCCTTGCGTTCGATCCACGCGACGGTGCCGCTGGCATCGCGGATCTTGAGCCAGCCTTCGACGCCTACGATGACTTCGAACGGCATGTCGCGGCCGACGACGAAAAGCGGCTTGGCCTTGATCGACGGCGCGTCATAGAGCACCGCCGCTTCGCTTGCCGACTGGAAGTCAGCCGCAGCCGCGCCGCCGCTGAGCGCGATCGTCGCGACCAGCAGCGAGCTAACGCGTCTCATCGCCCGCTAGTTCGTCGCCGGCATCGCGGGCGCCTGCTGTTGCATGCTGGCGATCTGCTGCTGGTACAGCGCTTCGAAATTGATCGGGTCCAGGTGGACGGGCGGAAAGCCGGCGCGTGAAACCGCATCGGCGATCGTCTCGCGGATGTAGGGAAACAGCACGGTCGGGCAATGAATGCCCATCAGCGGTTGAATATCGGAAAGCGGCACCCCGACGATGCGGAAGACGCCCGCTTGCGCGGCCTCGACCAGGAACAGCGTCTTGTCCGCTGTTTTCGCGGTCACCGTGATCGTCAGCACGCATTCGTAGACGTTTTCCTCGATTTGCTCGCCGCGCGTGCGCAGTCCGACCTCGACCTGCGGTGCATCGGGCGTAGTGAATGACTGCGGCGCGCCTGGATTCTCGAGCGAAAGATCCTTGACGTAAATCTTCTCGATCGACAGCGTCGGTTGAGCTTGGGTCTCGGCCATGCGATTTCCCCGGCGGTAAACGAATGATTATAGCGTAGCGCCGGTTGCAGCGCCCGCCTGCGGGTCCGCGGCGAGCAGCGGGAGCAGCTCGCCCTCGCGGTCGAGCACGACCAGGTCGTCGTATCCGCCGACATGTCGCTCGCCGATGAAGATCTGGGGCACCGTGCGCCGCCCTGTCCGTTCGATCATTTCGCCGCGTCGCGCCGGCTCGAGGTCGACGCGAATCTTGGGAATGTCGGTGACACCCCGGGCGCGAAGGAGGCGCTCGGCGAGGGTGCAGAATGGACAGCTGGCGGTCGAGTACATCAGGACCTCAGCCATCAGCCTTTCTCCAGCGGCAACCCCGCCTCGGCCCAGGCGCGCACGCCGCCCCGCAACGCGTAGATCTCCTTGAACCCGAGCTTGCTCAGCTTCCCCGCCGCGCTCCGGCTGCGACTGCCGCGGCCGCAATAGGCGATCAGGGGCCGAGAGGTGAACTTCGCGAGCTCCTTTCCCCTGCCGGCAAGCTGCGATAGCGGGATGTGCATCGCGTTGGGGACACGGCCGCCTTCGTACTCCTTGGCCTCGCGCAAATCGAGAATCAGCGCGTCCTTGCGATTGATCAGCTGTGTCGCCTGAACGGCGCCGATTTCGCGCATCGTCGACAGCGGGCTGCCGATCAGCGGCCAGGCCAGCATCGCTCCGGAGACGAGCATGACCAGGACGAGCGGCCAGTTGTTCTGAAGGAATTGGATGGTCGGCACAGATGTCGGCGGCGGCGCGCGGCCGAAGCAAAGGGATAAAGTAAAATGATAGCGTAAACCCTCTCGACCCCGAGTGCGATCGCAAATTCCCCGATGACCGAGCATCCCGCCGCCCCGGCCGCGGTCGTTCCCGTCGTGCTGCTGATTCTCGACGGCGTCGGATGCCGCGACGATGCGCCTGACAACGCGATCAGCCGCGCCGCCAAGCCCCATTGGGATCGGCTGTGGCGCTCCTTCGCGCATACGACGATCGACGCTTCCGAGCTCGCCGTCGGGCTTCCGCGCGGCCAGATGGGCAATTCGGAAGTCGGTCATCTGAACATCGGCGCGGGCCGGGTCATCTACCAGGAATTCACGCGCATCGACCAGGCGATCGAGACCGGCGAATTCGTGCGCAACCCGGCGCTGGTCCAGGCAGTGGCGACCGCGCGAAGCAACCACTCGACGCTGCACGTGCTGGGCCTGGTTTCACCCGGCGGCGTACACAGTCACGAACGGCAGATCGCAGCGATGATTGCGATGGCGGCCGACGGCGGCGCGCCGCGTGTGGCGGTGCATGCCTTCCTCGACGGGCGCGATACGCCGCCGCGCAGCGCGGCGGCCTCGCTGCAGTACATGACCGCGGCGTGCGCCGGCCGTCCCGGCTGCCGCGTCGCCGACATCGTCGGTCGCTACTACGCGATGGATCGCGATCAGCGCTGGGAGCGCACCGAAGCGGCGTATCGGCTGATCGTCGACGCCGAGGCGCCGTATTCGGCGCCCGACGCCGCCTCGGCGCTGGCGGCTGCCTACGCGCGCGGAGAGAACGATGAGTTCGTCAAGCCGACGAGGATAGGCGAAGGCGCACGCATCGAGGACGGCGACGTCGTCGTGTTCATGAATTTTCGCGCCGATCGCGCCCGTCAGATGACTCGCGCGCTGACTGAAGCCTCGTTTTCCGGTTTCAAGCGCGAGCGCGTCCCCAAGGTCGGCACATTCGTCACCCTGACGAGCTACGGCCAGGAGTTCGCAGCCTTGCCGGTTGCCTTTGCACCGCAGACGATCACCCACAGCTTCGGCGCGATTGTCGCCGAGCGCGGCTTGCGTCAGTTGCGCATCGCGGAGACCGAGAAATACGCTCACGTCACCTACTTTTTCAATGGCGGCGTCGAGACGCCGTATCCGGGCGAGGACCGCATCATGGTGCCCTCGCCGAAAGTCGCGACCTACGATCTCAAGCCCGAGATGAGCGCGTTCGAAGTCACCGACCAGCTGGTCGCCGCCATCGAATCGCACCGTTACGATGCGATCGTCTGCAATTACGCCAACGGCGACATGGTCGGCCATACCGGCAAACTCGACGCGGCGACGCGGGCGATCGAGGTGCTCGACGCCTGCGTCGGCCGCGTGGTCGCCGCCCAGCGGGCGCGCGGCGGCGAGATTCTGGTCACCGCCGATCACGGCAACGCCGAGAAGATGCACGACGATGCGACCGGGCAGCCGCACACCGCCCATACGCTCAATCTCGTGCCCTGCCTCTACGTCGGGCGCGCCGCGACGCCGCGCGGCCCGGGCGCGCTGCAGGACATCGCACCGACCTTGCTGGCGATGATGGGCCTGCCGCAGCCGGCGGAAATGACCGGGCACGCGTTGTTCGACATCGGAAAGTGAGTCGACGGGCGAGTCGCCCGATGGGAGTCGCATCCGGCCGCCTGAAAGCAAGACTCGATCTTCCGACACGCGGGGAACTTGCGAGCCGGTTTGGCAGTCCACGAGCGGCGGCGGAACGCGCTGGAAGGAATGGTTGATCCGCTGTCCCGGAGGCCAGGCCGTGCGAGCGATCGCCGTCGGTCAGGTCGTCTACGCCGAACGGCTGCGCGGATTCGGAAACCTCTTGATTATCGATCACGGCGACGGCTATATGAGCGTCTACGGCAACAACGAGGCAGTGTTGTCGCCGGTCGGCGCCAAGGTCGACGCCGGCCAGCGGAGTGGCGCAGGCCGGCGCAAGCGGTGGCGGCCGGGAAACGGCGTATACTTTGAAATACGAATCCAGGGAGGAGCGGTCGATCCGGCATGTGGATCGCGTCATGATCCGGCAACGATTGCGCAGCAACCCGCCGGCCAGGATGGCCGCGCTCCGGGAAGCGAGCGCAGCGACATCGATCGACCATCGGGCCGCCGAACACCGGCATACCGAGCGGTTGCGCCCAAGCGCGCAATCGCGACACGACGAGGCAAACATGGGTAATGGCTGGAAAAAGGCGGGACTGATCGGTATCGGTGCGGTGCTGGGGCTGCTGCTCAGCCTCAACTTCTCGGCGCTGGCCGAGCGCGAGGCAAAGCTTCCGATCCCCTACGAGGATCTGCAGCTCTTCTCGGCCGTGTTCGGCCGCATCAAGAGCGACTATGTCGAAGTCGTGCCGGACGACAAGCTGATCCGCGAAGCGATCAACGGCATGGTCCACGGGCTCGACCCGCATTCGGACTTTCTCGATGCCGACGCGTTCAAGGAATTGCAGATCAATACCCAGGGCAAGTTCGGCGGCCTCGGGATAGAAGTCGGCGCCGAGGACGGCACTGATCAAGGTGATATCGCCTATCGAGGACACGCCGGCCTTCCGCGCCGGGATCAAGTCGGGAGACCTGATCGTCAAGATCGACGACCTTTCCACTCGCGGGCTGCCGCTGTCGAAGGCGGTCGAGAAAATGCGCGGCAAGCCGGGCACGTCGATCGTGCTGACGATCGCGCGCAAGGACGCCGAGACGCCGCTGACATTCACCTTGTTGCGCGAGATCATCAATTTCCGCAGCGTTCGCGCCAAATTGATCGAGCCCGGCTACGGTTACATCCGCGTCGTGCAGTTCCAGGAACATACCGGCGAGGACGTCGCCAAGTCGATCCGCGATTTGTACAAGCAGGGCGAGCTCACCGGACTGGTCCTCGATCTGCGCAGCGATCCGGGCGGCTTGCTGAATGTCTCGGTCGGCGTCGCCGCGGCGTTCCTGCCGGCGGATTCGCTGGTCGTGTACACCGATGGCCGCACGTCCGATGCGCGCATGCGCCTGTCGTCGACCAAGGGCGACTATCTGCGCGGGCGCAGCGACGACTATCTGAAGGACCTGCCCGCAGCGGTCAAGCGCGTGCCGATGGTCGTGCTGGTCGACGGCGGCACCGCTTCGGCGTCGGAAATCGTCGCCGGCGCCTTGCAGGACCACAAGCGCGCCGTGGTGATGGGCACGCAGACCTTCGGCAAGGGTTCGGTGCAGACGATCCTTCCGTTGGGTCCGAACGCGGGGCTGAAGCTCACGACGGCGCGCTACTACACGCCGAGCGGCCGCTCGATCCAGGCCAAGGGCATCGAGCCCGACATCGCGGTCGATGACGGACGCGACTACCGGCTGCGCGAGGCCAATCTCGATCATCATCTGCTCGACGGCAAGACGCCGATCGCCAGCGCCGATGGCGCCGCGACGCTTTCGATCAAGACACCGGTCGAAAAGACGCAGGAAAACCCGAAGAAGGGCGAGGCGGCGCAGCCGCGTCTGGAATTCGGCTCGACCGATGATTTTCAGCTCAAGCAGGCGCTTAACCGCCTGAAGGGTCTTCCGGTCATCGCATCGACCAAGGCAGTGGCCGCGGTAGCGCCGCAGTAAGCAACGAGGTTTTGGCAACGCAAGACGCCCGGCTCGCCCGGGCGTTTTTGCTGGCGAACGACCGGGCAACGGAAAACGACGATGGACGACGCCCAGCTGCTGCGCTACAGCCGGCACGTGCTGCTGCCCGAGTTGGGCGTCGACGCGCAGCAGCGCTTTGCCGACGCGCATGCGCTGATTGTCGGCGTCGGCGGCCTGGGCAACCCCGCAGCGCAGTTTCTCGCGGCGGCCGGCGTCGGGACGCTGACTCTGGTCGACGCCGACCAGGTCGACCTGACCAATCTGCAGCGCCAGATCCTGTTCGGCACCGCCGACGTCGGCCGGCCCAAGGTCGACGCCGCGGGTGAGCGCATTGCCGCGGTCAATCCCGAAGTGCGAGTCGAGCGCGTCGCCAGGCGCGTCGGCCTGGAGGAGCTCGCGCCGCTCGCGGCGGAGGCGGATATCGTTCTCGACTGCTCCGACAACTTCGCCACGCGTCATGCGATCAACCGCGCCTGCGTTGCCGCGAAAAAGCCGCTGGTCTCCGGCGCCGCGATCCGCTTCGACGGGCAGATCGCGGTATTCGACGCGCGCGATGGCACCCAGCCCTGCTATCACTGCCTGTTCGGCGAGGGTAGCGACTTCGAGGAGACACGCTGCGCGGTCATGGGCGTGTTCGCGCCGCTGGTCGGCATCGTCGGCGCAACGCAGGCTGCCGAAGCGCTGAAGCTGATCGCCCCGGCGGGCCGCTCGCTCGCCGGCCGCCTGCTGCTCGTCGATGCGCTGACGATGGAATGGCGCGAGGTCCGGGTGCTGAAGGATCCGGCGTGTCCGGTGTGCGGCACGAGCGCGCGATGAGCGGCGTCATGCCGGCGCGGTGGACCTCGGCGGAGCGATGGCGCGACTCGCCGCCGTCGCCGCCGTTTGCTGGATCGGTGCGGCTGCCGCGCAAACCGCACCGACGGCCGGGGAATGGCAGGCGATCCAGCAAGTCATCGCGGCACAGCGGGCCGCGATCATCGCCGGCGAGGCGGAAAAGGCGTTCAGCTATGCTTCGCCCGGCATCCAGCAGCAGTTCGGCGACGCCGCAAGCTTCCTCGCGATGGTCGATGCGGCTTATGCCGCGCTCGAGTCGGCGCGCTACGTGGAATTTCTGGAAGGCGCCGTTATCGACGGCATCGTCGTGCAGCCGCTGCGCCTGATCGACGCGGACAACACCGTGCGCGTCGCCTTGTACACGATGGAAAAACAGGCCAACGGCGAATGGCGGATCTCGAGCTGCCGGATCGCCCCGTCGACGGTGCGCGCAGCGTAGGGTCTGCGGCCTTGCGCTTTAAGCTTTAAGCGAACAGATACTTGCGCTGCGCGTCCCAGCCGTCCTGCGGCAGGCGCTTGAATCCGGATTTGGCGAACAGCGTCCAGCGTCCGACGACAAACGCGAGAAGAACGTTCGCGTCGGCGACCGGATCCCCCGGCCAGGCGCCGCCCGCCTGCGCGATCTTCAACGACTGCCGCAGCGCGGCCTCGATCCGGTCGTACAGCTGGTTCATGCGCGCCTGCAGGCGCTCGTCCTCGTTGACCAGCGCATCGCCGATCAGCACGCGCGTCATGCCCGGATTCTTTTCGGCGAACCCGAGCAGCACGGCGACCATCTGCGTCGCCTGCGCGACGCCGTCGGTCGACTCGCTGCTGATGCGATTGACCAGCGAGAACAGCGTCGTTTCGATGAACTCGATCAGCCCTTCGAACATTTGCGCCTTGCTCGCGAAGTGGCGATATAGCGCCGCCTCGGAGACATCGAGGCGACTCGCCAGCGCGGCGGTCGTCACTTTCTCGCCTCGCGGCGTCTCCAGCATGGCGGCCAGCGTCTGCAGGATCTGCAGCCGCCGCTCTCCCGGTTTGCTCGCCATTCTCCCGCTCCCTGATCAAATCGGCGGCATCGCGTCGTGACGCCCGATGCTGCCGAATCGCGACTTTAGCTTCGCCACGACCGTTCGCTGCCTGCGTGGATCGATTAGTCCGCGCTTATCATCGTCCCGACGCCCTCGTTGGTCAGCACCTCCAGCAGCAGCGCGTGCTCGACGCGGCCGTCGATGATGTGCGAGCTCTTGACGCCGTTTTTTACCGCGTCCAGCGCCGAGCCTATCTTCGGCAGCATGCCGCCGTGGATCGTGCCGTCGGCGAACAGCGCCTCGATCTCGCTGGCCGAAAGGCCGGTCAGAAGATTGCCGTGCTTGTCGAGCACGCCGGCGGTGTTGGTCATCAGCACCAGCTTTTCGGCATTCAGCGTCTCGGCGAGCTTGCCGGCAACGAGGTCGGCATTGATGTTGTACGCCTCGCCTTCGTGGCCTACGCCAATCGGCGCGATCACCGGGATGAAGTCGCGCGAATCGAGCAGATTGATCAGTTCCGGATCGATCTTCTCGATTTCCCCGACCAGCCCGATGTCGACGAATTCCCCGTGGTTGGTTTCGCTCTTCAGCAGCAGCTTGCGGGCGTGAATGAACGCGCCGTCCTGACCGGTCAGGCCGACCGCGCGTCCGCCGTGCTGGTTGATCAGCCCGACGATCTCCTGGTTGAGCTCGCCCAGGACCATCTCGACGACGTTCATCACCTTGTCATCGGTAACGCGCATACCCTGGCGGAACTCGCTGTGGATGCCCATCGTCTTCAACAGGTCGCCGATCTGCGGGCCCCCGCCGTGCACGATCACCGGATTCATTCCGACCAGCTTCAGCATCACCACGTCGCGCGCGAAGCCCGCCTTGAGCTGCGGCTTCCGTCATCGCATTGCCGCCGTACTTGATGACGATCGCTTTGTCGTGAAAACGCTGGATATAAGGCAGCGCCTCGGCCAGGATTTGGGCTTTGAGGGCGGACGAGCCGACCTCGATCGAGACGGATTTCATCGGACGCTTCGGGTTGCGGCGATTGTACTTGAAGGCGCCCGAATAGAATACGAGCGCCGCTGCGCCAACGAGTAAGCCCTAACTGGCGAGGCCGTTGTCCGCGTTTGTATCGAACAAGGCATTTTGCTATCTTGCCTCCATGCCGAGCCCGCTGCCGGACCCCGTCGACCTCGGTCTTGTCCACCGCGCGCTGGTCACCAAGCTACGCCACCATGGCGATGTGCTGCTTGCTTCGCCGGTGTTCACCGTGCTCAAGCGCGCCGCTCCCGGCGGCGGAAATCGACGCGCTGGTGTACGCGGAAACCGCAGCGATGCTCGCCGGCCATCCGGCGATCGCCGAGACGCATGTCATCGATCGCGACTGGAAGCGGCAGGGATTTGTGCGCCAGGCGCGCGCCGAGCGTGCGCTGCTGTCGGCACTGCGCGAAGCGTCGCTACGATCTTATCGTCCATCTGACCGAGCATCCGCGCGGCGCGTGGCTCTCCCGCCTGCTGCGGCCGCGCTACAGCGTCGCGCGCCATCTCGATCGCGCGCATTGGCTGTGGCGAACGAGCTTCACCCATTACTACCGGCTGCCGCGACGGACGCCGCGCCACACCGTCGAATGCAATCTCGACAGCCTGCGTCGCATCGGCGTGCAGCCGGCGCCGGGCGACAGGGCGCTGGTCCTCGTGCCCGAACGGCGCCGCGACGGCGCGCGTGCGCGGCCTGCTCGCCCAGCACGGGATCGAGCCCAGGCGTTTCATCCAGCTCCACCCCGGTTCGCGCTGGCTGTTCAAATGCTGGCCCGCCGAGCATTACGCGGCCTTGCTCGAGCAGCTCACTTCCGACGGGTGGCGCGATCGCGCTGACCGGGGCGCCGGACCCGCGCGAGCGCGCGCTGGTCGACGCGATCCTCGCCGCGACAACGAAGCCGGCGCGAAGCCGTGTCACCGATCTCGGCGGACAATTGAGCCTGACCGAACTCGCGGCGCTGACCCGCGAAGCGCGCGCCTTCGTCGGCGTCGACTCGGCGCCGATGCATATCGCGGCGGCGGTGCAGACGCCGGTCGTCGCCTTGTTCGGTCCGAGCGGCGATGTCGAGTGGGCGCCGTGGCAGGTGCCGCACCGCATCGTCGCATCGACCGAGTATCCGTGCCGGCCCTGCGGCAACGACGGTTGCGGCGGCGGCAAGATCTCCGAGTGCCTGACGACGCTGCCGGTCGCGCGCGTGCACGCGGCGCTTACTGCGATTCTTGGCCGAGACCGGCGGCTGACCGATGTTGAGGCTCGCGATCATCCGGCAGCGCTATACGCCGTACGGCGGCGCCGAACGATTCGTCGAGGCGGCGCTGGAAGCGCTGCTCGAGCGCGGAGTCGCGATCTCGCTGTACACGCGCGAGTGGCCGCAGACGAGGCTGCAGCTGATCGAACCGGTTCTCTGCGACCCGTTTCACATCGGGCGGCTGTGGCGCGACTGGAGCTTTGCCCGCGCAGTGTGCCGGGCCGTCGACCCAAAAAGCCCCGGAGCTCGTCCAGTCGCACGAGCGGCTGCTGTGCTGCGACGTGTATCGCGCCGGCGACGGCGTGCACCGCTCCTGGCTCGACGAGCGCCTGCGCGGCGCCTCGACGCTTCGCCGCTGGTGGACCGAGCTCAGTCCTTATCATCGCTATGTGCTCGCGATCGAGCGGCGGCTGTTCGCCAGCCCGTTGCTGAAGGCGGTGATCTGCAATTCGAAGATGGTCCGGCAGGATATCCAGCGATCGCTTCGGGCTGCCCGACGAGCGCCTGCCGGTCGTCTACAACGCCGTCGACAGCGAAGCGTTTTCGCCGAAGCTCCGCGTCGCATCGCGACTCGATGCGGCAGAAGCTCGGCGTGCCGCCGGACGCGACCCTGTTCCTGCTGGTCGGCTCCGGCTATGTGCGCAAAGGGGTGGCCGCCGCGCTCACCGCATTGTCGCGGCTGCCGGACAATACGCATCTGTTGGTCGTCGGCCGCGACAAAGCGCGGAGGCGATACAAGCGGATGGCACGGCAGCTTGGCATCGCTTCGCGGGTCGCGCTGGTCGGCGCGCAGGACGATCCGAAGCCGTTCTACGGCGCAGCCGACGCCTTCGTGCTGCCGACGCTCTATGATCCATGTCCGAACGCCGCGCTCGAGGCGATGGCCTGCGGACTTCCGGTCGTGACCAGCACCAAATGCGGCGCCGCCGAGCTCGTCCTCGAGCACGATGCGGGATTCGTCTGCGATGCACGCGACCTCGACGCCTTGACCGCGCACATGAGCACGCTGACCGATGCAGAGGCGCGGGCCGGACGGGGCGAACGCGCGCGCGAAGCGGTGCTGACGCTGACGCCCGAGGCGATGACGCTGCAACTGGTGCTGCTCTATCGCGATCTCCTGGCCGCGGCGCACGCGGCCAGGACCGAGCAGCCGAAGACCGCTGCGCTATAATCGCGGCCCGTTCATACCACCGCCGGCCGCCCGAGGAACACCAGGCGCCGGCCGCATCGGATCCCGCCCCGTGTCGCCCAGCCTGGTCCTCTACCGGCGTCTGCTGACCTACGTCCGCCCCTACTGGTGGGCGTTCGCGTTGGCGCTGATCGGCATGGTCATCGTCGCCGCCGGCGATACGCTGATGGCCTACATGGTGATGCCGATCATCCAGAAGCTGCAGAACCCCGATCCTGCGATGACGGTGCAGCTTCCGCTGGCGGTGGTCGCGGTGTTCCTGCTGCGCGGATTGGGCTCGTTCATGTCCGAGTACGGCATGGCGTGGACCGGCCACCGCGTCGTGTTCGACCTGCGGCGCGAGATGATCGATCGCCTGCTGTCGCTGCCGACGCCGTATTACGACGCTCAGTCGTCGGGCCGGCTGATCTCGAAGTTCACGTTCGACGCCTACCAGCTCGCCGCCGCGACCTCGTCGGCGATCACGACCGCGGTGCGCAGCGCATTGACGATTGCCGGGACGCTCGGTCTCCTGTTCTGGCTCAACTGGCAGCTGACGCTGGTTTCGATCGTCATCATGCCGGCAGTCGCGGTCGTGATCCGCTATTTCAGCCGGCGGCTGCGCCGCGTGGCGCGCGACGTCCAGCAGCGCACCGGCTCGATGAGCCATGTGCTCGAGGAGATCGTCGGCGCACAGCGCGTCGTCAAGATCTTCGGCGGCCAGGCGTACGAGCGCGTGCGCGCCGTGGCCGGCGCGAACAGGCTGCGCCAATCGATGAGCAAGCAATCGTCGGCAAGCGCCGCCAGCTCGCCGTTCCTGCAGTTCGTCGGCGCCTGCGCGGTCGGGTTGATCGTCTATCTCGCGCTGAAACAGAGCGAAACCGGCGGCTTCGACGCCGCGCGCTTCACCTCCTACGTGATCGCCTTGCTGACGCTCCTCGACCGGCTGCGGGCGATGTCGGGCGTCAATGCCAACATCCAGCGCGGGCTCGCGGCGGCCGAAAGCATCTTCGGCCTGATCGACGAACGACCGGAGGCCGACAACGGCACCGTCGAAATCGCGCGCCTGCGCGGCGAGCTCGAGTTCGAGCACGTCTCGTCGCGCTACGCCGGCGCGGACAAGGACGCGCTGGAGGACGTGAGCCTGACGATCGCGCCCGGCGAAAGCGTGGCGCTGGTCGGTCCGTCGGGCAGCGGCAAGACCTCGCTGATCAACCTGATACCGCGCTTCTACCAGCCGAGCGCCGGCCGGATATCTGCTCGACGGCCACGACATCGACGCATTGACCCTGGCCAATCTGCGCAGCCACCTGGCGCTGGTCAGCCAGGACGTGACCTTGTTCAATGACACCGTCGCCGCGAATATCGCCTACGGCGCGATGACCGGCGCATCGCGCGAGGCCATCGAGCAAGCGGCGCTGGCCGCGCATGCGCTGGACTTCATCCGCGCGCTGCCGGACGGATTCGAAACGCTGGTCGGCGAGAACGGCTTGCGCCTGTCCGGCGGGCAGCGGCAGCGGCTCGCCATCGCGCGCGCGATTCTCAAAAACGCGCCGATCCTGATCCTCGACGAGGCGACGTCGGCGCTCGACTCCGAATCGGAGCGCCACGTGCAGGCGGCGATGGACGCGCTGATGCGCGGCCGCACGACGATCGTCATCGCGCATCGTCTGTCGACGATCGAGCGAGTCGACCGCATCGTCGTGCTCGACTCCGGCAGCGTCGTCGAGCAGGGCACGCATGCCGAGCTGCTCGCGCGCGACGGCCTTTACGCCAAGCTGCACCGGATCCAGTTTTCGGCGGCGGCCCCGGTCGCTGGTTAAGGGCCGCCGAGTGCGCATCGTTCATACCGAGGCCTCGCTCGGCTGGGGTGGCCAGGAGATCCGTATCCTGACCGAAGCCGCCGGAATGATCGCTCGCGGCCATCAGGTCGAGATCGCCTGCCCGCGCGAGGCGCGAATCTTCGCCGAGGCGCCGCGCTTCGGCGTGCCGGCGACCGCGCTGCCGATCGGTCGCAAGCGGCCGCGCGGCGTCGTCGCGCTGCGTCGCTTTCTCGCGGCGCGCGAGCGTCGACGCGATCAACGCGCACAGCTCGACCGATGCCTGGCTCGCCGCGCTCGCCGGCCGCTCGCTGTCCCGCCCCTTGCCGCTGGTGCGGACCCGGCACATCTCGGCGCCGGTGCCGCGCGATGCACTGACGCGATGGCTGTACACCAAGGCGACCGCCGAGATCGTCACCACCGGCGAAGCGATACGCACGCAGCTGATCCGCGACATCGGCGTGGCGCCTTCGCGCGTCAGCTCGATTCCGACCGGCATCGATCCGGGCCGCTTCGGCCCGGCGGACCGCGACGACGCACGGCGCTCGCTCGGGCTGCCGGCCGGCGTGCCATTGATCGGCATCGTCGCGACCTTGCGCAGCTGGAAAGGGCATCGCATCCTGGTCGAGGCGATGCACTCTGCTCGCGCATCGCGAGGCGCAGCTGGTGATCGTCGGCGACGGGCCGCAGCGCGACGCGCTTCGCGCGCAGATCGGCGCGCTGGGCCTGGACGCGCGCGTTCGCCTCGCCGGCAACCAGAACGATGTCGCGCCCTGGTTCGCGGCGCTCGACGTATTCGCGCTCCCCTCGTACGCGAACGAAGGCGTGCCGCAGGCGCTGTTGCAGGCGATGCTGATGGCCCTGCCCTGCGTGACCACCGATGCGGGGGCGATCGGCGAGGCGGCGATCGCCGATCACACGGCGGTCGTCGTCGCCAAGGAGAACGCGGTCGCGCTCGCCGCAGGCATCGATCGCCTGCTCGGCGACGCTGCGCTCGCGCGGCGCATCGCCCACGCCGGCAGGGAGCGCGCCCTGTCCAGGTTCAGCCTCGCCGCGATGCTCGATCGCATGGAGGCGGTGTTTCAGCGCGCCGTCGACGCTCATGCCGGCGAGTAGCCGCGGCCATCGCCTGGCCGGACGCGCCAGTGTCGTCAGTCGCGCGCTGGCCCGGCGTGTCTCGACGCTGGGCCGTCGCAGCGCGCCGCGCGAGCCGCGACGGATCCTGATCGCGCACCATCTGCTGCTCGGCGACACGCTGATGCTCACCTCGCTGCTGGCCAAGCTCCGCGGCCGGCATCCGGCAGCCGACATCGTGATGGCGCTGCCCGAGCCTTACGCCGCGCTCTACCAGTCGGCGCCTTACGGCGTGCGAGCCATCGGCTGGAATCCGCGCGCTGCCGTCGCGTTCGCCGCTGTGGCGCGAACGCGAGTTCGATCTGGCCTTCGTTCCCGGCGACAACCGCTTCAGTTGGTTGGCCCAGGCACTCGGCAGCCGCTGGATCGTCGGCTTCGACGGCGACCGGCCGGCGCCCAAGAGCTGGCCGTTCGACGAGCTGCGCCGCTATCCGGACGAGCCCGCAGCGTGGACCGACATGGTCGCGGCGCTGGCTGACGGACCGCCGCCGGCGCCGTACGCAAGGCGCGACTGGCGCGACCCGGCCGCCGATCCGTTCGAATTGCCGCGCGGCCGCTACGCGGTGCTGCACGTAGGCGCGAGCACGCCGCTCAAGCGCTGGGAACCGGACAAGTGGCGTGCGCTTGCGGCATGGCTCGCGGCGCGCGGCGTCGAACCGGTATGGTCGGCGGGCCGCGGCGAGGAAGCGATCGTACGCGAATGCGATCCCGGCGCGCGCCATCTCTCGTACGCCGGCGCGCTGACCCTGCCGCAGCTGTGGCGGCTGCTCGCCGACGCCGCGCTGCTGGTCGCGCCCGATACCGGCATCGCCCATCTCGGACGCGTCGTTTCGGTCCCGACGGTCGCGCTGTTCGGTCCGGGCTCGGCGTTGATCAGCGGCGCCGGCCTTTTCTGGCGCGACGCGCCGTTTCGCGCGGTAACCGTCGATCCGTTCGCCTGCCGCGATCAGCAGGTGTTGTTCAGGCGCGAGATCGCGTGGGTGCGCCGCTGCGGCCGCGGAATCGCCGAGTGCCCGCGCCCGCGCTGCATGGAAGCGATCGATCTGGCGCAAGCGCTGCGCCGCGATCGTCGATCTGGGCGTCGTGGACGCGTAAGCGGGCCTGATCGAAAGCGCCGATCAGCCGCGGCGCCGCGCGAACAGCGGCACAGCGCCAGCCAATTGGACCGGCACCTCGCCCGGCAGCGCGTATTCCGGAATCCACGTCTTGAGCCACGCGCGGACCTCGGCGTCGCCGGTGGCACGGTCGCGCTCGAGCCAGCTGACCATCTGCTCGACCGCATCGCGATGTCCGGGAAGCGCCTGCGCGATCCGCAATTTCGGATGCGGCGTCGGCAACGTGGTCTCGCCGGAGGCCAGCGGCTCCTCGTAGAGCTTTTCGCCGGGCCGCAGTCCGGTGAAAACGACGCGGATCTTGTCCGGATCGCCACCGGACAGCCGGATCATGTCGCGAGCGAGATCGACGATCTTGACCGGCTCGCCCATGTCGAGCACCAGCACTTCGCCGCCGCGTCCCATCAGCCCGGCCTGCAGCAGCAGCTGCGTCGCCTCGGACGAGGACATGAAATAGCGAGTGATCTCCGGATGCGTCACGGTGACCGGGCCGCCGCGCGCGATCTGCTCCCTGAATCTGGGAATCACGCTGCCCGCGCTGCCGAACACATTGCCGAAACGGACGATGACGAACTGGGTCGTGCCGTTCTGCAGGCTCTGGCACACCATCTCGGCCAGGCGCTTCGAGGCCCCCATCACGTTGGTCGGATTGACCGCCTTGTCGGTCGACACCAGCACGAATTTTTCGACTTTCGCGAGCAGCCGCGGCGCGCGCCAGCACCCAGGTGCCATAGGCGTTGTTGCGCACCGCCTGCCAGGCGTTGGTTTCTTCCATCAGCGGCACGTGCTTGTACGCCGCGGCGTGAAAGATGACGCTCGGGCGCTCGCGGGTCAGCACCTGCTCGACCAGCGACCGGTGCTTGACGTCGCCGACCAGCGTGGCCAGCGGCAGGCCAGGAAACTCGTCCTGCAGCGCCTGCTGGATCTGATAGAGCGCGTACTCCGACAGGTCGAGCAGCACCAGGCGCAGCGGCCGGAATCGCGCGATCTGCCGGCACAGCTCCGCGCCGATCGAGCCACCGGCGCCGGTGACCATGACGACCCGGCCGCCGATCCATTCGCTCAAGCCCGCGCTGTCGAGCACGACCGGGTCGCGCGCCAGGATGTCGTCGAGCTCGACGTGGCGGATCGTCGTCAGCTGCGAACGGCCGCTGATCAAGTCATCGTACGAAGGAACCGTCAGCGCCTCGACCCCTGCCGCCGCGCAGAGCTCGGCGACTCGCCGGCGCACGCCGTGCGCGGCGGCCGGGAGTGCGATGATGACCGTGCGCACGCCGAATCGCTTGACCCACAGCGGAAGCTCGGCGATCGGCCCCAGGACGCTGATGTTGCGCAGCAGCCGCCCTTGCTTGCCGGGGTCGTCGTCGAGCAGCCCGACGACTCGCCATTGGCGGCTGTGCGCGAGCTCGTTGGTCAAGCGTGCTCCCGCCTCTCCGGCGCCGAGAATCAGCACCGGCTCACCCAGAGCCGCCAGCGGGCTGTACAGCCGATGCTCCTTCCAGATGCGGTAGGCGAAACGGCTGCCCGCCATCAGGAAGATCAGAATCAGCGGATAGAGGATCAGCACGCTGCGCGGCACGACGGCCGTCAGGCGCAGCATCACCAGCACGACCGGGATCGCCACCGCGCCGAGCGCCACCGCCAGCATGATCCGCTGCAGGTCGGGAACGCTGGCGAAACGCCAGAGGCCGCGGTAAAGGCCGAAGGCGAGGAAGATGCCGGCCTGCAACGGAAGAACCCAGGCAAGCGTGCGGGTCATGTCGGCGAGCTGCGGCTCATGCAGGTCGAGATTGAAGCGCAGCCAGTACAGGCCGGTCCACGCGATCGCCGCCGCGACGACGTCGTGGGCAAAGGCCAGCAGCGCTCGCCAGTTAGCGCTTACTCTCACGCAATCCACCGATTCTAGTTCGCCATTGATGCGCTACCGAGCCGAACAGCAGGGCCAGGACAGCACCCCAGACGGCCAGCAGATACCATCCGGCCTGGCGGCGCGCGGGCCAACGCCGCCAGCGCCGAGACCGCCGCGCCGACCATCAGCGCAGCATAGAGCGCCAGCGTGCCGGCGTGGCCCAATCCCAGTTGCACCAGCCGCTGATAGCTGTGGTCGCGGTGCGCCTGCCAGACCTGCTCGCCGCGCAGCAGCCGGCGCAGCAAAGTCGAGCTGGCATCCGCAATGAACGGCAGGAAAACGAGCAGCGGAAACCACGCCGGCCACCATCCCTGCCGCCAACCCTCGATGCCGAATACGCGCGGCCAGGAAGCCCAAGGGCACCGAGCCGGCGTCGCCGAGGAAAATGCGCGCCGGCGGCCAGTTGGCCAGCAGAAACGGGAGTGTCGCGGCCGCCAGCGCAAGCAACGTCGGCGCACGGTCGCTTCCCGCCCAGAAAGCAGCCAGCGCATAGGCGCCGAATCCGACGACGGTCATCGTGCCGGCAAGGCCATCGCTGCCATCCATGAAGTTGTACAAATTGGCCACCCAGACGATCGCGACGGCCATGGTCGCGGCAACGATCAAATCGGGCATCGGAGCCGCCAGCCACAGCCAGGCGATCGCCGCCGCCAACTGCACGAACAGTCGCAGCAGCGCAGGTATGCCGCGACGGTCGTCGAAAAACGAAACGATGACGATCGCGGCGAGCGGAAAGAGCCATGGTTGCGCGCCCGGAAGCCAGACAATGCCGGCGCACCAGCCGAGCCAGATGGCCAGCCCGCCGCCACGCGGGACGATGCCACGATGCAGTGAGCGCGCGTTCGGTCGATCGAACGGCAACTTCCGGCGCGGCCGAGCAAGCGAAGCGCGATCCCGGACACGACGGCAGCGATCAACGCGGGCAACAGCATCGACATTCGCCGCCGTTTGCGCAAAAACGGTCCGGATCGCGAAATCCGGCCGCCAAGCCGTTATTTGCACCCATTTTTTGCCCGCCTCGCGCGCCAAACGCCGCAATGGCGGCGGAGCGTGAATTATACGCGCTCGCACGCTCGGGCGGCGCTCTGTCCAAAAGGCATTCCTTGTTGCAATTAAGCAACAGGATTGATGGGGGTTTTGGGGCCTTGGGGTTTTAGCTTGCCTTGGGAATCACGCGTTTGGCACAATTGGGGCAACTTCTCCGTTGCTCCTGAGAAGGTTCCGGTGGCAGGCGCAATCGCAATCCTTGCCAATCTTATCGTTAGAGGAGAGATTCCATGAATAAGAAACTCGTCGCTCTGGCCGTGGCTGGCGCATTCGCGCTGCCGCTCGCGGCGGAAGCGCAAACCGCACAGGTCACGCTGTACGGCCGTGCCAATATGGACCTCGAATTCGTCAAGGCATCGGGCCCTGGCGCCTCGGATGGCTCGACATCGACCGTAACTCGCGTGGCCAGCAACTCGTCACGCTTTGGCCTGCGCGGCACGGAGTCGCTGGGCGGCGGGCTGACCGCATTTTTCCAGGTCGAGAACTCGGTCGCCTGGGACGGCAACCCGAACGCCAGCGGCGTCGGCAGCGCCAACACGATCGCCAATCGCGAAACCTTCGTCGGCCTGCAGGGCAGCTTCGGCCAGATCTGGCTGGGTCGCTCGCTTTCGCCGTATGACGACACGACGCCGATCTGGGCTGCGGGTCCGTACAACTACAACACCGGCCTGTTCAACAACTCGAGCCTGTGGGCGAACAACTCGAATGCGCCGCAAGAAGCGATCGGCGGCTACGACGACCGTTACAGCAACAGCATCCGCTGGAACAGCCCGACGTGGTCCGGCTTCACCGCGGAAGTGCAGGTCGCGACCAGAGAGAACACCGGTCACAGCTGGGCGTTCATGCCGGGTGTTTTCTACAACAATGGCCCGATCCAGGCGCGGCTTGACTTATTCGCGGCATAACAAGTTCCGTTGCTACAACGCGGCGGGAACTGCTACGCAGCTGCCCTGCGGCAGCGACGCCGTTCGCCGGCATTCGCCGCCAATGACGACGCGGTCACGATCGCGGGCAGCTACGACTTCGGCATCCTGCGTCTGGCGCTGATGTACGAGCACCTGAAATACGAAACGCCGACCGGCGACCTGAAGCGCGACATGTGGGGCATCTCGACCACGATCCCGATGGGCGGCGGCCTCTGGTACATCTACTACGGCAACGCCGGCGACGGCAAGGGCGGAGCGTCGGACAGCGAGTCGCGGATCAATTCGCTGGTCCATGGCGCCGACTCGGGTTCGCAGAACTTCGAAATCGGTTATCGCTACGACCTGTCGAAGCGCACCAGCCTGAACGCCGGCTACGTGTATATCAAGAACGATGCCAGAGCCAACTACACGTTCAACGTCAACGGCTACGCCGTCGACGCCGGGCGGCGATCCGCAAGGCTTCGTGCTGGGCATCATCCACAACTTCTAAACGGCCAGGACAGCGGCTGTTCAGCGTAACTGGGTTTGAAGTGATCACTCGGGCGTCCTCTGGACGCCCGTTTTTTTTCCGGGCGCGAGTCGTTACACTTCGCAAATACGCTGCGACCTCAATCGATGGCCACGCAAGATGCCTGAGGGAATCGACCGGCTGATCGTCGGCTTCGATCGCGCGCTGCGCACGTTGTCCGGAACGACATCGGCCGCGCGGCCCAACCCTGCCGCGGGAGTCGTCAGCGAGGAATTGACGCCGGAAGAGCGCCGGCACGTCGCGGGGCTGATGCGCGTCAACCATACCGGCGAAGTGTGCGCGCAGGCGCTCTATCAGGCGCAGGCGCTGGTCGCGCGCGATCCGGACGTGCGCGACAGCTTCGCGGCCGCCGCGCGCGAAGAGGAAGATCATCTGGCCTGGACGCAAGAGCGAATCGCGGAGCTTGGCGGTCGCACCAGCCTTGCGAACCCGCTGTGGTACCTGGGGTCGTTCGCGATCGGCATCGCCGCGGGGCTGACGGGCGACCGTGGCAACCTCGGTTTTGTCGTAGAGACCGAGCGCCAGGTCGAGGAACACCTGTCGTCGCACATCGATCGCCTGCCTGCCGGCGATTCGCGAAGTCGCGCGATCGTCGCCGCAATGCGCGACGATGAAATCCGGCACGGCGCGGCCGCAAGCGAGGCTGGAGCGAGCGCGCTTCCGCTGCCGGTTCGCGTATTGATGCGCGCGACCGCAAAGCTGATGACGCTCACCGCCTATCGCATCTGAATCGGGTTGCGAGTTCCCTGCGGTACACTTCGGTCATTTGTTTCGCTGGCGGGAAGACATGGTGATCGATGCGCCGGAACTCGCGCAGACCGGAGAGCGCCTTGCTTGACCGCAGGGCGCTATTGCTGCTGGTCGCGGGTGTCGTGCTGTCGCCGCTCGCCCATGCGCAGTTCCTCAATGTCAGCCTGTACGGAAACCTGAATCTCGACGTGGAGGTGGTCAACGGCGCGCAAAGCGACGGCAGCAACCCGTCGATCGTGCGCGTGTCGAGCAACTCGTCCCGCTTCGGGCTGCGCGGCCATGAATACCTCGGGCGGGGTCAGGTTGCGATCTTTCAGCTCGAGTCGACGGTGCTGGGCGACGCCGGCGGCTCGGCGCTTGCCTCTCGCGAAACCTATGTCGGTCTTCAGGGCGACTGGGGCACGATGAAGCTCGGCAGTTTCCTGACGCCTTACGACGACATCCATCACGATATTCGGCAATACCCCCACCTTGACCACGTCGATCCTGTCGACCGCGGCCCTGTGGGCGCAAGGCGCATTGACCAAGACCGAGGGGGGATTCGACGCGCGGCTCGGCAACTCGATCCGCTACGAGACGCCGCCGCTCCAGGGCTTTTCCGCCGCGCTGCAGTTCGCCACGAGAGATACGTCAGGCGATCCGAATGGCGGCGACAACGGCGACCGGCTGTCGGAGTTGAGGCACGCGAACGTGATCTCCGGAGGCGCGTTCTACAACAGAGGGCCCCTCGACCTCGGTATCGCCTACGAGCGCAATTACCGGATACGCCCTACCGGCCCTACCGACGAGGCGCTATCGCTCACCGGCGGGTACGATTTCGGCACGATAGCGAGCAACGTCGGGCTGCGCCTTGCCGGCGTTTACGAGCGGCTCAAATACGATACGCCGACCGGCAGTCTGACGCGCGACTTCTACGGAGTGTCGACGACGCTGGCGGTCGGGGACGGCACCTTCTACGCGTTCTGGGGCAAAGCCGCCGACGGGAAGGGCAGCGCTGTCGACGGCACGACGATCGGAGCGCTGGTCAAAGGCCCGGATACGTCGAGCCAGCAATGGGAGCTGTCATACAGCTACAACCTGTCGCTGCGAACGATGCTCTACGCGGGATGGGTGAAAATAGATAACCGGCCAAACGCAGCCTACACGTTCAATATCAACCCCTATCCCGTCGCGCCGGGCGCCAAGCCAAGCGGGGTCGTACTGGGCATCGCGCATTTCTTCTGAGGCCGGCTCCGCCATTCGCCTAGCGGGACGGCTCGCTGGCTTGCCGCGCATTGCCGTCGTTCGCTTTTTCCCAGGCCTGCAAGGCTTTGAGTCGCGCTGTTCTGATCCGCTGCGGCAGCTCGGGCGAATCGGGATGCGCTGCGGCAATAGCGCCGGCATCGACGTCGCGCACGACGGCGAGCGCCGCACGAAGCCGCTCTCCCGGCGCATAGCTTTCGCCGCCGCGGCCCGGGCGGGACAGCGCATCGGCCGAGCAGGCGCGCAGCAGGCCGTCGAGGCGTTCGGGCCGGCGCAACGCGTCGGCCGCGAGCAGCAGGTCGAGCAAGGTCGAGGCCCGAAGCTCCTCCGCGCGATGCACGTCGCCATGATAGCGGGCGACCAGGCGGGCAAGCTCGCTGCAGTCGGCAGGCACGCGCAAGCGCTCGCTTAGCCGCCGCGCCAGAGCGACGCTGCGGGCCTCGTGCGCGATGTGTCTCGGCCAGTTCGCGCGATCGCTCGTCGCCTTGCCCAGATCGTGCGCGAGCACCGCGTAGCGCACCGGCAGCGGATCGCCCGCGGCTGCGGAGAAATCCAGCGCCAGCATCAGGTGCACGCCTGCGTCGATCTCGGGGTGATGCGCGGGAGGCTGCGGCACGCCGAACAGCGCATCGACTTCCGGCAGCAGTTGTCCCAGCGCGCCGCAGCGGCGCAGGACTTCGAAAAAGAGCGACGGGCGCGCTTCCATCAGCGCCTTGGCGAGCTCCTGCCAGACGCGTTCGGCGGTCAGCGTCGCCAGTTCGCCGCCGGCGGCGATCTCGCGCATCAGCGCTTCGGTCTCCGGGGCGACGCTGAAGCCGAACCGCGCCGCGAAGCGCGCGACGCGCAGCACGCGCAGCGGATCCTCGGCGAATGCCGGGCTGACGTGGCGCAGGATGCCGGCACGCAAGTCGGCGACCCCGCCGTGCGGATCGATCAGGGTCCCGTCGTCGTCGCGCGCGATCGCGTTGATCGTCAGGTCGCGTCGCGCAAGATCCGCTTCGAGCGTCACGTCGGGCGTCGTATGAAAGACAAAGCCGCGATAGCCCCGGCCGCTCTTGCGCTCGGTCCGCGCCAGTGCGTACTCGTCGTTCGTCTGCGGATGCAGGAAGACCGGAAAGTCGCTGCCGACCGGACGGTAGCCCGCGGCTACCATCTGTTCGGGCGTGGCGCCGACGACGACGAAATCGCGATCGGCGACCGTGCGGCCGAGAAGCTCGTCGCGCACCGAGCCGCCGACACGATAGGCCTTCACGATTTCAGGCGCCGCGATGCGAGCGGATGCGGCCGTAGCGGCTTGTCGGCGCGGCGGCCGCGATGTAGGTCGGCAGCGATCGCCTCGAGCGCGACCGGAGGCCCGCCGAACAGCGGCGGAAACGGGCAGTCGCAGACACTGTCGCGCTGCATCGAAGCCAGATTGTCGCGGCTCATCAGCTTGCCGGGAAGCCGTTCGAGCACGCTTGCCTGGAGCTTCGAAAGGCCGGGCCCGAGCGCGACGATCGGCCGCCTGTAGCCGGTAAGTTCGCCCACGTAGGCAACCAGCTGGCGCAGCGTGTAGACCTTCGGGCCGCACAGCGGATAGCGCTGGCCGTGCGTCGCGTCGTCGCCGAGTGCGCGCACATAGGCGTTCGCTACGTCGTCGACCGCCACCGGCTGGAAGCGCGCCTCGGCGCATGCCAGCGCAATCACCGGCAGCAGTTGTTGCAGCTTGGCGAACAGGTTGAGAAACGAATCCTCGCGCCCGACGATGATCGACGGCTGGAAAATCGTCCATTGCAGGCCGGATGCGGCGACCAGCGCTTCGGCCTCACCCTTGCTGCGCAGGTACCGGCTCGGCCCTTGCGGGTCCGCGTTGAGCGCGCTCATGTGCAGCAGGCGTGGAACGGCGCCGTCGCGGCAAGCGGCGATCAGCTTGCGCGGCAGCTCGACATGAACCCGATCGAAGTCGCCGCGGACGCGATTCGTTGAGAATGCCCACCAGATTGATCGCCGCCGCGGCGCCGCGAACCAGGCGGGCGAGCGCCACCGTGTCGTGCACATCGGCTTCGACCACGTCGACCGTCGGCAAAAGGATCAGGTGTCTTGCGCGCTCGCGGCTGCGGGTAGGGACGACGACGCGATTGCCGTCGGCAACCAGCCGCGACGACCAGGTGCCGGCCGACAAAGCCGCTGCCGCCGAGTACGACGATAGCCTTGCCGTTCATGGCAGCGCCGGGCGATCGGCCGAAGCGACCGGCGAGCCCGCCGCCATGCCGCGCGGCGTGACGATGCCCAGCCGATCGGTCAGCGTGACGTAAGGCAGGCCGAGTTGCGCCTGATAGAACATCGCGTTGGCCATCACTTTCTTGACGTAGTCGCGCGTCTCGTTGAACGGGATCGTCTCGGCGTAGATCGCCCCCTCGAGCGGCGCGGCGCCGCGCCAGCTCTGCGCACGCCCAGGCCCCGCGTTGTACGCCGCGGTCGCGAGCACCGGCAGGCCGTCGAGGCGGTCGAGCACATGGCGAAGATAGTAGGTGCCGAAGCGGGCATTGATCTCGGGCTCTCCGAGCTGCGCGATGCGATAGTCGCTGCGATGGGTTTGCCGGGCGATCCAGCGTGCGGTCGGCGCCATCAGCTGCATCAGTCCGATCGCGCCTGCGCTGGAGATGACGTCGGCGGCGAAGCGGCTTTCCTGCCGTGTGAGCCCGAACACCCACGCCTCGTCGAGGCCCATTTCGCGCACGGCGGATCCGATGGCCTCGCGGTAAGGCGTCTGGTAGCGGAGGCCGAAATCGTGTCGCCGTTGCGTCCGGTCCGCGGTGTTGATCGAGCGATCGTACAAGCCGTTTCGGCGCGCGAACTCGCTGGCGAGCAAAAGCGAGCGGTCGTCGATGCCGCGCACGACGTAAGTCCACTCGCGCTGCGCCTCGGGCCGCATGCCGAGCGCGGCAAGACGAAGCACGCGCTGCACGGCGGGACGCGCGCCGAATGCAGCGAGCGCCTCGTCGTCGATCGGCAGCGGCTCGCTGACCGGCATGATCGAAGCTCCGATCGCGTCCGCGGCGAGAAACCCGTAGAAATGCGGCTCGGCGGCCAGGCTGCCGAACAGCCGGATCGCGTCTTCCTTGCGCGATTGCGCCTCGAACGCTCGCGCCTTCCAGTAGCGCCACGCCGGCTCCTGGGCCTGGCTTTCCGGCATCGCATCGATCGCGCGAGCGACATCGTGCCAGGCCAGCGCGCGCAGCGCCGCGCGCACGCGCCACTCGCGCTGGGCCTCGTTCAGCGGAGCATCGCCGACTTCGCGATACCAGGCGTTGGCTTCAGGCAGCAGCTGCCTGGCTGCGCTGTATGCGACCAGCAGATTGCCGTAGCGCCGGTCCGCCTCGGGCAAGCGGGCGCGCCAGCGCAGCCAGGCGCGATGCGCCGCCTCGGCGTCGGTGCGTGCAACTCGATCGAGCGCGTACAGCGCGATCTCGCGACCGCTGCGGGAGCCGAACCGAAACTCGCCTTTGGCCAGCGCAGGCCCGGAATTTCGCTCGACGCGATCGTAGTCGGCGGCCGTTGGGCGATCGTTGGCCGGAAGCTCGCCCACGAGCCGCGATGCAAGCCGGAAATTTCCCGCCTCGTGCGCAAGCCGAAAGCGGCTCCAGATGTCGTCCGGAGTGATCTGGTTTCTCGCCTCCAGCTCGGCAAACAGCGGCTGGCACGACTCGGGCTGGTCGCGGCCGCTGAACCAGTATGGACGCGCCTCGGCCAATGCCGCCTTCGCGATTCGCTTCGCGGCGCCACTGCAGCGCGAAGCAGGCGAGCTCGGTATCTTCGCCGTTGCGCTTCGGATATTCGGCAGCGAACTCGTTCCAGAGCGCGCGCTTGCCAAGCGCCTTCAGCCATTCGCCGCGCAGGGTGTCGGCCAGCGGCGTGCCGTCATTGCGCTCGAGAAACGAGCGCACGCGCTCGGGCGTTGCCTCGTCGAGCTTGAGGCGCAACTGCCAGTAGGCGACGTACGGCTCGAGCATATGGCCCTTGGCCCGTGGCGCGATCCTGTCCAGGGCCGTGGCATCGCCGGCCAGAAACGCCTCGCGCGCCGCAAGAAAATCGGCGTCGGTCGGCTCGGCGCGCAGAGCGACAGCGAAGGCGCCGGCGGCGATGAACGCCAGACAGCGCAGAGCCATTCCCGGAGCAGGCGACATGAGCATCAGCGCGATTATCGCCTATTGTCGAGCTTCGTCGACGGCCGCGATGTCCCGACGCCGGCGTCGGCAAGGCGCGCCGCGGCCGATGGTAAAATCATCGCCTGCCGGCAGCGACCCGCCGCGAAGCGATAGGACCAACAGATGGCTCGACAGCAAAAGTCCGTTCAGGTCGGCGTCGTCATGGGCAGCCAAAGCGATTGGGACGTGATGCAGCATGCCGTTGCGCAGCTTGCCGCTTTCGGCGTCACTTACGAAGCCAAGGTCGTATCCGCTCACCGTACGCCCGACGCGATGTTCGCCTATGCGAGCGGCGCGGCGGCACGCGGCCTGGCGTGCATCATCGCCGGCGCCGGGGGCGCTGCGCACCTGCCGGGAATGCTCGCCGCCAAGACGACGCTGCCGGTGCTAGGCGTCCCGATACCCACGCGACATCTGAACGGCGAGGATTCGCTGCTTTCCATCGTGCAGATGCCCAAGGGAGTGCCGGTGGCGACGTTCGCGATCGGCGAAGCCGGCGCGGCGAACGCGGCACTGTTCGCCGTCGCGATGCTCGCGCGCGGCAACGCCGCGCTTGCCAAAAAGCTCGCCGATTTCCGCACCGCGCCAGACCACGGCCACGGGCGCGATGACGCTGCCGCCGAAGCTCCGCGCGAAGTGATCGCCCCGGGCTCATGGCTCGGGTTGCTCGGTGGAGGACAGCTGGGCAGGATGTTCTGCATGGCCGCGCAAAGCATGGGCTATCGCGTCGCCGTGCTCGATCCCGGCGACGAGAGCCCTGCGGGATCGGTCGCCGACCGGCACATCCTTGCCCACTATGGCGACCGGCACGGCTTGGCTACCCTTGCCGAACTGGTCGAAGCGGCAACGACCGAGTTCGAAAACGTTCCGGCCGCGAGTCTCGAATATCTCGGACGCCGCGCCCGTGTCACGCCGTCGGCGGATAGCGTCGCCATTGCGCAAGACCGCATCCGCGAAAAGCAGTTCCTCGCGAGCAACGGCTTCGCGGTGGCGCCGTTCGCCGTGCTGGCGACCGAGGCCGACGCCCGGGCGATCGATCCGGCACTTCTGCCGGGCATCGTCAAGAGCGCACGCTTCGGCTACGACGGCAAAGGCCAGATTCGCGTCGATAGGCGGCCGCCGTCCCGGCGGCGTTCGCCGCGATGGGTGCCGCCCCCTGCGTACTCGAACGCATGGTTTCATTGACCTGCGAGCTGTCGGTAATCGTCGCGCGCAACGACCGCGGCGACGCGGTGACCTGGCCGGTCGCCGAAAATCGGCATCGCGACGGGATCCTGGACTCGACGATCGTGCCTGCGCGCATCGCCCCCGCGCTTGCGTCCGAAGCCCGGGACGTAGCACTCAGGGTAGCCGCCGCGCTCGATTATCGCGGCGTCCTGTGCGTCGAGCTTTTTGTCGTCGATGGCGGGATCCTGTTGATCAACGAGATCGCGCCGCGTCCGCACAACAGCGGGCACTACACGATCGATGCTTGCGTCACCTCGCAATTCGAGCAGCAGGTGCGCATTCTTGCCGACCTGCCGCTCGGCGATACCCGGGCGCACGGCCCGGCGGTCATGATCAACCTGCTCGGCGACGTCTGGTTCGACGCACCTTCCGGCACGCCGGACGCTGCTCGCCGCGAGCCCGATTGGCGCGCGGTGCTCGAAGTCCCCGAGGCGAAGCTGCACCTGTATGGCAAGGACGAAGCGCGCCGCGGGCGGAAGATGGGCCATGTGACCTGCGTTGCGCCGACCCTCGATCAGGCGCTCGCCGCGGCGCGCGCGATCCGGCGGCAGCTTCGAATTCCCGACGACGGTGAGGCATGAGCAGAGGCGGGAGCTTCAAGACCCGCAGGGCCGTCGCCGAGCGATTGCCTGGAGGCCGACGCGTCGCCGATAAACCTGCGACGGCCGGCAAAGGAGGCCGAGGCTGTGACCGCGCCGCTCGACGGTGTGCGCGTGCTCGATCTTTCCCGACTGCTGCCCGGGCCGGTGTGCACGCTGCACCTGGCCGACCTCGGCGCGGACGTCGTCAAGGTCGAGGACACCGGGGCCGGCGATTACGCACGCGCGCTTGGTCTCGCTCCGACCGGCGACGGACGCGCTCCGTCGAACGCCCCGTCGGCGTTTTTCCGCATGGTCAATCGCAACAAACGCAGCCTTGCGCTGGACCTGAAGGCCTCTGCAGGCCGCGATGCGTTTCTTCGGCTGGCACGACACGCCGACGTGATCGTCGAGAGCTTCCGTCCGGGTGTGGTCGACCGGCTCGGCGTCGGCTATGCGTCGGTTGCCGCGATCAATCGGCGCATCGTCTACTGCTCGATCAGCGGCTACGGCCAGACCGGGCCGTATCGAGATCGGCCCGGCCATGACATCAACTATCTGGGCTACGCCGGCGTCCTCGACCAGACCGGAACCGGCGGCGGGCCGCCGGCGCTGTCGAATCTGCAGGTCGCCGATCTGCTGGGCGGCGCAATGAATGCCTCGACCGCCATTCTCGCCGCGCTGTTCGGCGCGTCGCGCACCGGCAACGGCACGCACGTCGACATCGCGATGACCGAGGGGTCGCTGGCGCATAACATCTTTGCGCTGCATGCGATCGAGACGCTCGGCCACGCCCAGGCGCGCGGGGAGGACCTGTTGACCGGCGGCGTGCCCTGCTACGGCGTCTATGCGACGCAGGACGGTCGGCATCTTGCCGTGGGCGCACTGGAGGGCAAATTCTGGCGCGCACTGTGCGAGGCGCTCGATCGTCCGGACCTCGTGGCCGGACAGCTCGCTACCGGGCGCGCCGGTACTGCGGTGCGACAGCAGCTGGCCGCGATATTCGCGCAGCAGACGCAAGCGCACTGGATCGAACGGCTCGCCACGGTCGAGTGCTGCGTCACGCCGGTGCTTTCGCTCGACGAGGCGCTCGCCGATCCTCAGGTCCGCGCGCGCGATATGGTCGTCACCGGCGCCGACGGCACCCGGCAATACGCGCCGCCGTTTCGCCTTTCCGGCCACGCGTTCGCCATCGCGCGCCCTGCGCCTGCGCAGGGCGAGCACTCGGCCGAGATCCTGCGCGAGACCGGATTTACCGATGCAGAGATTGCGGCGCTCTCGGCCGGCGGCACGATCGTGGGGAACGTCTCGACAGATTGACCCCGACGATCCCCGGTTTCGGCACCGGCCAGGGGCGTAGGGCGCTGCGCCCCTATGTTGGGCAGCGCACGGTCCGATGCGCCGATCGAGCGTACAAAGGACTCTGCTCAATCGGACATACGAGGACTTCCAATGATCAAGAAAGTACTTTTTATCAGCATGATGGCCGTATCGGTCGGCGGTGCAGCCGTACCTGCCGCCGCCGCGATTTACGTGCAGGTCGGGCCGCCGGAAATGCGCGTCGAGGCCGTTCCGGCGCCGCGCCACGGCTATGTCTGGGCGCCCGGATACTGGAACTACCGAGGCAACCAGCACGTGTGGGCCAAGGGTACCTGGGTGCGCGAGCGTCCCGGCTACGCGTACCACTCCCCGAAATGGGTGGAACACGACGGACGCTGGTCGCAGGAGCGTGCCCACTGGGCGCGTCACGATCGTGACGGCGACGGCGTGCCGGATAGCATGGACCACCAGCCGGACAATCCCCGCCGCAACTAGGACGCAAGACGCTGCACACGCCGGCCAGCGCGGTTGCGCTGGCCGCGTTCGTTTGGAGCGGGAAAAACCATCCTCCAGTGACCGCGATGCTCCTGCACTCGCCGTTTGCCGCCGGCAATCCGCCGGCCGACTCACTTCCGCTTGGCGGCTTCCCGCTCGACACCGACCGGCAGATCGGCGACGCGAGCCATCTCCGGATCGGCGAAGCGGCAGCCCTGCGCGATGTAGTCGGCGACCATCGCCGTCGCATCGGCGCCCCAGAACAGCGCTTCGCCGATCGCCAGCGTCGGCACGCCGAATACGCCGCGCGCAATCGCCTCGTCGGTGTTTCTCTGCAGCGCTTCCTTGACTTCCGGCGACTCGATGCGGGCAGCCGCGTCCGGCATGTCGATCTCGGTCATCAGCTCGGCCCATTCGATCGGCAAGTCGCCGAGCCTGCCGTCGCGCCAGACAAAACGGAAGATGCGCCGGATGACTTCCGGGTCGGCGTCGGCAGCGACGGCAAGCCGCAACAGCGGCAGCGGATTGAACGGATGGACCGCCGGAAACTTCAATGGCACGCCGAGGCGCTTGGCCTGCCACGCGACGAACTGATAGGTGAAGCGACGCTTGGCGGGAATTTCCGCAGGGCCCTTGTGCCCGTATGCCTTGAGCAGGCCGGCAAACAGCACCGGTCGGTAGCGCACGCGGATCGAGCGCTCGAGCTGCGGCAGCTGCTCGCATTGCAGGTACGAGAACGGCGAGACGAAATCGAAATACCAGTCAGCGCTCGCCATCGCGCTTGTCCCCGGTTGCGATGGCGCGCGGACATGGCCGCGTGGAACCGCGCGCGTCGTATCAGAAGTGTCGCGAGCAGCGTGCGCTTCTGCTCTGCCGACAGGTCGATCCAGCCGGCGATCTCGTCGAGCGTCCGGTAGCAGCCGGCGCACAGGCCTGTCTCAGCGTCGATCGTGCATACGCTGGTGCATGGCGATGCGACCTCGGCACCGCCGGAGCGCGTCATGACGCTGCCGGCAGCGGCTGCCGCGCGTCCAGCGCACGCGCCACGCGCGACGCCGGCGGGCGCCCGAGAAAATCGGAAATGTACCGGCCGGCGATGCGCAGGCGTGTCATGTCGACGCCGGTTTCGATGTCGAGGCCCTCGAGCAGGTAAAGCAGGTCCTCGGTGGCGACGTTGCCGGTCGCGCCCTTGGCGTACGGGCATCCGCCGAGGCCCGCCACCGAGCTGTCGAACGTGGCGACGCCGGCTTCCATCGCGGCATACACATTGGCGATCGCCTGGCCGTAGGTATCGTGAAAGTGTCCGGCCAGGGTGCCGACCGGGACCGTTTCGGCGACGGTCGCGATCAGGCTTCGAGTCCTCCCCGGCGTCCCGGTGCCTATCGTATCGCCGAGCGAAATCTCGTAGCAGCCCATCGCTTGCAGCGCGGCCGCGACCTCGCGCACCGCAGACGGCGCGATTTCGCCTTCGTACGGACAGTCGAGCACGCAGGAGATGTAGCCGCGCACGCGCACGCCGTGCGTCTTGGCGGCGGCGGCGACCGGACGCGCGCGCTCGAGGCTTTCGCCGATCGAGCAATTGATGTTCTTTTGCGAAAAGGTTTCCGACGCGGCAACGAATACCGCCACTTCGTCGGCGCCCGCCGCGAGCGCCGCCTCGAAGCCCTTGATGTTCGGCGTCAGCACCGGATAGCGCACGCCGGGCTTCCTCCGGATCGCCGCCATCACCTGCGCATTGTCGGCCATCTGCGGAACCCATCTCGGTGAAACGAAGCTAGTCGCTTCGATCGCCGGCAGGCCGGCATCGGTCAGGCGGTCGATCAGACCGACCTTGACCTCGGTCGGAACGACCGCCTTCTCGTTCTGCAAGCCATCGCGCGGCGCCACATCGACGATGCGCACGCGCCGCGGCAGCTTGCTGCTGATCGCCAGCCCCGTCGCTCGCATCGGTTTAGAAATCCCGCTCGGGGTCGACGATGCCGGTGATCGGCAATCCGGCCTCGAGCCTGGTTATCTTGGCGGCGATCTGCGCGACCGACTCTTCGACCAGCGTGACCGCCGACACGTGGGGTGTGATGCTGATGCGCGGATGATGCCAGAACGGATGCGCGGCCGGTAAAGGCTCGTCCTGAAAGACATCGAGTGTCGCGCCGCCGAGTCTGCCCTCGTCGAGCAGCGCGAGGAGATCATCGTCGACGATCAGCGCACCGCGAGCCACGTTGACCAGATGCGCGCCGACCGGCAACTGCGAGAGCGCACGGCGATCGAGCAGGCCGCGGGTCTCGCGCGTCAGCGGCAACAGGCACACCAGCACCTGGCAGCGCGCGAGAAAGGTATCGAGCTCGGCGCTGCCGGCATAGCTGTCGACGCCCGCGACGTGTCTTTCGCGTCCGGCTCCAGCCCGCGAGCGGAAATCCGAACGGCAGCAGCGCCGCCGCAACCGCGGTGCCCAGCACGCCGATGCCGAGTATGCCGACGCCGAACCCGCGCTTTTGCCGTCGCGCGAGCGGCCGCCAGAGTCCCGCACGCTGCGCCTCGGCGTAAGCGTCGAACTCGCGATACTGACGTAGCACCGCATGGACGACGTATTCGCTCATTTGCTCCGCCATGCCGGCGTCTTCGACCCGCACGACGGGAACGCCTGCCGGCAAGGCTTCGCTCCCGGCCAGCGAGTCGATGCCGGCGCCGAGATTGAATATCGCCTTGACCGATCCCAAGTCCCGCAGCACGCGCGGTGGCGGCTTCCACAGCAGCGCATAGTCGATGTCCTGCGGAGGTGACGGCTTGGCTTGGTCGGGCAGATGCGAGCATGCGTGCACGCGCGCCGCCGGAAGCGCGCGCGTCAGCGCGGCAAGCCATTCCGCACCATTGCTGGCTGCGCTGCAAAAGAGAAGATTCAAGTCTTTTCCGCTTCGGCTTCGACATCGATCAGGTCCGCCCCCTCGGGCACCTGATCTCCCTGACGGTAGTGAATCGCACTGACGGTGCCCGCGGTCGGTGCGACGATCGTATGCTCCATCTTCATCGCTTCGAGAATCAGAAGCGGCGCGCCGCGGGCCACGGTATCGCCCGCCTTGACCAGAACCGCGACGATCGCACCCGACATCGGCGCAGTCAGGTGACCTCCCTGCCGTGGCTCCTCGCCGGCGTGCGCCAGCGGATCGACCAGGCGCAGCCGATGCTCTTCGCCGCCGCAGAACACATGGCGCTCGTCGCCAAGCGGCACCACCTGAACAGCCATGTGAACGCCGTCGATCACAACTTCCATCGATTCGCCGGCGCCTGAGACCGACGCGGACATCGACTTGCCGAGCGTCGCGACGCTCCAGGCCCCAGCACCATGCGCGACGCGCACGTCGACTTCATATTCGTCATCGCCAAAGGCGTAGGTCAGCCTGATCGGGTGGTCGTCGCTGTTGAGCCACCAGCCTTCGATCGCATGCCACGGCGCATAGGGATCGGGCGACAACGCGGCGGCGGTGGCGGCCGTCTCGCGCAGCCGCGAAATCTCGCCCAGCGCTGCGACGGCCAATGTCGTCGCCGACGGCGCGGTCGCGGGCGGGAACAGATCGGCATGGTGCCGTGCGATCAATCCGGTATCGAGCCGTGCCTCGGCAAACGCCGGATGCGCGATCAGGCGCTGCAAAAAAGCGACGTTGGTCGTGACGCCGACGACGCGGTACTGCGCAAGCGCGTCGCCGAGACGGCGCAGCGCCTCGGGTCGATCGGCGCCGGAAGCGACGAGCTTGGCGAGCATCGGATCGTAGAAGCGGCTGATCTCGTCGCCGTTGCGCACGCCGCTGTCGATGCGCACGTGTTCCGAAGACGGTGGCGAGCTCAAGTGCGCGATTCGTCCGGTCGATGGCAGGAAACCGCGATCGGGATCCTCGGCGTAGATCCGGGCCTCGATCGCGTGGCCGGTGATCGCGACCTCGTCCTGCCGGCGCGGCAGGCGCTCACCCGCCGCGACCCGCAATTGCCACTCGACCAGGTCGAGGCCGGTGATCATCTCCGTGACCGGATGCTCGACCTGCAGGCGGGTGTTCATTTCCATGAAATAGAATGCGCCGGTGCCCGCGGTCTCGACGATGAACTCGACGGTGCCGGCGCCGACGTAACCGATCGCCTTTGCCGCCGCAACCGCCGCGGCGCCCATTTCGGCGCGCCGCCCCGCGCTCATCCCAGGCGCCGGCGCCTCCTCGACGACTTTCTGATGGCGCCGCTGCACCGAGCAATCGCGCTCGAACAAATGGATGCATTCGCCGTGCGTGTCGGCGAAGACCTGCATTTCGATATGCCGCGGCTCGAGCAGATATTTTTCGAGCAGCACCGCTTGGTCACCGAAGCTCGCTTTGGCCTCGCGCCGCGCCGAGCCGAGCGCCGCGATGAAATCCTCCGATCGCTCGACGACGCGCATGCCCTTGCCGCCGCCGCCGGCCGACGCCTTGATCAGCACCGGGTAGCCGATCGCATCGGCCTCTCGCCGCAGCAGCGCGTCGTCCTGGTCGGCCCCGTGATAGCCGGGAACCAGCGCAACCCCGGCGCGTCCCATGATCGTCTTCGACTCGGCCTTCGAGCCCATCGCCCGGATCGCCGCCGGCGGGGGACCGATGAAAACGAGCCCCGCCGCGGCGACGGCGGTGGCGAACTCCGCGTTCTCGGAGAGAAATCCGTAGCCCGGATGAATTGCCTGCGCGCCGGCCTGTCTGGCAATCGCGATGATCTTGTCGCCGGCAAGGTAACTTTCTCGCGGCGGCGGCGGCCCGAGACGATACGCCTCGTCGCAGGTCTCGACATGCAGCGCGCCCGCATCGGCGTCGGAATAGACGGCCACCGTGCGCACGCCCATGCGCTGCGCGGTGCGCGCCACCCGGCAGGCGATCTCGCCGCGGTTGGCGATCAGTATCTTGGTGAACATCGGGTGACCGGCCATCGCGCTGTTCAGGCCTCGGGCCGGCCCGGGGCCGCGCCGAACCAACGCTGAATCCTTTCGACCATCGTCCGCGAGCGAACGCACCAGTTTCGGCAGCATCCAGATCGTCAAGGCGACCAGCAGTGCCAGCACGACGAAAAACGCGATCGGATACGCGAGTGCCAGATAGATCAATACGCCGACCAGCATGTCTTCGCCGAACGAGGCGGCCCAGTTCGAGAACGGCTCTGGCGAGGTGTTGATCACCATGCGCGCGCCCGACTTGGTGAAGTGGCTGCCGGCCGCCAGCGTGCCCCCGAGAATCGCGGCGGTCAGCGTCCATGCCGGCGGCGAATCGCCGAACACGCTGGCCGCGAGAGCGGCGCCGGCAGGGATGCGCACGAAGGTGTGCACCAGGTCCCACACCGAGTCGAAGCCGGGAACCTTGTCGGCGAAGAACTCGGCGACCACCATGAATCCCGAGGCCGCCAGCACCATCGGATGCGAAAGGATGCGCAGATGCTCGGGTAGCTCGTACCAGCCGGCGAAGCCGACGGCACCGGTGATGAACAACACCGCGTAGAGCCGTATTCCGCTTGCCCAGCCGAGAGCCGCAGCCAGCGCGATCAATTGCCAGGTGTCGAAGTGTTCCATCGGGACCTGCCTATTCGCCCTGCGGCACCCACGACGCCTTGCGCTTGCCCAGGAATGCGGCGACACCTTCCTTGGCCTCGGGCGAGGCGCGCACGCGCGCGATGCGGCGCGCGGTGTCGGCGATCATCGACGCATCGGCGGGCCGCTGCGCGACCGCGCGGATCAACGCCTTGCACTCGGCCTGCGCCGCGGGTCCCGCAGTGACCAGGGCGCCGAGGATCTCATTGATCAGGCCGTCCAGCTCCGGCAGCGGCGCCAGCTCGTGCAGCAATCCGAGCCGGAATGCTTCGGCGGCGGTGAAACGCTCGCCGCTCAGGAAATAGCGGCGCGCGGCGCGAGCGCCGATCGCTTCGATGACATACGGAGCGATCGTCGCCGGGATGAGTCCCAGTCGCGCTTCGGATAGCGCAAAGGTCGCGTTCAATTCGCCGACGGCGACGTCGCAGCAGGCGACCAGCCCCACGCCCCCGCCGAATACCGCGCCGTGCACCCGCGCGATCGTCGGCTTCGACAGTTGATTCAGCGTCAGCAGCATTTTGGCCAGTGCCTTCGCGTCGGCCAGGTTCTGCGGGCGCGAGAACGAAGCCATTTTCTTCATCCAGTTGAGATCCGCGCCGGCGCAAAAGCTTTTGCCCGCGCCGGTCAGCACCACCGCACGCACGCTCGGATCGCGGTCGAGGCGCTGGAGCGCCGCGGTCAGCTCGGCGATCAGGACCTCGTCGAACGCGTTGTGCACGTCCGGCCGGTCGAGCGTGACGATGGCGACGGCGGCTGCGGATATCGACGTCGATGCTGGTGAAGACGGCCGGCGCAAGTGCCGCTGGCGAACCGCGACGGGTGCGCTTGCGGACGGGCTTGCCGACGGCTGGTGAGTCTTTTCGTCACGACGAACTCTACATTCTGAAGACGCCGAAGCGCGTCGGTTCGATCGGGCTGTTCAAGGCCGCCGAGATCGCGAGCCCGAGAACCTTTCGCGTATCGGCAGGATCGATCACGCCGTCGTCCCACAGACGGGCACTCGCGTAGTACGGATGGCCTTCCCGCTCGTACTGCTCGCGAAGCGGCGCCTTGAACGCCGCCTCCTCGTCGGCGCTCCAGGCGCCTCCCTTGGCTTCGATCGCATCGCGCCGTATCGTCGCCAGCACCGTCGCGGCCTGCTCGCCGCCCATCACCGAAATCCGCGCATTCGGCCACATCCACAGGAAGCGCGGATTGAACGCGCGGCCGCACATGCCGTAGTTCCCGGCGCCGTAGCTGCCGCCGATGATCACCGTGAACTTGGGCACGCTGGTGCACGAGACGGCGGTCACCATCTTGGCGCCGTCGCTGGCGATGCCGCCAGCCTCGTATTTGCGGCCGACCATGAATCCGGTGATGTTCTGCAGGAAGACCAGCGGCGTGCCGCGCTGGCTGCACAATTCAATGAAGTGAGCGCCTTTCTTCGCGGATTCGGAATACAGCACGCCGTTGTTGGCGACGATGCCCACCAGATAGCCGGACAGGCGCGCGAAGCCGGTGACCAGCGTCGTGCCGTAGCGCGCCTTGAACTCGTCGAACTCGCTGCCATCGACGATCCGGGCGATGACCTCGTGGACATCGTACGGTTTCTTGATGTCCGCGTTGATGACGCCATAGATCTCGTCGGCGGCGTAGAGCGGCTCGCGCGGCGGCACGACATCGGGCGGCGCGGGCTTGACCCGATTGAGGTTGCCGACTATGCGGCGTGCGATCGACAGCGCATGCGCGTCGTTTTGCGCAAAGTAATCGGCGACGCCGGAGATCCGCGTGTGCACGTCTGCGCCGCCCAGCTCTTCGGCGCTGACGATCTCGCCGGTCGCCGCCTTCACCAGCGGCGGACCGGCCAGGAAGATCGTCCCTTGGTCGCGGACGATGATCGATTCGTCCGACATCGCCGGCACATAGGCGCCGCCCGCCGTGCAAGAACCCATGACGACGGCGATCTGCGGGATGCCTTCCGCCGACATCGTCGCCTGGTTGAAGAAAATGCGCCCGAAATGATCGCGGTCCGGAAAAACCTCGGTCTGATTCGGAAGATTCGCCCCGCCGGAGTCGACCAGATAGATGCACGGCAGCCGGTTCTCGCGCGCGATCTCCTGCGCGCGCAAATGCTTCTTGACGGTCATCGGGTAGTAGGTTCCCCCTTTGACTGTCGCGTCGTTGCAGACGATGACGCACTCGCGCCCCGACACGCGGCCGACGCCGGTGATGATGCCGGCCGCGGCGATGTTGTCGTCGTACATCCCGTAGGCCGCGAGCTGGGAAAGCTCGAGGAACGGCGAGCCTGGATCGAGCAGCGTGCCGACCCGGTCGCGCGGCAACAGCTTGCCCCTGCCGGTATGACGGCCGCGCGCCACGTCGCCTCCGCCCTGCTCGATCGTGCGCACCTTGCTTTTGAGGTCTACGACCAGCGCCTCGAGCGCGGTGCGGTTGGCGACAAAAATCGCATCGCGCGGATCGAGCCTGGTCTCGATGACGGGCACGGTCACCTACCTTTAGTTATGTTCCGGACGCGCGGCTTGCAGCAATTGCCCGATTGCGCAAAACAGTGCAGCGTGAACCCGGCCGGCGGCTTCGCCATCTCACCAGCCTCCCGTCGCCAGCCAGTGCTCGACCTGCTCGAACCGGTCGACGCCCCAGAACGGCTCGCCGTCGACGATGACAAAAGGCGAGCCGAAAACGCCGGCCGCGATCGCCTTGTCGTTTTCGAGCCTCAGCGCGTCCTTGATCGCCGGATCGTCGATCGCCGCGCGCGCAGCGGCGGCGTCGACACCGGATTGCGCGGCGATCGCGGCGGCGCGGTCTGGATTCGAGATGTCGACGTCGTCGACAAAAAAGGCGCGATAAAGCGCATGCAGCGCGCCGGCCGTCATCTCGGGGTTGGTTCGCTGCAGCCAGACGACGATGCGCGCCGGCGCCTGCGTCGAAATCGGAAACACCGTCGGCATACGGAAGGCCGTCACGCCATGAAACCGGGCGCTGCGCGCAAAATCGCGCTTCGAGTAATCACCCTTCAGCGGCACCTGCGTCAGTGGCACCGATCCCGTCTGCTTGAAAACGACGCCGAGCAGGACCGGGTGCCAGGCGACTTTGCGCCCGTGGCGGGCGGCGAGGGCTTCGATCTTCTCCGATCCGATGAAGCCATACGGCGACGAGAAGTCGAAATAGAAATCGATGGCGGCAGTCATGAGGTCCTTTCAGTCAGCCGGCGAGCGCGCGCCCGATCACCAGGCGCTGGATGTCGCTGGTGCCCTCGTAGATCTGGCAGACGCGCACGTCGCGATAGATGCGCTCGACCGGGAAGTCGGTCACATATCCATAGCCGCCGTGGATCTGGATCGCGTCCGAGCACACGCGCTCGGCCATTTCCGACGCAAAAAGCTTCGCCATCGAGGCTTCCTTCAGGCACGGCAGGCCCGCGTCTCGCAAGCTCGCCGCATGCCAGGTGAGTTGCCGGGCGGCTTCGATCTGCGTAGCCATGTCGGCGAGCCGAAAACTGATCGCCTGATGCTCGATGATCGGCTTGCCGAAGCTTTCCCGCTCCCGCGCATACGACAGCGCCGCCTCGAAAGCGGCGCGTGCCATGCCGACGGCCTGCGCGGCGATGCCGATGCGGCCGGCCTCGAGATTGGCCAGCGCGATCCTGTACCCCTCGCCTTCGCGGCCCAGCAGGTTGGCGGCCGGAACCCGGCAGTCGGAGAGCACGATTTGCGCGGTATCGGAGGCGCGCTGTCCGAGCTTGTCCTCGATGCGTGCCGCGGCGTACCCCGGCGACGCGGTTTCGACGATGAACGCCGACATGCCTTTCTTGCCGGCGGCCTTGTCGGTCAGCGCGAACACGATCGCGACGTCGGCGTTCTTGCCCGAGGTGATGAACTGCTTGGTGCCGTTCAGCACATAGTGCCCGCCGCCATCGTGGTCGCCGCCGCGAACGAACTCCGCCCGCGTCGCGATGGCCGCCGCGTCCGAGCCGGTATGCGGCTCGGTCAGGCAGAAGCATCCGATCTTGGCGCCGCTCGCCAGCGGCTTCAGATAACGGTCTTTCTGCGCTGCGGTGCCGAACGCGAATATCGGGCCGCAGACGACCGAGTTCTGCACGCTGATGACGGTCGAGGTCGCGCCGTCGCCGGCGGCGATTTCCTCCAGCGCCAAGGCAAGCGATACGTAGTCCAGGCCGGCGCCGCCATACGACTCGGGCACGACGATGCCGCAAGCACCCAGCGCCGCGAGCTCGCGCAACGCGTCGCGCGGAAACGCGTGCTCGCGATCCCATGCCGCGGCGAACGGCGCCAGCCGCTGCTGCGCGAAGTTGCGCATCGTCTCGCGTACCATCTGCTGGGAATCGCTGAGCTGCATCGAAAAGGCCGCCTATCGCCGCGAGTCGAAGGCGAGCCGCACCGCGATGCCGGCCAGCACGACGCCGAGCACCCAGCGCTGCACCGCCGACCACAGTGGGCGTCTGGCAAGCCAGCCGGTGATCGCGCCGGCGGCGAGCACGAAGACGAGGTCGCTCGCCGAGCTGATCACTATTTGCAGCAGCCCGAGCACCAAGCCCTGAGCCAGCACGCTGCCGCGACTGGCATCGATGAACTGCGGAAACAATGCCAGATAGAACATCGCCACTTTCGGATTCAACAGGCTGGTCACGAGGCCGATGCGGAAGAGCCGCGATGGCGGGTCCTGCGGCAGCGCGCGCGGCGCGAAGACGCCCTGCCCTCCGGGCCGCAACGCGTTCCAAGCGAGCCACAGCAGGTAGCCGGCGCCAGCGTAGCGAACGGCATCGTAGAGAACCGGCACCGTCAGGAAAATCGCCGACAGCCCAAGTGCCGCGGCGAAGACATGGAACACGAAGCCGAGCGAGGTGCCGGCGAGCGACACGATGCCGGCGCGGCGTCCCTGGCAGAGCGTTCGCGACACCAGGTAAAGCAGGTTCGGCCCCGGCGTCAGCGCGAGCAGGATGCTCGCCAGCGCGAACAGCGCGAGGTTCTGCGCCGTCGGCATCAGCCGCTTTCCGTTTCGCCCCGGCGGGCGAGACCGACGGCTGCGCCGTCAACCTGGCCCCGCGCGAGCGGCCTCAAGCGCCGGCCTCGTAGCCCAATTCGCGCATCAGCGGTCCGGCGCCGCCTTCCACCTGACGGCGTTCGGCATCGCTCATTTCGCGCCGCCACGCCTCGACGCGCTCGGCCATCGGCGGCCGCGCGAGATTGACATGGATGCGCGTGCGCTCGTCGCGCGCGATCATCCGGCCGTCGACGTGCGCACGGCCTTGCAGTCTGGCCAGCCGCTCCTGCCCGCGCGCGCCGGAATCGAGCATCGCCGGCTGATAGGGCAGCGACAGGTACGAACACAGACGCCTGAGCTCCGCTTCCGGGCGGAGCACCAGGTCCTCGAAGCGGATCTCCTGGTAGTGGCGCAGCGAGGACGCCGCGCGCCGGCCGACTTCGACGTTCTGGCGCCAGAACGATCCGAGCGCCGCGTAATCCTGGCTCGGCGCGAACCAGGTCTTGCGCCATGACATCGCGGTATCGCGCGGATCGCGTATCACATGAATGAAATGCGCTTCGGGAAGCAGTGCCTGGATGTGCTGCATGGTGAAGACGTAACCGGGAGTCTTGTCGCCGCTGCGTGCCTTGCGCTGGCTTTCGCCGTACAGCGCGTAGAACGCCCGGGTGCCCGCGGCAACGGTGAAAGCGGGGATCGCCTGCAGCCTGCGCCAGAACAGGTCCTTGTCCAGGCCGAAGTCCGACCAGTTCGAAATAGTCATCCGGTCGGCGGTGACGATGTCGAAAAAACGCCTTCGCAGCGACGCCGGATCGCCGGCCAGCCCCATCACGTTGGGCAGGAACGAAGTCTCCGGCGGAATCGCCAGCTGCGAATGCGCGTCGAGCATCACTGCCAGCAACGAGGTGCCGGAGCGCGGACATCCGACGATCACCGGAAAAGGATCGCGCGCGCCGCGCGGCACTGCCGACGGCGCCGGCTTGCCGCCGATGCGCAGGGTGACGCGCGGCGACTCGAAGACGAGCTTGTCGGCCATCGCCTTGTCGTCAGGCGAGCTCGATCGCGAGTGCGGTCGCTTCGCCGCCGCCGATGCAAAGACTGGCCATGCCGCGCTTCTTGCCGAGCTTGCGCAGCGCGCCGAGCAGCGTCACCACGATGCGCGCGCCCGACGCGCCGATCGGATGGCCGAGCGCGCATGCACCGCCGTGGACATTGACCTTGTCGGCCGGCAGCCCATGCTCGTGCATCGCCGCCATCGTGACCACCGCGAACGCTTCGTTGATTTCGTACAGATCGACATCTTCGGGCTTCCAGCCGACTTTCGCATAGAGCTTGCGCATCGCACCGACCGGCGCCGTCGTGAACCATCCTGGCTCCTGCGCGTGCGTCGCATGGTCGAGAATCACCGCGAGCGGCTTCAAACCCTTGCGCTCGGCAAGCGAGCGGCGCATCAGCACCAGCGCCGCCGCGCCGTCGGAAATCGAGCTGGAATTTGCTGCGGTGACCGTCCCGTCCTTGCGGAATGCCGGTTTGAGGCCCGGGACCTTGTCGGGACTCGCTTTCGCCGGCTGCTCGTCCTTGTCGATGACGACATCTCCCTTGCGGCCCGACACGGTGACCGGCGCGATTTCCCAAGCCAAACGATCCGTCGTTGTTCGCGGCAAGCGCGCGAGAAAGCGAACGCAAGCGCAAACTCGTCCTGCGCTTCGCGCGAAAAATGGAACTTGTCTGCGCACTGCTCGGCGAACACGCCCATCAGCTTGCCGCGGTCATAGGCGTCTTCGAGGCCGTCGAAAAACATATGATCGATGACCGTGCCATGGCCCATGCGCATGCCCGAACGCGCCTTCGGCAGCAGGTACGGCGCATTGGTCATGCTTTCCATGCCGCCGGCAACGATGATATCGGCGCTGCCGGCGATGATCGCATCGTGCCCGAGCATCGTCGCCTTCATCGCCGAGCCGCACATCTTCGACAGCGTCGTGCAGTTGGTCGACAACGGCAGGCCCGCCTTCAGCGAAGCCTGGCGGGCCGGCGCTTGCCCCTGCCCGGCCATCAGGCAATTGCCGAAAATCAGCTCGTCGACGTCGGCCGGCGCGATGCCGGCGCGCTCTACCGCCGCCTTGATCGCCACCGCACCGAGATCGCTCGCCGCGAGCGAAGCGAAGTCGCCCTGAAGACCGCCGATCGGCGTTCTCGCCGCACCGACGATGACTATCGGATCGTTTTGCACAATTGTTTGCTCCTCGCCAAAACGCCGTGCGCCGCGGCCGAAGCCTTATGCCGGCGGTGTCGCCTTTTCGTGCGGCTTCTGCACCCGCCGCGGCCGGCGCACGAGCTCGCCGCCGCAGTTCGGACACACGCCGTTCAGCGCGTTGGCGCACGTTGCACAGAACGTGCATTCGTAGCTGCAGATGTATGCGGCATCCGCGTCGGGCGTGAGCGGCCATGCACATCGCTCACAGCGTTCGCGCATTTCCAGTGCCATCGGCTCTCCGGTCACTTGGTCTCGTTGAACAGCTCGCGGCCGATCAGCATCCGACGAATCTCCGACGTACCGGCGCCGATCTCATACAGCTTGGCATCGCGCCACAGCCGGCCCACCGGATATTCGTTGATATAGCCGTTGCCGCCGAGGGCCTGGATCGCCTCGCCGGCCATCCAGGTCGCCTTTTCCGCTGCATACAGTATCGCACCTGCGGCGTCCTTGCGCGCGGTCTCGCCCCGGTCGCAGGCCTGCGCCACGGCGTAGACGTATGCACGGCACGCGGCCATCGTCGTATACATGTCGGCGATCTTGCCCTGCATCAGCTGAAACTCGCCGATCGGCTGGCCGAATTGGCGCCGCTCATGCACATACGGGAGCACCGCGTCCATGCAGGCGCTCATGATCCCGAGCGGGCCGCCGGCCAGCACGACACGCTCGTAGTCGAGTCCGCTCATCAGGATGTTGACGCCGCGGCCTTCCTCGGAGAGGACGTTTCCCTCCGGCACTTCGCAGTCCTCGAACACCAGTTCGCAGGTATTGGACCCGCGCATGCCGAGCTTGTCGAGCTTTTGCGCGGTGGAAAAGCCCTTCATTCCCTTTTCGATCAGGAATGCGGTGATGCCCCGCGGTCCCGCGTCGACGTCGGTCTTGGCGTAGACGACCAGCGTATCGGCATCGGGACCATTGGTGATCCACATTTTCGTTCCGTTCAGGACGTAATGGCCGTCGCGACGCACTGCGGAAAGCCGCATTGAAACGACATCGGACCCCGCGCCGGGCTCGCTCATCGCCAGCGCTCCGACATGCTCACCCGACACCAGTTTGGGCAGGAAGCGTCGTTTTTGCTCGACACTGCCGTTGCGCCGGATCTGGTTGACGCAAAGATTCGAGTGGGCACCGTACGACAGCCCGACCGATGCCGACGCACGGCTGATCTCTTCCATCGCGACGACGTGGGCGAGATAGCCCATCGCCGTGCCGCCGAACTCTTCCTCGACGGTAATGCCGAGCAGGCCGAGATCGCCCATCTTGCGCCACAGGTCCTGCGGAAAACGGTTGTCGTGATCGATCGCCGCGGCTCGGGGCGCGATCTCGGCGGCGGCGAAGTCCTGGACCGTCGCCCGCAGCATGTCGGTGGTCTCGCCCAGCGCGAAATCGAGCGACGGAAAATTGGCCATCGTGGCTCCTTAGCGGTCCGGCTTGCCGGCCATTACCATCAGCGTCTGCTGCATGATTGCGCACAGCGTCCGCGCGCCTGCTCGCTCCGCGTAGACCTCGCCGCGCGTGATCACCAGTGTCTTGCCCGGTTTCACCACCGAGGCTTCGGCGATCAGGCGCTCGCCCGCTGCCGGGGCAATCAGATTCAGCTTGTATTCGACGGTCAGTACGCTCGCATCGGCAGGAAACAACGTAAATCCGGCATAGCCGCCGGCCGAATCGGCGATCGCGCTGACGATGCCCGCATGGATGTAGCCGTGCTGCTGGGTCAGATCATCGCGGTACGGCAGCTCGATCGTGCAGGCCCCGGGCGAGATCCGGGTCAGCTGCGCGCCGATCAGCCGCATTGCATTTTGCCGGTCGAAGCTCGCCCGCACGCGCATCTCGTAACCAGGGTCAATTGGCGAGCGCCCCGCATGCGACTTGAAGCCTGTCTGCAGTGCAGCCATCGTCAGTCCCCGCGGGATGTATCCAGCAGAACGCTCGACTATATATTACGTTTACGTAAACGTCAACTGGTCCGGCACCGGACGAGCGGTATCACGCCGCACCGTCGCCCGGACTTCGGCGCAGGCGCTTGCGGCACTGCCGCTCGAACGCCTCGATCTCCGAGAGCACGATCGCAATGTCTTCCCGCTGCTGCTTGAGCATTGCGCGGCGCGCCGCCAGCACCTCGAGAAACTTTATCAGCTGCGGGCGTTCGCTCCTGCTGACGTCGTACAGGTCGAGGAGCTCGCGGATCTCGGTCAGGGACAGGCCCAGCCGCTTGCCGCGCAGGATGAGTTTGATCCGCACCCGCTCGCGCTCGCCGTAGATGCGCGCCTGGCCGGCGCGGCGCGGCGCCAACAGGCCTTCGTCCTCGTAGAAGCGGATCGTGCGCGTCGTCAGCGCGAATTCCTGCGCGAGCTCGGAGATCGTGAAGGTGGCCGGATCTGGATGCGAGGGCATTGCGGCGAAGCGGAACGTCGAGTGCGAGGGCGCGGTCAAGATACCACAAGGCGTGCGCCCGGCTTAGCGCGCGGTGTCGTTGCAACTTGACAGGCAGCAGCGATTCGAACACGATGCTGCGTTGCACAAAACCGCCGGCGCGCCGCGCTGTCGCCGTTGCCGGTCGACATGAACGCCCCGCTGCCACCGATCCTCAGCTATCCGCATTCCGATGCGCCCGCCCCCGGCACGTCGCGCGAGCTTGCGCCCGGCATTCATTGGCTGCGCATGCCTTTGCCGTTCGCGCTCGATCACATCAATCTGTGGCTGCTCGCCGACGGCATCGGCGTGGACCCAGGTCGATTGCGGCTACGGCAACGCGGCGACGCGCGCGCTCTGGCAGGCGCATTTCACCGGGACCCTCGCCGGCAGGCCGCTCAACCGCGTCATCGCGACGCATTATCATCCCGATCATCTGGGCAACGCGGCTTGGCTGGCGGCGCGCTTCTGCTGCCCGGTGATGATGCCGCAGGCCGAATATCTGACCGCGCATGCGATCGCGGGCGAGCACAGCGGCTATGGCGCGGCGCCGATGCGCGAGATGCTGCGCGCGCACGGCTTGCCGGCCGAGCATCTGGCGGCGCTGGATGCCCGCGGCAATCCCTACCGGCGCGGCGTGCCGGAAATCCCGTCGAGCTTTCAGCGCCTGGCCGCGCACGATGAAGTCCGCATCGGCGCGAATGACTGGCGGGTGATTCCCGGCTCCGGCCATTCGCCCGAGCATGCCTCGCTCTACTGCAAGGATCTCGGCGTCTGCATTTCCGGAGACATGCTGCTGCCACGGATCAGCACCAACGTCAGCGTCTGGCCGGTCGAGCCCGAAGGCGACCCGTTGCGGCGGTTCCTGGATTCCCTGACGGCATTCGCCGAGCTTCCCGGCGAGACGCTGATACTGCCCTCGCACGGGTTGCCGTTCGTCGGTGCCGGCGCTCGAGTCGATCAACTGCGCGAGCATCACGCGGCGCGACTGGCGGAGCTCGAAATCGCCGCAACGACGCCGAAGACCGCGGCGGATATCGTGCCGGTACTGTTCCGTCGCGAGCTCGACCTGCAGCAACGCTTTTTCGCGATGGGCGAGGCAATCGCCCATCTGAACCATCTGTGGCATCGCGGGCGTCTCGATCGCTCGGTCGGCGACGACGGGACGATCCGCTTCGTCCGCGCCGCCGGCATACAATAAAGTCACTTCGAAAGGGTCTTGATGAGCGCAACCGATACCGCAGGTTTGAGCAAGCAGGGCTATGACCCCGTCGCGCTGGCGGACTCGCTCGCCAGCGCCGCCGACAAGAGCGCGAAGCTCCTCGGAGACTATCTTGCTCGCCAGCACGACGTCGGGCCCGTCGCTCGCCGTCGACGAATTCGGCTTGACCAAGGCGTTCATGGAAATGGCGGCGAAGATGCTGTCCAATCCCTATCGTCTGGCCGAGACGCAGATGAACCTGTGGTGGGACTATTCGGCGCTGTGGCAGTCGTCGATGCTCAAGTTGATGGGCCAGTCGTCGGCACCGGTCGCCGAGCCGGCGAAAGGCGACCGGCGCTTTCGCCACGAAGACTGGGAGGAGCATTTCCTGTTCGACTACGTCAAGCAGTCCTACCTGATCGCTGCGCGCTGGCTGCACAACGCCGTCGCAAGCGTCGAGGGACTCGACGAGCACACGCAGAAAAAAGTCGATTTCTTCACTCGTCAGTACATCGACGCGCTGGCGCCGTCGAACTTCGCGCTGACCAATCCGGAAGTATTTCGCGAAACCATCGCCAGCGGCGGCCAGAACCTGGTCAAGGGCCTGAACAACCTGCTCGACGACATCGAGCGCGGCAACGGTCAGCTCAAGATATCGATGACCGACAGCAAGGCGTTCGAGCTCGGCGTAAACATCGCGACGACGCCGGGCAAGGTCGTCTACCAGAACGAGCTGATGCAGCTGATCCAGTACGAGCCGACGACGGCCAAGGTCTACAAGCGGCCGCTGCTGATCATACCGCCGTGGATCAACAAGTATTACATCCTCGATTTGCGCGAGAAGAACTCGCTGGTCAAATGGTGCGTCGAGCACGGGCTCACCGTCTTCGTGATCTCGTGGGTCAACCCCGACAAGAAGCTTGCCGGCAAGGACTTCGTCGACTACATGCAGGAAGGCGCGCTCGCGGCGCTCGGCGCGATCGAGCAGGCGACCGGCGAGCGCGAGATCAATGCACTCGGCTACTGCCTGGGCGGAACCCTGCTCACCGCCACATTGGGTTACATGGCGGCGAAAAAGGACCGGCGCATCGTCAGCGCTGGCTTCATGAGCTCGCTGATCGATTTCACCGGGTGCCGGCGAGCTCGAGGTGTTCATCGACGAGAGCCAGGTGCAGGCGCTGGAAAAGAAGATGAACGAGCGGGGCTATCTGGAAGGATCGGAGATGGCCAACTCGTTCAACATGCTGCGCAGCAACGACCTGATCTGGTCGTTCGTCATCAACAACTACCTGCTCGGACGCGATCCGTTCCCGTTCGACCTGCTGCACTGGAACTGCGATTCGACGCGCATGCCCGCGAAGATGCACAGCTTCTATCTGCGCAACATGTATTTGCGCAATGCGCTGAAGGACCCGGGCGGCATCAGCCTGGCCGACGTGCCGATCGACGTGTCCAAGATCGTGCTGCCCACCTATTTCGTCTCGGCGATCGAGGATCACATCGCGCCCTGGAAAACGACCTATGCGGGCCCGCGGCTCCTCGGCGGCAAGTCGCGTTTCGTCCTGTCGGGGTCCGGGCACATCGCCGGCATGATCAACCCGCCGTCCGCGAACAAATACGGCTATTGGACCAATGACAAACTCGCCGGCGACGCCCGACGAATGGCTGGCGGGCGCGAAGCAACACGAAGGTTCCTGGTGGAATGACTGGCTGACCTGGCTCAAGCCGCAGCTGGGACCGCAGGTGGCCGCCCGCGCGCTGGGAAAGAGCGGCGGGAAGGGCCGCCTGAAAATCATCGAGCCCGCGCCCGGAAGCTATGCGCGATTGCGAGCCGATGCACGTTTGAATCGCGCGGCAGCCGTCGCGGCGCTCAAGTTCCGGTACCGGTCATTTCGCTATAGTGGACGGACCAAACCGCAGGAGGCTTTTGATGAACCGCGTAGCGCTCATCTCAGCAGCACTCTGCGCATCGATCATGAGCGCCGGCGTCGCGGCGCAGGCTCCGGCGAACCCGCCCGCCGTCGTCTGTAACAGTTGCGGCGTCGTCACTTCGGTCCGTTATGTCGAACAGAACGGTGAAGGCACCGGCGCGGGCGCCGTGGTCGGCGGCGTCCTCGGCGGCGTGCTGGGCCACCAGATCGGGTCCGGCCGCGGCAACACCGCGGCGACGATCGCCGGAGTGGGTGTCGGCGCCTATGCCGGCAACGAAGTGGAAAAGAACGCGAAGAAAAAGTCCTACTACGTCGTCAATGTGCAGCTCGACAACGGCACCAGGCGCTCGTTCACCCAGGGATCGAACCCGCCATTTCGCGAGGGCGATCGAATCAAAATCGTCGACGGCAGACTCGCCCTGCTCGCCAAATAGCGTACAGCGGTCGCCAGTCCAGCCCGGGCAATGCAGCGCCCGGGCTTTTTGTTGCGCGGACGGTACAAGGCGCCGCCGGCGACAAGCGCGGGAACCCGCACAATTGGATTAAGATGCGTATGCTCGCGCGGTGCGGCGACCTGACCGAGGAGAATTTCAATGCGGACGGTGACGAAATCCATTTGGGCCGCGGCGTGGGCCATCGGACTGTGCCTCGCCAGCGGGCCGGCAGCGGCGCAATTCAACCAGTTCTACTTTTTTGGCGACAGCCTGACCGACGCCGGCTCGTTCAAGCCGGTGCTTCCGCCCGGCACCGGCAAGTTCACCACCAATCCGGGCCCGATCTGGGCCGAAGTCCTCGCGCAGCGCTACGGCTCGACGGCGACTCCCGCCAACCAGGGAGGCAACGACTATGCCGAGGGAGGCGCGCGGGTGACACAGCTCCCGGGTTTTCCCGCGTCGCCGCCGACAGGGACCGCGACGCCGGTGGCCGTGCAGGTGCAACACTTCCTCGCCAAAGGCGCGGTCGATCCGCACGCGCTGTATTCGGTGTGGGCCGGCGCCAACGACCTGTTTGTCCAGCTCGGGCTGGCGCAAACCGGCGCGATTACACCGACCCAGCTCCAGACCAACCTCGCCACCGCCGCGGTGCAACTCGTCCAGCAAGTCGGCATCCTGAATGCCGCCGGCGCACGCTACATCATGGTATTCAACCTTCCCGACGTCGGCAACACGCCGTTCGGACGCGGCTCCGGCCAGGGAGCGTCGATCACCGCACTGTCGAGCTTTTTCAACAGCACGCTCAGCACCGGGCTCGATGCGCTCCACGTCGACGTGATCCGGCTGAACGTTTTTTCGCTGTTGAATGAAGTCGTCGCCAACCCGGCGGCGTTCGGCTTCACCAACGCCAGCTCGCCGGCGTGCACGGTCCCATCGCTCGTTTGCACCTCAGCGACGCTGGTCGCTCCGAACGCCGCGCAGACGTTTGTCTTTGCCGACAGCGTTCATCCGACGACCGCCGGGCATCAGGTGATCGCCGACTACGCGGCGTCGGTGCTCGAGGCGCCGCAGAAAATCGGCCTGCTGGCCGAAGCGCCGCTGCAGGCCGGGCAGGCGAATTTCCGCGCTATCGACGACCGGATGTGGTCGTCGCTCAGCGCGCCGCGCGCGCAGAGCAAGTTCGACGCCTACGTCGTCTACGACTATGGCAACTACGACCACAGCGGAGACTTCGGTGGCGGCAGCGATCACCTGAATACGGTCACCATCGGCGGCGACATGAAGCTGTCCGAGCGCCTGCTCGCCGGCATTGCGTTCGGCTACTCCGAGGACAAGGCCTCGTTCGGCGACAACGGCGGCGGATTCAAGCTCAACGAAGCATCGCTTACCGCCTACGTGGGCTACGGGCAGGGCCCGTGGTATGTCGGCGCGACCCTCGGCGCCGGCGATCTCGATTTCCGCAACATACATCGCACGTTCGCGCTCGGCGGAGGATCTCGCACCGAAACCGGCGACACGCACGGAACCAACGTCACGGCCAGGGTTCTCGGCGGCTACTGGTTCAATACCACCGCGAACTGGCTGCACGGGCCGTTCGCGCTGCTCACCTATCAGCAGAACAAGGTCTATGCCTGGTCGGAGGAAGGCACCAGCAGCACGGCGATGTCGTTCGGTCACCAAAAGCGCGACTCGGTGGTCTCGAGCCTGGGCTGGCAGGCAAGCGGCACCTTCGGAGCGCTGCGGCCGTTCGGGCGAGTGACCTGGGAAAAGGAATACGACAACGGCGAGCGCACAGTACGCGCCGGACTCGTATCGACCGGCGGCATCGGCTTCGGCCTGCCGGCGCTTCGTCTCGACGACAACTACGTGCTGTTCGAGATCGGCGCCAGCGCCGATCTGGGCAACAGGCTCATCGGCTTCGCCAGCATCAATGCGACGGCCTCCAAGGACGACGGGAATTACCAGGCGGTGACGCTGGGCGTGCGCCTGCCTCTTTGAGTTTGACCGCGCACGAAAAAGGCCGCCTCGATGCGGCCTTTTTCTTAACTTCCCGCCAGGCCCCGGCGCATCTGCGCGAGGTACTCCAGCCCGGCGATGGCGCGAGCGCCGTACCACGAAGTCATCTCCCCGTCGATCAGGGTGACCGGCATCGGCTGGCCGCGGCTGGCAAGCATCAACGCGAGCGCGCTTGCGTCTTTCTCGCGGAATGCATAAGGCTCGGTCGAGAGCAGGATCCGTTCGGCCTCGCGCCACGCCGGCGCATCGTCGTCAAGCGTCGGATAGCGCGGCGCAGAAATCGCCGGCACCGTTCGCCAGCGCGCCAGAGCCAGCATCGCCGACACATAGGTCGATCGCGCCACCGTGTACCACGGCTTGCGCCAGATCAGGTAAAGCACGTTCTGGTGTGGAAGAGTGCCGACTGCGTCGAGCAAGGCGTCCCTGGCCGCCGCGTAGCGCGCCGCCAAGGTTTCGGCCTCCGCGGGCCGGCCGAAGATCGTCCCGAACATCCGGTACAGCTGCAGGTTGTCGTCTGGCGCCAGCGGGTGAGTGACGATCACATGCGCGACTTCCGCAGCCAGCGCATCGACGGTCTCGCGGCGATTTTCGTCGATATTGACGATGAGATGCGTCGGCTTGAGGGCGAGGACCTTGTCGAGGGCGACATCCTTGGTGCCGCCGACCTTGGGCACGCGCCGCACCGCGTCGCGCGGATGGATGCAAAAACCGGTTCGACCCACGACCTGGTCGCCCAGGCCGAGCGTGAACAGCAACTCGGTCAGGCTCGGCACCAGGCTGACGATGCGCGCGTCAGCCCGGGCGACCGGGTGCACGACGCCGAGGGCGTCGCGCCGCGCGCTGTCGTCCGACATCGGTTCAGGACCTAAGCCGACGCGCGCGGCTTGCGCGGCCTTTTCGCCAGGACCCTGTCGAAAACCGGGCGCGGCAGCACGCGCAGCGTGCGGCCCAGCCATGCCATCTGCCATGGCAGCACATAAAAGCGGCGCCGGCGGGCGATCGCACCGGCGATCAGCCGCGCGGCCTTGTCCGGCGCCAGCAGGAACGGCATGCGATACGGATTGTTCGCGGTCATCGGCGTGGCGATGAAGCCGGGACAGATCGTGACGACTTCGACCCCGCTGCCGACGAGCTCGACGCGCAGGCTTTCGAGATAGTTGATTGCCGCGGCCTTCGATGCCGAATACGCCCCCGCGCCCGGCAGCGCCGCGAAAGCCCGCCACGCTCGCGATTCCGACCAGCGTCCCGTGGCGGGCCGCCATCATGCCTGCAACAAACGGTTGGAACGTGTGCACGACGCCGAGCACATTGGTCTCGAGCACCGCGCGGAACGACGCAATATCGGCGGCATACTGGGTCGAGGTGCCGACCGAGATGCCGGCGTTGGCGATAACGACATCGGGAAGGCCGAACCGCGCGACAAAATCGTCGGCCGCGGCGCGCAAGGCCGCCGCATCGCGCACGTCGCCGGCGTACCAGGCATGGCGGCCGGCATCGAGCTTCGCCGCAAGACTCGCTGGCGCGGCGGACCGCCGCGCGTAAAGGCCGAGGACGGCGCCTTTGCCGGCGTAAAACTCGGCCAGCGCCGCGCCTATACCGCTGCTTGCGCCCGTGAGGAAGACGTTCACGTGCGCGCGGCGCCGGCCGCTACGACGCTAGCTCTTCGCCCGCTCGGCGCGAGCCTTGGCGATCAGGACGTCGAGCGCGGCAGGCACCTCGGCGTGACCGCCGATGCGATCCGATGCCGTGATGAACTTGCCGTCGACGACGACCGTAGGCACCGATTGAATGTTGTACGCCTGCGCCAGCGCGGTCGCGCGCTTCATCTTGCTGTCGATACCGAAGGACGTGTATACGCCGGCGACCTTGGCGCGATCGAGCCCCTTGCTGGCAGCCCAGTCGAGAAACGTCTTGTCGTCCCAGAGCGGCTGGCCATTGGCGTGGATCGCCTTGAACACGTCGGGTGACAGCCGCGCTTCCTCACCCAGCGCGTCGAGCGTGTAATAGATCTTGGCCAACACCTTCCAGCGCTCCTGGAACATGACCGGCACCCGCCGGAACTGGACGTCGGCAGGCGCGGTCTTGAACCAATTCTGCAGGTACGGCTCGAGATCGCTGCAATGCGGGCAGCCGTACGAAAAGAATTCGATGACCTCGATCTTCTTGCCCGATTCGACCGGTTGAGGCACCTTCAGCCGCGACGTAATTCTTCCCTTCGACGAGATCGGTCGCGCCGGCAGTCGCGAACGAAAAAACGGCCAGAAAGCCGACAAGCAACTGCGCGAAGCGACTCATCGCTACTCCTGCGAAAAATGATCGGAAAGCGGCTATTGGGCTGGCCGGCGACGTGGAAGTTCAACCGCGGGCGCCCGGCGGACGCTCATTGATTCTTGATCACCGCGGCATCGAATCCGCTCTTGCTGAGCTCGCCTTTGACGCGATTGACCTCGTCGGTGTTGTCGAACGGACCCACCCGAACGCGATAGCGCACGCCCTGGTCGGGCAAAGTCGCCGACTGGACCGCGGCTTCCCAGCCGGCGAGCGCGAGACGCGCCTTGAGGGCCTCGGCGTCCGATTGGCTGGCAAACGCCCCGGCCTGCAGCCACATTCGGTCGGAGGGCTTGACTGCGCCGGCCGGCGGGCCCGCCTTGGCGATGGTGTCCGGCCCTGCCTTGTCGACTGGGCGTTCGACCGCCTTGTCGGCCGCCTTTCGCTCGGTGCCGATGCGGGGCTCTTCGGCGCCCGGAAGGATCTTGTAAAAGTCGAAACGCGGCTTTTCCGGCGCGCCCGCGGTTGCGCGGCATGTCGGTCTTGTTGGCGCGGCGCCGCGTCCTTGGCCGCGCCCGGGACCGGCAACGGCGACGAGAGCCCGGCTCGGGCGAGGTAGTACGCGACCGCGGCCGCGATCGCCAGCCCGAGGATCAGGCCGAGGAAAATACCGAGCACGACGCCGCCGCGCATCGATCGGCGCGCCCGGCGGGCGCAGGGTTTTCTGGTCTGTGCGAAATTCATCGATCCCTAGTCTTCGTGGTTCGGTGCTTCCTTGCGCATCGCTACCGGCGCGCTGACGCCCAGCATGCGCGAGCCCGTTTCGTATCACCTGTCCGACCGCGACGACCAGCGCAAGGCGCGCCTTGCGCAAAGCGACATCGTCGACGAGGAACTGTTCGGCATTATAGTAGCTGTGAAATTCAGCCGCCAATTCCTTCAGATAGAAGGTCACCAGATGCGGCGCCAGCTCGCGCGCCGCGGCTTCCAGCTCCTCCGGAAAATCCGCAAGTCGATTCAACAGCGCCTGCTCGTACGGAACTTTGCAGCGGGGACAGGTCCGCATCGACCAGCGCCTGCGGCGCGGCAGCGACGTCGATTCCCGCCTTGTCGAGCACGCTGCAAACGCGCGCGTGCGCGTACTGCACGTAGTAGACCGGATTTTCCTCGCTCTGCGAGCGGGCCAGATCGATGTCGAATGTCAGCTGCGAATCGGACTTGCGCAGAAGGAAGAAAAAGCGCACCGCGTCGCGGCCGACTTCGTCGATCAGCTCGCGCAGCGTGACACCGCTGCCGGCGCGCTTGCTGAGCTTCACTTCCTCGCCACCGCGCATCACCAGCACCATCTGGTGCAATACGTAGTCGGGATAGCCGCCCGGGATGCCGACGCTCAGCGCCTGAAGCCCGGCGCGCACCCGCGACAGCGAGCCGCCATGGTCGGCGCCCAGCTCGGTTATCGCGCGCTTGTAGCCGCGCTGCCACTTGGTGACGTGGTAGGCGATGTCGGGAACGAAATAGGTGTAGCTTCCGTCCGACTTCTTCATCACCCGGTCCTTGTCATCGCCGTAGTCGGTGGTCTTGAGCCAGAGAGCTCCTTCGTGCTCGTAGGTCTTGCCCGTCGCGATCAGCGCCTGCACGGTGCTGTCGGCGAGCCCCTCGTCGTAGAGCGACGATTCCAGATAGTAGTGGTCGAAGCGGATGCCGAATGCGGCAAGATCGGCGTCCTGCTCGCGACGCAGGATCGCGACCGCGAACCGGCGGATCGCGTCCAGGTCGTCGGCGGCGCCGTCCGTCAGGATTCGCCGCGGCGTAGTCGCGCGCGATCTCCCGGATGTATTCGCCCTGGTAGCCGTCGTCGGGAAAGGTCGCGGCGATGCCTTGCGCTTCCCTGATCCGCGCCTGCACCGACAAGGCGAGATTCATGATCTGCGCACCGGCGTCGTTGTAATAGAACTCGCGATGAACGGCAAAACCCTGGGCGGTGAGCAGGCGCGCGATCGCGTCGCCGACAGCCGCACCGCGGCCGTGCCCGACATGCAGCGGGCCGGTGGGGTTGGCCGACACGAATTCGACGATCACCTTTTCGCCGCCGCCGCGCGTAGAGCTGCCGTAGCGATCGCCTTCATCCAGAATCCGCGCCACGACCGATTGCCGCGCGGCGTCGGAGACGAACAGGTTGACGAATCCCGCGCCGGCGACTTCGGCGCGCGCGAGCAGCGGCGATCGGGGCAGCGCCGCCACCAGGTCGGCAGCCAGCTCGCGCGGATTGCGTTTAAGCGTCTTGGCGAGCTGCAGCGCCGCGTTGGTCGAATAATCGCCATGCCTGGCCTGCTTCGGCCGCTCGAGCACAATCGCCGGCGGCGCCGCGCCCGGCGCGACGCGGGCGATGCCCTCGGCGACCATCGTCGACAGTTCTGTTTTGAGTTGAGTCAAGGCCGCGTTGCCTAGGAGCAAACTGCGAATTATAACGCCCGGACAGTCGCGGCCTTGAGCGTCGCGCTTCAGCCGAATCCCAGCGGATCGACATCGAGCGTCCACCGCACTTTGCGCTCTGCCAGCCGCTCGAGCTCGGCGCGCCATCGCGGCAGGAATGCCTGAAGCGAACCGCGATCGCGGCTTTGCACGAGCACCTGCGCGCGTTCCAATCCTGCCCGGCGCGGCAGCGCCGCGGGGGTCGGAGAATACACCTCGCACGCACCAGCCGCCGCGGCGAGTTCCCGGCCGCGCTCCGACGCCGCGGCGAGAAACGCCTGCACCGGTTCGGGCGATCTGGCCTCGGCCAGCAACAGCGCCAGATGCGCGAACGGCGGCAGTGCGAGTGACTTCGCGCTCGGCAAGCAGCGTCGCCGCGAAGCGGTCGAAATCGTGGGCGGCGAGCGCCACGTAAAGCGGATGCTGCGGAAAATCGGTCTGCACCAGCACTTCGCCGGGCAGGTCACGTCGGCCGGCGCGGCCCGCGACCTGCTCGAGCAGCGCGAACAGGCGCTCGGTCGCGCGAAATTCGCCGCTGTAAAGCGCATTGTCGGCGCCCAGGACGCCGACCAGGGTCAGGCGCGCGAAGTCGTGTCCCTTGGCCAGCATCTGCGTGCCGACCAGAATGTCGACCTCGCCTGCATCGACGGCCTCGCGCATCGTCGCGAATGTCCGCTTGCCCTGCGTGCTGTCGCGATCGATGCGCAGGATCCTCGCCGCCGGATACAGGTCGGCGAGTGCCCGCTCGAGGCGCTGCGTGCCCGACCCTTGCGGCAGCAAGTCCTGGTTGCCGCAGTTCGGACAGGAATGCGGCAGCGCTTCCGCGTGGCCGCAATGGTGACAGCGCAAGCCCGCGGTTTCGCGATGCACGACCAGCCTCGCCGCGCAACGCGGACATGGCGCTTTCCATCCGCAGCCGGGACACAGCAGCGCCGGCGCGTAACCGCGCCGGTTGATGAACAGCAGCGACTGCTCGCCGCGCGCGAGGCGAGCGCCGATCGCCTCGCGCAGCGCCGGCCCGATGCCCTCGACTGTGCCCTCGGCGCGCGTCGGCACCAGTCGTACCGGCGGCAGCGCCGTCTGCGCGGTGGCGCGCAGCGGCAGCTTCAGCCACCGATAGCGGCCCCGCATCGCCTGAGCATAGGTTTCCAGCGACGGCGTTGCGCTGCCGAGGATCACCGGCACATCGCGACGGCTGGCGCGGTAGACCGCCACGTCGCGGGCGTGATAACGCACGCCTTCGTGTTGCTTGAACGAGGCGTCGTGCTCCTCGTCGACGACGATCAGGCCCAGATGAGGCGCCGGCGCAAAAACGGCGAGCCGCGTCCCGACGATCAGCTGCGCCTCGCCGCTCGCCGCCGCCAGCCATTGGCGGCGCCGTTCCGATACGCCGAGCCGGCTGTGCAGCATCGCGATGCGCGCGCCGGGAAGCGCGTCGGCGATTCTCTGCTCGAGCTGGGGTGTCAAGCCGATCTCCGGAACGAGCAGCAGCGCCTGGCGCCCGGCGGCGATGACCTTGGCGGCGGCCTCGAGGTAAACGGCGGTCTTGCCGCTGCCGGTCACGCCCTGCAGCAGCGACGCCCGAAAGCCTCCTTGCTCCGGTATCGCGGCAATCAGTGCAGCGCGCTGATCGGCATTGAGCTCGTGCGCGCCAGGCGTTGCGCTTGCCTCCGCCGCCACCGGCTCGATCCAGCCGTCGCGGCGCCATGCGCCGAACACACGCCAGGCATGCGAGCCCAGCGCCCGGATCTCGGCGGTCGATGCGCCATGCGCGGAGTCCAGCAACGCGCGCATCGTCAGCCCGCGACCTCGCGCAGCAGCGGATTCGGCGCGGCCTGCCGCAGTCATCCGGTAGCGCGCGGCCAACGGCGCACGCGCCGCGGGTGCCGCAACCAGAGGCGGCAGCATTTGCGCAAGGCACAGCCCTATCGGCTGCTGGTAGTAGGCGGCGATGAACGACGCGAGATCGATCAGGTCGTCGGGTAGCGGCGGAATGTCGGCGACGATTTGATCGATCGGAAGCAATCGATCGGGAGCGACCTCGCTCGTGTCGGCGAACTCGACCGCAACGCCGGGCAGCGCACGCGCGCCGAGCTTGACCACGAGAACACTGCCGCGACCCACGGCAAGGCCGCTGGGAAGCCAATAGTCGAACAAGCGATGCGCCGCGACCGGCAGCGCCACGCGAACAATGGCCAGGATTACTCCGCTGCAGGCTGCGTCGAGACGCGAGGCTCGCGCGCCGTCACAAGTTGTAGGCTTCTGAATCATCAGTAACGCTTGCAAGAATGCGCGCCAAGTCATTATTTTTTCAATGTTCGCCATCGCCGACCAAGCATGTGGACAATTCTGTGAGTAACTTTGCAGGGGCCCGTCGGCCCGCCTCACCGCAACGGCCGCGCACTGGTATTAGCACCGGCAAGATGCCAAAAAATGTATTTTATTCAATGTCTTGCGATTGCACGACGCCATGCCTGCCCGGCGATCGCCGAAGCAGCTGCGCTCCGGCGATATTGTGCATAAGTGCGACCCGGTCGAGCGCGACTTCCGCCGTTGGTCAATGCCCTGAAGATCCAGCACCGGCGCGGCTTACGGCGGTTTCCACGGCGCTCGCCGGGCGCGAAAGGCGCGATCGCGAAGCCTCGTGCACGAATTCGACCAGGGCCGCAACGTTGTCTGGCGGCGTCGACGGCACGATGCCGTGGCCCAGATTGAATATGAAGCCCGGCGAGGTGCCGGCCGCATCCAGGACAGCCGCGGCCTGCGCGCACACGACTTCCGGTGTGGCAAGCAGCGCCAGTGGATCGAGGTTGCCTTGCAGCGCAACGCGCGCGCCCACTCTCGCGCGAGCCGCCGCCATGTCGGTCGTCCAATCGACGCCGACCGCCGAGCAGCCGGTATCGGCGATGCGCTCGAGCCACTGGCCGCCACCTTTGGTGAACACGATCGTCGGCGTTGCGGCGCCGGTCGACTGGCGCACGCGTTCGAGCACCGTCCGGATGTAGGCCAGCGAAAAACGTGCATAGGCCTCGGTGGTAAGCAGTCCGCCCCAGGTGTCGAACAGCATCAGCGCGTCGGCGCCGTGCGCGACCTGCTGCGCCAGATAGGCAGCGACCGCTTCGGCATTGACCGAGAGGATCCGATGCAGCAGATCGGGACGCGCATAAAGCATGCGGCGCACGCGCGCAAAGTCCGCGCTGCCGCCGCCTTCGATCATGTAACAGGCAAGCGTAAACGGGCTGCCGGCGAACCCGAGCAGCGGCAGTTTGCCGGCCAGAGCGCGCTTGATCGTCGCGACCGCGTCGTACACGTAACGCAGGCGCTCGGGATCGGGCACGGCGAGCTTCGCCACCGCTTCCTCGTCGACCAGCGGCCGCGCGAAACGCGGACCTTCGCCGTCGACGAAATGCAATCCGAGACCCATCGCGTCGGGAACGGTGAGAATGTCCGAAAACAGAATCGCCGCGTCGAGCGGAAAGCGCGCGAGCGGCTGCATCGTGACCTCGGCGGCAAGCTCGGGATCGGTGCAAAGCGCCATGAAGCTGCCGGCGCGCGCACGCGTCGCGTTGTACTCGGGAAGATAACGGCCGGCCTGCCGCATCAGCCAGATCGGCGTGTAGTCGGTCGGCTCGCGCCTGAGCGCGCGCAGCAGCGTATCGTTTTGCGGTGGGTTCATCCGGGAGGCTTTGCGGTGGAACGGAATCGCCGCCACGATGGCGGCGTTCAGTCCTGGCAGCACGGCCGCTATTGTAGAGCCGAATGGCGGCGGACCGGCTTCGCCTTCGCAGCTTCGCCGCCGGACGATGCGTCGATCGGCGCGATGGGACGCTTCAGCCGGGCGCGAGCTCGCGGCCGCAAAGCCGTTCCAGGATCGCCAGCGGTGATCGCTCGCGGTCGTACAGCGCGTGCCAGCGGAAGATCGATCGTCTGCTCGAGCATGTACTGGCCCGACATCGCCGCGTGCATCAGCTGGTCGGAAAAGCACAGCCAGGTGGTACCGGGGGCGAAGCGCACGACCTGCTGCGCGCAATTCGCCTGGTAGGCGAGATCTGCCTTGGCGCCATCGTGCAGGCCGAGCATCAGGTGATCGTACGGGCTGCGTAGGCCCTTGGTCACGTGCAGCGCCGACAGCCATCGCGCCTCGCCGGGGATCTGCCGGCGAATGCCCGGCAGAAACCGGCGCGCCACCGCTTCGAAGCTCTCGCCGACGCGCCATACCCGATCCTCGCCGGGGCTGACATTGCAGAACACGCGCAGAATGCGCTCGCCATGATTCGGCCGCGACGGAAATGCGTCGACGTGCAGGCGCGAATCGTCCTTGCGCCAGGAAACCGCGCGCCCGACGGCGGGCTGCGGCCGGAAGCTGGTGCGCGCGCGGCGAACGTACGGCGCATAACGCTCGGAAACAGCGCCGTGACCAGGCCCGAGGCCTCGGCCGCGAATCGCGCAACCATTGCGCGACAGCGCCGCGAGCTCGTCGGCCGAGCCGCGGGCGCCCTTGAGCTTGCCGCCGTCGAAGCTGATGTTTTTCGCCCTGCCGTCGGACCAGCGCGGCGAAAGGAAGCGCTGCTCGTCGGCGGACAGCGGGAACGCAAGCTGCGGCAAGATCAGCACGCCGCCGCCTTCGAGCGTTCGTATCGCAACGTTTTGCGCATCGGGGCTAAGCGCCGGCCGCCAGCTCGCGACGTCGAGGGCGACGATATCGGTCATCGGCGGAACCTGTGTCCTAGCGCGGCAGCTCGGACGCGCCCATCAGGAATTCGTCGACGGCGCGCGCGCACTGGCGGCCCTCGCGTATCGCCCAGACGACCAGCGACTGGCCGCGGCGCGTGTCGCCGGCGGCAAAAAGCTTCGGGACCGACGTTCGATAATGCTCGGTGTCGGCCTTGACGTTGCCGCGCGCGTCGTATTCGACGCCCAGCTCTTCGAGCATCCCGGCGTGCACCGGATGCAGATAACCCATTGCGAACAGCACCAGGTCGGCCTTGAGCTCGAATTCGCTGCCGGGCACTTCGCGAAGCTTCCCGTCCTTCCATTCGACGCGGCTGGCGACAAGCGCAACCACCTTGCCGCCCTCGCCCTTGAAGGCCTTGGTCTGAACCGCCCAATCGCGTTCGCAGCCTTCCTCGTGCGACGAGGACGTCCGCATCTTCATCGGCCAGTACGGCCACACCAGCGGCTTGTTCTCGTGCTCGGGCGGCTGCGGCAGCAACTCGAACTGCGTCACCGACAACGCGCCCTGCCGATTCGATGTGCCGACGCAGTCCGAGCCGGTATCGCCACCGCCGATGACGATGACGTGCTTGCCCTTTGCAGTCAGCGGCGGCACGTCGGCGTCGCCGGCGACGCGCCTGATTTTGCAGCGGCAGAAAGTCCATCGCGAAATGGACGCCGTCGAGGTCACGACCGGGAACGTCCAGATCGCGCGGATGCTCGGAGCCCGCCGAGGCGACCAGCGCGTCGAATTCCTCGAGCAGGCGCGCCGCCGAGACGCCATTCCGTCCCGTTGCGCCGACATGCGCGTTGACACGGAACTCGACCCCTTCGGCTCGCATCTGCTCGACCCGGCGGTCGATGTGGTACTTCTCCATCTTGAAATCGGGAATTCCGTAGCGCAACAGCCCACCGATTCGGTCGGCCTTCTCGAACAGCACGACTTCGTGGCCGGCGCGCCCAAGCTGCTGCGCGCATGCCATTCCGGCCGGGCCGGAACCGACCACGGCCACGCGCTTGCCGGTCCTTCGTTTCGGCGGCTGCGGCGCGACCCAGCCTTCTTCCCAACCCTTGTCGATGATGAAGTGCTCGATCGACTTGATGCCGACCGGATCGTCGTTGATATTGAGCGTGCAGGCGGCTTCGCATGGCGCCGGGCAGATTCTTCCGGTGAATTCCGGAAAGTTGTTGGTCGAGTGCAGCACTTCGAGCGCCTCGCGCCATTGCTGCCGGTAGACGAGGTCATTCCAGTCGGGAATGATGTTGTTGATCGGGCAGCCGGACTGACAGAATGGGATGCCGCAGTCCATGCAGCGCGCGCCCTGCTTCGACGCCTGATCGTTCTTGAGCGCGAAGATGAATTCGCGGTAGTTGCGCACGCGCTCGCCGATCGGCAGCGCGACTTCGGAAATTCGCTGCAGCTCGATGAAGCCGGTGGTCTTGCCCATCGGGGTCAGGTCGTGCTCACGCTACACCGCCTCGCGCTGGCGGTCGGTCGCCGGGCAATAGCGCCCGCCGCGCAAAAAGCTCGGCCAGCGCGCGCTTGTACTCGTTCGGAAATACTCTGACGAATTTGCTGCGCGCCGCTTCCCAGTTATCGAGGATGGCAAGCGCCCGGGTGCTCGCCGTAAAGCGCAAGTGCCGCTCGATCAATCCGCGCAATAGCGCCTCGTCGCTGACTTCGCCGTGGCGAACTCGCCCATTGCCGGCGGCGGCGAGCTCCGCCTCGGCTTGGATCTGCTCTGCTTCAACCTGCACTTTCTCGATGCTCACCATTGCCGTATTGCACCGCTCCTTGAACGTGCCATCCTCGTCGTAGACGAAGGCCATGCCGCCGCTCATGCCGGCGGCGAAATTGCGACCGGTGCGCCCGAGCACGACGACGGTCCCGCCGGTCATGTACTCGCAGCCATGATCGCCGGTGCCCTCGACGACGGCCGAGGCACCGGAATTGCGCACGCAAAAGCGCTCGCCCGCGATGCCGCGAAAATAGGCCTCGCCGGCAATCGCGCCGTACATCACGGTGTTGCCGATGACGATATTCTCGTCGGGCTTCGCCGGAGACTCGGGATCCGGATAGACGACGATCCGGCCCCCGGACAAGCCCTTGCCGACGTAATCGTTGGTTGCTCCCTGCAGTTCGAAGCTGATGCCGCGCGCGAGGAATGCGCCGAAGCTCTGACCGGCGATGCCATCGAATGCGACATGGATCGTGTCCTCGGGCAGTCCCGCGTGCCCGTAGCGTCGCGCGACGATGCCGGACAGCATCGCACCCACCGAGCGATGCGCATTGCGGATCTTGTACTCGAGGCGCACCGGCGTCTTCTGGTCGATCGCCGCGGCCGCGGCGGCGATCAGCTGGTGATCGAGCGCGCGATCGAGCCGATGGTCCTGCTCCTCGCAATGGAAGCGCGCGACTTCCGGCGGCATCGGCGGCTGGTAGAAGATGCGCGAGAAATCCAGGCCGCGCGCCTTCCAATGCTCGATGCCGGCGCGGGTATCGAGCAGATCCGCGCGGCCGATCAGCTGCTCGAAACGGCGGATGCCGAGCTCCGCCATGATGCTCCGCACTTCGTCGGCGACGAAGAACATGAAATTGACGACGTGCTCGGGCTGGCCGTCGAATTTCGCGCGCAACACCGGGTCCTGCGTCGCGATGCCGACCGGGCAGGTATTGAGATGGCACTTGCGCATCATGATGCATCCTGCGGCGACCAGCGGCGCCGTCGCGAAGCCGAACTCGTCGGCGCCGAGCAGCGCCCCGACGACGACGTCGCGACCGGTTTTCATCTGGCCGTCGACCTGAACCGCGATGCGGCCGCGCAGGCGGTTGAGCACCAGCGTCTGCTGCGTCTCGGCCAAGCCCAGCTCCCACGGCGTGCCGGCGTGCTTGATCGACGACTCGGGTGACGCGCCGGTGCCGCCGTCGTGGCCGGCGATCGTCACATGGTCGGCCTTGGCCTTCGCCACACCCGCGGCGACGGTCCCGACGCCGACTTCGGACACCAGCTTGACGCTGATCGATGCCTGCGGATTGGCGTTCTTCAGATCGTGGATCAGCTGCGCCAGATCCTCGATCGAGTAAATGTCGTGGTGCGGCGGCGGCGAGATCAAGCCGACACCCGGCACCGAAAAACGCAGCTTCGCGATGTATTCGGAGACCTTGTGTCCAGGCAACTGGCCGCCTTCGCCGGGCTTCGCGCCCTGCGCCATCTTGATCTGCAGCTGGTCGGCGTTGACCAGGTATTCGGCGGTGACGCCGAAGCGGGCCGACGCGACCTGCTTGATGCGCGAGCGCAGCGAATCGCCTTCCCTGACCGGAACATCGACGACGACGCCGCCGATCCGCGAGCTCAGCGTCTCTCCCTTGCGCATCAGCGGGTAGCGATGCGCGTCCTCGCCGCCTTCGCCGGTGTTCGACTTGCCGCCGATCCGGTTCATCGCGATCGCGAGCGTGGTGTGCGCCTCGGTCGAGATCGACCCGAGGCTCATCGCGCCGGTGGCGAAGCGCTTGACGATTTCCGCCGCCGGCTCGACCTCGTCCAGCGGCACCGGCGCGCCTGCGGGCTTCAATTCGAACAGACCGCGCAAGGTCATCAGCCGGCGGCTCTGATCGTTGATCAGCTTCGCGTATTCCTGGTAGGTCGAATGACTGTTGGCTCGGGCCGCGTGCTGCAGCTTGGCGATCGAGTCAGGCGTCCACATGTGCTCTTCGCCGCGGACGCGGTACTGATATTCGCCGCCGGCATCGAGCGCGTCGCGCAGCACCGGACTGTCGCCGAATGCGATCTGGTGCAGCCGATAAGCCTCATCGGAGACCTCGAACAAACCGATACCCTGGATGTTGCTCGCCGTGCCGGTGAAATACTTGTCGATAAACGCACTGTTCAATCCGACCGCCTCGAATATCTGAGCGCCGCAGTAGGACTGATAGGTCGAGATGCCCATCTTGGACATCACCTTGTAGAGGCCCTTGCAAATCGCCTTGACGAAGCGCTTGGCCGATTCCTCGGGTGAGACTTCCGGCACGATCTCGTGCAGCTGGGCGAGCGTTTCCAGCGCGAGATACGGGTAGATCGCCTCGGCGCCGTAACCGGCGAGCAGTGCGAAATGATGCACTTCGCGCGCCGATCCGGTCTCGACCACCAGCCCGGCGCTGGTGCGCAGGCCCTTGCGCACCAGGTGCTGGTGCACGGCGGCGGTTGCGAGCAGCGCTGGAATCGGCATCAGCTCGGAAGAGACGTTGCGGTCCGACACGATCAGGATGTTGAAGCCGAGGCGGATCGCGTCCTCGGCGTGAGCGCAGAGGCTCGCGAGCGCCGCTTCCATGCCCGCTGCGCCCCACGCCGCGGGATAGCAGATGTCGAGCTCGCGCGAACGGAACGTGGCGCCGGTGAACAGGCCGATGTGACGGATCTTCTCCATTTCGTCGGCGGTCAGAATGGGCTTCCCGGCCTCGAGTCGCATCGGAAGATCGGTGGCGTCGGGTGCTAAGTCGACAGCGAGCAGGTTCGGCCGCGGCCCGATGAATGTCACCAGCGACATCACCAGCTCTTCGCGGATCGGGTCGATCGGTGGATTGGTCACCTGCGCGAACAGTTGCTTGAAGTACGCATACAGGACCTTCGGACGGTTCGACAGCACCGGCAGTGCGGCGTCGTTGCCCATCGAGCCGACCGCCTCCTCGCCGTTCAACGCCATCGGCGCCAGGATCACCTTGAGGTCTTCCTGCGTGTAACCGAATGCCTGCTGGCGGTCGAGCAGCGAGACTTTCGAGCGTTGCGGCGGCGCCGGCGCCGGCAGATCCTCGAGCGCGATGCGGGTGCGGTCGATCCACGCGCGGTACGGCTTCGCGGTCGCCAGAGTGCGCTTCAGCTCCGCGTCGTCGATGATGCGGCCCTGCTCGGTGTCGACCAGCAGCATTTTTCCCGGCTGCAGCCGCCACTTGCGGATGATCTTGCGCTCCGGAATGTCGAGCACGCCGACTTCGGATGCCATGATCACGTAGTCGTCGTCGGTGACGATGTAGCGCGCCGGCCGCAGCCCGTTGCGATCGAGCGTCGCGCCGATCTGCCGACCGTCGGTGAACGCCATCGCCGCGGGACCGTCCCATGGCTCCATCAGTGCGGCGTGGTATTCGTAGAACGCGCGGCGATCCTCGTCCATCAGCGGGTTGCCCGCCCACGCTTCCGGGATCATCAGCATCATCGCGTGGGCGAGCGGATATCCGCCCATCAGCAGCAACTCGAGACAGTTGTCGAACGATGCCGAGTCGGACTGGCCGTCGTAGATCAGCGGCCAGATCTTGTCGAGGTCGTCGCCGAGCACCGTGCTTGCGATCGCCTGCTGGCGCGCCCGGATCCAGTTGACGTTGCCGCGCAGCGTGTTGATCTCGCCGTTGTGGCAGACCAGGCGGAACGGATGCGCGAGATCCCAGGTCGGGAAGGTGTTGGTCGAGAAGCGCTGATGCACCATCGCCAGCGCCGAGACCATCGTCGGATCGCGCAAATCGAGGTAGTACTCGCCGACCTGGTGCGCGAGCAGCATGCCCTTGTAGACGATCGTGCGCGACGACATCGACGGCACGTAGAACTCCTTGCCGTGCTTGAGCTTCAGCGCCTGGATCGCGTGCCCGGATTTCTTGCGGATGATGTAGAGCTTGCGCTCGAGCCCGTCCTGGTCGATGCGATTCGATCCGCGCGCGATGAAAACCTGCCGGATCACCGGCTCGACATCCTTGGTGCGCTCGGACAGGCCCGAATTATCGGTCGGCACGTCGCGCCAGCCGAGCAGCAGCTGGCCTTCGCCGGCGACCGCGCGCTCGATTTCCTGCTCGCACGCCATGCGCGACGCCGGCTCTTTGGGGAGAAACACCATGCCGACGCCGTATTGACCGAGCGCCGGCAGCGTCAGGCCCTGCCGGCCGCAGGCGCGGCGCAGGAATGCGTCGGGCAGCTGGACCAGAATGCCGGCGCCATCGCCCTGCAAGGGATCGGCGCCGGTCGCGCCGCGGTGGGTCAGATTCTTGAGGATCTGAAGGCCCTGGGTGACGATGGCGTGGCTGGCCTTGCCCTTGATGTGCGCGATGAACCCCAGGCCGCAGGCATCGTGTTCGTTCGCCGGGTCGTACAATCCCTGCCGCGCCGGGGGCAGGTGCCGCGCCTGTCGCTGTCGCTCCACTGGATCCTCGCCTGTTACCGGGCCGATCGCGCCTTCCGGCATGCCCTGCCGCCTGCGCCTCAAAGCGGCGGGCGAAACCTTTTCATACTAGCCATAATGTTGCATTGCGGCAACCTGGCGACGCCCGGGATGCGCCTGTCCGCCAAAAGCACTTGCGCCAGCCCTGAACTTGCGCTTTAATCTGAACAAAGTGGGCTATATGCTTGTACCAGCGTTCAAAAAAGCCGGCCCGGGTAGGATATTTAGGACAACATCATCAGGGATTCCTTCATGGCGCCAAATCGAATGATTGCTCGCTGGCTGCGACTGGCACTTGCGTTTTTCGCGCTCGGCGGATTGCTCGCCCTGGGCGGTTGCGGCGGCGGCAGCGGCGCTCCGAATAATCCGTTCCAGCCGGTGCCGCCTACCCCCGGCCCGCTGTCCGTTTTGCCGCCCATCATCACCGCTTTTTCGAATACGCCGGTGACGCTCACGATCAGCGGAGGCGCGGCGCCCTTCTTTGTCGTATCGAGCAACCCCAGCGTCCTGCCGGTCGCGCAAGCGCCGAGCGGCAACACGATCGTCCTGCTGCCGGGCACCGTCGTCGCGGATACCTCGGTGACGATTACCGTGCAGGACGCGGTCGGCCAAAAAGCCACCTCGACCGTAACGGTAAAGGCCGCGCCGATTTTCGGCACGCTGACGATCAAGCCGAGCGGCGCGGCGTGCGGCATCAACATCTGCTCGGGACAGACTCGGGACGGCGATCAGTCACGGTCACCGGCCCGGGCGGCGTCCCCGTTCCGGGCAGACAGGTTCGCTTCGACGTCGTCGACGGCGACTTCGCGATCCAGAGCAACAACCCGGGCGCGCCGCTGGTGCCGACGCTGACCGTCGTCTCCGACGGCAACGGCGTGGCAACCGTCTTTATCCAGGCGAATCTCGGCGCGCCCACACAGCCGGCGACCATTCGAGCGACGGAACTGACGACCGGAAACCAGGTAAACGGGCAGTTCACGATCGTGCAGCAGACCGCGCTGTCGGTGTTGCCGCCCGATGCGACGATTACCGCGCCCGACAACACCGGCTGTATCAACGGATTCTCCGTCGTCTATACCGTCTTCGGCGGGACACCGCCGTATTCGGCGAGCTCGTCGATCCCGAACGGCGTGACGATTCTGAACGGCGTCAATATTCCGTACGGCGGGGCATTCACGGCGCTCACGACTGGCCTTTGCGTCAATCCGGCGACCATCGTCATCGTCGATGCGACCGGTCAGACGACGACTGCCACACTGCACAATCTGCTGGGACCCGTGCCACCGGCGCCACCGCCGGCACCGGTCATGGTCGACATAACGCCCGGATCGTATACGACGCGCATCGGGATCGGGCTGCACTGGACAGACGTTCACATTCATCGTCTCCGGCGGTGTAGCACCGTACAACGTGGCGGTCGTCGGGGGTACGGTCGAGCAACGGCAGGTGTGGTGCCGGCGTCACCGGGCAGCTTCGACATCACCGGCCTGAACGACTCGAGTCGGAAGCCACACGATCATCGTCGGAGATGCAAGCAAGCCTCAAGTAACCCAAACGGCGAAGATTACTTGCAAGCCGTAACCATGGCTCGGTGATCGGGCTGGGCACAACAAGCGGCGCCTTCGGGCGCCGCTTTTGTTTGCACGCTACGCCGCAAGCACCGCGCGCAGGTCTGCCTCAGCGATGCCGCTGCGAACCGAAGCGGTCCCGAGCGCCTTCAGCAGCACAAAGCGCATCGCACCCGATTCCGCCTTCTTGTCCCGCGACATCAGTTCGATCCAGCGATCGAAGCCGAGCGCCGGCGGCGCAACAGGCAGGCCTGCGCGATCGATCAAGCGCTTCAGGCGATTCGCGTCGTCGATGCCGAGCCCGCTTGCACGCTGCGACAACGACGCTGCAAGCACCATGCCCGCAGCAATCGCCTCGCCGTGCAGCCACGTCCCATAACCGGTTGCCGCTTCGATCGCGTGCCCGAACGTGTGACCGAAGTTGAGGACCGCTCGCTCGCCGGCCTCGCGCTCATCACTCGCGACAACCTGGGCTTTGATGCGGCAACTCTCGTGCACCGCATGAGCGATGGCGTCCGCGTCGCGTGCGAGCATGCGGTCGACGTGGCTCTCCATCCAGTCGAAAAAACTCGCGTCGCATGCTGCGCCGTACTTGATGACTTCGGCGATGCCGGCGACGTATTCGCGCTCGGGCAATGTCGACAGCGTCGTCGTGTCGATGATGACGGCGGACGGCTGATGGAACGCGCCGATCATGTTCTTGCCCAGCGGATGGTTGACCGCCGTCTTGCCGCCGACCGACGAGTCGACCTGCGCGAGCAGCGTCGTCGGAACCTGCAGCAAGCGGCATGCCGCGCTGGTAGGTTGCCGCGGCGAGTCCGGCCAGATCGCCGATGACACCGCCGCCGAGCGCAACCAGCAAGGTCGACCGTTCGGCGCCCAACTCGAGCAAACGCGTATGGACATCGTAGAGCGTCGCCCAATCCTTGTGCGCTTCACCCTCGGGGACGAGCACGGCCTCGCAGCGAACGCCGCAGCGCAATAGTGCTGCCTGCAACGGTGCAAGGTAGTGCGCGGCGACGACGGGATTGGTGACGATGATCGCGCGAGCAGGACGCGGTGATGCCAGCAATTCCCCGGCGCGGGCGAGGAGTCCCGCGCCGATATGGATCGGATAGCTGCGCTCCGCGAGCGCGACGGTCAGCGTCGGCATCGGCAGATGGACGAACTAGGCCTGCGCCGATGCGCGCAGTTGCTGCTCCAGCCGCTGGGCCAGCCGGATGACCTGTTCCTGGTCGGACTCGACGACGAAGTCCGCGGTCTCGCGGTACAGCGCGTCGCGAAACGCGTAGATCTCCTTCAGCCGTTCAAATGGGTCGGGAGCCTGCAGCAACGGCCGATGCTTGCTGCGCTTGGTGCGTTCCCACAGCGTCGCCGGCGTTGCGTGGAGATAGAGCACCGAGCCGTTCTGCTTCAGGCAGTCGCGGTTGACCTGGCGCAGCACCGCGCCGCCGCCGGTGGCGAATATCGTGTGGGTATGCAGCACGTACTCCGCAATGATCGCCTGCTCGCGATCGCGGAACCCGGGCTCGCCTTCCAATTCGAAGATCACCGGGATCGATACGCCGAGCCTCCGCTCGAGCTCGCTGTCGGCATCGTAGAACGCCTTGCCCAGGCGCTTGGCGAGCAGCCGCCCGAGCGTCGATTTACCGCTGCCCGGCATGCCCACCAGAAAAAGATTGCCCCGATGCAGATGCATCGGGGCATTCTAGTTGATACGTGCGGCCGGAGCGAGCGGCTGTGCTGCCGCGGCTGGCTAGCGCACCGCGGTGACTGATTCCTTGACGATGCGCGGCGTCAGGAAAATCAGGAGCTCGGTCTTCTCGATGTTCTTGTTGGTCGTCTTGAACAGGTAGCCGAGATACGGCAGGTCGCCGAGGAACGGAATCTTGGTCACGTCGTTGTTGAGCGTTTCCTCGTAGATGCCGGCGATGACCGCGGTATCGCCGTTGTTGACGGCGATCTGCGTTATGACGTTCTTGGTGTCGATCGACGGAACGAAGCCCCCGCCCTGCACGGGAACGAACTGCCCGACCGAGTCCTTGCGAATTTCGACCGTCATGATGATGCGGTTGTCCGGCGTGATCTGCGGCGTGACGTCGAGACGCAGCACCGCCTTCTTGAACTGAACGGTTGCCGGGCTGTTGCCGGTGCCGGGCGTCACGTACGGGATCTCGGTGCCCTGCTCGATGCTGGCCTTCTGGTTGTCGGCAGTCACGACGCGTGGGCTGGACACCACCTTGCCCCGGCTGTCGGCCTCGAGCGCCGAAAGCTCGAGGTTGATCAGGTTGCCGCTGCCCAGGTTGATCAAGGTCAGCGCGAGCTGGCCCGCGGGGTTGACCACCGGCAGATTCACGTTGAGCTGCGGCGAATCCGAGTAGCCGGCGCTTGCCAATCCCGACGCGAGCTCGAACGGCGTCTGCGTGCGCGTTTCGCGCGTGGCCGTCGCTCCGCCGCCGGTGCTGCTGACTACCGGCTGCGTGTTGAGGCTGCCGCCGATGCCGCCCGCGTAGCGCCGGTTCAGCGTGAATCCGGTCTGCATGCCGAAGCGCACACCGAGCTGGCGACCGAACTTGTCGTCCGCGATGACGATGCGGCTCTCGATGACGACCTGCCGCACGGTGACGTCGATCTGGCGGATCAGCCGGCGCACTTCCTCGAGCCGTCCGCCGGTATCCTGGACGAACAGGATATTGGTTCGCGCATCGACCACCGCGGTGCCGCGCTTGGACAGGAACTTGCCCTCCTTGTCCGAGATCAGCGCCTTGATCGCATCGGCTTTCTGGTAGTTGAGCTGGAACATCTCGGTCTGCAGCGGCTCCAGATCGTTGATCTGCTGCATCGACTCGAGCTGCTGCTTCTCCTTGACGGCGAGCTCTTCACGCGGCGCGATCAGAACGACGTTGCCGTTCTTGCGCATGTCCAGACCCTTGGTCTGCATGATGATGTCGAGCGCCTGGTCCCACGGAATGTCCTTCAGCCGCAGCGTCAGGCTGCCGGTCACCGTGTCGCTGGTGATGATGTTGAGACCGGTGAAGTCTGCGATCACCTGCAGCACGGCGCGCACTTCGACGTTCTGGAAGTTGAGCGAAAGCTTCTCGCCCTTGTAGCCCGCGCGCGTGCCCTGCGTCAGGCGATTCGGGTCTTCCTGGATCGGCTTGACCTCGACGATGAAACGATTGTCGGTCTGGTAAGCCGAATGCTCCCACAGGCCCTTGGGCTCGATGACCATCCGCGTGTTGCCGGCCTGCTCGAAGGTATCGATGGTCATCACCGGCGTGGCGAAGTCGCCGACGTCGAGCCTGCGTTCGAGATTGCGCGGCAGCGAGGTCTTGATGAAGTCGACGATCAGCGTCTTGCCCTGCTGGCGGATGTCGATGCCGGTCGTCGCATCGGACAGGTCGACGATGATCCGTCCTTCGCCGTTTCGCCCGCGCCGGAAGTCGATGTCGCGCAACGCGTGCGCCGCCTCGCCGGGCCGTGCCTCGGCGAAGCGAGAGACCGTCGGCGATTGTGCCGTAACCGCGGCCGTGGGCGTCTCGCTCAGCGTGACGACAACCGTATTGCCTTCGACCTGGGTTTCGAACGATTGCGGCTTGTTCAGGTTGAAGACGACGCGGGTGCGATTGCCTGCCTGCACGACATTGACGCTGCGCAGCGCCGGATCACCGATCTCTTGCGACGAGCGCGCCCAAGCCGTTGCCGGTGTCGGGGAAATCGAGCGCGATCCGCGGCGGGTTGTTGATCGCGAATCCAGCCGGCGGATTGGGCAGCGGCGCCTTCATCGTGAACCGCACGATCGTGCGTCCCGAGCTGCCTTTGGATACCGTGACGTTCTCGATGCTGTTCTGCGCCAGCGCCTGCCCGACAGTCAAAAGCAGCAGCGAGGCAACGGCGGCAATGGCGGCCCCTTTCAGCCAGTGCCCGCGTTTCGCTTCAGTGAATCGCATGGCCCTCATCTGCGTCGCTCCTGTCTAGTGTCCGCTTCGGCGAGCTGGAGCGTGCTGGTTCGCTCCGTCCAGTCGCCGGCACCGTCCTGCACCAGTTCCTTGAGCCGAATGTCGCCGTCCCCGATGCCGACGATGACGCCGAAGTTCTGACCCATAGTAGTTTCCGACCTTGACCTGATAGACGTCCCTGTCGGTCGTTCTGACCAGCGCGTACGTGCTCTTGCCCCGCTGCAGCGTGCCGACCATCTGCAGCGATTCCAGCGGATAGGCTTCGAGCGGCTCCTTGCGCCGGTTGAGATCCGGCGCGAGCTTGCTGCCTCCCTTGACCGGCTCGATCTTGCGCGGCTTGAACGGATCGGACAGGTCGAATGCGTTGTACGTGAACGGCTCGTAGGGCCGGACCTGAGGCAGCGGATCGAGCTTGCCCTTGACCCCTTTGCCCTGATCCTGCATCCAGGCGCGCAAGTCCTGATGGCTTTCGCCGCCGCAGGCGGCGACGAGGATGGCGGCGATGCCACAAGCGGCCAATCGCGGCTTCATTTCTTGGCCTTGGCATCCTTCGCCGACTTGCGCTGCTTGGCGATCTCGTCCTCGTCCAGGTAGCGGAAGGTCTTGGCGGTCGCATCCATCACCAGCGTGCCCTTGTCATTGACGATGCCAATGTCATTCAGCGTGACGATTCGAGGGAGCTGCGCCACATCGCTGGCGAAGGCTCCCATATCATGATATGTGCCCGTCACCTTCACCGTGATCGGCAATTCGGCGTAGAACTCGGCAATCCTCTCGCGGGTCGCCGGACGGAACAGCTCGAATTGCAGGCCGCGGCCGAGCCCGGCCTGGTTGATGTCGGTCAGCAGCGCGTCCATTTCGCTCTTGTTGGGCAACTGCTTGAGCAGCGCGCCGAACGCCTGCTCGATCTCCTTGAGCTGCTGAACGTAGAGCTCGAGGTTGACCGCCTTGGCCTTCTTCTCGGAATACGAAACCCGGAGCTTGGCTTCCTCGTCCTGTGGCGCGATCGAGCGCGTCGATCTGATCCTTCCAGTCGAAAAACGCACCGGCCAGCAGGATCAGGACAACCAGCAGGCCCAGGACCGTCGATCTTCGGCAACAGCGGCCAGTTTCCCGCCTCACGGAAATTGAGGCGGCGGATGTCGTCGAGGGTCATGTTTGCGGCCCCTTCGCTTGCGGCGCAACCGTCGTAGCCTTGGCCGCGGCGGCGGAAGCTTGCCCACAGCAGTGCCGGGCGTTTCGGCCGGGCGCTTCATCTGCAGGCTCAACGTGAACTCGTTGACCTTCTGCTTGTCGAGCGGCACCGACTTGATCTCGATCAGCTCGGGCGTGGTCAGCCACGGCGAGCTCTCGATGCTTCGCATCAGCGTCGAGACGCGGGCGTTCGACTGCGCGTAACCGGTGAGCGTCACCTTCGATCCCACCTGCTTGACCGACTTCAGGTAGAGGCCGTCCGGGAGCTGCCGCACCAGCTGGTCGAGCAGGTGCACCGCCTCGGTCCGGTTCGACTGCAGCGTCTCGACGATCTGCTTGCGCGCCAGCAGCGCCTGCGTCTGCTCGCGCAGCTTGTCGATCTCCTTGATCTGCTCGTCGAGCTTGGCGATCTCGGTCTTCAGCAACGTGTTGCGCCTGTTCTGGTTTTCGATCTGGGCGGCAATGACGATATGAACCAGGCCGACGATCGCGACGCCGAGCACCGCGAGGCCGACGGCCATCGAGATGAACTGGCGCTGACGCGCCTGGCGTTTCTGCTCGCGGTGGGGCAGTAGGTTGACGCGGATCATGGCTATTCGAACCCGCGCAGCGAGAGGCCGCAGGCGATCAGCAGCAGCGGCGCGTCCGCCGCGAGCTGGCGCGGCCGGATGCGATCGGACACCGTCATGCTGGCGAACGGGTTGCCGACGATCGTGGTGACGCCGGCGCGCTTGGCGACCAGCTCGTCGAGGCCGGACAGCAGCGCGCACCCGCCGGTGAGGACGACCTGGTCGACCTGGCTGTACGAGGTCGACGTGAAGAAGAACTGCAGGGCACGGGTTACTTCCAGCGCCAGGGTCTCCATGAACGGCTGCAGCACATCGGCGTCATAATTCTCCGGCAGCCCGGCATTTTTCTTCGCCGATTCGGCCTCTTCCGGCGATAAGTTGAACGCGCGCTGGATGTCGTGGGTCAACTGGTTGCCGCCGAAGGCCTGGTCGCGGGAGAACAGGATTTGATTGTTGCGCAGCACGTAGAAGTGCATCACATGAGCGCCGATGTCGACCAGCGCCACGTTCTGGTCGCGGGCGTTTGCCGGCAGCGACGGCGCGATCATCCGGAAGGCCTCTTCGGTCGCATACGACTCGACGTCCATCACCTGGGGCCGCAGCCCGGCGTTGTCGGCGATGGCGACCCGGTCGTCGACCTTTTCCTTGCGCGAAGCCGCGATCAGCACCTCGACGTCCTCGGCGTTGTTGGGCGCCGGACCGAGGATCTGGAAATCCAGGTTGACTTCGTCCAGCGCGAACGGGATGTACTGGTTGGCCTCGGCCTCGACCTGCAGCTCCAGCTCCTCTTCGGTCTGGCCGGCCGGCACGATGATCTTCTTGGTGATGACCATCGCCGTCGGCAGCGCCATTGCGATATGCTTGTTGCGGCTGCCGAGGCGCTTGTGCGCGCGGCGGAGCGCCTCGCTGACCTGGTCGAGGTTGACGATATTGCCGTCGCTGACCAGATCCTTGACGAGCGGTTCGATCGTGTAGCGCTCGAGCCGATAGGCTCCCTTGCCGGTTTCGGAGAGTTCGACCAGTTTTACGGCCGACGAGCTGATGTCCACGCCGATCAGCGGCGGCGCCTTCGTTTGCAAGAATGCAAACGCGGAATCGAGTTTTTCCTTCAGCATGGGAACTTTAGGCGCACTTCATATAAATTACATTAAACAGTAGCAGCAAATATAAACCATGTAAAACTGTTTTTTCAAGTTTATCTTAGCTCCTAACCCTGCATATAATCGCGGCTCCCGCCCGGCCCCCTGGTAACTTTAATTCACTCATGCTAAAGCGCTGGCTGGTCTATCTTGCGGCCGTATTGGCGGGCCTGGGGCTCGTCGGGGCCCTGCTGGTAGCCTTTGTCTTTGCACTGCTTTATCCCACTTTGCCGTCGCTGGAGACGCTGACGGACTACCAGCCCAAGATACCCCTCAAAATAGTCTCCGCGGAAGGGGCTATCCTAGGGGAGTTCGGCGAAGAGCGGCGGGCTATCGTCAAAATCAAGGAAGTCCCGGATGTCATGCGCCGGGCGATCCTGGCCGCCGAGGACGAGCGCTTCTACCAGCACGGGGGCGTCGACTACCTGTCGGTCCTTCGAGCCGCGCTGGCCAATGTCAGTGGCGGTGCCCCGCAGGGCGCCGGCACGATCACCATGCAGGTGGCCCGGAATTTCTTCCTGACACGTGAGCGAACGCTCACTCGCAAGCTTCGCGAGGTCATGCTTGCGTATAAGATCGAGTCCAACCTGTCCAAGGACGAAATCCTCGAGCTCTACATCAATCAGATCTTCCTCGGTCAGCGCGCGTACGGCTTTGCGGCGGCGGCCCAGATCTACTTCGGCAAGCCGCTGCAGGAGCTCAGCATCGCCGAGGCGGCGATGCTGGCCGGCCTGCCCAAGGCGCCATCGGCCTACAACCCGGTCGCCAACCCCAAGCGGGCCCGCGGCCGGCAGCTATACGTCCTGCGGCGCATGCACGAGCTCCATTACATCAGCGACGACCAGTTCGTCGTCGCCCAGAACACCCCGCTGGCCGTCCACCAGACGTTGCAGGAATACGACACTCATGCCCAGTTCGCGGCCGAAATGGCCCGCCAGATCGTCATCGAGGGCTACGGCGAGGAGGGCTACACCCGGGGTCTGACCGTTTATACGACGCTGCGCAAGGACGACCAGGCCGCGGCCTACGCGGCGGTCCGGCGCGGCGTCGTCGACTACGACCGGCGCCATGGCTACCGCGGCCCCGAGGCTTATATCAGCCTCCCCACCGACCCGTCCGAGCTCGAAGATGCGCTCGACACCGCCTTCCAGGACGTCAACGACGCCGACAACCTCGAGGCGGCGATTGTCCTGGAGGCATCGCCCGCCTCGGTCAAAGCCGTGCGCAGCGATGGCGACATCCTGGTCATCAACGGCGAGGGCCTGAAGTTCGCTGCGCGTGCGCTTTCCGACAAGGCTCCGGCCGCCAGCCGGATCCGGCGCGGCGCGCTGATTCGTGTCGCCAGCGACGACAAAGGCAACTGGCAGATCGCCCAGATGCCGCAAGTCGAGTCGGCGCTGGTCTCGGTCCGGCCCAGCGACGGGGCGATCCTGTCGCTGGTCGGCGGGTTCGACTTCGACCGCAACAAGTTCAATCACGTGACCCAGGCATACCGGCAGCCGGGGTCCAGCTTCAAGCCCTTCATCTACTCGGCCGCGCTGGAAAAGGGCTTCAGCCCGGCGACCGTCGTCAACGATGCACCGCTCTACTTCGACGCGGCGCAGACCGGGGGCGAGCCCTGGGAGCCGAAGAATTACGACGGCACTTTCGACGGGCCGATGCGGCTGCGCACCGCGCTGATGAAATCGAAGAATCTGGTGACGGTGCGGGTAATGCAGGCGATCGGCCCGCAGTACGCGCAGGACTACATCGCGCGCTTCGGCTTCGATCCGAAGCTGCATCCGGCGTATCTGACGATGGCGCTGGGCGCCGGTGCCGCGACGCCGCTGCAGATGGTCGCAGCGTATGCGGTATTCGCCAACGGCGGCTATCGCGTGACTCCCTATCTGATCGACCGAGTCGTCGACGGCCGCGGCAACGTGCTGTCGAAGGCGACGCCCGCCGTGGCGGGCGTCAATGCCGAGCCGGCGATCGATCCGCGCAACGCCTTTATCATGACGACGATGCTGCGCGACGTCGTCCGCGCCGGCACCGGAGCGCGCGCCAACCAGCTCGGCCGGCACGACCTCGCCGGCAAGACGGGCACGACCAACGACAGCGTCGACGCGTGGTTCTGCGGCTTCAATGCATCGATGGTCGCCGTTGCCTGGATAGGGTTCGATCAGCCGCGTACGCTCGGCAGCAACGAGACCGGCGCGGTTGCCGCATTGCCGATCTGGATGGCGTTCATGGCGAAGGTGCTCAAGGGCGTTCCCGAAACGCCGCTCAAGCAGCCGGAAGGCGTCATCACCGCGCGGGTCAATGCGGATTCGGGCCTGCGCGAAAGCGACGACCGCGGGGGAATTTCCGAGTATTTTTTCTCGGAGTTCATGCCGCGCAAGCGCGACGATGCGCTGGCGACCGACGGCGGCCGCGCGCCGCCCGAAGTGCGCAATCAGCTTTTCTGACCCGGTGGCGTCGCATATCGCATCGTCGCAGGCCTCCGCGCAACCGGGTGCGGATAGCACAGGCGGCGGCGCGGCTGATCGCCGAGCACGGGCTATCCGACTGGGCGGCGGCGAAGCGCAAGGCCTGCCGCGAGCTGGGCTTGAGCGATCGCGAAGCGCTGCCGGCCAACGAAGAGATCGAGCAGGCGTTGCGCGATTACAACAACCTCTTCCATCCGCACGCTCAGGCGGCTTCGTTGCGCGCCCAGCGCATGGTCGCGCTGGAATGGATGGAGCGCCTGTCGCCGTGGCGGCCGCTGCTGGTCGGCGGCGTCGCCGCCGGCTGGGCGACTGCGCACAGCGATGTAAGGCTCGAGCTCGAGGCAGAGGATCCGAAGGCCGTGGAGCTCGGCTTGATCAACGCCGGAATCGAGTACACCGCCGCGGCGCAGGCGAACGGAGCGGCACCGGGCGCGCGTCTTGACGCCGGGCGCGGCGCGACCGCGGTGCGCCTCGACATCGTTTCGCCGCAACAGCGCCGCAACCGTCCGCGCCGCAACGACGAGGAACGGCTGTCGCTGTCCGACTTGAAGTCGCTGCTGGCGAACCGTCCGAGCGCAGCGGATCCGGCGTCCTAGTGCTCGCTTACTCCTTGAGCCAGGCCGCGGCAGTCAGCGCGTAGTAGGTCAGGATCGCGTCGGCGCCGGCGCGCTTGAACGCGATCAGTGCCTCCATCGCACAAGTGCGCTCATCGAGCCAGCCATTGGCTGCGGCCGCCTTCAGCATCGCGTACTCGCCGCTGACCTGGTAGACGGCGGTCGGCGCGCCGAACGCATCTTTGACCCGGCGCACGATGTCCAGGTAGGGAAGGCCCGGCTTGACCATCACCATGTCGGCGCCTTCCTGCAAGTCCAGATAAACCTCCCATAGCGCTTCGTCGCCGTTGGCCGGGTCCATCTGATAAGTGTATTTGTTGCCGCTGCTCAAGGCGGACGCCGACCCGACCGCATCGCGAAACGGCCCGTAGAACCCCGACGCGTACTTGGCCGAATACGCGAGGATCCGCGCCCGGTCGTGTCCGGCGCGATCGAGCGCGGCGCGCAGCGCGCCGATGCGTCCGTCCATCATGTCGGACGGGGCCACGACGTCGGCGCCGGCCTCGGCATGGCACAACGCCTGCCGCGTCAGTGCCGCCACCGTCTCGTCGTTGGCGACATAGCCGGTGTCGTCGAGCAAGCCATCCTGCCCGTGACTCGTATAAGGGTCGAGCGCGACGTCGGTGATCACGCCCAACGTCGGAAATCGCGCCTTCAGCGCGCGCACGGTTTGCGGCAACAGCCCCTTCGGATCCCATGCGGCGGCCGCATCGAGCGACTTCTGCGCAGGCGGAATCACCGGAAACAACGCGATCGCCGGTACCCCGAGGGCGACGCAGCGCTCGGCGTCGCCCAACAGCAGGTCGATGCTCTTGCGCGAGATTCCCGGCAGCGAAAGCACGGGCTCCTCGCGCCGGCTCCCCTCGAGGACGAACGCCGGATAGATCAGGTCATCGCTGGACAGTCGATTCTCGCGCATCAGACGGCGCGAAAAATCGTCGCGACGCATTCTTCGCGGCCGGCGCTCGGGAAATTTTCCGGTAAAGTTCATCGACATAGCGAGCAGTCAGCCCTGGTTGCGCGAAGTCGCTGCGAGCGCATCGTAGCTCGCGCGCGTCGTCGCGGGCAACAAGTCCGTTTTGTCGGTCCGCACGCGATCGAACAATCGTCGCGCAGGACGTGGAACTCTTTTGTCGGGCGGCCGGTCATATCTCGCAGACGATAGCATCGTCTCCCGCTTTCCTCCCTGAGCGGGTGCCCTTCGGTTGCGTAACCCTACCAACCGAAGGGCGTTCTTCGGGCCCCGTCTCACTCCCCTTGATGTCGGGGCCTTTCTTTTTGTGCCGGCACCATCGTGGCTCCGCCGCAAACGGGGCAAGCCAGCTCCCGACCGCCTGCTCCGCATCGGCAAGACCGAGCTTTCGCGTCGCCGAAAATAGCTGCACGCTGATTCGATCCGCATGCGCCGCATAGTCCTGCGCTAATTCGCGCTGCACGCCGGCGAGAATGCGTCGCTGTTCGGCGACGGTGAACTTGTCGGCCTTGGTCAGGAGGATATGGGTCGGGCGCAGCGAGGGAAGAAACCAGTCGAGCATTTGCCGGTCCAGGTCGGTCATCGCCCGCCGCGCGTCCATCACCAATACCAGCCCGGTGAGCGGAACGCGCTCGGCAAGATAGCGCGCGATGAAGTGCTGCCAGTGTCGCCGAATCGCGGCGGGCACCTCGGCGTAACCGTACCCGGGCAGATCGGCGAGCAGAGCTCCCGAGCGCAGGCGAAAGAAGTTGATGTTCTGCGTGCGTCCCGGCGTCTTGCTGACGAATGCCAGCCGCGTTCGCTGCGCCAGCGCGTTGATCGCCGAGGACTTGCCGGCGTTCGATCGCCCGGCGAATGCCACCTCGGGCGCGCCGTCGACAGGCAGCTGGTGCCAGTCCGCCGCCGTCGTCAGGAACTCCGCGCATTGGAATGGATGCTTCACCGCGCTGGCCCCGGCAGCGTCGTTTCGGCCGGCCGCGAGGGATTCGGTACAATACGCGGTCGGCTTGCGTCGGATGCGTGCGCAAGCGACGCCCGATGCGCGGACTGGACCGCCGGGCCGCCGAATCGAGGGAGCGTCAAACAATGAAACGCGCGTTGTTGCTGACGGCGGTGGCCGCCGCGGTTGCGCTCGGCACACCGGCAAGCGCCGAGGAGGCCGCCGGCAAGCCGGATCTCGCCAAAGCGCAGCAGATCGTCAACCAGGTTTGCTCGGCCTGCCATGGCGCCGATGGTAACAGCCCGAGCCCGGCCAATCCCAACCTCGCCGGACAGCAGGCCGACTACATCGCCCTGCAGCTCGCCCATTTCAAAACCGGGATCCGCAACAATCCGGTGATGGCCGGAATGTCCGCGACGCTGACACCTGAAGATATGCGATCGCTGGGCGCGTATTTCGCGCAGCAGAAACCGAAGGGCTTGGCGGCAAAAGACGCCGATCTCGCCGCCGCGGGTCAAAAGCTGTTTCGCGGCGGCGACGCCGCCGGCGGCGTGCCTGCGTGCGCCGCATGCCACGCACCGGACGGCGCAGGCATTCCTTCGCGCTATCCGCGCCTCGGCGGCCAGTATGCCGACTACACGCTGGCGCAGCTGCGCGCGTTCAAGGCGGGCGAGCGCGGCATGGACAAGGAAGGCAAGGACGTCAACGGAAGGATCATGGCGCAGATCGCCGGCAGGATGAACGAGCGGTCGATCGCGGCGGCGGCCCAGTACGCCGCCGGCTTGCACTGAGCGTGCAACGGGCGGACAGTCAAAGGCGGCGATCGCGCCGCCTTTTTTATCGGCGCTGACATGACTGCCTCGATCGCGGCGCTGTTCGTGTATCCGGTCAAGGGCTGCCGCGGCATCGCGCTGTCTTCGGCGCGGATCACCGAACGCGGGCTCGAGCACGACCGCGAGTGGATGGTCGTCGATATCGCCGGACGGTTCGTCAGCCAGCGCACCGAGCCCCGGCTGGCATCGATCGCGACCGCGATCACCGCCACCTCGCTGATACTGACCGTGCCCGGCGCCGAGCCGCTCGAGCTGCCGCTCGATCAATCCGGCGTCGCCGGCGCGGTGACCGTGTGGCGCGACACCGTCCCGGGAATCGATCAGGGACCCGCTGCAGCCGCGTGGCTTTCGGCGCGCCTGGCCGGTGCTTACCGGCTGGTTCGTTTCGATTCCGCGGCACGGCGGCTCTGCAATCCCGAATACGCCGGAGCGTCCGGCGCGCACACCGCATTCGCCGATGGCTATCCGCTGCTGGTGCTGTCGGAAGCCTCGCTGGACGATCTGAACGCGCGGCTCGCGACGCCGCTGCCGATCGATCGTTTTCGCCCGAACCTGCTGCTGTCCGGCGTCGATCCCTACGACGAGGATTACATCGACCAGATCGTCAGCGGCGACGTGACGCTGAAAATGGTCAAGCCCTGCACCCGCTGCCAGGTGACGACGATCGATCAGCGGACGCTCGAGCGGGGCCTCGAACCACTGCGCACGCTGGCCGGGTACCGCCACAATGCGCTGCTGGACGGCGTCGCATTCGGGATGAATGCGATCGTCACCGCCGGCGCTGGTGCAACGCTGACGCGCGCCGCGCCAATCGCGCATTCGTATCGGTTCTAGCTCGCGGTTTCGACGCCGCGCTCGAATGCGAAGGCGCCTAGACCGCCGCAGCCTTGCACGCAGCCAGCATTTCGCGCCAATCCGGCAGCGCGAACCCGAAGGCCGCTTCGAATTTATCCGTGGCGAGCACTGCCGATGCCGGTCGGCGGGCGGGCGTCGGATATTCCGCTGTCGTGATCGGCACGACGCGCGGACGATCGGCGCCGTCGAAAATCGCGCGCGCAAAATCGAACCAGCTCGCGCGTCCGCGCCCGCTCAGGTGATAGATGCCGGTCTTTTTCGCCAGCGCCGCCGGGCCGCGGCTCACCAGGCTGGCTGTCGCTTCGGCCAGCGCGCGGCTCCAGTTTGGCACGCCGAACTGGTCGGCGACGACCCGCAATTCGTCCCGCGTGGCGGCGAGCCGGCGCATCGTCAGCAGAAAATTCTGGCCGCGCAATCCGTAGATCCAGCTGGTGCGCAGGATCAGATGCGCGGCGCCGGCCGCCGTTATCGCGCGCTCGCCTGCCAGCTTGCTGCTGCCGTAGACGTTCAGCGGCTTGGCCGGGTCCTCCTCGCGGTAAGGCTCTCTCGAATTGCCGTCGAACACGTAATCGGTCGAATAATGGATCAGCAACGCGTCGAGGCGCTTCGCTTCGTCGGCCAGCACTGCCGGAGCGCGGGCATTGATCGCGTCGGCCAGCGCAGGCTCGCTTTCGGCGCGATCGACGGCGGTATAGCCCGCCGCGTTGACGATGATCTGCGGTCTGACCCGGCGCACCGCCGCCGAGACAGCGTCGGCGTCGGCCAGATCCAGTGCGGCGCGGTCGAGCGCCTCCACCTCGCCGTGCGCCGTCAGCAGCCGGGCCAGCTCGAAGCCGAGTTGCCCAGCGGCCCCGGTGAGCAGAATCACCGGACGCTTCACGGATAAGCGTCTGCCTGCGCCAGCGTGCGTCCGGCTGCGTCCTTGGCTGCGACCAGCGGCGCGCCCGACAGCGGCCACCGGATGCCGAGCGCCGGATCACTCCACAGCAGACTGCGCTCGTGTTGCGGATACCAGTAGTCGGTCGTCTTGTAGAGGAATTCCGCGGCATCGGAGACGACCAGGAAGCCGTGCGCGAAGCCTGGCGGAATCCACAGCATGCGCCGGTTCGCCGCGGACAGCAGCGCCGACGACCAGCGGCCGAAGCGCGGCGAGCTGCGGCGAAGATCGACTGCGACGTCGAACACTTCGCCCTCGGTCACGCGCACCAGCTTGCCCTGGGCGTGCTCGATCTGGTAATGCAGGCCGCGCAGGACGCTTCGCGCGGAGCGTGAATGATTGTCCTGCACGAACTCGGCGTCGAGCCCTGCCTCGGCGAGCGCGCGGCGATTGTAGCTTTCGAAGAAGAACCCGCGTTCGTCGCCGTACACTTTCGGCTCGAGCAACAGCACCTCCGGCAGCTCGGTCGGCGTGACTTTCATTTCCGGCGCTTCATCGAATCGCCGGCCCGTGCAGCAGACTGAGCAGATACTGTCCGTAGCCGTTTTTGGCCATCGCCTGTCCCAGCTTTTCCAGCGCCGCGGCGTCGATGTAACCCTGGCGATAGGCGATCTCTTCCGGACAGGCGATCTTGAGTCCCTGCCGGCGCTCGATGGTCGCAATGTACTGCGCCGCTTCCAGCAGCGATTCATGCGTGCCGGTGTCGAGCCAGGCCATGCCGCGGCCCATGACTTCGACTGCGAGCTCGCCCAGTCGAAGATAGGCCTGGTTGACATCGGTGATCTCGAACTCGCCCCGCGCCGAGGGTTTGAGATCGGCTGCGATGTCGAGCACCCGGTTGTCGTAGAAATAAAGGCCGGTGACCGCGTAGCGCGACTTCGGCCGCTGCGGCTTTTCGGCGAGGCTCAGCACGCGACCCTCGGCGTCGAATTCCGCGACCCCGTAGCGCTCGGGATCGGCCACCGGATAGGCGAACACCGTCGCCCCGGCCGTGCGCGTGTTGGCGCGCGCGAGCATCGGCTGGAGATCATGACCGTAGAAGATGTTGTCGCCCAGCACCAGCGCCGAGCTCGCGCTGCCGACAAAGTCGCGGCCGATGACGAACGCCTGCGCCAGCCCGTTCGGCGCCTGCTGAACCGCGTAGCGCAAGTCGATTCCCCAGCGCTGCCCGTCGCCGAGCAGCTGTGTGAAACGCGGCGTGTCCTCCGGCGTCGAGATCAGCAGGATGTCGCGAATGCCGGCGAGCATCAGCGTCGACAGCGGATAGTAGATCATCGGCTTGTCGTACACCGGCAGCAGCTGCTTGGACAGCACCTGCGTCGCCGGATAGAGCCGGCTTCCCGAGCCGCCGGCCAGGATGATGCCCTTGCGGACCGTCATGCCGGCTCACCGGTGTAGTTGAGCGAGATCCACTTGTGGTATTCGCCGCTGCTCACCGCTTGCAGCCATGCCGCATGGTCGAGGTACCAGCGCACGGTGCGGGCGAGTCCCGATTCGAATGTTTCGCGCGGCGTCCAGCCGAGCTCGCTTCGGATTTTTGACGAATCGATCGCGTAGCGGCGGTCATGCCCGGGGCGATCGCGGACGAAGCTGATCTGCGCGGCGTAGTCGCGCCCCGGCCGCTGTTCGGCGAGTATCCGGCAAAGCGTGTGCACGACTTCGATATTGGTCTTTTCGGCATTGCCGCCGATGTTGTACGTTGCACCCGGCGCACCGCGTGCGAGCACCGTGCGTATCGCCGCGCAATGATCGCCGACGTACAGCCAGTCGCGGACGTTCTTGCCATCACCGTAGACCGGCAGCGGCTTGCCTGCGATCGCGTTGACGATCATCAGCGGGATAAGCTTTTCGGGAAACTGCAGCGGTCCGTAGTTGTTCGAGCAGTTGGTCGTAAGCGTCGGCAGGCCGTAGGTGTGATGGTAAGCGCGCACCAGGTGATCGGAAGCCGCTTTCGACGCCGAATACGGGCTGTTGGGCGCGTAGGGCGTCGTCTCGCAGAATCCGTCCGCATCGGGCGCGAGCGAACCGTAGACCTCGTCGGTCGAAACGTGCAGAAAGCGAAACTGCGAGCGCTCCGGTTCCGGCAGCGACGACCAGTGGGCGCGCGCCGTCTCGAGCAGCGCGAACGTGCCGACGATGTTGGTATCGATGAAGGCGGCCGGACCATGGATCGAACGGTCGACATGGCTCTCGGCCGCGAAATTGACGATCGCGCGCGGCCGATGCGCGGCCAGCAACGCGGCTATGGTCGCGCGATCGCCGATGTCGGCGCGTACGAAATGGTGTCCGGAGTCGTCCTTGAGCGCGGCCAGACTGCCGAGATTGCCGGCGTAGGTCAGCTTGTCGACGTTGACGACGGGCTCCTGGCCTTCCGCGCGCCAGTCGAGCACGAAATTGGCGCCGATAAATCCGGCGCCGCCGGTGACCAGAATCATGCGAGCTCCATGCGCCCGAAGGCGAGCGAGGTGCTTGCCCGGGGCGCGGATTCTATCATGTCGCGCGAGCCGATCCGTCGGCGCGATAGTAGTCGAGATACCACGCCACGAAGCGCCGCAATCCTTCCGCGAGCGGTGTCGTCGGCGCGAATCCCGTCGCCGTCGCGATGCGGTCGATCGCGGCGAACGTCGCCGGCACATCGCCCGGCTGCGGCGGCAGGTATTCGCGGACCGCGCGCTTGCCGAGCAATCGTTCGAGCTCGCCGATGAACGATTCCAGGTCTATCGCCGTATGGTTGCCGATGTTGTAGATCGCGTAAGGCGCGGCGCCGGCATCGGTCGCTTCGGGCGGCCGCGAGAGCACCCGCACGACGCCCTCGACGATGTCGTCGATGTAGGTGAAGTCGCGGCGCATCCGGCCGAAGTTGAACACCTTGACCGGCGTGCCGTCGACGATCGCGCGCGTGAACAGCGCGGCCGCCATGTCGGGCCGTCCCCACGGGCCGTAGACGGTGAAGAAGCGCAAGCCGGTCGTAGGCAGCCGGTACAAATGGCTGTAGCTGTGCGCGATCAGCTCGTCGGCCTTCTTGGTCGCCGCGTAGAGGCTCACCGGGTGATCGACGTTCTGATCCTCGGAGTACGGCAGCGTATGGTTGGCGCCGTACACGCTCGAGCTCGATGCATACACCAGGTGCTCGACGCCGGTGTGGCGGCAAGCCTCGATGACCGAGGCGAACGCATCGATGTTGTTGCGGATGTAGGCCGCCGGGTTCTGCAGCGAATACCGCACGCCCGGCTGCGCGGCCAGATGCGCGACGCGCGCGTATCCGCCATCGCGAAACAGCGCCGCCGTCGCCGCGTGATCGGCCAGGTCGAGCTCGACGCACCGCACGCCGGCGCGCGCCAATTGATCCGCCCGCGCGCGCTTCAGCGCGACGTCGTAGTACGGGTCGAAGTTGTCGACGCCGACGACGTCGGCGCCGTCGCGCGCCAGCCGCAGCGCGAGATGCATGCCGATAAATCCGGCCGCGCCGGTCACTAGCGTCGTCATCGAAGGTCCGCCGGCCGCTCGAGCCCACGCAGCTTGGCGTACTTGCAGAAGCTGGTGAAGCAGCCGATGGCGATATGGACCAGGCCGGCCGAGCCGTCGAGAAAACCGGCGCGCAACAGATAGAATCGCACGAAGCGGGCGAGCGGCGAGCCTATCAGCCGAACCCAGGAGAAATGCTCGCCGCGCGCGTGCATCGCCTCGGCCTGCAGCGTCGAATAGCGATTCTGCTTGGCGAGATAGGCATCGAGCGACTCTGCCGACGCGTGCAGCAAGTCGCCGTCAAGCCGTCCGACAGGCCCGTCGGCGACGACGTGCTCGTGGACGACGTCATCGGTCCAGCGCGCGTGGCGGCGGTCGAACAGGCGGATCGTCCAGTCGGGATAGCCTTCGCCATGGCGAAGCCAGCGCCCGAAAAAGCGGTTGCGCCGCGCCATCTCGAACGCGGCGTGGCCCGGCTCACGCAAGGCCCCGCCGATGGCGATCGCGAGCTCCGGCGAGAGCCGCTCGTCGGCATCGAGGCACAGCACCCAGTCGTGCGCGGCATGCGCCACCGCGTGGCGCCGCTGCGGGCCGAATCCCAACCACGGCTGCTCGATCACGCGCGCGCCGCGGGCGCGGGCGATTTCTACGGTATCATCCTGGCTGCCGGAATCGACGACCAGCGTTTCCGCAGCGAAGCGCACGGAATCGAGGCAAGCAGCAAGCTGCGCACCGGCGTCGCGCGTGATCACCACGAGGCTCAATTCAGGCAAGGGCAAGCGGGGCTAAAGATCGGACAACGCGTCGGGCGTCGGGGCAGAAGAGTCTCCGATGCGACATGCGGCGGAGGGCGCGGCCCATTCTACGTGCAACGCACCGGCAAGTCATCCGCCGGCCTGCCACAATCAACGCACCGGCGGCATCGCTTGCCGCGATCCTCGTGAGGCGTATCGGGTGAGTCGCGCGCTGATCATCAGGCCCTCCTCGCTCGGCGACATCGTGCATGCCTTGCCGATCGTGCACGACATCCGGCGACATCGTCCCGACATCGCGGTCGACTGGGTCGCCGAGGAAGCCTTTGCCGCGCTGCTTGCCATGCATCGCGGTGTCGACCGCGTCATTCCGGTCGCGCTGCGCCGCTGGCGCCACCAGGTGCTCGACCGCGCGACCTGGCGCGAGGCCGCGGCTTTCCGCCTCGCGCTGACCCGCGATCGTTACGATCTGGTGCTCGATCTGCAGGAGCAGGTCAAGGGCGCGCTGCTGGCGTGGCTCGCGCGCGGCCCGGTGCACGGCCCCGACCGCGCAAGCATCCGCGAGCCCGCGGCGAGCTTCAGCTACCATCGCCGCCACCGGATCGATCCGGCACAGCATCTGATCGATCGCTGCCGCCAGCTCGCCGCGGCCGCGTTCGGCTACCCGCTCGACGGACCGCCGCACTTCGACCTGGTTCCGCCGCCGCTGGTCGCAGCGCCCGAAACGCCGTATGCGGTCTTCGTGCATGCGAGCAGCCGCGTCGACAAGCTTTGGCCCGAAGCGCACTGGCGCGCGTTGATCGCGCATTTCACGCAGGCCGGCCTCGCGGTATTGCTGCCGTGGGGCACCCGCGAAGAAGCCGAGCGCAGCGGCCGACTTGCCGATGGCATGCCGGGCGCCGCCGTCGGCGCGCGACGCGAGCTGCCGGAGATCGCGGCGCTTGCTGGCCCGCGCCGAAATCGTCTGCGGCGTCGACACCGGCCTGGTACATCTGGCAGCGGCGTTGGGCGCGCCGACGGTGGCGCTGTTCGTCGCTACCGATCCGAGGCTTGCCGGCGTTGCGCGCGCCGGTCCGCATTGCCGCGACCTGGGCGGGACCGGCATCGTTCCCGCGCCGTCCGAAGTGATTGCCGCCGTCGGCGCGTTGCTGCGCACCTTGCCGGACTGCTGATGGACTTCGCACGCGCGCTGTACACGCTTGCCGGCGCGACGCTGCTGCCGCTGTTGCCGCTGCGCCTGTGGTGGCGCGGGCGCCGCGAGCCCGGTTACCGGCATGCGTGGGGCGAACGCTTCGGTCGCTATCGTGCCGAGCGGCCGTCGTCTGCGGTCTGGTGGGTGCACGCGGTGTCGGTCGGCGAAACGCGGGCTGCGCTGCCGCTGCTCGAGCATCTGCGTCGCGCCTACCCCGAGGTCGCCATCGTGCTGACGCACATGACCGCAACCGGCCGCGACACCGGCCGCGCACTCTACGGCGATACCGTCACGCAGGCGTGGCTGCCGTACGACCTGCCGTTCGCGGTCGATGCTTTTCTCGCGCACTTTCGTCCGGCTGCCGGGTTCCTGCTCGAGACCGAGCTGTGGCCGAACCTGATCGCGCACGCCACCGCGCGGAATATCCCGGTCTACCTGGTCAACGCGCGCCTGTCGGAGCGTTCCGCCGCCGGCTACCGGCGCTTTGCGGCGTTGACCCGGCCGATGCTGGCGCGGCTTGCCGGCGTCGCCGCGCAGTCGGGCGCCGACGAGGCACGACTGGCTGCGCTGGGTGCGCGCAAGACCGTGGTGACCGGCAATCTCAAATTCGATATGACGGTTCCCGAGGCTGCCCGTGCGCTCGGCGCCGAGTTCGCGCAGCGATTCGGACCGTCCCGGCCGGTCTGGGTCGCGGCGAGCACCCGCGAAGGCGAGGAAGCGCTCTTGCTCGATGCACTCGAGCGAAAGCCGCTGCCGAAGGACACGCTGCTGGTCATCGTGCCGCGGCATCCGCAGCGCTTTGCGGCCGTCGCCGATCTGTTGCGCGAGCGCGGCGTCCCGTTCATGCGACGCAGCGACAATGGCCAGGTACCCGCCGATGTGAGCGTCGTCCTCGGCGACTCGATGGGAGAGCTCCTGGCCTATTACGCGGCCGCGGATCTCGCCTTTGTTGGCGGCAGCCTGCTGCCGCTCGGCGGCCAGAACCTGATCGAGCCGCTGGCGGTCGGTATTCCGGTTCTGATCGGACCGCACACCTTCAATTTCGCCGAAGCGAGTGCGGGCGCAGTCGCGGCAGGAGCAGCCGAAGTCGTCGCCGATGCGGACGCGCTGGTCGCGGCCGCGGCGGCCATTCTGTCGGACCGCGCACGCCGCGAGACGATGGGCGCGGCGGCACGCGCATTCCACGCGACGCATCAAGGGGCCGCCGGTCGGCTCTGGGCCTGGCTGGCGCCGCAGCTTGAGGCGGCGGCGAAGGCAGCGCTTAACCGCTCAGGTCGCGGTTGATCCGCTCCACGTCGTCCTCGGTCAGCGTCCCGACCGCCTGCTTGAGCCTGAGCTCGCTGATCAGGAAGTTGTAGTACGCCTGGGCGAGGTTGAATCGCGTCTGGAATACCTGCTGCTGCTGGTTGAGGACGTCGAGGTTGGTCCGCACGCCCACCTCGAGACCGAGCTTGTTGGAGTCGTACGAGACCTGCGCCGAAGCCAGCGCCTGCTCGAACGCCTTGATCTGCGCGACGCCGCTGGTCACCCCGGAGAATGATGTTTGCGCGAGGAGCTGCGCGCTGCGTCGCGCCGTTTCGAGATCCTGGCGGGCCCGGTCCTGGTTGGCGATCGCCTGCCGCACGCGGGAGATCGATTGCGCCTCCCTGGTAGAGCGGCACGTTGAGCTGCACACCGATCTGCGCCAACCGCGAATCGAACCCGGCCGACGAGCCCAGCGACGTCGACGCCGACCCGCCGGCGTAGGCCTGGTTGAAGCTCGCTACCAGGTCGACCGTCGGGTAGTGCGCGGCGCGCTGCCGATCCACTTCGAGGGTCGCGATGTCGAAGTTGGCCTGCGCGATGCGCACCTGGAGATTCTGGCTCAGCGCCTGCTCGATCCACGGCTCGAGCGCGTTCGGAGAGGGAAGGCGAGGGTCGAACCTGCCGCCGAAGCGCTTGAGGTCCCGGGGCAGGCGCCCGAGGATCGCACGCAGCGCTGCGAGCTTGTTGTCGAGGTCGGTGCGCGCAGCGATTTCCTGCGCGACGATCTGGTCGAACTTCGCCTGCGCGTCGTTGGTGTCGGTGATCGTCGCGGTGCCGACCTCGAAATTCCGCTTGGCCTGCGCCAGGTTTTCGCTGACCGCCGCCTTCTGGCTCTCGGTCAGCTCGATGTTGAACCGCGCCAGCAACACGTCGAAATAGGCCTGGGTGACGCGGATGATCAGGTCCTGTTGCGCCGACGACAGCACGAAATCGCTCTGTCCGACCTGCTGCTGCGCCTGTGAGAGCGCGATCGAATTCTGCGGACGATACAGCGGCTGGCTGGCAGACACCGTGTAGCCGGTCTGCGGAAACCCCTCGCGGATCGTCGGCGAAGGATCGACGTGGATTCTTTCGTAGAAGTCCTCGTAGGTCGCGTTGGCGGCGAGACCTACGTTCGGCAGAAGCCCCGCGCGCGCCTGCGGCACGTTTTCCTGCGTCGCCACCCAGTTGGCGCGCGCCGACGCGAGCACCGGATCGCTGGCCACCGCGTCGCGATAGACCTGCAGCAGGTCCTCCGCAGCGGCCGGAGAAAGCGCGCCGCTGCAGGCAGCGCCGAGCGCGATCGCAAGCAGTCTTTTCAGCATCGTAGCGGTCCAGTCAGTCGGTCGAGGATGAGGTTGGGCCGTGGCTCGCCGCTCGCGCGGGAACCCCTGCTGCTGCCCGAATGGATTCAAAACACGAAGCGCGCCGGCTGCGCGGCATTGCGCAAAGGCGCGATCACCGTCTCGAAAAGGTCCTCGGTCGCGAATGCGCCCGGCGCCGTCGAGTGGATCAGGCGTGCGGTCATCACCGGAGGATCGCCGACGACGGCGAACAGCCGGCCACCCGGCTTCAGCTGCTGCAGCCACGAATCGGGCAGGACCGGCGTCGAACCGGCGAGCACGATCGCGTCGTATTGCCGATTGTCCCATCCGCGCGCGCAGTCGCCGACCTCCAGGCGCGCATTGACGATGCCGGCGCGGGCCAGCTTGCCGGCCGCATCGGCTGAAAATCGCGCGATGATCTCCACGCTGGTCACCGCGGCAGAACTGCGCGCGAGCAGCGCCGTCAAATAGCCGCTGCCGGTGCCGACTTCCAGCACGGCGTCGTTGCGATCGAGGTCGAGCTCCTGCACGACGCGTGCCTCGAGTTTCGGCGGCCACATGCGCTCGCCCTCCCCCAGCGGAATTTCGAGGTCCGCAAACGCGAGCGTGCGATACGCGGGCGGCACGAAATCCTCGCGCCGGACTTCGAACAGAAGGTCCAGCACGCGCTGGTCGAGCACGTCCCAGGTCCGGATCTGCTGCTCGACCATGTTGAACCGCGCTTGCTCGAAATCCATCCAGTTTCCTCGCGATGAAGGCCACGACCGGTCGCACATCACGCGGTCGGCCTCGCGGCGCTGCGCATTATCGCACGTCAATCGCCCGGAGCAGGCGCGTCTGCGCTGGCGATACGCGCGGCGTGCCGCGCCTTCCGCGCGCGGCGCCATTCGGTGAGCCGGTCGAGGTATGTGTAGATGACCGGCACGACAACGAGCGTGAGCAGCGTCGAGGTCATGACCCCACCGATGATCGCGCGACCCATCGGAGCCTGCGTTTCCCCGCTCTCGCCGAGGCCCATGGCCAGCGGCAGCATGCCGAAAATCATCGCCGCCGTCGTCATCATGATGGGCCGCAGGCGGACCTGTCCCGCGGTGAGCAGCGCATCGTGCAGCGATGCGCCGCCGCGGCGCGAGCGGTTCGCGAAGTCGACGAGCAGGATGGCGTTCTTGGTGACGAGACCCATCAGCATCACGAAGCCGATCATCGACAGGATGTTGAGCGTGGTTCCGGTCAGTAACAGCGCCAGCAGCACCCCGATCAGCGTGAACGGCAGCGAGGCCATGATCGCTACCGGCTGAGTGAAGCTCGCGAATTGCGAAGCGAGCACGAGGTAGATGAAAATGATCGCCAGTCCCAGCGCCGCGACCAGCGCCGACATCGATTCCTGCGTGTCCTCCTGCTGGCCGGCAATGGCGAATCGATATCCGGGCGGAAGAACGGTCGCGTCGATGATCTTCTTGACGTCGTCGCCTACGTTGCCCGACGGACGGCCCTCGGCGTTGGCGTAGAGCGCGACGCGCCGCTGCAAATCCTGCCGCTTGATGATCTGCGGGCTCGTGCTCTCGACGATGTCGGCGACCTGCCGCAGCGGCACCATCCGCAGCTCCCCGTCGGGGCCGCGCTTGTTGGTCGACAGATACAGGTTGCCGAGGTCTGAGGCGAGCTGGCGCCCTGCTCTCGGCAGCTGCACGTTGACCTCGTAGTTCTGACCGTCCGGTCCGAGCCAATACGTGACGGTCTCGCCGGCGAGCAGCGGACGCACGGTCGCGCCGACTCGCTGCACCGAGATGCCCAGATCGGCGGCCGCATCGTTGTTGAGCCGGATCGACAGGGCCGGGTTCAGGGCCTTCTCCGAGGTTTCCATGTCCGCTATTCCCGGAACCTTGGCCACCTTCGCCGCGAACTCGTTGATCAATTTCGTCAGTGTTTCCGGATCGGGCCCCAGCAGGTTGACCCAGATCGGTCGATCGTAGCCCACTGCGAGCTCGATGCCCGGAATGGGTTTGAGCGCGTTGCGAATGTCGCGCTCGAGATCCTTCTGCGTGCGCGCGCGCTTGTCGCGATCGGTGAGCTTGAGATTGATCCGCGCGTAGTTGCGGCCATCCCAGGCGTTGCCCACGGTCGTCATCGCGAACAGGATCTCGGGAAACTGCTTCAGCGCGGCTTCCGCCTCGCGCACCTTCTTGTCGGTGAATTCGAGGCTCGTGCCGACGGGCGTGTTCAGCCGCAGCGAGATGAAGCTCTCGTCGACCTGCGGCGAGAACTCCTTGCCGATGAACGGCAGCAGCCCGAAGCTGCCCAGGAAGATCAGCAGCGCGGTCCATAGCACGATGCCGCGGTTGGTGATCGTGACCCAGCGGGGCCTGAGCGGCGTCGAGCTCCGCGTGCGCAGCGCGGCGAAGATGCCGATCGTCGGGATGTAAAGCCGGCGTCTCTTTTCGGAAATCGCCCACTCGAGCAGCCGCCCGTAGACGGCGTGGAACCACTGCACGACGTCCTCGACGCGGTCCATGAACCGGCCGAGCCACGGCACGCGCGAGAAGCGCGACCCCGGCGGATCGTGCCAGACCGACGAGAGCATCGGATCGAGCGTGAAGCTCGACGAACAGCGATACCAGCACCGCGACCGCGACAGTCAGCCCGAACTGGAAGAAGAACTGGCCGACGATGCCCTTCATGAACGCGATCGGCACGAACACCGCCACGATCGCGAACGTCGTCGCCATGACCGCAAGCCCGATTTCGTCGGTCCCCTCGCGCGCCGCTGCCGGATGGCTCTTGCCCATCCCGAGATGGCGCACGATGTTCTCGCGCACGACGATCGCATCGTCGATCAACAGCCCGATGCAGAGCGACAGCGCCATCAGCGTCATCATGTTGAGGGTGAAGCCGAACGCGTAGAGGGCGATGAAGGTGGCGATGACCGCGATCGGCAGCGTGAGGCCGGTGATGATCGTGCTGCGCCACGAGTGCAGGAACAGGAACACGATGAGCACGGTGAGGAGCGCGCCCTCGATGATCGTCTCCTTGACTCGCTTCACGCTGGCTTCGACCTGGTCCGCCTGCGAGTACACGACGCTTACTTCGACGTCCGCCGGCAGGCGCGCCTTGAGTGCCTTGATCGCGTCGCGGACGCCGCGGCCGGTCTCGACGATGTTCGCGTCCTGCGCCTTGCGGATGTCGATGGTTATCGACGGCCGGCCGTTGATGCGCGAGATCGAGTCGAGCTCCTTCTCGCCGTCGATCACGTCGGCGACCTGGGAGAGGTAGACCGGTCCCCCTCCCTGCTGCGCGACGATGATCCGGCCGAACTGGACCGGGTCCTTGATCTTGCCCTCGACCCGCACGATCGAGTCGTTCTGGCCGCGCGTGATGCGGCCGGCGGGCACGTCCTGGTTGGCGTTCTGAACCGCCGTCATCACCTGGTCGACGCCGATGCCGAGCGACGCCAGTTGCGAGGGCTTGATCTGGATGAGGATCTGCCGGGTCACGCGGCCGTTGACGTCGACCTGCGCCACACCCGGAATGTTCTCGATCGCCTTGACGATCGTCTGATCGGTGAGCGAAGTGAGCTCGCGCAGATCGACCGTCGGGGAGAGGACCGCCAGCGAAACCGTCGGCCGGTTGTCCTCGACATCCACGCGGACGACCTGCGGATCCTTGACGTCGCGGGGAAAATTCGACCGGATGAGCGCGATCTTGTCGCGCGCGTCCTGGATCGCCCGGGTGATGTCGGTGCCCTGGCGGAACTCGACGAATACCTGGCTTTGGGCCTCGCGCGAATTCGAATAGATGCGCTTGACGCCCGACACCGTGTTGACGGCGTATTCGATCGGCTTGCTGACGTCGGTTTCGACCGCTTCCGGCGAGGCGCCCGGATAGACGGTGATGATGTTGCAGAATGGCAGCGTGACGTCCGGCATCTGCTCGACGCCCAGGCGCGCGTAGGCAAACAGGCCGAGCACCACGATCCCGACCATTACCATGGTGGCAAAGACGGGGTTCTTGATCGAGACGCGGGTAATCAACATGGGCGTTTCCCTTCGCCGTTGTGCGCTCGGCGTCAGCCGGCGGTGCCGCTTCGCGCTCCCGTCGCCGCTCGAACCGCCGCCGGCAACCCGATCTTCAGATTGTCGAAGGGAGCGGCCAGGATCGGAATGCCCGAGGGGAGCGCGGTCTTGATCTCGACGCGGCCGGCGCTGTCGTCGCGGCGGCCGGCGGTGATGATGCGGCGTGCGAGCTTGCCGTTCTCGATCGTCCAGACGAAGTTCTGTCCCGCTTCGGTCCTTACCGCGATTGCCGGCAAGGTAGGCACAGCGGCGCCCGCCGCCAGAGTGACGCGGCCGGTGACGAACATGCCGCCGCGCAGCGCGCCGTCGGGGTTGGGCACATGGACGAACACCAGGATGGCTCGCGTGCCCGCTTCCGTCGTCGGATTGATGCGATCGATCGTGCCGGTGAAGCGGCGTTCGCCGAAGCCGTCGATCGCGAGCGTGACCTTCATGCCGAGGCTGAGCTCCGGAATATCGTTGGCCGGGACCATCGCCTGGAGCTCCATCTGCGTCAGGTCCACGATGGTCACGAGCGGAGCGTCGAAGGGCACTTTCTCGCCGGGCTGGACGTGCCGCTTGGCGACGACGCCTGACAGAGGCGCGGTCACCGAGGCGTCGCGCAAGGCAATCCGGGCCAGCTGGACCTGCGCCTCGTTGGACTTGAGCGTGCCCTGGGTCACCGAAAGGTTGCTCTCCGCGCTGTCGTACGCGGTTTGCGAGATGAAATTCTGCTTGAGCAGTGTCAGGTTCTGCGCTCGCGTGCTTTTCGGCGAGCGCGAGTTGCGCGCGGCTGGCTTCCATCGCGCCCATGCGGTCGTTGAGTCTCGCCTCCAGATCGGCCGTGTCGAACCGGGCGATCGCCTGTCCTGCACGGACCGTCTCGCCTTCGCGCACCATGACCTGGCGGAGTTCGCCGGACACCTTGGATCGGACGGTGCTCTGGTTGACCGGCTGCAGAGCGCCGGACACCGGCAGCCAGCGCGCAAGCGCGTGAGGCTCGACCGCGGCCAGGTCGGCCTGGTTGAACTCGAGGACGACCGGCGGCGCGTCTCCCGTCGCCGCAGTCGCGCGATTGCTCGTCCGCACGACAATGGCGGCGGCGAGCGCCCCGACGACTGCAATCGCAACCAGGGCGCCGATCGTGCGGCGCCGCGTCAACCATCTAGCCATGAGCAGTATCTCTCCCCCTCGTTCCGATCGGCCGGCAGTGGCGGCTTTTGGCCGCCTTGTCCCGCCCATTGGATGCGCCGGCCGGTACGGCCGGATTCAAAATGTGGGCGAGTCTAGGCCCGCACGAGCCGTCGACACAAGGCAAAGCCGACGAAACGCCCGCACCGGGGCGGCAGTCGCCGCAAGCGGCGATGAAGCGCGCGGAAGGCCGCGCGCGAGCCTTTCCCGGCGCAGGAACGCGATTGACAGCATACGCCGGCCCGACCATAATTTCGCGCTCCCCGTTTTTCCGATCACCCCCCTTAGTGGAGGACATTCATGAGATTCAATCGCACGCTCGGCCTGACGCTCGTCGCCGCAGCGTTGATGACCGCATACGGCTGCGGCAAGGAAGAGCCGAAGAAGGCCGCGGAAGCCCCGGCGGCCACGCCCGCCGCGCCTGCCGCCCCTGAAGTGGTCGTCAAGATTGGCCACGTAGGGCCGACGACCGGACCGCAGGCGCATCTGGGCAAGGATAACGAAAATGGCGCCCGGATGGCGATCGACGATGCCAACGCCAAGGGCATCATGATCGATGGCAAGAAGGTCAAGTTCGAGCTCGTCGCCGAAGACGACCAGGCCGACCCGAAGCAGGGCGTGATCGTGGCGCAGAAGCTGGTCGATGCGAAGGTCGCCGGTGTCGTCGGTCATTTGAACTCGGGCACGACGATCCCCGCCTCCAAGCTCTATAGCGATGCCGGCATTCCGCAGATCTCGCCGTCGGCAACGAATCCCAAGTACACGCTGCAGGGCTTCAAGACCGCGTTTCGCGTGATGGCCAACGACGTGCAGCAGGGCAGCGTCATCGGCAAGGAAGCCGTTTCCACGCTGGGCGCGAAAAAGATCGCCATCATCGACGACAAGACCGCCTATGGCGCGGGCCTTGCCGAAGAAACCGAGAAGGCGGCCAAGGCGGCCGGCGCCACGATCGTTGCGCACGAATTCACCAACGACAAGGCGACCGACTTCAAGGCGATCCTGACCAAGATCAAGGCCAAGAGCCCGGACCTGATCATGTACGGCGGCATGGACGCGCAAGGCGGCCCGATGGTCAAGCAGATGAAGGAGCTCGGCATCAAGGCCAAGTTCATCGCCGGCGACGGCGTGTGCTCCGCCGAGTGGCCGAAGCTCGCCGGTGGCGCGGCCGAGGGCCAGTACTGTACGCAGGCCGGCGTTCCGCCGGAAAAGATGGCCAACGCCAAGGACTTCGTCACTCGCTTCACTGCCAAGTACGGCCCGATCCAGGTCTACGCGCCGTATTCGTACGACGCGGCGATGACGCTGATCGCGGCGATGCAGAAGGCGAACTCGACCGACCCGGCGAAGTATCTGCCTGAGCTTTCGAAGATCTCGTACGACGGCATCACGGCAAAGGTCGAATTCGACGAGCACGGCGACACCAAGAACGGCGCGATCACGCTGTACACGGTCAAGGACGGTGCGCTGGTGCCGTTGGCGATGAACGTCGGCGGCAAGACCGAGAAGCTCGCGGCGGCGCCGGCGGCAGCAGCACCGGCCCCGGATGCGATGAAGTCCGCGGCGCCCAAGGCCGATGCGATGAAGTCCGAGGCGCCGGCAAAGAAATAGTCGTCGCGGCTCGTCCGCTATCGCAACACTGAAACGGCGTCCCTCGGGGCGCCGTTTCCATTTCAGCCGTCCGGCGTCGGCGCCCGGGGGATTGCCGCGGCGTTGGCCACAGCGGAGAATCGGCCACTAGCCGGGGGCCGCCGCGGCGCGACGGGAGATTCGCTTCGTGGAAACCTTTCTGCAGCAGATCATCAACGGTCTCACGCTCGGCAGCGTCTATGCGCTGGTTGCGCTCGGCTACACGATGGTCTACGGCATCATCGGCCTGATCAATTTCGCGCATGGCGAAGTGGTGATGATAGGAGCGATGGTCGCGCTGTCGGTCATCACCGGACTGGTCGGCTCGCACGCCGGGCTTCCCGCGGTCGTGATCATCCTCGCCGGCCTGCTGGTCGCGATCCTCATCTGCGTGGCGATCGCGTACAGCATGGAAAAGATCGCCTACCGGCCGTTGCGGCGCGCCCCGCGGCTCGCGCCGCTGATCACGGCCATCGGCATGTCGATCGTGCTGCAGAACGTCGCGCTGATGGTCTGGGGCCGCAACTACCGCACGTTCCCGACGCTGATCCAGCCGACGACGCATAACATCCTCGGTGCGGCGATGACCGATCTGCAGATGCTGATCGTCGTCCTGGCGGCGCTGCTGATGGGCGGCCTCGTGCTGATCGTGCAGCGCACGCGCCTCGGGATGGCGATGCGGGCCACCGCGCAGAACCCGCAGGTTGCGGGCCTGATGGGCATCGACATCAACGTGATCATCTCGGCGGCATTCGTCATCGGTGCCGCGCTGGCCGCCGTCGCCGGCCTGATGGTGATGGCCTACTACGGCATCGCGCACTACTACATGGGCTTCCTGCTCGGCCTCAAGGCCTTCACCGCTGCGGTGCTGGGCGGCATCGGCAACCTGGCCGGGGCGATGCTGGGAGGCATACTGCTCGGCATCATCGAAGCGCTGGGCGCCGGCTATATCGGCGACGTATCCAACGTCTGCGGCTTGTCGTCGTTGAGCGATACGCTGCAGCAGAAGTGCGCGGCCAACGATGGTCAGGTCAGCCTGTTCGGCAGCAACTACCAGGACGTGTTCGCGTTCTTCGTGCTGATCCTGGTCCTGATCTTCCGCCCATCGGGCCTGCTGGGCGAACGGGTCGCCGATCGCGCATGAACAACGCAGGTCGCACCGGAATACCGCTGCAGGTCTGGGCCGGCGTCGCTCTGGTCGCGATCGCGCTGGGCGTGCTGCCCTTCGTCGCCGCGCTGGCCGGCCAGGCATGGGTCCGCATTCTCAACTTCGCGATGGTCTACACGATGCTTGCGCTCGGGCTCAACATCGTCGTCGGCTTCGCCGGGCTACTCGACCTGGGCTATATCGCTTTCTACGCGGTCGGCGCGTATACCTACGCGCTGCTGGCCTCGCCGCAATTCGGGATCCACCTGCCGTTCTGGGTGATCCTGCCGATCGGCGCAGGAATCGCCTGCCTGTTCGGCGTGCTGCTAGGCGCTCCGACCTTGAAGCTCCGCGGCGACTACCTGGCGATCGTCACGCTCGGCTTCGGCGAGATCATCCGGATCTTCCTCAACAACCTGAATGCGCCGATCAACTTCACCAACGGGCCGCAAGGGATCAACCTGATCGATCCGTTCCGCATCGGCGGGTTCTCGTTCGCCAGCACCGAGTCTCTCCTCGGCATCACCTTCACCGGCCCGCAGAAGTACTACTACATGCTGCTGCTGCTGACGATCGCCGTCATCGTCGTCAATCTCCGGCTGCAGAACTCGCGGCTGGGCCGGGCGTGGGAGGCGATACGCGAAGACGAGGTCGCCGCCAAAGCGATGGGCATCAATACGCGCAACGTCAAGCTTCTCGCGTTCGCGATGGGCGCCTCGTTCGGCGGCATCGCCGGCGCCATCTTCTCGGCGACGCAGCAGTTCATCAGTCCGGAAAGCTTCGGCCTGTTCGAGTCGATCATCGTGCTCGCGATGGTGGTCCTGGGCGGCATGGGCAACATCCCCGGCGTCATCCTCGGCGCGATCCTTCTGACCTTGCTGCCCGAAGTACTGCGCTACACGATGGAGCCGCTGCAGATGGGGCTGTTCGGCCGCGTGCTGATCGACGCGGAGACGATCCGCCTGCTGGTGTTCGGCGTCGCCCTGGTCGCGATCATGCTTTTCCGGCCCGCCGGACTGTGGCCGTCCGCAGTACGCAAGCGCGAGTTCGAAGTTGCCGAGCAGGCAGCCGCATGAGCGGCGGAGATCAGCGGAGCGAGCGAACGCTGCTTTCCGCCGAGGATATCGGCAAGCGCTTCGGCGGCGTGCAGGCGCTGGCCGATGTCAGCTTCAGCATCCGTCACGGAGAGATCTACGGCCTGATCGGACCGAACGGCGCGGGCAAGACCTCGCTGTTCAACGTGCTGACCGGCATCTACGAGCCGGACGGCGGCAGCTTCACTTTCGACGGCGCGCCGCTCAATCGCCTGAAGCCGAACGAAGTCGCCGAGCGCGGGATCGCGCGCACATTCCAGAACATCCGCCTGTTCCAGAACCTGTCGGCGCTGGAGAACGTGATGATAGGCCGGCATGTGCGCACCCGCGCCGGCGTCTTCGGCGCGATTTTCCGCGACCGCGCCACGCTCGCCGAGGAAGCGGCGATCACCAGCCGCGCCTACCAGTTGCTCGATTATGTCGGGGTTGCCACGCGGGCCAACGACCTGGCCAAGCATCTGGCCTACGGCGACCAGCGCCGGCTGGAGATCGCGCGTGCGCTGGCGACCGACCCGAAGCTCCTTGCGCTCGACGAGCCCGCCGCCGGCATGAATGCGACCGAAACGCAGGGGCTGAAGGGTCTGCTCGAGGACATCCGGCGCGACGGCACGACGATTCTCCTGATCGAGCATGACATGAAGCTGGTGATGAGCGTCTGCGACCGCGTGCTGGTCCTCGACTATGGACGCAAGATCGCCGAGGGGAGCGCCGCGGACGTGCAGAACGATCCGAAGGTGATCGCCGCCTACCTGGGCGGCGAGGTCACGCTGCACGTCAAGGATGTCCGTTGATGGCCGCTGCCGCGCTGCTCGAGCTCGACAAGCTGGAAGTAGCCTACGGCGGCATTCACGCGGTCAAGGGCATCGACCTGATCGTGCGCCAGGGCGAGCTCGTCTGCCTGATCGGCGCCAACGGCGCGGGCAAGACGACCACACTCAAGGGCATCACCGGCCTGCAGCCGGTCAGCGCGGGAAAGGTCGTCTACGAGGGCAATGACGTCACCGGCAACCCGGCGTTCCAGCTGGTGCGCAAGGGCCTGTCGATGGTGCCCGAGGGCCGCGGGGTTTTCGGCGCGCTGACGATCGAGGAAAACCTCGCGATGGGCGCGTACAGCCGCCGCGACCGGAAGGAAATCAAGCAAGACGTCGAACGGGTATTCGGGCTGTTTCCGCGCCTGAAGGAGAGGGAGAAACAAACGGCGGGGACGCTGTCCGGCGGCGAGCAGCAGATGCTGGCGATGGCGCGCGCGATCATGTCGCGGCCGAAGCTTCTGCTGCTCGACGAGCCGTCGATGGGGCTCGCTCCGCTGATGGTGCAGAAAGTATTCGAGACGGTGCTGGCGATCTCCGGCGAAGGCGTGACGATCCTGCTGATCGAGCAGAACGCCAAGCTGGCGCTGGAAGTGAGCAACCGCGGCTACGTGATGGAAAGCGGCACGATCACCCTTTCCGGCAATGCGCGCGACCTTCTTTCGAATCCGAAGGTGCGCGAAGCCTATCTCGGCGAGTCGGTGTAGCCCGCCGGAAGGCGGAGCAGGGGCCCCGCGCGGCGCGCGGGGATGCGACCCTGGAGGCGGGCAAACCGACGACGACGCGCAAGGCAAATTTGCGCCGTCGGTGCGGAGTCGGCACCGCCGGAAGGCGGAGCAAGGGCCCCGCGCGGCGGGCGGGGATGCGACCCTGAAGGCGGGCAGGCCGACGCCGGCGCGCAACGAAATTTGCGCGGAGCAGGCCCGCCGGAACGCGGCGCTTACAGCGTCGCGACGATCTCGAATCCGCCGGAGGTAGCGATCGCTTCCTCGACGTCGACCGAAGAGACCCGCGCGGCCGGCGGCCCGACTCTCGCCCAGGCGATCATCGCCTCGACCGCCGGCGCGGGGCCGCTGACCAGCGCCTCGACATGGCCATCGCGGCGATTGCGCACCCACCCGCCCAGCCCGCGCATGCGCGCTTCGTCGGCGAACGCATAGCGGAATCCGACGCCCTGCACGCGCCCGCCGATGACCAGGCGGCGCGCGATGGGCGCCGCAACGCTCATGCCTTATGGGGCGCCGCGATTCCGCGCGCCAGCAGCAACAGGCCCAGCATTGTCTTGGCGTCGGTGACCTCGCCGCGATCGAGCCAGCCGAGCGCATCGTCGAGCGTCGCGGTAAAAGTCTCGACGAACTCGCCGGCATCGAGGCGAGCACCTACGTAGGCGAGTTCGTCGGCGGCGTAGATCGCGATGTACTCGGTCGAGTAGGTGATCAACGGGTGCATCGTCGCAACGTAAGCCCAACGCGCGGCGGTGTAGCCGGTCTCCTCGAGCAGCTCGCGCTTGGCCGTCGCCAGCGGATCCTCGCCGGAATCGATCTTGCCGGCAGGAAACTCGATGAACACCCGCTGGTGCGGGTAGCGGAATTGCCGCTCGAACAGCAGCTTGCCGTCGGGCAGTCGCGGCACGATCATCACCGCCCCCGGATGCACGATGTATTCGCGCGTCGCCTCGGTTCCGTCGGGAAGGCGCACGGTGTCGCGCTTGACGTGCAGCAGCCGGCCGCGGAATACGTCCTCGGAATCGAGACCGATCTCGCGCAAGCCCGGATGTTCGTCGTCGCCGATCATCGCGCTGTCTCGCCCAGCCAGTCGCGAGCGACGAGAAAGTCGGTATACAGCTTTGCCTCGGCGCTCCCCGGCTCGGGGTGCCAGTCGTAGCGCCAGCTGACGACCGGCGGCAGCGACATCAGGATCGCCTCGGTGCGGCCATTCGACTGCAATCCGAACAGCGTGCCGCGATCGTAGACGAGATTGAACTCGACATAGCGGCCGCGGCGATAAGTCTGGAATTCCCGCTCGCGCTCGCCGTACGGCAGGTCCTTGCGCCTCAGCAGGATCGGCTCGTACGCGCCGAGGAAGCCGTCGCCGACGCTGCGAGTCAGTGCGAAACTGTGCGCAAAGTCCCGTTCGCTGAAATCGTCGAAAAAGATGCCGCCGACGCCGCGCGGCTCGTTGCGATGCCGGATCAGGAAGTAGTCGTCGCACCAGCGCTTGAAGCGCGGATAGTAGTCGCCGCCGAACGGCGCCAGCGCATCGCGGCAGCAGCGGTGGAAATGGACGGCGTCCTCTTCGTAGCCGTAATAGGGCGTCAGGTCCATGCCGCCGCCGAACCACCAGATCGCATCGGCGCCGGCTTTTTTGGCGACGAACAGGCGAAGATTCATATGCACGGTCGGCGCGTGCGGATTGGCCGGATGCAGCACCAGCGAAATCCCCATGCCCTCGAACGCGCAGCCGGCGAGCTGCGGCCTGGAGGCGCTGGCCGACGGCGGCAGACGCTCGCCGACGACTCTCGAATAGTTGACGCCGCCGCGCTCGAAGACGCGGCCGCGCTCGATGATCCGGCTGATGCCGCCCCCGCCTTCCGCCCGCTGCCAGGAGTCGCGCCCGAACATCGTGCCGTCGATCGTCTCGAGCCGGCCGACGATGCGATCCTGCAGCCCGGTGAAGTATTCGGCGGCGCTCTCGATGTCCATCGTGACGATGCCAGCTCGGCGCGCGGCCCGGCCTTAGCCGCGGCGCGCGACCAGCGCGCGGTGGCCGATGTCGGTGCGATACTGCATGCCGTCGAAATGAATGCGGGCGACGGCGGCGTAGGCATTGCGTTGGGCGTGCCGCACGTTGTCCCCCAGCGCGGTGACGCAAAGCACGCGCCCGCCGCTGGTCACGACCTTGCCGTCGACAATCGAAGTGGCGGCATGGAACACCTTGCACTCGTCGCTCGCCTGGTCGAGACCGGAGATGACGTCGCCGCGGCGCGGGTCGCCGGGATAGCCGGCGGCGGCGAGGACGACGCCGAGCGCGACCCGCCGGTCCCACTCCGCGTCGATCCGGTCGAGCGTGCCGTTGATCCCGTGCTCGAAGAGATCGACCAGGTCCGATTTGAGCCGCATCATGATCGGCTGGGTTTCCGGGTCCCCCAATCGGCAGTTGAATTCGAGCGTCGACGGATTGCCGGCGGCGTCGATCATCACGCCGGCGTAGAGGAATCCGGTGTACGGTATGCCGTCGGAAGCCATGCCGTTGACCGCCGGCAGAATGATCTCGCGCATGATCCGCGCGTGCAACTCCGGCGTCACGACCGGAGCCGGCGAATACGCGCCCATGCCCCCGGTATTCGGTCCGCGATCGCCGTCGGACAGGCGCTTGTGATCCTGCGACGAGGCAAGCGCCAGCACGTGCTTGCCGTCGGCCATCACGATGAAGCTCGCCTCCTCGCCTTCGAGCAAATCCTCGATGACGACGCGCGCTCCGCCGGCGGCGTGCTGGACCGGGATGGCGTATTCGACCAGCATCGCATCGACCGCCGCGTGCGCCTCGTCCGCGGTCGCAGCGACGACCACGCCTTTCCCGGCAGCCAGCCCGTCCGCCTTCACGACGATGGGCGCGCCGTGCGCGTCGATGTAGGCATGCGCATCCGACGGATCGTCGAACGTGCGATGCCGAGCAGTCGGAATGCCGTGACGGACCATGAAATCCTTGGCGAAGTCCTTCGAGCTTTCCAGTTGCGCCGCCGCCCGTGTCGGCCCGAATATCCTCAGCCCCGCAGCGCGAAACGCGTCGACCAGGCCCGCGGCGAGCGGCGCTTCCGGTCCGACGACCGACAGCGCGATGGACTCGCGTCGCGCGAATTCGACCAGGTCCGGGATCTCCTGCTGCGCGATATTGATGACGCCGGGCTCGCGGCTGGTTCCGGCATTGCCGGGCGCGACAAAGACCTGCGACACGCGTTGCGACTGCGCGATCTTCCAGGCCAGTGCGTGCTCGCGGCCGCCGCCGCCGATGACCAGCAGCTTCATCGTGCCCACGCCGGCCGCGCCGCCATCGCGATGCGCATCGCTGGATTCGAGCGGCTAATGGCGAAAATGACGGACGCCGGTAAAGACCATTGCGATGCCGCGCTCGTCGGCCGCAGCGATCACTTCCGCATCGCGCACGCTGCCGCCCGGCTGGATGACCGCGATCGCCCCGTTGTCGGCAACCACGTCCAGGCCGTCGCGAAACGGAAAAAACGCATCCGACGCAACCACCGATCCGGCGAGCGACAGGCCGGCGTTGGCCGCCTTGACCGCGGCGATGCGTGTCGAATCGACGCGGCTCATCTGCCCGGCGCCGATTCCAAGCGTCGCGCCGCCGGCGCAATAGACGATGGCGTTGGACTTGACGAACCGGGCGACGCGCCAGGCGAAGAGCAGGTCGGTCAGTTGCGCGGCGGTCGGCGCCTTTTCAGTGACGACCTTGAGCTCGCCCGCCGCGAGGTTGTCGACGTCCGCGGTCTGGATCAGCATGCCGCCGCCGACCCGCTTCGAGTCCCAGCTCCGCTGCGGAACCATCGCCAGCGCAAGCTTGAGCACGCGTACGTTGGCCTTTTTCGCGTTGCGTTCGAGTGCTTCGGCGGTATAGGAGGGCGCGATCAGCACTTCGACGAATTGCGCGCCGACCGCATCGGCGGTTTCGGCGTCGACTTCGCGGTTGAACGCGATAATGCCGCCGAAGGCCGAGGTCGGATCGGTCGCGAGCGCCTTCCGGTACGCCTGCAGCGGCGTCGCCGCCACCGCGACGCCGCACGGATTGGCATGCTTGACGATCACGCAGGCCGTCTCGCCGAATGTCTTGACGCATTCCCAGGCCGCGTCGCTGTCGGCGATGTTGTTGTACGAGAGTTCCTTGCCCTGCAACTGGCGAGCAGCGGCGATCGTTCCTCCCGCGGGCGTCTCGTCACGGTAAAAAGCAGCCTGCTGGTGTGGATTTTCGCCGTAGCGCAGGTCCTGCAGCTTCGCACCCTGCCAGTTGAAGCGATCCGGAAACAAGCGCGCCGTACCCGCCTCGTCGCGCGCGGTCAGATAATTGCTGATCGCGCCGTCGTAGGCCGCGGTATGCGAAAACGCCTTCTGCGCGAGGCGAAAGCGCGTTGCGGCCGAGAGGCGTCCGGCGTTGGCCTTCAGCTCGGCCAGCAATGCTGCATAGTCGTCCGGATCGACGACGACGCCGACGCCGGCATGGTTTTTTGCCGCCGCACGGACCAGCGTCGGGCCGCCGATATCGATGTTCTCGATCGCCTCATCGAGCGTGCAGCCTGCCCTGGCGACCGTCTCGCGGAATGGATACAGATTGACGACGACCAGATCGATCGGGGGAATCCCGTGCGCGGCAAGTGTAGCGGCGTGCTCGCTCGAATCGCGCCTGGCGAGGATTCCGGCATGCACTTTCGGATGCAGTGTCTTGACCCGCCCGTCGAGCATTTCCGGAAAGCCGGTGTAGGCATCGATCTCGGTGACGTCGAGTCCTGCGGCGGCGAGCGCCTTGGCCGTGCCGCCGGTAGAGAGCAGCGCGACGCTCAAGCCTGCGAGGCCGCGTGCAAATTCGACGAGGCCTGTCTTGTCGGAGACCGAAAGCAGCGCCCGGGCGATCGGCGTGTTCATGGCGAGCGGCGGACCGGTGGATTGGGCGCGACACGCGCGCCGCGAAGCAGCAACGGGCCCGGCGCCGTCTTCAGCACGCGAGAACCGGGCCCTACCGTATATTGTACTTCGAGAGCTTCGAGCGGAGCGTGTTGCGATTGAGCCCCAGCATGTCGGCCGCCTGCGTCTGGTTGCCGCCGGCGCGATGCATGACCGAAGCCAGCAGCGAACGCTCGACGTTCGCGATCACCATGTCGTAGATGCTGTGAGGCTGTTCGCCGTCGAGCTTGCGAAAATACTCTTCGAGCGATTTTTCGACGCTGCGGCAAATCTCGTTGCCGCCGTTCATGCGAGTGGTTCGTTTCACGCTGCGAGGGCCTCCTCCACCCACGAAGCTTCTATCCGCGCCTCTGCCGCATAGACGAGGCGTTCCCCAACGGCCGCAAGGCGGCCGAAATACCGGTCGACGGCGGCGACCTGGTCTGCCGAGCTTTCCAGCCGGTTCATCTGAGCGCGGAACGCATCGCCGCCGGCGAGCTTGCTTGTATACCAGCCGAGATGCTTGCGCGCAATGCGCACACCGTCGCCCTCGCCGTAGAACGCGTAGTGGTCGGCAAGGTGCTCGATGATCAGCCGATGCATTTCGTCGACCCGCGGCGGCGGCAATCGCTCGCCGGTCGCTAGGAAATGACCGATCTCGCGGAAGATCCACGGCCGGCCCTGCGCCGCCCGCCCGATCATGATCGCGTCCGCGCCGGTGCAGGCCAGGACCTCGCGCGCCTTCTCCGGCGTGTCGATATCGCCGTTGGCGATCACCGGTATGCCGACCTCGCGCTTGATCGAACGGATCGTCTCGTACTCGACGGGCCCGACAAACGCGCATTCCCGCGTCCGGCCGTGGACCGACAGTGCGGCGATGCCGGCGTCCTCGGCGATACGGGCGATGCGGACCGCGTTCCTGTTCTGCCGGTTCCAGCCGGTGCGGATCTTGAGCGTCACCGGCACCGTCACCGCGGCCACGACGGCGGCGACGATCGCAGCGACGAGCGGCTCGTCCTGCAGCAGCGCCGAGCCGGCCGCGACATTGCAGACCTTTTTTGCCGGGCAGCCCATGTTGATGTCGATAATCTGTGCGCCGCGCTCGACGTTATAGCGGGCGGCGTCGGCCATCATCGCCGGATCCGCCCCGGCGATCTGCACGACGATGGGCTCCACTTCGCCGCGGTGGTCGGTGCGACGCAGCGACTTCGCTGTGTTCCACAGCTTGGGATTCGAGGCAACCATTTCGGACACCGCGAGGCCCGCGCCGAGGCGCTTGCACAGCTGGCGGAACGGTCGGTCGGTGACGCCCGCCATCGGCGCGACGACCAAAGGAATCGAAATGCGATGCGGGCCGATCTGCACTGGAAATAGTTGCTGGACGCTGCGGCGGGGAACGGATTATACCGAGTTTGGCGCGCGGTCGTCACCGACAAAAAATTATTGCTGGCACGCTGCGCGATAAATACGCTTCGGTCGTCGCGCCGTTCACCGCGCGGGAACCATTCTTGCTTGATGTCGGACGCGCTTGTTTTCGCTTCAGTGCAATCCGTACAGCATTGCGTGCGTGAAAATTCGCTTCAGCGGCGGCAGCGCATCGAGCAGAGTAAGCGCCAACCCGCGCGGCCAGCGAAGCAGCGCCGCGTCGCTGCCGAATACTTCGAGCAAACCATGCGTCAATGCGATGCCCGCCCAGCGGTCGGCGAGTCGGCGACGCGCGTACGCGGACAGACTGGTGGTCGCGCCGAGTCGATCGCGCGGCGTTGACAGCAAGACCTGCGCCAGTTCGTACGCATCGCGCACGCCCAGGTTGAAACCCTGGCCGGCAACCGGATGCAGCGCCTGCGCGGCGTTGCCCAGCAGAACGGTGCGTGCGCCAACGACGGTGCCGGCGAACTCGAGCGAAAGCGGAAACGTGCGCCGATCCTCGCTTTTCAGAAAGCCGCCGACGCGCGCGCCGAACCGCGTCGCCAGCGCGCCGAGGAACTCGGCCTCCGGCATCGCCGCAAGCGATCTGCCCTGCGCCGGCGTCGTCGTCCATACCAGCCCGTAATGATCGCCTTCCGGCAGCAGGGCCATCGGCCCCTCGGGAGTAAAGCGCTCGTACGCCACCCCGCGGTGCGGCTCGTTCCTCCAAAGCTTCGCGACCAGCGCAACCTGCTTGTAATCATGTCGATGGCGGACATTGCCGGCGACGAGATCGCCCCCGCCATCGGCGACGGCGGCCAGTCGCGCCGTCCATTCGCAGGCGGCGCCTTCGCGCTCGCCGCGGATGCGTGCGTATGCCGGCGTCGCGTCGACCTTGCTGACAGCTGACGCCGTGATCGACCGGCAGGCCGGCGCGGGCGAGCCCGGCATCGAGCGCGGCCTGCAACGCGCGATAGCTGACAACGTAGCCGAGCGCGGGCACGCCGTGCTCGTGCGCATCCAGGCGCGCTGCGCCGAAGCCGCCGCGCTGCGATACGTCGATGGCGGTAATTGCCGTTACCGCGCCCGCGGTTCCCGCGACGGAGCTCCAGACGCCGAGGCGATCGAAAATCAGTCGCGCGCCGTGCGACAGGGCCAGCGAGCGATCGCCGGAGGCCAAGGTGTCGCGCGCACGCGCGTCGAGGCTGACCACGTCGAGGTCGCCGCCGGCGAGCGCAAGCGCCAGCGTCGCCCCGACCGGACCCGCGCCGACGATGACGACGTCGTTCAACAAGGTCCTTGGAGCGCCTGGTCGGGAACGTCTGAAGTCACGGACCGATCGGCGGCGATCCGCCGTCAGTGCTGCATCACCGCTTCGATGTCGGCGACGGTCTTCGGCGCCGCCGCGGTGAGGTTTTCATTGCCGGTCGCGCTGACCAGCACGTCGTCCTCGATGCGCACGCCGATATCCCAGAATTCCTCGGGCACCTTGTCGCCGGGCCGGATATAGCATCCCGGCTCGACGGTAAGCAGCATGCCCGCCTCGAGCAGGCGCGACTCGCCGTTGACGCGATAGAGGCCGACATCGTGGACGTCGAGGCCGAGCCAGTGCCCGGCGCGATGCATATAGAACTGCTTGTATGCACCGGATTCGAGCACGGCATCGAGCGAGCCCTCGCACAGCTTCAGATCGATCAGACCCTGCGCCAGCACGCGCTCGGCGACCTCGTGGTAGGCATGAAACGGCCGTCCCGGCGCCACGGCGTCGATGCAGGCAAGTTGCGCGGCCAGGACAAGCTCATAGACGTCCTTCTGCGGACCGCTGAACTTGCCGCCGACCGGAAAGGTGCGCGTCACGTCCGACGCATAACCCTCGTACTCGCAGCCGGCGTCGATCAGCAGCAGATCGCCCGACTGCATCTGGCGGTTGTTGTCGCGGTAGTGCAGCACGCAGGCGTTCGGCCCCGATGCGACGATCGACGGGTAGGCGACCGCCTGCGCGCCCGAGCGCAGGAATTCGTGCATCAATTCGGCCTCGACCTGGTACTCGTACCAGTCGGCGCGCGTGCGCGCCATCGCGCGGCGATGCGCTCCGCAGGAAATCTCGGCGGCCCGGCGCATCAGCTTCAGCTCCTGCTCGTCCTTGGTCAGGCGCATCGCCGAAAGCGCCGCGCGCACGTCGACGACCACTTCCGGCGCAGCGATGCCGGTGCGCACCCGGCTGCGGACTTCGTTCAAGGTCGTGGTGACCAGGTCGTCCCAGGCAGCGTATCCGCCGATCGGCGTAAAAACGGCGGGCCGATCGCCGCTCCATTCGGTGAGCCTCGTCTGGAGCTCGCCGATCGAATACGCCTCGTCGAAGCCGAAGATTTCGCGCGCGGCGTCGGGGCCATAGCGAAAGCCGTCCCAGATCTCGCGCTCGGGATTCTTGTCCCGGCACAGCAGGATCTGCTTGGAGTCGCCTTCGTCCGCTCCGGCGAGCAGCACGACGACCGCTTCGGCTTCGGGAAATCCGCAAAGGTAATAGAAATGGCTGTCCGGCCGGTACGGATAGTGGGTGTCGGCGTTGCGGAAGGCTTCGGGCGCCGTCGGGATTGCTGCGATCCCGCCGCCGCTCTGGCGGCGCATCTCGGCGATCAATCGCGCGCGGCGCGCACGGTGGTGCTGGTGAGTGTGGTTCATCGTCGGGATTGCGTGGCGCGTCAGGGCAAGGCGCCATTATAGGCGCAGCGGGCCCCCCTCGCCGAGCCTGCGGTAACATCCGTTTCGTGGTGCAGTCTTCCTTCGCTCATTCGCCGCCGACCGCCGATGCGCTGCGCGCGGCCAAGCGCTCGCTGCGCGAGCGCGTGCTCGGCGCGCGCGATTCCCTGTCGCCGGAGTTTCGCGCGGCGGCAAGCGCGGCGATCGCTGCGGCGCTCGCGGCTCGGGACGATTTCGGCGCAGCGTCGACCGTGCTGCTGACACTGCCGTTCGGCAGCGAGTGGGACTCGATGGCGCTGTTGCTCGCCGCGCTGGAACGCGGCAAGGCGGTCGTCTTGCCGCGCGTCAACGCGACAGCGCGCACGCTGGAGCTTTGCCGGCTGACCGAGCCCTCGCGCGATGTCCTCCCCGGCTATCGCGGCATACCCGAGCCGCAATCGCACTGTGCGCTGATCGCTGCCGACGCGATCGATTGGGTGCTGGTCCCCGGCGTTGCGTTCGACACCGCAGGTCATCGCCTCGGTTATGGCGGCGGTTACTACGACAGGCTGCTCCCTCAACTGCGCAGCGACGCAGCAAGAATCGCCGGCGGCTACGAAATGCAATTGGTCGATCGCGTGCCGGCCGCGCCGCACGACAAGCCGGTGCAGGCGCTCGCAACCGAAACCCGGACCTTGCCGATGCCTGGATAATGGGTCGCCGACACGCGCTGGCGGTTTTGGAAATCATTTCCACGCTGTGGTATCCTCGAATCAGCCCTGAGCCGCCGAGTGTCGCGTCGCAGCAATGCGGCGCCATGCTGCGACGCCTACAATCGAAATTTCGCGCGACCGCTTGAAGGATCGCCGAGGGAGTGCCCCGCATGGATATCAAGCCGGATATCGACCCGCAGGAAACGCGTGAATGGCTGGACGCGATCGACGGCGTGCTCGAGCACGAAGGTCCGGACCGCGCCCACTTCCTGATCGAGCAGGTAATCGACAAAGCGCGCCGATCCGGCGCGTACATGCCGTTTTCGGCGAACACCGCCTACATCAACACGATTCCGGTCGATAAGCAGGTCCGGATTCCCGGCGACCAGGCGATCGAGCATCGAATCCGGTCTTATGTGCGCTGGAACGCGATGGCGATGGTGGTGCGCGCGAACAAGCATACCAACGTCGGCGGCCACATCGCCAGCTTCGCCTCGGCGGCGACGCTGTACGACACCGGTTTCAACCACTTCTGGCACGCGCCGTCACCCGAGCACGGCGGCGACCTCGTATTCGTGCAGGGCCATTCGGCGCCCGGGGTGTACGCCCGCGCGCACATGCTTGGCCGTTTCACCGACGAGCAGATGGACAACTTCCGGCAGGAAGTCGACGGCAAGGGCGTCTCCTCGTATCCGCATCCGTGGCTGATGCCGGACTTCTGGCAATTTCCGACGGTGTCGATGGGGCTCGGCCCGCTGATGGCGATCTACCAGGCGCGCTTCATGAAGTATCTGCAGGACCGGGGCATGGCCAAGACCGAGGGTCGCAAAGTCTGGTGCTTTTGCGGCGACGGCGAAATGGACGAGCCGGAATCGATGGGGGCGATCGGGATGGCGGCCCGCGAGTCGCTGGACAACCTGATCTTCGTCATCAACTGCAACCTGCAGCGGCTCGACGGCCCGGTGCGCGGCAACGGCAAGATCATCCAGGAGCTGGAGGCCGAGTTCCGCGGCGCCGGCTGGAACGTGATCAAGGTGGTCTGGGGCTCGCGCTGGGACCCGCTGCTGGCGCGCGACAAGCAAGGCATCCTGATGCGCCGGATGATGGAATGCGTCGATGGCGAGTACCAGACGTTCAAATCGAAGGACGGCGCCTACGTGCGCGAATACTTCTTCAACACGCCCGAGCTCAAGGCGCTGGTGGCCGACTACTCGGACGAGGAGATCTGGAATCTGAATCGCGGCGGCCACGATCCGCACAAGGTCTATGCCGCCTACCGGGCCGCCGTCGACCACAAAGGCCAGCCGACGATCATTCTCGCCAAGACGATCAAGGGCTACGGCATGGGCGAGGCCGGGCGAGGCGCAGAACATCACGCACCAGCAGAAGAAAATGTCGGGCGGCTCGATCCGGCACTTTCGCGATCGCTTCCAGATTCCGGTGCCCGACGACAAGCTCGACGAACTCCCGTACGTCAAGTTTCCGCCCGGATCGGCCGAGGCCGAATACATGAAGGCCCGGCGCATGGAGCTCGGCGGCTTTTTGCCGACGCGCCGCAGGAAGTCCGCATCGCTCGCGGTGCCGGGGCTCGCGGCGCTGGAGCGCTTCCTGAAAAGCACCGAAGACCGCGAGATCTCGACGACGATGGCGTTCGTGCAGATCCTGCAGACCTTGCTGCGCGACAAGAATATCGGCAAGCACATCGTGCCCATCGTGCCCGACGAGTCGCGTACCTTCGGCATGGAAGGGATGTTTCGCCAGCTCGGCATCTGGAACCAGCTCGGCCAGCTTTACACGCCGCAGGATGCCGATCAGCTGATGTTTTACAAGGAGAGCAAGGACGGCCAGGTGCTGCAGGAGGGCATCAACGAGCCCGGCGCGATGTGCGACTGGATGGCGGCGGCAACCAGCTATTCGACGCACGGCGTACCGATGATCCCGTTCTACATCTTCTATTCGATGTTCGGCTTCCAGCGGGTAGGCGATCTGGCCTGGGCTGCCGGCGACATGCGCTCTCGCGGCTTCCTGCTCGGCGGCACCGCCGGCCGGACGACGCTGAATGGCGAAGGCCTGCAGCACGAGGATGGTCATTCGCACGTCTACGCCTCGACGATCCCGAATTGCGTCTCGTACGATCCAACCTTCGGCTACGAGCTCGCCGTGATCATCCAGGACGGGCTGCGCCGCATGTACGCCGAGCAGCAGGACGTCTATTACTACCTGACCGTGATGAACGAGAACTACGCGCAGCCGGCGATGCCCGACGGCGCCGCTCCCGACATCATCAAGGGCATGTACCTGTTCAAGGCCGGCGCCGGCCGCGGCGGCGCGAAGACCAAGGCGGCGCGCGTCCAGCTGCTTGGCTCGGGCGTGATCCTGCGCGAGGCCATCGCCGCGGCCGAATTGCTCAAATCGGACTGGGGCGTTGACGCCGACATCTGGAGCTGCACATCGTTTACCGAGCTCGCGCGCGAAGGCGAAGCCGCGTCGCGCTGGAACATGATGCATCCGACCGATCCGCCGCGCGTGGCGCATGTGACTGCGCTTCTCGCCGACACCCAGGGCCCGGTCATTGCCGCGACTGATTACGTGCGTGCGTTTGCCGGCCAGATCAGGGAATTCGTGCCGCGCCGTTATGTCGTCCTCGGCACCGATGGCTTCGGTCGCTCCGACACGCGCGAAAAGTTGCGCCGCTTTTTCGAGGTCGACCGCTGGTACATCACCGTCGCGGCGCTGAAGGCCCTGGCCGACGAAGGCACGCTGCCCGCCGCCAAAGTGGCGGAGGCGATCTCGAAATATGGCATCGACGCGGCCAAAGCCGCGCCGTGGACGGTGTGATGTGGCAGCGACGGTGTTGTTCGCCGTTGCCGGCCAGCTTTTGAGGTCGCGATGAGCACACTCGAAGTCAAGGTTCCCGACATCGGCGACTTCACCGACGTGCCGGTGATCGAAGTCCTGGTCAAGCCGGGCGACACGGTCAAGGCCGAGGACTCGCTGGTCACGCTGGAGTCGGACAAGGCGACGATGGACGTGCCAGCGCCCGCAGCCGGCGTGATCAAATCGCTCGGCGTCAAGGTCGGCGACAAAGTCAGCGAAGGCCACCTGATCCTGACGCTGGAGGAGGCGGCCGGCGCCGCCGCGCCCGGGCAAAGCTGCACCGGCGCCCAAGGCAGCGCAGCCGGCAGTGCCGGCGAGCGCGCCCGCGCGCCGGCACCGGCAGCGCCACCGAAGCCGGCCACGGCTGCCCCGGCAGCGCCGATGGCGCCCGCTCCGCCCATGCACGCAACCGCGCCGAGCGCTCCGATCGACGATGCGGCCTTTCGCAAGGCGCACGCCTCGCCGTCGGTTCGCGCGCACGCGCGCGCACTGGGTGTCGACCTGTCGCAGATACAAGGGCAGCGGCCCGGCCGGGCGCATCCTGCAGGAGGACGTCGAGAACTACGTCAAGCAGGTGATGAGCGGCGCCAAGGTCGCCAGCGCGGTCGCCGGCGCGGGGGGCGCCGCGCTCGGCTTGCTGCCATGGCCGCAAGTCGATTTCGCCAAGTTCGGCCCGGTCGAAACGAGGCCGCTGTCGAGAATCAAGAAGATCGCCGGCGCCAATCTGCACCGCAACTGGGTTTTGATTCCGCACGTCACCAACCACGACGACGCCGACATCACCGAGCTCGAGGCGTTTCGCGTGCAGCTCAACAAGGAAAACGAAAAAGCCGGGATCAAAGTGACCTTGCTGGCGTTCCTGATCAAGGCGTGCGTCTGGGCGCTGAAGAAATTCCCCGAGTTCAACGCTTCGCTCGACGGCGAGAACCTGGTGCTCAAGCAGTACTACCACATCGGTTTCGCTGCCGACACGCCGAACGGGCTTGTCGTGCCGGTCATCAGGAATGCCGACCAGAAGGGCGTGCTGGCGATCGCCGGAGAAATGGGGGAGCTCTCGGCGAAGGCGCGCGAAGGCAAGCTCGGTCCGGCCGACATGCAGGGCGGATGTTTTTCGATCTCCAGCCTGGGCGGAATCGGCGGAACATACTTCACGCCTATCATCAATGCACCCGAAGTCGCGATCCTCGGCGTGTGCCGGTCGAGCATGCGACCCGTCTGGGACGGCAAGCAATTCGCCCCGAGGCTGATACTGCCGCTCTCGCTTTCCTGGGACCATCGCGTGATCGACGGGGCGGCGGCTGCGCGCTTCAACAGCTATCTCGCCTCGCTGCTGGCCGACATGCGGCGCACGATGCTTTGAGATGGGCAGTCGACAAACACTGGCTCGCCGTTCTGCTGCTGTGCGCTGGCGTTTCCCTGTTTCGCCGCGGAGGAGTTGTTCACCATTCCGACGCGCAGCGGTGTCACGCTGTCCTACCTGCTCGACCAGGACAAGTCGGCGGACGCCCAAGGTCGTCGTGATCTCCTTCGTCGGCGGATCGGGCGCGATCGGCCTGGAGCGGCGCGCGCAAAAGGGCCCGGTGAAGTTCGGGCCAACGGCGAATTTCCTGGTTCGCGTCAGGGACCGGATGACCGACGCCGACTTCGCCGACGTCATCGTCGATTCGCCTTCGGATCAGCTTCCCGACGGCATGAGCGACAGGTTCCGCCTGGGCAGGATCATGCGACCGACATTCGGGCTCTGATAGCGCGATCTGAAGCGGCGGTTTCCGGGCGCGAAAATTTTTCTTCTCGGCACAAGCCGCGGCACGATATCCGCTGCAGCGCTTGGCGCCAGTCTCGGCGATATCGTGCAAGGCGTCGTGCTCAGCTCGACGGTAACCAACGCCGACCGCATGGGCACCGGGCTGTCGGCCTTCGATTTCGGCGTCGATCAAGGTGCCGGTGCTGCTGGTTCATCACCGCGACGACGGTTGCCGCTCCAGTCCGTATTCCGGCGCCGAACGTCTGGCGAAGAAATTCCCGCTGGTCAGCGTCAGCGGCGGCGATCCGCCGCAGAGCGAGCCGTGCGAGGCCATGTCGCAGCACGGGTACCTGGGCCGCGAAGCGCCGACGGCGCAGGCGATCCGGAACTGGATGCTCGGCCGCGAGTTCGCGCGCGAGATCAAATGACGATGTTGCCGGTGCCGGTATCGACACAATGCTGCCGGATCCTGATCGGGGACGCAATGAGCACGATCGAAGTCAAAGTTCCTGACATCGGCGACTTCACCGATGTGCCGGTGATCGAGGTCCTGGTCAAACCGGGCGACACGGTCAAAGTCGAGGATTCGCTGGTTACGCTGGAGTCCGACAAGGCGACGATGGATGTGCCGGCGCCGGCAGCGGGCGTGGTCAAGTCGCTCGCCGTCAAGGTCGGCGACAAGGTCAGCGAAGGCGCGCTGCTGCTGACGCTCGAGACGACGGCGAAGCGCCGCAGCGCGGCCTGCCGCCGCCGGATCGGCGCAGCAGCGCCGCCGCGCGCAGCGCCTGCCAAGGCACCGCCGCGCCAGCGCAATGCCGCCGAACCGGCGCCCTCCGCGCCGACACCTGCAGCGACCGCACCAGCGCGCCGCCGACGAATATCGCGGCGCAGTCGACATCGAATGCCAGATGGTCGTCATCGGCTCCGGCCCCGGCGGCTACAGCGGCGCGTTCCGCGCCGCGGACCTCGGCCTGAAGACCGTGCTGATCGAGCGCTATCCGACCCTCGGCGGCGTCTGCCTGAACGTCGGCTGCATTCCCTCGAAGGCGCTGCTGCATGCGGCCAAGGTGATCGACGAAGCGGAAGAAATGGGCCACTTCGGCGTGACTTTCGGCAAGCCGGCGATCGATCTCGCCAAGCTGCGCGGCTGGAAGGAAGCGGTGGTCGGCAGGCTTACCGGCGGCATCTGCCGGGCTGGCCAAGCAGCGCAAGGTCACCGTCGTTACCGGCGTCGGCGCGCTTTGTCGATGCGCACCACCTCGAGGTCAGCGCGCGACGGCAAGAAGCAGGTCGTCAAGTTCGAGCAATGCATCATTGCCGCCGGCTCGCAGGCGGTGAAGCTGCCATTCATTCCCGACGACCCGCGCGTCATCGATTCGACCGGTGCGCTCGAGCTCGATGGCGTCCCCGGGCACATGCTGGTGATCGGCGGCGGCATCATCGGCATGGAGATGGCGCAGGTGTATTCGGCGCTCGGCGCGAAGATCACCGTCGTCGAGATGCTGAGCCAGCTGATGACGGGCGCGGATCCCGACCTGGTCCGGCCATTCGCGCAGGCGGATGGAAAAGCGTTACGAAAAGATCATGCTGAAGACGCGCGTGACCAAGGTCGAAGCCCAGAAGGATGGCCTCAAGGTCTGGTTCGAAGGCGAGCAGGCGCCCGCCGCGCCGCAGCTCTACGACCGGGTGCTGGTCGCGGTCGGACGCTCGCCGAACGGCAAGAAAATCGGCGCCGAGCGTGCCGGCGTCGTCGTCGACGAGCGCGGATTCATTCCGGTCGACGGCCAGTTGCGGACCAACGTTGCGCATATCTTCGCGATCGGAGACATCGCCAGGCAGCCGATGCTGGCGCACAAGGCGGTGCATGAGGCGCACGTCGCCGCCGAAGCTGCGGCCGGCGAGAAATCCTGGTTCGACGCCCGCGTGATTCCATCGGTCGCGTTCACCGATCCCGAGCTCGCGTGGGTCGGCGTCACCGAAGAGGAAGCCAAGGCGCAGGGCATCAAGTATGGCAAAGCGGCGTTCCCGTGGGCGGCCAGCGGCCGCTCGCTTTCGCTCGGACGCGATGAAGGCATCACCAAGCTGATCTTCGACCAGCAGACGCAGCGGATCATCGGCGGCGGCATCGTCGGGCCGAACGCGGGCGACCTGATCGCCGAAGTCGCGCTGGCGATCGAAATGGGCTGCAATGCCGAAGACATCGGCAAGACGATCCACCCGCATCCGACGCTGTCCGAGACCGTCGGCATGGCCTCCGAAGTCTTCGCCGGGACTATCACCGATCTCTACGTCCCGAAAAAGAAATAGGCCGCGAGTCGGGCCCGGTCCGTTAGAAGTGGCGATCGGGCTGGCGCGCATCGCCAAGCTCGCCGCATGGACGCTGGGCGCGGCCGTAGTCTGCGCGCTGGCGGCGGCGGTGCTGATCAATCTGCGCGATCCGGAGATCTCGCCACAGGCGCGGGCGATGGCGCACTTCGAGCTGCCCGCGATTGCTGCCGAAGGCAACGCCTATCTCGTCCTGCTCGGCCTCACTGCGCCGCCGGGCGTCGATCCGCTTACCGAGGGCAAGCGATTGGCCGCCGAGCGCGACGCCGACGTCTTTGGCCGATCCGTTCGCCCGGCAGCGTCTGCCGCACGAAGAGCGCGAGGCCGACTCGGATCAGGACGACCATCTCGCTTTCACCGGAGACCTCGACGCCAGCTGCGACATCTTCAACGAGCCCTGTCTGCCGTTCGCACGCGCTCGCGACCGGGCGGTCCGGGCGCTTTTCACCGGCAACCGCCTGCTGATCGATCGCTACGAACAGGCGCGGCGAATGCCGGGATTCGCCGCCGTCCCTATCGCGGACACGCGGCGCGCCGACATCGAGCGGCGCAATCTCGGCCGCGTGCACGCCGTTCTGCTGACGGTTGCTGCGCTGGATGCGCAACAGCAGCATGCAGCCGAGGCTTGCACCTTCCTCCAGGCCGACGGCGCGTTCTGGCGGCGCGTGCTCTCCGGGAGCCGGCACCCTGGGCGACAAGCTGTCGGCATTTCGCGCGCTTGCCGAGGATGCTGCGCCTGGCCAGCGAGCTGATTGCATCGACGGCGTTCGATGCCGCCGCCTGCGGGCCTTCGCTGCGCATGTTGCTCGCGCCGCTGACCGCCAGGGAGCTGAGCCTGGCGGATGCCTTCAGGATGGCGTTCGTGCCGACGGTGCGCATGCTGGCGAGCTGGCCCGATCCGGCGATCAGCGTCGAGCCCGAATCCTGGGCCGATCGCCATCTGAAGGAAACACCGCTCTACGACTTGTTCTATCGGCGCAATGCGTCGATCAACCGCAGCGCCGAGCTCTACGCCGGAATCGCTGCGCTCGCCGCGCAGCCGACGTCGCAATTCATCGCCGCCCGCGACGCATTCGTCTCCGACAGCAGCGAGCTCGCGTCGGTCGGGCCGTCGTGGATCTACAATCCGCTGGGCAAGGCGCTCATCGCCCGGCATCTTCCGATACATGTCGATTACATCGCGCACGCGCACGGCGTCGCCGCCTATCTGAAGCTGGTGCGCATGCAGCTGGAGCTCAGGCTCGCGGCCGTTCCGCTTGCAGAGGTGCCGCAGTTCCTCGAGCGCGCGGGGCCGGACAGCGTGAACCCGCTGGATGGCCGGCCTTTTCGCTGGGACCGCGAGAAGCGCAGCCTGTCGTTCGATCCCTCCGACCGGCGCTGGCGCCGATGGGGGACGAGTGTCACGATTGCCGGGCCATGATTCGATGCTGATGCATCGTCGGCGGCAGCCGGTTTTGTTACGATGAGGGCTCGATGCGCAACATTCCGACAGCAATGACCCAGGACGAGCTCAAGCAGATGGTCGCGCGCGAGGCGATCAAGTATGTCGTCGACGATGCCTACATCGGCGTCGGCAGCGGCTCGACCGCCAATTTCTTCATCGATGAGCTCGCCGCCATCAAGGGGCGCATCAAGGGCGCGGTCGCGAGCTCGATCAAGACGGCCGAACGGCTGCACAAGCACGCGATCCCGGTGGTCGAGCTCGCCAGCGTCGATTCGCTGCCGGTGTATATCGACGGCGCCGACGAAACCACCGCGCATGGAGCGATGATCAAGGGCGGCGGCGGCGCGCTGACGCGGGAGAAAATCGTCGCCGCGGTCGCCGCGAAGTACGTATGCATCGTCGACCAGTCCAAGCTGGTCGGCGTGCTCGGCAGACTTTCCGCTGCCGGTCGAGGTGATCCCGATGGCCAAGAGCCATGTCGCGCACGAGCTGGTCAAGCTCGGCGGACACCCCGAGCTGCGCGCAGGCTTCGTCACCGACAACGGCAACGTGATCCTCGACGTGGCGGATCTGCGCATCCTGAATCCGACCGAGCTCGAAGCGCGCATCAACAACATCGTCGGCGTCGTGACCAACGGCCTGTTCGCCATCCGGGGTGCCGATGTCATCCTGGTCGGGGCGCCGACCGGCGTCATGACGCTCGACGCGCACCGGTTCTAGCCGGTCCTCGCGCCAGGCCATAGAATGCAGCCATGACGAACCTGAGCGTTCCCCATCTCGACCTTGCCGCGTACATGCGCGAGGTCGGCGAACGGGCTCGCGCTGCGGCGCGCGTCGTCGCGCGAGCGCCGACGAGGGCCAAGGACGCCGCGCTGGAAGCCGCGGCGGCGGCGATCGAACGCGATGCCCGGGAGCTGCTCGCCGCGAACGCGGGCGATGTCGCGGCATCGCGCGCCGCAGGCGACGACGAGGCATTCGTCGACCGGCTGGCGTTGAACCCGGAACGCATCGCCGCGATGGCCGACGGCTTGCGCCAGGTCGCCGCATTGCCCGATCCGGTCGGCGAGATCACCGACCTCAAATACCGGCCGACCGGCATCCAGGTCGGACGAATGCGCGTGCCGCTCGGCGTCGTCGGCATCGTTTACGAATCGCGGCCGAACGTCACGGCCGATGCCGCCGCGTTGTGCCTCAAATCGGGCAATGCGGCGATCCTGCGCGGCGGCTCCGAAGCGATGCGCTCGAATCAGGCGATCGCCGCATGCCTGCACGAGGGCCTCGCCGCCGCCGGCCTGCCCGAGGATGCCGTGCAGGCGATCGAGACTTCCGATCGCGCCGCCGTCGGCATGCTCGCGACGATGGACCGCTATGTCGATGTGCTCGTGCCGCGCGGCGGCAAGAGCCTGATCCAGCGGGTGGCCGACGAAGCCACGGTGCCGGTGATCAAGCATCTGGACGGTGTCTGTCACGTGTTCATCGACGAATACGCCGACGTCGACATGGCGATCCGCATCGCCGACAACGCCAAGACGCAGCGCTACAGCCCCTGCAACACGATGGAGACGCTGCTGGTGCACGAGCGCATCGCCGCGCAGGTCCTGGTTCCCCTGGCGCGGATCTACGCCGGCAAGGGCGTCGAGCTCCGCGGCGATCCCGCCGCGCGCGCGCTGGTTCCCGCGATGAAGCCGGCGAGCGAAGAGGACTGGACGACCGAATACCTGGCGCCGATCCTCGCCATCCGCGTCGTCGGAAGCCTCGATGCGGCGATCGAGCACATCGCCCGCTACGGCTCGCAGCACACCGATGCGATCGTCACTTCGCATCACGGCAACGCGATGCGCTTCCTGCGCGAAGTCGACTCGAGCTCGGTGATGGTCAATGCATCGACACGGTTCGCCGACGGCTTCGAATACGGCCTCGGCGCCGAAATCGGGATTTCGACCAACAAGCTGCACGCTCGGGGCCCGGTGGGCCTCGAGGGCCTGACCAGCCAGAAATGGATCGTGCTCGGCACCGGGCAGATCCGCAGCTGATGTCCGATCCGCCGCGCCGCGAGGCGCCTGATGTCGACGTCGGTCACCCTCTCGATCGGCACCAACACGGCGATCGCCGCTGCCAAGGGTTTCGGCTGGTTCGTCACCGGGTCGCCGACGCTGTTCGCCGAGACGATCCACTCGATCGCCGACGTGGCCAATCAGGTCCTGCTGAAGATCGGCGAGGTGCGCGGCAGGATGCTCGCCGACCGCGAGCATCCGTTCGGGCACGGCCAGGAAAAATACTTCTGGGCGCTGGTCTCCGCCGTCAGCGTGTTCTTCGTCGGCTGCGGACTCAATCTCTACCACGGCATCCATGCGCTGATCCAGCGTGCGCCGGTCGAGCCGTTCACGCCGCTGGTGCTGGGGCTGTTGCTGTTCGCCTTGGTGCTGGAATCGTTCACGCTGGTCGTCGCCCTGCGCGAGATCGGCGGCTGGAAAGGCCTGGTCGCCAACCGCCATAACACGACCGTGCTCGCCGTCGTCCTGGAGGACGCCGTCGCGCTGCTCGGGATCGTGCTGACGCTCGTCGTCGCCGGAGTCTCGTTCGTCTGGGGGCCGCACCCGGCATTCGACGCCACCGTCGCGATCGCGGTTGGCGCGCTGCTCGGCGCGATGGCGCTGTTTCTGGCGTCGATCAACCGCCGCCTGCTGATCGACATCTCCGACGTCGACCTCGATCGCGCCGCGCAACGATTCCTCGCCGAGCAGGGTGTCGTCGGCCGAGGCGAGCTCGGTCGTCGTCGATGACGATCACGCGGTCGTCTTCCTGCGGGCGCTGCCCGGCAGCGCGCGACCGTTCGACACCTCGGATTCGTATGCGCTCGGCGAAGCCTTGAAGGCGCAGCTGCTGGCCGACTGCCGGCAAGACGATCGACGAGGTCTACTGGAAATTTCCGCTGGCCCCCGCGCCGGCGGGCACGACAAGCGGGCGATGACGCAAGCGATGCAACAGGCGATACTCGACTTCTGGTTCGGGCCGCCGGACAGCACCGAGTACGGGACGACGCGCGATGCCTGGTTTCGCAAGGACGCCGCTTTCGACGCCGAGATCCGCCGGCGCTTCGGCGCGGTGATCGAGACTGCGCTGGAAGGCGGCCTCGCCGACTGGACCGCGCCGCGCGCCGCGCTCGCGCGCGTGCTCGTGCTCGACCAGTTCACGCGCAACTGCTATCGCGACTCGGCGCGCGCGTTCGCCGGCGATGCGCAGGCGATCGCCGCGGCGACCGCAGCCGTCGATCAAGAGCAGGACCGCGAGCTGATTCCGGTCGAGCGCTGGTTCCTGTACATGCCGTTCGTGCACGCCGAATCGCCTGCCGCACAAGCGCGCTCGCTCGCGCTGTTCACGCGGCTTGCCCACGAGACCGGTCTCGCCGATCCGCTGGTATGGGCGGAGAAGCACGCCATTATCATCCGTCGCTTCGGCCGATATCCGCATCGCAACGCATCGCTCGGCCGCGCATCGACAGCGGAGGAAATCGCCTTTCTCGGCACGCAGGGCAGCAATTTCTGAAGGCTTTGGCTACCATCGCCTCATGGGACTGATCGAAATCACGCTGGGACTGCTGCTTGCGGTCGCCGCCGTGGCCGCGCTCGGCAAATGGATCGGAGCGCCGCTGCCGCTGCTGCTCGTCGCCGGCGGCGTGTGCCTGTCGTTCCTGCCGGGTTTCCGCTCGCTCTCGATCGCGCCGGACATCTTTTTTCTGTTGTTCATTCCGCCGCTGCTGTTCGCCGACGCCTGGCTGATACCCAAGCGCGACCTGCTCAAGGTGATGCGGCCGGTGCTGCTGCTCGCCTTCGGCCTGGTGTTTCTGACGGTTCTCGTCGTCGGCTATTTGATGCATTGGCTGGTTCCCGAACTCCCGCTCGCGGCGGCGTTCGCGCTCGGCGCGGTGATCTCGCCTACCGATGCGGTCGCGGTCAGGGCGGTCACCTCCAAGCTCGCGATTCCCTCGCGCGTCTCGACGATCGTCGACGGCGAAAGCCTTATCAACGACGCATCGGGTTTGATCGCGTTCAAGTTCGCGATCGCGGCAGCGATGACCGGTGCCTTCAGCTGGGAGAGCGCGGCGCTGCAGTTTTTCGTCTCTTCCGGCGGCGGTTTCCTGCTCGGGCTGGCGATTGCCTGGGTGATAGGCCAGGCGAGGGTAGGCCTGCGCCGGTTCTGCGCCGATGACCCGACGATCCAGACGGTGATCTCGCTGCTGACGCCCTACGCGGCGTATCTCGCCGCGGAGGAGCTGGGCATCGGCACGATCCTGGCCGTCGTCGGCGCGGGGCTCTACGCCGGTGCGCACGACCTCAGGAACCTGGACGCCGCGACGCGCGCGCATTCGTGGGAAGTGTGGCGGATGGTGCTGTTCGCGTTCAACGGCCTGGTGTTTGTGCTGCTGGGCGTCCAGCTCCATTCGATCATCGGCGCGCTGTCGCGCTCGAGCGCGCTCGAGCTTGCCGGCTACGCGCTGGCGCTGTCGGCCATTGTGATCGTGCTGCGTATCCTCTGGGTCTTTCCGGCCGCATACGTGCCGTTGCTCCTGTCGCGGCGGATTCGCGAACGCGAAGGCGTGCACAGCCCTCGTGCGGTGTTCCTGACCGGATGGGCGGGCATTCGCGGCTCGATCACGCTGGCCGCTGCGCTTTCGATTCCGTTCGTGACCTCGAGCGGGGCACCGTTTCCGGGCCGCGAGCTGATCATCCTGCTTGCCGCGAGCGTGATCATCGTCACGCTGCTGGTCAACGGCATGACGCTGCCTCTGCTGATTCGCTGGCTCGATATCCGCGGCGATCGTATCGCCGAACGCGAGGAGCGCGCCGCCCGCATCGCGACCGCGCAGGCGGCGATCGAGAGCTTGCGCAAGCGGCTGCCGCGCCTCTCAACCAGCGAGGAGACCGCGTTCGCGAATTCGCTCCTCGGCCAGTACGAGCAGCGGCTGCAGCGCTATTCCGCCAATGCCGAGAGACGGAGCCGGCTCGACGCCCAGCACGCGTCGGAGCGCCGGATCTGGCTGGCGGCGATCGCCGCCGAGCGCAGCGAGCTGATGCAGATGCGCGAGACCGACGTGATCAACGATGAAGTGCTGCGTCGACTCCAGGTCGATCTGGATCTCGAGGAAACGCGCATCACCGGCGCCGCGCGCGATGCGATCTGAGCGCGGGCTCGCGCGCGACGGCGGCACCCGAAGCGCGGAAGCGCGCCGGCAATGAGCGGCGCGATCGGCATCCTGGGGGGGACTTTCGATCCGATTCACTACGGCCATCTGCGCCCCGCCGCGGAGGTGCGGGACCAGCTGCGCCTCGACGCAGTGCATTTGATCCCCGCCAGCGTTCCGCCGCACCGGCCGGCTCCGGCGGCTCCTGCCGAAGCGCGGCTGGCGATGACCGTGCTGGGCTGCGCGGAGTTTCCCGGCCTCGTTGCCGACGATCGCGAGATCCTGCGTCCGGGACCGAGCTATACGGTGCAGACCCTGCAGGAAATGCACGAGGAAAACCCGGGCCGGCCGCTGGCGATGATCATCGGCAGCGACGCGTTCTGCGGCATCGCGAGCTGGCGCCGCTGGGAGCAGCTTTTCACGCTCGCGCATTTCATCGTCATCGACCGCCCGGACAGACCTTTTGCGCTGGACGCACTGGAACCGCCGTTGAAGATCCAGTGCGAGAGGCGACTGACCACCGATCCGATGCGGCTGTCGCGGCAACTCGCCGGCGCAGTCATCCGGCTGGCGGTGACGCCGCAGCCGATTTCGGCGACGGCGCTGCGCGCGGCGCTCGCCGCCGGAGGCGAAGCGCGGGCGCGAATCCGCGGTTTGCTTCCCGCCGCGGTTCTGGCTTATATTGAACGCAACCAACTCTATCGATCCGTTCCGGATGCGCGCTAACAAGATTCAGAAGACCGCAATCACCGCCCTGGAAGACATCAAAGCCCGCGACATCACCGTGCTCGATGTCCGCAAGCTCACCAGCCTCTACGACACGCTGATCATTGCCACCGCCGAATCGGGCCGGCAGGCCGGCGCGCTGGCGCGCCACGTCCGCGATTCGCTGAAGGCGGCAGGTGCGACGATCGTCGGCGTCGAAGGCGAGGCATCGGGCGAATGGGTGCTGGTCGATGCCGGCGACATCGTTGTGCACATCATGCAGCCGGCGGTGCGGACCTACTACAATCTCGAAGAGCTGTGGACGCCGCCGGCGACGCGGCGCCGCGCACGCGCAGTCGCAGCATAGCGCGGCGGCATCCGGGAGCGCGATGAAGCTTCGTCTCGTCGCGCTGAGTGCCAGGCTTCCCGCCTGGATGGCCGCCGGGTATGCCGAATATGCACGCCGCATGGCGCGCGAATTCGTCCTCGAGCTCGTCGAGCTCAAGCCCGAGCCGCGCGATCGTGGCAAGACCACGGCGCAGATTCTCGCCACCGAAGCAGCTCGGATCGCCGACGCGACCGTCGGCTATCATGTCGTTGCGCTCGATGAGCGCGGCCAAGCCTGGACGACCGGAGAATTCGCCGCGAAGCTCACCGCCTGGCGCGAGCGCGCGCTGGCGGTAGCGTTCGTCATCGGCAGCGCGGACGGGCTCGATCCCGCCGTCAAGCGCAACGCGGACGCCGTGCTGGCGCTTTCCGCGCTAACATTGCCGCATGGGCTTGCACGGGTCGTGCTCGCCGAACAGCTGTATCGCGCAACGAGCATGCTGTCGGGACATCCGTACCATCGCGAATGAGCACGCTCTTCATGCTGACCGAGCGTCCGTCGGTCTATCTGGCTTCGAAAAGCCCGCGCCGGCAGGAGTTGCTTCGGCAGATCGGCGTCGAATTCGAGGAACTGTTGCTGCGCGAGGCGCCGGGGCGCCGGCGCGACATCGTCGAGGTCCCGCGCAGGGACGAAGCTCCATTCGAATACGTCAAGCGCGTCGCGCGCACCAAGGCCGCCGTCGGCTGGCATCGTATGGGCCGCCGCGAGTTGCCGCCGAAGCCGGTCCTCGCGGCGGATACCGAAGTCGTCGTCGACGGCGTCGTGCTGGGCAAGCCCGACGACGCAGCCGACGCCGCCTCGATGCTGGAGCGATTGTCGGGCCGCCAGCATGACGTCGTGACCGCCGTGGCGATCCGCTGGAACGCGCAGATCGTGCTCGGCATGTCGGTGTCGCGCGTGAGCTTCCGCGCCATCGCTGGCGACGAGATCGAGCGCTACATTGCGACCGGCGAGCCGTTCGACAAAGCCGGGGCCTATGCGATCCAGGGACGCGCCGCGACCTTTGTCAGCCGCCTCGAGGGCAGCTACTCGGGTGTAATGGGCTTGCCGCTGTTCGAAACCGCAGAGATTCTCGCCAAAATCGGGTTCCACGTCATATGAAGCCTTCCGAAGACCTGCTGTACACTCCGGTTGCCCATTCGACGCCGCCGGCCGAGGCGGCTGCCGCTCCCCATCCGCAACCGGCCGCGACCGAGCTTTCGACGGCGTCGCAGCGCGCCCACGCCATGAGCCACGACATCCTCGTCAACGTCACGCCGCAGGAGACGCGCGTAGCCATGCTCGAGCAGGGAGTCGTGCAGGAACTGCACATCGAGCGTGCCAGCGCGCGCGGCCTGGTCGGAAACATCTACCTCGGCCGGATCGCGCGCGTCCTGCCGGGAATGCAGTCCGCGTTCATCGAGATCGGACTCGAACGGGCCGCGTTCCTGCATATCGCAGACATCTGGGAACACCGGCAGAACGGCCATGAAAACCGCCCGATCGAGCGGATCCTGCACGAGGGCCAGTCGCTGCTGATCCAGGTGATCAAGGACCCGATCGGCACCAAGGGCGCGCGGCTGTCGACGCAGATCAGCCTGGCCGGAAGGCTGCTGGTCTATCTGCCGCAGGATTCGCATATCGGCATATCGCAGCGAATCGAGGACGAGGCCGAGCGCGAGATGCTGCGCGAAAAGCTGCAGCAGCTGCTGCCCGAAGGGCATGCCGGCGGCTTCATCATCCGCACGATGGCGGAAACCGCCAGCGAGCGGGAAATGCAGAACGACATCGAGTACCTGACCAAGCTGTGGCGCGACCTGACCGAGAAGTCACGCTCGGTTCCGCAGCAGTCGCTGGTCTACCAGGATCTGAACCTGGCGCAGCGGGTGCTGCGCGACATGACGACCGAGGAAACGTCGCGGATCCTGGTCGATTCGCGCGAGACGTTCCAGAAAATGCAGGAATTCGCCGCCCAGTACACGCAAAACATACTCGATCGCATCGAGCATTACGCAGGCGATCGGCCGCTGTACGACCTGCACGGTGTCGAGGACGAGATCCAGAAGGCGCTGGCCCGGCGCGTCGACCTGAAGTCGGGCGGCTATCTGATCATCGACCAGACCGAGGCAATGACGACGATCGACGTCAACACCGGAGGCTTCGTCGGCGGCCGCAGCTTCGACGACACCATCTTCAAGACCAATCTCGAGGCGGCGCAGGTGATCGCGCGGCAGCTGCGCCTGCGCAATCTCGGCGGCATCATCATCATCGACTTCATCGACATGGAGAACGCCGACCACCGCGCGTCGGTGCTCGCCGAATTCAACAAGGCGCTCGAGCGCGATCGGACCCGGCTGACGGTCAACGGCTTCACGCAGCTGGGCCTGGTCGAGATGACGCGCAAGCGCACCCGGGAGAGCCTGGCGCACGTGCTCTGCGAGTCGTGTTCGACCTGCGGCGGACGCGGCGAGATCAAGACCGCGCAAACGATCTGTTACGAGATCCTGCGCGAGATCGTGCGTGAGGCCAGGCAGTTCAACGCGCGGGCCTTTCGCATCCTCGCCTCGCAGTCGGTCATCGATCTGTTCCTCGAGGAGGAATCGCAGAGCCTCGCGCAGCTTGGCGATTTCATCGGCAAGCCGATTTCCCTTCAGGTCGAGTCGATCTACACGCAGGAACAGTACGACATCGTGCTGATCTAGTGTCCACTAGCGCGCTCGCGCAAAGCGTCGCGCCGCAATCGCACCGATGATCGCCAAATTCTGGGCCGCCGCGCGCGAATGGGCTGCGCGCCTCTTCCGACGCAAACCTGTCGAGCCCGGTCGTTTCGTCGCCGACAGCAAACTGGCGTGGCGCGGCTGGCTGGCGGTCAACCCCTGGCTCTGGCCGTCGCGCGAATACCTGGTCTACGTGCCCCGCGCATACGGCGGCTGGAGGCGGCGGCCGTTGCTGGTGCTGTTGCACGGCTGCCGGCAGACGCCCGAGGATTTCGCCGCAGCCACGCGAATCGCGGCACTCGCCGACAGCAACGGATGGCTGGTCCTGCTGCCGCGGCAGTCGGGCAAGGCCAATGCCTGGACCTGCTGGAACTGGTTCGACAAGCCGACCAGCGCGGGCCGTGGGGAAGCGGCCATCATCGCCGCGCAGATTCGCGCCGTGCGGCGCGCGTATCGCGTGCATCCCCGGCGGATATTCGTCGGCCGGCATGTCCGCCGGCGGCTGCCTCGCCGCCGTGCTGGGCCTGCGCCACCCGAAACTCTTGGCCGGCGTGGCTGTGCATTCCGCCGTCGCCTGCGGCGCGGCGTCGGGACCGATGACCGCCATGCAAGTGCTGAGGCACGGCGCCGATACGCAGACCGAAGCGATTGCCGCCGCCGCGCGCGAGGTCGCGCCGCGGCGCGCGCTGCCGGTACCCTTGCTGATCATCCACGGCAGCGATGACCACGTCGTTGCGCTGCGCAACGCACGACAGCTGGTGCGCCAGTATCTGGTCTTCAACGGTCGTCTCGAGGCGCAGCCGCTGCCGCCGGACGAGCTGCCGCCGCCCGACCATGAAGTCAGCCAGCAGATCGCGTCCGGGGCGCACGGCGACGACGATCGAATATCGCGACGGCACGCGCACCCTGGTGCGGATGGTGCGCGTCGACGGTCTCGGCCATGCCTGGAGCGGCGGCGACGCCGCCTTCCCGTACAATGATCCACTGCCGCCCGATGCGACGGCGCTGCTCGGCGCATTCGTCGCCGACCAGATCCGGTAGATGCGGCAGCAAGGAGACACGCGATGGCAGTCGCAGGCATGAACCACTTCACGATCCTCACCGACGACGTCGACAACACGGTGCGCTTCTACGGCGATTTTCTGGGCCTCGAACCCGGCCCGCGGCCGAATTTCAAGTTTCCCGGCGCATGGCTGTATGCCGGCGGCGAGCCGATATTGCATGTCATCGGGGGACGGCCGAAAAGCGAGCTCAAACCCGGCGTGATCGACCACATGGCGTTCAGCGGCAAGGATCTGGACGCGACCCTGTCGGCACTGAAGGCGCGCAAGCTCGCGTACGAATGTCGACAGCAGGCCGGCACCGGACTTTGGCAGGTCTTTTTTTTCGACCCCAACGGCGCCAAGGTCGAGCTCGATTTCCCCGCCAGCGAGCGCGTCCCGGGTTGATGCGCTCGGCGCACGCGACGCTCGATCATCTGGTCTTCGCCGCCGACACGCTGGGTAACGGCGAAGATTTTCTCGAGTCGGTGCTCGGCGTCCGCCCGCTGCGCGGCGGTAAGCACGCATCGATGGGCACGCATAACAGCCTGCTCAAGCTGGGCGAGCGCTGCTTTCTCGAGGTGATCGCGATCGACCCCGACGCCGCGGCGCCCGCGCGGCCTCGATGGTTCGATCTGGATCGTCCGGCGATGCGCGCGCTCCTGGCGCAGCAACCGCGGCTGATCCACTGGGTTGCCCGCACCGACGACATCGAAACGGCGCGTCGCGCAAGTCCGATCGATCCCGGCCCCATGCATACGGTGTCGCGCGGCAGCTTCCGCTGGCGCATCACCATACCCGACGACGGCAGCCGGCCCGGCGCGGGCGTGCTGCCGACGCTGATCCAGTGGGAAGACGCGCGGCATCCGGCCGACGACATGCCCGATGCCGGCGTGCGTATCGCCGCGCTTGCCGCGGCGCATCCGGAGCCCGCGTCGATGCGCGCGGTGCTGGGTGCATTGGGCTTGAGCGAGACGCTGAAAGTGACATTCGACGCCGCGGCAAGGCTCGCGGCGATGCTTTCGACGCGCCGCGGCACCGTCACGCTTTAGGCGCGCGCGTCCTTCAAGTCAGCGCGCCGCGCGCGGCGACGGGCCACAGCGACTCGACCCGGTCGTTGCGCACGGCGACGATCCAGTCGTAAAGATTGACCGTCGGATCGCAATGTCCAGGCACCAGCTTGAGCCGCTCGCCGAGCCGGGGGCCGGCAGCGCCGGGCGCAATTCGCAGGAGGCCGTGCTCGTCCGATGCCCTGGCCAGTTCGAGGCCCGGCGCGTGAGCGACCAGCGGCATCCCGGAATCGACGGCGAACGCCTTCAGGCCCGCATCGACGATCGCGCGATCGGGCGCGGGCGTGCTCATAACCGTCGTCCAGACGAACAGGCTTTGCTCGAAGCGTATTTCGCCGTCGGCGCGTTCGTTGCGACCGTAATCGGCATCCATGAAAACATACGAGCCGGGCTGCAGCTCGGTATAGATGCCGCTGTCGCGCTCGAGTGTGAAGGTCCCGGTGCCGGCGCCGGTCACCGTGGCGCACTCGATTCCGGCCTGCTCGATCAGTGCCTTGGTCTCGAAGGCCAGCTCGGCCGCCCGCTCAATGGCCGCGCGGCGCTCGGCCGGTCGCCGCAAGTGTTGCGCCGCTCCCTGATAAGCGTGCAGGCCGGCAAAGCGAAGTCCGGACTCGCCGGCGACGGCGCGGGCCAGCTCGCGCGCGGGCGCGCCGGGCAGCACGCCGCAGCGATGGGCGCCGACGTCGACTTCGACCAGCACGTCGATCGACGCGCCCGCCGCCCGCATCGCCGCAGCCAGCGCAGCGACATTGGCGCGGTCGTCGACCAGCACGCCGAGTCTTGCGTTGCGTGAGAGCAACGCGAGACGCGCGAGCTTCGCGGCACCGACGATTTCATTGGTAATCAGCACGTCGGTTACGCCGGCAGCGACAAACGCCTCGGCCTCGCCGACTTTCTGGCAACAGATGCCGACCGCGCCCGCGGCGATCTGACGCCTGGCAATGTCCGGAGACTTATGGCTCTTGGCGTGCGGTCGCAGGCGCACGCCGCGATCTTCGACTGCCGCAGCCATCGCCGCGACGTTGCGTTCCAGCGCGTCGAGCTCGACGATCAGCGCCGGAGTGTCGACGTCGTCGAGTACGTCGCCGATCCTGGGAACCGAATCGGAGCGGCCTGGTGTCGAATCGCTCCGCATCGATCAGGCGCTTTCCGCGACGGGCTCCGAAGCGTCGACCTCGTGCGCAAGATCGGCGATGCACGGCGGCTCGCGCAGGGAACGCCACAGGCCGACCGGATTCATCCCGGTTTCAAGCAATCGGAAAGCGACCATCCGCCCGATGCGCGCGATATCGCGGACCGGACGAAAGTGGCTGCGGCGGCCTGCCGGATCGTAAATGGCCAGAATCGGCACGCCGACGCAGGTATAGCCGCGGCGCGCGGCCTCGATGATGATTTCGCTCTCGAGCGTGAATCCGGCCTTTTCGTCATGCCGCAGCGAGATGCCTTCCAGCAGCGCAGCCGGATAGAGGCGTTGCCCCGATTGCGAATCCGCGACTGCGTGGCCCGCCGCCCACGACACCAAGAAGTCGGCCAGCCGATTGGCAAAATTGCGGGCACGCGGATACTTGTCCCTGCCGCGCAGACGCGCCGCTACGATCAGCCGGTGCGGATAGATGCGCGCCGCCGCTATCAGCAGCGGTATGTCTTCGGGGCGATGCTGTCCGTCGCCGTCCAGCGTGACGACGACATCGGTACCGCCGGCGAGCGCGGCAAGCAAAACCGGTCCACAACGCCGCCGCCTTGCCGCGGTTGACCTCATGTCGCAGCAGCGTCACCGGCAGTCCTTTGAGCGCGCCGCCGGTTCCGTCGGTCGAGCCATCGTCGACGACGATGACCGTGTCGCACTGTTGCAGCGAACGCCGGGCAATATCGCGTATCGTTCGAGCTTCGTTGAAAGCGGGGATGACGATCGCTGCGCGCATCAGTACATCGCCCCGTTGACCGACAACACCTGTCCCGAAATATAGGCTGCGCCGTCGGATACGAGAAACCCGACCAGCTGCGCCACGTCTTCCGGCGTTCCTGCGCGTTGCATCGGAACGATTTCCTTGATTCGCTTGGCATCGAAAACGTCGTCGGTAAGCGGCGTCGCTATGATGCCGGGCGCAATCGAATTCACGGTGATGCCCCGCGACGCGACTTCGAGGGCGAGCGCCTTGCCGGCGCCGATCAATCCCGCCTTCGCTGCCGCATAGTTGGTCTGACCGCGGTTGCCCGCCAGGGCCGCCACCGACGCGACGTTGACGATGCGCCCCCAGCGCGTGCGTATCATCGGCAGCAGAAGCGGCTGGGTGACGTGAAAGAAGCCGTTGAGGATCACGTCGATCACTCCGGACCACTGCGCGCGAGACATGCCGGCCAGCGGAGCGTCGGCATTGCGGCCCGCATTGTTGACCAGGATCTGTATCGGTCCTTGCTCGAGCAGGTGTTGCAGGACGAGAGCTGTCGCGTCACCGTCGGCGACATCGAATTGAACGACCTCGGCGGAGCCGCCTGCCTCGGTAATGGCGGCGACGATCGCCGCCGCCTTGTCGGGCTGGCTGTGGGTGTGCACCAATACGTGGTGACCGGCCGACGCCAGCGTGCGGCAGACTGCCGCGCCGATGCTGCCGCTTCCGCCGGTGACCAGTGCCCGCATCATCCGGCAGCCTCGCCTTGCAGGAGCACGCTGGCGCGACCTTCGATTACCAGCGTGTCCGCAGTCACCGAGAATCCGTACATCGTGAGGCCATTGTTGCCCGTGATTCGACGCGCCTCGACCGTCAATGGCGAATCCAGGACGTCCAGACGCTCGCAGTGAAGCACGCAATCGCGCAAGCTGACAAGGAGGCCGACGCTCGGCGCCGCCCCGTTCGGCGACAGCAGCCCGCCGTGCACGGCCATCGCCTGGGCCGCGAATTCAATGCCGTGAATACTGGACAATCGCGCGTTGGCACGCAGCGGATTGCCTGGCGAACGGTGCTGGCTGGTTCGACACACCACACGTTCGGCGTCCCAATACTCCACCGTATCGAGCAGGCACATCGAGGCTCGGTGCGGGATCAGCTCGCGGATAGCGTCCTGGTTCAGGATCATGGGGAATACCGCAAGCGCAGACGTTCATCGTCGAGATAGGGCAGGCGGATCTCGGTGCCCGACTGTGTCGCCATCGCCGTCAGCAACGGCAACGCCGCCGCGGCGGCGTTGCCGGCGAACCCTTCCTCCAACGTCTGGAGCCCGGCGTCAGTTTCGCGCGCTCCAGCTTCGCGTTGCCAGCCTTCGATCATGCCAAAGCGCCCCGGCGCGCCGCCGCTCGCCGGCTCCAGAAGCAGCGCGCAGGCGAACGCCATCGTGGTCCGGCCGAGACGCTTGAGGGCTTCGGGAAACGGCATGTCGTAAGCGACGTACAGCACGGCCTCATCCGTGGCCAGCATCTGCGCGCCGGCTTCGCACAGACCCACCGCAAACGACGCTCGCCCGGCACACACCGTCGTCGACGCCGCCTGTGCCTTGCAGCCAAGGCTCCAGTATCCGGCCGGCGCGTTGAACACCGAGTTGTGAAATAACGTCGGCGAAAGCATGATGTCGCTCGCCGCCAGCCTGGCGAGCAGCTGCGCCAGTACTTCGGTATCGCCGTCGGCCGAACTGAATACCGTCGACAGCCGCTCCCGCCCCGCAATACTCACATGCTCGACGGCCTGGAGCGCCGCAACAATCGCCAGACGCGACGTCTCGTTCGCGCGACGCCTCTCGATCGGCGGCAGGCAGGCGAGATCGAACTTGTCCACTGCTCGACCTTCGAATGCAGCCGTTCCATCCAGCACGGGCCTCGCCTGCATCCAGTCGTGCAAGCCGGCGCCGCAGACGCCGACGCCGGTGATCGCCAGCGGGTTCATTGGCCGAGTCCGAACACCAGGCTGCAATTGCTGCCGCCGAAGCCGAACGAATTGGTCATCACGTGACGCAAACGCATAGTCTGCGAATCGAGGCGAAGGTTGCTGTGCAGCGCCGGATCGACGCGCATCGCAGTTGAGCGTACCGGGTATCCATTGATCGACGAGCGAGACAGCGCTGATCACCGCCTCGGTGATGCCCGCCGCGCCGAGCAGGTGTCCGGTCCATCCCTTGGTCGAGCTTGCCGGCTGGCTCTTTTCCGACCGCCGACACCACTCCCCGATCCTCGGCCAAATCGTTGGCGCGGCTGGCGGTGCCGTGCAGATTGATGTAATCGATGTCGCGACCCGCCAACCCCGCACTGGAAAGCGCCTTGCGCATCGCGGTGGCCGCGCCCGCGCCCTCCGGATGCGGACTCGACATGTGATATGCGTCGGCACTCTCGCCGGCAGCCGAGAAGCCGCACCGGGCTCTCGGCTTGCGGGTCGAGCAGTGCGAAGCCCGCCCCCTCGCCGATCGAAATTCCGTCGCGTTCCGATGCGAACGGACGACAAGGCCGGCGCGACAGCAACTCCAGCGAATGGAATCCGAACAGCGTCGACAAGGCCAGGGAATCCACGCCACCCACGACGGCAGCATCGCACAGTCCTGCGTCTATCGCCCGGGCGGCGGCGGCGAAAACCTTGGCGCTGGACGAGCACGCCGTGAGATACTGTCATCGCGTACCCGGAGAGATTCAAGTAGGAGCGAACAAACATCGTCGTCGCGTACATGCTGTGCTTGTAACGATAGAGCTCCGGCGACAAGCCCCCCGTCGACTCGTCGTCCGGCGGCGATGGGCCGCCGGACGTCAGCGATCCTGACCGGTAGGCGAGCTCGGTCGACAGAATTCCCGAGGTCGTCGTGCCGATAAACACGCCGATTCGGCCCTCGCCATAGCGCGAACGCGCCGCGTCGACCGCCGCGACAAAGCCGTCCTGTTCGAGGCATAACCGCGCCAGGCGGTTGTTGCGACAATCGTGCGCCGCGCAGTCGCGGCGCAAGCGCTGCCGACTCCAGACCGTCGACGCGGCCGATCCACGTGTCGAGGCCACGCGCCGGCTCGAAATCGTTTTGCCGGAGCCCGCTGGTGCCTGCGCGCAGCGCGCGCCGTATCTCGTCCAGGCCGACGCCACAGGCGTTGGTCAGTGTAACCGCCGCCAGCGGCAGCGGCGTCATTCGTCGATCGGAGAGGTTGATGTCGATGGCAATGTCGATGGCAACGGCGGCAAAGCAGCAGGAGGCTCAACAGCAGACTGTAGACGACCCCGAGACACACGGTCATGCCGATCGCGTGCAGGACCGGCGCGCTCGATAGCGTCAATGCACCGAACGCGCAGAGCGTCGTGCCGCCGACGACGGCCAGCGTGCGCAGCGTACCGCTACGCTCAGCGCCGGACTGGCTCGCCCGGGCAAGGAACAGCGCATAGTTGGTACCGATGCCCAGCGTCAGCAGCAGCGCGACCAGATGGAAAATGGAGACCGCTTGGCCGGAAGCTACCAGCGTTCCCGTCGTCAGCAGCAGCGCGATGACTACGGGGAGCAGCACCTGGATCGCTCGACGCCAACTCTTCAATCCGTAGGCAAGAGCGCCGTATATCATCAGGATGCCCATCGCGGTGTACGTGAGCGTCTGCCAGCGATAGGCGGCTACCATCGCCACCGCCTGCGTGCGCAAGTCGATCCATTGCGCGCCGGGAACGCGCAGGGCCGCAACCTTCCCGGACATCATACCGGGGCTGGTGACGCGCGTCATCGGCACCACGGCGGACCAGCGGCCGCCATCCTCAATGAGCAGCGCGTCCACTTTCAGTCCGAGTGCGCTGCCCTGCAACGCCTCGGGCGTCAACGGCTTGGCCGCCCGCGCCTGCTCGACGTCCGACAGGAATGGCTCGAACGTGTCGGCGCGAAAAGGCAGACCTGCGAGCGCCGCATCGAGATTTGAGCGCAGACGCGGGGCCTCGGGCAGCGCCGCTCGCCGCCTTGTCTGGGTCGTCGCGCTGGGCAGGTAATCGCTCACCAGCGTAAAGCTGCCGATGTCGCCGGCCGCCTGCCAGCGCTCGAGCGCCGGTCGAAGCGACTCCGCTATTCCGAGCACCTCCTCGCGCGTCGCGCCGCTGGCGACCAGCAGCGAACCGACCTCTGGCGCATTCAGGGCCTGCCGCAATTGTCGATCCTGTGCCAGCACCGCCGGCGGCAACGGATTCATGTGGGCCAGGTCGTCGTCCCACCACGGTCGGTCCGCGGCCAGCGCCATGACGGTTGTCGCGACGATCAGCACGATGGCGGCGCGCGGCCCGATTCCGGCGAATGCGCCCGGGAGCCTCGCCGGTCGTGCCGTCGCCAATCGCGGATGCCATCCCGGCGGTATCAGATGCGGCAACACGAGCGCGGTGACCAGGCCGGCGACGACGACGCCCACGACGGTCAGCAGACCGAGTTGCGCCAGTCCGGAAAAATGGGACATCAGCAGCGCCAGTGCCCCGAAGGCCGTCGTCGCTACGGCCAGGCGCAGCATCGGCAATATCCGCGCGAGCGTGTCGCCCATCGCTTCGCCGGGACGCCGTTGCGTCAAGAGGTAACTCGGGTAATCGACCGCCTCGCCGAGCAGAGTCGCGCCGAAGCCGAGCGCAATGGCGTGCACGGTTCCGAACCAGATATTCACCGCGACAATGCCCGCGAGGAGCCCGCTCAGCGCAGGCAGGACGCAAACCAGCACGACAAGGAACGAGCGATAGACCGCTCCCAGGATCAAGAGGATGAGAACTGTCGAAAGCAGCGACAGCCATGCGACATCGGCGGCGATGAGCGCCCTGCTCTCGACGGCCATCGCGCCCGGACTGGAATATCGCATCCGGGCAGCGCTGTCGCCGCGAACGTTGGCAAACGCAGCGCCAAGCCTCTTGAGGGCCGCGTCCTGTCCGGCGAGGTCGGAGCCCGCCGCGCGGGTCTCGACCACCAGGAGCGCACTCTTGCCTGACTCGTCGAACCAGGCGTCATCGATGCGGCGGGGTTGCCTGTCGGGCGTCAGTCGCTGCAGCACATGCAGTGTCTCGCCCGTAGGATCGGACGCGAGCAGTGTTTTCTCGAACGCGCCGGCGCTGCCGGCGAGCCCTTCGAGCCGCTTTTCCAGCGCCGTGCGAAGTCCCTCGGCGCTAAATCGGTCGCTTGTCACGCGATCGCTGAGGACATAGCGAACTGCTGCGATCGAGTTGAGCTCCCGTTGGGCGAAGACGCTGCCGCCGTTGTTCACGTAAGTGAACGCCGGATCTTTTTCGAGGGCTGTGGCTAGAGAGGCGCTGAGCTTCGCCAGCGCCTGCGGCTCGTCGTTGTCCAGCGCGATCAGGACGAGCCGGCTCACCGAGCCGTTGCGCAGTTGCGCGAGAAATGTGCTCTGAGCATCGTTCAGTCCGCGCGGCAGAAAGACCGAGAAATCGGACTCGACGGACACCCGGGTCGTCGCATACGCCAGCGCCAGCGACCACCAGAACGAGCCATGAGACGAGGCTCAGACCGCGCGCGGTCATTGCGCGGGACCGGGCGACAGGACGAAATGGGTCCGGTCGCCCTGGGCCTCTTCGATCGCGATTCGCGACAACTGAGCTTTCGATCCCTCGAAATCGATCCGCCGGACCGCGGCGGCCGCGCCCTTGTCGAGCGGCTCCAGTTCCAGCTTCCATGCGCTGAGCTCGCCCTCGAAGCGATACCGGTAGTGGCGAGCAAGGCCGGCAAGGTCGCCCGCCAGCACCGCGCGCAAGCCCTCGACGAGGACGCCGGCGAGCGGCTGGCTTGCCAGATCGATCTGTCGCGTGCCATCGCGGTTCTCGATCGTCAGGCGATCACCGACGACCTCGAGACGCTCGAAATACGGTTTGTCGACCTGCATTTCCAGTCGTTCGGGCCGGACGTAGCGCATCGTCCCTCGCCTGACCAGCGGCGCAGTAAGCGCTGCCAGATGTTTCGTCTCCTCGAAATTGACGCTGCTCTTGTCGACCTGCGACAAGAGGGCCATCAGCTCGGCGGCGTCGAGCGGCGCCGCGCCGATGGAAATGGCGCACGGAAAGAGAGACAGCGCAGCCAGGAAAAGCAGCCGGCGGAACGCGGCGGCGCGCTTTGCGCTAGCAACCTTGGTCATGCTTCCAGAAGTCGTAGAAATTGAACCAGTTGTAAGGCGCGTCACGGCAGCGCCTTTGCAGCCATGCTGCATAGCGCGCGCATTCGGCTCGCAGCACCTCGGCGCGGCCGGCGCGCGGCAGGACGATGCGCTCGGTGAACGGCTCGAAACGAATGTCATAACGCCGTCCACCCCGGTATATCGCTGAAAACAGGATAACCGGCACCCGCAGTGCCGACGCAAGGATCATCGGACCCTCGGGAAACGGCGCTTCGGCGCCGAGAAACGGGCACAGCTGAAATTTGTCGCCGGCGACGACGCGATCGGCAAGCAATGCGACGATTTCCCCGCGCCCGAGCGCCTCTGCAACCAGCAACATCGTCTGCGGCGTTCCGAGCGCAATGATCTGCATCGACGATTTCGGATTGAGAGCCCGCAGCACGCTGTTCAGCTTCCCCGCATTTTGTTCGTACATCAGAATCTGCACCGGCACCGGGCAGCACGTCGCCGCCAGAACGCGCAGCATCTCGAAACTCCCCAGATGTGCGCCGAAGAGCAGACAGCCTTCGCGCCTGGCGGCAACGGCGAGCAGCGCGTCCGCGCCGTGGACATGGCAATCGAAATACTCGATGCGCTTGGCCATCAGGTACGCCCGGTCGAGTATCGTCGTTGCGAAGCACAGATAATGACGAAATACGTCGCGCACACCAGGACGGCGCTCCAGCACCCGCGACAGATAGTGGATCGACGCGAGCCGCGCGCGCCGGGAAAACACCAGGAAGTAGGCACAGACTGGATAGAGCAGCGCACGCCCCGCCGCGCGCCCGAGCAGCAGCGTCAGGTATGCCATCAGTTGCATCAGCCAACGGCTGCCGCGCTCGGCCTGGTCGATCCACAACGGCCGCACGATCACGCGTTGGCCTCGATGCGGGTGCAGCGAAGGACGCCGGTGACGGCAGTCTGACCGGCGGAGCGGATCAAAAAGCGCACCCGCTGGCCACTGGAGATCTCCAGTCGCAAGGTCAGCGGCGAGACCGGCGCAACCGGCGCGATGAATTTCACCTGCATGCATTCGCGCAGGCGATAGCCGTGGTCGGCGAGCATCGCTTCCACGGCATCGAGCAACATGACGCCGGGCACGATGGGCCGCCCGGGAAAATGGCCGGGCAGCGCCGGATGATCGGCCGGCACACACCACGCGCGCTCGAGCACGGCATCTTCCGGCGCCGGCGCTTGAGCGCGCGACGTCGTGGCGGCACCGAGCATTTTCTCGAGGGCCGCCCTCGGCAGCTTGCCATTCGGATCGCGCGCGATCGCTTCCACCAACACCAACGGACGCGGCAGGAACGCCGCGTCGATACGCCTGTGCAAGCTCGGCGCGCAAATCGGACAGCGAACGTTCCGGCGCGACCAGGATCGCCGCCAGCCGAACCGATCCCGGCCCGGGGACGAAGAAGACTGCGTCGCGCACACCGTCGATCGCCAACGCCTGGTCGGCGAGTCCGCTCAGCGACGCTCTCTTGCCCGCGATCTTGACCACGTCTTCGTCGCGGCCGACCAGCTCGAAGGCCCCGCTCGTCGCACCCGCAGGCGAGGCGACCATCCGAATCCGGTCGCTGAGAGAGAGCGGCCGTGGGAGATGCCCTCCTTTCACGCGCGCGCTGCCGTCGGCGTCGACCGAAAATTCGAGCCCCGCGGCAGGCGTCCACATCGGTGTTTCGGCCGGGCGGCGGGTCGCAAGGATTCCCCCCTCGGTACAGCCGAAGATTTCCTCCAGTCGCACTTCCCAGTCGCGCTCGACGCCCTGGGCAAGATCGCGCGCCAGAGGCATCGTCGCCGTGATGATGCGATGCAAGCCGCGCAGCGCAGGGAGCCCGCGATAAAAGGCCCGCAATTGCAGCGGTGTCGTCATCAGCCATAGCGTACCGATGTTCCGCCGGGTGGCAACGGCCAAGGCTTCGGCGAGATCGGCGGGATAGGCAGGCCGCGCCTCGAGCACCGCCGCTCCCGATTGCAACGGCAGCATCACCGTCGTCTCGAAACCGAACATGTGCTGCGGCGCCACGGTGCCGATGATGCCCGTGCCCGACGGCGGCCGGCCGAAAGACGCCATCAAGGTTCGGGTGCCCGTCACCAGCTCGCCCCACGTCTTTGCGTGCGGCCATGGTGCGCGCGTCGACCCTGACGTAAAAAGGACCGCGGCGACGTGCGCCCCGTCGGCTGCCGGCGGCGGCCATTCGGACTGGCTGGCGTCGACCTCCGACGCAACGTCGACGCCGACGCATGGCGCGGCTTCGGTTCGGGCTGCCTCGGAATCGGTGAGGCAGTAGCTGTCGGGATGAGACAGGCGGATGTCGGCAAGCGATTGCGCCAAGCGAGACGGCGGCATCAGCAGCGTCTGGCCCGACAGGAGCGCCGCAACGCTGCCGAGGAGGAAGTTCGGCGTCTCCTCGCACAGATTGAATGCATAGCGCGCCGGCGGAAGCCGGGTCGCCAGCCGTTGCGCCGCGCCGCAGAACGGCGCCGCGGCGATCGGCCTGCCACGATGCCAGCTGAGCACATCGTCCGGTCCGAAGCCGTCCAGGATGGCGATCCGGTCGAGTGCCATCGAGGGCCTCGTCAACGCGACTCGCGGATGGCGCGACGAACTATGCCCAGCAATCGGAGCGGGGATGCATGCTCGTAGTGTGAAAATCGTACGCGCCGGTAGACATACTCACCCACGAACAGCAGGCCGACACAAAGATAATTGCCCGCTGCAGTGAACCACGCCCACGCGATGCGGGGGCCGGTGACGGCGAGGACGACCGACACCGCCGCCATGGTCAGGAAAAACCCGACCCAGATCCAGGTCAGGCACCGTGTATAGCCTTTGAGGTCGGGTGCCAGCCCCCGCGCTCGATGCGCGCGAACCGGGATATCAACGGTTCCCGGCCACGGCCGAGCGTACTCGCAAAAAAAAGCGCGAGACCGAGATTGATCGCAATCGGCGGCATGAACAGAACCAGCTCGTCGGCGTGCAACGCGCTGGCCGCAAGCGATGATAGCGCGATGATCGTCAGGGCAAGCCAGCGCCAGCGAGCATCCGCCAGCGACCAGCAGAGTCCGCCGAGGGCGACGGCCGCGAGCGCCAGTGCGATCCGGGGCCGGCCCGCCGCGAGCAGCCAATGAACGGCGAACGGGTAGGCAAGGTAGGCGAGTGCGAGTATCGGCCATGACAGCCGACCGACTCGCCGCAATGAGCGCCGCGCCGATCGTCGCACCCGCGATTGGCGTACCGGACGTCGCGTTACCGGGTGCGCGCCTGGGCGACATGGTTCGCCAACGCGCCCAATGACGAGAAGATATGTTTGTTCGCAACATCGTCGGAACGCAGCTGGACGCCATAACGTTGAGAAATCACCAGCGCGATTTCCAGCACGTCTATCGAATCCAACCCCATCCCTTCGCCGTAAAGCGGCGCGGCCGGGTCGATCGAATCGACGGCAACATCGAGTCGCAACTCTTCGACGATCAGTGTCGCGATCTGTCTTTCCAGCTCGTTCATGCTCGTGGGGACCGGTGGAAGAAACAGCGACCCTTTCGGCCAGCGCGCTTCGCGCGGACCGCCGGGAGGCGAGGCGATGCAGTATCGCCCGTGACAGAGCTCCTGGAAGAGGAGCTCTCAGTGATAGAGCAATTCGTTTCGGATGTCCCGGTCCAGGTTTTGAATCCAGCCGTTGTAGTTCTTGTGGATCTGATCGCCGCTGTAGTCGAGGTTAGTGCTATCTCGATAGACGATGCTGTAGCTGGTGGCGCTGTAGCGAACGTCGACAACCGCGACGTGGGTCCGAAGGCTCAGCTTCGCGTTGATCACGCCTCGTTCGCCTGGAACCATCTGCCAGCCTAGACGATGGCCGGCGCGCAAGATCGCGTCTCTGACGTCGTCCGCCGATGACTGCTTGCCCGCCCTGACCACCACAGGCGCGTCGGTCACCGTGTAGATCGGCACCGTCGTACAGGCTGCCAACGCGAAAAGGCAGGTCAGCATAACCGTGTTCCTGCAAATCATGTTTCTCCCCCTTGCCGAAGCCGATCATGGACTCGCTCGGACAGGCGGATTATAGCCGATCCGGTCCCGGCGAATCGAAACGACGGCGGTGAGGAACCGTCTGCGAAAGGCAGACAGGTCGAGGAGCGTTGGCGCACGCGATGCGCTCGCGTGGCGGCCGCTCATTGGTCGGGCGTCAGGGCTTCGGCGTTGCGGCTTCGGCGGCCGCGAGCTCACCGTAGACGACGCGAGCGATCGCCAGCAACTGCGGCTTGTCGACCCTGCCCGACAGCGCATAACCGCACGCGTCGTCGATCCAGTAGAAGACGCCGACTCCGTCCTCGAGCGCGTAGCGGAAAGCCGTCTCGGACGTGTGCTCGCTGTCCTTGCGGACCAGCAGCGAGATACGCTGCTTGTCGGCATTTTCGTACATGAACAGTGCGCCCGGCTTTTCGTTGCCCGCGACCAGCCTCCCGCCGACCAGGTTGTAACCCATCGCTTGCAGGTTCGGCGCGTGCAGCGGGAAATTCAGACGCTTCGAAAGCCACCGCACCAGGCGGTCCTCTTCGTTGGCCCAGATCTCGACCGGACGATTGGGGTCGGTCGCATAAAGCGCGTGGGTCAGCGCGGCCTGTCGCTGGAACGTCGTCGGCGTGCCGGCGAGATGCAGCACTTCGCCGCGGCCCATCCATCCGAGCCCGACGCCGATGATCAGCGTGGCGGCGCTCGCCAATGCCGGCATCGCCCAGTGCCCGCGCGGCGGTTTCCTGCCACGCGGCGGCTGCGCCCCCGCGATCAGCTCGCGCGGCAGCGGCTCCGCCAGCCAGGGATCGAACGCCTCGCGCAGCTCGACGTTCTGCCTGCGGATCGCGGCGACCCGCGCCGCGAGCGCCGGGTCCCGCTCGAGCGCAGCCGCGAGCCTGGCCCTGCGCTCCTCCGACAGCTTGCCGTCGGCATACGCATGCACGTCGTCGTCGGACAATGGCAGGTTCGAGCTCATTTGATCACTTTCAGCGGCGAAGGCGAGACCTCACACATGCGCCGCAATTTTTCCCGGGCGCGATTCAGACGCGACATCACCGTACCGATCGGAACGCACTGAACGCGCGCGATCTCTTCGTACCTCAACTCCTCGACCGCAGCCAGAATCAGCACTTCGCGCTGCTCGACCGGAAGCCGTCCCATTTGCGCGAAGACTTCGGCGAGCTCGACCCGATCGGACTGGGTGGCGCGCACCGGAATTTCCCAGCCGGCGACCGGGCCGTCGTCGGCGTCCAGCGAGCTTTCCGACTGCTCGCGGCGGCGGACGGCAAACTGGTTGACATGAACGTTGTGCATGATCGTGAACAGCCAGGCTCGCAGATCGCTACCGGGTTGCCATAGCCGCCGCTTCTCCCATGCGCGCGCCAGCGTGTCCTGCACCAGATCGTCGGCCCGATTGAGATCGCCGGTCAGCACCCGGGCGTAGCGCCGCAAGCGCGGAAGCGCCGCAACCAGATCGGGGTGAGGCAACGAGTCCGGCATCCGTAGGGTTCCCTGTATGTCAGACCGCTGCGGGCGCCGCGTTATTCCCGGCGGCCCCTGCCACGTGCTTTGCCACCGGCTTCATGGTCAAGGGAACAGGAGGACGGCCGGTGCTATTCCCTGTCGCGGTCCTCGGCCGGATGCGCCGGCCGTCGCGGCGCATCCGCTCCCGGTCAACCCTTGACGGCGTGCCAGACGCCGTTGAAGCCGTCGCCGGTCGTTTCGCCCGCCTTCGCATCTTTCGAATACTTGTAGACCGGCTTGCCCTTGAACGCCCACTGCTTGCTGCCGTCGTCGCGTGCGATGATCGTCCAGTCGCCCGACGCCTTGCCATCGCCGGTGACCAGCAGCGGCGGCCAGATCGCGGCGCACGGACCGTTGCAGGCGCTCTTGCCGCCGGCATCCTTGTCGAACACATAGAGCGTCATGCCCGCGCTGTCGGCCATCACGCCGCCGGCCACCTTGGCCGGGGATTGAGCCAGCGCGACAGCGGATAATGCGAGCGCGGCGAAAAGGCTTGCTGCGATGGTGCCGATTGTGCCGATTTTGCGTACGGTCGTATTCATCACTTCTCCCCGTTGATTAGTGTCGTCAATGCTTCGGTCGTGCTACGGCACCGCTAACACGCGCCGCCAGATCTTATTCCCATGAGGCCGGGCGCGGCTCACCCGGGCGGCGGCGGCCGTCTGTTGCGTTGAATCGCCAGCATCAGGCTGGCGCGCAGGCGTTCGGTCGCAAGTATAAGCTGATGTATCTCGTTGCCGCTCTTGCGCGAGATGCGTCCGACGCCCAGATCCGCCTGCTCGCCGACCGAGATCCGTCCGGCGGCGGCGGTCAGGCGGCGCACCGGCCGCACGACGGCGAACTGGATGAACAGGATCGCGACCAGGAACGCGCTCAACAGCAGCGCGATCTGCACCGGTCCGATGACGCCGGTCGCGACCGACCAGAACGAGCGTGTCGGCAGGCGCACACTGATGATGCCCGCGACTTCGCCCTCGCGAAAGCCGAAGCCGCGCTCGGTCCCGTAGCGCACCTTGACGTCGGCCGGCGCGTTCTCGGCGCTGGCGTGGCAGGAAAGGCACGACGCCTTGACGTATAGCGTTCGCGCGTAGCGGTACGTATCCGGAAGCATCTCGTAATATTCCGCGAGATGCTTGCTGCGGATCGCATCCAGCGCCTTGCCCTCGAACGCGTCCGGCTTGTTGACCGGATTCATGAAATTGTGCGAAGTGACGCGAAACTTCGCCGGAGAGGCCGACTTTTCCACGACTTCCGAAAATTCACGCTGCGCCAGCGCCGGATTCTTCGAGTAGAAATGCCAGAGCGGCGGCGCGGCGCCGTCCACCGATGTCGTGCTCTGACCGGGTTCGGGCGCGCTGATCAGCGTCACCTGGCCGAGATAGCTCTTGTCGTTGTCCCTGACCCAGACGCGGCCGTATTGCGAGACCCAGCTGCCGAATGCATCGACGTTGTCGGCCACCGTCTCGGCCTGCGCCTTGAGCTGGCTGCGGTAGACGCTTTCGAGCACCAGGTAGAAGGAACCGACGACCAGTAACAGCGCCACGATGAAGACGATCGTGAACTGCGTGGTAATCGAGCGATTGAGCAGCATGGCTTTCCCCTTTCTCGTCCGTGAATCGCGGCGCGTTTATACGTGAATGCAGGCGCGCGCCTCGCTGCTGAACGCTTCGCGTCTTTCGGTATCCGCGATGTGCCGCGCCAGCAGCGCGACATATTCCTCGGACGTCGGAGGGCTTGATCTTGTTTCCGGTCGCGAGCCACGCAGCGCGCGCATCTTCGGCGAGCTGCCGGCCGAACGGCCCGACCTCGACGACAAAGAGGCGGTCGATTTCCGCGCAGATGCGCAAAAGGATCGGTAGCGCGCGAAAGTCGGGCGGCATGCCGCGCATCGTGCCCCACAATGCGCGTCAGGGCAACTCCGCGGACGGCATGCCCGCCATGATGATCGGGATCCTGCGCGCCAGAACCTTCGATCCAGGATTGCGTTCGTAGCGGCGCGGGTTCGGCGTCATCGCGGCGAGCCGTGCCGCCTGCTCGGCGTCGAGCTGAGCCGCCGACGTGCCGAAATAGTGACGCGCGGCGGCCTCGGAGCCGAACACGCCGGTGCCCCACTCGATGACGTTCAGGTAGATCTCGAAGATGCGGCGCTTGTCCAGAATCGTCTCGAGCATCACGGTGATCAGCGCCTCTTCGCCCTTGCGCCAGTAGCTTCGATCTCCCGACAGGAAAAGATTCTTCGCCAGCTGCTGCGAAATCGTCGATCCGCCGGCGACCACGCGGCCCTTCTTCAGGTTCTTGTCCATGGCGTGCTGGATGCCTTCCCAGTCGAACCCTTCGTGCTCGACGAATCTCGCATCTTCGGCGGCAATCATCGCGCGCTTCAGCTGGACCGAAATGCGCTGATAGGGCACCCACGCATATTGCAGGCGCGCGCCGGGGTTGACTCTCTTCAGCTCGGCCAGGCGGACCGACATGAAAGCCGTTTCACTGGGCGGGTGATCGCGCCACCACCAGATGTGAGCCGCGTACCACAGCTGCAGCAGCACGAAAGCGGTCAGCAGCACGAGCATCGCCCGGATCGCCCAGCGCAGCGCCAGACGCATGGCTTCAGTCTCGGCCGGCTGGCCGGAGCAGCCGGAAAACCGGATCGGTGTCGGGGCGCACGCCGCGCCAGAGGTAAAAGCTTTCCGCGGCCTGCTCGATCAGCATGCCGAGCCCATCCGCGGTGCGCGCCGCACCTTCGGCGCGCGCCCAATGCAGGAACGGCGTCGTCTGGTCGGCATAGATCAGGTCGATAGGCGAGCGCTTGCGCGGTGAAGAGGCGATGCGGCCATAATCCCGCCGGGACCGACGTGCCCAGTCCCAGGCTGGTCGCATTGACGACGATGTCGAATTGCTGGCCGGACAACGAGGCTAGCGGTTCCGCGCTGATCGGGCCATCGCGCTCGAATTGCGCCGCCAGATCGATCGCCTTCGCGTGCGTCCGGTTGGCGATCACCAGTCGCAGCGGCCGTTCGGCGAGCAAGGCCCCGGCGATGCCGCGCGCCGCCCCTCCGGCGCCGAGCACCAGCAGCTTCCGGCCGGCGATCGTCTCGCCCAGATTGCGGGTGAGTTCGCGCACCAGTCCGGCGCCATCGGTGTTGTCGCCGAACCAGTGGTCGCCGCGCCATGCCAGCGTGTTGCAGGCGCCCGCCGCTTGCGCTCGCGGGCTGCGCTCGCGCGCCAACGCGAACGCCTGCAGCTTGAACGGGATCGTGACATTGAGGCCGAGTCCATTTGCCTCGGCAAATTTCCGGACCGTCGCGACGAAGCCGTCAAGCGGCGCCAGCAGCCGCTCATAGCGCATGCGCTGGCCGGTGGCTCGGGCAAAGGCGTCGTGAATCAGCGGCGACTTGCTGTGCGCGACGGGATTGCCGATGACGGCGTAGCGGTCGAGCGTCTGACCGACCGAAGATTGCCGCGACGCTGCCCCGGCATCGGATGTCCGGTTCGCCGGTCGCCTGCCGGCCGGCGATGCCTTGCCGCCGGTCACGCGCGCACCGATTCGCTCATTGCGACGTCAGCGAATCGCCCGGCGCGAACGTCCAGGTCCGCGTGATATAGAGGATATCGGTGTCGCGCCGGATGTCGGGCGGGAATGGCGAATAGGGCCCGCCCATCTGCACGATGTGGGCCGCCGCCAGGTCGAGAACCCGCTTTCCGGACGAGCGCTCGACGACAATGCTCTCGATGCTGCCGTCGGCGCGGATGCCCGTCGTCAGCAGCAGGCTGCCGTAGAGCTTCTGCGAGCGCGCCGCCTCGGGATAATTGAGATTGCCGATGCGCTCGACCTTGAGCCGCCAGTCCTCGACATAGCGCGCAAACCGATATTCCTCGGCCCGGGCGCCGATGAAGCGGCGTTTCGGCCGTTTCTGGTAGGCATCCATATCCTTGGCGATCTGCGCTTCGAGCCGCATCGACTCCAGCGTGCGTTGCATCAGTTCGGTCGCGGTCGGGAGCTCGGTGCGCTCGGGCATTTCGTTCGGCTTGGACTGCGGCGCCGCAACCGGCGTCGCGGCCTTGAGCTGCGCCATCATTTCACTCGCGCGCCGCTCCAGGGTATCGACCTTTTGCGTAGCCGTCGCGAGCTGATTGCTCGCGCTTTCCTTGGGCAGCACCGGCAGCGGACTTTTCGCGCGGCGATTGGCGTCGGTGTTGCCGCCGCCATCCAGATGCGCCTGCGCGAGGAGCTCCGCCTTGGTCGGCTTCGATACCGACTTGGCATTGACCAGCGCGATCTCGAGCGGCGGCCCGTTGCGGTCGAATTTCGCCAGATCCACCGGACTGAAGTGAACGGCCAGCGCGGCGAGATGCAGCAGGACCGATCCCACGATCGCCTTGAACAGCAGACGCTTGCCCGGCGTCGCATCCGCGAACAGGAACGGCAGCGACATCGTCCGCGCTTCGGTGTGCACGACCAGCGCACGCGGCCGCGTCACCGGTTTTTTCCTCGCGGTGATCAGCGGCGTGACCGTCGCACTGGTTCGCGTGCCCTTGGGCATGGGCCGGCAGTATATCGCTCAACCCCGGTCAGTCTAGGGCTCCCCCCGCGTAGTGGACCTCAACGGTCGCGGCGAGCAGATCGATGGCGCCGATCGCCAGCCGGACGCGCGGCGCGGCGGCGGCCGGCAGGTCGGCGACGCGAACGTACAAGGGCAGCGCGTCGAACCGCACCAGATTGTCGCGCACGACGCTCGCCGTCGCCTCGCGCAGCCTTTCCTGCTCCAGCCAGCGCAGGCACCAGTAGTGCTCCATCCGGCTCTGGAATTCGGCGTACTGCGCGTAGGTGACCTCGAAAGCGCCGAGCACCGCGAAAAGCTCGGCGTCGCCCTCGACATAGGGAAGCGGGTCGCCGGCCACAGCGGCGATCAGCTGCCGCTGATTGACCAGGTCGCTGTAGCGGCGCAGCGGCGAGCTCGCCCACAGATAGTGTGCGACACCGAGCCCCTGATGCGGCTCGGGCTTGGTGCTCATCTTCACCTTCCCGGCCTGCTGCGTGCGATAAAGTCCCGGCACGTTCGCTTCGTGCAGTAGCTTGCCCCAGCTGCTGTTGACGTGGATCATCAGCTCGGCGACCAGCTTGTCCAGCGGCGATCCGCGCGGTCGCGGCACGATCGCGACCCTGCCGTCGGCCGCGGCGTCCCAGTCGACCAGAAACGTGTAATCGAGTCGAGGCACGTCGGGCTTGCCGCGCGCCGCCTCGAGCTTTTGCGCCAGTCGCCACAGCGCACGCAGCTCATCGGTCCACCGCGGATCGCCCGGCGACGCCGCGGCGACGAACTGCTCGCCGACCGTGTCGAGCCTCAGATTGGCCGCAACCGGCACGCAGCTCGAGGCGGGTCGCCTGCCTGAGCGGCGTGCCGTCGGGCGTCGTCTCGACGTACAGCGACAAGCGCAGGGCGCGGCGCGCCGGCGGCGAGCGTAAAGCGCCCGATCGCCTCGTCGGGCAGCATCGTGATCTTGCGTCCCGGCATGTAGACGGTCGACAGCCGTGTCGCGCGCGATGGCATCCAGCGCCGAGCCGCGCAGAATCGCGAGCGCGGGCGCCGCGATGTGGATACCGATCTCGAAGTTGCCGTTGGCCAGCGCGCGCACCGAAAAGGCGTCGTCGATCTCGGTCGTCGTCGCATCGTCGATCGAGAACGCTCCCACTCGGGCCAGCGGCAACGCGGGGGCGTCGCGGTACCGTCCGTAGTCGGGAAAGGCGGTGCCGCGCGGAAATGCCTCCGACAGGAAGCGATCGAAATGATAGTCGTGCGTCGATGGAATCGCTCCGCAGGAAGCCAGCAATGCCAGCGCATTGGTGTGCGCTGTTTCACACGCCGCCGCCACGGCGCGCGTGGCCATCGCCAGCTTGTCGGGCCGGTAGAGCAGCATCGGCAGGTTGTCGCGTATCGCCTGCGGCAGGCGATCGGCTAACAGCTCGGCGGCAAGCACGGCAACTTCTTCGGCTTCGCGGCGCTTGCGCTCGGCGGCGGCCAGCGCGGCCTTGAGCGCCTCGGGAGGCGCGGCCTTGTAGCGCCCCTTGCCCTTCTTGTAGAAATACATCGGCGACGCGTGCAGGCAGAAGGCGAGCGACGCGGCCTCGCCGGGCGCGCGGCACGCGCCCGAAATATTCGGTGGCCAGATCGACGAACGCGAACTCACCCCCGCCGCTGACTTCCCACAGGAACGCGGGATCGATGTCGCTCAGCCAGCGCCTGCGCCTCGGCCAGCAAGGCCCCGGGCGCGGGATCGGCAAATCGCAGCAGCACGTTGGCTGCCTTGATCTTCATCCGCTTGCCCGATGCCGTCTCGACCTGCAGCGACGTATCGTTGTCGGCGAGGACTGTGCCGGCCTTGAACGCGCCGTCGTCCTCGAAAAAAACATGCATGGGAAGCGAAGTTGCTGCGGAGGGAGGCGCGAATTATACCGTGACGCCGGTTCCGGTTGCAGGACCGAGGGCTTTGCTGCACGATGGCGCCGAGCATTCCCACTCCGGAGTCAACCATGGAATTCCGCCGTCTTGGCGACAGCGGCCTCGAGGTATCGGTGCTGTGCCTCGGCACGATGATGTTCGGCGACCGCACAGACGCTGCCACCGCGCAGCGCATCATCGGCTCGGCCTTCGATGCCGGAGTCAATTTCATCGATACCGCCGACGCCTACGCCAAAGGCGCCTCGGAGTCGATCGTCGGGCCCGGCGATCGCCGCCAATCGGCGCCGCTGGATACTCGCCACCAAGGTCGGCAACGTGATGACCAAGGCGCCGCACGACGGCGGCCTTTCGCGGCGCTGGATCATGCAGGCCTGCGACGACAGCCTGAAGCGACTGGCCACCGACTACATCGACATCTACTACCTGCACAAGGACGATACCGACACGCCGCTGGTCGAGACGATCGAGGCGATCGGCGATCTGATCCGATCCGGGAAGATCCGCTACTTCGGCGTGTCCAACTATCGCGGCTGGCGCATCGCCGAAATCGTGGCCCTGTGCGCCGATCTCGGCGTGCCGCAGCCGGTCGTCTGCCAGCCCTACTACAACGCGATGAACCGCATGCCGGAGGTCGAGATCCTGCCGGCCTGCGACTACTACGGCATCGGCGTCGTTCCCTACAGCCCGCTGGCGCGCGGGGTCCTCACCGGCAAATATTCGCCCGGCGCCGCGCCGCCCGCCGACTCCCGCGTCGCGCGCAAGGACCGGCGGATGATGGAAACCGAATTCCGCGACGAATCGATCGCGATGGCGCAGACGATCAAGGCGCACGCGGCGAAGCAAGGGCCTGACCGCGACGCAGTTCGCGCTCGCGTGGGTGCTGTCGCAATCAGCATCATCAGCTCGGTCATCTGCGGACCGCGCACGATCGAGCAATGGAACGATTACCTGTCCGCCGTCGGCAAGGATGCTCGATGACGACGACGAAGCGCTGATCGATTCGCTGGTCACGCCCGGCCATCCGTCGACCCCCGGCTACAACGATCCGCAGTATCCGTTCTACGGTCGCATCGTCGACTAGCCGACGCCGGTAGCGGCCGCTAGCTTTCGTTGGCGACGCCGTGCGGCACGTGGCCGGTCGCGACGTGCTTCGCCGCCGACTCGACGTGCGTGCGCTGATCGTCGAAGAATATGTCGGCGCCGAACGCGCGCAGGAACTCGCCCTTGTCGAGCCCGCCGAGAAACAAGCCTCGTCGATGCGGATGTTCCACGCACGCAGCGTGCGGATCACGCGCTCGTGCGCCGGCGCGCTGCGCGCGGTGACCAGCGCGGTGCGGATCGGGCTCGCGTCGTCGGAAAAATCGGACTGGATGCGGTGCAGGCCGGCGAGAAATTCCTTGAACGGCCCGCCGGACAGCGGCCGCAGGGCGGCGTCCGGTCTCGCTCTTCGAGAACGCCGCCAGCCCGCTTTCCTGATAGACGCGCTCGGCCTCGTCGGAAAAAAGCACCGCGTCGCCGTCGAACGCGATCCTGAGCTCGTCGGACTCGTTCTTGCCCACGGCCGACGGCACGATCGTCGCCGCCGCGTAACCGTCGTTGAGCACGCGCTTGACGTCCTCGGTGTCGGCGGAAAGAAACAGATGCGCGCCGAACGCCGGCACGTAGCGCGACGTCGGCTCTCCCTTGGTGAACGCCGCGCGAGTGATATCGAGCCCGTAGTGCTTGATCGCATTGAACACGCGCAGACCCGGTGTCGGCGCTGTTGCGCGACAGCAGGATGACCTCGACGTATTGCTTGTCGGCGCGATTCAGGCGCAACAGCTTGTTGACCAGCACGAACGCCGGGCCGGGCGCGAGCATCTCATCCTCGTGCTCGATCTGGTAGCGGTGATACGCGTCGACGCCGGCCTCGGTGTAGACGCGATGGCTCTCGGTCAGATCGAACAGCGCGCGCGACGAAATCGCGACGACCAGCTTGTCGGCGAGCGTGGGCTTGGGCACCGCCTAGTATAGCGCCGCGCTGCGACCGGAACTGCCGACGCTCCAGGCTCGCCGCTGCGCAGTCCTTTGTCGATCTCGGCGAACACCGCGCGCACTTCGCCGACCGCCCAGTCGATCCTGCGCGCGGTCGATCACCAGCGGCGGCGCGAAGCGAACGACGGTGCCGTGCGTGTCCTTGGAGATGATGCCCCGCGCCAGCAGGCGATCGACGACCGCCGCGCGCGTCGGTCTTGCGGGCATCGACTTCGAGACCGATGAACAGGCCCTTGCCGCGCACGTCGCGGATCAATGAGCTCCGCACCGTCTTCAGCTGCGCGAGCAGATACGCGCCGAGCTCGGCCGAGCGCTCGATCAGCTTGTCGTCGAACAGGACCGCGATCGCCTCGAGCCCGACCGCGGCCGCGAGCGGATTGCCGCCGAAGGTGCTGCCGTGGTCGCCCGGCGAGAATACCTGCATCACGTCCTCGGTCGCGACGAACGCCGACACCGGAAGAACGCCGCCGCCCAGCGCCTTGCCCAGGATCACGCCGTCGGGCACGACGCCGTCGTGCTCGCAGGCGAGAAACTTGCCGGTGCGTCCCATGCCGGTCTGGATCTCATCGCAGATCATCAGCACGCGATGCTTGCGGCAGATGCGGGCGCACTCGGCAAGATAGCCGGCCGGCGGCACGATCATCCCCGCCTTCGCCCTGCACCGGCTCGACCAGGAAGGCCGCCGTATTCGGCGTGATCGCCGCTTCGAGCGCGGCCGGATCGCCGAACGGAATCGCTTTGAATCCCGGCGCGAACGGCCCGAAGCCGTCGCGGTATTGCGTTTCCGACGAGAACCCGACGATGGTGATCGAGCGGCCGTGAAAGTTGCCGGCGCACACGATCACTTCGGCCTGCCCGTCGGGAATGCGCTTGACCTTGTATCCCCACTTGCGCACCGCTTTCAATGCAGTCTCGACGGCTTCGGCGCCACCGTTCGCCGGCAGCGCGCGCGCAAGACCGGTCACTTCGGTCAGGCGCTTCAGAAAAAGCGGCAGCTTGTCGTTATGGAAGGCGCGCGAGGTCACCGCCAGCTGCTGTGCCTGCGCGACCAGTGCCGTGACGATGCGTGGATGCGCATGCCCGTGACTGACGGCCGAATAGGCGCTCATCATGTCGAGGAAACGCCGGCCGTGGATGTCCCACAGCCATGCGCCCTCGCCGTGCGAAACGACCACCGGCAGGGGATCGTAATTGCGCGCGCCAAAGGTGTTTTCGGCGTCGATATACGTCGCGCTCGATTCGGCTGGTGCCGGCTTGCCGGCGTGCAGATTGCGGTTCTTCATGCTCTGACTCCTTGTCTGTCGACCGGAGGGTTGCTCGGTCGTCGCGGCCCGGTTGCAACGTCCAGGCTCCTTTTGGGAGCGCGACGCGACCGGACTGTCGGGGATGTCGACGCGCGGATCCGGCTCGCCGCCGGGTGGCGCGATCAGGAATGTAGCGGCAGGCGACTTCGCCAGGACATGGGCGTGATTTTACCCTCGAAATAGGAAGCGAGGCCCGCTGCACCGCACAAATCCGATGCGATCCGAGCACGAAGGTTCCGCCGGCGGTCATTATCGGCGTAAAGTGGTCCCTATCTGTACGCTGTCGAACAGATAGCGAGAACATCATTCCGCTCGCCGGCCGGGATCCGGCGCGCAGGGAGGACCGTGTCGCTGAACCTATCTCCGATCGAAAACGACTTCCGATACGCGATCGAGCGACAGGAGTTTGCGCTGCATTATCAGCCGAAGGTCGACTTGAAGAGCGGCGCGATCGCCGGCGTGGAAGCGCTGATCCGTTGGCATCATCCGCGGCACGGACTGCTGGAGTCGGGCAAATTCATTCAGGTCGCCGAAGCATGCGGCGCGATTCTGCCGATCGGACGCTGGGTATTGCGCGAAGTGTGCACGCAGGCCCGTGCCTGGCAGAACGCCGGACTGCCCCGGTTGCGCATCGGGATCAATGTTTCCGCCGCGGAATTGCTTGCCAGGGATTTCGTCGAAGGCGTGCGCGCGACTCTGACCGAAACCGGTATGGACCCGCGCTTCCTGGAGCTCGAGCTGAGCGAAACGTCCCTGCATAGAAAATCCGCAGGCGAACGGACCGGTGCTGCGTGCACTGAAGGACACAGGCGCGCAACTCGCGCTCGACGACTTCGGCACCGGATACTCGAGCCTCGGCTGCCTGAAGCGCTTTCCGATCGATACGCTGAAGATCGATCAGTCGTTCGTGCGAGATCTCGCCAAGGACTCGGACAATGCCGGTATCGTCAGCGCGGTGATCGCGATCGGCAGGAGTCTGCAGAAGCGGGTCGTGGCCGAAGGCGTGGAGACGCGCGAGCAGCTCGCATTCCTCCAGGAAAGAAACTGCCCCGCCGGACAGGGCTTTTTTTCAGCCCTGCGGTGCCGGCAGCGGATCTGGTGGAGTTGCTGGGGGGCTGACGGCGTGTCGCATCAGTCGGCGGCCAGTCGCGCCAGCAGCTTGCCGTGTATGCCGCCGAAACCGCCGTTGCTCATCACCAGCAGGTGATCGCCGGGACGCGCGTCGCGCACGACTGCGTCGATCAGGCGGTCGAGATCGCTGGCGACTCGGGCCCGATCGCCCAGCGGTGCCAGGACGGCTGCCGCGTCCCAGCCCAGGTTGGCTGCGTAGCAATAGACACGGTCGGCTTGCTCCAGGCTAGCCGGCAGCTGCGCGTTCATCCTTCCCAGCTTCATCGTATTCGACCGCGGCTCGACGATGGCGATGATGCGTTGGCTGCCGACGTCGCGCCGCAGCGCGGCTAGGGTTGCGGCGATCGCCGTCGGATGGTGCGCGAAATCGTCGTAGACGGTGACCCCGTTGACGCTGCCGCGCACTTCGAGGCGCCGGGCGATGCCGCGAAACGCCGCCAGCGCGGCGAGGCTTTGTGCGACCGGCACGCCGGCGTGCCTGGCGGCCGCGATCGCCGACAGCGCATTGAGCTGATTGTGCCGCCCGAGCAGCGCGAACGGCGCGAGCACGCCTTGCGGGGCGCCGCCGAGCTTGATCGTGCCGTCGACGGCGATCGTCCAGTCGGCGCCGGTGTCGGCGACCGCCGCGAAGCCGAATCGCTCGACTTCGCTCCAGCAGCCGCGCGCCAGCACGCGCTTGAGGCTGTCTTCGCCGCCGTTGACGATCAGCCGGCCGGCGTGCGGGATCGTCCGCACCAGATGATGGAATTGCGTCTCGATCGCCGCGAGATCGGGAAAAATGTCGGCGTGGTCGTACTCGAGATTGTTCAGGATCGCGGTGCGCGGGCGGTAGTGGACGAATTTCGAGCGCTTGTCGCAGAACGCGGTGTCGTATTCGTCGCCCTCGATCACGAAGAACGCGCTGTCCGAGAGGCGCGCCGAGACGCCGAGGTCGGGTGCGATCCCGCCGATCAGGAAGCCCGGCTGCAGGCCCGCCCGGTCGAGTATCCAGGCGAGCATCGCGCTGGTCGTCGTCTTGCCGTGCGTTCCCGTCACCGCCAGCACCCACTTGTCCAGCAGCACGTTTTCGGCCAGCCATTGCGGGCCCGAAATATAGCGCCGGTTGGTGTCCAGTATCGCCTCGAGCAGCGGGTTGCCGCGCGAGATCGCATTGCCGATGACGAATATGTCGGCATCGGCGGCGACCGCATCGAGCTGGGCCGCGTCGTAACCTTCGGTCAGCGCGATGCCGAGGTTCTCAAGCTGCGTGCTCATCGGCGGATAGACGTTGGCGTCGCAACCGGTGACCGTATGGCCGGTCTGGCGCGCGATCGCGGCGATCCCGCCCATGAACGTCCCGCAGATGCCGAGGATGTGCAGATGCATGCGTTTGGCTTTCAGTCGGACTTGCGCGCCGTGAGCGCCAACGCGCGCTCGTATGCGCTTTCGAGGCTGCGCGTATACCGGTCGGCATCGGCAAGACCCGAGACCGGCAGCGCCGCGACGCATTTCCGCCGCGACCGCATCGCGCCACGCGCCGGTCGCGCGCGAGCCGGACGGCGATCGCCACATAATCGTCATCGTTGTCCGCGACCGTCGCGGTGACGCCGAGATGCGCGAGCAGGCTGTACGTCATCCGCTCCGCCTGCCGCTCGCCGACGCGGGTGACGACCGGGACGCCCATGTCGATCGCAGCCGCGGTCGTGTCGCCGCCGGTGTAGGGCAGCGTGTCGAGGACGACGTCGATCAGGCGGTAACGCGCGCGATCGATCGCATCGTCCTGCGCCCAGGGAACGAAGACGATGCGCTCGGCCGCGATGCCGAAGCTTTCCAGCCGCCGCCGGTACAGCGCCTGCTGCGCAGTCCTTGTCGGCGAAAAGGCCAGCACGCCCTGCGGGACCGCGTCGAGAATCCGCTTCCACAGGCCAAGGCAGCGCGGCGAGAGCTTCAATAGGCTGACGAAAGCTGCCGAATACCGTCGCCGCCTCGTCCAGCCCCAGCGCTGCGCGCGTCACCGGCGCTTCGGGCGCGGCGGCGACGCGCCGGAACGGCAGCACGCAGCGGTCGAGCGCAAGCGGCGCCTCGATCTGGTACCGGTGCGCGTCGGGCAGGTCGGCATGGGCGTCGGTCAGCTTGAAGTCCACCTGGCGCATGCCGACCGCGCCGTGATTGCCCAGATGCGTGATGATCACCGGTGCCGGCTTGTACAGCAGTATCGCCGGGCGCGACGACCCGGAATGTCCCATCAGGTCGATCAGGATGTCGATGCCATCGTCGGCGATCAGCCTCGCAGCACTCGCATCGTCGACGTCGTCGAGCCGGCGGAAGCCGGCGCAGCAGGCGCGGAATTGCGCCGGTCACCTCGTCCTCGATCTCGCGCACCGCCAGCGAATACGCATGCACGGAGAAGCGCTCGGTATCGTGCCGTCGCACGACCTCGAGCATCAATCGACCCATCACGTGCGAGCGCAAATCGGCCGACAGATAGCCGATGCGAACCTGCCGTTCGCCAGCGCCAGCGGGAAGCAGCGGCGCGGCGAAATCGGCGATCGATCCGCGCTCGGCCTGGCGGACGCGATCATGCGCCTGGTAGACGCGCAACAGTTGCTCGCGCGTGACGTCGAAATACTGCGCCTGCGCAACCGCGACGGCCGCGTACGCGCCCTCCCCCGACTGGTACGGCCAATCGAGCGCCAGTGGCAAGTATTTTTCCTCGTAATCAATCCCGGGAGCGATTCGTGCCGACAGCAGCCCGGCGGCGACGATGCGTGCCGACAGTGCCGCGTTCGCCTCGAAGCGGCGAAAATCGTCGAAGGCTTCCTCTTCGCGCTGGAACAGCAGCAGATGTCCGCGCAGCGCGAACCAGATGTCCTCGTTGTCCGGTGCGAGTCCGCGCGCTGCCTTGAGCGGCGGCAACGCGTCGCTCCAGCGCCGCTGCCGGTCGCGCGAGGTCGCCAGGTTGAACAAGGCCTCGACCGATTCGGGCGCATGCGTGGCCGCGCGGCCGAACGAGCGCTCGGCGTCGGCGTAGCGCGCTTGCCGGAAATAGAGGTGGCCCAGCGCCAGATAGGCCTGCGCCCACGAGGGCCTGAGCCGCAGCGCTTCGTCGAGGCTTTTTTCGGCGCCGGCCAGCTCGCCCTTGCGCGCGAGCAGGACGCCGACGTTGTAATGCACTTCGGCCAACGCAGGCGAGCGCTTGAGCGCGCCGCGATAATTGGCGAGCGCGTCGTCGACTCTGCCGGCGGCCGCGTTGCGTGCGGCGCTCGCCAGCAGGTCGCGCAGCGCGGTCATGCGCGGAACATGAAGTAGACCGCGCCCACCATGCACATCGCCGCCCAGACGTAGTCGAGCTTCAGCGGCTGATCCATGTACAGAAAGGCAAACGGAACGAAAATCGGCCAGCGTGATGACTTCCTGCATGATCTTGAGCTGCCCGAGCGAGAGCACCGTGTAGCCGATCCGGTTGGCCGGCACCTGCAGCAGGTATTCGAACAGTGCGATGCCCCAGCTCGCCAGCGCGGCGACCCACCAGGCGCGGCCCTGCATGTTGCGCAGATGCGCATACCAGGCGAAGGTCATGAACAGGTTCGACGCGGCCAGCAGCAAGGCAGCGACGAGCGCCGGATGTTGCAGCAGATTGGCGGGCATGAAGGTCCCGGCGGACGGCGAAAAAAGCGCCATTATCGCCGATGTGCGAGACGGCAGAACGCGCTGGACACCCGCGTCGCGAGCGCTACGCAGCCAGCGGCAGGCTTACGCTGATGACTACGCCGTCGCCTCGGTCGCGATCGGCCGCGCCGACCCGACCGCGGTGAAATCCGGCGATCAGGCGAACGATGTAAAGCCCCAGCCCCAGATGAGGCTCTTCGCTTTTCTGCTCGCCGCGGATCGACACCATCGAGTCGAACAGGCGCTCGTGCATGCCGGCCGGAAGCGGCGCACCCTCGTTCTCCACACGAAGGCTGACGCTGTCGTCGTCCCGCTCGAGCGCGACGACGATAGGCGTTCCCGCGATGCCGAACTCGACCGCGTTGGCGACCAGCTTGTCGAGCAGCTGGGCGATCAGCTCGGGCGCCCCGTCGACCGGCAGCGGACCGGGCGGGAGCTTGAGCTCGAACTGGTGGCCGGCGTACGCGGCGCGATAGCCGTCGACGCAACCTGCAACCACTGAAGCCAGGTCGAAGCGCTCGCGCTGCGCGTCGCCCAGGCTTTCCTCGAGCCGCGTCGCCTCGGTCATCCGTGTCAGGATATGGGTCAGCCGCGTCAGGCCCTGTTGCGCGCGCTCCATGTAGACGCGCGCGTCGTCGGGCAGCGTCGCCGCGCGCAGATTGTCCAGCGACGAGCGGACGACCGCGACCGGCGTGCGCAGTTCGTGCGACAGCCTGCTCGCCATGTTCTGCTGATAACTCGCGTATTGCGACAGCCGCGTGACGACGCTCGAAAAGCTGCGCGACAGATCGCCGATCTCATCGCCAGCCGCGGAAGGCGAGACGGTGCCGCGGATTCTGCCCTGCAGGTCGATCGCGGCCTCCGCTTCGTCGCGCAGCCGCCGGATGCGCGCGGTCAAGCGCGACGCGTACAGCGTAAGCGCGACCGATCCGATGAGCAGCGCGGCCAGCACGATGTTGAACAGGCGCTCGAACGCGCGGTTGCGCTCGGCCAGCACCGCATTGGTCGTTTCCTCGACGATCACCGCGCCCTTGACCTGGTCGCCGACCCAGATCGGGTGCGCGGCCGAGACGACCACCGCCTTGCCGTCGCCGGTCAGCCGCCGGTCGACGGTCAGGATGCCCGACAGCGCGCCGTCGACCTCACGCGCGGGCATCGCGACGTGCGCCGCGAGCTCGTCGACGAAATCGTCGGTCGGCTGGCTCAGGATCAGCGTGTACAACGGATGCAGCGTCTCGCGCTCGATCCACCGCCACACGCGTGGAATCGCCGAGTCCGGCGCGTCGGTCTCCGGCAGCGGCGGCCGCTTGAGGCTCCCTGCCCTTGCCAGCACGTCGAGCTGGCGATCGATCACCCAGATCCGCGCGCTCGTCCGCGACAAGCCCTGGATGATCTGCCCGATTTCGGCCGACGGCGTGGCCGCGCGGACCCGACGCGCGCAAAAGCTGCGGCGCCGCTTCGGCCTCCGGCGCACCGTCGAGCGCGCGTTGCGCCGCCAGCGACTCGCGAGCGGCGTCCGGCGTCTCGAACAAGCGCGGCCGGTCGTGCAGCGCCGTCGCCACCGCCTGAGCGGTTCCGGCGAGCGTCTTCTGCTGCGCGTCGCGCAGGAAGCGCTCGAGCTCGCGCACGTACTCGTAACCGAGCCACGGTATCGTCAGGAACACCATCAGCACCAGCAGCAGTTGCGCACGGATGCCCAGCGCGATGCGAAAGCGGCTCATTGCTCGGCCGCGTTCCAGCGATAGCCCATGCCGTAGACCGTCGCGATGCAATCGAACTTGGGGTCGAGCGCGGCGAACTTGCGCCGGATGCGCTTGACGTGCGAGGTGATCGTGCTGTCGTCGACGACGATGCTGGCGTCGCGCATCAGGCTGTCGCGGTCCTTGACGTGGCCCGGATGCTTCGCCAGCGTATGCACCATCCAGAATTCGGTCAGCGTCAGGTCGACCCTGCTGCCGGCCCAGTAGGCGGTCAAGCGCTTGAGGTCGAGCTTGAGCGGGCCGCGCTCGATCACCTCCTCGACCGCATGCGGCGCGGCGAGCAGGTCGCTGCGCCGGAAAAGCGCGGCGATCCGCGCCGACAGATGCGGCAGGCTCACGTCCTTGGTCAGGTAGTCGTCGGCGCCAAGCCGCAGGCCGGCGACGACGTCGAAGTCGGAATCGCGCGCCGACAGGAAAATGATCGGCAGCGATTCCGACAGGGCGCGCAACTCGCGGCACAGCGCGAAGCCGCCGTCGATTTCGTCGCCCAGGCCGATGTCGATCAGCGCGAGGTCGGGCAGCCGAGTGCGCAACGCCCCGAGAGCGTCGTTGCGGTTGGCGTAGGTCGCGACCTCGTAGCCCTGCTTTTTCAGTGCGTCGGCGTAGTTGGCGCGGATAGCGGGCTCATCCTCGACGATGGCGATGCGGCGGCTCATGGCGATTCGACTATACCGCAGCGCCGCGACGCCAAGACGCCGCGTTGCCGCCTGCCCTCGCTTCGCCATGATTGATCGCCGGTACGCCATCCGCCCGGCCCGTCCTTGCCGCTGCGCAGGGCTTCAATGACATTGCCGCGGAAACTCCAAGCCGGGGCAAAGGAGAGAAGATGCAGACCAGACATGGCGCGAAAGCGATCGCACCGCGCGTATGGCGCGATCTGGCGGCGCTGGCCGCCGAGGCCGTCGCCATCGGCGTGTTGTTCAGCATATTGCTCGCACTGGCGGTCCTGGTGATGACGCGCGCGCGGCCCGACGATAGCTTTGCCGGCGCCGGCGAGCCGATCGCGCCGGCGCTGATCGCTGCCGCATCGCACTGAACGGTTCGCTGAGGGAAATCGGTCGCCGAGCGGGGAGGACCTGTCGGTCGGCGCGGCCTGCGTCGCACGCCGAAGGCGATGCGGTCGGGCGCGGAACCGGCCGAGTCTTCCCCGGTCGGTGACCGGGCTACTTGAAAAGCTGCAGCGCCCGGCCCAGCGCGACCCCGCACGGCGAACAACAGCGTTGCGGCGATCATCGCGGCGAACGCTGTCGTCAGGCCGGCGGCGACGCCGTCGAGGCCCAGCGGCGAACCACGACTAGCCACGCGATCGCGGTTCCCAAGCCCCCGCAGACGAGTATGGCGATAGCGCTGCCGAGATAGCTCATAGCGATCCGCAAGCGATGGCGACGGCGCGAAGTATAGCAGCGCGCTCGCGCTTGCCTCGCTCGCCCTCATTGCGCCACCACGCATTTGCGCGCATGCGCCACTCATGCTGTCACTTGCCGTCATTTGCCATCAGAGCAGGTGCACAGTATAAAGGCGCTGCGCCAACGCCCCGTTTGCGGCCCGCCCGCTTGCAATGACCGCCGATCCCCGCAACCTCGACCTTCAAGCCCGCGATACCGTTCGCTCGCTCGTCGCCTCGCAGATCCGCGAAGTCGCCAACGTCGGCATGGGCGATGCCGACATTCTGCCGTTCTGGTTCGGCGAACCCGACCAGGTGACGCCGGCGTACATTCGCGATGCGGCGGTCGCCTCGCTGCACGCCGGCGAGACGTTCTACACGCAGAACTTCGGGATTCCCGAGCTGCGCGAAGCCATCGCCGCGTACGTGTCGCGCTGGCACCGCAGCGTCACTGCCGCCGATATCGCCGTGACGGCCTCGGGCATGTCGGCGCTGATGCTTTCGGTCGAGGCGCTGATCGATCCGGGCGACCGCGTCGTCTGCGTGACGCCGCTGTGGCCGAACCTGACCGAGATCCCGAAGATCCTCGGCGCCGAAGTCGTCAGAGTCGCGCTGTCGTTCGGCGCCGCCGGCTGGACGCTCGACGTAGCCCGGCTGCTCGACGCGCTGACGCCGGGCACGCGCGCGGTGCTGATCAATTCGCCGAACAATCCGACCGGCTGGACGATCGATCGCGCCGGGCAGGCGGCGATCCTCGAGCATTGCCGCAAGCTCGGCATCTGGATCGTCGCCGACGACGTCTACGAGCGCCTGTATTACGACGCGCCGGCCGCGCGAGCCTGCGCCCCATCGTTCCTCGACTTGAGCAGCCCCGGCGACCGCATCGTCAGCACCAACAGCTTTTCCAAGGCGTGGCTGATGACCGGTTGGCGGCTCGGCTGGATCGTCGCGCCGGGCACGCTGCTGCCCGACCTGGGCAAGCTGATCGAATACAACACCTCGTGCTCGCCGACGTTCGTGCAGCGCGCTGCCGTCGTCGCGATCAACCACGGCGAAGCGACGATCGCGCATACGCTGGAGCGCTATCGGACCGCGCGCGATTTCCTGGTCGCCGAGCTGAACGCGATTCCCGGCGTCAGTGCCGCGGCGCCGACCGGGGCGATGTACGTCTTTTTTCGCGTCGCCGGCGTCACCGACAGCCTCGAATTCTGCAAACGGCTGGTGCGCGAGGTCCGCCTGGGGCTGGCACCCGGCAGCGCCTTCGGCCCCGAGGGCGAGGGCTTCGTGCGCTGGTGCTTCGCGGCGGACAACGATCGGCTCGCCGACGGCGTCGCGCGGCTGCGCCGCGCACTCGGCAAGGTCTGACGCGCGATGTCGACGTTCGATACGCCGAGTTATCGCCGCCGGCGTCCGCGCCTTGCGGCGCCGGCGCGTCTTGCGCCGGTCGTCATGCTCGCGGTCGCCTGCGCGGCCGCGCTGCCGGCACCGGCCGCGGACATGTCCAAGACTTTGCACGTCTCGCAGTCAGGTCGCCGAATCGGGCTTCGATCCGCAGGCGATCAGCGACTCGTATTCGTTCGACATCTGCCGGGCGATCTTCGAATCGCTGTACACCTACGATTATTTCGCGCGCCCGGTGCGCATGGTCCCGAACACCGCCGATGGCCGAAATCGACGTCTTGCGCCACGGCCAGGCGGAGCCTGCATCGCAGCTGGTGCCGCCGGGGCTCGCCGGTCACGATCCGACGCTGCGCGCCAATGATCTGTACGATCCGGCCGCCGCCCGCGCGCTACTCGACAAGTTCGGCTACAAGGACCGCGACGGCGACGGTTATCGCGAGACGCCCGATGGCAAGCCTTTGCAGATCACCAAGGCCAACACGCCGTCGGCGCTCGACCGCGTCGACAACGAGCTGTGGAAAAAATGCATGGACGCGATCGGCATTCGCATCGTGTTTTTCACACAGAAATGGCCGGAGCTCAACAAGATGTCGGAAGCCGGCCAGCTGCAGATGTGGGGACTGTCGTGGATATCGAATTCGCCGGACGGCGACGCGTTTGCGAGCCCGCTGTACAGCAAGAACATCGGCACGTCGAACGACGCGCGCTTTCGCTTGCCGGCCTACGATCGCGCCTACGAGGCGTCGCTCAATCTTCCGGACGGACCGGCGCGAACGGCGCTCTTCCGCTCGATGAGCGAAGCGGTGCTGAATTACGCGCCGTGGATGATGGACCTGAACGCCTATGTCAGCGTGCTGGCGCAGCCGTGGCTCAAGGGCTACAAGCAGAACCCTTTCCTGCGCAATCAGTGGAAGTATTACGACGTGGACAAGCGCCGCTAGGCAGCTCGTGCAACGTCGCTGGCGAAGGCCCAGCGTCTGCCGGGAACGGCGGCGAACAGCGCCTTCGTATACTCGTGCCGCGGCGCGCCGAAGACTTCGGCGACCGGCCCCTGCTCGACGATGCGCCCCTGCTGCATCACCGCGACCCGATCGCAGACCCGCGCCGCGACGCGCAGATCGTGGGTGATGAACAGCATCGCGAGGTCGAGCCGCAGCCTGATCTCGTCGAGCAGCGCCAGCACCTGCGCCTGCACCGAGACGTCGAGCGCCGAGACCGCTTCGTCGGCGATCAAGAGGTCGGGCCCGATCGCCAGTGCGCGTGCGATGCAGATGCGCTGGCGCTGTCCGCCCGAGAACTGGTGCGGATAGCGATCGAGCGCACGCGCGTCGAGCCGGACCAGGGCCAGCAGCTCGGTCGCGGTCTTCAGCGCATCGCCGCGCGTCGCGCCGTAGTTCATCGGACCCTCGATGATCGCGTCGCCGACGGTGCGGCGCGGATTGAGCGATCGGTAAGGATCCTGGAACACGATCTGGACGCGGCGCCGCCGCGGGCGAAGCGCGGCGCCATCGAGCCGTGCGATGTCCTCTCCGTCGAGGACGATGCGCCCGGCTGACGGCTCGATCAGCCGAGCGATGCAGCGCGCGACCGTCGATTTGCCCGAACCCGACTCGCCGACGATGCCCAGCGTCTCGCCGCGCCGGATCTCGAGCGTCACGTCGGCGGCGGCGGCGATATCGCTGCGCCGGCGCTTCAGCCATCCGCCTCGCGCGTAGGTCTTGGAAAGCCCCTCGGTCGCCAGGACAATCGGGCCGATCCGGGTTTCGCGCGGCGGCGGCGCGACGCCGGGAACGGCGGCGATCAGCATGCGCGTGTATTCGTGCTGCGGATGCGCGAGCAGCTCGTCGACCGGCGCGAACTCGACCAGCTCGCCTCGCCGCAGCACCGCGACTCGATCGGCGATTTCCGCGACGACGCCGAAATCATGCGTGATGAACAGCACGCCGGTGCCGTGCATGCGCTGCATTTCCCGGATCAGCGCGAGGATCTGCGCCTGCGTCGTGACATCCAGCGCGGTCGTCGGCTCGTCGGCGATCAGCAGCTTCGGATTGAGCACCAGCGCCATCGCGATCATGATGCGCTGGCGCTGACCGCCGGAAAGTTGATGCGGATACGAGGCTATCATCCGCTCGGCGTCGGGCAGATGGACGTCGCGGATGATCGCCGCCACGCGCGCTCGCCGCTCGGCCGCGTCCATCCGCGTATGCGTCGCGAGGACCTCGTCGATCTGCTCGCCGCAACGCATCACCGGATTGAGCGCCGTCATCGGTTCCTGGAAGATCATCGACATCCGGGTGCAGCGCAGCTCGCGCAGCCTCGCTTCGCCGGCGGCAAGCAGATTTTCGCCGTCGAGCAGCATGCGTCCGCCGCTCGGCCGGAGCTCGGGCGGGAGCAATCCCATCACCGACTGCGCGATGACCGTTTTCCCCGAGCCCGATTCGCCGACCAGGCAGACGATCTCGCCGGCCGCGACGTCGAAGCTCACCCCATCGACCGCGTGCGAGCGTTCTGCGCCCGCCGGCAGCGCGACGGACAGACGGTCGACTTCGAGCAGCGCGGCGCCATGCTAGTGCCGCAGCTTCATGCGCGGATCGAGCGTGTCGCGCAATCCGTCGCCGAGCATGTTGACCGCCAGCACGGTCAGCGCGAGAAAGATGCCCGGGATAGAGGATGTTGTGCGGAAAGATGCGGAACAGCGCCCGGCCCTCGGCCATGATGTTGCCCCAGGTCGGCGTTTCCGGCGGAATCCCGACGCCGAGGAACGACAGGATCGCCTCGACCAGGATCGCCGAGGCGACGATGTACGTGGCCTGCACGATCAGCGGCGGCAGCGTGTTCGGCAGGATGTGGCGGATCACCAGCGGCAGCGTCGGCGTCCCGACCGAGATCGCCGCCTCGACATAGGGCTCCTCGCGCACCGACAGCACGATCGCGCGGACCAGGCGCACGACCCGCGGTATCTCGGGGATGACGATGGCGACGATCACCGCCGCGACTCCCGCCGTCCACAAGCGACACCAGCGCGATCGCCAGCAGGATCGCCGGAATCGCCATCAGTCCGTCCATCAGCCGCATGACCGGGCCGTCGAGCCAGCGCACGTAACCGGCGAGCAGCCCGATGCTCAGAGCCGAGGGCGACGCTGATCGTCGCAACCGCGACGCCGACCAGCATCGACACCCGCGCGCCATACAGCGTCCGGCTGTAGACGTCGCGGCCCAGCGTGTCGGTGCCCATCCGGTGCACGATCGTCGTCGTGCCGCCATCGTCGTTGCGCACGGTCTCCTCGAAGCCGGGCAATTTGTTCCGCACCGAAGGATTGATCGCGACCGGGTCGACCGTGCCGAGCCATGGCGCCGCGAGACCCAGCAGCAGGATGACGGCGAGAATCGCTGCGCCGATGATGACCGCAGGATTGCGCAGCAGGCGCCGGCCGGCGGCGCCCGCAAGAAGCGGCGGCGCGGCGACGGCTACCGTCGCCGAATCGGTGAGCGTATCCATCGAGCGCTAGTAGCGGATGCGAGGATCGAGCAGCGTGTAGGCGACGTCGACCAGCAGATTGATCAGGACGTAGGCGAGCGAGAACAGCAGGATGACCGCCTGCACGGTCGGATAGTCGCGGGCCAGAACCGCATCGACCGTCAATCGCCCGAGCCCGGGGATGCTGAACACGCTCTCGGTCACGACGACGCCGCCGATCAACAGCGCAACGCCGATGCCGATTACCGTGACGATCGGCACCGCCGCGTTGCGGAGCGCGTGCCGCATCAGCACGACGCGGTTGGACAGGCCCTTCGCCCGCGCCGTCCGGATGTAGTCCTCCCCCAGCACTTCGAGCACGCTGGTGCGCGTAATGCGCGCGATCAGCGCGATATAGATGACCGACAAGGTGACGCTGGGCAGGATCAGTCGCGCGAAAAAGCCGCCGATGCCGTCGGCCAGCGGCTGGTAGCCCTGCACCGGCAGCCAGTTGAGCTTGATGGCAAACAGGTAGATCAGCGCGTAGCCGATGACGAACACCGGCACCGAAAAGCCGAGCACCGAAAAGCCCATGACGACGCGGTCGAGCCATGTACCTCGGCGGTATGCCGCGACGACGCCCAGCGGAACGGCGACGAGCACCGAAATGACGAGCGTGCATGCGGCCAGCGCCAAGGTCGGACCGGCGCGATCGGCGATGATCTCGGCGACCTGTTTTTTGTAGAAGAACGATTCGCCGAAATCGCCGGTCAGCACATGGCCGAGCCAGATGAAGAATTGCGTGACGATAGGCTGATCGAGCCCGAGCTTTTGCCGGATGTCGACGATGTCCTGCGCGGTCGCCGCGTTGCCGGCGATGATCGCCGCCGGATCGCCGGAGGCCAGCCGCAGCATCATGAAGACGAAGACCGCGACGACGGCCATCACCGGAATCGTCGCGAGCAGGCGTCGTCCGATGTAGGCGAACATGGGCGGTCGCCAGCGCGTCGGATGCCGCCCCGTCGGTGCGGGGAGGCGACGCTTACGCGCCGGACTTGGTCATGTTCCAGAACACCGGAACCGGCGCGACGATGATTCCGTCGATATTCTTGCGCACCGCCGAGGGCTGGTACCACTGGCCGAGAAAGACATGGGTCGGAGACTGCGTCCAGCGCACTTGCACCGCCTCGGCGATCGCCTTCTGCTTCGCCGGATCGGTTTCGCGCGCGAACTGGTCGCGCAGCCGCTCGAGCTCGGCGTCGCACGGCCAGCCGAACGGCGCCTTGTCGCAACTCGCGTTCAGGAACGCCGTCGACACCGGATTCAGGATGTCGGCGGACACCCATGAAGTGATCATCGCGTTCCAGCCGCCTTGCGCCGGCGGATCCTTTTTCGCGCGCCGCGCCACGACCGATCTGCCAGTCCATCGACTGCATGTCGACCTTGAATCCGCCCTTTTCCAGCAGCGATTTGGCCACCGGCGCGAGATTGGTCAGCACCTGCAGATCGGTCGAGTGCAGCAGCACGACCGGCGTGTCGTCGTAGCCGGCTTCCTTCAGCAGCGCCTTTGACTTGGCGAAGTTGGACTCCAGCAATCCGTCCATGCCCTTGGTCGACGCCAGCGGCGCGCCGCAAACGAACATCGCCTTGCACACCTTGTAATACTGCGGATCGCCTATCGTCGCCTTCAGGAAGTCCTCCTGATTGAGCGCATAGAGCGACGGCCTGACGGATCTTCGGGTTGTCGAACGGTTTGAGCGTCGAGTTGAACCGCAGCGCGTACTGGTTGCCCAGCGGATTGACGTCGACGAGCTTGACGTTCTTGTCCGCCTTCATCAGCGGGAGCAGGTCGTGCTGCGGCTGCTCGATGTAGTCGACCTCGCCGGCAAAAAGCGCGTTCATCGCAGTCTGCTGGTCGGCGACGACTTTCCATTCGACCCGGTCGACCTTGACCACCTTGCCGCCGGCCAGGCCCGAAGGCGGTTCGGCGCGCGGCTTGTACTTGTCGAACTTGACGAACACCGCCTTGTCGCCGGGCTTCCACTCATCGCGCTTGAATACGAACGGACCGCTGCCGGTCGTATCCGAAATCTGCTCGCTCGGACTCGTTTCGGCGACGCGCTTGGGCATCATGAACGGCGTGTTCGACGACGGCTTGCCCAGGCCCGCGAGCACCAGCCCGGTCGGCGAAGACAACACGATCTTGAACGTCTTGGCGTCGACGACCGGCATGTCCTTGACGAAGGTCATCAGCTTCTGCCCCATCGTGTCCTTCGCGCCCCAGCGCTTGATCGAGGCGACGCAGTCCTCGGCGGTCACCGGCTTGCCGTCGTGCCACAACAGGCCGTCGCGCAAGGTCATCGTGTAGGTCAGCTGGTCGGGGCTGACCTCGTAGTGCTCGATCATCTGCGGCTTGACCTGGCCGTTGGCATCGGTGGCGAACAGCGTGTCGTAGACCATGTAGCCGTAGTTGCGCTGGATGTAGGCCGTCGTCCAGATCGGATCCAGGATCTTCAGGTCCGAATGCATGACGGCGCGCACCGTGCCCTGGGCTCCGGCGTTCGGCGTTCCCGACAACGCGGCGAACCCGGCAACCGCCGCGAGCGCCATCGTCTTGAGCCAGCGGGAAATGGGCATCGAATTCTCCTGGTTGCGAAGCTGTCGTCGCCGCGAGGCGTCGAACGTGCACGATAGCCGAAGCGTGGGCGCCATGGCAATGGCCCTCGTTACGCGAAGAGGGCAGGCGTCGCGCTCGCCGCAACCCGCTGCAGCATCGCATGCGTCGAGGCGCTGTTCACCATTGGGGATCGATCGGTGTTTGCACGCCGGCGCGCGCCTCGATCGCGGCCGCCGCGTCGAGGCACCAGTCTTCGCGAAAGCGCGGTGCTATCAGTTGCACGGCGATCGGCAAGCCGTCCGCAATGCCGGTCGGCACGACCGCCGCCGGCAATCCGAGCACCGGTATCGCCATCAAGGTCGCGCATTCGCGCCACACCTGCCGCGGTACGCGCCGCGCTTTCGACGTCGAACCCCTGCTCGTATACCGGCACCGACGACACCGGCGCCAGCACCAGCGGCACGCGATCGAGGAAGGCCGTCCACTCCCGCACCAGGCGCGCGCGCTCGGCCAGCGCCTTCATGTACGGCAGCGCGTCGCGCGACGGCAGGTTCTCCAGCATGAACCGCACCGCGGTCCGGATGCCCTGGTCGCCTTCCTTTTCGATCAGCGGCAGCATGTACTCGCGAAACTCCGGCAGCTGCATCTCGAACCACAGCTCCTGGGCACGAGTGAAGCCCGGCGTGCGCTCGTCGACGATTTCGTAACCGGCGTCGGCAAGCCAGCGCGCGGCGTTTGCGATCGCGGCGGAAACATGCGGATGAAGCTTCGATCCGGCGAGGTCGTCGGCAGAGGTCACGACGGCGACGCGCATCGGCTGCGGCGGCGGCGGTCCGGCCAGCGGCGCCGGCACCCACCAGGGATCGCGCGCATCGCGCGCGGCCATCGCGGCAAGTCCGACGCGCAAGTCGGCGACCGTCCTCGCCAGCGGTCCCTGCACCGACATCAGCTGCGACGACAGCGAGCGCTCCGCCGCCTGCGTCGGGTTGTACGACGGAACGCGACCGAACGAAGGCCGGATGCCGGCGATGCCGCAGGCGTAGGCGGGAAAGCGGATCGAGCCGGCGATGTCGGTGCCGTGCGCCAGCGGCGTGATGCCGGCGGCAACCGAAGACGCGGCGCCGCCCGACGAGCCGCCCGGCGTGTGCGTCTTCGACCACGGATTGTAGGTGCGGCCGCGCAAGTCGTTGACGGTGTCGATGCGAAAGCTGAAGGCCGGCGTGTTGGTCCTTCCGATGATGATCGCGCCCGCGCTCTTGAGATTGGCGACCGCCGGGCAGTCGGCTGGCGCGATCAGGTCGCGAAAGGCGACGACGCCGTTGGTCGTCGCGCATCCTTCCTGGTCGACGTTTTCCTTGATCGTCACCGGAACGCCGTGCAGCGGCCCGAGCGGCGCGTCCGCCGCGGCGACTGCGCGATCGGCGCGATCCGCGGCGGCGCGCGCCTGCATCGGACAGATCGACGGTGACCGCATTGAGCTTGCCGTTGACCGCCGCCATGCGCGAGAGCGACGCGTCGACAGCTTCGCGCGCCGAAATCTCGCGGCTGCGGATCGCCGCCGCGACGCGCGTGGCGCTCCAGCGCCAGATGGCTTCACTCATCGCCTGCCTCCTGAAGCGGCGTGCCGCGCGCGGTTTGCGCGCCTCGGCGAATCCGGCTAATCTCGCCCGGCAGCGGGCGGCGCTGCACGGGAGGAACGGTGAGCGTCATCGCGGTAGGCGGTTTCCAGCACGAGACCAACACATTCGCGCCGTCGAAGGCGGACTATGCCGCATTCGAGCATGGCGGCGGCTGGCCGCCGCTGACCTATGGCGCGGATATCGCGCCGCGCGTTGCCGGCGCCAATATCCCCGCCGCCGGCGCGATCGCCGCGCTGCACGCCCTCGGGCACAAAACGATCGGACTCGTGTGGGGCGCCGCTTCGCCGTCGGCGCAAGTGACGCGCGACGCATACGAGCGCATCGCCGGCGACATGCTAGCACGCCTCGCTGCGGCGGGCCCGGTCGACGGCGTGTACCTCGATCTGCACGGCGCGATGGTCACCGAGCATCTGGACGACGGCGAAGGCGAGTTGCTCTCGCGGGTGCGCGACATTGTCGGACAGCGCACGCCGATCGTCGCCAGCCTCGACCTGCACGCCAACGTCACGCGCGCGATGATCGAGAATTGCGAGGGCCTGGTCGCATACCGCACTTACCCGCACGTCGACATGGCCGCGACCGGTGAGCGCGCGGCGCGGCTTCTCGACCGGACCTTGCGCCTGGGCGAGCCGGCCGCCAGCTCGTTTCACCCGCTGGATTTCCTGACCGGGCTGCCTTCGCAATGCACGCTGATCGAGCCGGCCCGAAGCCTGTATGCATTGCTCGATCGCCTCGAGCGCGAGCACGATGCCGTGCTGTCGTTTGCACCCGGTTTCCCGATGGCCGACTTTCCCGAGTGCGGCATGACCGTGTTCGGCTACGGAGAGGACGCCGGCCGCGTGCGAGACCGCCGCCACGGCACTGGCCCGCTCGGTCACCGAGGCCGAGGGCGATTTTTCGATGCAGCTGTTCGAGCCCGACGCCGCGGTCGTCCGGGCGATGCAGCGAGGCGAGCCGGGCGCCCCGGTGGTGCTGGCCGATACGCAGGACAATCCGGGCGCCGGCGGCAACGGCGATACGACGGGACTTGCTTGCCGCCCTGCTCGCGCGCCGCGCGCCGGGCGCAGTGCTCGGGCTGTTGATCGATCCGGCCTCGGCCGCGCAGGCCCATGCCGTCGGCGTCGGCCGCAAGGCGATATTCGCGCTCGGTGAGATTTCCGGCGTACCGGGACACAGGCCGCTCGGCGGCGAGTTCGCGGTGCTGGCGCTGGGCGACGGGCGGTTTACCTGCACCGGGCCGATGTTCCAGGGCTTCCGCATGGACCTGGGGCCGATGGCGCTGCTGGAAAAGGATGGCGTGCGGATCGCACTGGCCTCGCGCAAATGCCAGGCCGCCGACCAGGAAATGTTCCGCCATCTCGGCATCGAGCCCAAACGAGAGCGCATTCTGGCGCTGAAAAGCTCGGTCCACTTTCGCGCCGACTTCGAGCCGATCGCACGGGAAGTGCTGGTCGTCGCGGCGCCCGGCCCCGCCAAGGCAGATCCGACGATGTTCTCCTGGAAGCGCCTGCGCCCCGGTCTGCGGCTGAAGCCGCTGGGACCTGCGTTCCGGCCGGCTTGACGCCTCGTCATCAGTCTCGCATGCCGCGCCGCTTTGTCATCGCGCTGATCAAGCACGAAACCAACACGTTCTCGCCGTTGCCGACGCCGCTTGCCTCATTCGGCCACGGCAACGGGCCCGCATTCGGCGCGGCGGCTCGCTCGCGCTTCGCCGGCACCAATACGCCGATGGGCGCCTATCTCGATCTGGCCGCGCGCGAAGACGCCGAGATCGTCACGCCGGTCGCCGCCGAAGCCTGGCCGTCGAACAAGACTTCGCGAGCGACGTTCGAGGCGCTGGTGCGCCCGCTCGAGGAAGCGGTCCGCGCCGGCTGCGACGCGGCCTTGCTCGATCTTCATGGCGCGATGGTGATCGAGGACTGCGACGATGCCGAAGGCGAGATCGTGCGGCGGCTGCGCGCTATCGCGCCGCAACTGCCGATCGCGGTGACGCTCGACTATCACACGAATCTTTCGGCCGAGCTCGTCGCCAATGCGACGGTGATCACCGGCTACAAGACTTATCCGCATGTCGACATGTACGAGGTCGGCAAGCTGGCCGGAGAGATCCTGCTGCGCACGCTGGCCGGCGAGATCGAGCCCGTGATGGCATGGGGCTGGCTTCCGCTGCTGGCTTCGATCATGCGGCACGCACCCGAAGACGGGCCGTCGGGCGACATCCTGCGCTACGCGCGCGCGATGGAGGCAAGCGGCAAGGTGCTGGCGGCGACGCCTGCTGCCGTCGTTTCCGCACGCCGACACCCCGTACACCGGCGTGTCGGCGATCGTCGTCGCCGATGGGCGGCGCGGCGGCGACACCGCCGCGCGCGAGGTTTGCGACCGGATGCTGGCGATCGCCTGGGAGCGGCGGGCCGAGTATGCATTCAGCGCACCGCCGCTGGCCGAATCGGTCGCCACGGCGCGCCGGCTGGGTCAAGCGTCACCCGGCGGACCGGTATTGCTGATCGATCACTGCGACAACTGCGGCTCGGGCGGCGCGCAGGACGTGATGGCGGTCGTCGCGGAGATCCTTCGGCAGAGGCTCGACGACGTCGCAGTCGCGCCGATTCGCGATCCCGCGGCGGTGGCGCAGATGATTGCCGCCGGCAGCGGCAACGCGGTCCGGCTTTCGCTCGGCGGACATACCGACATGCCCGCGATCGGCCGCCGCGGCGAGCCGCTCGAGGTGTCCGGCAAGGTCGGCGCGATCACCGACGGCGAATTCACGATCACCGGCCCGATGTACACCGGCATTCGCACGTTTCTCGGCCGCACCGCAGTGCTCGAAATCGACAACGCCGGGGCGAAAATGGAAATCGTCGTCACCGAGCGCGCACACGAGCCGATGGATGTGGGGGTATTCACCCATTGCGGCATCGACCCCTCGCGCCGGCGCTACATCATGCTCAAGTCGCGTATTCACTATCGCGCCGGGTTCAAGCCGATCGCCGCGCATATCGTCGAATGCGCCGGCGCCGGGGTAACCAACGCCGACCTGTCGGTGTATCGTTACCGCAAACTCACGCGGCCGATCTTTCCGCTCGACCCGATCTGACGACCGAACAGGACAAAAGACCGCGATGAGCGCTGCCCGCAAGCCCGATTACGATCTGTTGATCGACATCGGCAACACGTTTCTCAAATGGGGCCTGTTCCGCTCCCGCGCCAGCGGCGAAGCGCGCGAGAACCGGCTCGAATCCGGGCACGTGCTGCTGGAGGAAATCGCCGGGCTCGCCGCGCAGTTCGCCAAATTCCCCACGCCGGCGCAGATCGTCATCTCCAATGTCGCCGGCACGCGCGTGCGCTCGACGATCATCCGCGTGCTGGAAACGTGGCCCGACGCGCCGGCGCCGCACTGGCTGATCCCGCAAGAGGAGGACTGCGGCGTCGTCAATCGCTACCGCAATCCGGCGCAGCTCGGCAGCGATCGCTGGGCCGCGCTGATCGGCGCGCGCCAGCTGATCGGCGCAAAGCCCGCGCTGGTCGTCGTCTGCGGAACCGCGACGACGATCGATCATCTGACCGCCGCGGGCGAATTCAACGGCGGGGTGATCCTGCCGGGCGTCGGGCTGATGCTGCGCGCCCTGCACCAGCACACCGCCGCGTTGCCCGACGCCGATGGCGAATACGTCGAAAATCCGCTGCAGACGGTCGACGCGATCACCAGCGGTTGCCAGCACGCGCAGGCAGGCGCGATCGAGCGGGTCTATCGGATGCATCAGGCGACGACGCCGGGGCTGGTGTGCCTGATCTCGGGCGGCGCCGCGCGCGCGCTGGCGCCGCGGCTCACGATACCGTTCGAGCTGCACGACAACCTGGTGCTCGAGGGGCTTTACTGCATCAGCCGGAAGCTCGCTTCGGCCTGACCCGCGCCAATCGATGCGGCTTCGCTTCCGGACGCGCAGCCGTTGAACGCCCGACGGTGCGCCGCGGTCGCTATTGGCAGGATAATCGACATCCTGTCACCGGAGTCAAAATCATGAGCGAGCAACGAGAAGTCGTCATTCTGAGCGGCGTGCGCACCGCGATCGGCGACTACGGCGGCAGTCTGAAGGACATGCCGCCGACCGAGCTGGCGGCGAAGGTGGTCAAGGAAGCGCTGAGTCGCGCCAAGGTCGATCCCAAGGACGTCGGCCAGTGCGTCTTCGGCAACGTGATCCACACCGAGGCCAGGGACATGTACCTGTCCCGCGTCGCCTGCGTCAACGGCGGCTTGCCCCACGACACCGGTGCGCTGACCCTGAACCGTCTTTGCGGCAGCGGACTGCAGGCGATCGTCAGCGCGTCGCAATACATCCTGCTCGGCGATACCGAGGCCGCGGTCGCGGGCGGCGCCGAGAGCATGAGCCGGGCGGCGTATGCCAACGTCACGCAGCGCTGGGGCGCGCGCATGGGCGACGCCAAGGACATCGACATGATGGTCGGCGCGCTGACCGACCCGTTCGACACGATCCACATGGGCGTCACCGCGGAAAACGTCGCGACCCGGTGCGGCATCACGCGCGAGCAGCAGGACACTTTTGCCGTCGAGAGCCACAAGCGCGCCGCGGCGGCGATCGCCGCCGGGCATTTCAAGAGCCAGGTCCTGCCGATCGAGCTCAAGAGCAAGAAGGGTCCGACGGTGTTCGACACCGACGAGCACGTGCGCGGCGAGTCGACCGCCGAAGGCATGGCCAAGCTCCGCGCCGTCTTTGCCAAGGAAAACGGCACCGTGACGGCGGGCAACGCGTCCGGAATCAACGACGCGGCAGCTGCGGTGGTGCTGATGGAAAAATCCGCGGCCGCGAAAAAGGGCTTGAAACCGATGGCGCGGCTGGTCGCCTACGGCCACGCCGGGGTCGACCCGAAAGTGATGGGGCTCGGACCGGTCAGCGCCGTCAAGCGGGCGCTGGCGAAGGCGGGATTGAAGCTCGATCAGATGGATGTGATCGAATCGAACGAAGCGTTCGCCGCGCAGGCGCTGGGCGTAAGCAAGGAGCTCGGCATGAACGCTGCCAAGGTCAATCCGAACGGCGGCGCGATCGCGCTCGGGCATCCGATCGGCGCGACCGGTTGCATCCTGACGATCAAGGCGATGTACGAATTGCAGCGCACAGGCGGGCGCTACGCGCTGATCACGATGTGCATCGGCGGCGGCCAGGGCATCGCCGCCGTCATCGAGCGCGTCTAGTCAGGCTTCCTCGAAGCCGATTTCCTTCAGGAAGGTATCGCGCTCCTGGTCGCCCAGATGACCGGCGACCAGGCGCACGAATTCCTGCCGGCTGGTGGCCTTTTGCGCCGCGCGGCTGGCGACGACCTTGGCGATCGGCCCCAGATAGACCGCGAGCTGGTTGCTGGTCTGGTCGACGAAGCTCTGCTCGAGCGCCGCTTGCCTGAGCAACGACCGCGTGTTGGTGCCTGTGGCGATGTGACCCGGCGAGGTCGCGTCCGGCGCCGCCGCCATGCGCATACCGGCGCTGAATTTCTCGCGCGTGGCCGGATCGCTGATATTTTCTGCGAGCAAGGCGTAAAGCTTTGCCAGGTCGGCCGTTTGCGTGGCCGCCTTGCGCGTCATCACCTTGGCCATCGGACCGACATAGTGCGCGAGCTGCCGCTCGACGGTGCGCAGGACCGTGTCTTCCCAGACCGGCGGCGCGGCGATCGACGGTCGCATCGACTGGATCGCCGTGTTGATCTGCGTTGCCGCCGTCTCGTCCGGGTTTTGTTGTGCCGGCGCGTTCAGCGCTTCACGCAGCGCGCGGCTGAAGGCGCGCGCGTTCTGAAAACGCGCATCCGGGCTTTTCTCCAGCGCCACCGCCAGGACGGCGTCGATCGTCGGAGACAGGCTGAGGCGCGACAGCGCCGACGGCGGCCGCGGGCTTTCGTGGCAGATCTTGTAGGCGATCGTCTCGGTCGCGCCGGCGAACGGCTTCTCGCCGGCGAGCAGCTCGTAGAGCACGACCGCGGCGCTGAACAGGTCGGAGCGCCGGTCGACCGCCTGGCCCTGGCATTGCTCGGGCGACATGTACGACGGCGTTCCCATCACCATGCCGAGCGTGGTGAGGTTCGACGTGTCGATGCGAGCGATACCGAAATCGGCGACCTTCAACGTGCCGTCGGCGGTGAGGATCAGGTTCGCCGGCTTGATGTCGCGGTGGATCACGCCGCGCTCGTGCGCGAAGTCGAGCGCACGCAACAGTTGCGTCATGATCGACGCCACGTGCGGCAGGTCGAAGCTCGCCTTGCGCGCCAGGTACTCGCGCAGGCCGGTGCCTTCGACGTACTCCATGACGATGAAGGCATTGGCCTCGTCCTCGCCGTATTCGTAGACGCTGACGATGTTCGGATGCAGCAGCCGGCCGGCCGCCTTGGCCTCGTTCTTGAACCGCGCCATCGACTGATCGATCAGGTCCTGGTCGACGCGGTCCTTGCGCACCGTCTTGATCGCGACCACGCGCTCGATGCCGGGATCGAACGCCTTGTAGACGACGCCCATCGCGCCCTTGCCGAGCACGCTTTCGATCGTGTACTTGCCGATACGGGTAGGTTCAGTCACCTTCAGCTCGACTCGTCTTGCGCCAGCGTGCGCTAGCCATGCGCATCCAGCATCTTGATCGCCTGCACCATACTGGTCTTCATCCGTCCAAGCGCTTCGGTCAGCACGCCGATCTCGTCCTTGCTCCTCGTCTGGAACTCACCCGCGTCGAGGTTGCCAAGGCTCACCTCGTCCGCGAGCTTCGACAGTCGCTTGACGCGACGGATGACGAACAAGTAGAGCATAACGTTTAGCATGCCAATCGTAAACGCGAATACGACAAGCAATGAAAGCAGAAAAATCCTGAATGTATAGTTCGCACGCTGCACCGGCACCGACGTCGGCACCGAGACGATGTTTGCGCCGACGATCTCGTTGACCTTCCAGCCGAAGCCGTTGGCCGATCCGTAGGTCTCGACCATCGTCCGCGGCGCCGCGTCGGGTGTGCTGTGGCAGGTCAGGCACGCGGGATCCTTGATCTGGATCGGCCGGGCAAGGTAGAGCGACCGGCCGGTCTGCGTGGCGCGCTCGCCGATCACCTCGGTCTTGGCCGCCGACTGCCGGAACTGGTTGACGATGTCGATTTCCCAGTCGGTCGCGTGATTGCGCGGATTGGTCGGGTTCAGGGTCGCCGCCTTGAACGTGTAGTCCGGATAATTCTTGCGCAGCTCGTTGAACTGCTCGATCACCGCGAACGCCGGGACCGATTGCGGAATGAACTTGTATTTCAGCTGCGTCTCGAGCAGCGGCCGCACCTGGGCGTTGGTGTAATCGCTGGAGGCATTGGCCGACTCCATCATCACGCGGGCGTTCTGCAATACTTCATCGCGGGCGTTGGCGTGCAGCACCGTGTACGAAACGACCGCCGCGAGGATGAACGCGACCGCCGCGACGGCCAGTATGGCGAGATTGAATTTCCAGATCAGCTTCAAGTGTGTCCGCCTGTTCGGTCTATTTTTCCCACGGCCATTTGAATTTCCGCTCGGGCTCCGCCTTGGCGGCCGGCGCCGGCGGCGGCGTTTCCACCTTGGTCGGCGCCGCCGCGGCGTTCCATTCCGGCGGCGCCTTGCCGCTGGTCGCCATCGCGTCACGGAAAGCCGGGTCGTCGAGCCTCGCCTGGAAGCGCTTGAGGAAGCTGGCGCGGTACGGGCCGGTCAGCCACGGCTGCGCCTCGGCGAACGTCGACTCGTGATCCGCAACCGGATCGACACGCGTCGAGGCGAAACGGTCGGCGCGTACCGGCAACGGATCCATGAAGTCGCGCGGCAGCGCACCGACGAATGCCGCCGGCGGGCGCCGCTCTGCGGTCAACGGCTTGCCTGCCGACCGGCTTGCGAATCCGCCGGCCTTGATCTCGCCGCCGGTAAGCTCGAGCTTGCCGACGTCCGACAGCTTGGCCGTCCCCGTCTCGACAAAGGCTTCGAATCCGTCGCCGGCATGAACCACCGCCGCGGCTTCCGAGGCCGCGATCGTGCCCAGAGCGGTGCGTACGCGAAGGCGCGGCCCCGGCGGCTTGGTGTCGAATTTCAGCCAGCCGCGGGTGAGCTGGAATTCCGCCGACCCGGGCTGCTTGGCGTCGCGCGCCGAGGCGGCAGCGATGTAGAGCGCGCCGGGCCCGATGACGCTGACGGCGCCGCTGTCGGTGAATTCGAGCTGCAACTGCCCCGATGCCGGCAGGTCGATGACGTCACCATCGCGCAGCCGCACCCCTTCCTTCAGGTTGAACCAGGTCGTGCCGCGCAGCAGCTTCGGCTGGCCGAACAGCAGCGTGACCGTGGCGGTCTCCGCGCCGAAACAGGGGACGGCGATCAGGAATAAAAAACCGGCAAGCCAGGTCAAAGATCGTTTCATTACGGGGTCCGTCAGGCCGATGGGCGAAGCGGTGGCGACGTACGGGGCATACTAGGCCGGCACCCCCGTCAAGTCAACGTGAATACTCGGCAAGCCAAGGCTGCCGGGGTCGCGGCCGATGTCATGCCTTATACTTGCGACGATCCGACGGGCAATCGCCGCATGACGACCTCCACGCGCAACCTCGCCGTCCTGTTCGCCGACGTTTCCGGCAGCACCAAGCTGTACGAAATGCTCGGCAACGCGGACGCACAGCAGGCGATCGACCGCTGCCTTGCGATCGTCAAGCGCGTGTGCAGCGACACCGGAGGCAATGTCGTCAAGACGATAGGCGATGAAGTCCTCGCCACGTTCCCGACCTCCGACGCGGCGGCGCAGGCCGCGATCGAGATCCAGATGCGCGTGTGCCTCGCAGCGAACCAGCCGCGGCACGGGACTGTCGATGCATATCGGCTTTCATGCCGGTCCGACGATCGAAGACGCCGGCGACGTCTTCGGCGACGCGGTCAACGTCGCCGCGCGCATGACATCGTTCGCCGCCGGCGGCCAGATCTTCACGACCGCGCAAACCGTCGCCGAGCTCTCGCCGGTCCTGCGCGGCCGCACGCGCGACCACGCCGCGCAGACGGTCAAAGGCAAGGAGCACGACATCGGCCTGTTCGAGCTCCTGTGGCAGGACTCCGAAGACGAGCTCACCGCGATGTCGCCGCGCGCCGCGCTGGCGCCGGCGATGGTCAAGCTGGTGCACGGTCTGCGCAAGATCGAGCTGGGCGAGGCGCATTCGGTGCTGACGCTGGGCCGCGATCTGCAGAGCGACGTCGTCATCGCCGACCGCAAGGCATCGCGCATGCACGCGCGCATCGAACGCCGCCGCGATAAATTCGTATTCATCGACCACAGCTCGAACGGCAGCTGGATCAGCATCGAAGGCGAACCCGAGATCATGATCCGCCGCGAGGAGCTGATGCTGCGCGGCCGCGGGCGGATCAGCTTCGGGCATGCCCACGCCGACGACCCCTCCGAGTTTCTCGGTTTTTCCTGTCTCGATTGACCTGCTTCGCATCGCCGCGGCCGCGCGCGCGTAGGCTGCCGTGACCTGGTCGATTGTCGCGCGCGATGCGGACGGGGCGTTCGGCGTTGCCGTAGCGAGCCGCTTTTTCGCCGTCGGCGCCCTTTGTCCGAACGCGCGCAGCGGAATCGGCGCGCTGTCGACGCAGGCGCTGGTCAATCCCGGTTACGGTCCGTTCGGACTCGACCTGCTCGAGCAGGGCGTTGCCGCGGCCGATGCCGTCGCACGCCTGGTAGCCGGCGACGAAGGCCGCGAGCATCGCCAGCTCCACCTGATCGATCGACGCGGACGCTGCGCCGCGCATACCGGCTCGCTGTGCATCGACTGGTGCGGCGATCGCGCGCACGACGGGTTCTCGGTCGCCGGCAATATGCTCGCGGGGCCGGCCGTGCTCGACGAGACCGCGCGCGCCTACCAGGCGCACGCGAGCGCTGCCGTTCGCCGAGCGATTGCTGGCCGCGATGGCGGCGGGCGAGGCGGCAGGCGGCGACAAGCGCGGCAAGCAGGCGGCGGCGCTGTTGATCCACACGACCGAGATCTATGCGTTTCTCGACCTCCGCGTCGACGATCACCCGGATCCGATCGCTGAATTGAAACGCCTGTACCAGGTGAGCCTCGAGCGCTATCAGCCGTTCCTCGCCTGCCTGCCGAGCGCGGCACGCCCCGCCGGCATCACCGATCGCGCGGCGATCGAAGCCGAAGTCGAACGTTTCCAGGCAGCGCGCCGGCAGCGATGACGGCGCTGCTCGAAGTGCGGGATTTGCGCACACTGTTCGCAGTCGAAGCCGGCGGCGAATTCGCGGCGGTCGACGGCGTCGGCTTTTCGCTGGACGCCGGACGGACACTGGGCATCGTCGGCGAATCCGGCTGCGGCAAAAGCGTCACCGCGCTGTCGATCATGGGCCTGGTCGCGCAACCGCCCGGACGGATCGGCGGCGGCAGCATCCTGTTCGACGGCGTCGACCTCCTCCGGCTATCGCCTTCCGCGATGCGCGAGCTGCGCGGGGACAGGATCTCGATGATCTTCCAGGAACCGATGACCTCGCTCAATCCGGCGTTCACCATCGGCGATCAGATCGTCGAGGGCATCATCCGCCATCGCCCGGCCAGCGAGCCGACTGCCAGGGCGCTGGCGCTGGAGATGCTGCGCCGCGTGCATATCCCGTCGCCCGAACAGCGCTTCGACGACTACCCGCACCGGCTCTCCGGCGGCATGCGCCAGCGCGTGATGATCGCGATGGCACTCGCCTGCAAGCCGGCGCTCCTGATCGCGGACGAGCCGACGACGGCGCTCGACGTGACCGTCCAGGCGCAGATCCTCGACCTGATGCGCCAGCTCCGCCGCGAAACCGGCACGGCGATCATCCTGATCACGCACGATCTGGGCGTGGTCGCCGAGCTCGCCGACGACGTCGTCGTCATGTACGCCGGGCGCATCGTCGAAAGTGCGAGCGTCGCCGCCTTGTTCGCCGAGCCGCAGCATCCGTATACGGTCGGACTGCTGGGCTCGATCCCGCGGCTGGACCTCGAGCAGACCCGGCTGGCGGCTATCGAGGGACAGGTGCCGAATCCGATGGCCCCGGTCGAGGGCTGCCGCTTCCATCCGCGCTGCCCGTTCGCGTTCGAGCGGTGCCGTCGCGAGGATCCGCCGCTGCTGGATATGGGCGGCGGCCACCGGTCGGCGTGCTGGCGCGCACCGCTCGATCCCGATGCTCTGGTGGCGCCGGCATGACCCCGGTCGCGGCCCTGGATGTGCCGCTGCTGCAGGTCGCCGGGCTGGTCAAGCATTTCCCGCTGCGCAAAGGTTTTTTCCGCCGCGATGCACGGGTCGTGCGCGCAGTCGATGGCATCGATTTCGATCTCGCGCCCGGCGAAACGCTGGCGCTGGTCGGCGAATCCGGCTGCGGCAAGTCGACGACCGGGCGGCTTTTGCTGCGCCTTATCGAGCCGACGGCCGGCAGCGTGCGCTTCGACGGGCAAGAGCTCTTCGCGCTCGACGCCGAGGCGATGCGCGCGCAACGGCGCGCGCTGCAGATCATCTTCCAGGATCCCGTACGCGTCGCTGAATCCGCGCATGACCGTCGCCCAGACCGTCGGCGAGCCGCTGGCGCTGTACGGTCTCGCGTCCGGCCGGCGCCGCGATCGAGTCGCCGAGCTGCTGGGCCTGGTCGGCCTGGCGCCGCAGCACGCCGAGCGCTATCCGCACGAATTCTCCGGCGGACAGCGGCAGCGGATCGGCATCGCACGGGCGCTGGCCGTCGAGCCGCGGCTGATCGTCTGCGACGAACCGGTGTCGGCGCTCGACGTATCGATTCAGGCCCAGGTGATCAACCTGCTGATGGACCTGCAGCAGCGCCTCGGGCTCGCCTATGTGTTCATCGCGCACGATCTCGCGGTGGTCAAGCACATCGCCGCGCGCGTCGCCGTCATGTACCTCGGCCGCATCGTCGAGTACGCGTCCACGCGCGAGCTGTTCGCGCGGCCGCGCCATCCGTATACGCAGGCGCTGCTTTCGGCGATTCCGGTGCCCGTTCCCGGTGCACGGGCGCAACGGATGATATTGCAGGGCGACGTGCCGAGTCCGGTCGACCCCCCGTCGGGCTGCCGCTTTCGCACCCGCTGCCCGTACGCGCAAGCGCTCTGCGCGGCCGAAACGCCGCCGCTCGCCGCGGAAGGCGGGCATGCGGTCGCCTGCCATTTCTGGCGCGACATCGCCCCGCCCGCCGCCCCGATCGTCGCCGGCGACCCGCTGGCGGCAGAGGTGCGGCTGACGAGGCTGCAACAGGCCTTCCGCGCCGCTTGAGCATTGGTCGAAACGAGCGTATTAGCGCTAAGATCGGGCGCCGGGTCGATCGGCAAATCTCTGGCAACGGCGACAGGAGCAAACGATGAGTGTGAAATCATGGACCGCGCAGGTGGGGCTCGCGCTGCTGGCGGCCTTCGCAGCGACCGGGGCCGCGGCGCAAACCCTGCGCTTCGGCCTCGCCGAAGATCCCGACGTCCTCGATCCGACGCTGGCCCGCACCTTTGTCGGCCGGATCGTGTTCGCGTCGCTGTGCGACAAGCTGGTCGACATCGACGAAAAACTCAATATCGTGCCGCAACTCGCAACCTCCTACGAATGGTCGGCGGATCACAAGGCACTGACCTTGAAGCTGCGGAGCGGCGTGACTTTCCACGACGGCGAAAAATTCGACGCGGCGGCCGTCAAGTACAACATCGAGCGGCACAAGACGATGGCTGGCTCGAATCGGCGCGGCGAGCTCGCGCCCGGTGATGAGCGTCGATGTCATCGACGCATCTACCGTGCGATTGAACCTGTCGGCGCCTTTCGCGCCGCTGCTCGCCGCGCTGGCCGATCGCGCCGGCATGATGGTCTCGCCGAAGGCGGCGCAGGCCGAGGGCGACAAGTTCGGCGCCAAGCCGGTCTGCTCGGGGCCGTTCCGCTTCGTCGAGCGCGTCGCGCAGGACCGCATCGTAGTCGAGCGCTATCCGAATTACTGGAACAAGGGCGAGATCCACTTCGACCGCATCGTCTATACGCCGATCCCGGACGCGACGGTGCGGCTGGCCAACCTGCGCTCGGGTCAGCTCGACTTCATCGAGCGCATGCAGGCCTCCGACGTGCCGCAGCTCAAGACCGACAGCCGCTTCAAGGTCGCCAAGATCACCGAAATCGGCTACCAGGGCATCACGATCAACACGGGCAAGAGCGATCTGGCGCAGAAGAATCCGCTGGGCAGCGACGCGAAGGTGCGCGAAGCCTTCGAGCTCGCGCTCGACCGCGACGGCATCGTCCAGGTCGGGATGGACGGCGAAGCCGACATCGGCAATCAGTGGGTCGCCCCCGAGCAATGCCTACTACGCGAAGAACGTGCCGATACCCAAGCGCAACGTCGCGCGCGCCAAGGAGCTGCTGCGCGAGGCGGGAGTGACCGAATCCGACCTTCACGCTGGTGATGCCGACGACCTCGGACGCGCAGAAGATCGCGCAGGTCGTGCAGGCGATGGCCAAGGAGGCGGGATTCGACGTCAAGCTGCAGGCGACCGAATTCGCGACCTCGCTCGACATGGCCGACAAGGGCCAGTTCGAGGCCTACGTGCTGGCCTGGAGCGGCCGCGCCGATCCCGACGGCAACCTGTTCAGCTTCGACGGCTGCAAGCAGCCGCTCAATTACTCCGGCTATTGCAAGCCCGAGGTCGACGAGCTGCTGAACCGCTCGCGTACGACGCTCGATCCGGCCGAGCGCAAGAAGGTCTTCGAGCAGATCGCCGCGATCGTGCTCAAGGACCGCCCCATCGTCTACCTGTTCCATCGCCACTGGCTGTGGGCGCACACCGCCAAGCTCTCCGGGCCTGCGCACGATTCCTGACGGTCTGGTGCGGGTTCAGGGACTGCGGATGAACTAGGCGTCGGAGTGGTCAACTACCTCGTCCAGCGCCTGGCGACGCTGGTTCCGACGCTGTTTTTCGTTTCGATCCTGATCTTCGGCCTGCAGCAGCTGCTGCCTGGCGACCCGGCGCTGATCCTCGCCGGCGAGGACCAGGATCCGACCGTGGTCGCGCATCTGCACGAGAAGCTCCACCTCGATAAGCCGCTGCCGATCCGCTACCTGTATTGGGCAGGCGGCGTGCTCAGAGGCGATCTGGGCGAATCGGTGCGCATCCAGAAGCCGGTGCGCGAGCTGATCTTCGAAAAGCTCCCGGTAACGCTCGAGCTCGCCGCGCTGGCGATCGTCATCGCGCTTTCGATCGGGATCACCGCAGGCATCGTCGCTGCGGTCGCCCGGGACACCGTCTGGGATTACGCCGCCAATATTTTCGCGCTCTGGGGACTGTCGACGCCCAATTTCTGGCTGGGCATCATGCTGATCCTTTTCTTCTCGGTCACGCTGGGCTGGCTGCCGGCATCGGGTTACGTCAGCCCGTTCGAGGATCTGAAGGCCAACCTGGCGTCGATGATCATGCCCGCGTTCGTCCTGGGCAACGCGATCGCGGCGGTGCTGATGCGCCACACGCGAAGCGCAATGCTGCAGGTGCTCAATTCCGATTACGTGCGGACGGCGCGCGCCAAGGGCCTCGACGAGCGCGTCGTCGTGCTCAAGCACGCGCTGCGCAATGCCCTGATTCCGGTCATTACGCTGGGCGCGCTGGAATTCGGCACGCTGCTTTCCGGCGCGGTCCTTACCGAGCAGGTGTTCACGATACCCGGCTTCGGCAAGCTGATCGTCGATGCGGTATTCAATCGCGATTACGCGGTCGTGCAGGGCGTCGTGCTGTTCACGGCCACCGCGTACATCCTGCTGAATCTGATGGCCGATCTGGCGTATTTCGCGGTCAATCCGCGCCTGCGGGGCTAGAAGCGATGGCTACGATCGCCGCCGACCTTCCGATCTACCGCGAGCTGACGCCGGGCCAGCGCGTGCTGCGGCGCTTCATGCGCCGCCGCGGTGCGCTGGTCGGGCTGGCCGTCGTCGTGTTTTTCATCCTGCTCGCGCTGTTCGCGCCGTGGATCGCGCCGCATGATCCGCTGCAAGCGAGCTGGAGCGCGGTGCGCAAGGCGCCGAGCGCGATGCACATTTTCGGCACCGACGAGATCGGTCGCGACGTCGCATCGCGCGTCATCTGGGGCGCGCGCGCGTCGCTGCTGGCGGGGCTCGTCTCGGTGAGCATCGCGCTTTCGCTGGGCGTGCCGATCGGGCTTGCTCGCCGGTTACGCCGGCGGATGGGTCGACGGACTGATCTCGCGCATCACCGACGCGATGCTCGCCTGCCCGTTCCTGATCCTCGCGATCGCACTGGCAGCGTTTCTCGGGCCCAGCCTGACCAACGCGATGATCGCGATCGGCATTTCGGCGACGCCGGTGTTCATCCGGCTGACGCGGGCGCAGGTGCTTTCGGTCAAGGTCGAGGACTACGTCGAGGCGGCTCGCGCGGTCGGCAACTCGCATCTGCGCATCGCGCTGCGGCACATCCTGCCCAATGTCGTCGCGCCGCTGATCGTCCAGTCGACGCTGGCGATTGCCGCCGCGGTCATCGCCGAGGCCAGCCTGTCGTTCCTCGGCCTGGGCCAGCAGCCTCCGGCGCCGTCGTGGGGCAGCATGCTCAACACGGCGAAGAACTACATCGACAACGCGCCGTGGATGGCGATCTGGCCCGGCCTGTCGATCTTTCTGCTGGTGCTGTCGTTCAACCTGCTCGGCGACGGGCTGCGCGACGCATTCGATCCGCGGCACAAGTGAGCGCCGCTGGCGCGTATGGGCAACACCGCTGCTGCGCGCTATGATCGAATGCCCGATCCAAAGGAGACGACGATGAAGCTCAAAGGGTCCTGCCACTGCGGCGCCGTCAAGTTCAGCGTCGACTCGCATACGCCGCAGCCCTACATGCGCTGCTATTGCTCGATCTGCCGCAAGACCGCCGGCGGCGGCGGCTATGCGATCAATATCATGGGCGACACCAAGACGCTGAAGGTGCGCGGCGCGAAAAACATCGCCGTCTACCGCGCGCGCTTCAAGGAGGCCGGTGCCAAAAAGCCGACGCTGTCGAAAGCGCGGCGCCACTTCTGCGCCAAATGCGCCAGCGCGCTGTGGGTCTGGGACCCGCGCTGGGCCGAATGGGTCTATCCGTTCGCGTCGGCGATCGATACGCCGTTGCCCAAGCCGCCCGAAGACGTATCGATCATGCTCGACTTCGCGGCGCCCTGGTCGGACGTGCCGCAAAGGTCGCGGCCACAAGCATTTTCGCGAATACCCGAACGAGTCGATCGCCGACTGGCACAAGAAGCACGGGCTCGAGGTCGCGGTAGGCGGCTGCCGCGCACGCACCGCGGCGACAACGCTGCGGTCTAGCTGCGCGCCGGGTCCTTTTCCGGCAGCACGTCGCAGGCCCAATCGCTTTTCTTCCAGTTCGGCATCGGCGTCGTGCTGCCGGCTTCGGCACGTAGGTCGAGCGCTCGACCAGCCGGTACTGGTGAATGTAGCGCGGGCAATTGGGAAACACCTGCGTCACCGCGACGCGCACGATGAATTGCGCCTCGGGATAGTCGGCAAGAAGCGGATCGTCGTTGGAGATCCTCGCTTCGCCCGACAGCCGCATCCGGCGCGGCCGCTCGAAGTCGATGAACAGCATGCCGACCTTGCGGCTTTGCAGCGATGTTGCCCATCGACAGGAACATGCCGTTGCCGTCGTAGTTGGGAAATGCCAGCGTGCGCGGGTCGACGACACGAACGAAGCCCGGCGCGCCGCCCTTGTACGAGCAGCTCGGCTGGCCGCTTTCGTCGACGGTCGCCAGGAAGAACATGTCGGCCGCCTCGATGAATGCCGTGTCCGACGTCGCCGACGTGATCCGCTACCAGGCGTTGCTCGATCCGGTCGGCCAACCGCCGCGTGTCGAAGCGGTCCTGCAGCTGCCCGGCTCGCCTGGTGATAAAACTCGCCCATCGCGCCTCCGACGTCAGCGTCTTCGGCGCCGGGTGAATGTTGTCCACCCAGTGCACCTGCTCGGGATTCGGCTCGACCGCGGGAATGTCGAGATTGACCACTACCGGCACCTGGCCGCTGCGAACCAGCACGCATGACAGCGGCGCATCGTCGCTGGCGTTGATCTCCTGGTGAGGCACGTAGGGCGGCACGTAGATGAAGTCGCCCGGCCCGGCCTCGGCGGTGAACTCGAGCCGGTCGCCCCATTTCATCCGGGCCTTGCCGCTGACGACATAGATCACGCTTTCGACCGGGCCGTGATGATGCGCGCCGGTCTTGGCTTTCGGATGAATGACGACGGTTCCCGCCCAGAGCTTTTCCGCGCCGGCGCGCGCAGCGGTGATCGCCGCCGCGCGATTCATGCCCGGGGTCTGCGGCGTATTGACGTCGAGCTCGTCGGCGTGCACGACTCGGACGCCGTGCAGGCGCCATTTCGATTCGCCCTGCGCGTGCATCGGGATCTCCTTCACGGACGGTGCACGAGCATTATGGGCGGCGGCGGGTGCAATGAAAAGCGGCGCGCCGGGCGCTCGTTCGCCGGCGCCGGGCGCTGCTACAATTCCGGTCCCAAACCGGAGGAACGACCATGACCCTATCGATGTACCAGGCAAGCGTGCCCGTATTCGTCAAGATGCTCACCAATCTGAAAGGCGTCCTGCAAAAGGCCGCCGCGCACGCGCAGGCCCGCAAGATCGACGAGATCGGTGCTGGTCAATGCCCGCCTGTACCCGGACATGCTGCCGCTGGCCAAGCAGATCCAGCTCGCCAGCGACTTCGCGCGCGGCACCGCCGCCCGGCTGGCCGGCGCCGAGCCTCCGTCGTATGAGGACAACGAAAAGACCTTGACCGAGCTGATGGCGCGGATCGATCGCACGATCGAATTTTTGCGCACCAAGAAAGCCGCGGAGATCGACGGCTCGGAAGGACGCGAAATCGTGCGGCCTGTCCGCGGCGAACCGCACAAGTTCAGCGGAGTCAATTACCTGCTGCAGTATGCGCTGCCGAACTTTTTTTTCCACGCGACGACCGCCTACGCGATCCTGCGTCACAACGGCATCGAAGTCGGCAAGCTGGACTATATCGGCAAGATGGACTGACGGGGCCAAAGCGCCGGGCGAGGCGTAAGCATGCTGCTGGGGACGCTGGTCAGTGTTTGCGCGGTTGCAGGATTGCTGTTCCTGCTGCTGGCGGTCCGACGCCTGCGCCATCGGCGCTTCGGTTCCTGTGCGATCCACGGAACCTCGGCGCTGGTGTTTTTTCTGGCCGCGGTCGCTATCGGCCTCCTCGGCGTCAACCTGCTGACCTATCACCGGCTGACGCACGAGCAGCCGGCGCTCGAGGCCCAGTTCAAGCGCGCCGGCGACGCGCGCTATGCGGCGCTCCTCACCTACCCGTCGGGCGAGACGCAGGAGCTCGCTCTCGCCGGCGACGAATGGCAGGTCGACGCGAAGGTGCTCAAATGGACGCCCTTCGCCGACATTCTGGGGTTCGACACCGCCTACCGGCTCGAGCGCATCAGCGGGCGCTACAGCGACATTGCGCGCGAGCGCGACCAGCCGCGGACCGTCTATGCGCTCAATCCGCCGGATCGCGTCGACGTCTGGGCGCTGCTGCGCGCCGGGCGGCGTTACGTCCCGTGGGCCGACGCGCTCTATGGCAGCGCCGTCTACGTCCCGATGAGCGACGGCGCGCGTTATCAGGTCGTCGTCTCGCAAAGCGGGCTGGTCGCGCGCCCGCTGAACGAGCCGGCGCGCCAGGCGGTCGGCGCCTGGAAGTAGCCCGCCGGCCGGCCTGACCGCGCTTTAAGGGCCTGCTCAGGCCCTGGTCACGCTGCGCGAGGCGCCGCGGCAGCTCGAGCACGGCTTCGGATGCCCCGGCAGCGGCATCCGCACGCGCCGCCATCGCATCGACCAGCCTCGCCACCGTGCCTTCCTGCGGCAGCGATACGCCGAAGTGCAACAGCGTATCGCCGCGATAGATGGCGAGCGTCGGAAAATTCTCGACGTCGATGTCGCCGCAAAGCGCGCTGTCGTCCTCGATGTCGAGCCAGACGAAGCGCATGTCGGGACGCTGGCGGGCGATGCGGTCGAACGCGATGCGGAACTCGGTGCAGGTATCGCACCAGGCGGCGCAAAGGCAGACGACGATCATGGCGGGCGGGCGTGGGCAGCTGCGCGTCGATAGCGCATGCGCAGCATACTACGCGGCGCGAGACGGATTGAAGGCGAGTTGCCGCGCGCACCAGGCCGTGCTGCAATCGGCGTCTCGCCTGTGCTGCAAGGGTCCGTCCGGATGCGGCTTTTCATCGCTCCCTTCGCCGATCTGTTCGCCGGCCTGCAGCGGTCGACCGACGCCCTAGGCGGGCGCGCGCTGCCGCTGCTGATCGTGGCATGCGCCGCCGGATGGTGGCTGTACGTGCCGGTGCACGAGCTGATGCACGCCTGGGGCGCGCAACTCGGCGGCGCGACGGTGACCCGGCTGGACATCGATCCGATCTACGGCGCGCGACTCTTGCAGCGCATCTTTCCGTACGTGCAGGTCGGGTCGGCCTATGCCGGGCAGCTCGCCGGTTTCGACACGCACGGCAGCGACCTCGCGTATGCGCTGACGGTATTCTTCCCGTTCGTCTTGAGCGTTGCGATCGGCGTTCCGCTGCTCTTTCGCGCCGCGCGAGCACCGGTGCCCGGCACGGCGCCAACCTTGTTGTTCGGTTTCACCTTGCCGATCGCGTGGGCGCCGATACTGTCGATCGGTGGCGACTTCTACGAGCTCGGCGCGATCGCGGTCTCGCGCGCGGCGGCGATCTTCGGCGTCGACGGTGAGCGCTGGCGCGGCGACGACGTCATTGCCATCGCCGGTCGCCAGTTCGGTGGCAGCGGATTCTCGTGGACCGACGGAGCCGGCGTGACGGCATCGCTGCTGCTCGGCATCGTCCTCGCGTTTTCCACCTATGCCGCCGGCCGCGCGGTGGCCAGGATGCTCGCCCGGGGGCAGCGCCCGACGTAGCGCACTACAGTCGCCGCGCTACCGGCACGCCGCTGCGGCGCGCGATGTCCGCCGCCTGATCGTCGCCGATCTTGCCGACGGCGAAATAGGTCGCCTCGGGGTGGGCGAAATAGAAGCCCGACACCGAAGCCGCCGGCAGCATCGCGTAGTTCTCGGTCAGAGACATGCCGATCTCGGTCGCGCGCAAGAGATCGAACAGTGGCGCCTTGACCGAATGATCGGGACACGCCGGATAGCCGGGCGCCGGCCGGATGCCGCGATATTCCTCGCGAATCAGCGCGGCGCCGTCGAGGCGCTCGTCGCCGGCGTAGCCCCAGTATTCGCGCCGCACCATCATGTGCAGCCACTCGGCGAACGCCTCGGCCAGCCGGTCCGCCAGCGACTTCAACATGATGGCGTTGTAGTCGTCCTTCGCCGCCTCGAACTCGGCCAGCTTCTTTTCGATGCCGAGCCCAGCCGTGACCGCGAACGCTCCCAGGTAATCGGCCACGCCCGAGTCCTTCGACGCGACAAAATCGGCCAGGCAGTAATTGGGCTTTCCCGCCGGCCGCTCGTTCTGCTGGCGCTGGTTGCGCCAGGTCAGCGCGACCCGTTCGCGCGCTTCGTCGGCGTAGAGCTCGATGTCGTCGCCGATCGAATTTGCCGGCAGCAGCGCGATCGCGCCGTTGGCCGTCAGCCAGCGCCCTTCGATGATCCTCTTGAGCATCGCCTGACCGTCGGCCAGCACGTTGCGCGCCGCTTCGCCGACGACCGGATCGTCGAGGATCGCCGGATACGGCCCGGACAGCTCCCACGTCTGGAAGAACGGAGCCCAATCGATGAATCTGGCGAGCTCGGCCAGGTCGGGGCGGCGGATTTCGCGCCGGCCGATCAGCGCGGGCCGCGGCGGGACGTAATGCCGCCAGTCGATGCGCAAGGCGTTGGCCCGGGCGGCGGCCAGCGAGATCAGCGGCGGCCCTTTCTTGCCGGCATGCTGGATCCGGATCTTTTCATAGTCGGCCGCGACCTCCGCGACGTAGCCGTCCTTGAGCTCGCCCGACAGCAGGTTGCTGGCCACACCCACCGCGCGCGAGGCGTCGGGCACATAGACGGTGACCCCGCCGTAGCCCGGCGCGATCTTGACCGCGGTGTGCACGCGCGAGGTCGTCGCACCGCCGATCAACAGCGGCTGTGACATGCCGAGGCGCTGCATCTCGTGCGCCACGTGCGCCATTTCCTCGAGCGAAGGCGTGATCAGCCCGGACAGGCCGACCAGATCGACGTTGCGCTCGCGCGCGACGTCGAGGATCTTCTGCGCCGGCACCATGACGCCCAGATCGATGACGTCGAAATTGTTGCATTGGAGGACGACGCCGACGATGTTCTTGCCGATGTCGTGAACGTCGCCCTTGACGGTCGCCATCACGATCGTCCCCTTCGGCTTGCCGGCGTCGCCCGACCTCGCCTTCTCCGCCTCGATGAACGGGATCAGATGCGCGACCGCCTGCTTCATCACGCGCGCGCTTTTCACGACCTGCGGCAGGAACATCTTGCCGGCGCCGAACAGGTCGCCGACGACGTTCATGCCGGCCATCAGCGGCCCCTCGATCACCTGGATCGGCTTGCCGCCCTGCGCCTCGATCTTGCGTCGCGCCTCCTCGGTATCGGCGACGATGTAGGTGGTGATGCCCTTGACCAGCGCATGCGACAGCCGCGCCTCGACGTCGGTGTCGCGCCACGCCAGGTCGGCGACGACATGCTTGCCGGCGGTCTTGTACGTCTCGGCGAACGTGACCAGGCGCTCGGTCGGGCTTTCGCCGTCGGCGCGCTTGCGATTGAGCACGACGTCCTCGACGCGCTCGCGGAGCTCCGGGTCGATGTCGTCGTACACGCCGAGCTGCCCGGCGTTGACGATGCCCATCGTCATTCCCGCCTTGATCGCGTGGTAGAGGAACACCGTGTGGATCGCCTCGCGCACCGGGTCGTTGCCGCGAAACGAAAAACTGACGTTGGACACACCGCCCGACACCTTGGCGTGCGGCAGATGCAGCTTGATCCAGCGCGTCGCATTGATGAAGTCGACCGCGTAGTTGTTGTGCTCCTCGATGCCGGTCGCAATGGCGAAGATGTTCGGGTCGAAGACGATATCTTCCGGCGGAAAATCGGCCTGCCGCGTCAACAGCTCGTAGGCCCGGCGGCAGATGTCGACCTTGCGCTCGAACGTGTCGGCCTGGCCTTTTTCGTCGAAGGCCATGACGATCGCCGCGGCGCCGTAGCGCCGCACCAGCCGTGCCTGGCGCAGGAACTCGGCCTCGCCCTCCTTCATCGAAATCGAGTTGACGACGGGCTTGCCCTGCACGCATTTGAGTCCGGCCTCGATCACCGTCCATTTCGACGAGTCGATCATCACCGGCACGCGCGCGATATCGGGCTCGCCGGCGATCAGGTTCAGAAACCTGACCATCGCCGCTTTCGAATCGAGCATCGCCTCGTCCATGTTGACGTCGATCATCTGCGCGCCGTTCTGCACCTGCTGGCGCGCGACCTCGACGGCGCCGGCATAGTCGCCGGCGAGAACGAGCTTGGCGAACGCGCGAGAGCCGGTGACATTGGTGCGCTCACCGACGTTGACGAACAGCGCATCGTCGCCGATCGTCAGCGGCTCGAGGCCGGCCAGGCGCATCGCGCGGGGCATGGGGAGGTTGGCTGGTCTTCTTGTTCGTCTCCCCGCCGTCGGGGAGCATCGGTTTCACACGGCCGCGTCGGCGGTTTCCTCGACGGGAACGATGCGCGGCGGCAGATTCTTCACTGCTTCGGCGATCGCGCGGATGTGCTCCGGCGTGGTGCCGCAGCAACCGCCGACGATGTTGACAAAGCCGTTAGCCGCGAAATCGGCAACGAGCGCCGCCGTCGTCTCCGGCGCTTCGTCGTAGCCGGTATCGCTCATCGGGTTGGGCAGGCCGGCGTTCGGATAACACGAAATGAACGTGTCGGCGACGCGCGAGAGCTCCTCGATGTAAGGACGCATCAGCGCGGCGCCCAGCGCGCAGTTCAACCCGACGGCGAGCGGACGCGCGTGCCGCACCGAATTCCAGAACGCCTCGGTCGTCTGGCCGGACAGCGTTCGCCCCGATGCATCGGTGATCGTTCCCGACACGATGATGGGCAGGCGGGCCCCGACGCGCTCGAATGACTGGTCGATTGCGAACAGCGCGGCCTTGGCATTGAGGGTGTCGAAAACGGTCTCGACCAGCAGGAGGTCGGCGCCACCGTCGACCAGCCCGTCGATCGCTTCCCCGTACGCGGCGACCAGCTCGTCGAAGCCGACGTTGCGAAAGCCGGGATCGTTGACGTCGGGCGAGATCGTGGCCGTCCGGTTGGTCGGGCCCAGCGCGCCGGCGACGAATCTCGGCTTGTCGGGCGTCTTCGCGGTCCAGGCGTCGGCGCGCTCGCGCGCGATCCTGGCCGCCGCGAAATTGATGTCGCGCACTTTCGCCTCCAGGCCGTAGTCGGACTGGGCGATGCGCGTCGCGTTGAAAGTGTTGGTCTCGATGATATCGGCGCCCGCCTCGAGGAAGGCGTCGTGGATCGCCGCGACCACCGCCGGCTGGGTGAGTACCAGCAGGTCGTTGTCGCCCTTCAGATCGCGCGTATGGTCGCAGAGTCCGCACGCCGGCGCGCCGCGAAAGTCGGCCTCGCCGAGCTTCTCGGCCTGGATCATCGTGCCCATTGCGCCGTCGAGGATAAGGATGCGTTCCCGCAGCAGGCGCTGCAACAGTTCGGTCTTGTCGGTCGTCGTCATCATGGCGCCAGAAAACAAAAAACCCGTTCAGCTTGCCGCCGAGCGGGTTTCAGGCGAAAGCCGCTTTAGCTGGATTTGTATAGCGCCCGCAAGCTGCGAGGTCACCCCCGAATCAAATCGGCGCTGGCTTTAAGGTAAGGGTTGGCCGCACCGTTGTCAACTGCGTATCAACCGCACGGAGCGATTCGGGTAATATCTTCGCACCGGGTCACCGATGGCGACGATGCTCGACCCCGATATCCAGCGTCTGCTCGACACGGTCTTCAACGTCCCGGTCGGCGCCGAAGCTCCCGACATCGCGCAGCTGCGTGCGGCCGCGGAGACCGCGCCTGTGCTCCTGGGCGGCGAGCCCGAGCCGGTGGCCTCGATTACCGATGCGTTTGCTCCCGGTGAAAACGACCCGGTGCCGGTGCGCGTCTACCGACCCGCCGCAGCGGAGCTGCTGCCGCTTCTCGTCTACGCGCACGGCGGCGGCTGGGTAACCGGCTCGCTGGACTCCCACGACCGGCTGTGTCGCATCCTCGCCAATCGATTGCGCGTCGTGCTGGTCGCCGTCGCTTACCGCTGTGCGCCGGAGTACGTCTATCCGGCGGCGCTGGACGATCTGGAAGCCGCCTGGCGCTGGGCCCGCGCCGAAGCGAAGACGCTCGGCGCCGATGGCATGCGCTTCGCCGTCGGAGGCGACAGCTCGGGCGGTGGCCTCGCCGCGGCACTGACCTTGCGGCTGCGCTCCGACGGTGCCGCTCAGCCGAACCTGCTCCTGTTGCTCTACCCCGCGCTGGATGCGACCTGCTCGCGGCCGTCGTATCGCGAGTTCGCCACCGGCTACAGTCTTTCGGCAGGGCTCATGGCCTGGTACTGGGACGCTTATCGCGCCGGCGCGGCGAAAAGCGCCGTCGGGCTGTCGCCGCTGGCGGCCGCCGATCTGTCGGGGTTGCCGCCGGCAGTGATCGCCGTCGCCGAATTCGATGTATTGCGCGACGACGCGCTCGACTACGCGGCGAGGCTCGAAGCCGCGGGCATCGCGGTTCGCCTGATCCGCTGCACCGGCATGATCCACGGCTTTCTACGCTGGACCGGCGCGGTGCCGGCCGCTCATCGCTGGATCGACGCGATCACCGGGGCCGGACGCGACGCGCTCGGGGGAGCCTGAGCCGATTGCGACGGCAGCAGCCACGCCGAAAAATCCGCCAACGCGGCGCCCCGGCTGTGCCGGCGTCGAGCGATGGCGCGCTCCGCACGGCGTTCGAAACGGCTCCATCGCCGCGCGCGCACTGCGCCGCAGCCGCGTGGTACGCGTCGCGCTTGCCGCGCGACGCCGGCACGCTGCTCGACGCGATGACCGGCAGCGGGCGTCTGCTGGTCCCGCTGCTCGAAGCGGGATTCAATGTGCACGGTGCAGACGCGTCGGAAACGGCGCTCAGGCGTTGCAGCGCGCGGCTGGAGGCGATCGGCCGAAGCACGCAATTGTTCCGGCAGAGCATCACTGCGCTCAACCTGCCATTCCGGTACGGGGCCGCGTTCGTCTCCGGTGAGGCATTCCAGTCGCTTACCGAGCGTGTCGCGGCGCTGGACGCGCTGCTGCGCATCCGCGCGCACCTGATCGATCCGGGCCTGTTGCTGCTCGATCCGTTCGTACCTGACGAAGCCGTCCACCCGCCGGGGGCGCCCATCGTCGAGCTGTCCATGTTGGCGCTGGCCGATGGGTCGCAGATCGCCCGTCGCTCCGAGACCGTGATCGACGTGGCGCGCCGGCGCAGCGTCATCCACAGCCGTTTCGAGCAACGTGATCGTACCGGCGTCCTCGCCCGCGAGGACGATGTACGCGAAATAACCTGGTACGCGGAGGACGAGATTGCCACGCTCCTCGACGATGCCGGATATCACGACGTCCGCTTCGAGGTGCTGCCCGTGCGCGACGGTGCGCGAGCGCGACACTACGCCGTATCGGCACGAACGTAACCGCGTTACCGCTTGCCTCGGGCGCGGTCGGCGCGCCAGCGCCGGTACCGGCGAAAGATCTCTCCGGTCAGTGGGCGGCCGTCGGCGAGGCCGAGCGTGATCTTCAGGTATTCGGTGAAGCCTGGCAACGCGGCCACCCCGGAGCGATTTCGCGTTCGCAACCTGTAGCGGAACCAGGGTCGGCCGAGATAGGTCAGCCGGCCCGGCATCCGGCCAAGCAGGGTGTAGGCGCGGCGATCGATACGATCGACCGGGATGTGCCGAAGCTCGCTCAGCACCGATGGCGGGATGCTGGCGCTCCATCGTTGCGCGAGGTAGGAAAGCGTGTCGGACAGATGCGGGACGACATGCCAGCGTTGCGCCAGCATCGCGATTCTCGTCCAGTCGATGCGCTCCGGCGCGCGATGCAGGATCGTCAGAGCGTCGGCGACCCACCGTGCCGGCGAGACCGGCGACCAATGCGCGGCGTGCGCGCAGACGATGACGAGCAGATCCGCCGCGCAAGGCGCCTGCGTCGCCACCCCGTCGACCATGTACGGGCCCGCAGCCTGCCAGGCAGGGTTCTCCGCGCCGGCGAAGCATGATTCCGGCAGCAAATGCCAATGCAGGTCGAAATCGAGACGATCGGGCGACTGGAAACATGCGCTGTGATACGCGTCCGGCAGCATTTCGGCCATCGGCTGCGTGCTGACCCATCCGGCGGCAAGCAATACGCGAACGGCGTCACGCGCCTGCGTGCGCGGGACGAGCACGTCGAAGTCGTTCATCGGCCGCAAGCCGAGGTCCCCGTAATAGGCGCTGGCGAGCACGCCTCCCTTCGACACCATCGTCGCTATGCCGGCGTGGGCAAGGAGCGCAAGCAAGGTCGCCGCCCGCGCCCGCAGCATGCGGCCGTGATAGAGCGAGCGCCTGTAACAGCCGACGATCAACGGCAGCAGCGGGTCACCGGCCGGAAGGAGCGCAAGGCGCGGTTTGAGCAACGGCAGGATCTGGGCGCTGCCGCCGTCGATGGCCTCCGGCCCGAGGTGGCCCAACCGTGCGCGCCACGATCGCCATGCCGCGGGCGCCTGCATCGCTGTGCCGACGGCGGCTTCGAGCAGATCTTCCTGCGCTGGCGTCGGCTGCCAGCCGCCGCCGATCATCACCGTTCGCTTTCGCGGTCCTTGCGCAACCGGTCGACGTGCCGTTTGGCCGCAAGCAGATAACCGCGACGATCGGCCGCCTGCAAACGCGTCGTGTTATGACGATGCAAACGCCGTTCGAGCAACACCTCGGGAATAACGCGATGGCTCAGCCCGGCGCGGCGTGCCCGATTGAACCAGTCAACACCTTCGGCAGCGCCAAGGTCTTCGGCAAACGGTCCGACCCGATCGAACGACGCGCGGCGGATCAGCATCGATCCGGCGAGCCATCCCTCGAATGGACGCGGCTGCTGCGCCTCGAGCGCGGCCCGCTCCGCTTCCGGCAGCTCAGGGCTTGCGAAGGCGCGGACAAGGCACAGGACAAGATCGATCGCCGGATCGGCGTTCAACGCGGCCATCTGAAGAGTCAGCTTACGCGCGATCCAGCGATCGTCAGCGTCGAGAAAGGCGACGAAGGCCGCCGTCGATCGCACGATTCCGGTGTTGCGCGCTGCGCCTGCCCCGCCGTTGTCACGGCGCATGATCTCGACCGGTGCGCCGAACCTCGACGCAGCCTCGGCGGTGCCATCGGTCGAGCCGTCGTCGATGACGATGATTCGATTCGTGGCATGGTCCTGCGCAAGAATGCTGGCCAGCGCCTCGTCCAGATAACGCGCGGCGTTGAACGCGGGGACAACGACGTCGATCGCGTTCATCGTGTCTCGTCTCGGTCGCGGCGACGTTTCAGCGACTCATGCAACGTCCGTGCCATAAGGTGGGTGAATCGCGGCGACATTCGTCGGGCACTGAGATTGGCGTCATGTATGCGTCGGCGCACCAGGACCGCGTCCAGATGAAGATAGCGCTCGCCGCCGTCGATCGCACGAACCAGCCAGTCGGAATCGTCCAGCGGCACCTTGTCGGGGTCGAAAGCTCCCACCCGAAAGAACACTTCGCGGCGCAGCAGCAAGGTGTTCGTGCCAAACCCGTGTTGCGGCGCGGCCAGCGTGCGCGGGTCGCACCACGACGGCGGCCGCTCCATCGCCTCGCTCAGGAAATATTGCTGCGCGCAAACGACGAAGCCCAGCCTGGGATCCGCCTGCAGCGCGTCGATCTGGCGCGCGAACCGATCGACGTCCTGGATATCATCCTGGTCGACGAATGCGATCGCGTCACCGCTCGCGAGGGCGGCGCCGGCATTGCGCGCGGTCGCACAGCCCGAATTGGGCTGGCTGATGACCCGAAAATCCGGATACCGCGCGAGTATCGCCGTGCTATCGTCGGTCGATCCGTCGTCGACCGCGATGAGTTCGTCAGCCGGCCGGGTCTGGGCGAGCACGCTATCGATGGCGGCCACCAGATACGATGCGCCGTTGAACACGGGCAGCACGACGCTCAGGCGCATCACGCGGCCGCCGCTGCGCCAACGATCGCTCCATCGCGAAGCAACCGCACGAATGCGCCGGCAACGTCGTGCGGATCGCCGGAAAGCTCCGCACGCAAACACGGCACCGCCCGGCACAGCGCCGCGATCCGCTGGAACGCGGTCGCGCCGGCCAGCGGAAACAGCAGGATCGAGCTTGGCGCAAGCGCGCGCAGGACCTCGGCTGCGCTCGCCGCGACAATCCGCGTCGAGCTGCGCTGCGCAATGACGGGCACCACGATCGCCCGAAGCGGAAAGGACCGCAGGACTCGCTGCGGCGCAGCCTCGTGCATGAACATCATCGGTTTCTCGTCGCCGCGCTCGAGATTGCGAAAGTGGCGACGGTAGACGTCGTGCGCACCCAGGCTTTCGCGCACGACCTTGGCCGTCGAATAGGCCATGTGCACGGTCGGCGGTCCGCTGCAGGAGACCAGCACATAGTCGTCGCTGGTAAATCCCAACCCGGCTTCCTGGCAGGCCAGCGCGGTCGTGGATTTGCCGCTGCCGCTGGGACCCGCGATCAGTACCCCGCCGTTGCGCGTGCCGACTGCGGCGCTATGCAGCAGCGCCCCGCCGCGCGAAAGCATCCACCACTGCAGCAGGTGTCGCAACGGGGCCGCGAATTCATAGTACGGCAACGCAGTCGAATCGCGCAGCCAGCAGTAAGCGCGCCGTCGCGATGCGTCGAACAACGAAAGGACGCCGGCGTCGGGTTGAAAAAACGCCTGAGCCCCGGCCGCGGCGAACGCGCCGAGCCCGCCTGTCGGCACCATCCGGCGATGGGTTATGGCGGTGTCGGGAAGCGCCAACCTGTCGCTCACCGCATCGAAGATAAAGACCTCGAGCGCGACGGCGTCCCCGTTGTCACCCGCCCGCATCGGGGTGAACGCCTCGAGCAGCGCGGCGGCCCGCTCGCCGGCGCGAATCGCAACGAGGTCTCCGGCGATGCGATACAGGCGCGGAGCGGCAGGCAGCCGCGCGACGGCCTTGTCGAGCGTTGCGGCGAGAAGCGACAGCTCCGGCGCCGCGGCCGACGCAGTGCTCATGCCTTCTCGCTGTCGTCCGCGCTGCGCGACGGCCAACCGAAATCGCCGACCTCGTGCACAGGGTCGATGACCAGCAGCGCCTGCATGTCGTCGTAGCGCTCGAAGCCGAATCCGGGATACGTCGCCGCCGGCCATGCCTCGACCGCATCGGACAACCCGGCCGCGACGTCGTCCGGCCGGGGGCACAGAATCGCCTCGTCGGCCAGCCGCGCGATAAACGTGCCGAGATCGCGCTCGACCGCCGCGGCGTCGGCGCCGTAGTGCCGCGCCACTCGTTCGCTGATTTCCAGTCGCGTTGCTCCGCCGACAAGCAGCGGCCACACGGCGGCTCCGGCGCCGGTGACGCTGTAATAGACGCCGGTGTCGAGATTGATGACCATGACCTCGCCGTCGATGACTTCACCGACGACTCTGGGCTGGTTCAGTGCATAGCGTGCAGCGGTTTTCGGGTCGGTCATGGCGGGGGAAGGGAACTTGCCGGGCGCCAATGATATCCGGAGGTGGCGCCGATGCAAATTCCCCCCCGCATCGTCGCCTGCCGCGACGGGCGCCAACGGCGCGGCGACCCGCATACGACCGATTTACCAGCTCCCGGAGCTGCCGCCACCGCCGGAGCTGCCGCCGCCCCCCGAGAAGCCGCCACCACCGCCGGAGGAGAATCCGCCCGAAGAGTGGCTTCCCGAGCTCATCACGAATCCGCCGATGCTGGCGCTGCCCTTGGTCTTGAGATCGGCCGCCGCCTTCAGATACCACGGCTGCCGCGACAGGATCAGCTTGGCGATCGGATAGACGACGACGTAGGTGCCAAGCAGCCACAGCGCGCCGCGCGCCCCGACGATGATGATGGGAAACATCGCCCAGAACGGAATCAGGAACACGTAAAGGAACCAGCCGACGCCCGGTGTCATCACGCCGACGACGGTGAAGATTCCGATGATGCCGAAAATGAATGCGCCGAGCAGAATGCGCATCGGCCACGCAAGCTCCGGGCCATCGATCTGCACCAGCGACTTCGCGCCGCTCGAGCTCGCCGTCGGCGCGCTCGCCGGCGCCGATTCCGCGCGGCCCTCGAGCTGGGCGATGATCGCGTCGACGCCGTCGCTTACGCCGAGGTCGTAATTGCCCTCCTTGAATCGAGGCGTCATCCGGTCGCGAATGATGCGGCTGGACGCGACATCGGTCAGCGTGCCTTCCAGCCCGTAGCCGACTTCGATGCGCATTTTCCGATCGTTCGGCACGACGATGACCAGCACGCCGTTGTCCTTGCCCTTTTGTCCGAGCTTCCAGGCATCGAACACGCGGGTCGCGTATTGCTCGATCGCCTCGCCCGCTATCGTCGGCACCGTCAGCACGGCGATCTGGTCGGTGCTGGCGTCTTCGTGTGCCTTCAGCGCGGCGGTCAGCTTGTCGCGCGTCGCCGGGGCGAGGATCTCGGCGTTGTCGACGACGCGTCCGGTCAGATACGGCACGTCGGCGGCGAAGGCGCCTCCTGCCGCGAGCGCCAGCGCGAGGCACGCGAGCCATCGTGCGGCCCTCATCGCGCTCCGCGCTCCTGAACAGGCCGGTCGGGGAGCTCGTTGTCGCCGCGCGTCGTGGTCATTCCCTTGGCAAGCAGCAGCGCCTCGATGCGCCCGACGCCCTCCCGAAGGGCACCGGAGCAGCGGCGCTCGCGCAACAACGGCGTCATCGCGTCGATCACCGTCCGCCAGTCGCCCGCATCGAAGCGCGCGTGCAGACCGACGTCGGCCAGAATTTCGACCTTGCGCTCGAACAGGCTCACCAGCAGCAGAATGCCCGTGCGCCCGCGGGTGGCGAACAATTCGCGGCGCAGGAAAAAAGCCTGCGCATATTGGCGAACTTCGAGATCGCGGCGGCTCGGGCGCAGGAACAGCCGCGCGTAAGGCGGTGCGACGACGGCAAGCAGCGCGCTGGCAGCGCCCGCACCCAGGATCGCAACCGCGAAGATCAGCGCGTTCTCGGCACCGCTCCAGCGCGGCGACAGCGCGTCGGCGGCCACGAGCACGAGGGCGGCAAGCGCCGCACCGAGCGCGAATGCCTTCCATGGCAGCTCGACGTAGCTATCGGCCTTGCCGATGACTGCAGTGACGAGCTGCACGCCGGTTTGCGCCTCGAGCCCGGCGATCGCCTGTTCGAGGGCAGCCGATTCACCCCGGTCGAGAAAGGCCCTGTGCGCCATCGGACGCGGCGTCAGACGCCGTCGGCGTCGCGCATCCGAAGCGACATGTAGAAGACGCCGGGAAGCGGATTGGCGTAGTACGGCGCGCAAGGCCGAAATCCGGTCTCTTCATACAACGCACGCGCGGCGTTCATCCAGTCCAGCGTATCGAGCTTGAGCTCTTCGTAGCCGATCGCGCGGGCCTCGGCGAGCAGCGCGGCGACGAGTCGCCTGCCCCAGCCCTCGCCGCGCTGCGCCGGCTGCACATACAGCCGCTTGATCTCGCCGACCGCGGGCTGGGCCAGCGGCCGCAATGCGATGCACGCGAACGCGTCGGCACCGCGTCCGGCGAGCAATAGCCGCCCGCGAGGCGGCGCGTAGGCGCCGGGCAGCGTGCGCAATTCCTCGTCGAAGCCCTGAAAGCACAGATCGACCTTCAGCCAGCGCGCGTATTCGGCGAACAGCGCACGCGCGAGCGCCATGTCCGTCGCGCGTCGTCGCCTCGCGAATCGTCGCGGCGCCCGCCAAAGGCGGAGCGGGCGTTCAAGCCTGCTTGTCGCACGAGCCGATCTTGGTGTCGCTGCCCGGGAACTCGCCCTGCAGTTCCTTCAGGCGCGCCATCGCCTGCGCAGTCGGATCGCGCACGACCAGCACCGTCTGCTGCACCGACTGCGTACGAGGCTCGAGCCTCGCGTTGGTCAGCCCTTGCGCCTGCAGCGATGCGAGTCGATTGCGGGCAGCCTCTTCGCCGCGGAACACCCCCAGCGAGATCGCATTGCGTTGCGGTCCGCTGTCGATGACCGAGACGTCCTTGATGCCGCTGGCCCTGAGTTGGGCGAGGCGCTGGTCGGCTGCGGCGCGACTGGCGGCCGGCGGCAGAAACACCCAGTAACTGGCGATGACCTCGACTTTTTTCTGCGTCATCAGCCGAGAGAGATCCAGCGGCTCGAGACTCGCCAGCGCGCGATTGCGGTCGGTATCCGACAGCGGACCCCACTCCACGCATACGTCGGCCAGCGACGCCGCCTTGGCCGGCCCCAGCGCCGCGACCTCCTGCGGCGTCAGCAGCTTGATCTTGTCGGGCTGAACCTGCTGCGACAGACGAACGCCCTCGCCGGTGCCGAGGCTGTCGAGCTTGATGTAGCCGAACAGGCTCAGGTTGGCGAGCAGAAGAAGGAAGACCAGCGTTCTCATCAGGGCCTGTTCACGTTAAATGCGTTGCCAGGCTGGAAGCCGGCGCGATGCGGCGATTATCCACGACCCGCACCGCAGCCGGAAGCGGAGCTTTGGCGAACGCCGGCCGGTCACGGCCGGCGCAGCGAAACCTCGCCGGTGACAAAGCGCAGCCTCCGGCCGCGATGGTCGAGCACCAGGGCGCCGCTGGCGTCGACACCGACGACGTCGCCCGACGCGGTGCTGCCGTCGGGCAGGATGATTTTCGCCGACTTGCCGCGGAATGCATTGCGTCGCTGCCATTCGGGGATGAACGGGGCGAAGCCGTCGACCGCGTAGCGATCCAGCATCGCCGTCAATTCGCGCACCAGCGCGGCGAGCAGCACGTTGCGATCGATGACCCGTCCGTGCGCGATCGTCGCAAGATCGGTGACCGGCTGCGCTATGCCGCGCCGCGCCGCGGGCGCCAGCCGAACGTTGAGACCGACGCCGATCACCGCAAGCGACGGTCCGAGCGCATCGCCGGAAAGCTCGATCAGAATGCCGCCGAACTTGCAGAACCGATGGGTGAGATCGTTCGGCCATTTGAGCTCGACGCCGCCGATGCCCACGCCTTCCAGCGCGCGCACGAGCGCCACGCCGACGGCGAGCGACAGCCCCGCAAGGAATCCCGCCCCCTGCTCGAATCGCCAGCCGAGCGAAAAGGTGAGGCTGCCGCCGGCCACCGCGGTCCAGCCGCGGCCACGGCGGCCGCGACCCGCGGTCTGCCATTCGGCGATCAGCAGGCGGCGATGGATGTCTTCCCGCGCGGCGCGGCGGTTGAGCTCGCTGCTGGTCGAATCGACGCGTGTCGACGACTTCCACCGTCACCGCTTTTGCGCACGCCGGGCCGAGCGCGCGCCACGATCGCGTCGCGATCCAGAAAAGGCAGCGGATCGAGCAGGCGATAGCCTCGCCCGCGGATGCGCTCCAGCTTGAGTCCGGCGGTGTCCGCTTCCTTCAGCACCTGCGAGACGCGCGCACGCGACATCCCGACCGCGCTCGCCAGCGCTTCGCCGGAATGGATTTCGCCGTCGGCAAGACGGCGCAGCAAGCGGAAACCGAGAGGGGTCAGCACGATGTCTTGTCAGAGCGTTTATCGGAACCGGCGCACCGCGCCGCGGCCTTCAGCCCCTTCAGCCCTTGAGTACGCCGCGGCGAATCTGGTCCTGCTCGATCGACTCGAACAGCGCACGGAAATTGCCTTCGCCGAAGCCCTCGTTGCCCTTGCGCTGGATAATCTCGAAAAAGATCGGGCCGATGACGGTCGTGGTGAAGATCTGCAGCAGCATTTCGTTTTCGGCCGGCGCGCCGTCGAGCAGGATGCGCTCCTTCTTCAGGCGTGCGGTGTCTTCCTGGTGCCCGGGCAGGCGCGTCGCGAGCGCCTCGTAGTAGGTGTCGGGCGTGTCCTGGAACGCGACGCCGCGCTGGCGCAGCATATGCACGGTGGCGTAGATGTCGTCGGTGCCGAGCGCGATGTGCTGGATGCCTTCGCCGTGATAGGCGACCAGGTATTCCTGGATCTGGCTCTTGTCGTCCGAGCTCTCGTTGATCGGAATGCGGATCTTGCCGCAAGGGCTGGTCATTGCCTTGCTTTTCAGTCCCGTGAGCTTGCCCTCGATGTCGAAATAGCGGACCTCGCGGAAATTGAACAGCCGCTCGTAAAAGCTCGCCCATTCGTCCATCCGGCCGCGATGCACGTTGTGCGTCAGATGGTCGATCGTAGGCCAGCCCCGCGCCCTGCGGATGCTGCTCGACGCCGGCGATCGGCACGAAGTCGATGTCGTAGATCGACACGCCGGCGCCGTCGACCGGATAGCGGTCGACCAGATAGATCAACGAATCGCCGATGCCCTTGATCGCCGGAATGTTGAGTTCCATCGGGCCCGGATGCGTCTCCACGCCCCACGCGCCCATGCTCGACCAGCTTCGCGTAGGCGCGCGCGGCGTCCTTGACGCGAAACGCCATCGCGCAGATCGACGGACCGTGCACGCGGGCGAAGCCCTTGCGCGAAACTGCCGGGCTCGGCATTGACGATGAAATTGATGTCGCCCTGCCGATACAGCAGCACGTTCTTCGAGCGATGCTTGGCGATCGCCGCGAAGCCCATCTGCTCGAACAGGCGCGCCGAGCGCCGCCGGATCGGGCGCGGCGTATTCGATGAACTCGAAGCCGTCGGTGCCGAGCGGATTGTCCCAGAGCGAAGGCGTCAGGGCCATGACTTTCAGAGCTCCTGAGATTTTCCGATGCATCCGAGGATACCGCTGCCCGGACGCCGCATCGGCACCCGGCTTGATTCGCCCGGACTAGCGCGGGACGATCGACACGCCGGCGAGCTTTTCCTGCGCCTCGATCAGCGAGGCGACGTACTTGTCGCCGAAACCGAGCATGTTGGCGTTGACCAGGCTTTGGTGCACGGCCTCGCCGACGATCGCCGGCGACGGCAGCGCCTCGACGAAGTGCGTGTAATAGCGCAGATCCTTCATCGCGTTGACCAATGTGAACTTCAGCCCCGAAAGATCGCCGCATTCGAGCATCTTGCCGGCGATCATCTGAAAAATACCCGGAGTTGACCGCGCCGGCCGAAATGATCTCGTGCAGTTTCTTGATCGACAGCCCCGATTTTGCGCAAGCGGCGCAAGCCTCGGCTGTCGCGGTCGCGATCGCCATCGCCATGAAATTGTTGACGAGCTTGAGCATGTGGCCGTGCCCGGGCGGCCCGACGTGAATCACGTTCTCGCAGTACGCCGACAACACCGGCTTTAGTTGCGCGAACGTCGCATCGTCGGCGCCGACCATCGTATTGAGCCGCCCTTCTTCGGCTTCCTTGGGCGTGCGCGCCAGCGGCGCATCGACGATACCGCGTTCCCTTCGGCGCCAGGTCGTCGCGAATCTTCGCCGTCGACGAGGGCTCCGCGGTCGAAGTGTCGACGACGATCAGCCCTTCGCGCGCGGCGCCCAGCATGCCGTCGGGCCCATAGACGATCTCCTCGATCTGCGGCGAGCCGGTCACGCAGAGGATCACGATGTCGGACGCACGCGCGCAGCTCGGCGTTGGTCTTGGCTTCCTTGGCGCCGGCCGCGAGTATGTCCTCGGCGGGCTTGCGGTTCCTGTGGACGCGTATCGTCAGGGGAAACCCCTTGGCGATCGATATTCTTCGCGATGCCGTGGCCCATCAGTCCCAGGCCGATGAATCCGATGCGGGCTTTTCATTGTCATTGCGTTCACGATGCGGTGCTCGAGGTCGTTTTTCCGGTTCGGCGAAATAGCCGGCGGGGAGCCGGATTGGTAAGGCGGTCAGGCCAATTCTAGCGCGATCGAGGCGGGTTCAGTCGACCGCGGCCGGCTCGGCTGGGCGCCAGGCTCGCGCGCCAACGCTCGTACCAGGTCAGACGCCGCCGCTGCCGGCGATGACCACCATGCCCGTCAACGCCCATGCGTCGGGGAACGTTCCGAAAAGCGGCCCACGCCGCGAGCGTCGAGAACACGAGCTGCATATAGGTGAACGGCGCGATCGCCGACGCCGAGGCAAGCCTGAATGCCCGCGTGAAAAGCCAGTGGCCGATCGAGCCCATGACGCCGATGCCGAGAAACAAGCCCAGGTCGGAGATCGGATACCACACGTCGTCGTGCAGAAACGCGACCACGATCGACAACAGCACCGCCCCGCACAGGCAGGGATAGAACAGCAGCACCAGCAAGTTCTCGCCGACGAGCTTTCGGGTCAGGATCTGATAGATCGCATAGGCTGCCGCCGCGGCCAGCGCGAACAAGGAGGCGCTGTCGAGGATCCCGGTGCCGGGACGCACGATCAGCAACATGCCGACGAAGCCCGCAGCGACGAAGCCCCAGCGCGGCAAAGTGATGCGCTCGTCGCAGCAACCATCCGGCAATAAGGGTCACCAGGATCGGGCTGGTGTAATTGAGCGCGGTCGCCTCGGCCAGCGGCAGATATTTGACCGCGGTGAAAAAGCACAGCGACGAGCCGATCAGCACGGCGCCGCGCACCAGATGCAGGCCGGGACGCGTCGGTACGCACCAGATTCCAGCGCATCGTCGGCCCCAGCACCGCGAACATCAGCAGCGCCTGCACGCCCCATCGCGCCCAGACCAGCAGCGGCACCGGATAGCGCTGGCTCAGGTGCTTGACGGTGACGTCGATGCTCGTGAAGCAGGCGCACGCGGCGACGATCAGCACGATCGCCGCCAGCGGCATGTGCGCAGGTCGAGTCACTCGTCATTTTAGCCGGCGCGCCATCGGCGCGCCAACAGCGGCGCGCCGCACCGCGGACGCTCGAAAGCGCCGATAATGCTGACTGCAGGCACCCGACGGCGACAATGCCGCCGGGCGTCGGCACCATTCAGGAGAAAACATTCTCGCCAGACATTCGGGCTTGATCGCAGCCGTGCTGCTCGCCTCGCGCTGTGCTGGAGCGCCGGCATCGCCGGCGCGCAAGGCCAGAACGCCACGCAGCGCAATCGAGTCGTTATCCAAGTCAGCGACGCCGATCCCGCCAAATGGAATCTCGCGCTCAACAACGCGAACAACATCCAGACCGATCTCGGCGCGGCCAACGTCGACATCGAAATCGTCGCCTACGGCCCGGGCATCGGCATGCTGAAAATCCGATTCGGTCGGTCGGCAACCGGATCGACGAAGCGCGGCAAGGCCGGCGTCAAGGTCGTCGCCTGCGAGAACACGATGCGCGGCCAGAAGCTCACGCAGGCCGACATGCTGAACGGCATCGGCTACGTCCCCGCCGGCGTCGTCGAGCTGATGCAGCGCCAGCAGCAGGGCTGGGCTTACATCCGGCCCTGATCGACGGGCCGGCGGCGCGGTGGCGTCGCCGCTTCGCCCAAGTCCCAGAACAATCCGGTCATGATCTGCAGCCCTTCGCGGGCCACCGCGGAGAGCATGTGCTCGTTCGGCGCGTGCTGCGAGCAGGCCGGATAGGAGTGCGGAACCCAGATCGTCGGCAGCCCGAGCACGTCGGCGAAGCAATCGTTGGGCAGCGCGCCGCCCAGGTTGGGCAATATGACCGGCGGCGCTCCGACGGTCGCCGCAATCGATTCGCTTGCCCAGCGCACCCACGGGTCGGCGGGGTCGAGCCGCGTCGCTTCCATCGGTTCGGTCGTCGCCTGTCGCACGTCGACGATCGCCATTCCGCCGCGCGTCCAGGTGCGCGCGCATCGCCGGAACGAACGTGCGCCAGTCGCAGCCGGCGACGAAGCGCAGCTGCATGTGAGCGCTTGCGCGCGGCGGGATCGCGTTGACGGGCCGGTCCGGATTCCCGGTGCGAAAGGCCAGAACCTCGAGCGCGTTCCAGCCGAAGACGCGCTCGGCCGGGCTTAAGCCCGGCTCACCCCAGTCCGGATCGATCGCCGGACCGCCGGGCTCGCCCGGTTCGACGCTCTCCAGCGCGGTCCTGACCGAGGCGGGAATCGGCCCGGGGCGAAGGCCTCGACCAGAATACCGCCGCGCGCATCGACCAGCGCGGCAATCGCATTGGCCAGGATCGTCCCCGGATTGGCGAGCAAGCCGCCCCAGTTGCCCGAGTGATGCGCGCCGTCGCGCAAGCTGACGCTCAAGTCGAAATTGAATGCGCCGCGCGAGCCCAGGAAAATCGTCGGCGCTGCGGCGCGCAAGCGGGGGCCATCCGAGGCGATCAGCACGTCGGCGGACAGCCATTCGGCGCGCCGCTCGCAGGTCTGGCGCAGGCCCGGCGACCCGATCTCTTCGCCCATTTCCAGCAGCAATTTGGCGTTGAAGCCGAGGCGGCCGCGACTGGCCAGGATCTGCGCGAGCGCCGCCAGATTGATCGTGTGCTGGCCCTTGTTGTCGGCGGTGCCGCGGCCGTACCACCGGCCGTCGGCGACCGCCAGATCCCACGGCGAGCGTCCGCCGCTCCATTGCTCGTCGTAACCGGCGACGACATCGCCGTGGCCGTAGATGAGGACCGTGGGAAGCGCATCGTCCTCGCGGCGTTCGGCGAACAACAGCGGCGGCGCGCCCGGCACCGGGTTGGGCCAGATCGCCCATTCGAAGCCGCAGCGCGCGACGCTCGGGCCGATCTCCTCGTTCAGGTAACTCGCGAGCGCTGCGGCGCGGGCAGGATCCTGGCTTTCGGTCCGGAACGCGACCCGCCGCTTGAGCTCGGCCAGCATCGCGCCGGAATCGAACCAGGACGCTGCGGCGGCGATCGCTGCGGTTCGGGGGCTGGACATCGAGGCTTCAGGTCGGTTTCAGACGGCCGCGCCGGCCGTTCGGGATTGGAGCGGGTGAAGGGAATCGAACCCTCGTCGTAAGCTTGGGAAGCTTCTGCTCTACCATTGAGCTACACCCGCCCGGATCATCTTCGTCGACCGCCGCGGCTGACAGTCTTCGGCCACGACCTCGTCTTTGGCTCGCGGATTATATCGAACCGCCGCGCGTCGCCCGTAGCCTACATGCGGGCGCGTAGCCGCTGTTACAGGATGTTTCGAGCGGCGCACGGGCAGCGGCAATTGCGCGACAATGGTTGGCTGTCCCGCGGCAATGGCCGCAAGTTGCGGCTCCGACGCGACGCTTCTGCCACGCGCGGCGCCGCCGGAAGCTCGACGCCCGAGCCCAACGATACCGCACCTATGGCCCGACGAAAGAAGCTCTTTGCGATAGCCGCTGCGCTGGCCGTGGTCGCCTTGGCCGTCGGGCTCGCCGCGCAGTACAACAAGGAATCGCGCGCAGCCGTGCAGAAAGCGCCGGTCGCGGTGCCGGTCACCGTGGCGCCGGTGCGGCCAAGACGGTGCCGGTGCGCCTGTATCGCGATCGGCAACGTCGAGCCGTTCACGACGGTCGCCGTCAAGGCGCGCGTCGACGGCCAGATCGTCAGCGTCCACTTCAAGGAAGGCGACGAGGTCCGCCAAGGGCGCAGCTGCTGTTCGAGATCGATCCGCGTCCGTTCGCCGCCGCCCTCAAGCAGGCGCAGGCCAATCTGTTGCGCGACAAGGCGCTGGTCGACCGCGCGGCCGAGCAGGAAAAGCGCTACAAGGATCTGCTGCAGAAGAACTTCATCTCGCCCGATGCCTACGAGCAGGTGAAGACCAATCTGGACACCGCCGCCGCCACGGTCGCGCGGCCGACGAGGCCGCGATCGAGAGCGCCAAGCTGCAGCTCGAGTACTGCACGATCCGCTCGCCGGTCACCGGCTATGCCGGCAAGATCCCGATCCAGCAGCGGCAATCTGGTCAAGGCCAACGACACCAGCCCGCTGGTGACCATCAACCAGGTCGTTCCGATCTATGCGTCGTTCTCGGTGCCGGAGCAGAACTTCAGCCGACATCCGCAAGTATCAGGCCGATGGCGAGCTGCAGGTCCAGGCGAATGTCCCGACGCGTCGCCGCGCCGATCGAGGGCAAGCTCTCGTTCATCGACAACAGCGCCGACATGACCACCGGGCACGATCAAGCTCAAGGCGACGTTCCCGAACAACGACAAGGCGCTGTGGCCCGGGCAGTTCGTCAACGTCGTGATGACGCTCTACGAGCAGAAGGATGCGATCGTCGCGCCGTCGGCCGCGGTGCAGAACGGACCGAACGGACAGTACGTGTACGTGGTCAAGCCCGATCAGACCGTCGAGTTGCGGCACGATCAAGGTCGCCCGAACCGAGGGCGACGACACGGTCGTGGCCGAGCGGCCTCAAAGTCGGGCGACCAGGTGGTGACCGTCGGACAGCTGCGCTTGGCGCCGGGCATGCGCGTCGACACCTCCAGCGCGGCGAACGCAGCCGTCGTGAACATCGCCGCCCTGTTCGTCCGCCGGCCGGTGATGACGCGTGCTGGTCATGATCGGCATTCTGATCTTCGGCATCGATCGGCTACCGGCTGCTGCCGGTCAACGCGCTGCCCAACGTCGATTTCCCGACCATCCAGGTGTCGGCGCAGCCTGCCCGGCGCGAGCCCGGACACGATGGCCTCGGCCGTCGCGACGCCGCTGGAAAAGCAGTTCTCGACGATCGCCGGCATCGACTCGATGACCTCGACCTCGACCGAGCGGCAGCACGCTCGATCACGCTGCAATTCTCGCTCGATCGCAACATCGACGCCGCGGCGCAGGACGTGCAGTCGGCGATCGCCGCGGCGGCGCGATCGCTGCCCTCGGCGCATGCCGACGCCGCCGACGCTAGCGCAAGGTCAATCCGGCCGACGCGCCGATCCTCTACATCGCGCTGACCTCGGAGACGCTGCCGCTGTCGACCGTCGACGACTACGCGCGAGAACAACTGCTCGCGCAGCGCATCTCGACGATCAGCGGCGTCGCGCAGGTGCAGGTGTTCGGCTCGCAGAAATACGCGGTGCGCATCCAGCTCGATCCGAATGCGCTGGCGACGCGCGGCATCGCGCTCGACCGACGTCGAGCAGGCGATCGGCAACAGCAACGTCAACCTGCCGACCGGCACGCTCTACGGCCGCGACAAGCGCGACCTCGGTGCAGGCGACCGGGCAGCTGATGAACGCCGCGGCGTACGCGCCGCTGATCGTCGCCTATCGCAACGGCGCGCCGGTGCGGCTGAACGAGATCGGCCGCGTCTTCGACAGCGTGCAGAACGACAAGATCGCCGCCTGGTTCAACGGCACGCGCGGCGATCATGCTCGCCGTCCAGCGCCAGCCGGGCACCAACACCATCGAGGTCGTCGACGCGATCAAGAAGATGCTGCCGACGTTCCAGGCGCAGCTGCCGCCGTCGATCAAGCTCGACGTGCTCTACGACCGCTCCGGTCTCGATCCGCGACGTCGGTGCGCGACGTGCAGTTGACGCTGCTGCTGGCGCTCGGCCTGGTGGTCGGCGGTGATCTTCGTCTTCCTGCGCAGCGTCTCGGCGACGATCATCCCCAGCCTCGCGCTGCCGATGTCGATCATCGGCACTTTCGCGGTGATGTACGTCTTCGGCTACAGCCTCGACAACCTGTCGCTGATGGCGCTGACGCTGTGCGTCGGCTTCGTCGTCGACGACGCGATCGTGATGCTGGAGAACATCACGCGCCACATGGAAATGGGCAAGACGCGCCTGCAGGCGACGCTCGACGGCTCGCAAGGAGATCGGCTTCACCATCGTGTCGATGACCCTGTCGCTGGTCGGCGGTGTTCATCCCGGTGCTGTTCATGGGCGGCATCCTCGGCCGGCTGCTGCACGAATTCGCGGTGACGATCATCGTCGCGGTGCTGATTTCGGGCTTCGTGTCGCTGACGCTGACGCCGATGCTGTGCAGCCGGATGCTCAAGTCGCCGAGCACGAAGAGACGCACGGCCGCGTCTATGCGTTCTTCGAACGCATGTTCGATGCCATGCTCGAGCGGCTACCGCAGGACGCTGACCGCCGTGCTCGCGCCACCAGCAGGCTGTCGATGGTCGGCTTCGCCGCGTCTTCGTCATCGCACCGGCGCGCTGTTCGTCTACGATGCCGAAGGGCTTCCTGCCGAGCGACGACGTCGGGCAGATCTTCGTCTTCACCGAAGCCGCGCAGGACGTCTCGTTCGAGGCGATGTCCAAGCTGCAGCGGCAGGTGGCCGAAATCGTCCAGCGGCAATCCACACGTCGAGAGCGTGATGTCGTTCGTCGGCGGCGGCGGCTCGAGCCTCGTCGCTCAACATCGGCCGGATGTTCGTCACCCTGAAGCCGCGCGAGCGAACGTCCCAACGCCGACGCCGTCGTGCAGGAGCTGCGCGGCCGGCTGATCGCGAACGTCCCGGGCATCAAGGCGTTACGTGCAGAACGTGCCCGCGATCCGCATCGGCGGCCAGCTCACCAAGAGCCTGTACCAGTACACGCTGCAGGGCGACCGACACCGACGGAGCTCTATCAGTGGGCGCCGAAGGTCGAGGCGAAGCTGCACGACGCTGCCCGGGCTGGTCGATGTGACCAGCGACCTGCAGATCACCAAGCCGCAGGTGACCGTCGACGATCGACCGCAACAAGGCCTCCGCGCTGGGCGTCTCCGCGCAATCGATCGAGAACACGCTCTACGACGCCTACGGCTCAGCGCCAGGTGTCGACGATCTACGCGCCGACCAATCAGTACTGGGTCGTCATGGAGCTGCAGCCGCGCTACCAGACCGACCCTTCGGCGCTGTCGCTGCTCTATGTTCGCTCGGACAGCGGCGCGCTGGTGCCGCTGAACTGCCGTGGCGCACGCTGCAAGCCGACGATCGGCCCGCTGGCGATCACGCATCTCGGCCAGCTGCCGTCGGTGACGATCTCCTTCGACCTGCGCCCGGCGTCGCGCTTGGCGCAGGCGATCGACGAGATCAGACACGGCCACGGCGGAGATGCGGCTTCCCGCCGACGATCAACGGCACCTTCCAGGGCACGGCGCAGGCTTTCCAGTCGTCGCTGGCGCGGCATGGGCTCCTGCTCGCGCTCGCGGTCTTCGTCATCTATCTGGTGCTGGGAATCCTGTACGAAGCTTCATCCATCCGCTGACGATTCTGTCCGGGCTGCCGACCGCCGGCTTCGGCGCGCTGCTGACGCTGCTGGCTGTTCGGCATCGATCTCAACATGTATGCCTTCGTCGGCATCATCATGCTGGTCGGCATCGTCAAGAAGAACGCGATCATGATGATCGACTTCGCGATCGAGGCGCAGCGCAAGGAGGGCAAGTCGCCGCACGACGCGATCTACGAGGCGTGCATGACGCGGTTCCGGCCGATCATGATGACGACGATGGCCGCGCTGATGGGCAGCCTGCCGATCGCGCTGGGACTCGGAGCGGGCGGCGAAGCGCGGCGGCCGCTCGGACTGGCGGTGGTCGGCGGCCTGATCGTCTCGCAAGCGCTTGACGCTCTACATCACGCCGGTCATCTACACTCTACTTCGAGCGAGTTCACAGCAGTGGTCTGGCGGCAGCGACGCGCGAGCACGCGCGCAGATGCCGGCCGCCGCCGACTAAGAGCCGCGCGACAAATCGTCGCGGGCCATTGAACCGGCGCGCGCTTTGGCGTACCTAATGCGAACGCTAGGGGTCCTCGTGCGCGCTCGCAACGTCGCCGGCGGTGAGATCAAACCCTTGGAACCTGTGCGGATAATGCCGGCGCAGGGAAGCGTGCCTCCCTCGCATCGCTCCTTGCGCACGATCTGCAATCGCAGAGGAGTCACCGATGAACGCCAACGACCAGTTTTTCGCCCGCGACGCGCACGTCGACGACGCGGCCGTGCAGCCGCTGCCGAATTCCCGCAAGATCTACGTCGAAGGCTCGCGGCCCGACATCCGCGTGCCGATGCGCGAGATCGCGCAAGCCGACACGCCGGCGTCGTTCGGGGCCGAAGTCAATCCGCCGCTCGCCGTCTATGACACGTCGGGTCCTTACACCGACCCGACGGCGAAGATCGACATCCGCTCCGGCCTGCCGCCGCTGCGCGCGCGCTGGATCGAAGAGCGTGGCGACAGCGCGGAGCTCGACGGCCTCACTTCCGCCTATGGCCGGGCGCGTCTCGCCGACGCCGAGCTCGCCGGCATGCGCTTCGACCTGCATGCGCAAGCCGCGCCGGGCCAAGATCCGGGCGCCAATGTCGTCACCAGATGCATTACGCGCGGCGCGGCATCATCACGCCGGAGATGGAATTCATCGCGATCCGCGAGAACCTGAAACGCGAGGAAACGCTGCGCTCGCTGCCCGAGCTGGTGACGCGCCAGCATCCGGGTCAGAGCTTCGGCGCGGCGATTCCCGATCTCATCACGCCGGAGTTCGTTCGCGCCGAAGTCGCGCGCGGCCGCGCGATCATTCCCGCCAACATCAATCATCCGGAAACCGAGCCGATGATCATCGGCCGCAATTTCCTGGTGAAGATCAACGCCAACATCGGCAACTCGGCGGTCAGCTCGTCGATCCACGAAGAAGTCGAGAAAATGACCTGGGCGACGCGCTGGGGCGCCGACACGGTGATGGATCTCTCGACCGGCAAGAACATCCACGAGACGCGCGAATGGATCATCCGCAACTCGCCGGTGCCGATCGGCACGGTGCCGATCTACCAGGCGCTGGAGAAGGTCGACGGCAAGGCCGAGGAGCTGACCTGGGAGATGTACCGCGACACGCTGATCGAGCAGGCCGAGCAGGGCGTCGATTACTTCACCATCCACGCCGGCGTGCTGCTGCGCTATATCCCGCTGACCGCGAAGCGCATGACCGGCATCGTCAGCCGCGGCGGCTCGATCATGGCCAAATGGTGCCTCGCGCATCACAAGGAGTCGTTCCTCTACACGCGCTTCGAGGAAATCTGCGAGATCATGAAGGCGTACGACGTCTCGCTTCAGCCTGGGCGACGGCTTGCGCCCGGGCTCGGGCTACGACGCCAACGACGAGGCGCAGATGGCCGAGCTCGCCACCTTGGGCGAATTGACGCAGGTCGCCTGGAAGCACGACGTGCAGACGATGATCGAAGGCCCGGGACACGTGCCGATGCATCTGATCAAGCACAACATGGACGAGCAGCTGCGACTTTGCGGCGAAGCGCCGTTCTACACGCTGGGACCGCTGACGACTGACATCGCGCCCGGCTACGATCACATCACCTCGGCGATCGGCGCCGCGATGATCGGCTGGTATGGCACGGCGATGCTGTGCTACGTGACGCCGAAGGAGCACCTGGGCCTGCCGAACAAGGCCGACGTCAAGGACGGCATCATGGCCTACAAGATCGCCGCGCATGCGGCCGACCTGGCCAAAGGGCATCCGGGCGCGCAGATCCGCGACAACGCGCTGTCGAAGGCGCGCTTCGAGTTCCGCTGGGAGGACCAGTTCAACCTCGGGCTCGATCCGGACAAGGCGCGCGAATTCCACGACGAAACCCTGCCGCAGCATGGCGCCAAGCTCGCGCATTTCTGCTCGATGTGCGGCCCGCACTTCTGCTCGATGAAGATCACGCAGGACGTGCGCGACTACGCAGCGAAGCTCGGCGTCGACGAGTCGGCCGCGCTGGAAAAGGGCATGGAATCGAAGGCGATCGAGTTCGTCAAAAAGGGCGCCGAAATCTACAGCAAGGCCTGAGCGGCACACAACCAGGCTTCCGGTCGAGCCTCGGCGTCCGCCGAATCGGGGACAACAGGATGACCCGCAAGAGCGCGCCGCGCCGCACGGCCGCCGCCATCCGCATCGGCGTCTCCGGCTGGCGCTATCCGCCTTGGCGCGGCGTGTTCTATCCGAAGGGCCTGCAGCAGCGGCGGGAGCTGGAATTCGCTTCGCGCGTGTTTCCCTCGATCGAGCTCAACGGCTCGTTCTATTCGCTGCAGCGGCCGGAAAATTATGCGAGCTGGTACAACGAGACGCCGTCCGGCTTTGTTTTCAGCGTCAAGGCGCCGCGCTTCATCACCCACATCAAGCGGCTGCGCGACATCGACGCGCCGCTCGCCAATTTTTTTGCCTCGGGGGTGGCGAACCTGGGCGAAAAGCTCGGACCTATCCTCTGGCAGCTGCCGCCGACGATGCGCTACGACCGGGAGGTGCTCGAGGGTTTCCTGGCATCGCTGCCTGATGACACCGCCGCGGCCTCGCGGCTTGCCCGGCGGCACGACGCCAGGGTCACCGGGCGCGCGCGAATCGCCTTCGGGCCGGTGCGCCGGTTGCGCCACGCGCTGGAAGTGCGCCACGAGAGCTTCATCGATCCGGCGCTCATCGAGCAATTGCGCCGGCATGACGTCGCGCTGGTCATCGCCGACACCGCAGGCAAATGGCCGCAGGTCGGCGATGTCACCGCGGATTTCATCTACATACGTCTGCACGGCGACGAAGAGCTTTACCGCAGCGCCTATATCGAGCCGGTGTTGACGCTGTGGACGGAACGCATCCGCGCCTGGGCCGATGGCGGCGAGCCGCAGCGGCATCAAGCGCATCTCGCATGAGCCCGCACCCGCGGGCGGCCGGCGCGAGGTCTTCTGTTATTTCGACAATACCGACAAGGTCGAAGCCCCGGCGAACGCGCGCCGGCTGATGGAAAAGCTGAACGTGGAGTGGTCAGCTCCGGACCGACCGGCGGCGCCATAAGACGAAGTAGAGGACCAGGTTGATCAGCAGCACCGCAGCGCCGATCGAGACCTGCAGTTCCCGCGTCAGCCCGGCCGGATAGATCAGCGCCACCAGATAGTGATCGACAAAGTCGCCGCCGTATCCGGCCTCGCCGGCGCCGCGGCGCAGCGCGACTTCCAGCGGCGTCAGCGGGCAGATCCATCCGCTGAATTCGATCAATGCGCCCCACGCCACCGCGGGAACATGCAGCCACGCGATGCGCGGGGTGCGCAACACCAGCAACCCGCCGAAAACCACGAAGAGCACGAATGCCAGGTGCACCGCAAGGACGGCATCGGCGGCGAGGCGGTAAGCATGGAGCGATGTTGCCGCGGCGGCTGCGGAATGCCCGCGGCGCCACGCCGAAGGCGAGGCTACTTGCCCGCGGGCACCGTGACCTTGCGATCGGCCATGTGCCGCAGGTAGGCCAGCAAATCCGTCAGATCGCGATCGCTCAACAACCGCGTCTCGAAGGCAGGCATCTTGGCCGCTGGCCAGCGGCGCAGCGACTGAGGATCGCGGATCAGCCGCCGCAGTGCATCGACGCGCATGTATTCGGTGGGGTTGTACGGGACATTCAGATCCGGACCGACGGTCGCGTCGCCGCCGAGGTTCAGCGTATGGCAGACCGAGCAGTTCTTTTCGAACACGGCGTATCCGCGCCGCACCGCGTCGTGCGCCGACACCGCCGGAGCAATCATCGGATAGCGCTTGGCCAGCGGTGCGACGGCCTCGATGCGGGCGACCTGGTATGGCCACTGCTCCGGCGTGATGCGCGCGCGTTCGGGATTCAGCCACACCAGGTAGAACGGCCCCGCGCTGGCGCCGCCCTCCGGCTTGAGCGGCGGCCACGGCGTGTCGCCCGGCTCGATCGCCAGATACGCGATCGCGCCGCTTCGCGCCAGCAGCAGTGCGGCCGGAAGCGTTGCGACGAAGCCGTCGCTGGCGACAAAGCGCAACGTGTCTTCGGGCGCGACCCCTTCGAGCAGGGTCGCTGCGGGCACGGCGCGGAAGCTCATCTCGCGCTTGTAGGCGACGTCGTCCGGTATGGTGACGCTGGTCGCCGCCGGCATGCCGAGCAGGCTCGCCGGAGCGTAGGTCGTCGTCCGCCCGGCGACGGTAACCGTGAGATTGGCCTCCGCCGCCGATGCGACCGCGGAAAAGCCGAGCACGAGCGCCAGGACCCCGGTCAGTCTCGCAAGAAGGCGCAGCATCGCGCTCATTCCTCGTGCGCGGCGAGCCGCACGATATAGCCGCCGGACTTTTCGTCGCGCTCGAGTCGAAGGCTACCCGCCTGTTCGGCCGCCTCGAGCATGCCGTTGAACGAGCGGAAGCCGTAATACGATTCGTTGAAGCCGGGACGCACGCGCTTGACCGCCTGCTTGACCATCGATCCCCAGATCTTGTCGTCGCCGCCGCGCTCGGACGCCAGCGCCTCGACGGTGCTGACGATAATGTCGATCGCTTCCTGCTGCCGGCCGGCGTCGGCCTGCTTCGCTTCCGCCCGCGGCGCTTGAGGCGCGCTCGAGTCCCTGGCTTCGGCGTGGCCGGGAAGCGCTTCGGCGCCTTTCTTCCTGGCACTTCCGGCCCCTGCTGCTTTCCTGGCGCCGGCCTTGCGCGACTCCGCCTTCTTCTGCTCGCGCACCAGGTCGTCGTAAAAGATGAACTCGTCGCAATTCGCGATCAGCAAGTCAGAGGTCGAATTCTTGACGCCGACGCCGATCACCACCTTGTTGTTCTCGCGCAGCTTGGACACCAGCGGCGAGAAATCGGAGTCGCCGCTGATGATCACGAAGGTCTCGACGTGCGATTTGGTGTAGCAAAGATCGAGCGCGTCGACGACCATGCGAATGTCGGCCGAATTCTTGCCCGACTGGCGAACGTGCGGAATTTCGATCAGCTCGAATGATGCCTCGTGCATCGGCGCCTTGAACGCCTTGTAGCGATCCCAGTCGCAGTAGGCCTTCTTGACGACGATGCTGCCTTTGAGCAACAGGCGCTCGAGCACCTTGCCGATGTCGAACCGCTCGTACTTGGCGTCCTGGACGCCGAGCGCGACGTTCTCGAAATCGCAGAACAGCGCCATGTTGGTGACTTCGGGAGCGTTGGCCATGAGGATCTTGGAAAATGCCTGGCGAGCGAGGCTCGCTCAACCGGGGCATCATAGCGCAACGACCGCCGGGCGGGCGCCTTCGAAGCGATGCCGCGCATTCCGCACCGGACGAGGCCGGTTTAGACTTACGGTTTGCGCTCAACCCGCCCGAAGGAGGCACCATGCTTCGCCGCTTGCTGTTCGTCGTCGCGCTGCTGCCGGCTGCCGCATTTGCCGCCGGATCGTTCACGCTGTCGAGCGCCGAAATCAAGCCCGGCGCGACCATAGCCGAAGCGCAGGTGTTCAAGGGGTTCGGCTGCGAGGGCGGCAACGTTTCGCCGTCGCTGGCATGGAAGAATGCGCCCGCCGGCACGAAAAGCTTCGCGTTGACGGTCTACGATCCCGACGCTCCGACCGGCAGCGGCTGGTGGCATTGGGTGATGTTCAACATCCCCGCCGACGTCAACGCGCTTCCCGCCGGCGCCGGCGATTCCGCTGGCGGCAAGGCGCCGCGCGGCGCCATCCAGTCGCGCACCGATTTCGGCAAGCCCGGCTATGGCGGGCCCTGTCCACCGAACGGCGACCGGCCGCATCGCTACATTTTCACGATTCACGCGTTGAAGGTCGACCATATCGACGCCGATCAGGACGCGAGCGGAGCGCTGGCGGGCTTCATGATCAACGCCAATCAGATCGGCAAGGCGACATTCACCGGAAAATACGGCCGCAAGTGACGCAGCCGCCCAAGAGAAAGACGCGCAGCGTCGCAGCGATTGGAAGCAGCTGCGTCATCCCCGCGAAGGCGGGGATCCAAGTGCGTTGCACGCAATGGCTCTGAATCTGCCCGAATTGTCGCTGCTCGAGGCGCGCATTCTGGGCGTGCTGGTCGAAAAGCAGCACACGGTGCCGGACATCTACCCGCTCAGCCTCAATGCGCTGACTGCCGGATGCAATCAGAAAACCAGCCGCGATCCGGTATTGCACGCCAGCGAGAGCGAGGTTCAGGCCGGCATCGACCGGCTGCGCGGCGACTCGCTGGTCGTCGAATCGAGCGGTGGCCGGGTGATGCGCTACGCGCACAACGTCGAGCGCGTTCTCGGACTGCCGTCGCAGGCGGTGGCGCTGCTCGCCACGATGATGCTGCGCGGACCGCAAACGATCGGCGAGCTTCGCATCAATTCCGATCGCCTGCACCGGTTCGCCGACGGCTCGGCCGTCGAAGGCTTCTTGAACGAGCTGGCGGAGCGCAGCGCCGGAGCGCTTGCCGTCATGCTGCCGAGGCTGCCTGGCGCGCGCGAAAATCGCTGGATGCACCTGTTGTCCGGGACTCCCGCCGATGTGCCCGCGGACATCGATTCGACCGCGGCGCCGCCGAGTGACGACACGCTGCGGGCGGAAATCTCCGCGCTCAAGGCAAAGCGTCAGCGAGCTCCGTGACGAGATCGAATCGCTGAAGGCGGCGATTTCGCGCCTGCATCGCGACGCCTGAAAGCGACGATCAGCGAGCGTGCGCGCCGTAAGCGCGCCTGGACGAATCCGCCGCTGTCGCCGACCGGGCGCTCAACCGTCGGGCCGGAACGGTGTAAACTGGCCGCCAGAGCCGCTCGCCGACGTTGTGGCGGCACGCCTTGACCGATACCAGAAGGAGTTCGCAATGCGCTTGACCGGGATTTTGTCGCTCGTCTTTGGCGCAATCGCGCTCGCAGCAACCGCGCAAGCGCAGGTTCCCGCCGGCTATCCGGCCGATTACAAAGCCATCGTCGACGGCGCGAAAAAGGAAGGCAAGGTCGTCGTCTACTCGACCACCGACGCCAAGCTGGTCACGCCGCTGATCAAGGACTTCGAGGCGGCGTTTCCCGGCGTCAAGGTCGAATACACCGACCTGAATTCGACCGAGGTCTATAACCGCTACATCAGCGAAAGCGCCGCCAACGCGGCTTCGGCCGACGCGGTGTGGAGCTCGTCGATGGACCTGCAGATGAAGCTGGCCGCCGACGGCCTGGCGGCGCTCTACAAGTCGCCGGAAGCGGGAGCGCTGCCGGCATGGGCGCACTGGAAGGACACGATCTACGCGACGACGTTCGAGCCGATCGCGATCGTCTACAACAAGCGCCTGGTTCCCCCCGAAGAAGTGCCGAAGACGCACGCCGACCTGGTCAAGCTGCTGAACACCAAGGGCGACAAGTACCAGAACAAGATCACCGCGTACGATCCGGAGAAGTCGGGCGTGGGCTTCATGCTCGCCAACCAGGACGCGAAGCTCGATCCGCAATTCTGGGATCTGGTCAAGGCGCTGGGCGCGCGCAGCCTCAAGGTGCAGTCGTCGACCGGCACGATGCTCGAGCGCGTTTCCTCCGGCGAGAATCTGCTCGGCTACAACGTGCTCGGCTCGTATGCGCTGACGCGGGCGAAAAAAGACCCGTCGCTCGGCGTCGCGTTCACCACCGATTACAACCTGGTGCTGTCGCGGCTGATCTTCGTGTCGAAGAACGCCAAGAACCCGAACGCCGGCCGGCTGTGGCTCGACTACGTGCTGTCCAAGCGCGGACAGACGATCGCCGCCGAACAGGCCGAGCTCTACTCGGTGCGCACCGACATGACCGGCAAGGACTCGGGCATCGGGTTCTCGAAGGACCTCGGCAGCGCGGTCAAGCCGATCGCGGTCAGCGACGATCTGCTGCAGGGCCTCGACCAGACCAAGCGGCTGGCATTTCTCAAGCAATGGCAGACGGCGCTCGCGCGCAAATGAGACCGATGCCGTAGCCGGATTCGAGTCCGCCTGACCCGGAACATCGGGCGGCGGGCAACGTCGGGACGCTAAGAGCGGCGGGCGGGACCTCGGGATGGCAACCACGATCCACCAACGATGATCGCCCGCAGCTTCAGCTTGCCGCGCACGTCGGTCGTCGCGATCACCGCGCTGGTAGTGCTCGCGCCGCTGGCGCTGATCTTCTGGCAAAGCTTCCTCAACGCGCCGTTCTTCAATCCGCAGCGCCACATCGGCTTCGACGCCTACGAGTTCATATTCGCCGATGCCGATTTCTGGACGGCACTTTTCAATTCGGTCGTGATCGCCGCGGGCATGGTGCTGATCGCGCTGCCGATGGGCGCGGCGCTGGCGTTCCTGCTGACTCGCACCGATCTCCCCGCGCAGCGGGTCATCGAAGTGCTGGTGCTGATACCGGTGTTCGTTTCGCCGATGGTGCTGGCGTTCGGCTACGTCGTCTCGATGGGGCCGGTCGGCTTCTATTCGCTGTGGGCCAAGCAGCTCGTCGGCGACGTGCCGTGGAACGTGTACTCGCTGACCAGCATCGCCGTCATCGCCGGGCTGACGCACGTGCCGCACGTCTATCTGTATTCTTCCGCCGCGCTGAAAAGCCTGGGCTCGGACGTCGAGGAGGCGGCGCGGGTCGTCGGCGCCAATCCGCTGAAGGTGGCGCTCAACGTCAGCCTGCCGATGACGATGCCGGCGCTGCTCTACGCCGGCGTGCTGGTCTTCTTCCTCGGCTTCGAGCTGTTCGGCCTGCCGCTGGTGCTCGGCGACCCGGAAGGCCATCTGGTGCTGTCGACTTACCTGTACAAGCTGACCAACAAGCTCGGCACGCCTTCGTATCACCTGATGGCCGCGGTGGCCGTGTGCATCGTCGCGATCACCTTTCCGCTGGTGCTGCTGCAGCGCTGGCTGCTCAAGACCGCGGGCAAGTATGTCTCGGTCAAGGGCAAGGCGACGCGGCAGAAGCTGCTTGCCGCTCGGCGCGTGGAAGTGGCTGGCGCTGGCGATCGTCGCGCTGTGGCTCGTATTCACCATCGTCGTGCCGATCTCGGGCATTGCATTGCGCGCGTTCGTCGAGCAATGGGGCGAAGGCATCAATCTCGGCGACGTGCTGACGCTCGCCAACTTCCGGCAGGTGTTCGACCAGAGCGATCAGGTGCGCGCCATCGTCAATACCTTCCTGATCGGCACGATCGGCGGCGGACTTGCCGTCGCCTGCTATACGGCGATCGGACTTGCCGGTCACCGCCAGCAGGGCGGCGTTGCCCGGGTGCTCGACTACCTGGTGCTGATCCCGCGCGCGGTGCCGGGATTGCTGGCGGGGCTGGCCTTCCTCTGGATCTTTCTGTTCGTGCCGGGCTTGAAGGAGCTGCGCAACACGGTGTTCTCGGTGTGGCTTGCCTACACGGTGGTGTGGCTGGCCTACGGATTGCGACTGATCTCCAGCGCGCTGCTGCAGATCGGGCCGGAGCTCGAGGAGGCGGCGAGCACCGCCGGCGCGTCGCGCGCGCAGGTGATGCGCGAGGTGACCTTGCCGCTGATCCGGTTCGGATTGCTGGCGAGCTGGCTGTTGGTGTTCATGATCTTCGAGCGCGAATACTCGACCGGTGTGTATCTGCTTGGGCAGGGCACCGAAGTCATCGGCTCGATGCTCGTTTCGCTGTGGGGCGCCGGCGCGATCGACCAGGTCGCCGCGCTGTCGCTGATCAATATCGCGCTGGTCGCCGTCGGTCTCGCGGCGGCCCTGCGTTTCGGAGTGCGTCTCCATGAATAAACCCGCCAGCAAGCTCGTCGTCGAGGATCTGCATCTGCAATACGGCGACAACAAGATTCTCCAAGGCGTCTCGATGACGCTGAACCCGGGCGAAGTGGTTGCGCTGCTGGGCGCCTCCGGCAGCGGCAAGACGACGCTGCTGCGCTCGGTTGCCGGTCTCGAGCAGCCGAGCCGCGGCCGGATCTCGATCGGCGACACGGTGCTCTACGACGGCGCCGGCGGTATCGAGATGCCCGTGGAAAAGCGCAACCTGGGCCTGGTCTTCCAATCGTACGCACTGTGGCCGCATCGGAGCGTGTTCGATAACATCGCCTACGGCTTGCGCCTGCGCGGCGTACCGGCCAGTGAAATCGACAGCCGCGTCAATCTGGCGCTGACCAATCTTGGCCTCGGCGCGCTTGCCGCGCGGCTGCCGCATCAGCTTTCGGGCGGCCAGCAGCAGCGCGTCGCGATCGCGCGCGCGCTGGTCTACAACCCGCCGGTCGTGCTGATGGACGAGCCGCTGTCCAATCTCGACGCGAAGCTTCGCGAGGAAGCGCGGGCCTGGCTGCGCGAGCTGATCGTGCGCCTGGGGCTTTCCGCGCTGGTGGTCACGCACGACCAGACCGAGGCGATGGCGATGTCGGACAAGATCCTGCTGCTCAATTCCGGCCGGATCGAGCAGCAGGGAACCCCGGAAGATCTGTACAACCGCCCGCAAACGCAGTTCACCGCCGAGTTCATGGGCAGCAACAACCAGCTGTCGGGCCGGGTGAGAGAGATGGCCGACGGTCGCGCATTGCTCGAAGGCGAAGGCTGGCGCTTGTGGGGCGCCGCGCGCGGCGCCCTCAAGACGGGCGACGCGGCCACCGGCATCATCCGGCTGGAACGCACCCGGATCGCCAACGGCGCGGGCGACAATCGGCTGCGCACCGAGCTGGTGACCGGCATGTTCCTCGGCGATCGCAAGGAGAATCTGTTCAAGCTCGGCGCCATGCGACTGCGCTGCTATGGAACGCCGGTGCAGGATGCCGGCGGCAGCGACTGCTATCTGGAGCTTCCCCAGGACGATTTCTGGGTCTTCGCGGCGCCCGCAGCACCGGCGGCATCGGCGACCTGACGGCACGCATTGCGCGCCCGGCGCATGCGGCAATGGCCAGAATCGACATCGCGGTGGCATGGCTGGCGGGCGAGCGGGCGCGCGCCGCGCCGCTGTTGCTCGAGTTGCTGCGCGCGATACGCGACCTGGGTTCGATCCAGCGCGCCAGCGTCGCGCTGGGCATTTCCTACCGTAACGGCTGGGGCCTGCTCGAAAGCTGGAGCACCGAGCTCGCCCGGCCGCTGATCGACAAGACCCGCGGACGCGGGACGCGGCTTACCGAGCTCGGCGAATTGCTGTTGCGCTGCGACGACGAGGTCCGCGCCGCGCTGGACCCGCATTGCGCGAAATTGCGCGAACGCATCGATCGCCGGCTCGGGCTTGCGCACGATGGCGCCGGACGACTGACGATCAGCGCGAGCCACGATCTCGCGCTGGCTGCGGTTCGCGATGCGATCAACGAGACAGGCGTCGTCCAGCTCGACGTGCAATTTCGCGGCAGTATCGACAGCATCGACGCGATGATTGCCGAGCGCTGCGAGCTTGCCGGGTTCCATGTCGATGGCCGTGGCGGCGCCGATCTCGTTGCGCCCTATCGCCAAAGGCTGCATGCGCATCGGCACGCAATCATCCGCTTTGCCGAAAGGCGACAGGGGCTGCTGCTGTCGCCGGGAAATCCGCTGGGGATCCGCACGCTGGCCGACCTCCCCGGCGGTCCTCGCCTGGTCAACCGTCAGCCGGCTTCGGGAACCCGCCTCTTGTTCGATCGCCTGCTGCGCGCCGCCAAGATCGAGCCGTCCGGCATCACCGGCTATGACCAGGAGGAATTCACGCATCTTGCCGTCGCGGCGACAATCGCCGCCGGCCAGGCCGACGTCGGGTTCGGCATCGCGGCCGCTGCCGCCCAATATCGTCTCGATTTCGTGCCGCTGGCTACCGAACAGTACTGCCTGGCGCTGCGGCGCGATCACTTGCGCGACGCGCGTGTCGTCGCTCTGATCGACTACCTCGCAAGCGCGGCTTGCCGCGAGCTGATCGGCGCGCTGCCCGGTTATCGTGCGTCGCACGCCGGCGACGTGGTTGGCGTCGACGAGGTTTTGCCGGCGGCATCCGCGACGGTCGCGCGCAAGGGAGCGCGACGCGGTGCGCGCGGCCTGACCGCTGCGGCGGCAAAGCGTACAATCGAGACGAATGGATAGCCGCGCAGGGCACGCACGCTGTGCGAGCGCTCGCTGCACGGCGCTCAGCCAGACCAAAGCGATCTGGCGCGGCGGCACGGGCTTGAAATAAACGGCCGGGCGGCGCGAGCCGCCCGCTTTTTTTGCGACCCGCATAAGCAATGACAGCACCGGACCTCATCGTCGCAGTCATCCTCGGCCTGGTCGAGGGCCTGACCGAATTTCTGCCGGTGTCTTCGACCGGCCATCTGATCGTCGCCGGATCGCTGCTGAATTTCACCGGCGAGCGGGCGAAACTGTTCGAGATCGTCATCCAGGCCGGCGCCATCGTCGCCGTCTGCTGGGAATATCGGGCGAGGCTTTTCGCCGTCGCTCGCGGGCTGCCGCGCGATCGCGGCGCGCAGCGCTTCGTGCTGAACCTCCTGATCGCGTTCCTGCCCGCCGCAGTGCTGGGGCTCGCCTTCGGCGGCGCGATCAAGGCGCGGCTGTTCGCGCCGGTTCCCGTCGCCGGTGCGTTCATCGCGGGAGCGCTGGTCATTCTCTGGGCCGAGCGGCGGCAGCGGGCGAGGCCTGACCGCGTGCGCATCCGCAGCGTCGATGAGCTGCGCTGGACCGACGCGCTGAAGATCGGCTTCGCGCAGGCCTTCGCGCTGATTCCGGGCACGTCGCGCTCCGGAGCGACGATTATCGGCGGAATGCTGTTCGGCCTGTCGCGGCAGGCCGCCACCGAGTTCTCGTTTTTTCTCGCCATTCCGACACTGTTCGCCGCGACCGGCTACGACCTTGTCAAGAACCGCCATCTGCTGTCGAGCGGCGATCTGTCGATGATAGCCGTGGGATTCGCCGTCGCGTTCGTCAGCGCGTTCTTCACCATTCGGGCTCTGCTTCGCTATGTCGCGCATCACGATTTCGTTCCGTTCGCCTGGTACCGGATCGCCTTCGGCCTGGTGATCCTCGGCACGGCGTACGCCGGGCTGGTGCGTTGGGATTAGCCGGATTTCGCCGCGGCGGCGGCAGCGACCTCGTCGGCCCGGCGTTCGCCATGGTCGGCGTGCTCGGTTTCGCCTTCAAGGCGATCCTGATCAAGCTCGCCTACGCATCGACATCGATCGACGCGGTAACGCTGCTGACGCTCCGCATGGCGTACTCGGCGCCGTTTTTCGCGGTGATGGCGTGGTGGTCGACCCGCGCCCCCGACGCGAAGCCGCTCACGCGCCGCGACTGGCTGTCGATCGCCTGGCTGGGATTCATCGGCTATTACCTGTCGAGCCTGGTCGACTTCATCGGCCTGCAATACGTCACCGCCGCGCTCGAACGGCTGATGCTCTACCTTTATCCGACGATCGTCGTCGTGCTGTCGGCCATTTTTTTCAAGCAGCGGATCACCGGCCGCATCATCGTCGCCCTGGTGCTGTCGTATGTCGGGATCCTGCTGGTGTTCGCGCGCGACCTCGAGTTGGCCGGCGATCCCGGCGCGCTCTGGCTCGGCGCCGCGCTGGTGTTCGCGAGCTCGTTTCTCTACGCCTGCTATCTGGTCGGCGTCGGACCGGTGATCGCCCGGCTCGGGAGCCTTCGCTTCATCGCGCTGGCGATGCTGACCTCGGCGCTGTTCATCTTTGCCCATTTCCTCGCGACGCGTCCGCTGACGGCGCTGCTCGTGCCGGTTCGCATTCACCTCTTGTCGCTGACGATGGCGGTTTTCTCGACGGTGCTTCCGACCTATCTGATCGCGGAAGCGATCAAGCGCATCGGCGCCAGCCGCACGTCGCTGCTCGGGTCGATGGGGCCGCTGTTTACGATCTGGCTGGGGTCATGGCTGCTCGATGAGCCGGTGCACGCGATCCAGCTGGTCGGCGCGGCACTGGTTCTCGCCGGTGTGGCGCTGGTTACCTTGCGCCCGGCAAGAACCTAGTCCCTGACGCCGCGCCCGCCGCGCCCTCCCTGGGCATATCGCGGCAGGCGGCGGCCTTATCGGGTCCGCTGCGATCAGAACTCCGGCGGCAGATCTTCGACCGGCCCGGTCGGCGCCGGAAATTGCGACGGAAAATACTTGAATTCGTCCGCCGCGGGCGCTGCGGCGACGCTCGCCGCCGGCGCGGCGCTGGCCGAGGCTGCGGCCTTCGCCTGATCCGCCACGTAGGCCGCATCGTCTGCGACGGTGACCGCTCCGGCCGGTGTCAACAACATCGGGCGCTCGGTGGCTACGACGATAAGGCCGAGAAGGATGAGCAGCACGGCAAACTTCAACGATGCCGCGACTCGGCTGATGATCGGCTTCGAATTGTGCAGTGTAAGCATTGCAGACTCCTTGAACGATGCTGCGACGGCGTTGCACCCACCTGCGAACTTCGCCGCTTCACCGGCGGCGAACCATTCGTCGCCGGATGAGCAAATCGTAGTCGACAAGGGTCTGGCGCCGCGCTGGCGGCTTCGTCGAAAAAATTGCGCAAAATTCACGCGGCAGCAGCCGAATAAGTCGGCCGTCGAAAGCGAATGGCCGGGTGTAGCGGACCGAATGACGGCGCCCGCAGCTCGCGATCGAGGCGATCTATCGGTACAGCGGGAAATTTGTGCGGCCGGCGCAGCGCACAACGCGCGGCGTGCCGCCAGCCTACCAGGCGGTCGGCGGCTTCTTCAGGATCGTGATCTTCTTGTCGGCGATGCTCAGATAGCCGCCGGTCACCAGATCCTTGAGCAAGCGGCTGATCATATCGCGCGAGGCGCCGACTCTCTCGGCAATGTCCTGCTGGGTGAGTTTTTCGGGCACCGTCATCACGCCGTCGCGCTCGACGGCGAGCGTGGTGATCAAGCGCACCAGCCGGCCATAGACGTCGGTCAGTGCGAGGCTCTTGACGTTCTCGGTGGTGACACGGACCCGCTGGATCAGCTTTTCGATCAGGTTCATCGCAAAGTCGGGATGCGCGAGCAGGAACTCGCGCACGCTGGCGCGGTTGACGATCGCGCAGGTCGTGGGCTCCACGGTCATGACCGACGCCGAGCGCGGACTGCCGTCGAGCGACATTTCGCCGACGTATTCCCCCGGACCGAAAAAGCTCAGCACAATTTCGCGCCCCGCCTCGTTGCTGGCAAAGACCTTGATCCTGCCGGACAGGACGATGAACAGCGAGTCGGCGGTGTCGCCCTCGTTGATCAGGATCGCGTTCTTGGGAAAGTTGCGGACCACGCCCGTCGCCGCGATGGCGGCGAGCGTCTGCTCGGCGAGCGGCGCCAGCGGGTCACCGGGCGATGTCGTCCTGGTCATGTCGCGGTCCATGTTTTTCCGCCCATCCTAGCACGCGAAGCGCGCACCGCCGGAAGCGGTTTCCGGCCGCACTGCACTAGTCGTGCTTTCGGATATCGTCGATTACCTTGCCGTCGTTGGCAAGCTCGCCGGGCGCGTGCAAGGCAAGCTCGCCGCGCAGCTTGGTCAGCTCGCGTATCGTGGCCACGATCGCGTCGGACTTGAGTTCCACGCCGGGTGCAGCTTCGACATGCAGCGTCATCCTGTCGTTCCCGTCGGCGTGATCGACGACCAGGCGGGCGCGCACGATGCCCGCGTGGCGCCGCACGATCTCGGCGACCTGCGAAGGGTGCACGAACAGGCCCTTCACCTTGGTTGCCTGATCGGCGCGGCCAAGCCATCCCTTGATGCGCATGTTCGTGCGGCCGCAGGGTGAAGCTCCGGGAAGCACTGCCGAAAGATCGCCGCTGCCGAAGCGGATCAGCGGGTAATCGTGGTTATGAAGCGGCGTGGCGACGACTTCACCGACCTCGCCGGGAGCGACCGGCTCGCCGGTGCCGGGCCGGACGATTTCAAGCAGCACTCCCTCGTCGGCGATCAGGCCCTCGCGCGCAGAGGATTCATACGCGAGCGAGCCCAGGTCGGCGCTCGCATAAACCTGATAGGCGTCGATGCCGCGCGCGCGCAGCGCATCGCGCAGCGCGGCAGGGAACGGCTCGCCGGAAACCAGCGCTTTCTTCAGAGAGGGCAGGCGCATGCCCTGCTCGTCGGCCTTGTCGAGAATGATCTTCAGGAACGACGGCGTGCCCACATAGCCGTCGGGCTCGAGATCCGCCATCGCCTGGACCTGCTGCTCGGTCTGTCCGGTACCGCCGGGAAAAACCGTGCAACCCAGCGCACGCAGGCCGCTGTCGAGCATCGATCCGGCGGGGCTGAAGTGGTAGGAGAAACAGTTGTGCACCAGGTCGCCGGCACGAAAGCCCGCGGCATGGAGCGCGCGCGCCAGCCGCCAGTAGTCGGCGGAACCGCCTTCGGGCTCGTAGATCGGGCCGGGCGAAGCAAAGACCTGCCGCGCGCGGCGTCCTGCTCGTCCCCACCCGCCGGCGGCAAAGCCGCCGAACGGCCGGTCGGCTTTCTGCAGCTTCAGCAACTCGGATTTTCGCACGACCGGAATCGACGCCAGCGCGGCACGCGAATCGATCGCTGCCGGATCGATCCCGGCGAGCGTGCGCGCGAACCACGGGGCGTGTGCCTGGGCGTAGGCAATCTGCTCGCGCACGGCCGCGAGCTGCGCCCGCTCGCGGACTTCCGGATCGCGGGTTTCCAGCGTATCGAAGTATTCGCTCAAGCCAGCCAGCGCTTGCGGCGCCGATAGTGCTTGACGTCGCGGAAGCTTTTTCGTCCCGCGGTGGACAGACCGAGATAGAACTCCTTGACGTCCTCGTTCTGCGCGAGCTCGCGTGCTCCGCCATCCATCACCACGCGGCCGGTCTCCAGAATGTAACCATAGTCGGCGAAGCGCAGCGCGACGTTGGTGTTCTGCTCCGCGAGCAGGAAGCTTACGTTCTCCTGCTTGTTCAGGTTCCCGACGATGTCGAAGATTTCCTCGACGATCTGCGGCGCGAGGCCCATCGAAGGCTCGTCGAGCAGGATCATCGAAGGGCTCGCCATCAGCGCGCGGCCGACCGCCGTCATCTGCTGCTCGCCGCCGGAAGTGTAGCCGGCCATGCTTTCCCGTCGTTGCTTCAGGCGCGGGAAATAGTGATAGACCTTTTCCAGCGAGGTCCGGATCTCGCCGCGCGAGGCCTTGCGGGTGAACGCTCCGGTCAGCAGATTCTCCTCGACCGTCAAATGGGCGAAGCAGTGACGTCCTTCCATTACCTGGCAGACGCCGCGGCGGACCAGCTCGTTCGGCGTCAGCTTGTCGACCCGCTTGCCCTCGAATTCGATCGTCCCCTTGGTGACGTCGCCTCGCTCGGCCGAGAGAAGATTCGAAATCGCCTTCAACGTCGTCGTCTTGCCGGCGCCGTTCGCGCCCAGCAGCGCGACGATGCGACCTTTCGGCACCTGCAGCGAAACGCCGCGCAGGACCAGTATTACGTGGTCATAGATGACCTCGATGTTGTTGACCGAAAGCGCGATCGGCGCCGCCGGCTCGACCTGTGCCGGCATCGAGGCCACCTGGACCACGGCCGACTACCCTTCCTTGCTGCAATCGCGCAGCGTGATCTTCTTTTCCGTCGCGTACTTGGCAGCACCTTCCTCGACCATCTTTTTGGTCAGCGCGCGGTCGCCCGCCATGAACGGCGTCAGCGACTTGAATTCCTTGCCGTCCCATTGCTCGAACTTGACCATGCCCGAGCCTTCATGATCGGCGCAGCTGGTCTTGACCGGCGGGAACAGGCCCGAAGCGCCGAGCTCCTTCAACCGCGCTTCGCTCAAGTCGAGATGCTCGAGGCCCCAGCGCACCTGCTCCGGCGACATCACCTTGCCCTTGCCGAAATGGTTCTGCGCCACGCGGATCGCCTCGGTGATCATGATCGCGTAGCTGATGCCGCGGGTGTGATAGATCGCACCGACGCGCGCCTTGTCTTCGAGGTTGCCCTTGCCCGCGCCGTAGACCTTCTTCACGATTTCCTGCATGACCGGAAAGTTGGTGCCGTGCGCCGAAAACGCGGCGGTGACGTAGCCCTTGCCAGCGTCACCGGCGGGAATGACGTCTTCCTCGGAAGCGGCCCACCACACGCCGAGGATGCGATCGCGCGGGAAGCCGAGCTTGGCGGCGGTCTTCAGCGCTACCGGATTCATCACGCCGAATCCCCAGAGGATGACGTAGTCAGGCTTCAATTGCCGCACCTGCAGCCACTGTGACTCCTGCGTCGTGGCGGGTGGCGTCAGCGGGATCTTGGTCAACTCGAAACCGTCGCGTGCCGCCAGCGCATCGAACACCGGGATCGGCTCCTTGCCGTAGGCCGAGTCGTGGTACATGAAGACGATTTTCTTGCCCTTGAGGTTGGCCTGGCCGCCGACCTTCTGGGTCAGATAGGCGACCATCGCTGCGGCCTGGTCCCAATAGGTTGTTCCCAGCGGAAACACCCAAGGGAAGACGCGGCCGTCGGCCGAAATCGCCAGGCCGTAGCCGTTGGTCGTCATCGGGATCTTGTCGTTGGCGACCCGCTCGAACAGCCCGTAGGCGATACCGGTCGACAGCGGCTCGACAGTGCTCGCGCCGCCATGGCGCGTCTTCAGACGCTCGTAGCACTCGACACCGCGGGCCGCGTTGTATTCGGTCTCGCATTCCTCCCAGACTATCTTCACGCCATTGATGCCGCCGTTCAGGTTGACCAGCGTGAAATAGTCGATGGCCCCGCCGAAGTAGCCGGACCCGCCGGCGGCGTACGGCCCGATGCGGTACGACAGGACCGGAATGTACTGCTCGTTCTGCGCGGTCGCGACGCTTGCCGCACCCACGAATAACATGCCCAACAACGTTCGCAAGAACCACTTCATGACTTCCTCCTATGATCGGCGACGTGCTCGTCGTCCGAAACCAGAAATGCCGCCCTCAATACGGAAACGGCCACAGTCGCAATTTTTCCTTGGTGATCTGCCATATTCGCGCCAACCCGTGCGGCTCGACGATCAGGAAGAAAATGATCAGTCCGCCGAATACCATCAGCTCGAGGTTCGATCCTACGCTGCTGGGAATGTTGAGATGCAGCGTGTTGTTGAGAAACGCGACGCCGACACTGAGCGCGATCGGCAGCACGACGATGAATGCACTGCCGAGAAACGCGCCGAGCACCGTGCCGACGCCGCCGATGATGATCATGAAAAGGATGCGAAACGACAGGTCGAGATTGTAGGCTTCCGGCTCGACGGTCCCGAGATAGGCATATGCGAACAGCGCGCCGGCCACGCCGCAATAGAACGAGCTGACGGCGAAGGCCAGCAGCTTGGCGCGCATCGGCCGGATGCCGATCACCTCGGCGGCCACGTCCATGTCGCGGATGGCCATCCATTGTCTTCCGATATTGCCCCGGACCATATTCTTGGCGGCGAGCGCCATCACCGTCACGATCGACAGTACGAGCAGATATTTTTCCTGCGGTGTGTCGAACGCGTAGCCGAGAATGGCCATCGGCTGCGCGGTAATCACGCCCGACGGATTGTAGTTGGTGAACCAGCCCACTTTTGTCAGGCACCAGAGAATGAAGAACTGCGCGGCGAGCGTGGCAACCGCGAGGTAGAAGCCGCGTATGCGCAGGCTTGGCAGCCCGAACACGATGCCCACCGCAGCCGCCATGACGCCGCCGCCCGCGAAGGCCAGCAACAGCGGAATGCCCGGTACGCGCAGGATGAAATTGTACGACATGAAGGCTCCGACGGCCATGAACGCCGCCGTTCCCAGCGACAGCTGTCCCGCATAGCCGGTCAACAGGTTCAGCCCGAGCGCCGCCAGCGAGAGGATCAGGCACGGAATCAGCAGGGCCGAGAACAGGTACGGCGACGCGGTCAGCGGAACGATGACGAAGGCGACGATGAGGATCAGCACGAGACCGATGCGATCCTGCCGGATCGGCAGGATCGCCGAGTCGGCGGCGTAGCTGCTCTTGAACTGTCCGGCTTCGCGATAGAGCATGGGGAGAGTCGTCAGATCCGGCGAATGATCTTTTCGCCGAACAGGCCTTCAGGACGCACCAGCAGGAAGATCAGCGCCAGCACGTAGGGGAACCAGCCCTCGATGCCGCCGCCGACGTACGGGCCGAGGTAGACTTCGGCGAGCTTCTCGGTGGCTCCGATGATCAGTCCGCCGACGATCGCGCCCGGCACCGAATCGAAGCCGCCGAGGATCAGCACCGGAAGCGCCTTCAGCGCAACGAAGGTCAGCGCAAACTGGACGCCGTTGCGCGCGCCCCACAAAAGGCCGGCGACCAGCGCGACGAATCCGGCGACCGCCCAGACGATCGCCCAGATCTGCTGCAACGGGATGCCCACCGCCAGCGCCGCCTGGTGATCGTCGGCGACGGCCCGCAACGCGCGGCCGATGCGGGTGCGGCTGAAGAAAAGCGCCAGCATCGTGACCAGGACCGCGGCGATGCCAGCGGCCGCGAGATCGAACTTCGACACGTTGATCCCCGTCGGGTCGGCAATCCACGCGAGCGGCTCGTCCTGGATGCCGATGTCGAGGCCGCGCACGTTCGCTCCCCACAGCAGTTGCGCCAGGCCCTCGATCAGGAAGCTCAAGCCTATCGTCGCCATGAACAGCGAGATCTGCGGCTGGTTGACCAGCGGGCGCAGGACGAACTTTTCGATGAGAAGGCCGAGCAGGATCATCGCCAGCAGGGTCACCAGCAGCGCGAGGCCGAACGGCAGTCCGTGCTCCATCAGTCCGACGAAGGTCAGCGCCGCGAAAAAGACCAGCGAGCCCTGCGCGAAATTGAAAACGCCCGAAGCCTTGTAGATCAGCACAAAGCCCAGCGCGACCAGCGAATACATGACGCCGGAAAGGAGGCCGCCGATCAGGACTTCGAAAAAGAATTGCATCGCCTGTCGCCGGTCAATGAGGAACGCCGAGATAGGCGTCGATCACGGTCTTGCTGTTGCGCACTTCGTCGGGCGTGCCGTCGCCGATCTTGCGGCCGTAGTCCAGTACGACGACCCGATCGGAAATGTCCATCACGACCCCCATGTCGTGCTCGATCAGCACGACTGTCGTGCCGTATTGCTCGTTGACGTCCAGCACGAAGCGGCACATGTCCTGCTTTTCCTCGACGTTCATGCCGGCCATCGGCTCGTCGAGCAGCAGCAGCGAAGGTTCGGCTGCGAGCGCGCGTGCAAGCTCGACCCGCTTCTGCAGCCCATAGGGCAGCCTGCCGACCGGCGTCTTTCTGATGTGCTGGATTTCGAGAAAGTCGATGACCTCCTCGACCTTGGCCCGGTTCTCCAGCTCCTCGCGCCGGGCGCGCCCGAACCAGATCGCCTGCTCCAGGACCGTTGCCCTCATCTTCAGATTGCGGCCGGTCATGATGTTGTCCAGCACGCTCATCCCGCGAAACAGCGCGATGTTCTGGAACGTCCGTGCGATGCCGAGCGCCGCCGTCTCGTGCGTGTCCATGTCGCGCCGCGGCTTGCCGCGAAAGGTGATCGTCCCCTGCTGAGGGTGGTAGACGCCATTGATCACATTGAGCAGCGAGCTCTTTCCCGCGCCGTTGGGGCCGATGATCGCCCGGATCTCGTGCTCGCGCACATCGAGCGAAATATCGTTGAGCGCCTTGACGCCTCCGAAAGCCAGCGATACGCCGTCGAGACGCAGAACCGAGTCGCCGATCGCGCGGACCGCCGTCATGTTCGCGGGCGCTAGGCCGCTGCCCTGGCCGCGCTCGCGGCAAACGTCTTGGCTTCGGCGATGTCGAGGTCGGCGGCAACGATGCCGGTGCGGCCGTCCTCGAACTTCACCTGGGTCTCGACGTGCTGCACGGTCCTGCCGGAATAGAGCGCCTCGATCAGCGACGCGTACTTTTCGGCGACGAAGCCGCGACGAACCTTGCGCGTTCGCGTCATCTCGTCGTCGTCGGGGTCGAGCTCCTTGTGCAATATCAGGAACCGCTGCACCTGCGAAGCGGCGAGCGAGCCTTCCTGGGCGAGCTCGGCGTTGACCTGCTCGACGCACTCGCGGATCAAGGCCTGGACTTCCGGCTTGGCGGCAAGATCGGTATAGCCGGAGTACGGAATGCCGCGCCGCTCGGCCCAGTTGCCGACCGAGCCCATGTCGATGTTGATGAACGCGCAAACCTTGTCGCGCCCGTTGCCGAAAGCGACCGCCTCCCTGATGTGTGGAAAGAACTTGAGCTTGTTCTCGATGTAGTTCGGCGCGAACATGGCGCCGGTCGCCAGCTTTCCGACGTCCTTGGCGCGGTCGATGATCTTCAGCTGCCCGGCTTCGTCGAAAAAGCCGGCATCGCCGGTACGGAAATAGCCGGCGGGGTCGATCGATTCGAGCGTCGCGTCCGGCCGCTTGTAGTACTCCTTCAGCAGCATCGGCCCGCGCACCAGCACTTCACCGTTTTCGGCGATCCTGATCTCGACACCGGGCGCGGCCTGTCCGACGGTGTCGAATCTGACGCCGCCGTCGGGCTGAAGGCAGACATAGGCACAGGTCTCGGTGGAACCATAGAGCTGCTTCAGGTTGATCCCGATCGAGCGGTAGAAGCGGAACAGGTCGGGGCCGATGGCTGCGCCCGCGGTATATGCAACGCGGATGCGGCTCATGCCGAGCACGTTGCGCAACGGGCCGTACACGACCAGGTTGCCGATCGCGTAGAGCGCGCGATCGAGCATGCCGACCGGCTTGCCGTCGAGAATCTCGGGGCCGCAGCGGCGGGCGACGGCGGTGAAATAGCGGAACAGCCAGCGCTTGGCCGCCGATGCATCCTCCATCCGGATCATCACCTGCGTCAGCAGGTTCTCGAAGATGCGCGGCGGGGCGAAATAGTAGCTGGGTCCGATCTCGCGCAGGTCGGTCATCACCGTGTCCCCGGATTCGGGGCAGTTGATCGTGAACCCCGCGACCAGCCACTGCGCGTAGGAAAACAGATGGTCGCCGACCCACGCCATCGGCAGATAGGCGAGGATGCTGTCGCCGGAGCCGAGCTTGTCGAACGCACAGCCGCCTTGCGCCGCGACGATGAAGGCCGCGTGCGTCTGACACACGCCCTTCGGCTTGCCCGTCGTTCCCGACGTGTAAAGCATGATCGACACGTCGTCGGGCCGGCCCTTGGCCACTTCGGCGTCGAAGAATCCGGGATGCGCGCGGTCGAATTCGCGGCCGATGTCGAGCAGACGATCGAGGCTCGACACGCTCTCGTAGTTGCGCAAGCCCCGGGGATCGTCGAAGTAGACGTGCTGCAAGGTCGGAACCTGCGGCTTTGCCTCGAGTACCTTGTCGACCTGCTCCTGGTCCTCGGCCAGCGCATAGCCGATTTCAGCGTCGTTGAGCACATAGACGAATTCCGCGGCCGGCGCGTCCTGGTACATCGGCACCGGGATTCCCCCAAGGGCCTGCGCGGCGGCCATCGCCCAGTACAGCCGCGGGCGGTTGTCGCCGATGATCGCCAGGTGCATGCCGCGCCGGAAGCCCTGCGCGGCAAGACCGCAGGCGAGCGCGCGCACGTCGGCCGCCACCTGGCTCCATGTCCAGGTCTGCCAGATGCCCAAGTCCTTTTCGCGGGTCGCCGGGCGATCGCCGCGCACGCGCGCGTGCCCGAACAGCAACCGGGGAAACGTCGAGTCTTGCGTGGACTTCATTTCGCCGGAGCTCCTCCTCGAAGCCTTGCGGGGTCGGTGGCCACTCTTGCCGGGAGGTCATAATACCTGCCGCCGCCCCAGGCGCAACCAAGGCGATCGGCAGCAGGTCGGCGACGGGCAATTCTTACGCGGGCGAGCAGTTCTTGCATGAGGAGCTTGGCCGACGGTCTTGGCTTGCGCTTGATAAACAATGACTTCTGCAGCGGCACCCTCCTTGCTTTCGTTGAATGGTCGCGACCTTCCGCAGCGAGGGGCTGCGGCGTGACGGAGGAACGACCGTGCCCGCAAACTGCGTTGATGGCGTCTGCCGCAGTTCTCGCAAGCGATGGCGGAGGCCCGCCGCGTGAACGACGCGCCGGCAACGATGTCGCCATTCGAAACCGGCGCCCCCAAGGCGGAGGCCCGGATGCGCGGTAACGCGCGCGGTCTGCTGGTGCCGGGACGCAATTGCTGGCGCATGGCGCACGCGGCACGGGTCGGATTCCTGGTCGACGGAAGCGAGTATTTCAGTGCGGTCCGCGCCGCGCTTGCCGGCGCGCAGCGGGACATATTCATTCTCGGCTGGGACATCGACAGCCGCATGTGGCTGGTTCCCGGCGGCGCGAACGACGGCTTTCCCGAGCCGCTGCGCGAGTTTCTCGATGCACTTCTGGCGCAACGACCGCAGCTGCACATCTCACGTGCTGAGCTGGGACTTCGCGTTGCTGTTTGCGCTCGAGCGCGAATGGCTTGGACGGCTGAAGTTCGGCTGGCTGACGCGAAGCAGACTGCATTTCGAGCTCGACAGCCATCATCCGACCGGCGCGTCGCACCATCAGAAGCTGGTCGTCGTCGACGATGCGCTGGCGTTCGTCAGCGGCTTCGATCTCACCTTCAACCGCTGGGACACGCCGCGCCATTCGCCAGCGGAGCCGGCGCGGCACAATCCGGACGGCACCCGCTATCCGCCTTTTCACGATGTCGGAGCGTTGGTCGACGGCGAGGCAGCGCGCGCATTGGGCGAGCTTGCCCGCGAGCGCTGGCATCGTGCGACCGGACTCACGGTGCGGCCGCCCGACCCGAAGACGGGGCCCGGCTCGTGGCCGGCCGGTGCGGCCATTGCCATCAGCGATGTCGAACTCGCGATCGTGCGCACCGAGCCCGCGTTCGACGGCGCGCCGGCGATCACCGAGGCGAAGCAACTGCATCTGGATGCGATCGCCGCCGCCACCAAGTCGATTTTCGCCGAAAACCAATACTTCACCTCTCGCCTGATCGCCGATGCGTTCGAGTCCCGGTTGCGCGATGCCGGCGGACCCGAAGTTGTGGTCGTCTCGCCGATGACGCAAAGCGGCTGGCTCGAGGTCTCGACGATGGGCGTTCTCCGGGCACGCGTGCACCGCCGGCTGGTGCAGGCCGATACCCATCATCGTTACAGCATGTATTGCCCGTGGCTGGGTGACGAGGCGCCGCCGGCGGGCCGCTGCCTCAACGTGCACAGCAAGGTGCTGGTCATCGACGACGAGCTGCTTTCGGTGGGCTCGGTCAACCTGTCGGCGCGCTCGATGAGCCTCGATACCGAATGCAACCTCGCGATCGAGGCGAAGGGCGAGCCGCGGGTACGCGCCGCCATCGCGGCCCTGCGCGCCCGCCTGCTCGGCGAGCATCTGGACAAGGATCCCGCCGTCGTCGCTGCCGAATGCGAGCGCAGCGGATCGCTGATCGCCGCGATCGAATCGCTGCGCGACCAGGGCCGCTCGCTGCGCCCGCTCGGGGTAGCTCCGGAGGAAGAGTGGAGCGCCGTGCTCGCCGATCAACCGATGATCGATCCGGAAGAGCCGGTCGATGTCGACAGCCTGCTGTCCGACGTCGTCGCGCGCCACGAACGCAAGCCCGCTTCGGGGCGCATCGTGGCGATCGCGCTGATCCTGTTCGCGCTCGCCGCGCTGGCGCTGGCCTGGCGCTACACGCCGCTGCGCGAATGGATCAACGTAGAGTCGCTGGTGCACTGGAGCGACCGGTTCGAAGCAAGCCCATTCGCGCCGCTGATCGTCATCGGCGGATTCGTGCTCGGCGGACTTCTGGTGATTCCGTTGATGATGCTGATCGCCGCGACCGGCATCGTGTTCGGCCCATGGCTGGGCATGCTCTATTCGCTGCTGGGCGCGACGCTCAGTGCGGTATTTGTCTACGGCATCGGGCGCAAGGTCGGGCGCGACGCGGTGCGGCGGGTCGCCGGGCGACGGATCAACGATCTCTCCCGCCGCATCGCCAAGCGCGGCCTGCTCGCGATGCTGTTCGTGCGCATCGTGCCGGTCGCGCCTTTTTCGATCATCAACCTGGTGGCCGGCGCATCGCACCTGCGCTTTCGCGACTTTCTGCTCGGCACGATCCTGGGCCTTTTGCCGGGCACGATTTTGATCAGCTTTTTTGTCGACCGCATCGTTGCAGCCGTGCGGCACCCAGGACCGGTCACATTTGCGCTGCTGGCGCTGGTCGCGGGTGTCGCGATCGGCGGCACGCTGGCGGTTCGCGCCCGCCTCAAGCGCAGCGATGCTGCCGACGCGAGCGATCAGGCCGCGCCGCGCGCCAACTGACCGCGCGATGGCGTCCTCGACCCTCACCGTCGCGACCTACAACATCCATGACGCGGTCGGCGGCGACGGAAAATTTTCACCCGAGCGCATCGTCGCCGTGCTCGCCGAGATCGACGCAGACATCGTCGCGCTGCAGGAAGTCGGGTTCGGACCATGACGGCGTCGACACGCTGGAGCGACTGCGCAACGCCACGGGGCTGAATGCCGTCTCAGGGCCCGCGCGCTGGCGCGCCGCAGGCGCACACGGCAATTGCCTGCTGTCGCGGCACCCGATCGTCGAATGCACGCACCTCGATCTGACCTATCAGCGCCGCGAGGCGCGCAGCGCGCTCGATGCGGTGATCGATTGCGACGGTACGCTGCTGCGTGTGCTGGCGACGCATCTCGGCTTGCGTCCCGCCGAGCGGCGCGCGCAGGTGCGCAGCCTCCTCAAGGCGCTGGAAGCGGAGACGCCGCATCCCACCTTGCTGATGGGCGATTTGAATGAGTGGTTTCTGTGGGGCCGTCCGCTGCGCTGGCTGCACCGCCATTTCCGCAAGACGCCATCCCCGCGCAGCTTTCCCGCGCGCGCACCGCTGCTGGCGCTGGATCGCATCTGGGTCGAGCCCCGCGTTCTGTTGCAGCGGTTGTGGGTGCACGCGAGTCCCGCGGCGCGCGCGGCATCCGACCACGTTCCGGTGGTCGCCGACATCCGGCTGCCCGACGCGCTTTGAGTCTGGAGCGTGCTGTCGCCGCCGGTCCTACAGGCAAATCAGCGCCGCACCGATACCGCCGCGAGCCTCATTCGCGCATGCTCCCAAGACCGGCGCCGAATCTTTCGGCGCACTGCTTCTGCGTCGCAGCGATAGTGGAAGCGCCGGTCGTCGCGGGCCGTCCCGGCAGCGCGACGCAGCAGCCGCGCCGCGCGGATCACGGCGCGCGCGCCGGCAATCAATCTCGAAAGGAAGACCTATGAGTCGTACAACTCCAGCAGTCCACGCTGCACGACGTTGGATAGGGCTGGTCGCGCTCGCATCGCTGGCGGCCACGGCCGGATCCGCGTTCGCGCAATCGGAGCAGGATCAACTGGTCCGCGACGCACAGACGACGTTCTCGAATTTCGTCCGCGATCCGGATATGACGTGGTTCCAGCGGCACCTCGGAGAAGCCAAGGCAGTGCTGATCGCGCCGAAGATCGTGCGCGCAGGCTGGATATTCGGCGGTTCGGGGGGACGCGCGGTGCTGTTTTCGCGCAATGCGCAAAGCGGCCGCTGGTCAGGTCCCGCGTTCTATAACGTCGGTACCGCGAGCGTAGGTTTCCAGGCTGGCATCGACGTCTCGGAAACCGTCACCCTGGTCATGACCGACAAGGGCCTGAATTCGCTGATGGCAAGTTCGGTGAAGCTGGGCGGTGACGCCAGTGTCGCCGCGGGGCCGATCGGCGCGGGCGCGAATGCCGACATCACCGCCGACTTGATCGCATTCAGCCGCGTCGAAGGGTGTCTACGGTGGACTTAACCTGAACGGTACCGTGGTCGGCGTCGCCGACAACTGGAACCAGGCTTATTACGGACGCAGTGTCACGCCGCCAGACATTCTGATGACCGCGCGCGCGCACAATCCGAACGCGGACCCGCTGGGCGATGCAATCAGCCGCGCGGCCGGCGGCGCCAAGACAAGTCTGCGTTGACGCAAGTCATGCGCCGGCGATCGCCGCGGCGCAAGTAACGGAGGCGGCTCGGAGCTTCGGCTTCGAGCCGCTTTGTCTGGACGGTGGCGCCGGTGAGCTCGCGTGGCCGGGCCGGTAGCGCGCGGTCGCGCGCGGACTTGAGCGAGCCCATCGTGCCGAGGACGCGCGCCATCGCAGTCCTGCCGTTGCCGCCGCCTCCCCAGCGGTCGAGCGACTGCGCGTGCCGTCTATAGAGCGAATTCGCCATCGAGCATCTCCTGATCCAACCCGCCGTGTTCTAGCCGTATCTCATCGCCAGGACCGCGGGTCGCGCTGCACCAAATACGCTGCATTGCGACGCATTGCGTCACCGGCCAGGCTCGCCTTGTCCGGACTTCCACCGGCGCCGGTGTTTCGGTTCGCCCTTGATATTGCTGGCCAAACCGCCTGGCATTCGTTTCGACCCGCCTTCCGGCATCCGGTGCTTGCTGCCATTCGGCCGGGCGCATCTGCACCGGTCACCTCGCAAATCCCGTGCCCGGGATCATCGGCCTTTGCCGGGGTGCTGGCGGGACGGTGCTTGCCCGCTGGGCGAACGAGGTAAGCTAACAGCCGGCATCGGAAGCGAAACAAAAGAGTGATTACGTCAGCAAGTTCGGCAATGCGGACGCAATGGCGCGCCGACGCGCCCCAACCGGCCCTCGTGCGGTTCGTGCTGCTCTCGATGCTGCTGCACGCAACCATCGTCATTCTTTTCGGCACCTCGCATGGCGGCGGCGCCGGCCGCGGCGAGGCGATGCTGGATGTGCTTGACGTGACCTTCCGTCGGGAGCCTGGGCCGCCCGATACCGGCCTGCTGGCAGGACCGGGCGCAGAGACGGCGACCGGACGGGCTTTGCTGCAACGCTCCGAGCCGCAGCTGGCCCCAGTGGCGCCCGGCCGCAGCGAGCCGATGCCCGCCGTCGAAGCCCCGAAAACCAGCGAGCCGACGCCGATCGAGCCCGCCACGCCCGCATCGGGGCAGATACAGCCCGAAGCCGCGCCGCCGATGCCGCCGGCAGCGGCCGAGCCTTTGCCGCGCATCGATTTGCGCGCGCCGCAGGAGGTGGATAAGCCGCTGATCGCGCCGGTTGCGCCGCCGACAATCGAACGCCTGGCCCCGCCGCCGAATCCGCCCGCGCTCGCTCGCGCCGCTCGACATCGCGCCGCCCGCAATCCCGCTTGCCCCCGCGGCGCCGATCGAGCGACTGTCGGCGCCCGCGATTCAGCGCGAGCTCGCCCCGCCGATCGAGTTTGCGCCGCGGGTCGCACCGGCGCCTCCCGCTCCTGCGCCCGCGCCGATCGAGCGCCTGGCCGTGCCGCCGCCACCGAAGGCCGTCGCGCCGCCGGTCGAGGTTCCACCCAGTGAGGCGCCGATGGTGCCGCCGCCCATCGATCGTCTCACCGCCCCGCGGATCGACCAGGAGCTGGCGCCATCGCCGAACATGGCCGCGCCAAGTCCGTCAGCCGCGCCGCTGGCGGCGCCTGCCGGAGCAGCTCCTTCGCAGGGAGAGCGGGCAGCGCCAGCCGCAGGTGCCAGGCCGGCGCCGCCCTCGGAGGTCGCCGTGCCGGCGGTGGTCCCCGGCGCGCGCCCCGCGCCGGCTGTGGCAGCGGAGCCGCCTCGACTGCGCCTCGGCGCGCCCGGCCCCGACGAAGATATTTTCAAACCGAGGCGTGATGTTGCGGCGCCGCCGGGCGAATCGGGCGCCCCTCGCATCGATATGGAGGCTGCGCGCCAGCGCGCGCGCGAAATAGCGAGCGAAACGACGAGCACGCGCGGCATCCTGCCTGCCTTGCCGCCGCCGCCGGAAAGGCTGTCCAAGGAGAGCAACGCGCTGGAAAAGGCCATCAAGCCGGACTGCCGCACCGCTTATGCCGGCATGGGCCTGCTCGCGGTTCCGGTGCTGGTGGCGAGCACGATCGGCGACGGCAGTTGCCGCTGGTAGCGTCGGCGCCAAGCGGTCAGCGACTCGCGGTCACGCGAGCGATATAAGAGTCAGTGCCCGATATTGAGCGCTTCCAGGAAGCGCGAGACCATGTTGTATGCCGCTACGGTCGCCACCAGCTCGACCAATCCGCGTGCATCGAAGTGGGTCGCGCAACGGCTCGAATTGCGCATCGGGAACCTGCACGTCACGGGTCATCGTGTCGGTCAGCGTCAATACCGCGCGTTCGAGTGCCGTGAATCCGTCGCCGATTTCCTCCGCCTGCAAGGCGGCGATTTTCGCTTCGCCGATGCCGGCCTTGCGCGCCAACGGCAGATGCGCGTCGAATTCGAACGGCGCACGATTGAGCACGGCCACCCGAAGAATCACCAACTCGCGCAGATCCGCGGCAAGTGAGCTGCGGTTGCGCACCGCCGTCAGCATCTGCTCCCAGCCCGCGGCGAGCGGCGCGCTGTTCAGCAGGACCCGGTAGAGCAGAAGAATCTCGCCGCGCTCGGCGAGGATGGCAGCCTCGATCGCCGCAAGCTCAGGGCGGGTCCCGGGGGTTATCGGCGCGACACGTGTCGTCATTTTCGTCTGGTTCCAGCGTTATTCATACCGCCATCGGCGAAATCGCACCGGTTCGACCGCGCGGCGATTGGCCGCTCCGACCGCTGCTGCAAGCCCGATGCTAGCAGCTCGGCAGAGTATCCATGCCGGAAAATAGAACAGTAACTCGTCATGGCGAGGAGGCGGGTGTCGACGCGACTATTCGCCGCCGCGCCAGCGCTTAACCAGGGGCGCGGCATCACTTCAGGCGATAGGTGAGCACGTGTCCTTGCTGCGACGTCGAACGCAGTCCGACCCATTCGCCTTCGGGCGAATACCAGACCTCGATCTTGTTGCGTGCAGTGTCGATCCGATAGTGCGTTGCCTCGACCGATGCGCCGCGCACCGTGTGCGGCTCCTTGTCCAGCGCGTGGACGGTGATCGGCGTCGATGCGCCGGTCTGCACGTTGATCAGACTGGTCTGCTTCAACACCCGCGGATTCCAGTAGGCAAAGCTCATCACGCAGGCGGGCAGCCGCTGCTGCGCTCCCGGTCCGTCGATGACGAAATTGCCGCCTTCGAGCCGCCCGGCGACGGTCGTGACCTTGCCTTTTTCGACCGTCCTCGTGTCGATCCGGGTCAGGCAATCGCGCTGCCAGGTTTCTTCCTCGTGCTGCTCGTAGCTACCGGCCTCGAAGCCGAGCAGCGACACGCGAAAGCGCATGTCGCTCACCGCCGAATGCGCATCCCCTTTCTGCTGAAGGGAAATGTCGTGGGTGCCGATCGGCAGCCCGTCGAGGCTGACGTCGAAATGCCATTCGCGCGCGGCCGCGCCGTTCGCGATCAGCAACAGCAGAAACGCCGCCGCCAGCAGCGTCCACCCGGCGACACGGCGGTGCCGGGTCGCGCCCCGCCCGGGTCTGCGGCTGCGGACGCGAGCGGCGGAAGCTGGTTGGGACCTGCGAGCGCGGTGCATGCCGATTTGGAGTGTCAGTCGGCATCGATGGTTGCGTACCGGCAATGCAGGACGCGGTCCGACATCCGGATTCATCGATACGAGTTCGTCCGCAGATCGCGACCGGCGACGATACGCGTTCGGGCATCATGCCTTCGCGGTCGACGGGTAAGCCCCGAGGCCGCGTCCCGGTCGAACCGGATTCGAAAGCAAGACGCGGAGTGCGCAGGACTTGGGCCGGGGTTAAATTTCAGCCATCGATGACGATCAGCTGAAAGGATTCAACATGAAGACGACTTCGAAAAGCACTGCACGGGCCGCGGCGACGATGGCCGACCCGCGTTGGGCGGCGGTCATCGCGCGCGACCCGGCCGCCGACGGCGGCTTTGTGTATTCGGTCCGCACGACCGGCGTCTACTGCCGGCCCTCGTGCGCCGCCCGCCAGGCGCGGCCGGAACACGTGCGTTCCATCTGACGGCGGCCGACGCCGAGCGCGCGGGCTTCCGGCCGTGCCTGCGCTGCCGCCCGGACCGGCCGCCGCTGGTCGAGCAGCACGCGGCGACGGTAGCGCGCCTGTGCCGTTTTATCGAAAGGGCCGAGCAGGCGCCCAGCCTCGAGGCGCTGGCGGCAGAGGCCGGCTTGAGCGTCTATCACCTGCATCGCGTGTTCAAGGCGGCGACCGGCTTGACGCCGAAGGCCTATGCCGCGGCGCATCGCGCCCGGCGCGTGCGTGCCGAGCTCGATCGCAGCGGCACGGTGACCGAAGCGATCTATGGGGCAGGATACAACTCCAACGGACGCTTTTACGCGCAATCCAACGACGTGCTGGGCATGACGCCTTCGCGCTACCGCGCCGGCGGCGCCGATACCGATATACGATTCGCGATAGGTGAGTGCTCGCTTGGCGCGATCCTCGTGGCCGCCAGCGAGGTCGGCGTGTGCGCGATCCTGATCGGCGACGATCCCGATGCGCTGGCGCGCGACCTGCAGGATCGATTCCCGCGCGCCGAGCTGATCGGCGGCGATGCCGGCTTCGAGCAGCTGGTCGCGAAAGTGGTCGGCCTGGTCGAGGCGCCGGGCCTGGGCCTGGACCTGCCTTTGGACGTGCGCGGCACCGCGTTCCAGCAGCGGGTCTGGCAGGCGTTGCGCGACATCCCCGCCGGCAGCACGGTCAGTTACGCCGACCTCGCCAGGCGGATCGGCGCGCCGAAGTCGGTGCGAGCGGTCGCGCAGGCCTGCGGCGCCAACGCACTGGCCGTGGCGATTCCCTGCCATCGGGTCGTACGCAACGACGGCGCGCTGGCCGGTTATCGCTGGGGCGTCGAGCGCAAGCGCGCGCTGCTCGAGCGCGAGTCGCGCCGATGAACGCGCGCGACCGCGCCGTCGCGCATGTTGCCGACATCGCTCCGGCCGATGTCCAGACGCGGCTGGTCTCGGCCGACTGGGAGGAGATCGCCAGCGATCTCGATGCCCGCGGCAGCGCCGTCATCGAGCGCGTGCTCAGCCCGGCGCACTGCCGGTCGATAGCCGCCCTGTACGAGGCCGACGAGCGCTTTCGCAGCAAGGTCGTCATGGAGCGTCACGGCTTCGGCCGCGGCGAGTACAAGTACTTCAACTATCCGCTGCCGCCGCTGGTAGCCGACTTGCGCACTTCCCTCTACCCGCACCTTGCTGCGATCGCCAACCGCTGGAACGCCGCGCTCGGTATCGACGTCCGCTATCCGGCCGCACATTCGGCGTTCCTCGCGCGCTGCCACGCGGCGGGGCAGACCAAGCCGACGCCGCTGATGCTTCGCTACGGCGCCGGCGATTACAACTGCCTGCACCAGGACCTCTACGGCGAGCACGTGTTTCCGCTGCAGGCGACGATCCTGCTATCGGATCCGGACGGGGATTTCACCGGCGGCGAGTTCGTGCTCACCGAACAGCGACCGCGCATGCAGTCGCGGCCGGAAGTCGTACCGCTGCACCAGGGCGACGCCGTGATTTTCGCCGTCCAGCACCGTCCGGTGCAGGGCTCGCGCGGCGTCTATCGCGTCAATATGCGGCACGGCGTCAGCCGCGTGCGTCGCGGCCATCGCCAGACGCTCGGCATCATCTTCCACGATGCCGCGTGAGGACAGTGCGATGAGCGGCGATCTGTTCGACCTCGACGGGGTCGAAGCGCGGCAGCATCATCTCGCGCCGGGAGCGGTGTTGCTGCGCGGGTTCGCCGGCGCGGCATCGGCGGTGCTCGCGGCCGACCTGCAGCGCGTGATCGCGCGAGCGCCGTTTCGCCAGATGGTGACGCCGGGCGGACTGTCGATGTCGGTGGCGATGACCAACTGCGGCGCCTGCGGCTGGGTCAGCGATCGCACCGGCTATCGGTACGACCCGATCGATCCCGACAGCGGAAAACCGTGGCCGGCGATGCCCGAGTCTTTTCTTCGCCTGGCAGGCGAAGCGGCACGCGCCGCCGGCTTCGAAGAGTTTGCCCCCGACGCCTGTCTGATCAACCGCTACCAGACGGGCGCCAAGCTGTCGCTGCACCAGGACAAGGACGAGCGCGACTTCGGTCAGCCGATCGTGTCGGTGTCGCTGGGCGTTCCCGCGACCTTTCTGTTCGGCGGCTTGAAGCGATCCGGGAAGACGATGCGCGTGCCGGTACGGCATGGCGACGTCCTCGTCTGGGGCGGGCCGGCGCGGCTCAATTACCACGGCGTATTGCCGATCAAGGCAGCGCCACCATCCGTTCGCCGGCGCGCATCGCATCAATCTTACGTTGCGCCGGGCGGCTTGAGGTTTCCGCACGGCGGCCGGCACGCCGTGCGCCGCGCTCCCGGACTCGAGGTGCGCCGCCTATCAGAAATAAATCTGCAGCGATTTTTCCTCGATTTTCTTCGGGATCCCCCGTTTCAGGCAAAGGCTCCGCTTCGAGCGCCGCTGGCGCAAGCCTCAGGCGCTTATAATCGCGGCAACAGCTTCCGGTGAGCGTCGGCGGGAGGCGGGGGACACCGTGGAATTGTCGAGTCTGCGATTTGCCGACGTCGTCGTGGTGACGCCTGTCGGACCTATCGATCATGCCGGATCGACGCGGTTGCAACCTGCGCTGGCGCCGTTCGTCGAGGATGCGGCCAAGGCTCGAAGCGCACTCGTTCTGGACCTCTCGCGGGTCGGATATATCAGCAGCATGGGACTGCGCCTGCTGATGATCGCGGCGAAGGAGCTGCGCTCTCGTGGCGCCCGCATCGCCGTCGCCGCCATGCAGCCGATCGTCGCGGAGATCTTCGACATCGCGCGCTTCGGGCACGTGGTCGAAGTCTTCCCCTCGGTGCGCACCGCGCTTCAGTCCGTGTCGGCGCCGGCGCTGGCGGCGTACGAGGCCGCCACCCGATGAAGTGTGTTCGCTTCTGGGGCACGCGCGGATCGCTGCCGGTCGCGCTTACGGCGTCGGGTGTCCGGCACAAGCTCGTCGCGGCGCTGCGTCGCGCGTCGGGCCGCACCTTTGCCGGCGACGACGACATCAACGCGTACATCGACACGCTCGGGATGGCCATCGGCGGCAGCTACGGCGGCCATTCGTCGTGTGTCGAAATCGAGACGGGCGGCCCGGACTATGTGCTCTGCGACCTGGGCTCCGGCGCTCGTCCGTTCGCTCACCAGGCGATCGCGCGTCACGGGCCGGCGTCGCCACAGACTTATCACATCTTCATGTCGCACGTGCACTGGGACCACATCATGGGGTTCCCGTTTTTTGTGCCTGCATACATTCCGGGCAACCGCATCCGCATCTATGGCGGTCATGCCGTGATCGAAGACGCGTTGCGGCGGCAGCAGAGCCCACCCACTTTCCCGGTCGATTTTACTGCGCTGCGTGCGGACATCGAGTTCGTGCAGCTGGAGGCAGGACAGTCGTATGACATTGCCGGGTTGCAGGTCAGACTGATGCTGCAGAGACATGGCGGAGGGTCGTACGGCTATCGTTTCACGGCGGCCGGAAGGACAGTCGTCTATTCGACCGACTCCGAGCACAAGCTGGCCGACGCGGCGGAAACCGACGCTTTCGTCGACTTTTTTCGCGATGCCGATCTGGTGATCTTTGACGCGATGTACTCGCTGGCGGATACGATGTCGGTCAAGGCGGACTGGGGCCATTCGAGCAACATCGTCGGCGTAGAGCTCTGCCAGATGGCCGGGGCACGGCATCTTTGCCTGTTCCATCATGAACCGATGCATGATGACGCGGCGATCGCCCGCCTGCTCGCGGAAACGCGGCGGCTCGAGGAGATAACACGCCCCGGAGAGCCCGCTGCAGGTCAGCGCCGCCTACGACGGAATGGAAATACGTTGGTAAGCGTTGCTGCGGCGCTGACCGCGTCCGCAGCTTCGTCGTACCGCCGTATCGTGGCGATCGGTGTGGTCCTTCTCGTCGCGCTGGCCGCGCTGATATGGCTGCAACCACGCTGGAACACAAGGCTGCAATCCACCTGGTTCGATACGTATCAGCTGTTGAAGCCGCGCGGCGTTGCGACGTCACCCGTCACGGTGGTCGAAATCGACGATGCGAGCCTTGCGCGGCTCGGACAGTGGCCGTGGTCGCGCACTGTGCTGGCCGCGCTGATCCGCCGCATTGCGCGCGAGCACCCGGCGGCCATCGGAGTCGACATATTGATGTCCGAGCCGGACCGCCTGTCGACCGATCGATTGCTTGCGCAGACGACGCAAGTCGACCCGGCGCTGGCGGACCGCCTGCCCGCGCTGCCCTCGAGCGACCGCGAGCTTGCCGACGCGATCGCCGCGGCGCCGGTGGTCCTCGGGCTGGCCGGCACATCCGCCACGACGTCCCGCCAACCGCTCGCACCGCCATTCGTCGTCGTCGACCGTGCGCAGCGCGATCCATCGCGGGAATCGGCATTGGCCGACCTGCAGCGCTACGCGGGAGCCCTCACCAACATCGAGCTGCTCGATCGCAGCGCGGCCGGGCATGGCCTGATCTCGGCCGGCCGCTCGGACGACGTCATCCGGCGCCTTCCTCTGGCGGCGCGGATCGGTGACGGCCTCGTCCCGTCAATGCCGATCGAGATGCTCCGCGTCGCGCTGCATGCGGGCGCGGTTCGATTGTTCGTCGACGGCCCGGTCGTCAAGTCGATAGGCGTCGGCGATTTCGTCGTGCCCACCGAAGACGATGGCGAGCTTCGGATCTATTACGCGCGGCGCGACTCCCACCGTTCCGTATCCGCGACAGACGTGCTCGACGGCAAAGTCGATCCTCTGCGCTTCGAGCACAAGCTCGTGCTGATCGGCACGACCGGCCTCGCGGTCGCCGACTATCAGAACACGCCGCTCGGCATGCGCATGCCGGGAAGCGAAATCCAGGCGCAGGTGCTGGAGAACCTGTTCGACCAGACCTGGCTCGATCGGCCGCGCTGGGCGCCACGTCTGGAGCTCGCGCTTTTCACGCTGTTCGGAGCGATGCTGATCGCGGTCACGCCACGCTGGAAGCCGCGCAACGCCGCCCTGCTCGCGACGGCGTGCATGGCGCTGCCTGTCGGCGCGGCGTTCTTCGCGTTTTTTTTGTGGCGCCTGGTATTCGACGCGGCCGCGCCCGCGCTGGGACTGCTGATCCTGTTCAGTTTCCTGCTGCTGCTCAGCCTGGGCGAGGCGGCGCGGCAGCGCAAGCGGCTCGAGCAGGTGGTCCAGGCACAGCGCGAGCAGGCCGCCTACATCGACGGCGAGCTGGCGGCGGCGAAGCGCATCCAGACCGGATTTCTGCCCCGTGCGGACTTCCTGCGCGACGACTCCAGGGTCGAGCTCGCCGCGGCGATGACGCCGGCGCGCGAAGTCGGCGGCGACCTCTACGATTTTTTCCTGCTCGGCTCCGATCGCCTGTTCTTCCTGATCGGCGACGTTGCCGGCAAAGGCGTGTCGGCCAGCATGTTCATGGCCGTCAGCAAGGCCCTGTACAAGAGCACGAGCTTGCGCAGCCCCGCGTGGCCGGTTGCCGACCTGATGCGCGCGGCGAACGAGGAAGTCTCGCGCGACAACCCGGAGATGTTCTTCGTCACCGCCTTTGCCGGCGCGCTGGATCTGCGCTCGGGCGAGCTCGACTACTGCAACGCGGGACACGACAATCCGTACTTGCTGACGCTCGGCCGGCCTGGCCTCGAGCGCCTGAGCGGCGGCGCCGGACCGCCGCTGTGCACGGTCGACCGCTTCGGCTATCAAGGCGCCTCGCGCCTGTTGCTGCCCGGTCAGGTGCTCTGCCTGGTCACCGACGGCGTGGCCGATGCGCAGAATCCGGCGGGCGAGCGCTACGGCAGCCAGCGATTGCAGCAGAGGCTTGCCGGCCTCGCGCTCGCCGGCACCGACGCGCACGCGCTGGTCGACGCCTTGTGCGCCGACATTCGCTCGTTTGCCGCGGGCACCGAACCCACCGATGACGTGACTGTGCTGGCGGTGCGCTGGGTCGGACCGCCAGCCCTCGCCTGACGAGGCCCGGATCGCTCCGCAGATCGTCCAGCGCCTTCAGCGCACCAGGATCTCGACGCGGCGGTTACGCGGCTCGGCAACGCCGTCGGCGGTTGGGACGGCCGGCGCCCGCTTGCCGCGCGAAATGGCTCGGACGTTTTCGGACGCGAGGCCGCGGCCGATCAACGCGGCGCGCATGCTGTCCGCACGCTGCTGTCCCAGCGCGTCGTTGGTCGTATCGTTGCCGACCGCGTCGGTGTGGCCGACGACCAGCACGTCTGGCACCGGCCGGCGCGCGATTTCGGCGAGGATGCGGTCGACGTCCTGCTTCGACTCGTCGGTCAATTCGTCGCTGCCCTGGACGAAATACAAGGTGAATGCGGTGGCGCGCGCAGGCTGCGCCGCGAGCGCCGCACCGAATTGGGCCTCCACCTCCTGCGGGCTCGCGCGGTACGCGCTCGGCCGCAATGGCGTGATCTTCACGGCGGCGTACGGCTGATCGAGAATCAGCTCTTTGTCGCCTTCCTTGACCACGACAGCGGTCGGGTGGCCGTCCTTCTCGGGCAACAGCACGATCGTGCCGCTGCTCGCGCAGCCAGCAACCAGCACGCAGCTCAGCACCCACGAGACGGCGCGTCGGGCGACAGACGCGAATTCGCTCATTCCGAGCTGACGACGAATTCGGTTCCACGCACACCGAGCACCGCGGTCGGCGTGCGAACAGTCATCGCGTCGGGCGACCCCTTGGCGATGCGGCCGGAAATGACCGCCAGCGTTCCCTTGTTCAGCGACGCGTCGAACCGTCCCTGGCCGGTCGTCGGCTCGAATGCATAGCGATCGAGGGACAAGATACTGCCGGGACCGGCGGACAACAGCGAATCGTCGTCCATCGTTATCCCCACCGCACTGTCGGCGCCGGTCTTCACCACATCCGCGCTTTGCAGTCGCGCACCGACCGTACCCGGCAACGTGCGTCCATCACGCTCGATCGTGACGCTGCCTTTCGCCGTCTTGATCTGCCCGATCTCGGCCGCGGCAGCGAGGTCGGCAAGGCACAGCGCGGCAAGCACCGTCGCCACGCCGGCGAACCGGATCAACATAGCTGCCATGTTTGCTCCTTCGCCGCACGTCCTTCGACGCAATGCCCAAGTCTATCGCGGAGCGGCTTCCGGCGCAGCGGCAAAAAAGCGATCGCGTCCGGCCGGCAAACGGCAGCTGCTGCCGGTCCTGCCTGAACCACGACGTCCCGGTTCGGCGCACCCCGCCTGCCGGGCGCCGGTACGCTACTGTCAGGCGGAAATTTGGCGTAAGCTTTTTTTGTGAGCGAAACAGCAACCTTGTTCAGCGCCCTGCGGCAGACGGCCGATGCCGAGGTCGTGTCCGCGATCGAGGCGCTGGTCCGCGACGCACCCGATCGCCAGTTGAGCCGAATCAATGCGCTCGACTTTGCCGCCAGGACCGGACTCGACGAGGAGCGCGTGATTGCCGCGTTCCTGCACGCCGCGCGCCTGGGCCTGTTCGAGCTGTCGTGGAATGTGCTGTGCCCCGGCTGCGGCGGCGTGCTCGACGCAGGGGCGTCGCTGAAGACCGTCAACCGGGCGGAGTATGCCTGTGCGCTGTGCGCCGCCGGCTACGAGCCCACGCTCGATGAAATGGTCGAGGTGACGTTTACCGTGAGCCCGCGCGTGCGCCGCATCGCCGCCCATTCGCCGGATCAGCTTCCGGCGAGCGAGTACATGCGGCAGATGTTCTGGAGCTCGGGCATCGACGTGCCGGACGATGCGTTCGCCCGGTTGATCGACGAAGTGACGCTCGAAATGGTCGAGCTGCCTCCCGGCGAGAAAGCGATGCTGTCGCTGACCTTGCCGGCGGAATTCGTCATCGTGTTCGAGCCGGTCACGCACTGCGCGCAATTCATCGACGTCAAGGGCGAACCCACCCGCGAGCGCCAGTCGCTGACGATCGTGTACAGCAAGACGCACGCGCCGAACGAGACGCTGATCATGCAACCCGGGCCGCTGCGGCTGACGCTGGAGAATCGCAGCGACATCCGCGTCGTGCCGGGAGTCTATATCGCCGGGCAGACGATGCACGACATGCTGGGCCAGCGCCGGCCGTTCCTGACCGCCAAGCGCCTGCTGACCAACCAGACGTTCCGCGAGATCTACCGGACCAGCACGCTCGACGTCGATCAGCGGCTCAAGATAACGAGTCTCACGTTCCTGTTCACCGATCTCAAGGGCTCGACCGATCTGTACGAGCGGGTCGGCGACCTGGTGGCGTTCGACATCGTCAAGGAGCACTTCAAGATCCTGCACGAGATCATCGCCGCCGAATCGGGCGCGGTCGTCAAGACCATCGGCGACGCGGTGATGGCGACTTTCGCCACGCCCGATCGGGCGATCGCCGCGGCGCTGCGCATCCGCGCCGCGATGGGCGATCTCAACCAGCGGCGCCATAACGAGGACATGCTGCTGAAGATCGGCATCCACGAGGGCCCGTGCCTCGCGGTCACGCTGAACGATCGGCAGGACTATTTCGGCCAGACGGTCAATATCGCGTCGCGCGTCCAGGCGCTCGCGGTGTCGCACTCGATCCTTGCAACGGGATCGGTCGTCGATCATCCGCAGTCGACCGAACTGCTGCAGACCGACGGCATCAAGCCGACGTCGCGCCGTCTGCCCTTGCGCGGCATTGCCGACGAGGTCGCGGTGTACGAAATACCCTAGGGAGCCGCGATGACCGCAAGCTGCTATCTTTGCGCCATCGGGAACAAGACGATCCCGAATACCGACGCCGGCGACGCCCTCGGCGTTTGCCAGCTCTGCAACGTGCTCGCCTGCCAGGGCCACGCCGTTCGCGATGCGAACTATCCGCGCTGGATTTGCGTGCTCTGCGATCTGACGCTGCTCACCGTTGCTGCAGTGCTGCAGAGCGGCGACGAGGACTCGCAGCGGGCCGCATTGAGCGACGTCTCCGAAGAGGTGATCCGGGCGGCGCGATCGATACGCTCGGCGAGACAGTATTTCCGGAATCGCCCGAGGGATTCCTGGGGATGGATTCAGCGTGCCGCCGAGGAATACCGCGGCTTGCCCGCATCGGCGCTCGACGGCGAGTTGTCGCGGATGTGGCGCGGCATGTCCGACGACGGGCAGGAGATGATGCGCTGCGCGCTCGCCATCGTCGACAAGCTCGACCTTCCCGATCCGCAGTTGATCGGGATACTGCGAGGGGTTCGCGCCGGGGTAGCGCGCCGTGTCTGAGAACTTCACCGCGCGAGGCAACCCCGGCTGGACGTCGTCGGGACAGGTTTCGGTGCCGCAGCAGAGCTGGGACAAGACCTCGTTGCGGGACGCACGGTACGTTCGGCTGACGCGGAGCGACAACCAGGCTTCGACCGTGTTCAAGGTGACGCCGCGCGAAGCGGCTACCGGAAACGTGGTTTGGGTGACTCCCGGCCAGCTCGGTCTGGCGGCGAAAGAATCCTGTGCCGTCCTGGTCGAGGCCCGCGGACAAGAACGCGTACCAGTGGACGCAGCTGGTCGGAACCGGATGGGGCCAGCTGACGCTGATCGGTCTCGCGCTGGGCCTGATCGGGATCGGCATCGACGCCGCATTCGACATCGGCAAGTACAAGCTGCTGTTTCCGACCAGCGATGCCGTGGCTGGCTTGGCCCGGCTCGGCGCCTACTTCCTGAAGGCTCTCGGGCTGTTGATCGTCTTTCTGCAGGCTACCTGGTTCAAGAAGGACTGACGCCGGGCGAGCCGCTCATTGCCCCTCGCGGGTGTCGTCGAACAGGTCTTGCAGCAGAAATTTTTCGAGCGCCGCGGTGTCGGCCAGTCGCGCCGACAAGGTAACGACGCGGCCGCCGTGACGCCCCGACTCCCAGGTGAAATCTTCGCGCTCGTGCTCGCGGATGATAACGATCATCCTGCGCACCACGGCGATGCGCATGTCGGGATTGTTGCCCTTGCGCACTTCGATCATCTGCGGCGTCTGCCGGCCCATCTGGTTATTCCATCCGAAAAACTCGAACGCCGCATCGTCGTAGGACATCCGCTTGATCTGGAAGATGCCACCGCCGCGGATCGACCGCTGCGCGGCGACGCCGTGCGCGGCGCCGGGAAGATTGGCGGCGATCTTGGTATTGAAGTCGGGCTCGGAATTGTCCTGCGCCGACTCGGCTACGCCGCGCGCGCGTCGGTTGGCCTGCACGAACGAAAGAAAATCGCCTTGTGCCGGGGGCCTCGCTTGCGGCGGCGCCGGAGCCGCGGCGATCTGCGGCGGTGGAGCGAGTGCCGGCGTTCGAATCGCCGGCGCCTCCAGGCGCGGCATCGCGACCATCGGCGGCGGTCGTACGCGGGGTGCCGGGCGCGGCACTTTCGGCAGCGGCTCCGCCGCGGGCTCTGCACGAGCGGACGGCGGCGACGGCGATGGCGGCCTCGCCTCGGCAAGGTCGACCTGGATGGGGTTGCTTTCCTGCTCGACCGCCTGCTGCTCGAGGCCCGGGATCGGCGGATGGGTGACGAATAGCAGCAGCGCCGCCAAATGGACGACCAGCGATACGGCCAGCGTTACCCACACCTTGCGAATGGTCACGACGTCCTGCCGGGTGGCAGGCTTGTGCAACCAATGGCTCATCGGCCACTCGTCGGGCGGTGGCGGTGGCCGCGGGTTGGGGATGGAGGTAAGGGTGTCATCGGCTTGGGATACGAGCGCCGGCTCTCGAATAATCGCACCGGAGAATCCACAGATTCAATACGAGCCAGAGGCGGGCGATTTGTTCCCTCCCCCGACAGCGCGCTGTCAGCGTCCCGTCCGGATCGCGCCGAACCGAAAATCGGCTACGCTCGCGGTTTTGCCGCCAGCCCCCATCTTAGCAATGTCCTCAGCCCTGTTCACGCCGTACAAGCTGCGCAAGCTCGCGCTCGCCAACCGCATCGTCGTTTCGCCGATGTGCCAGTACTCGGCCGTCGACGGCTGCGCGACCGATTGGCACCTCGTCCATTGGGGCCAGTTGCTGCAATCGAGCGCGGGGATGTTCACGATCGAGGCGACCGCGGTGTCGGCGATCGGACGCATTACCTACGGCTGCCTCGGCCTCTACGACGACGCCTGCGAAAAGGCGCTGGGCGAGCGCCTGGCGATCGCGCGCAAGCACGCGCCGCCGATGCCGGTGGCGATCCAGCTCGCGCACGCGGGGCGCAAGGGCTCGTCGCAAGTGCCATGGGAAGGCGGGCAGCTGATTCCGGTCGCGCAAGGCGGATGGACGCCGGTAGCGCCGTCGGCGATACCGCAGCTCGAGCACGAAACGCCGCCGGCCGCGCTCGACGCGGCGGGCCTGATGCAGATCAAAAGCGAATTCGTCGCCGCCGCGAAGCGGGCGGCGCAGCTCGGTCTCGATGCGCTCGAGCTGCACTGCGCCCATGGTTACCTGCTGCACGAATTTCTTTCGCCGCTATCGAACCGGCGCGATGACGCCTACGGCGGCTCGTTCGACAATCGCGTGCGCTTTCCCCTCGAGGTCTTCGCGGCGGTGCGCGACTGCTGGCCGCAGGACAAGCCGATGGGCGTACGCATCTCCGCTACCGACTGGGTCGACGGCGGCTGGACGATCGAGGACTCGGTCGCGCTGGTCCGCCGTCTCAAATCCGCCGGCTGCGACTGGATCGACACGTCCAGCGGCGGCATCTCGCCGGCGCAGAAGATCCCGCTCGGTCCCGGCTACCAGGTACCGCTGGCGCGCGCGATACGCCGCGCGACCCACGTCGCGACGATGGCGGTAGGCCTGATCACCGAAGCCAAGCAGGCCGAGGCGATCATTGCCTCCGGCGACGCCGACCTGGTTGCGATGGCGCGCGCGATGCTGTGGGATCCCCGCTGGCCGTGGCACGCCGCCGCGGCATTGGGCGCCCAGGTTTACGCGCCCCAGCCGTACTGGCGCTCCCCTCCGCGCGAGGCCGCCGCCGTGATCGCGCATGCGAAGATCGGCATGCGATAGCGCTGCCCGCCGGCGAATACTGGATATACTTTCCCACGCGCGCCGTGGGTCATGCGAGCCAAGACGGTTCAGGAGGACTGATGTTCATCGCCAAGCGTTTGTTGCCGGGCCTTCTGCTTGCCGCCGTCGCGATGACGGCGCGCGCGGAAATGTCGGAGATCAACGTCGCGCAGCAGTACGGCGTGGCTTTCCTGCCGCTGATGCTGATGGAGCGCGACAAGCTGGTCGAAAAGCACGCCAAGGCCGAAGGGCTCGGCGAAGTCAAGGTCGGATGGATCAAGGTCGCGGGCCCGAGCGTGATGAACGACGGCATCATCAGCGGCGCGCTGCAGTTCATCTCGGTCGGCGCGCCGTCGCTGATCACCTTGTGGGACAAGACCCGGGACAACGTCCAGATCAAGGGCATGTCGGCGCTGACGACCTATCCGCTGTACCTCAATGTGCGCAACCCGAACATCAAGTCGATCCGCGACTTCAGCGACAAGGACAAGATCGCCGTGCCGTCGGTCAAGATCTCGACGCAGGCGATCATGTTGCAGATGGCGGCGGCAAAAGAATACGGCGATCAGAACTACGCGCACTTCGATCCATGGACCGTCGGCCTGTCGCACCCGGATGCGCTGATCGCATTCACCAACCAGACCGGCGGCGTCGACGCGCATTTCGCCACGTCGCCGTTTCACGAGCAGGAGATCAAGGTCCCGGGAATCCGGACGCTGACCACCAACTACGAGATCCTGGGCGGACCGGCGACCGCGCTGGTGATCGCAGCGTCGACCAAGTATCGCGAGGCCAATCCGAAGAGCTACAAGGCTTTCTTCGATGCGCTGAAGGAAGCGATCGACACCATCAACAAGGACAAGCGCGCCGCGGCCAAGGTCTATCTCGAGCAGGCCAAGGACACCAAGAATAGCGTCGATGAAATCTACGCGATGATCAACGCCTCCGATTACGCGTATACGCTGGTGCCGCAGAAGGTCGGCAAGACCGCGGATTTCATGTTCAAGATCGGCTCGATCAAGACCAAGCCTGCCTCGTGGAAGGACCTGTTCTTCCCCGAGGTGCAGAACCTGCCGGGCGACTGAAGGCGGCGCAGGATGCGCGAAACGCTCCGCATCGGCGCCGGCGCCGGATTCTCCGGCGACCGCCTCGAGCCCGCGGTGGTGCTCGCGGAGCGCGGCCGCATCCAATACCTGGTGCTGGAATGCCTGGGCGAGCGCACGGTAGCGCTGGCGCAGCTGCGCAAGCGCCAGGATCCGGCACGCGGTTACGACCCGTTGCTCGAGCGGCGCATCGAGCTATTGCTGCCCTTGCTGCGCCGGCACGGCGTGCGGCTGATCACCAACATGGGCGCGGCCAATCCGGTCGCCGCGGCCGACGCGATCATCGCTATCGCGCGAATGCAAAAGACGCCGATCCGCGTGGCGGTCGTCACCGGCGACGATGTGCTGGCGAAGATCGAGCCGGGCGAGCTCACGCTGGAGACGCAGGCGCCGATCGCGAAATACGGCGAGCTCGTGTCGGCCAACGCCTACCTTGGCGCCGCGGCGTTGCTGCCCGCGCTCCAATCCGGCGCCGACATCGTCATCACCGGCCGCGTCGCCGATCCGTCGCTGTTCGTCGCGCCGATGGTCCACGAATACGGCTGGCAGCTCGACGACGTCGACCGTCTGGCGCGGGGCACGTCGATCGGGCATCTGCTCGAATGTGCAGGACAGCTCTGCGGCGGCTATTTTGCCGAGCCCGGGCGCAAGGATGTGCCCGACATGGCGCACCTCGGCTTTCCCTACGCCGATGTCGATGCCGACGGCGGCGCGACGCTGGGGAAGGTCGAACGAACCGGCGGCTGCATCACCCTGGCCACGGCGAAGGAGCAGTTGCTCTACGAAGTCACCGATCCGTTCGGTGCGCGGGACAGCTCTGCGGCGGCTATTTCCAGCCCGGCGCAAGGATGTGCCCGACATGGCGCACCTGGGCTTTCCCTACGCCGATGTCGATACCGACGGCGGCGCGACGCTGGGGAAAGTCCAGAACAACCGGCGGCTGCATCACCTTGGCCACGGCGAAGGAGCAGTTGCTCTACGAAGTCACCGATCCGTTCGGCTACGTGACGCCGGATGTGGTCGCCGATCCGGATGACGCCTGCTGTTATCGTATTTACTCGTTCAGGTTCATCGTATTGCTGAAAATGCAAAACGCCATGGACGACGCCAGCCGTGCTGAACGCGAAGCCTTCGAAGGCCTCCTCGGTGAATTCAAAACCCAATGGCCCAGCGTCGTCATGACCTACAACCGTCCCACCCGCCCGCCGCCGCCACGCGGTGACCGCCATCGCCGCCGCCTCAATTCATTTCAACCACAGCATTCGTTCGGACTATGTCTCGCCCACGCCAATCGTAAGCAAGTCAATCCACTTGCCGCGTCAATTATTACACATGTCTAGCTCGCCTCTAACATCAAAAGGAGTGGTCATCTCAATGAACCGCCGAGACATCCTCGAACTCTCCGTCGGCACACTACGTCACCGCTCAAATTTTGAGCTCGCTCAAGGCCCAGGTCCCGCCGCCGCCGCTCCAGCCACCGGCCACCGCCCCCGCCCGCCGCAGGCGCCCTGATCACCCAGCCCATCCCCTCCAGCAGCCCATCACAAAATTTCCATCATCAGCATGGAGCAAGGGCCCCGCTACGACAACCCTACCCGAAGACATGGTCGTCCTCAAGGAAGTCCTCGAGAAATTCCCGAACTCGGCTGCACTGTCATCGACACCGCCAGGCTACGGCCGCGTTGAATCGTCGTCGGCGACCTCGTCGCCGGATCGGCAACCGCAACAAGCTCCTCGCCACACAAAGTCAGCGCCAACAATAAAGACGCCGGCGAAGCCCAGATCGAAGCGTCCCAGCGCCTCAAAACGACAAGATCGACCTCATCTCGCCATCCACAACCTCGCCGCCCGGATGCAAACCTCGCCACCCTCGCGAACTCGAGGCCGCCAGCAACATCTCCTCGACAACCACTCCTACGACACAGACCCACCATCAGACTGCACATCAAGGCCCAGGAATGGGCTTCACTCCAGTGGTCCATCGACAACCAGAGAGTGAAAGATGCATACACTCCCATCAGAACCCAAAATGCGCCATCTGTCATCGTCAGCACCTCGCCGCGGCCCCGCACACGTTTCAGACCATCTCCGGGCCGCCCCCTTACAAATCGGTCAAGGAACTCGACTGCACCACCTGGCACAAGTTTTCCTCAATACCTCCATCTTGCACCCCACCATCACCTCATCACAGCACCACCTCAGCTCTCCATCAACGCGCCACCGCGCAGCTGGCCACCTCCCGAGCACAAGGTGATGTCCAAACACCTGGACAAGGATCACTCAGCACCTGTGAAATGCCCTGCCTGGGGGGGGGGGGGGGGGGGGGTACCTGTCATTGATTTCCCTGAAACAAGCGCTATTTGCCCAGGTCCTTCAAAGTTGCTTCCGTTCGGCTGTGAACGTGCAACTTATCGTAAATCGTTCGGACATCGGTCGCGCCGGTCTCGAAATGATTCCCATTAAATCGGCGATTTCCTTATCAGCGTGGCCGCGAGCGGAGGTGCGCCAGGAGCCTGCTCTTCCCGAGTTGTTAGATTCGCGACCTCAGGAGCAGCCGCGGTCGCTTCGGGAATTTGGCTCAACTCATGGAAGTATGCCGCAACAGCACCACGACTTGCCGGGTCATCGGGGCGCCACCGTTGGTAATTTCGCGAATGGCTTCCAGGAGTTTGTCCTTGGGAGTCCGCTTCAGCAGGTAGCCCATTGCACCCGCCATCAGCGATTTGAAGACCTGCTCGCTATCATCGTCCACGGTCAACATCAGGACGGTAGATTTGGGGCGGGCTTGCTTGAGCCGCCTGACACATTTGGTTCCTGGCATCCCAGGTAGATTGATGTCCATCAGGACGACGTCGAGGCAGATTAACCGGGAGGCCCTGCAATGCAGAACGGGCGTCAGGATACTGCTCCCTGACAATAAAATCCCGGACACTATCGATCATTTTTGGCCAAATTGGCGCGCACGCCTGGATCATCTTCAACCAGGCTTTGCTGGATGGTTTTAGTCACCTTCTGACTCATACATGCAAATGCATCAGGCCCGCCATACCACATTCAATGTTAGTGCCGACGCTGGATACGCTTTGGCAACCGGAAAGCAAAAACGCACCGCGTTCCTTTGCCCGGAGAACTCAGTAATTCCATTTGTCCGCCGCAGTCCGCCACGGCGCGTTCGAATATTTTCCAGCCCATTCCGCCGGAACCGGTGGCCCCGACTGTAAATCCGTTTTCATCATCTTCAACCGAAACATGGGCTTCGGAATCATGGAGCGTAAGCCGCAGCCACACCTCCGTCGCGCCCGAATATTTAACACATCTATTAAAGGCTTCTTTGAGGGCGAGAAAGACATTATGGCGCACATCGGCGCCCAGGGGGATTTTCGGAACGTGTCGGCACTTCCTGCCAGCAACGCACCGGGCTGCTCTCCAACAATTCGTCGCGAACTGGCAAACATATTCGGCAAAGCGCGGGAGATTGTCGTTTCTTCGGATTGGTCGCCCAGACGATTTCGTCAAGAGCGCGAACTGCGGCGCGAGCCTTGACGCCAATCCGTTCAAAGGCAAGCCGCGCAGTCGTTGAATCCGCCGGTTTCGCTTTGACCCAAATCGCTCAATTGCGAGACCTGCGTCAAGATGCTGCCAATTTCGTCATGCATATCCTGAGAGATGCGGAGTCGCTCGCGTTCAACGGCATGACGGGTTTCGACAAAGCTAGGCGCTGCCGGTATCCCGACGCTCAGCGATCGAATGCCTCCCGCCACCAATCCTACTCCCACTCAGAGCTGCGATCGCCATAAACCAGGAAGTCTCCCATCAGTGTAGGCTAAATAGTGACGACAGAGTAAAAGCGCTGGAGCTCCAGGCGCTGTCGGCACTGCTGGCCACAACTCGAAACGGATAGCGGCCGGGTAGAACCGCATGATAGTAAGCTGTTCGTCGTTCAGCCGGCGTCGACCCAGCCGCGATCCAGCCCTTGCGGCTTTGTTACGGAAACGCAGTTTTTCACGGGCACTGAAATTCAAGGCCGTATAATGGAATTCCAACTCGCGCCCACTTAGAGGGAACTATGAGCTGGCTGCCGGACATTGAAGTCATGAAACCAGGACCCGCCGACTGAGAATCTGCTCCCCCGGAGTTTGAAGTCGCGCCGCTGCAATTCACCGTTCACCAGGATCTCCTCGACAATTGCCTCCGGGGGCGGACGGGAGTCGCCCTGGCTTAACGGGTCAAAAAAGACCAAGCCCTTCACGGTTCAAATGTCGAAATCAATCCGGCCTTGGCTTTTAGACCTCCGGCAGAAACCGTTCTCGAACACTCTTCGGCGAGCATCCCTTCGTTCATGCCGAATGAACGTGGGTGTAGGTAGGCGAGTTCCGGCTGCCACATCGCGCAGCTCCGATTTGCGGACGCGAGAGAACCCCCCGGCTCGTTCCCAGCCAAAGGCAGCCAACGTCGTCTTCGACGATTTGGAGGACAGTGTTGGCGCTGAGACCTGTCGTGGGCGCAAAAATGGAGATCCGGCCGTAATCCCAGCAACTCAAGCCACCGCCGGCTGTGCCTATCCAAAGCAGCCCATCCTTGCCCAGGCAAATCGTACGGATTGCCTGGCTGGGCAGACCTCGAGCAACCGGCTCGACCTTTTACCCGGAGGCATCGATTCGCTGGAGTCCTCCGGCCATCGACCCTCCCCCACCCACAAATCGCCATTAGGTTCCTGCGCCAAACCGGTGATCGGCGCCTCGCGCAAGGCATCAGGGATACCAATAAATGCGCCATCGTGAAAATGCACCAGGCGCCCTTCGGATATTCCTGCCCAGATACCGTCGTGGATATCAGCACAGAGAGCGGTTACAGCAGCAGGGCCCAGCCACGCGGCATTGGTTCCAGGTTTGGATTTGGCGTCCAGCCTCCCGGATACAAAACAGCTCTCGCGCAGCTCGCCACCAGAGTTATTGCCGTCCTTCGTGGCTAAAACCGATTCAACTGAAGAGTAGAACGGGGCATGGGATCAAATAGCTGCGGCCCGCCACGATAAAGTCCACCGCCAGTTGTGCCGACCCAGAAGCACTCCGTCGCTAGTTTCAGCTACTGAACGGGTGTAGTCGTTGGTAAGGCCTTGCCGAACGCCAGCCGTCACCAGTTTACGTCTGCTCAACCGGTTCAGGCCGCCTGTACGCGTGCCAACCCAAATGTGGCCTTCCCGGTCAGGGCACAGCGCCCGGACATCATTCGCTGATAACCCTTGCTGTTTCCTGATCGGCAGGAATCGACCCGCTTCGAAGTAATACAGGCCGTCGTCAAGCGAGCCTGCCCAGATTATGTTGGAATTATCTTCCGCGAGGCAGGTCACGTAGGCAAAAGGCAGCCCATTCGTCTCGGTGTAGCGGTTCCATTCGCCATGTCGACGACAAAGCACTGTTCCGTTTCCGACGCTTGCCCGAAAGATTGCCACCGGTGTCCTGCACCAGGCAATAGGCAAGAATTCGCTCGTTGCCTTGCGGTCCAATACTTGCCCGCAACCGATTATCACGGAATTCATACGTCCGTCCGAAAGAGTCGCGATCCACATTCCGCCCTCGCGATCAGGCAGCAACGCCCGAACACCGGAATGGCTAAGCTTTTCCAGTTCGCCTTCTACAGCGAAACGTCCGTGTTCAAGGATTGTCAAACCGGCTCTGGTGCCAATCCATAGGCGGCCGGCCCCATCTTCAGCCAGGGAAGACACCGTGCCGCTCGCCGCAAGATATTGCGGAAAACGAATCGTCTCGATTTGGCCCAACCGCCATCGACTCAGCCCGCCCCCGCTGGTGCCAATCCAAAGAGTCCCCTGGCGATCTTCATATAGGGTCTGCACTTCCACGCTCGGCAATCCTTCATTGAGCCCGAAGACAGTGAAACGGACACCGTCAAAGCGCGCCAATCCTTCGCGTGTGCCGATCCAGAGATACCCGTCTCTCGTCTGGACGATTGCATTGACCGTGTTGTGCGGAAGGCCAGCCTCGGTTCTCCAGGAACGGAAAACCAGGTCTTCAGAAAGTCCTGACTCGGTGAGATCCTCGGGTTGTTGCCCGCGCGACAATGCGATTCCCGCGGCAAAGAGCAATAGCGCGCATAAAGTGCGAAGAGGCGTCCACGGCACGCTCGCTCGTACTTTACGACCAGTTACTGCTCTGGTGCATCGCTATCAGGCTACGGAAAGGCGGAATTCAATCGCCCGTTAATAGAAACCGCATTAGGAAAAATAGTCCAGCGTGCATCAAGTGGGAATAAATGAGCCGGAGGGGGAGTCGATTCGCCAGTGGAGACAAACCCTGCGAAGAAATCAAATACCATCGTGGTGTATCCACCGTCGATACCTGGCCCGAAGTCAATGGCTCACCTTAGATCCGCTGCAATGTAGAGTGCAGCCACGCAGGGCCAAATAGTGTCTGAAAACAAATGGGGCGACCTCCCGGCGCCACGACTGGTTCGCCTTTCCGGAGCCCCAGCGGGGCTGTCTGATGGTACCCCATGACAACTGAGCGAAGCGAAGGCCGCCCTGGGTCAAGGACCCTCCCTTTTCATTAACGGCACCTTACTCCTCAACCTCACCTTGCAAAGTTACTTTTATGCTTTCGAATTGACCAATTCGAGCGAGGCCTGAACGAGGCGTATGTGCTGCTCCAAACCCGTTTGTGCGATTGAATGGATACTGTTTAGAGCGGCTCGCATTTTTCGATTGAAGATTAAGGTCGCCGATGCGTCCGCATCAAACGGTTCAAACCGTGTCAACTAGGCGGCTTCGCCGGCTGCTGAGATGGAGATACCGTGGCTGTTTATCGATCTAAGTTCCATCCAGAAGCGGCTGCCCACTCCTTCCTCGGCATCCATCCCAACTCGTCCTCCCATCCGTTCAATTGATTTTTTAACGATGGCCAGACCGACGCCGGTGCCCGGGTATTCGCCCATTTTGTGGAGGCGCTGGAAAACACCAAACAGTTTCTTGGAATGCCTAAGGCGATGTTGTGATGGCTTGGTTAGGTACCGTCTGCTGACGATCATGCCGGCCTCGCTTCGCTTGACCTTGTCGATCTCGGCCACCTGGTGCTCGATCGCGAGGTTCCGATGGATGATCCCGAGCCCACCTTGCCGCGCGAGCGCGATGGCGAGACGCGCCTCGGTGACCGTGTCCATCGCGGCCGAGACGATCGGGATCTCGAGCGCGATCGTCGGCGTCAGCCGGGTCGCCGTGGCGACGTCGTTCGGGAGCACGGCCGACTCGGCCGGCAGGAGCAGCACGTCGTCGAAGGTCAGCCCTTCCTTGCCGAACTTGCCTTCTCGATCGAGCTCGAACTCCAAGAGTCAGCCGACTCTACCAACCGGGCTCGACGGCACGCCCCCGACTACGCGACGGGCTGGAGCTCGTCGACCTCGACGAGCTGGGCGAGTCGGGTCACCTCTTTGGGGTCGAAGCGGCCCGCACCGACTTCGAGCACCGACGCCGAGCCCGCTGCGACCGCCAGCCGAAGCGACTCCTCCGCCGGGCGCCCTTCGTCCTGCGCTGCCAGCCACTGGGCGAGGAGGACGTCACCGGCCCCGAGAACCGAGATCGGCTCGAGTTGCGGCGCGCGGGCACGGTAGCGCCGCACGTGCCGCTCCTCCCGGACGAGCGCGAAGCAGCCCGTCTCCATCGTGATCTGCACGTTGCGCGCACCCATCTCGGCGATCGTGTCGAGCGCCATCGCGAAGTCGTCGTCGTCCTCGAGCTCCTGGCCGACGAGCTGTTCGGCCTCGTGCTGGTTCGGCGAGACGAGCCACGGCTCGGCCTCGATTCCTCGCCGCAACGGCTCGCCCTCCGCATCGAGGACGACCCGAGCCCCGAGCCGCGTCATCTCCCTGACTGCTTCGGCGTAGAACCCCTCGTCCACCCCGCGCGGGAGCGAGCCCGCGAAGACGACCGTCGACGCGCCTTGCGAGAGGTAGCGCAGCTTGTCGAGCAGGATCTCGAGCTCGTCCGCCGACACCTTCGGTCCCCACTCGTTGATCTCGGTGTAGGTGCCGGCCGTCGGGTCGACGACCGCTGTGGAGGTGCGCGACTCGTCCCGGATCCTGACGAAATCGTTCAGGATCGCCTCCTCCGTCAGCTCCTCGACGAGCCGGGTGCCCGTGCGTCCCCCTGCCAGCCCCGTGGCGACAACCGGCACGTTGAGCCGTTTCAGCGCCCGCGCGACGTTGATCCCCTTGCCGCCGGCGAGGACGAGCGCGCTGCTCGCGCGGTGCCGGTGGCCGAGCTTGAAGATCGGCACGGTCAGCGACCGGTCGAGCGCTGCGTTGAGGGTGACGGTGACGATCACGAGCGGCCCCTTCCTACGAGTCGACGGAGCTACGTAACGAGCCCGAGCAGGTGGTGCGCGGTGCGGCGGGCGTACCACTGGATCTTCCCGGAGACTCCAACGGCCGGGACCGATGCGGCGGCGACGAGCGGAGCACGTGCGATCAGCCTACCGTTCGCGTACACCCGGACGACCCCGACCTGCTGGCCCTGCTTGACAGGAAGGGCGAGAGCCGTGCTCGCGACGACGCGCTCGACGAGCGCCCGGTCGACCCTTACCGTTCGCACGACCGGCGCGACAGGAACGAGCCGTACGGGCGGGCGTCCGTAGCCCGTCTCCGCGAGCCCGTAGACCCGATTGCTGATCACCTCGACGGGGTGGTACTGGGCGATGCCCCACCTGAGCAGATCGCCCAGCTCGTCGTCGCGCTGCGTCTCGCTCGACGCACCCAGCAGAGCTGCCGTGATCCGCACGCCGTCGTGCTCGACCGCAGCGACCTGCGACCACCCGGCGGCGTCTGTATGCCCTGTTTTCGCGCCGAGGAGAGGGAGGGTCCCGAGCAGCCCGTCCGTCGAGGTCAGGACACGGCCTCCGGCGATCGTGGCGGTCGACCTCGTCGACCACGTGCGGATGAACGGATTGCGGAGAGCAGCAGTGAGGAGCGTCGTCAGGTCCCGCGCGCTCGAGACGTGACCCCGCTGATCGAGCCCGTGGGGATTCTCGAAGTGTGTCGAGGTGAGGTGCGAGCGACCGCGCCTTCGCGTTCATCAGCGCCACGAACCGCGCGGTCGAGCCCCGACCGACGTAGAGCGCGAGCGCTGTCGCCGCGTCGTTCGCGCTCGGCACGAGCGCGGCGATCGCGAGATCACGCACGGTGAGCCGCTCTCCCGGCCGGAGCGAGACCGTCGACTCGCCGACAGCCGCTGCCTCGGGCGCAACCGTCACGACCTCGTCCAGCCGAGCGTGCTCGAGCGCAACGAGCACCGTCATCAGCTTCGTGATGCTGGCCGGAGCACGAGCGGCATCCGGGGCGCGGGCGGCAAGGACGACCGCATCCGCACCTCGAACGATGTATGCCGGCGCGGCGACGCGAGGTGGCGCCGCCGCGGCGGGCGCGGCAGTCACCACGAGCGCGACCACAAGGGCGAGGGTGCCTCGACGCATCGCGCGAATGTAGATGACCGCTACCAGCCGGCGGCGGCCCAGATCTCCCCTGCCAGCCTTGCTGCCTCGGTTCCTGCGGCAGCGCGCCAGTCGTCCTCGGTGTCGCGGTAGGCGAAGATCACCGAGCGGGACGCGTTGACGAGCGCGCTCGCAGGCCCACTCGTGAATGCGCGGGCGACGTCGGCCGGCGTCGCACCCTGGGCGCCCACGCCGGGAAGGAGCAGGATCTGCTGCGGCATCGCCCGGCGGGCCTCACCGATCAGCCGCGGCACCGTCGCCCCGACGACGGCGCCGACGCTCGACATGCCGCCCTTCCCGACGAGATCGGCTCCCCACTCGTCGACGAGCCCGGCGACCTGACGCCACACCGGCGTGCCGTCGGAGAGGACGGCATCCTGGAGATCGCGGGCGCCGGCATTGGACGTTCGCACGAGGCAGAAGATCCCCGACCCGTGGCGGCGGCAGGCGGCGAGGAACGGGTCGACCGAGTCGGTCCCGAGGTAGGGGTTGACCGTCAGCGCGTCGGCGAGCGGCGGATCGGTCCCGCGCGGCTCGAGAAACGCTGCAGCATAGGCGCGGGCGGTGGACCCGATGTCTCCGCGCTTGGCGTCCGCAATCACGAGCAAGCCCGCATCGGTGGCGTAGCGCGACACCACCTCGAGCGCGAACCAGCCGTCGCCGCCGAGCGCCTCGAAGAACGCCACCTGCGGCTTCACGGCGACGACATAGGGAGCGACGGCGTCGATGATTCCCTTGCAGAATCGCTCTACCGCACCGGCCGCGGCAGCCCGCCCCAGCACGGCCTCGCCGCGCAACTCGACGGGCAGGAGGTCGATCCGTGGATCGAGCCCGACGACGAGCTGGCTCCGCTTGCGTTCGACCGCTTCGGCGACTCGATCGGAGAACAGGGCCACAGCGGTCGGCACGTCGTCCTGACGGACAGTCACGCAGCCAAGGCTACCCCGTTCGCGGCCGCCAGGATCGAGTCGCGATCCAGCTCGGCGACGCGGAGCTCGGCGGACGGGCGTCGCAGGTAGGAGGCGATCAGAAGCAGCTCGTCGGCTGCCATCGCCTCGAGCTCGACGGGGGTGCCTCGCCGCACGTCGACCAACCCGGCCTCGACTTCGAGGTAGCCCCCTCCGCCCCGCGGGATCGTTCGGCGCGCGATCACGCCTCCGCCGACGAAGAACGCCCGTACCAGCCCTGGTTCGAGCGCCGGCACCACGAGGCACGCCTGCAGCCCTTGCACGCGCCGGAGCTCGGCGATCCTCTCCACCACCTGCTCGAGTGCGGCGATCCGGTCGCGGAGGCGCGCGGCGTCCTCGAACCGGAGCTCGACAGCGAGCCGACGAAGGCGCCGCCGCAGCTCCGGGAGCGCCTCGCCCGGCTCGTCGCCCTCGTACCCATCCAGGGCGCGTGCCGCACGACGGGCGAGGCCTCGCCCCGAGATCGGACCGTGGACGGTCGGCTCGGTCACGCAGACCCAGGTCGCCTTGCGGCGGCGGAGGTAGACATGGCGATCCGGCCTCGTGCCGCGTGCGTTCGCCGGCGGCCGGAGCTCCCGCAAGAGCCGCAACTCGTCGAGGGCGGCCTCGAGCTCGCTGCCGCACTGACGCCATTCGACGCTGCGCGAGGGCACCGAGCGCCGCCTCGACCGCGGGCCGCTGCCGCCCCCCCGTGAAGTACGAGCGGAGCCGGGCGCTGAGGTTACGCGCGCGGCCGACGTACAGCGCCTGGCCATGCGCATCACGAAAGATGTACGTCCCGGGGGTCGTGGGTGCGCCGGCGACGAGCGAGCGCTTCGCGTGCAGGCGCCGGGCACGCGGAGCGGAGAGCTCGACGAGGTCGGCGACCGTCTCCGCCCCGCGCTCCTGCGCGAGACCGATCAGCGCGATCAGGATCTCAGCGGTGGCCGACGCATCGGCGAGAGCACGATGGCACGGCTCGACCGAGGTCCCGAAGAACTGGGCGAGTGACTGAAGCCCGAAGCGCGTCGTCCGTTCACCGAGAAGCCGCCGGGCCAGCCAGACGGTGTCGACCACCGGGGCAGCCACGCGCCTGCCGGTCAGGCGCTCGACGGCACGATCGAGGAAACCCATGTCGAAGCGTGCGTTGTGAGCCACGAGGACCGAGTCGCCGGCAAACGAGAGGAAACGGCGCACCGCGAGATCCTGTCCCGGCGCCCGTCGAACATCGTTTCCGTGAATCCCCGTGAGCGCCGTGATCGCGACGGGGAGGGGCGCGCCCGGATTGACGAGCGTCTCGAACGTCTCGCCTGTCTGGAGTGTCTCGACCCTCTGGGCCCCGATCTCGACGATCCGCGAGCGGGCCGGAGAGAGGCCGGTCGTCTCGAGGTCGAAGACGACGAAAGCGGCCGACTCGAGCGCGGTCGCCGCCCCCGGCGGATCGGCCAGTCCCACGGCCGCCCCCCGCCAGGCGAGTCGCGCGTCGGCCGCGACGACGTCGTCGAGCAGGGCGCGTGCGATCGCGGTGGGTGCGGACGCAAGCGCGAACAGCGACCGGGCAGCCTCGGCAGCCGGCATCGGCCCGCGGTGGTGTGCGATCAGGTCGACCAACCGGTCGGCGGCATCGAAGGAGAGCTGCATCCGACGATGATACTCGAACATATGTTCGTATACCAAGGCAAAAGAGAGGGCCCGAATCGGGCCCTCTCGTTCGTCCTCGGAGGAGGGCGCGCCGCGCTAGTTGACGGCCTTCTTCAACACCGAGCCGGCCGAGAACTTCGGCACCGTCGCCGCCCGGATCTGAACCTTCTCGCTCGGGTTGCGCGGGTTGACACCCATGCGAGCTGCACGATGGGTGGTGTGGAACTTGCCGAATCCCGTGAACGTCACGGTGTCACCAGCCTTGAGCGCGTCCTCGACGGTGCTGAGAAACGCCTCGACTGCCTCGCCCGCGTCGCGCTTGGACATGCCGGTCTTGCCTGCGACTGCATCTACGAACTCCTGCTTGGTCACTGCCACTCCTCCTACTAGACGATCGTTGCTGGGACCGCCGAAGACCCTAACACTCCGGCGATTTTGGCTCAACCCTGCGGGTTTGCGGCACTTTCGGGACGCTCGGCTCGAGCGATCGCCGATCCCCGAGGGACTCTCAGACGGGAACCCTCCCGGTGAGCAGGTCACGCGACCGATAGAGGGGGCGAAGCCGCACCCCCAACCGGGCGAGAGCGTCTGCTCCACCCTCTTCGCGGTCCACGACGCACACTGCGTTGCGAACGACGAGACCGGCTTCCCGAATTGCGGACACCGATTCGGCGAGAGCGCCGCCGGACGTGACGACGTCCTCCAGAAGGCACACGAGGTCCCCCGGGTCAAACGGGCCTTCGATCCGATTCGCAGTACCGTATTCCTTGGTTTCACTGCGGACGATGATGAACGGCAGTTCGGACGCCATGGACGCCGAAGCGGCCAATGCAACCGCTCCGAGGGCCGGTCCGGCGAGCCTGACGGCGTCGGGCTCGGCGACGGCGACGGCCTCTCCGAGGCGCACTCCGAGTGCGCGGAGAAGATCGGGACGCGTCTCGAAGCGGTACTTGTCGAGGTACCAGGTCGAGCGCTTGCCGGATCGGAGCAGGAAGTCGCCCTCGAGAAGGGAGTGCTCGACGATGAGGCGCCCGAGGTCGTCGATCACGTGCTCGAGGCCCCGGCGGCGATCTGCGCCAGCCGCTCGAGCTCCGGCGATCCAGCCTCGAGCGTCACGGACGATCCGTCCGCGAACCCGATCGTGGCCCGGTCGGGCCGGTCCTTGTCCCTGCGGCCCAGAAGCCACCAGGCGAACACGCCGATCGCCGCCAGCACGACGAGCTTACGCATCGGCCTCCTCCTTCTTCTTCTTGCGCGGCGCCCTCGCCCTCGCCTTCGGCGGCGGCTCGACGTCGAGTCGGCGCAGCATCGTGCGGAGGTCGTAGACCACGAGCCCGGCGACGGGCTCCGGAATGGTCGTCGCGACGGCGGTGCGGCCGCCCTCGACGACGACGAACACGCTCGTCTCGCCAGAGCACACCTCGATCCGCGCCACGTCGGCGGAAGCACGGACGTCGCGCGCGGCGGCGATGAGATCGGCGGTGACCCGGGCGAGCTGCTCGCCTTGCTCTGCGGTGCCCGAGCTTGCGAGCACGAAGCCCGACTCGCCCAGGATCGCGACGTCACGGACCTGCGAGGAAAGGTCGAGCAGTTCGGCGAGTGCCTCGTTCGGCTGCATCGCCTCACGAAGCTACCAGACTCGCGGAGCAATCAGTCGAAGGGAATCGCTGCTAGTCACGCGAGCCGTCGCCGCACAGCTGAAACGCCGCGGCCGCGCGTGCCCGGTGCGAGTTGGCCGCTTTCCAGGTGTCGCCGAGCTCGGCGACGGTGCGCTCCTCCCCGGCCGGCACGAAGATCGGGTCGTACCCGAAGCCTTCCACGCCACGGCGGCCCGTGGCGATCGTTCCCTCGAGCGTGCCCTCGACGACGATCTCGCCGCCTGCCGGTCCGAGCGCAACGATGGCGCACACGAACCGCGCGCGCCGATCCGCTACCCCGGCGAGCTCCTCGAGCAGGCGGGCGACGCCGTCGTCGGCCCAGCGGGCGGACTCGAGCCCGGGCCTGCCGTCGAGACCGGCCGCCTCGATGCCCGAGTCCTCCCCGATCACCCAGACGTCTGCCGGCGAGGAGCGACGCCCGTGCTCAGCCTTGTCGCGGGCGGTTTCTGCGTAGGTCCGTCCGGTCTCGGGAGGAAAAGCCGGGTCGTCGACAGGCTCGATCTCCCAGCCCGGCAGCGCACGCCGGAGCTCGAGAAGCTTGTGAGGGTTGGCCGACGCGAGCCGCGCCCTCATGCGCGGGGCGTGTCGGCGGCCGACCGTTGCGCCACCGCCAGCTCCTCGATCCCGACCGCGGCCAGATCGAGGAGCGCGTCGAGCTCGTCCCGCGAGAACGGATGACGCTCCGCGGTCGCCTGGACCTCGACGAGGCGGCCGTCGGCCGTCATCACGACGTTCATGTCGGTGTCGGCCTGCGAGTCCTCCGGATAGTCGAGGTCGAGCACCGCGACTCCGTCGACGACGCCGACCGATACGGCCGCGACCGACCCCGGCAGCGCCTTCGACAACCCCATCCGGTCGAGCGCACGATAGGCGGCCACGTACGCGCCCGTGATTGCCGCGCAGCGGGTGCCGCCGTCGGCCTGGAGCACATCGCAGTCGAGCCAGAGCGTCCGCTCTCCCAGGGCCTCGAAGTCGCACACGGCGCGCAAGGCGCGACCGATCAGCCGCTGGATCTCGACCGTTCGCCCGTCGGGCCGCCCGCGGGAGACGCCGCGCTGCGTGCGGTCCCCGGTCGAGGCAGGGAGCAGCGAGTACTCGGCTGTCATCCAGCCGCGTCCCTTGCCTCGGAGCCAGCGCGGGATGTCCTCTTCCACCGTCGCGGTGCAGAGGACGCGCGTCTTGCCCTGCGACCACAACACGCACCCGTGTGGCTGCTCGAGGAAGTCCGGCAGCACGTCGAGCGCGCGAAGCTCGTCGGGGCGGCGGCCGTCGTGCCTCATGCGGCTACGACCTCCAGATCGGCGATCCGCACCCGCTCCACTTCCGCGATCGGAAGCTGAAGGAAGCGGCTCCCCATCGCCTGGAACGATCGCCGGATCACCGGTGGTCAGGAATCGGTAGGTCCCCTCCCGCTCGGCCTCGTTCTCGATCGCCTTGCGGGCGAGTGTCTCGGAGACCTCGAGCGCGGTCTCGTCCGCGGAGAAGACGAGCGTCACGTCGCGACCGAAGACCCGCTGCAGGATCGGCCGAATCAGGGGATAGTGCGTGCAGCCGAGCACGACGGTGTCGACCGCCGCCTCCTTGAGCGGGCCGGCGACCTCGCGCACCGCCTCGACGGTCTCCTCGCCGAACGGGTCGGCGCCTTCGATCAGCGGCACGAGCTTCGGGCACGCGACCGGGAAGACGGTGACGCCGGCGTCGAGCGTCGCGATCAGCGTCTCGTAGCGCCCGCTCGCCACCGTCGCCTCGGTCGCGAGCAGGCCGACGCGGCGATTGCGGGTGGCGCGGACCGCTGCCTGCGCCTCGGGTTGGATCACTCCGAGCACCGGGACCGTGAGCGTCAGCTGCAGGTCGGGGAGCGCGGCCGCGGTTGCCGAGTTGCAGGCCGCGACGACGAGCTTGACGCCCTGTCCCTCGAGGTAGCGGGCGATCTCGGCTGCAAAGCGGCGAATCTCCGCGAGCGGTCGCGGCCCGTACGGCAGGCGGGCGCCGTCGCCGAGGTAGACGAAGTCCTCGTGCGGCATCGTCACGAGGCACTCGTGGAGGACGGTGAGCCCACCGACACCGGAGTCGAACACGCCGATCGGGCGGGCATCCACGCGCGGCAGTGTAGAGGGCGCGGCCACCGGAGGGACGCTCTCCTTCGGCTACCCTTCCGCGTCGTGGTGAAGTCGTGGCTCACAGTCGCAGCAGCGGCGCTCGCCTTTCTCGCGATCTCCGGCTCCGCGTCGGCCTTCACCAAGCAGGATCTCACCGTCACCTCGTTCGACGGCACGCCGCTCGCGACGACGCTGTTCGTGCCGGACGGACCCGCTCCGGCCGGGGGCTGGCCGGCCGTCGTCATGTTCCACGGCCTCGGCGGCAACCGCGCGAGCACGAGCGCGATCGCAACGTCGATGGGTCTCGTCGGCGAGCGCTACGTCGTTCTCACCGTCGACGCCCGCGGCCACGGTGAGTCGGGCGGCCTGATCGGGATCGACGGGCCGAACGAGGTCCGCGACGTGCAGGCGCTCTACGCCTGGCTCGCCGCGCGGGCCGACGTCGCCGACGCGCGGATCGGCGCCTGGGGCATCTCGCTCGGCGGCGGAGCCGTCTGGACGTCGCTCGTCGCGGGCGTCCCCTGGGCGGCCGTGGAGGTCGCCGAGTCGTGGACGAACCTCCGCAGCGCGCTCGCCCCGCAGGGACTCGCGAAGTCCGGGGTGATCGCGGGCTTCCTCGGCTCGCTCCCGCCCGAGCGGGTCGATCCGACCCTCTTCGCCGTTCGTGACGCTGCCTATGCCGGCGTGCTCGGCCCCGCCTATGCGTACGCGGCGCCGCGCACCACGATCGAGCAGCTGAAGGGCATCACCACACCCGCCTTCCTGATGCAAGGGCGTCGCGACTTCGCCTTCGGGATGGGCCAGGCGTTCCAGGCCTACAACGCACTTGCGGGCCCGAAGCGCCTGTGGCTCGGCCTGCACGGGCATGCGCCGTCGACGTTCCCGGGGCCCGACTCCGGCGCGATGCTCGCCGAGGGCGCACAGTGGTTCGACCGCTACCTCCGCGGCGCCACCGTCCCTCTCGACGACGCGCGCCCCGTGGCCGTCGCTCCCGAGAACTGGGTCGCCGAACCGGTCCGCTTCGCCGCACCCCCGAAGCCCGTCACCCAGGTGATCCGCCTCGCCGGCTCGTCGTCGATCGTCCCGTCCGGCAAGGTGCAGCGCACGTCCGCGGCACTCGCGCGGCCACTCGAGGTCTTCGGCGCGCCCGTCGTCACCGTCGCGGCAGAGGCGAACAGCGGCTGGACACGCATCGTCGCCGTCCTCTCGGCGCGCACGCCCGCCGGCAAGGAGATCGTCGTCGCCGGCGGCGGGACAACGACGACGCCCGGGGCAAAGCGATACCGGATCTACCTCAGCAACCAGGCGACCTTCGTGCCGGCAGGATCGAAGCTGACGCTCACGCTCGGGACGTCCTCGCTCGCACAGAACCCCGGCAACCTCCTCTATCTCGACCTGCCGCTCGGACCGGCGCCGAAGCTGACGGTCGGAACCGCGGCGGTCTCGCTCCCGACGCTGGCAACGCCGATCTCGCGATGAAGCGCGTCGCCCTCGCAGGCGCGCTCGTCCTGCTCCTGGCGGCATCGGCGAGCGCAGCCTCCGGCGCCGAGCCGGGCGTCACTGCGAAGACGATCGTGCTCGGCGGCACGGTGCCGCTCTCGGGCGAGGCGGCCGCCTTCGGCTCGGTCGGGCCGGGCGCCAAGGCGTACTTCGCATACGTCAACGCGAAAGGTGGCGTCAACGGCCGGAAGGTCGACTATCGCTTCCTCGACGACGGCTACGACCCGGCGAGAACCGTGCCGCTGACGAGGCAGCTCGTCGAGCAGGACAAGGTCTTCGCCGTCTTCAACTCGGTCGGGACGAACAACAACCTCGCCGTGCGCCCCTACCTCAACGCGCTGAAGATCCCGCAGCTCTTCTCCGGCGACGGCTCCGACGCCCTGGCGCAGCCCCGCGACGTACCCCTGGACGATGGGGTTGCTGCCGAGCTACCGCGGCGAGGGCGCGGTCTACGGGCGCACACTTGCGAAGACGCGCCCAGGGGCGAGGATCGCGGTGCTGCTCGAGAACACCGATCTCGGCAAGGACATGACCCGCGGCCTTTCTCGCGCGATCGCCGGCAAGGGCCCGCGGATCGTCGCCTCCGAGTCGTACGAGTACACGGCGGCCGACGTCGCCTCCCAGATCGCGAAGCTGAAGGCGTCCGGGGCCGACACGCTCGTGCTGTTCGCGACCCCGAAGTTCATGATCCAGGGGATCGTCGCCGCTCACAAGCTCGGCTGGAAGCCGGCGACCGTCGTGATCGCCTCCGTCTCGATCGAGCCGGGGATCATGGGCATCGCGCGAACGAACGCCCCCGAGCTGACGAAGGGGGCGATCTCGATCGCGTTCCTCAAGAACCCGAACGACCCGGTCTGGGCGAAGGACCCGGCGACCGCGCTCTACCGGCAGATCCTGAAGCGGTACGCGCCGTCGGCCAGGCCGACCGACGTCTACAACTGGTACGGGATGGCCGCCGCCTGGACGATGGTCGAGACGCTGAGGAAGGCCGGGCCGAAGCTGACCCGCGCCGGCCTGCTGAAAGCGGCGCAGCATCTCGATCTGAGGAGCAACCCGTTCCTGCTCCCCGGCGTCGCCGTCCGGACGACACCGACGAACTACTTCCCGCTCGCGAACGTCTATCTCTACCGGTTCGACAACGCCCAGTGGGTGCGCGCCAGCGGGCTCCAGCCGGCCCGCTGAAGGAGGGAGCTGCACGATTGCGCAACCTGCACGACCATCGCACGTCTCACACACCGAAGCCCAATCCACAGGAGGACACCACATGAAACGGAGCATCCGCCTCGCGGTGCTCGCGCTCGTCGCCCTTGCCGTGCTCGCACTCGCGAGCATCGCCTACGCGGCGTACACGACCCCGACTCTGAAGGTCACGCAGGTCGGCCAGAAGACAGTGATCTCGGTCACGCAGGCCCAGACGGACGACGCGACGGCTCGCGCGTCGATCTACGCGCCCGCCGGCACGATCCCGACGCTGAACCAGGCACCCGGGACGACGCTCGGCACCGTCACGGCGCAGGTCGTCGCGCTCGCACTCGGAGGCGCTCTGCTGCCGCTGACGGGCGAGATCAAGGTTGCGCCTCCCGGCGCCGTTGCGGCAGCCTCACAGTCCGCCTGCATCCAGACCGCCACCCCGGCGGCAACGTGGTTGATGGTGCTGCAAGCTGCGGGCCAGACGCTGAACGTGCCGATGTACGTGCTCACGACGGCCGGCGCCGAGACGGCGTTCGGGCCGGCGAAGATCGTCGTCTGCCTGCCCCCGCCCGATGTGCCGGTGGCGAGCGGAGGAGCCACGTTCGGGGCCAAGCTGTTCCAGGCCACGTTCTCGGTCAACGGCGTCTTCAGCCCGGTCGCCGTCGGGCGCGTGGATCTCGATCTGGTCGCCGTGACACGGCGCTCGTCGGCAAGGTCAACGCTGCGGGCTCGGTCGCCTCGCCGTCGGGCCTCGCGCCCGGCAGCCTGTCGGTCAAGCTCGCGAAGGTGGGTCTCAAGAAGACGAAGGTCACGGGCAAGGTCGCCCAGGGCGGTGCCGGGGTCGGCGGCGCCAAGGTCGACATCCTGGCGGGTCTCACGAGGGCGGGCCTGAAGAAGGTCGGCAGCGTGAAGACGAAGGCGGACGGAAGCTACGTGCTCACCTACGGCAAGGTGGCGAAGTTCTTCCGCACGCGCACGGTCGTCGGCTCGAGCCCGGCTCCCGGCGCTCTGCACGCAGCTGCAGGCCTCGCTTCCCGTGCCGTGCGTGAACGGCACCTTGAGCCCGTTCACCGCGTCGAGCGCGATCGCCAAGCGGTAACGAGGAACGAATCCGAACGGAGAGAGGGCGCCCGCAAGGCGCCCTCTCTCTATGGTCTGGCGATGACCGCGACGGTGCGACTCGGGACGTGCAGCTGGGCCGACGAAGGGCTCCTGAAGGCGTGGTACCCGCGCGGCGTCTCGGGCGCCGAGGCACGGCTGCGGTACTACGCCGAGCGGTTCGACGTCGTCGAGGTCGACTCGCCGTTCTACGCGCTGCCCGACCCGGACGTGACGCGCCGCTGGGCCGAGCGCACACCCGACGACTTCACCTTCCACGTCAAGGCCGGCGCCGCGATGACGTGGCACGAGGGAGATCCGACCGATGCCGCGTTCGCAGCGTTTCGCGACTCGGTCGAGCCGCTCGAGCTGTCGGGCAAGCTCCGCGGCGTCCTGCTCCAGTACCACCCGCGCTTCGTCAAGTCGGCCGAGGCGAAGCAGGAGCTCGCCCGGGCGCGCGGCAGGCTCGAGCCGCTCGTGCCGCTCGTCGAGTTCCGGCACCGCTCGTGGATGGATCCCGACGAGCGCTCGGACACGCTCGGCTTCCTCGAAGAGCAGGGCCTCGCCTACGTCTCCGTCGACGCGCCGCTGACGCGGGCCACCAACGTCGCGCCTCGTGTCGCTGCCGCGACGCACGCCGTCTCGGTGATTCGCTTCCACGGCCGGAACGCACAGACCTGGAACATCCGCGGCGGCAGCGCCGCAGACCGGTTCGACTGGATGTACTCCGACGAGGAGCTCGCCGAGTGGATCGGCCCGACACGCCGCCTCGCGGAGCAGGCCGACGAGGTGTACGCGCTGTTCAACAACAATCGCGACGACTTCGCGCCGCGGAGCGCGGTGATCTTCCGCGGGCTGCTGGACGACGCAGGCCTGGCCGCGACCGGCGGGATCGACCTGCCGCCGGCCGAGATGACGCTGTTCTGAGCATCCCTCGCTACGCTCGCGCCATGCGGGTTCTCTCGGTCGTTCACGAAGGCACCTCGACCGGCGGCGGCGGCTTGTTCGAGGATCTCGTCGAGCAGCGCGGCGACCGGCTCGAGCGCTGGGTGACGGTCAACGGCGGTGCCGGGCCGGACGCGCCGATCGGTACGACGCGATCATGGTGTTCGGCGGCGCGATGCATCCCGATCAGGACGCGGAGCATCCGTGGCTCGCGGACGAGGCCGCGTTCATCCGCGAGGCGGTCGACCGCGAGGTGCCGCTCCTCGGCGTCTGCCTCGGGGCCCAGCTGATCGCTCGCGCCGTGGGGGCAAGCATCGGCCCGGCCGCCCGAGCGAGGTCGGCTGGCACGAGGTCCGCATCAACGAGGCCGGACGCGCGGATCCCGTGCTCGGCGTGCTCCCGGCCCGGATCGACGCGTTCCAGTGGCACTACTACGGCTTCGAGCTTCCTGCCGGCGCCAGCCTGCTCGCCGAGAACGACGCCGCACCCCAGGCGTACCGGCTCGGCGAACGCACGTGGGCCGTCCAGTTCCATCCGGAGGTGACACGCCACATGCTCGACACCTGGTTCGTCGAGGGAGCGGCTGCGTTGCCCGATGCAGCTGTCGTCCGACGTGAGACGGATGCGAATCTCGGCGTCTGGAACGAGCACGGCCGCCGGCTGTGCGGGGCGTTCCTCGCCCAGGCCGCAGGCTGATCGCGGCTCAGCCGACGGGCAGCTCGGGGCTCGCCGCCCACTCGTGCCACGAGCCGACGTAGTTTCGCGCGACGTATCCCGCTGCGCCGAGCGCCTGCACGGCCATCGCGGAACGGCCACCCGAATGGCAGTACGCGATCACCTCCGCGCCCTTCGGGAGCACCGACGAGGGCCCGGATCGCATCCGCGTCGGCGGCACCGAGAAGCTCCTGCACGTCGAGGTGACGCGCGCCCGGCAACGTGTCCCTGCCGCGCGTCGCACGGGTAGCCCGCCTGGCCGTCGAACTCGCCTCGGGTCCGAACGTCGAGGACGATCAGGCCCTCCTCGCCGAGCCGCGCCAGCAGCTCCTCACGGGTGATATCGCTCACAGCGACGCGACGACGGCGACCTCGGCCGCTACGGAAGGGCGCTCTGCGAGCCGCGCCAGCCAGTCGACCGAGGCGGGGGTACGGCTCGAGCGAGACGCCGAGCAGATCACGCGCGCGGATCAGCCAGGGCACGTAGGAGACGTCCGCGAGCCCGAATGCGCTGCCGGTCAGGTACGGCGCCTGCCCAGCACCGCATCGATGGCTGCGAGCGCAGCGGCGAACTCGACGTCGGCTCCCGGCTCCTCGCGGCGGAGCGCGTAGTACGGCTTGGTGAATTCGTCGTGGCGGAAGATCAGGAGCCGGGCGGCGGCGCGCTCCGCCGGATCGGAGGGCAAGAGCGCAGGCTCCGGGTACCGCTCTTCGAGGTACTCGTTGATCACGGCCGATTCCGGGAGCACCCACCCATCCTCTCGAGCACCGGCACCTTGCCGACCGGGTTCATCTCGTACAGCCAGCCGGGCCGGTCGCGAGGTCGATCACGACCGTCTCGTGCGCCACTCCCTTCTCGGCGAGGGCGATGCGGACCCGGGCGCAGTAGGGGCAGCGGGGCGCGTCGACGAGAGTGAGCATCAGCGGTCGATCCTGATCGCCTGGTCGTCGGCCGGCGCGTCCGCCCACCCGTGCTCGGCGCCCGAGAGGCCGAGGAGGCCGGCGAGCCCGGCGAGCAGCTCGCGGGCCGGCGGCAGGTCGGAGGGAACGTTTCGCGACCGGCGCCGCGGCACGCACCGCCCCCTGCGGCGCGCCCGTGTAGCGTTCGATGACGACGGGGTTGGCGTGGAGTGCGACCACCTCGCCGGGCGGAAGCGAGCCGTGGAACTCGGGCACCGACGCGTACTCGTCGACGATGCCGCCGCGGTCGAAGACGATCATGCGGACGACGGCCTCCAACTCGACGCCGACGGTGATCACGACGAGCCCTGTCCGCGACGAGAGCTCCTTGGCGAGACGGCGCAACATCGACGGGTCGCGGTCGCAGACGTCGTCGTACACCGTCACGTAGCCGTTGCGCGGCGCGGTCACGATCGAGCCGCTCGACCGCCCGGGCAGCCGGGGAACGAACATCTCGACCGCCTTCACGATCACGTCGACGTCGTCCGTCTGCACGTGGATCGACCCGAACGAGGCGGCGGCCTCCGATCCACCGAGCCGCTCCGACGAGCGCCGCCACCGGAGCCGCGAGCACGAGCACCTCGTCCCGGAAACCGAGGCGCGCGTAGACAGCCCTGGCAGCAGTGTTGGCCGCCATCACCTCCAGGTCGACGGTATCGATCCCGTCAGCGACGAAGCGGGCGGCGACCGCCCTCAGCAGAGCCTCCGCGACCCCGCGCGACGTTCGGTCGGGCACGACATAGAGATCCGTGATGCGCCCCACCCGGGCGCCGCGCCGCCGGGCGAGCGCCATGCCCACCGTCGAGCCGTCCTTCTCCGCCACCCAGCCGAGCCCCGACTCGAGGATCGCTCGGATCTCGGCGAGCTCGGTGGCGAGATCGACGTCCTCATGGGCCGGCGCGGGCACCTCCGCCACGAAGGCGCGCCACAGCTCCTCGACGCTCGCCAGGTCATCGAGCGTCGCACTGCGAACCGTCATGCCTGCAGCCTCGCTCCGGCGAGCAGCATCTGGCAGGTGACGTTTCGCCAGGACCGAATCGCTCTCCCACTTCCCGTACCTCCGTCTCGTCGAGATCTCTGCCTGAACCGTAGAAGAACGAGACCGCCTTGCGGACGGCGAGGTCGCCGGCGGGCCATGCGTCGGGGCGGCCGAGGGCGCGGGCCAGGAACCAGTCCGCCGTCCAGCGGCCGAGCCCTCTCTGCGCCGTGATCGCCTCCACGACGGCCGCGTCGGACAGGCGCTCGAGCGACTCGAGGTCGAGGTCGCCGCGCGCGAGGCCGATCACGTACTCCGCCTTCCGCGTCGAGAAGCCGACCTCGCGGATCTCGCTCTCGGACGCCTCCGCGAGCCGCTCCCGGGACGGGAACGACCAGGCCTCGCTCGTGTCTGACGCCGAATCGCTCGATCAGGCGCGAGCGCACCGCGAACGCGGAATGCAACGACACCTGCTGCGCCGTGATCGAGGTCACGAGCATCTCCCAGCGATCGGCGACGAGCGGCGGCCGGTAGCCCCGGAGCGGCTCTCGAGCGCCGCGAGCGTCGGGTCCCGCCGGCCCACGCCCAGAAGCCGTCCAGATCGAGAGGAGCCCCGAGCAGCCACCCGACCTTCTCGGCGATCTCGTCGTCACACGGTTCGACCCGCACCCCACCGGGAGCGGCCTCGACCCGCACCTCTCGTCCCGCCACGACCCGGTACAGGCCGCCCTCGTGCCAGAGGTTGGCGCGATCGGTGCCGTACGCGCGAAAGCGTTCCGTCGAGGCTTCGAAGTCGTACGGCTGCGGCAGGGCGAGGAGGGTCAAGCCGTGGATCGTACGCGCCGGTGTCGTATGCGCCGACCGGAGCTCCGCGCTAGCGGATCCTCAGGTGCTCGAGCGCGCGTCGCGAACGTCGTGGAGGTCCTCGTAGGCTCATAGGCGACGCCGCCCTCGTCGAGCCAGCGCGCGAGGCCGTCGCGTGCGAAGACCCGGTCGGCTGCGAGCGACACGCAGCGGTCGGAGACCCCGTCGCCGACGTACGTGAACGGGCCTGCCCCGGCGAGCGCGACGCGCTTGCACGGCTCGCCGCACACCTCGCAGGCCCCGCGCTCGAGGAACACGGCCCTCCATCCGTCGGGGCTCGGCTCGAGGCTGTTCGCGACGACCTCGGCGCTGATCCCCTCCCGCGCGAGCACGGGCAGGATCAGCTCGCGAAACCCCGCCGAGACGATCAGCGGATCGTAGCTCGGCGACGAGCTCCGCGAGGCCCGGGACGGACGGTGACGGTCTCGAGCACCCAGGAGAGCACCTCCGGCAAGGGCGCCGAGATCGTCGCCATCTCGACCCCGATCACCTCGTTGAGCGTCAGCTCCCGCCCGATCTGCGCCTCCGACTCCGCGGAACACCTCGAGATCACCGAAACGCTCGATCACCATGTGCAGGGTGTCGCGCTCGGTCGCCGTCCCGTCCCAGTCGAGGACGAGCCGCATCAGGCGAGCGGGCAGTCGAGCACGCCGACGCCCTCGATCTCGAGCTCGGCTCCCGTCGACAGCCCCGACAGATCGGCCAGCGGTGGCCCGGCGATGACGTCACCCGGCCTGAGCACCGTTCGCCGACCTGCGAGCGCGACCGCCTCGGGCCAGGAGAAGTGAGCCGGCGTGCCCTCGACGCTGCCGGCCGTCGCCGCTCAACCGGAACGGCGCCGAGCCCGGGTCCAGCTCGTCCGGAGTGACGACGGTCGGCCCGAGCACGATCCCGAAATCGGACTGCTTCGCCGTCTGGCTGCGCGGACGGATCCTGCCACTCGAGCATCCCGAGAACCCGCCGACCGCTCCGGCGGCACCGATCACGGCGGCGAGCCGGGCGCACGCGGTCAGAGGACCGTCGCCCTCGACCGGTACGCGGCCGCCGATCACAGCGGTCGCATTCGCGAAGCGGAACGTGCCGTCTGCCGAGAACACGCGCACGGTCGGCGGGTACTGCACCGGCACGAGCAGGGTTACCTCGGCCAGCGGGTACTCGCCGTGCTCCCGCGCTCCGCCGCCGCCGAGGAAGAACGACTGCAGGGTCTGGGCCGCGAGGTGGAGCACCCGGTCACCGTCGATCCGGCCGACCCAGCCGCGCTCGAGCGGGTTGTCGTTCGGGTGGAACATGCAGAGGCGCATCGACCGCACATTCAACCTGTTCGCGCGCCGCGTCAGGGCTCCGTGTGGATGATCACCTCGGCGACTCCCGGGACAGCCGCCCTCATCTGCTGCTCGACGCGCGAGGCCGTCGCATGGGCGAGCTGCGAGGCTCTCGGCCGGATCGAGCGCGAGCGTGAGGAAGACGACGAGCCCTTCGTCGGTGTGGAGAAAGCGGAGCGCCCGGGGCGGCGCTCCGGTCAGCTCGCGCACGATCCGCTCGATCTCGGCTGGATCGTCGTCGGCCTCGCGGCCGGCGGCCGGCTCGGCCAGTGGCTCCAGGTGGCTCTGCACCTCGACGACCTCGGCGACCCCGACGACGATCGCGCGCTCGACCTGCTCGGCGATCGCGTGTGCCTCGTCGAGAGGGAGGTCGCCGGGCAGCTTGAGGTGGAGCGAGACGTGCACGCCGTCGGGAAGCTCGATCACGGAGAGGTTGTGGATCTCGCGGACGCGCGCGACCGACATCGCCGCCTCGCGAACCCGCTCCCGGAGTGCCGCTTCCTCCCCGGCCGGCTCGACGTGAACGACCACGTCGCCGCCCGGGAGCGCGTCCTGGACCACCGCTTCGACCCGGTCGGCGACGGCGTGGCCCTGGCCGACCGCCGCCCCGGGAGAGACCCCGATCACGACGTCCGTGAACGTGCGGCCGGCCGCCTCGCGGAGCCGGAGCCGGCGGACCTCGACGGGAGGATCGATCGTCGCGATCGCGGCCCGCGCAGCGCGCACGGCATCGACCGGCGCCCTGTCCATCAGCACGTCCACGTTGCGTCGGATCAATCGCGCGCCGCAGCCGTGACGACGAGGACCGCGACGAAGAGCGCCGCCAGTGAGTCGCCGGCCTGCCAACCGGCCCTGACCGCCAGCAGCCCTGCGAGAACCGCCATCGTGCCGACGAGATCGCTCCCGAAGTGGAGTGAGTTCGCGGCCAGCGCCGGGCTTGCGTACCGCCTCGCGGCGCGCATCGAGGCGACCGTGCGAGAGGACGTCGATCGCGATCACGACGCCGACCGCGACGAAGACCCACCAGGCGGTCGACGTTTCGATCTCGATCCAGCCGGCGAGCCGCGCGACGGCGAGCCCGCCGACGGCGATGCTGACGAGCAGCAGCACGAACGCCTCGGCGAGCGCTGCCAGATGCTCAGCCTTGCCGTGGCCGTACGGATGCGACCTATCGGCCGGGCGACCGGCGACGCCGATCGCGAAGAACGTCAAGAGCGCCGCCACGAGGTCGGTGCCGGAGTGGAGCGCCTCGGAGACGAGGCCGAGGCTGCCGCTCGCGAGCCCCGCGACGAGCTTGATCCCCATCAGCGCCACGGCGGCGCCGACCGAGACGAGCGCGACGCGTCGCTGCGGGCTCATGCGGGCAGCGTACTGCGATGCCGACGCTCACTCCCCCGGCGAAACGGGCGAACGACCGCCGCGCGCCGAGGATCCCTGCGCCGATCAGCAGGCCGCCCAAGATCTGCACGGTGTCGATCCGCTCTCCGAGCAGCATGACCGCGAAGAGGCCGCCACGAACGGCTGCAGGTTCGTGGCGAGCGTGGCCCGCGCCGGCCCGATCTTGTCCAGCGACCTGAACCAGAGGATGTTCGTGGCGACGAGCGGGCCGAGCGTCGCGAACACGAGCAGCACCCATACCTCCCAGCCGAGCTGCCAGTCCTGCGAACGGGTCTGCGGCAGCCCGACCAACGCGATCCCGATCCACGAGAGCGGCAGGACGAGCGCGCTGATCCGCGACGGGGAGTACCACTGCATCAGCGGCGCGATCAGGATCGTGTAGACCGCCCAGGTGGCCGCCGTCAGGATCCCGAGCAGGATCCCGCCGACGTCGCCGCCGAACTCGCCGCCGGCGCCGAGAGCGACGAGCCCGACACCCAGCGAACGAGAGCGCTGCGCCGACCCAGAACCGGCGGGGCAGCACCTCGCGTGCCGAACGCCAGGCCGATCAGCGCGACGAACATCGGCGTGGCGGCGAGGATCAGCGCGATCACCGACGCCGACGTCGTCTTCAGCGCGTAGACGAAGCCGATCTGGTTGACCCAGACGACCACGGCCGCGGCGACGACCACCGCGACGTCGCGACGGGCGATCCGCAGCGACCGTTCCGTGACGAGGGTGATGCCGATGAAGACGACGAGTGCGAGGCCGTACCGCACCACCGAGTAGGCGAGCGGCTGGAATCCGTGCGTGAGGATGTACCGGCTGACCGTCAGGTTCGAGGGCCCAGAGACCGATCGCCGAAAGCAGCATCACCTCGACGGGCCTCGGCCTACGCATCCCCGTGAAGGTAGAGGTTAGGCTTGCGAGGCGATGGCAGAACCGACCCGTGACGACATCGACGCCCTCGTCGGCCCCGCCACTCCGCACTTCGCGTTCCAGATCAGGGCACGGGTACGCGAGTTGATCGCCGACCTGCCCGACAGACGATCCGGTCCGGCGCTACGGCGAGGAGAAGATCCGCCTGCTCGACGATCTCGGTCACGCGTCGTCGAAAGCCGAGAACGACGAGCCGGAGGAGCCTCGCACCAGGATCGGCTGGGACGAGATCCCGTCGTCCGCGCCCGTCGCTCGGCCGCTGCCTCGCGCGCGGCTGATGGGCCGGTCCGTCCTCGTCACCGGCGGCTCGCGCGGGATCGGCAAGGCGATCGCGCTCCGCTTCGCCCGCGAGGGAGCACGAAGGTGGCGATCGGATACATGCGCTCGGACGCGGCAGCCGAGGAGACGGCGGCGGAGCTGCGGGCGCTCGGAGCGGAGCCCGTGCTCGTCCGCGGCAACGTCACCTCCGCCCGCGTGCTCGAGCAGGTCGCGGAGCTCGGCCCGCTCGACGTGTTCGTCCACAACGCCGCAACCGGGCGTGATCCGCCCCGCGCTCGAGACCGAGGACAAGCACTGGGACTGGACGCTGAACGCGAACGCCCGCGCGTTCCTCGCCCTGACCCGCGTGATCGCGCCCGCGATGCCGAGCGGCTCCTCGATCGTGGCGATCTCGAGCCTCGGCTCGATCCGGGTGCTCGAGAACTACGCGCTCGTCGGCACCTCGAAGGCCGCGCTCGAGTCTCTCGTGCGCTATCTCGCGGTCGAGCTCGGTCCGGCAGGAATCCCGGTCAACGCCGTCTCGGGCGGCGTCGTCGACACCGGGGCGCTCGACCACTTCCCGAACCGGGAGGAGATGCTCGAGATGGGGTCGCGCAACGCCGCCGGACGCATCGTCACCCCGGCCGACATCGCCGGTGCCGTTGCGTTCCTCAGCCTCGCCGGACGCAGAGATGGTGCGCGGCCAGACGCTGATCGTCGACGGCGGCTTCGCGCTGCCCTGCGTAGCGCAGTCGAGGCACGTCGAGATGCGCCGCGAGGAGCGCGTCCTAGCTCTCGCGCATGAACCCCTGGCGGGCGGCGCTGACGAGCGCCACCGCCTCGGGGAAGAGGACGCGCATCGCGTCTCGGAGCGCGCCGGCCTGCTCGTCCCGCCGCCGGTCGGCTGCATCTGCTTCAGCGCCGCCGCTGTGAGCTCGACGGCGGTGCTCAGCGTCAGCGTCGCGAACTGCTCGCGCTGCGCGTCCTTGACGCTCTCCGACTGGGTCTCGGCGAACTCCCGCAGCCCCCGGAGGATCTCCTCGGGATCACCGCCGAACGGGAAGAAGCCGCCGCCCTCCATCCCGTGGAGCGTAGCCGAGCCGCGCTGTGCACGCAGGGCACGATGTCACGAGCCGAGCGGGACGCGATAGGCCTCCACGACCTCCCGCAGGAGCTCGTCGATCGTTCCCTGGGCACCCTTCAACGCCGCCGTGAACGGGGAGGGCGCGGCGGGATCGAGAGCCAGCTCGAGCCGCCTCGTGGCGGCGCCGATCTCGTCGAGCCGGCGCAGGCGAGGCGAGCTGCGGCGGCGTCCCGACCGTCCGCTGGAGCGCGCGGACCGCGTCCTCCGCCTCGTCGATCCCGTCCGGGTTCTCGGTCAGCCGCAGCGCGACGAGCTGCGCGAGGAGCTCGTCGAGGTCGCCTCCGGCCGCCGACTCCTCGGCGATCTCGCAGAGAGCCGCGATCGTGACTGCATCCTTCACGTCCCGGCGGTCGGAGACCGGCGCACCCTCGTCGTCGAGCACGAGCCACGAACGCGAGCCGTCGGCGGCCTCGAACGCACAGAGATAGGCAGCGCAGCGCCGGGGTCGGCTCGGACGCGAGCACGGCGCTGACGGTGCTCCGGCAGGCGCGAAATGCCGTCGCGATCGTGGCGATGCGCTCGAGATCCGCGAGCAGCGTCACCGCGCCAAGGATAGAGATCGTGGCAGGGTAGGCACGATGTCCGAGCGCCGAGCCCACGCCCGCAGCTCTTCGCGCCCCTCGGCCCGACGTACGACCGGGTCGGCGCAACCCTTTCGTTCGGACAGGATCCGCGCTGGCGCCGCGCGATGGTGTCCGCGCATTCCGCGCGACGGCGGCACCGTGCTCGATGTCGCAACCGGAACGGGCCTCGTCGCGGAGCGACTCCTCGCCGCGGGCCACCGCGTCACCGGGCTCGACCAGAGCCCCGACATGCTCGAGGTCGCGCGACGGAGATTCGGCGGCCGGGTCGAGCTCGTCGAGGCGTCGGCGACCGACATCCCGTTCCCGGATGCCTCGTTCGACCACCTCACGTTCACCTACCTCCTCCGCTACGTCGACGACCCCGGCGCCACTCTCACCGAGCTCGCACGGGTCGTTCGCCCGGGCGGGACGATCGCCTCGCTCGAGTTCTTCGTGCCGCGCGGCGTCTGGAGACCGCTCTGGGACGCGTACGTCGGCGTCGGCCTGCCTGCGGCCGGCCGGCTGGTATCCCGCGGCTGGTACGACGTCGGTCGCTTCCTCGGGCCCGTCGATCCGGGACTTCTACGAGCGCTGGCCGCTCGAGCGGCAGCTCGAGCTGTGGCGGCGAGGCGGGAATCACCGACGTGCGGGCGCGACGATGAGCCTCGGCGGGGGGGTCGTGATCTGGGGCATGCGCGCATGAGGCCGGCGTTCTACGCCCTGCCCGGCAGGAGGCTGGCGCGACTATCGTGACGCTCCTGCATCTGCCCTATACGGCGTGGCATCTCTCGTACGTCGTCGTCGGCGGCTGCCTGGCCGCTCAGGTGTCGTGGAGCCGGCTCGGGCTGACCGTGCTCGCGTTCTTCCTCGCGATGGGCATCGGTGCTCACGCCCTCGACGAGCTTGCCGGTCGACCGCTCGGGACGGCGATCCCGTCGCGCGTGCTGGTCATCCTCGCGGTCGTCTCGATCACCGCCGCCTGCGCGATCGGGATCGCCGTCGCCCTCGACTTCAGCGCTCTGGATCCTGCCGCTGATCGCGGTCGGGGCGTTTCTCGTCCCGGCCTACAACCTCGAGCTCTTCGGCGGCCGCTTCCACTCGGACCTCTGGTTCGCCCTCGCCTGGGGAGCGTTCCCCGTGCTCACCGGCTACGTCGCGTGCACGGGGACGGTCCGGGCGACCACCGTCGTCGCCGCCGCCGTGGGCGACGGTCCTCTCCCTCGCCCAACGCCGGCTCTCGACTCCGGTCAGGCGCGCGCGCCGGGAGGTCGCCGAGCGTGAGCGGAGAGTTGGAGCTGGTCAGCCGGCGGTCGAGAGGCCGTCACCCGCGAGCTGCTCGTCGCCGCGCCCGAGGGCGCGCTCCGGCTGCTCGCGGTCGCCGGCCCTCCTCATCGCAGCTGCGCTCGTCGCCCTGCACCTATAGCGTTCCGGCGTGATCGTCTGGATCCTCGCCGCGTCCCTCGCAGTCGCGCTCGCCGCTCGCGCTCGTCCTCTGGCTCGCGCTCCGCCGGGCGCGCAAGAGCGCGGCCGGCCACGTCTGAGCTCGTCGCCGAGGCGCGAGCCGGCATCGCTGCAGCGGTCGCCGAGGAGACGGCCGCGCACACCGAGGAGATCCGCCGAACCTTCGCGCGTGAGCGGGCCGACACGATCTCGCAACTCGCCGCCGAGGAGCGCCGGCTCGGAGAGGAGCGGCGCTCGACGTTCGCCGAGCGCGAGCGGCGAGCCGGCGAACCGCTCGCCGACACGCTCGCCGAGGTCGAGCGCCGGCTCGACGAGCGGCTGCAGGGAGTCACCGACGATCTCGAGCGCGCGCAACGCCATCTCGAGACCCAGGTCGCCCACCTGATCCAGCGGCAACAACAGGCGTTCGCGGAAGTCGAGACGCAGCATCGACCGCGAGGCGGCAGAGCTCGGATCGACGAGCGACGAGCAACGCAAGGCCGTGATCAGGCTCCGCGAGGAGCTCGAGCGCGCGGCAGCCGACTGCCGTCACCGAGGCGCTCGACGAGCTCGAGTCCCACACGATGGAGCGACGCCGCTCGATCGAGGAGGTCAACGACCGGCTGCGGGCACGCGAGGCGGCGATCGCAGAAGGCATCGAACGGGCCGAGACGGACGCGCGCGCGCGACTCGAGCTGACGCTGATCGACTTCGAGCGCCGACAGACCGAGCGGCTCGAGCGGATCACGGAGCGCGAGGTCGACCGGCACGTGCAGATCGCGGCAACGCAGTTCGACGAGCGCATGCGCGAGATCCGCGAGGAGTCGGCGACCCGCTCTGGCACGGGAGCTCGACCGGGCAGTCGACCTGCTCTCGAAGGACGAGCTCTCGCGGCGACTGGACGAGGGATCTCCCTGATTCGCCGGCTCACATCTCGCTCCAAAGAGCGCCTAACGATCGCTGGGCAGGGAACGTCATAGGCGATCACGAAATCTCCCCGACACCACACCATGGCCGAGATCACCGAGACCCACATCGAGCGCGACAACGAGCAGGCGAAAGTCGAGAGCTGGCGCCTGCACGTGCTGATCGAGGCTGGATTCCCGCTGCCTCTCGCCGAGCAGCTCGCCGCCAGCGAAGCCGATCTCCACACGTGCTCCGATCTGCTGCGCCAGGGTTGCACCCCTCTCACCGCCGCGCAGATCCTCCTCTAGACCGCGCCCGCACACGGCTCGCGCGCCGTCCGCGGGCTACCCTGCCGTGGTGAAGGTCGAGGCGACGTTCCACGGCGACCGCAAGGTCTTCAGCGTCTCCGCGTTCAACGAGGGGATCGGGATCTACCTGCGCAGGCTCCCGACGCTCTGGGTCGAGGGAGAAGTGACCGAGTTGCGCCGGAACGACTCCTGGGCGTTCGTGTTCTTCACCCTCAAGGACCCTGCCAGCGGAGCGTGCCTCAGCGCCACGATGCCGCGTCGAAGCTTCGACAGCCTCGAGCTCGGGTTGGGAGAAGGGCGAGCGCGTGCTCGTCGAGGGAAAGGCGGAGATCTACGCCGCCAAGGGTGCTCTCAGCTTCCGCGCGAGCACGATCGAGAGAATCGGGCTCGGCGACCACCTCGCGGCGATCGAGCGCCTCAAACGGCTCCTCGCCGCCGAGGGGCTGTTCGCGACCGAGCGCAAGCGCCCCCTCCCCCGGTTTCCACGGGCGGTCGGGATCGTCACCGGAGCGGATGCAGCGGCACGGGGCGATCTCCTCGCGAGCATCTGCTCGCGCTACCCTGCGCGCCCATCTGGTCGTCGCCGAGACGCGCGTCCAGGGCGCCGGTGCAGGCTCCGCATCGCCAGGGCACTCGGGCGGGTCGCAGCCCACCCCGCGGTGGACGTCGTCATCGTCGCCAGGGGCGGCGGGAGCTTCGAGGATCTCCTGCCCTTCAGCGACGAGGCCGTCGTGAGAGCGTTCGCGGCCTGCCCCGTGCCCGTCGTCTCGGCCGTGGGTCACGAGCAGGACACGCCGCTCTGTGACCTGGCAGCAGACGTCCGAGCCTCGACTCCGACGGCGGCAGCCCGTCTCGTCGTGCCCGATCTCGCCGAGGTGCAGGCCGGCCTGGCGCGACTGCGGGAGCTCCTCGACGGCTCTGTGCGACAGATCCTCAGCCGCGACCGCGAGCGCCTCAGCCGCAGCCGCGATCGCCTCGACAGGGCGCCCCTGCTCCTCCTCGAGCGCCGCCGGCTCGCCCTCGACCACGCAGCCGCCCGGCTCCAGGCCCTGTCGCCCCGTGCGACGCTCACCCGCGGCTATGCGATCGTGCGGGCCGGCGGCGTCGCCCTCCGAGACGCGGCGACGACCGCTCCCGGGCAGCGCAGGTCGAGATCGAGCTCGCGGCCGGTGGCCTCACCGCCAGGATCGAGGAGGTGCAGCCGTGAGCGGCGACGAGCCGACATTCGAGGAGCTCCGTCACGAGCTCGAGGAGATCGTGGGAAAGCTCGAGCGAGGAGACGTCGCCGTCGACGAGGCGATCCGGCTCTGGCAGCGCGGCGAGGAGCTTCACCGGCGTTGCGCGGCTCTGCTGGAGGTCGCCGAAGGCCGCATCGAGGAGCTCTCCGCGAGCACAGATGACACGGGCACGCCGGGTCTGTAAGGTCACGCCATGTCTCAACCATCAGCCGATCTCATCCGCGGCGTCCCCCTGTTCTCCGACCTCGACGACAAGACGGTCGAACGCCTCTCCGCGGAGTTCGTCGAGCGCCATTTCGACGAGGGTGCCGCGATCGCCACCGAAGGTGTCGAGGGGCTCAACTTCTTCATCGTCTCGAGCGGCGAGGCGTCCGTCACCGTGAAAGGGAAGCGAGCTCGCGACGCTGGGGCCCGGCAGCTCGTTCGGCGAGGTCGCGCTCGTCGACAGGTCGGCCCGCTCGGCGACGGTGACGGCCACGACACCGATGGTGGCGTACGCGCTCCCGATCTGGAGCTTCCGCCCCTTCGTCGAGGAGCGACCGGAGCTCGCCTGGAAGCTCCTCGAGGCCCTCGCCGAGATGCTCCGCGCCCACACGCGCTAGACGACAGTGGTCGCACGCCCGGAGGTCGAGCCGAGGCCGATCGTCATCGAGCACCTGCGCGAGCGCCCGGCTCCGTGACGCAGCCGACCGGCTCCGTCGGACCGTCGACCTCGCTCCACGCCGAAACGCTCGGCGCGTTCCTGGACGAGCTCGAAGCTCCCGCCCGTCGCCGTGCGGCGGCACGGCGGCGGCGGTCTCGGCCGCGATGGCCGCAGCGCTCGTCGCGATGGTCGCTCGGGGATCCGCCGGCTGGGTCGACGGGCCGGGCATCGCCTCCCAGGCCCGGGCCTTGCGTTCGCGGCTGCTGACTCTCGGCGACGACGACGCCGCAGCGTTCGGACACGTCCTGGTGACGATCCGCGACCGCTCGGGCACTGCCGCACAACGCGACTTCGCGCTCGGCGAGGCGCTCCTGCGGAGCAGCAGAGGTTCCGCTGCAGATCGCAGAGGCCGGGGCGGACGTGGCGGAGCTCGCGGCGCCTGCGCCGCGGCCGAGGGGGTCACGCGCACCTCGCGGCCTGACGCCACCGCAGCCGCCACGCTTGCCGAGGCTGCACGTCCGCGCGGCGGCGCATCTCGTTGAGATCAACCTCGCGACGGTGACGGGCGACCGGCAGTCGGAGCGCGCCGCGCTCCTCGCGGAAGCGGCGGCCACGGCCCGCGCGCGGGCGCTGGCATCACGGAGCGAGCGCGCGATCGGGGAGGCTGGGGGCTCGCCTCTAAGCGACCGGAGCGCTCTCCCGCTCCGTCGTCTGTTCGGCCGCAGCGCGCAGGGCGTTCTCCTCGGATTCCTGCTCCTCCTCCATCGTCTTCAGCGACGCGAGCGAGATCCCCTCGCGGGCGAGGAAGACGAGCCCGACGCCGACGCCGACCGACATCTCGACCGCCTGGAGCACGAGCCCGTAGGCGAAGCCCGTTCCGTAGGGAACGCCGTACTGGACGAGCGGAAGGGCCACCGCCGCCTGCAGGAGACCGATGTTGCCCGGCCAGAACGGGAAGATCGTGGCGACGTTCATGAGCACGAGGACGAGGCCCGCGGCGGGCAGCGGCAGGTCGAGGTCGAACGCCTCCATCACGGCCCAGACGGCGAAGAGCTGCATCAGCCAGCCGACGCACTGGAAGAGCGCAGCTCCGAGCGCCGGAATCGGTGCCCGCAGGACCGCGAGGCCCTGCCGCGCCATCGTGACGACCGCGCCGAGGCTGCCCATGCCGTCGTGCACGCGCCCTGGCCGGCGCCGGCGGTGACGAGCGCCGACGGTCAGCAGGACGAACCCGACGAGGCCGAAGATGACGAGGCTCGTCACGGCCCAGTGCGGGATCTTCGCGGTCAGCAGCACCCAGGTGACGAGGAACGCGACCGGGAAGAGATCGAACAGCCGGTGCGCGAACACCGTCCCGAGCAGCGTCGCGCTCGTGCCCTTTCCGTGCGGGAGATGCCGGCGCAGCACGGCGACGCGCGCGAGCTCACCTGCTCGCGCCGGAAGCACGGCGTTGCCGAGCAGACCGATCGCGAAGGCCGAGAACACATGGATGAACCGCGGGTGCGGCTCGGGAGTGCCTGGTTGATCGTCAGCCGCCACGACAGGCTTCGCGCCAACACGGACAACAGGTTGAGGAAGACCCCGACGATGACCCACCGCCAGGAGACGAAGTCGAAGGAGTGGTAGACGGTCGTCCAGTCCGGCCCGCGCCACCAGATCGCGAGCAGCGCACCGACGAGCGAGGCGAGCACGAAGATGCCACGTGCCCAGGGGTTCTGGGCGAGTGCGACGAACCGGCTCACGCGGCCCGCGCCTCCTCGCTCGCCACGGTGCGCTCGTAGATCCCCTCGAGCCGCCGGGCGATGTCGCTCCACGCATACCGCTCGAGCGCGAGAGCGCGCGCGGCCGCTCCCATCGCCACCCGCCGCGGCTCGTCCTCGAGCAGCGCCGTGACCGCCGCGGCGAGCGCCGCGGGATCGTCCGGGCGCGACCGAGATCGCCGTCTCGGCGGTGACCACCTCGCGGTACCCGGGGATATCCGACGCGACGACGGGCGAGGCGCACGCGAACGCGCGCGTCAGCACCATCCCGAAGCTCTCCCCTCCGAGCGACGGGGCACGAGCGCCTTCGTGCGAGAGCAGGCAGTCAGCTCCTCCTGCGGGAGGAAGCCGAGGATGTCGACGCCCTCGTCCGAGACGCGCAGCCGGGTGAGGAGGAGCCTGACCGCGAGTGGGTCCGAGCCGCAGATCTGGAGCCGCGCCCCCGTGCGCCGGCGAATCTCCGGCCAGGCGCGCAACAGCACCTGCAGGCCCTTGCGCGTCTCCTGCCGGCCGGCGAACGTGATCGTGTGGTCCCGTCCCGCGGGATCGCCTCGTCGGGAATGAGCACGCCGTTCGGGACGATCTCGTAGGCGCCCGGCGAGCCAGCGGGCAGCCGAGTCACGGCGCGCGCTCGGACACGGCGATCCGCTGGTCGATCCGGCCCCGAGGAAACCGAACACCGGCATCGCCAGCTTCATCCAGCCGAGCTCGCCCGACGCGTGATGCGTCGCGACGATCGGAGCGGTGGCCATCGCGAGCACCGAGATGCACGTCACGGGTGTCATCGGCTCGTGCAGGTGCAGCACGTCGAAGCGCTCCTGCTCCAGAACCCGCCGGATCCGGAAGATCGCCCGAGGGCTGAGGATGATGTTCGGCAACGACCCGTTCGCCGGCACGATCACGGAGCGCCCGATCGGGATCACGTTGGCGGGCGGATCGCCGTGCCGGCCCACCCTCGGATGCAGAGCACGCGTGAACTGCCCCGGGGGGTCGTTGCCCATCACCAGCCGCACCTCGTGGCCGCGGGCCTCGAGCGCCTCGGCCTGCAACTCGGCGTGCTCGATGACGGCGCCCCAGAACGACCACGAGAACGGCACCACGATGCCGATCTTCACCGCGGAGAGCCTGGATTCACTCGGCCGGTCGCGCCGGGGAGCACGCCGTTCCCAGGATGCCGCGAGGACGCTCAACTCGGCGGTGTCGAAACGTTCGAGAAAGCCTCGGCGAACGCCCTCGAGGTGGGTCGGGCGTGCCCCCTCGAGCCGGGTCCGGCCGGCCTCGGTGAGCTCGGCGTTGAGACCGCGGCGATCCGCCTGACAGCGCGTGCGAGCGACGGAGCCGGCCTTCGCGAGCCGGTCGACGAGGCGCGTCAACCCACTCTGGCTGAGGAGGGACGACGCTGCGAGCTCGGACATCCGCATCCGCTGCTCCGGCGCCCCCTCGAGCGCGAGCAGCACCCCGTACTCCTGCAGCGAGAGGTCGTGTGCCGCACGGAGATCCGCGTCGAGGTCGCGAACGAGCGCGCTGTGAACTCGGAGCAGGCCGCGCCAGGCCGCGAGCTCGACAGGAGCGAGGGGCACGGAGTTGACGGGGGATGATTGCATCTGCAATTGTTCTTCTTGCCGCAGCAAGTATCGCCGAGCGGGCGATTCGCGTCCAGCGATCGACGCCGACTACCCTCCAGGGAGAGACCGATGCGCTTCGAAGGCATCCACCACGTCACGTGCATCACCGGCGACGCACCCGGCAACGTCAACTTCTACACCGGCGTCCTCGGGCTGCGGATGGTCAAGAAGACGGTCAACCAGGACGACCCTACCGTCTACCACCTCTTCTACGCCGACGAGCTGGGCAGCCCGGGCGCCGACATCACGTTCTTCGAGTACCCGGGCGCCCGGCGCGGCCGCGCCGGCGACGGGCATGGTGCACACGATCACGTTCCGGGTCGCCTCGCGACGACGCGCTCGACTTCTGGGAGGCGCGGCTCGGCGGCCGAGGGCGTCGCCGACCCGGCGCGGCGACGACCGCCTCGCGTTCGACGATCCCGAGGGCCTCGGTCTCGAGCTCGCGGTCGTCGCGACGGCCGACGCGCCGCTCGTCGCCGTCCACCCCGAGATCCCGGCCGAGCACGCGCTCCAGGGCTTCGACGGCGTGCGCGCGTTCGCCGCCGATCCGGAGCGCGAGCCGGGAGCTGCTGGAAGGAACGCTCGGCTTCGTCCCCGACCGGCGAGCACGCCTGGGAGGTCGCGCGGCGCCGTCGCGCGGCGGGCTCTACGCCTACGACCCGCCGCCCGCCTCCGGCCGCGGAGTCCCGGGGCCGGGACGGTGCACCATGTCGCGTTCGCGTCGAACATGGACGAGCAGGACGCCTGGCTCGACGTCGTCGCGCGCGCCGGGCGGCACCCGAGCGGCGTGATCGACCGGTTCTGGTTCCGCTCGATCTACTTCCGCGAGCCGAGCGGCGTGCTGTTCGAGATCGCGACGCTCGGGCCCGGGTTCGCGATCGACGAGGACGCCGATCATCTCGGCGAGGCGCTGATCCTGCCGCCTGCGTTCGAGCACCTGCGGGCGCAGATCGAGCCGGTGCTGACGCCGTTGCCCGACCCGCGCGCGGCTTGGGCGCTGCGTGACGCGAGCTCCGCCATCTCGAGCGCCCGGCCGGCGGGCGAGCCGGAGGGCGCGCTCGTGCTCCTCCACGGCCGCGGCGCCGACGAGCACGACCTCTTCCCGCTCCTCGACGCGCTCGACCCGGAGCGGCGGCTGCTCGGGATCACGCCGCGCGGCCCGCTCGCGCTGCCGCCGGGTGGCGCCCACTGGTACCGGCTCGGCGGCATCCCGACCCCGGATCCGGCGACGTTCTTCCCCACCTTCGCGCCGCTCGCCGCGTTCCTCGACGGGCTGCCGATTCCGATCGACCGCGTCGTGCTCGGCGGCTTCTCGCAAGGCGCGGTGATGAGCTGGGCGCTCGGGCTCGGCGCCGGCCGGCCGCGCCCGGCCGGGATCGTGGCGCTGTCGGGCTTCATGCCGGCGGTCGACGGGTTCGAGCTCGATCTGACGGCCTCGAGGGCTACCCCATCGCGGTCGCGCACGGCTCGCTCGACGCCGTGATCCCCGTCGAGTTCGGCCGCGCAGCAGCCGAGCGCGTCCGCGACGCGGGCGCCGAGCTCCTCTGGCGCGAGACCCCGGTGCCGCACACGATCGACCCGCGCGTCCTGCCCGAGCTGCAGGCGTTCGTCGCGTCGGCTCTCGCGTGACGGCGAACCCGACGAACCGCTCTGCGCCGCCCGCAACCGTCACTCCCGTCGCTCGTCTACGCCGGACGTGCGAGCGGCGGTGGCATGGCTCGAGGCCGCGTTCGGATTCGAGGAGAAGGTGCGGATCGGTGATTCGCACCGCTCCCAGTTGCGCGTCGGATCGGACGGTGCCGTCGTCGTCGCCGACGCTCGTGGCGATCGGGTCGTGCCTGCCGGACGGCCTCGTCACGCACCTGATCAAGGTGCGTGTGCCGGACGTCGACGAGGCGTTCGCCCGCGCGCTGCGATCACGGCGGGCGTGTCGTCGAGGATCTGCTGACGCTACGAGTACGGCGAGCGCTCGGGTGTCGTCGAGGATCCCGGCGGCCACCGCTGGGAGCTCACCGCAGACGGTCGCGCGATACGCGCCCCCGAGGACTGGGGCGGCACCACGATCGCGCCCTGGTAGGCCGCGCGGGCCTCGAGCGCAGCGGCGACCTGACGCACGGCATAGAGTGAGAGCGATGATCGCCGCCGACGAGGGTCTCGCCGAGCTCCACACCCACCTCGGCGGCTCGGTCGCCTCCGACATCCTCTGGAGCCTCGCCCACGAGCAGGGCATCGCGCTGCCGGTGAAGGACTACTGGGAGTTCGAGCGCCTCGTCACCGTCTCCGACCCTCGCGGCGTCGAGAACCTCGATGCGCTCGACGCGATCTACCACTGGACGGAGCTGATCCAGTCGTCCCCGCTCGCGGTCGAACGCTCCGTCCACGGCGCGATCGGCGGCGCCTACCGCTCGCAGGGGATCACGACGCTCGAGCTGCGCTTCAACCCGATGAAGCGCAACCGCGGCGGCGAGCGCGACCTCGACCACATCATCCTCGCCGCGATCCGCGGGCTCGACCGCGCGCGGCTCGAGTACCCGCAGGTGCGCGCCGGGCTGATCCTGATGATGGACCGCACCTTCGACGCGCGCCAGAACGCGATCATCGTCGACAAGGCGATCGACTGGGCCGACCGCGGCGTCGTCGGAGTCGACATCGCCGGGCCGCGCCCGGGCGGCGCGCGCTACGACTACACGGCGGTCGCGCCGATGGTCGAGACCGCGCGCGCGGCAGGCCTCGGCGTCACGATCCACGTCGGCGAGGAAGGAGCGACGGGCGCAGAGGAGATCGGCGAGGTCGTCGAACACCTGCGCCCCGACCGGATCGGCCACGGCATCCTCGCCGCCCGGATCCCGCGCTGATGGGGCTGCTGCGCGAGGCCGGCACGGTGCTCGAGATCTGCCCCACCTCGAACCTGCTGACCAAGGCACTCGCCCGACGAGGAGGCGATCCGCGACACGTTCCGCGCCTTCGTCGAGCACGGCGTCGCGTTCACGATCGCCACCGACGGGCCCGAGATGATGCAAACGCACCTCCGCGACGAGCTCGAGCTGCTCGAGCGGATCGGCGCCCTCGACGCGGACGAGCTCCGCGAGGCGAACGCCCGCGGCCACGCAGCGAGCTTCATCGGTCGGTGAGCCCGCCTCACGCTCGCGGGCTCGTCGCGTTGGAGAAGATATGACGTGGGTGGAGCGTTAGAGAGGGCATGGCCCGCGGCTGGAAAGTCTGGACGGCGCTCTGGATCGTCTACATCGTCTGGGGCTCGACGTACTTCGCGATCAAGGTGTCGGTGCGGACGCTGCCACCCCTGCTCTCGGCAGGTCCGCGCTTCATGCTCGCAGGTCTCCTGCTCGCGGCGATTCTCGCGTTGCGGAGACGTCGCTCCGCGTCTCGATGCGCGAGGCGCGGCGCCGCGGTCGGGGTCGGGGTCGCGCTGCTCGACGCTTCGGGGTCGGCGTCGTGACGCTCGCCGAGACGAGGATCGACTCGAGCGTCGCGGCGATGATCGCCGGCTCGGTGCCGCTGCAGGTGATCCTCTGGCGCACCCTGGCGCGCGACCAGGTCGCCGCGGCGACGAAGCTCAGCGCCGTCGTCGGCCTCGGCGGGCTGCTGCTGATCATCGTCCCGAGCGGGATCGACGGCGGCTCGACCGCGATCGGGCTCGCGCTGATGCTCGGTGCGTCGCTGTCGTGGTCGCTCGGCTCGTTCGTCTCGCAGCGGCTGCCGCTACCCGGCGACCCGTTCGTGGCGACGGTCTACGAGATGCTCGGCGGCGGCGTCGTGCTCGTCGCTCGCTGCGCTCGCGCTCGGCGAGGGCGGTGACCTCGGCGCCGACTCTCGGCCGGCGTCCCTCGCGGCCTGGCTCTATCTCGCGGTCGCCGGCTCGCTGATCGCCTTCACCGCCTACGCGTGGCTCCTTCGGCAACGCCCCGATCTCGCAGGTCGTGACGCACCAGTACGTCAACCCGCTCGTCGCGATCGCCCTCGGGGCGCTGCTGCTCGGGGAGACGCTCGACGCGACGACGGCGATCGGCGCCGTGATCGTGATCGGCGCCGTCTTCGCGACCGTGCGGAGCGAGAGCCGGCAGCGCAGCCGCCGATGGCCAGTCGCCGACCGCGGCCCGCTGCCGGCCGTGCGGGCGAAGTAGCGCTACGCCGAGGTCGATGTGCGTGCGCCGGTGCGCGAGGAACTCGAGCAGGTCGGACCGGGTCAGGATCGCGGCCGGCCTGCCGGCGATGCCGACGACGACCGCGGCGCTCGAGCCCGACAGGTCGGCGAACACGTCGTCGAGCGAGGCCCGCACGTCGACGGCCGCAAGCGGCGGCTGCATCGCGACGGCGATGTCCTCGTTCAGCGCGTCCGGGTTCTTGAACACCCGGTCGAGCAGGCTGCGCTCCTGGATCGAGCCGACGATGTCGGTGAGCGCCTCGGCCGTCCGTGGCGCACAACGGGCAGCTGCGAGATGCCGTAGCGCTGCATCAGCTCGATCGCCGCGCCGACCTTCTTCGTCGACTCGATCGTGACGAGGTCGGGCAGCTCCGTCTCCTCGCCGCGCTTGAAGCGGAGCACCTCGTCGACCGTCGGGGTCGGCGACGTCCGCTCCATGAAGCCGTACTGGATCATCCAGTTGTCGTCGTAGAACTTCGACAGGTACGAGCGGCCGCCGTCGGGCAGCAGCATCAGCACGCGCGCCTCGGGCCCGAGCCGCGCGGCGACCTGGAGCGCCGCCCACGCCGTCGAGCCGCAGGAGCCGCCGACGAGCAGGCCTTCCTCGCGCGCGAGCCGGCGCGCGGTGAGGAACGAGTCGCGGTCGGAGACGCGAATCCACTCGTCCACGACCTCGGGGTCCATCGTCGCGGGCCAGGTGTCCTTGCCGATGCCCTCGACGAGGTACGGGCCGACGGGATGGTCGGCGTCCTCGGTGTAGACCGAGCCCTCGGGGTCGGCGCCGACGATCCGCACCTCGGGCCGATGCTCCTTGAAGTACCGTCCGATGCCCGAGATCGTGCCGCCGGTGCCGACGGAGATCACGATCGCGTCGACCTGGCCGCCGTCGGTCTGCTCCCAGATCTCCGGGGCGGTCGTCAGGTAGTGCGCCTCGGGGTTCGCCAGGTTCGAGTACTGGTCCGGCTTGAAGCCGCCGGGGATCTCCTCCGCCAGCCGGTCCGAGACGGAGTAGTACGACTCCGGCGAGTCGTGCTCGACGGCCGTCGGGGTGATCACGACCTCGGCGCCGTATGCGCGCAGGGTCGAGATCTTCTCCTGGCTCATCTTGTCCGGCATCACGAAGATGCAGCGGTATCCCTTCTGCGCCGCGGCGATCGCGAGCCCGACGCCGGTGTTGCCCGAGGTGGGCTCGACGATCGTGCCGCCCGGCCGAAGCTTTCCGTCCCGCTCGGCCGCCTCGATCATCGCGAGCCCGATGCGATCCTTGTTGGATCCGCCGGGATTCAGGAACTCGAGTTTCGCGAGCAGCGTCGGCGGCACGTCGGCGCCGAACCCGTCGAGCCGCACGATGGGCGTCGAGCCGATCAGGTCGAGCAGGTTCGGGTACGTTCGCGCCACGCGGGTCGAAGACTACGCGGCCGACCTCGCCCCGGCGCGACGCCAGCTGGAGCCGATCAGGACCGAACGAGGCGCCGGGCGCCCTCGACCGGCCCTCTGCGGGAGGCGAGGCTCTGAATCTCGACGCGCTCGCCTGACTGCGGCGCGTGGATGATCCGGCCGTGGCCGATGTAGACGCCGACGTGGCCGAGCCCGTGGAAGAAGACGAGGTCGCCGGGCAGGAGATGGCTCCGGTCGATCGCGCGGCCGTAGGCGTACTGGGCGGCCGCGTTGTGCGGGAGGCGGACGCCGAGCTTGCCGTACACGTAGGCGACGAGGCCGGAGCAGTCGAAGCCCCGCTCGGCGAGCTACCGCCGTAGCGGTACGGCACGCCGATCTCGCCTGCGGCGATGCGAACGGCCCGCTGACCGAGCGACGGGGCACGGCGATGGGGGTTGCGCTTGACGGAGTGCGCCGACGGGCCTGCCCTGCGGGCGGGGCTCGGCACGTCCGCGGCGGCGTGCGGGTCGCGCTGGCGGGAATCGCCGCCGCGAGCACGAGGCAGAGCGCGAGCAGGCAGATGCGGACGGAGAGGGCCATGAGAGGGTGACCGGAAGGGGCTCGGGCGCCGGAAACGGCCCGCCGCATCGCAGTGACCAGGGCACCGTAGCAACGCTCACGCGGCGGAGCGGCGGAGCCACAACAGCTTCCTTACAGCGTGTTCGTGACGCGTGCAGCCGCTGTGTGATGCTTACGGCCCAGCGGAGCGAGCCAACCGGAGGAAGCCATGCAGATCACCAGAAGCGTCGATACCAATGCGGGACCGAGCGAGTGGTTTACCGGCGCGGTCTACGTCGACCCGGTGGCGGTGCCGTCGGGTGCCTCGCGGCTGATGGCGAGCAACGTCCATTTCAGCCCGGGCGCACGGACGGCGTGGCACACCCATCCGAACGGCCAGACGATCTTCGTCCTCGAGGGGGTCGGCCTCGCACAGCGACGGGGTGACCCGATCGCGGCTATCCACCCCGGCGACCGCGTCTTCTTCGAGCCCGGCGAGGAGCACTGGCACGGCGCGGCGCCGACCCGCTTCATGACCCACCTCGCGCTGGTTCAGGTCGACGATGAGGGCACGAGCGCCACCTGGGGCGACCACGTCACCGACGAGGAGTACCGCGCGACGCCCGGCAGCGCTAGCTCCGGGTGTGGCGCAGTTCGAGCTAGGGCACCCAGGGCCCGACGCCACCGATGCGCTCCACCGTGATCCGCATCGTGTACCCCGGCGGCGGGTCGGCCATCGGCGGGAATTGTCACGTCGGGCCCGAGATACACTGCGCCAACTGCTGCAGCAGATCGGGTGCGCCTCCCTCCTCCACCTCGGCCGTCCCGCGTACGACGAGATATTCCTTCAGGCCCGGCGGGTGGATCTCGGTCCCTTCGAACGAGAGCACGACGCGCGGATCGCGACGGACGTTGCGCAGCTTCTGCTGCTCGAACAGGTGACCCGAAACCAGCTGATCGCCGTCGAGCCCCACCCAGATACAGGTCACCTGGGGTGAACCGTCGCGACCAAGCGTGACGAGATGCGCCAGGACGCCGGACTCGATCAACCCGCGAGCGCTGGCCGGAATGACCATGGCCACAGGGTATCCCGTGCGCGGGACCCGGGCATGATCAGCCAGTCGAAGCAGAGACCCCTTGGTCCATTGTTGACATATAACGATATATCGGATACTGTCGTGACATGCATAGAGAACATCGATTTCAACAGAGTGGGCTCCGAGGGATTCGGCGGCCCGGGTGGGCCTGGCGGCTTTGGAGGACCGGGTGGCCATCGCGGCCACGGCGGCTTCCGGGGCGGACACGGCGGCCGGCCTCGCCGGCGCATGCGCCGCGGCGACGTCAGAGCCGCGATCCTGCTCCTCGTCGAGGAGCAGCCTCGCAACGGCTATCAGGTGATGCAGGAGATCGAGGCACGCAGCGAGGGCGCCTGGCGCCCGAGCCCCGGCTCGGTCTACCCCGCGTTCCAGCTTCTGGCCGACGAGGGTCTCGTCCGGAGCGAGAGCCACGACGGCGGCAACCTCTTCGAGCTGACCGACGCCGGCCGCAGCTACGTCGACGAGCACCGGGAGCAGCTCGGCTCTCCCTGGACGCTCGCCGGCGAAGGCGTGCCGGAGGAAGTCCGCGAGCTCGGCAAGCTGATGATGCAGGTCGGGATCGCGGTCAAGCAGGTCATGCACGCGGGCGGCAAGACGCAGTCCGCCGAGGCAGCCAAGGTGCTCGCCGAGACGCGGCGCTCGCTCTACCGCATCCTGGCGGAAGACGAGCCGGACGCGAGCTGAGCCACGCGGCGGCGGGTCCTCACGACCGCCGCCGCATCTCCGCTACGGGAGACGGCCGTTTGCCGCGAGCCAGAAGACCGTCAGGAGTACGACGATCAAGAGCGCGACGAAGACGCTGCCGAACCAGAGAATCGAGCGGGGTTGATAGCGCTTCCGGTAGCCATGGGCTGACCAGTCCGCCCACTCTTTCTGAGCGTCGGTCTTGGCCTCACGGTCATCGTCGGCGTGGTGACCACCGCTCACCGTTGACTCACCCGAACCTCGACGCCAAGCACCTCGGCCAGTACGCGACCCCTGATGGCGGGCTCGACCTGCATCTGGTCTTCTTCGGCTCGATCACCTTTACCTAGTCGAGTGATCACGCCTCACACTGCGCTTACATAGCCAGCCGATAACGAGTCGAGGAGTAAGCCGCGAAACCAAAGCGCATCCCAACCCAACCACGCCGCCATCGGTTGTCCCTCGAGGGAGGAGCATTCTTTGACCGTGGCGCTGAAACGTGTGAATGATTGGCTCAAGCGGGCAATACGCCGCATCTTTGCGTCCGTTCCGCACGATCACAACCCGTGGTGATTTCTGGACACGGCGCCTCCTCGACAGTCCGGGTCACGATGATAGTCGGGAATGTCCCCTGAAGGAGGTGCGGCTCGATCTGGCGGGAGTCGATGAGTTTTCGGTGGTCTGCCAGTCCCATTACCGCGCACGGATCCGTAGGCGTCTCAAGGGTTCGCCTGCAATCACCGACTCAGGGAGGCGGCATGAGGTTTCTTCTCACTTCGGCTGGCATCAAGAACGCGAGCATCCACGACGCGCTGGTCGACCTGCTCGGCAAACCGATCGCCGACTCCAATGCCCTCTGTATCCCCACTGCGGGGTACGGACACCCCCAGGGCAGTCCTGGTGGGGCATGGCGTTTCATCAGCGGCCGGGCCTCCACACCCATGTGCGAGTTGGGTTGGAAGTCCTTGGGAGTGCTGGAGCTCACTGCGCTGCCCAGCATCGATAGAGAACGCTGGGTCCCCTGGATCCGAGAGACAGACGTCCTGCTGGTGAATGGCGGCGATGCCCTGTACCTGTGCCACTGGATGCGGCAGTCCGGGTTGGCGGATCTCTTGCCGTCGCTGCACGAGACGGCCTGGGTGGGGCTGAGCGCGGGGAGCATGGTGATGACCCCCCGGATCGGGAAGGACTTCGTCGGGTGGAAGCCGGCCACCGGTGGCGACAGCACGCTGGGCATCGTCGACTTCTCGATCTTCCCGCACCTGGATCACGTGGACCTGCCGGAGAACACCATGGCCAACGCAGAACGATGGGCGGCCGGGATCCCAGGCCCGGCGTATGCGATCGACGACCAGACCGCGATCAAGGTGACCGACGGTGCCGTCGAAGTCGTCTCCGAGGGGCACTGGAGGCTGTTCGAGCAGGTCGGCCCGATCTAGAGGAGCGCCCGAATCGGGTCGGCCAAATCGGGCCTTAGTACGCGCCTCTGATCACCGTCCAGGCACGGAGGCGGAACTCGTCCAGACCCGCCCCGACGAACGCGGCAATGCGACGCTCCGTTTGCTCGCGATCCTCCATTCGGTTGTCGAGCGGATTCCAGAGAAACGAAGGCGGGTCGTATTCGCGATCAGCGAGGTACGGCTTCGGGTCGATCGCCACGAACTCGTCTCCGCTGCGGAGGAGGTTGTGGTGGTGGAAGTCGCCGTGGACCAGCCAGCCTGCCGCCGGTTCAAGCTCGGCGAGCAGCTGCCGCGCGAGGGGAACGAGCTCGCTCCCTCGCGCGCCGCACGATCCAGCCAGCGCGAGACCTCCGGCACGACCGGTCGGAATGGAGACCCGGCAGGCCGCCACAGCCGTGATGCGACCCCGACCGCGATGGCCGTCGCCTCGTCCTCCGAGACCGCCGGAAAGATCGTTGCCCGGAACGGCGCGCTCTTCCAGAAGCGCGCGACCCGACCGGCGTAGAAGTCGAACCGCCCCGTCGCCGTCCCAGAGCTCGAGCGCATCGCCCTCGTGGAGCGACTCATCGTCTCCTTCCCACGCGACCTTCAGCGACAGCGTCGCCGGCAGGAACGACGTAGGAGACGTTCGAGAGCGCGAACGGCTCCCCGACTTCGAGCCCCCACTCCCGTGCGGCACCCAGCGCAGTCGCCTTCGCGACGCTCAAGTCGAAGCGCTCTTCCCCACGTCTCGCACCGCACGAGCTTACGCGCGCGCGAACACGCTGGAAGCCGCGCCAGGCGATGGCACGTCCCGCGCGTGCCCCTAGGATTTCGCCGTGCCGTTCACGCTCAGGAACATCAAGGAGGATCTGGAGGACATCGGCTCCATGTTCGAGGCGCGCCGGACCTGGAGTTCCGCGCGGCGACCAAGGCGCTCGAGCTCGAGAAATCCGGCCTGAGCTACCAGCGCGTCCCGCCCGGCTATCGCTTTCCGTACGGCCACACGCACAAGAAGCAAGAGGAGGTGTACGTGGTCCTGCGCGGGAGCGGGCGGATGAAGCTCGACGACGAGATCGTCGAGCTCGAGGAATGGGACGCGGTGCGCGTCCCGCCCGGCACATGGCGAGGCTACGAGGCCGGGCCGGAAGGCCTCGAGATCCTCGTCATCGGCGCGCCCAATCTCGGCGAGGATCCGCGCGAGGACGTCGAGGGCCAGCGCGACTGGTGGGCCGACTAGTCTCGGAGAGCGCCGAGAAGGAGTCCCGATGAGCGAGACGATCCATGGAGCATGCCTGTGTGGGCAGGTCACGTTCGACGTGCGCGAGCCCGAGGCGATGAGTATTTGCCACTGCACGCGCTGCCAGCGCTGGAGCGGCGGCGCGAGCTCGTCGATGTCGATGTCGAGGGAACGAACTTCGAGGTCACGGCGGGCCAGGAGCTGATCAAGCACTACACCCAGGAAGGGTTTACGGGTGTTGGCTTCTGCAGCAACTGCGGCTCGAGCCTGTACGCCTTCGGCGACGGGAAGTACTACGTGTCCGCGGGAACGCTCCAGGACCTGGAGCTGCGGCCCCAGTACCACATGATGGTGGCCTACAAGGCCCCCTGGGACGAGATCGGCGACGACGCGCCGCAGACGCCCGGAGTTCCCGCCCGGGGACTAGCCAACTTCCTCATCGAGAACGCGAACGCTGGGGCCGGCTCCGGCAAGCCTCAACGGCGTAGCCCGTGGCACACCCCAGTGTTCGGGAATCTCACTCGAGGGAAGTGGCTGGTGGCCCTCGCCTGACCAGAGTGGCGCCGTGGCGTAGACGTCATCGAGCAGCAACTGACGAACCCGGCTCGTTGGTAGACAGTCGAGGTTCGAGCAACGGCCTCGTTGCTGGGAAGTAGCGCGTTAGCCCGCGAACAGCCGCCGGGCGGTCAGGGCTGCGAGCGATGCTGATACGACAAGCGCGAGGAGGTCGGACGCGCCGGAGATTCGCCTGAAGTGGGCCGACCCATGGCGCACCTCGATGTAGCCGACTGGCTTCACGATTGCAGCGCCGCCTCCGCCACCGCCCGACCCTTCGTCGCTGCCTTTCGTGCCGCCGCCGCCGCCGCCGCCGAACACGAAACGCATCCTCGCAACGGGGATCACTGTGATGCCCTCGCGATCCAGCGGCTCGCCGAACACCGTCGAAACCGTTGCTCTGCCTCCGATCGCCTGGCCGAGACGCTCCAACAAGTCGTTCGCGACCCCTGATCGGTTGGGCAGCGCCGTCTTCATCCTCGCCTCCCTCGTCGATTTCACTTCATTGTTCCGGAGCGATCCGAATGAGATGCTTGCCGAGATTCTCGCCGCGATACAGCCCCACGACCAACGTGCTCTTGCCCGACTCTAGTGGCGGAAGTGGCGGCGGCCGGTGAAGCACCATCGCCGCGCCGGCCTCGCGCGACCGCGGCGACGACCTCGTCGTCGCGCTTCGAGCCGCCGGGCTGGATGATCGCGCCGATGCCCGCCTCGAGCGCGATCGCCGGGCCGTCGGCGAACGGGAAGAACGCGTCCGAGGCGAGCGCGGCACCCTCGAGCGAGTGCCCGTGCTCGCGCGCCTTCTCGACGGCGATCCGCACCGCGTCGACCCGGCTCATCTGACCCGCGCCGATCGCCGAGCGTCTGGCCGTCGCGGGCGATCACGATCGCATTCGAGAGCGTGTGCTTGACGACCGTCCAGGCGAACAGCAGGTCGTCCCACATCGCCGTCGAGCCACGTCGCCGCAGACGACGTTCATCTCATCGAGCGGATCCGGCTCGCCGTCGCGATCCTGCACGAGCACGCCGCCGAGAACGCGCTTGAGGTCCCACTCGGAGGTGTCGAACGCCGCGCCGCTCGAAATCGTTGAGAATGCGCGCACCCCGGGCTTCTGCGACGAGCGCTTCGACGGCGACGGCGTCGTACCCGGGCGCGAACAGCACCTCGACGAACTGCTCCTTCGAGCCGCTCGCCGAGCGCCGCGCTCACCGGCCGGGTCAGCACGACGACGCCGCCGAACGCCGAGGCCGGGTCGGCGCGCGAGCGCCTTCGCGTACGCCTCCTCGATCGTCTCCGCGACCCCCACCCCGCACGGATTCGCATGCTTGACGATCACGCAGGCCGGCCCGTCGAGCTCGAGCGAGAGCAGGCGCGCGGCGGAGAGGTCGTTGAGGTTGTTGAACGACAGCGGCTTGCCGTGGAGCTGCTCGACGCGCGCGAGCAGATGCGTCCGCGCGCCCCGCTCGGCGTAGTACACGGCGCGCTGGTGGGGGTTCTCGCCGTACGAGAGATCGAGCGCGCGATCGAAGACCGGCACGAGCGTCTCCGGGAAGCCCAGCCCGCGAGAGAGCCAGCTCGTCACGGCACTGTCGTAGGCGGCCGTCGTCGCGAACGCGCGCGTCGCGAGCTCCCGGCGGGTCGCCACCGAGACGTCGCCGTCACGGAGCTCCGCGAGCACCCGCTCGTAGTCGGCCGGCCGGCAGACGGGAATCACGTGGGCGTGATTCTTGGCCGCGGCGCGCAGGAGCGCAGGGCCGCCGACGTCGATCTTCTCGATCGCCTCGTCCCACTCGACGTCGAGCCGGCCGACCGTCTGCTCGAACGGATAGAGGTTGACGCAGACGAGGTCGATCGGCTCGATCCCGTGCGCCTCGAGATCGGCGACGTCCTCCGGCGACGTCGCGGCGGGCGAGGATGCCGCCGTGGACCGCAGGGTGCAGCGTGACGACACGATGGCCGAGCATCTCGGCGAAGCCGGTCAGCTCCTCGAGCGGGATCACCGGCGATCCCCTCGTCGAGCGAGCAGCTGCGGCGGTGCCGCCGCTCGCGAGCAAGCTCGAAGTCGAGCCGGCGCAGCTCCTCGGCGAACGCCGCCACGCCGGTCTTGTCGTAGACCGAGAGCAGCGCGCGTCTCATGCGGCGATCAGCTCCCGGACGACCTCCGGCAGCAGCCGATGCTCGACCAGCCTGATCCGCGCGTGGAGCGTCTCGGGCGTGTCGCCGGGCAGCACCGCGACTGCCTCCTGCCGCAGGACGGCGCCGCTGTCGACGCCCTCGTCGACGAGGTGCACCGTCGCACCCGTCTCGGTCGCGCCGGCGGCAAGCGCGTCCTCGACCGCATGGGCTCCGGGGAACGCGGGGAGCAGAGCCGGATGCACGTTCACGACTCTATCGGGGAATCGGACCAGGAACACGGGACGAAGCAGGTGCATGTATCCCGCGCAGACGACGAGCCCGACCCCGAGCGACGCGAGCCAATCGGCCATCGCCGTGTCCCGCGCGTCGCGGTCGGGATAGTCGTCGAGCGCGAACACCGCGGTCGGCACGCCGATCCGCGCCGCACGCGCGAGCGCCGGCGCGCCGGCGACGTTCGTCGCCACGGCTGCGATCGGGATGCCCGCGTCGATCAGGGCCTGGAGATTCGACCCGCTCCCGCTGACGAGCACCCCGACCTCGCGGTCGGCGCTCACGCCCATGTGACCCCGCTGCCCGCCACGATCCTCCCGATCACGAGGTCGCTCGTCTCGGACGTCGGCGGCGGGATCGACGGCGCAGTAGCCGATCCCGATGTTGAAGACACGGCGCAGCTCGTCCTCGGCGACGCCGTGCTCGGCCAGCCAGCCGAACACCGCGGGGCGCTCCCACGAGGCGGGATCGACGACGGCGCCGAGGCCCGTCGGGCAACACGCGCGCCAGGTTGCCGGCGATGCCGCCGCCGGTGATGTGCGCGAGCCCTCGGACGTCCGCGCGAGCGCGAAGAGCGCGCACGTCGTCGAGATAGAGGCGGGTCGGGGGCAGGAGCAGATCGGCGTCGAACGGCTCGTCGCCGACGATCCGGCGCACGAGCGAGAACCCGTTCGCGTGGATGCCCGCCGAGGGGAAGCCGATGACGACATCGCCGTCCGCGACGCGCGAGCCGTCGATCACAGCGGTCGCGGTCGACGACGCCGACGGCAGTGCCGCAGAAGTCGATCTCGTCCTCGCGGTAGATCCCGGGCAGCTCTGCCGTCTCGCCACCGAGGATCGCGCACCCGGCTGCGCGACACACGTCCGCCGCACCCTCGATCAGCTCCGCGACCTGCTCGACGTCGATCGTGTTGGCGGCGACGTAGTCGAGGAAGAACAGCGGCTCGGCGCCGGTCGTGAGGACGTCGTTGATGCAATGAGCCGCGAGGTCGGCGCCGCACCAGCGCAGCCGGCCGGCGCGGCGGCCGAGCACGAGCTTCGATCCGACCGAGTCCGTCGAGGCGGCCAGCAGGCGGCGGTCGTCGATCGCGAAGAGCCCGGCGAACGCGCCGAACGCGCCTGCGACTCCCGGGGTCGCCGTTCGACTGCGACGGCGGCGCGGAGCCGGTCGACGATCGCATCGGCGGTCGCAAGCGACACCCCTGCAGCGGCATAGGTCTGCTCCGGCGAGGACACAGGCCCGAGCCTAGATGATCGATGCCTGGGGCGGGCCTCCGGCGGAGGACCGAGTCAGGGCTCGACCCGGTCACCGAGGCGGGTCGTCGAGCCCCCTGAATCCTGTGACCCGGATCGATCCGATCGCGACGACGAGCAGGCCGCAGGCGAGCAGAAGAAACGTGCTGCGGAGGCCGAACGTCCGATCAACGGCCCGACGAGCAGGTATCCGGCCGGGCCGGCGGCGTACGCGATCGACGTCGAGAGCCCGAGCACGCGGCCGCGGAGCCGAGCCGGGGTTCGCTCCTGCAACGCCACGTTGCCGATCGGGTTGATCGGCCCGTAGGTCGCGCCGGCCGCGAAACCGAACGCGAGCAGCGCGAGGAGCGGCGGCAGGAACGCCATGCCGATGATCGCGAGCGAGGTGCCGAGCAGCGCGCCGATCAGCGCCGGCCGCCGGCGCACGCGCGTGCCGACCGCCGCATACGCGAGCGCGCCGAGGACACCGCCGGCGCTGAGCGACATCAACACGGCGCCGAGGTGCCCGGCTCCTGCTGCCCCTGGAAGTAGACCGGGAGCAATACACCCTCGATCGGGCAACCAGAAGCCGACGACGAGCGCCCTCAGGAGAGAGACGCTGCGCAAGACCGGCTCGCGCCAGAGAAAGACGAGGCCCTTCCCGGGTCGCCGGCCAGAATCCCAGCTGAGGCGCTGGTGCACGGCAGGGCGGCCCGGCACCCGGGAACGCGAACCACGACCATCAGCGAGCGCCGATATCGCGAAGCAGACAGCCGTCGCCCAGAAGGCGTTCGTCGCACCGACGAGGGCGATCAGGATCCCGCCCAGACCCGGGCCGACGAGGAACGCCACCCCCCACACCGCCTCGTGCGTCCCGTTCACCCGCTCGAGCGGCAGACCTGCTGCCCGCGCGGCCTCCGGCAGCATCGCCTCACGGGCCGTGATCCCGGCGGGGTCGAAGAACGCGCCGAGAACTGCCAGCCCGGCCAGCAGGCCGAAGCTGAGCCCGACGAGCCCGTCGCAGGATCGGGATCGCCGCGACGCTCACGAGCGAGAGCACGTCGCTCGTGACCGAGACCCGGCGCCGGCCGACCATGTCGACGAGCGTCCCGGAGACGAGCGACGTGAGAAGCAGCGGAAGCAGGGTGACCGCGCCGATCGCCGCAGCCGCCGACGCACTCCCGTCAGCTCCAGCACGAGCCACGGGAACGCGACCATCGAGACGCCGTTGGCCGTGCCGCTGAGCGCCGTCGCGGCCTCGAGCGCGACGAACGGGGCCAGATGCCGACCGCGCGCGTCGCATCTCGATCCTCCCCGTTCACACCCGACGTCGGGACCCGGCGAGTCGCTACACCGCGGCGGCCTCGAACCGCATCTTGGTGCGGCCACCGGCCGGCACCGAGGTCGGATACTCGCGCGTGAAGCAGGCGCGGCAGACCGAGCCCGCGGGCATCCGCGTGACGCCCACTGCATGCCCTCGAGCGAGAGGTAGTGGAGCGAGGTCGCCCCGATGTACTCGCGCATCTCCTCGACCGAGCGGTGGGCGGCGGCGAGCTCGTCCTCGTCGGCCATGTCGATGCCGTAGAAACACGGCGAGACGACGGGCGGCGACGAGATCCGCACGTGCACCTCGGCGGCGCCGGCGTCGACGAGCATCGCGATGAGCTGCTGCATCGTGTTGCCGCGCACGATCGAGTCGTCGACGATCACGACCCGCCGGCCGGCGATCTCGTCCAGCGGGTTGAACTTCAGCCTGATCCCCTGCCGGCGCAGCTCCTGGTCGGGCTGGATGAACGTGCGGCCGACGTAGCGGTTCTTGATCAGGCCCTCCTCGTACGGGATCCCGGACGCCTTGGCGAACCCGATCGCGGCCGGCGTGCCGGAGTCGGGGATCGGCATCACGAGATCGGCGTCGGCGGGCGCCTCCTCGGCGAGCCGCTGCGCCCATGCGCACTCGGCTCGCATGGATCTCGCTGCCGCCGAGACGCGAGTCGGGCCGGGCGAAGTAGACGTGCTCGAAGATGCACGCCGCGCCTCGGCCCTCGGGCAGGGCCTGCGACGCTGTGCAGATCCCCGTCTCGTCGAGCCAGACGACCTCGCCGGGGCGCACGTCGCGGTCGACGGTGGCGCCGATCAGGTCGAGCGCGCAGCTCTCGGACGCGACGACCCAGTCGTCGCCGATGCGGCCGAGCGTGAGGGGGCGGATACCGTGTGGCGTCGCGGAACGCGACCAGCGTGTCGTCGACGAGGGCGACCACCGAGTAGGCGCCCTCGAGCCGGCGCATCGTGGCGGCCACCGCCTCGGGGAGCGGAGCCGGGTCGCGGGCGATCAGCGCCGCGATCACCTCGGTGTCGGAGGTCGAGCCGAGCCGTGATGCCGTCGCGCGACGAGCTCGTCGCGCAGCGCGCCGGCGTTCGTGAGGTTGCCGTTGTGGCCGAGCGCGACGGTGCGCGCCCGTCCGTGGTGGACGAGCGGCTGGGCGTTCGACCAGTGCACGCCGCCGGTCGTCGAGTAGCGCGTGTGCCCGATCGCGACCTCGCCGGGAAGCGCCTGCAGCTGCTGCTCGTTGAAGACCTGGGCGACGAGCCCCATGTCGCGGAGCACGGTCAGCCGGCCGCCGTCCGAGACCGCGATCCCGGCCGACTCCTGGCCCGCGGTGCTGCAGCGCAAAGAGCGCGAAGTACGAGAGCCGCGCCACGTCACGCTCGACCGAGCGGATGCCGAAGACGCCGCACATGACTATGCGGCTCACTCTCCCAGACGGCGCGCAGCTCGGCCAGCGGGACGCCCAGCATCTCGTCGCCTCCGACCTCGCCGATCCGCCGCACGCGCGACATCGGAGCCGAGCGGATCGATCTCGACCTGGCCGGCGGGCAGAGCGAGGATCACCTGGCCGCAGCCCTCGCCGAACAGCGTGACCGGGTCCGAGCGGGAGGTCGAGCCTGGCGCCGAGCACCGGAGTGGAAGCGCCGCCTCGGCGAGCGCGACGGCGAGCCCGCCGTCGGAGACGTCGTGCGCGAGCGAGCAGCGCGGCGCGGCCTCGACGACGAACCGCACGAGCGCGGCTTCGGCCGCGAGGTCGAGCGTCGGCGGCGATCCCGAGACGGTGCCGTACCGCGCCTGGAGCTCCGAGCCCGGCAGTGCCGGCGTCCCGGCCGAGGCGAGCAGGATCACGTCTCCCTCGTTCCACGCTCCCGGGATCCGTCGGACATCGGGCACGAGCCCGACGCAGCCGACGACGGGCGTCGGATGGATCGAACGGCCGTCCGTGTCGTTGTAGAGCGAGACGTTGCCGGAGACGATCGGCACGCCGAGCGCCTCGCAGGCCTGAGCCATCCCCTCGATCGACTCGGCGAGCTCCCAGCCGATCTCGGGCTTCTCGGGATTGCCGAAGTTGAGGCAGTCGGTGAACCCGATCGGCTCCCCACCGGCGCAGGCGACGTTGCGGGCCGCCTCGAGGACCGCCGCCGCGCCGCCGGTGAACGGGTCGAGCGAGCCGATCCGGCCGGTGCCGTCGAGCGTCATCGCGAGGCCGCGGTAGGACGGCCGCAGCCGCAGCACGGCAGCGTCGAGGCCCGGCCGGCGGACCGTGCGCGACTGGACGAGCTGGTCGTAGCGGCGGGTCACGAACGCGCGCGAGCGCAGCGCGTCGGAGCCGAGCAGGTCGAGGAGCACGTCCGCCGTCGCGGGTAGCTCCGGCGAGCGGCACCTCGGCCGTCGGCTGCCGCGGCTCGCACTCGACGACGTAGCGAGGGCAGTCCTCGGTCAGGAAGCGCGCGGGAATGGCGCCGACGATGTCGCCGTGCCAGAGCGCTCGCAGCTCGCCGCGTCTCGGTCACCTCGCCGATCACGGCGCGGTGCAGCTCCCAGCGGTCGATCACCGCCTCGACCTCCGCGAGGCGGTCGGGTGCGACGATCGCGACCATCCGCTCCTGCGACTCGGAGATCATGATCTCCCACGGCTCCATCCCGTCCTCGCGCTGGGGACGCGGTCGAGGTGGACGTCGATGCCGTAGTCGGCGGCCATCTCGGAGAGCGACGAGGCGAGGCCCGGCGGCACCGCAGTCCTGGAGCGAGAGCACGAGCCCGCGCTCGACGAGCTCGACCGACACCTCGATCAGTCGCTTGCCCGTGAACGGATCGCCGACCTGAACGGACGGTCGCTTGTCGGCCGCCTCGTCGCCGAGCTCCTGGCTCGCGAGCACCGAGGCGCCGCCGATGCCGTCTCGGCCGGTGGTGGCGCCGTAGAGGACGAGCGAGCGCGCCCGCGGTGTCCGCTCGGGCGCTCATCACGGTGTCGGCGGGCAGCAGGCCGACGCACATCGCATTGACGAGGCAGTTCGAGGCGTACGACCTCGTCGAACACGACCTCGCCGCCGACGTTCGGGACGCCGACGGAATTGCCGTAGGCGCCGATGCCGCCGACGGCGCGGGAGAAGTGATCGTCGGGAGCGCCGAACCGCAGGCCGTCGAGCAGCGCGATCGGCCGTGCGCCCATCGCGATGATGTCGCGGAGGATGCCGCCGACGCCCGTCGCGGCGCCCTGGAACGGCTCGACCGCCGAGGGGTGGTTGTGGCTCTCGGCCTTGAAGGTGACGGCGAGCCCGTCACCGAGGTCGAGCACGCCCGGCGTTCTCGCCCGGCCCCTGCAGCACGCGCGGGCCCGCGCTCGGCAGCCGCTTGAGAAGCAGCGCCGAGTGCTTGTAGCCGCAGTGCTCCGACCAGAGCAGCGAGAAGACCGCGAGCTCGAAGTGGTTCGGCTCGCGCTCCAGCAGCTCCTGGATACGGGCGTGCTCCCCGTCCGTGAGGCCGAGCTGGCGGTGGAGTGGCTGTTCCGCGACGAAGCTCAGAAGCGCCAGTCTAGCCGCGCCCCGGCGGCGCTGCACGGCCCGAATCGCCGCTACCTCAGGTTCCCCACACCGGCGCACGCGCTGCGTTTACCCTCGACGAGCCGTGAGCCGCCGCGACGCCCTTCTCCTGCTGCTGCTCTCCGCGATCTGGGGATCGTCGTTCCTGTTCATCAAGCTCGGCGTCGACGTCCTCGAGCCGTCGGTGGTCGTGCTCGGACGCCTCGTCTTCGGCGTCCTCCTGCTCCTCGCCGTCTCCTGCCGCGGCGGGGTGGGCTCGGCGCCGCTGCGCGGGCCACCTCGTCCCGCTCGTCGTGCTCGGCGCGCTCAACAACGCTCTGCCGTTCTGGCTGCTCGGCTTCGCGGAGACGCAGCCTCGACTGCGGCCTCACGGCAGTGATCCAGGCGGCCGCCCCGATCTTCACCGTGATCCTCGCCTCGCGCATGGACGTCAGCCAGCGGGTCTCCGGAACGAGATTGCTCGGCATCGGGGTCGGGTTTGTCGGCGTCGCCCTGCTCGTCGGCGTCCAGAGCGGGGGCAACCTCGTCGCCGCCTTCGCTGTGCTCGGGGTTGCGCTCTGCTACGCAGTCTCGGTGCTGTACGCCGGCCGCACCGTGCGCGGGATGCCGCCGCTGCAGGTGTCCTCGGCCAGCTCGCGTGCGCGGCTCGTGCTGATGGCACCGTTCGGTCTCGCCGCAGCTTCCCGGGGACGTGCCGCCGGCCAAGGTCTGGTTCGCGGTGCTCGCTCTCGGGGCGCTCGGGCTCGGGCATTGCCTATCTCCTCTACTTCGCGATCATCGCGAGCGCCGGTGCCTCCCGCGCGATTCTCGTCACCTACCTCGTCCCGGCGTTCGCGCTCGTCTACGGCGCCGTCTTCCTCGACGAGGCCGTCACGGCGACGGCGCTGATCGGCCTCGGCACTCGTCCTCGGCGGCACGGCGCTCGCGACCGGGCTCGCCCGGGAGGGCGGCTAGCCTCGCCCCGTGACGCGCAGCTACTGGCCGCTGATCCTCACGCTCGCGTTGGCCTGGGGCGCGTCGTACCTGTTCATCAAGGTCGGCGTCGACGGAGGCTTCTCACCCGGCGGCGCTGATGGCCGCACGGGCACTGACTCGCCGGCGTCGTCCTGCTCGGCTACCTCGCGATCTCGATCGGCGCCGCGACCGCCGTGCAGCGCGATCCGCGCAGCCTGGCGCGAGTCGCTCGTGCTCGGGCTGCTCAACGCCGCGCTCCCGTTCTGGCTCGTCGCCTGGGGCGAGACAGCACATCGACTCGGGCCCCGCGGCGATCGCCCAGGCGACCGTCCCGATCTTCTCGCTGTTGATCGGGCTGCGGTTCCTCCCGCACGAGCGGATCGGCCCGCACGAGGATCCTCGGGGTCGGCCTCGGGCTCGTCGGCGTCGCGCTCGTCGCCGGCATCGCACCGGCCGGGAACGCGTGGGCAGTCGCCGGGCACGCTCGCGGTCGTGCTCGCGTCGGTCTTCTACGCGTCGGCCGGCATCTACGGCCAGCTCCACCTGCGAGGAACGACCTCGGGGCCGGTGCTCGCGGCCGGCTCGATGCTCGCCGGCGGCGTCATCCTGCTGCCGCTCGCGCTCGCGCGCCTCCGACCATCGCTGCCGACCGCCGGCGCGATCGGGTCGCTGCTCGCTGCTGTCGCTCTTCGGCACGGCACTCGCACAGCTGATCCTGTTCCGGGTGATCGCGCTCTTCGGCGCCCGCCGCTTCAGCCTCGTCACCTACCTCATGCCGGCATCGCGCTCGGCTACGGAGCGCTGATCCTCGACGAGCAGATCGACCGCCGTCGGCGCTGGTCGGGCTCGCCCTGATCCTGCTCGGCGTCGCGCTCGGCTCGGGCACGCTGCAGCCGCAGCGACGCCGGCGCTCGAGCGCGGCCGCTCAACCCGGCGCCGTAGCATCCGCCGACGTCAGACGAGGATGCGGAACGCCGTCTCGCGGCGGGCAGCCGCGCCGGACGAGCTCGATCGCGTCGTGGAGATCGACTGCGCGGTCGAGGGCGAGCACGAAGGCCGCGTCGCTGTCGAAGCCGACCGCGATCAGCTGCTCGATCCTCCAGCTCAGAACCCGTGCCGCAGGATCGGGAGCAGTACTCCTCGACGATCTCGGCGGCGACGGTCTCGATGGTCGGGTCGCCGCTCATGCCGCCCTCCGCTCACGGGCGACGACGCGATTCTGCTCCTCGACATAGCGGGCAGTCGCGTACGACAGCCGCCTCGGCATGTCCCAGCTCGAGCGCGCGCCGCGCGAAGCGGTACCACTCGATCCACGTCGTGAGCCTCTGTCCGTCACCCATAGCAGTCGCCCCTCCTGGAGGGTGTTGTGTTGTCTGCTGAGGTGTATCGGCAGGTTGTTCGGAAACCTTGCGCTCCTGTTGCGCAGCCGGTCGCACGCGTTAAGAACGCGTGTCGAGCCAACGCCTCGAAGCGTCCGAGCGCCTCGGGCATGTTCCGCCCGGCCGAATCCGAGGCGAACGTGGCCCGGGCTCGTCGTACACGGCACCCGGCAGCAGGAGCACCCCGGCGTCGGTGACGAGCTGCTCGCAGAACGCGGTCGTCTCGTCGACGCCGTGCAGGCGGACGAAGCCGATCGGCCTCGCCGTCGGCCGGACCCATGAGAATCTCGTCAGCGTGTCGGTCGAAGAACGCGTCGAGAGAGCGGCAGGTTCGTGAGCACGATCGCGCGGTTCCGGTCGGCGAGGACCTGGCGGTGCCGCAGAGCGAGCGCGCTCAGGAGCTCGCTCGGAGCGCTCGAGCAGATCGTCGTGTAGTGCTTGAGATCGACGATCCGCGCGCAGCGCGTCGCGATCGCGGGAGGCGAGCCAGCCGAGGCGCAACCCCGGCAGGCCGTACGTCTTCGACATCGAGCCGAGCGACAGAGCGCGCTCGTAGAGGTCGCACGGCGGCGGGCAGCCGGTCCGCGGGGTCGTGCTCGAGCTCGCGGTAGACCTCGTCGCAGAAGAGCCAGGCGCCTCGTTCGGCGCAGAGCTCGACGACGCGATCGAGCACATCTCGCGGCATCAGCATGCCCGTCGGGTTGTGGGGCGTGTTGATGTAGACGAGGCGCGTGTCCGGGCCGCAGCGCCTGCTCGAGCGCGTCGAGGTCGTGCGCCCAGCCGTCCGCCGCCGAGCCGATGCCACTCCGTCACCTCGGCGCCGGCCGAGCGGCGACCTGAAGTGCGGACTCGTAGCAGGGTGTCTCGACGACGACGTGGTCGCCGGGCTCGAGAAGCGCGTGGTAGGCGGCGAAGATGCCCTTCCTCGGCCGCAGACGACGACGACGACGTCGTCGGGCAAGGTCGTCTCGTAGATCGCCGACGCCGCAGCGCGCAGCTCGGGTGCTCCGGGCGACTCCGTGTAGCCGAGCCGCTAGTGCGAGGAGCCGGTCCGCGGCGTCGGGCTCGAGGGCGAGGAGGTCGGCGATCGCAACCGACTCGGCGTCGCTCGACGAGAGCATGTGCGGCGCCGTGAACTCGTGGACGGCGTAGTACTGCTCGATCCGGAACGGCGCGATCTTCACGCCGCAGCCTCCGCTCGCGCCTACGTGACGACCGGCGCTGGCTCGCCGTGCGGCGACCGCGAGCACGTCGCCGCGGCGGAGCAGCGCGAACAGGAGCACAGCGCCCGCCGCGAGGAAGACCGCGCAGCCGATCCAGGCGACGTGGAAGCCGTCGACGAGCGCCTGCGCCGTCTCCGCGTCGGTCGGCTTGCCGCCGGTCGAGGCCAGCACGTCGGCGGTCTTGTTCGCGGCGAACGTCGAGAGCAGCGCGAGCCCGAGGGCCCCACCGATCTGCTGCGAGGTGTTGAAGAGCCCCGATGCAAGCCCTGCGTCGTCGACGGGCATCGCCGCTCGTCGCGATCAGCGTCACCGGAACGAAGGTCAGCCCCATCCCGATCGAGGCGAGCATGATCCCGGGCAGGATGTCGGCGACATAGGTGCTCTCGGGGGAGAGCCGGAGGAAGAGCAACATGCCGACGACGGCGATCGACGAGGCCGATCACCGGCACCTCGCGCGCCCCGAGGCGCGGGATCAGCTGCTGCGAGGCGACCGAGCCGATGATGATCCCCGCGGTGAAGGGGAGAAACGCGAGCCCCGCCTCGAGCGGCGGAGTAGCCGAGCACGCGCTGCACGAACAGCGTGTTGAAGAAGAACATCGCGAAGAGCCCGCACGCGACGACGAGCATCGCGACGTTGGCGCCGCGTACCGTGCGAACGGAGAAGATGGAGAGCCGGACGAGCGGCTCGGCCGAGCGGTGCTCGATCACGACGAACGCGACGAGGAGAACGGCCGCGAGCGCCGAGAATGCCGAGCACCTCGCCCGAGCCCCAGCCCGACTCGGCCGAGCGGACGATCCCGTAGACGAGCGCGATCAGGCCTCCCGTGACCGTGACCGCGCCTGCGAGATCGAAGCTCTTGTGCGCATGCTCGTCGCGCGACTCCGGCACGAACCGCAGCGAGAGGAGGAACGCGACGATGCCGACCGGGACGTTGACGAAGAAGATCCACGGCCAGGAGAGAACGTCGACGAGGATGCCGCCGAGAAGCAGGCCGACGGCGCCGCCGCCGACCGCGATCGCGGCCCAGACGCCGAGGGCCTTCGTCCGCTCGGCCCCCTCCTTGAACGTCGCGGTGACGATCGAGAGCGCCGCCGGCGAGACGAGCGCGGCGCCGAGCCCCTGCAGGCCGCGGGTCACGATCAGCCACGTCGCGCCCGTCGCGAGCGCGCACAGCAGCGAGGCGCTCGTGAAGAGGACGAGGCCGGCGAGGAAGATCTTCTTCCGGCCGGCGAGATCGCCGGCGCGGCCTCCGAGGAGGAGGAAGCCGCCGAACATCAGCGTGTAGGCGTTGACGATCCACTGCAGGTTGGTGTCCGTCATGTCGAGGTCCTGCTGGATCGTCGGCAGCGCGACGTTCACGATCGTCGCGTCGAGCACGACCATGAACTGCGCGAGGCAGACGAGGACGAGGACGAGCCACGGATTGACGCGGGAGGTCATTCTCCGAACGTATCAGCGGCCGCAGACGGGCTACGGCGCGCGGTACCCGCGCTAGTAGTCGTTGCGCTCGATCAGCTCGATTCGATACTCATCGGGGTCTCGCACGAAACAGAGCAACGAGCCGCCCTCGCGGATCGAATACGGCGGCCGCTCCGGCTCGATCCCCTGCGCCGCGAGCCTCTCCAGCGTCTCCGCCATGTTCTCGACCGTCAGCGCGATGTGCCCGTAGGCGGTCCCCAGCTCGTAGGAGTCGACGCCGAAGTTATGAGTCAGCTCGAGCTCCGGCACCGGCTTGCCCGGAACACCGAAGAAGTAGTTCATCGCCTCCTCGCGGATCGGCAGCTCCCTGCGCTTCTCGAGACCGAGCGCCTCGTAGAACGCCGTCGACCTCTCCGGATCGGTGATCCGGTAGCAGGTGTGGATCAGCTCCATCGTGCTCTCCTTCGGGGTAGTGGTCTGCTGAAGGCGTATCAGTTCGGCGCCTCCGTCGTCCTTCAGCACGAGGTGCCGGTCCTCCCTCGACCACTGCGCGACCCGGTCGAGCGCGGCGAGGAACCGCTGCTCGCGCTCCATCCGCTCGGGCGGGCCGGCCATCCTCGTCGTCGCGATCGCGCCGAAGGTCAGGCTCTCGCCGTCGAGCCGGTAGTCGCCGTGCAGGCGGTTGATGCCCGCCGAGCCTGACACTCGCCCGTCCTCGAGCCGGAGTGCCACGTCTCCGGAAACCCAGTCGATGCCTTCGATCGGCGGGGCCGCGGCCATCGCCAGGAGCGTAGTCACCGACCGAGCGCCGCGGGTAGGGTTGAGGCGGTGATCGACGACGAAGGCCTCGCCCTCGGGGTGACCACCGCCAACTGGCTCGATGCGCCGTACAACCGCTGGGCGTTCCGGCGCATCCCGCAGGTGGCGCGCACGCTGCGGATCGGCGGCAGTTCCTCGGCCATCGAACTGCCGCGCGCAGAACGCGACCTGAGTGCATTCACGTTTTCCCATCTCGGCGAGGTGCACACTCTCGACAGCCTGCTCGCGGCGACGTCGACCGACGCGCTGATCGTGCTGCAGGACGGCGCCGTCATCACGGAGCGCTACCTCGACGGGATGACTCCGGACGATCGCCACCTCCTGATGAGCGTCTCGAAGTCGCTGACCGGCACGCTCTGCGGTGTGCTCGTCGGCCAGGGGAAGCTCTCGCCCGGCGATCCCGTCACCGATCATCTGCCCGAGCTCGTCGGGACGTCGTGGGACGGCTGCCTCGTCCAGCACCTGCTCGACATGCGCGCCGGTGTCGCCTGGGACTACGACGTCGACGAGTACGCGCTCCTCGACGTCTCCGACTACCGCACGCACGTGCCGTCCGGCCTCCCGGCCGACACGGAGACCTGGATCAGAACGATCGGCCGTGGGCCCTTCGCGCACGGAGAAGGCCCGTTCCGATACGCGTCGCTCGTGACCGACGTCCTCGCCTGGGTGCTCGAGCGGGCCGGGGCGACACCGTTTCCCGAGCTCTTCTCCCGCGAAATCTGGTCGGCGATCGGCACCGAGGACGACGCGGAGATCATGGTCGACGCGAGCGGGTTCCCGCTCGCCGAGGGCGGTATCTGCGCGACGCTCCGCGACTGCGCCCGGTTCGGCCTGATGTGCCTCCGGGACGGGGCGGTCGAGGGCCGACAGATCGTGCCGGCAGACTGGCTCGGGCGGCTGCTCGTCCCCGACCCCGAGTTGGTCGACGCGTACCGCTCGTCCACGGCGGCCGACCCTGCGACGCCGGGCGCGATGTATCACGACACCTGGTGGGTCCGCGATCCCGAGCGTGGTGTCTTTGCCGCGTCGGGCATGAACGGCCAGCTGATCCTCGTCCACCGGCCGTCGCGCGTCGTGATCGTCAAGTTCTCCACCTACCCCGGCTCGCTCGACATGGAGTTGTTCGGGCTCGATCACACGGGCCTCGTCGCACTCTGCGACTACCTCGCCTAGCAACCCGCTGCGGCAGAGCGATAGGCTCCCAGAGCAGTCGAGCGAGAGGAGCACGCGATGTCCGACCGGGCAGTCGGGGCAGGAACGAAGGACGATCCGTGGCAGCTGCACGACGCCTCCGGGGAGCTCCGCCTACACGATGTACCGCGACGAGACTGCCGACCCTCCTGCGCTCGTGTGCCAGGTGGGATCGACCCAGCTTCGGTATCAGCTGCGTGCGATCGACGACCTCCACGCGATGCTGAAAGAGCACGGCGACTGGGTGCCGCTCGGCGGCGCCGACGAGCAGAAACCGGCCGCAGAAGGCACCGTCGAAGCGTGGGGCCGGGCACCGGACAACCCCGTCGGCGGCTGGTACGGGCTCAAGAAGGGCCTTCGAGGCCGCTTCGGCGTCTACCTGCCGCCGCTGCTCGAGGCGCTCGGCCTCGCGGAACTGACCCACGACAAGCGCAACAACCAGATGCGCGCGCGGTGACAGGCTTCAGCCTGTCTCCAGGGTCGAACGTCTGTGTAGATTTTCCGCCATGGAGCACCGCACAGAAGCTGAACTGACCGCCGCCCTCGACGAGATCCGCCGCTCGCCGGCCGCACGAGGAACCGTCGAGCTGATCGTCCGGCGTCCGGCCGTGGATGAGCGCGAGGTGCTCGACGAAGGGATGCTCGACCTCGACGAGGGACTGCTCGGCGACACGTGGCGGAAGCGCGGCAGCAGCCGCCGCCCTGATGGCTCCGCGAACCCGGACGCCCAGTTGACGCTCATGAACTCACGTGCCGCGGAGGTGATCGCCGGCAGCCCCGAACGTCGGCGCCTCAGCGGTGACCAGCTGTTCGTCGATCTCGACCTCAGTCTCGAGAACCTCCCGGCCGGAACGCGCCTTGCCGTCGGTGAGGCCGTCATCGAGGTGAGCGCCGAACCGCACACCGGCTGCGCCAAGTTCCGCGCCCGGTTCGGCACCGACGCACTCAAGTTCGTGAACAAGTCGCCGGGCCGCGAGCTGCGCCTGCGGGGCGTCAACACCCGGATCGTCACCGCGGGGGCCGTCCGGGTGGGCGACACCGTCACGAAGCTCTCGTAGCCGCTCACGGAGGCTCAGCGCAGCGCGAGCAGGGCGATCCCTGCCACGACGATCACCGAGCCGGCAAGCCTCCATCGGCTCACCTGCTCGTGGAGCACGACGGCCGCGAAGACTGTCGCGATCACGACGCTCGTCTCGCGCACCGCGGCGACCGAGGCGGCCGACGCGCGCTCGAGGGCCGCGAGGACGAGCGCGTAGGCGGCGAACGAGGCGAGGCCCGCGAGCACCGCCGGCGCGCCGAGCTCGGCCCGTACCTGCGCGCGACCCTTGACGACGAGGGTCGCCCCGGCATATCCGAGCGCCGCCGGAATCATGCTCAGCTCGAGATACGTGATCGGGCTCGCATGCGTTATCCCCCGCTTGTCGAGGAGCGTGTAGGACGCGATCACACACGCGATCCCGAGCGCGAACGCGAGCGCATGCGGGTCCGCGGGTCGCCGCAGGCCGCGAACGAGGAGCACGCCGACACCGACGAGGGCGACGCCGGCTATCTGCGCCGGCGAGGTGCCGTGACCGAGCACCACGACCGAGACGACGAGCACGATCGCGGGAGCGACGCCGCGCGCGACCGGGTAGACGAACGACAGCTCGGCCCGCCGATATGCGGTCGCGAGCAGCGCGAAGTAGAGGAGCTGCAGCAGCGACGTGACGACGATGAACGGCCAGACGGCCCATTCGGCGTCGAAGCGCAACGCCGTCACCGGCGCGAACACGAGCACGGCCGTGACGAGAGCGACCGCTGTTGCGCTCTCCGGGTCGCCGGCGCGCGCGAGGAGAATGTTCCAGAATGCGTGGAGAAACGCAGCCGACAGCGCGAGCGTGAACGCCAGGGGTGGCATCGCGCGAGCAGAGTAGGCTTCCGGCCGGATGGGAACGACGCGCGCCCTCTTGTTCGACTTCAACGGGACGCTCTCACAGGACGAGCCTCTCCTCTGCTCGATCTACCAACGGCTCTTTGCCCGCCACGGGCGGCCCCTGACCGAGGAGGAGTACTACGGGAGCCTCGCCGGGCCGGTCGGAAGAGGCGATCATCCACAGCTGGCTCGGCGTCGACGGCCCGCTGCTCGACTCGCTCGTCGCCGACAGGGTCGCCTCGTACGCCGCCCAGACAGCAGACGGGTCGACGATCGCCGAACCGGTGCGCGGAGCAGTTCGCTTCGCGGCCGAGCGGGCCCCGGTGGCGATCGTCTCCGGCGCGTTCCGGGCCGAGATCGTGCCGGTCGTCGAGGCCGCAGGCCTCGCGACGGAGCTCACCGCGATCGTCGCAGCCGACGACGTCGAGCACGGCAAGCCGCACCCCGAGGGGTATCTGCTCGCGCTCGAGCGGCTAGGGGTTGCTGCGCCGGAGGCGGCGGCCCTGGAGGACACCGAGGCCGGCGTCGCAGCGGCGAAGGCCGCGGGCGTGCGCTGCGTCGCGGTCCGCGGCACCCTGCCGGACGACCGGCTCGTCCAGGCCGACGAGATCGTCGATCGCATCGACGTTGACCCTCGTCCGGCAGCTCGATCGGCTCGTGATCCTCGCGATCGACCAGGGCACGACCGGGACGACGTGCCTCGTCGTCGACGACGAGCCTGCGACCGCTCGGACGCGGCTACCGCGAGATCGCCCAGCAGTTCCCCGAGCCCGGGTGGGTCGAGCACGATCCCGAGGAGATCTGGTCGAGCGTGCTCACGACGGCCGAGGCCGCGCTCGAAGACGCCGGAGTCGCAGCCTCGGACCTCGACGCGATCGGGATCACCAATCAGCGGGAGACGACCGTGGTGTGGGAGCGCCGCTCCGGACGTCCTGTGCACAACGCGATCGTGTGGCAGGACAGGCGGACGGCCTCGCGTTGCGCCGAGCTTCCGGCGGCACTCGTGCGCGAGCGGACGGGGCTCGTCTGCGATCCGTACTTCTCGGCGACGAAGCTCGAGTGGATTCTGGCCCGCACCGAGCTGCGGCAGGAGGAGCTGGCCTTCGGGACGATCGACACCTGGCTGATCTGGAAGCTGACAGGCGGCGCGTCGCATCTCACGGATGTGACGAACGCCTCGCGCACGATGCTCCTCGACCTTGCCACGGGAGCCTGGGATGACGAGCTCCTCGAGCTCTTCGCCGTCGACCGCGGCGTGCTGCCGTCGGTGGTTCCGTCGGCGGGCGTCGTCGCGGAGGCGACGTTCCTCGGCGCGACGCTCCCGGTCGCGGGGATCGCCGGAGACCAGCAAGCCGCGCTCTTCGGTCAGGGGTGCTTCACAGCCGGGCAGGCCAAGGCGACGTACGGCACCGGTACGTTCGTGCTCGCGAACGTCGGCGGCGCTGCCGGGTCAGGTGGCCGAAGGCCTCCTGAAGACGGCCGCGGCCGTTGCGCCCGGGCGCGCCGGGCGCAGTTCGCGGCGGAGGGCGCCGTGCTCGTCGGCGGCGCCGCCTTGCAGTGGTTGCGCGACGGCCTCGGGATCATCGAAACCGCGGCGGACAGCGAGCGGCTTGCGGTGGAGGCCGGCTCGACGGGCGGCGTCTTCTTCGTACCGGCTCTGACGGGGCTCGGCTCGCCACACTGGGACGCAGAGGCGCGGGGGTTGATCTGCGGCCTGACGCGCGGAACGACCCGCGCCCAGCTCGTGCGCGCCGCACTCGAGGGGATCGCACACCAGGTCGCGGACATCATCGACGTCCTCCCCGTCGAGGCCGACGTCCTGCGAGCGGACGGCGGAGCGACGGCGAATCGCTTTCTGATGCAGTTCCAGGCCGACCTGATCGGGAGCCCGGTCGAGGTGGCGGCCGACGCCGACGCCACGGCACTCGGTGCCGCCGCTCTCGCGGGGCTCGCCGTCGGTGTCTGGCCGGACGGCGAGAGCGTCGGGGCGCTGATGCGCCGGGGAGAGCGGTACGAGCCCCGGATGGGCGCAGCGGAGAGAGATCAGAAGCGCGGAGACTGGCGTGAGGCGTTGGCTCGCGCCAGGTCGAGCGCTTGACCTGGGTGATCGCCCACCGAGGCGCGTCGGCAGACGAGACGGAGAACACGCTGCCCGCGTTCGAGCGGGCGATCGCGCTCGGCGCCGACTATGTCGAATTCGACGTTCAGGCGTCGAGCGACGGCGGGCTCGTCGTCTTTCACGACCTCCGGCTCGACCGGCTGACTCCCGCCAGCGGGCCTCTGCGCGCGCGCTCGCTCGGCGAGCTGAGGGAGCTCGGCATCCCGACCCTCGACGAGGTGCTCGAGTTGACTGCCGGGCGCATCGGCATCATGGTCGAGCTCAAGAGCCCGTGGCTCTACCGTCGCCACGACATCGTCGGTCGAACCGCGCGGCTCCTCGCAGACGACGCGGTCGTGGTGTCGTTCTCACGCCGGGCGATCCTCGAGACGCGACGGATCCGGCCCGCTCTGCGCACCGTGCAGCATGTCGGCTACGGGACGTCGATCCGCGCTGCCGGTGAGTTCGCCTGGGCGGCGGGGTTCGACGAGAGCCGCGTCACGGCCCGCGGAGTCGCGCGAGCTCACGCCTTCGGCCTCAAGGCCCTCGTCTACACGGTCAACGATCGCGCGCGACTGCTCGCGCTGAAGGCGCTCGGCGTCGACGGCGTCTTCAGCGACCGGCCCGATCTGGCGCGTGAGGTTCTCGCCGGGCCTGACAGACTGGGTGGCGGATGAACATGAGCACCAGAGCCTGGGCGAGCCCCTGATGGCCTTTGGCGCCTGGCGCGAGGCGGCCCGGGCCGAGCTCGCGCGGGCGCCGTACGACCTGCTCGTGATCGGCGGCGGGATCATCGGAGCGGGGATCGCCAACGAAGCAGCTCGCGCGGGCCTTCGTGTTGCTCTCGTCGACCGGAGCGATTTCGGGGGCGCGACGTCGAACGCCTCGTCGAAGCTGATCCACGGCGGCCTTCGCTACCTCCGGCTCGGTGACGTCAGGCTCGTCCGGGAAGCCCACACCGAGCGACGTGCGCTGCTCCGGGTCGTGGCGCCGCACCTCGTGCGCAGGATCCCGTTCCTGTTTCCGGTCTATCGCGGCGGCCCGTACCGGCCGGCCACGATCCAGGCGGGCCTCGTGGACGTATTCCACGCTCGCGGGCGAGAAGCTCGGCGGTCTCGTCAAGGCGGAGCGCGCGCGCCGCAGCGTCCCGGCTCTTCGCGTCGAGGGGCTGAGGGGATGCGGCGTCTATCAGGACGCCTGGACGCACGACGGCCGTCTCTGCCTGGCGAACGTCACGGCGGCGAGCGGAGGCGGGTGCGACGGTGCTGAACTACGCCGAGGTCGCCGATCTGCGGCTCGTCGGCGGCAGAGTGAGAGGCGCCGAGGTGCGCGATCGTCTCGACGGACGAGCGCGTCTCGATCGAGGCCCGCGCGGTCGTCAACGCGACCGGCCCGTGGCTCGACAGCGTGCGACGGCTGGAAGACCCCGGCGTCGAGCCCTACGGCCGCTTTCGAAGGGCGTGCACGTCACGCTCCCGCTCGACGAGCCCTGGTCGGCCGCTCTGACGATCCCCCACGACCAGGTGCGCGTCACCTTCGCGTATCCGTGGGAGGGCATGCTGCTCCTCGGCACCACCGACACCCTGTACGAGGGGAATCCGGAGGACGTTGCCGCAACCGACGAGGACGTCGACCGCATTCTCGGCGAGGCCGGCGTCGCCGTCGAAGCGTCGCGCTCTCCGCAAGGATCGCGTGCTGTCGACCTTCGCCGGCCTGAGGGTGCTTCCGGAGAGTGACGGCTCGACAGTCGACGCCCGCCGCGAAACCGCGTTTCTCACCGGCAGAGGCGGCATGCTCACCGTCGCGGGAGGCAAGCTCACGACGTACCGGCGGATCGCCCTCGAGGCGCTCGGGCACCTCTCGGCCGAGCTCGGGCTCACCGGTGTCGATCGCCGTCCCGTTCCGCTTCCCGGCGCCACCGATGCGGAGAACGTCGCGGCCCGGCTCGGCACTCGCTGGGCGCTCGAGCCGGCAGTAGCCGCCCATCTCGCCCACTTCTACGGCTCGCGAGCGGACCGCGTGCTCGCAGGTGCAACCGAACGACCGGAACTGCTCGAGCGGATCCACCCCGGCGCACCGGACATTGCTGCCCAGGTCGTCTTCGCAGCGGTCGAGGAGTGGGCGACGAGCGCCGAGGACGTCACTCCATCGCCGCACGACGCTCGCCGCACGTGGCCTGACAGGGCCCGACGTCACCGCACGGGTCGAGGAGCTCCTCGGCGCCGTCGGCTGAAACTGCGGTGCCGGGCCTGCAGGTGCAGGCCCGGCACCCGTGTGTCGTGCTCTCCGCAACTGCTACTTCAGCTTGTGAGCCTTGCCGTCGACCGGGTTGGTCAGCGTGATTCCGAGCTCCCGCAGAATCGTCGGCATCACGTCCGGCGTCTGGAAGGGCTCGCCGACCGTATTGCCGTGCTTGTCGTCCGAGGACCAGAACACCATCGGCACGCGCTGCACTTCCTCCGACGCGCCGCCGTGGTCGCCGTAGACCCCGTAGCTCGTGTCGTCATGCAGCAGTCCCACGACGTCGGGGCCGTTGTCCGCCGCCATGCCGTCGATGATGTCCTGCCCGTTCTTCTTCCACCACGCCTCCTCCGACTTCGTCATCGGGTTCGTGGCACCGAGGACGTAGTGGTCGCCGTCTCGCCAGTAGCTCGCGATCACTCCCGCTGCGGTATCCATCGGCCCGATTGCGGCCACCTTGTGCGCGGTGTCGTGATTCGTCAGCCACGCCTGGATCGAGGTGGACTGATACGAGAACTGGAGGTTGCCGCCGAGCGCAGTGCTCAGCTTGGCGATCTCCGGAGACGGGCTGTTGATACGGGTTCGGGTTCGGCGGTGCCGAACCGGGATCGTACTGCGCTCCACCGTCGAATACCGCGCCCGTTGCGTCGTAGTACCAGTTCGAATCGCCGGCTCCCGCGTCGGCTTCCCGTAGAAGGTCGCCCCACTCGCACTGGTGTACCGACGTTCGTCAGGGCACCTCCGTGGGTCGCGCCGTGGTCGGCCGTCAGTACGACGAGGGTGTCGTCGAGCTGACCGAGATCCTTGAGCTTCTGGATCATCCGGCCGAGCTGCTCATCGGCGATCTTGGCCGCGCAATCGACGTGAACCTGACCCGTTCCGACGGAGCAGTCGTGGCCTTCGGTGTCCTGATCGGCACCCCACATGTGGCCGGCCTTGTCGATACCGCCGAGCGTGACGAACATGCCGCCCATGGCCTCGCCCGAGGCGTCTCGCTCGTTCTCCATCATCGCCATCGCGGCGTCCGCCACCCAGACGTCGCCGCCGAGATGCCCGGCTGCGTCGGCCCCTCCGGGAACATCCGGTTCCCCTCCTCCGGGTACATGAACGACGGGAACGCTGCCTTCGTGCCGTAGTCGTTGCCCTTGTCGGCATTGACGAAGAACCGGTTGACGTAGTGAACTCGAGTCGGCGTCCAGTGGGCCGACAGGTACTCCGGAACATTGACGCCGGTCGCCGGATAGCGGTACTGGCCGCCCAGAGTGGCATTGCACGTCGCCGAATCGTTCTTCCGGCTCGACATGCGGACGGCGATGTCGCCACCGGCGGCGTACGACGCCTGCGTCGCCACGGTCGCTGCGGCCGAATCGACCGCGTACGACTTCTCGCCGACCGTGATGAACTTCTTGCCGAACTTGGCGCGCAGGTAGTCGGCGAGCTTCGGGTAGCCGGCACCCCCGTTCTCGGCAGTGACGAGCTTCCGGTAGTCGGAGTAGCGAGAGATCGCCCGTGATGTGCATCGCGTTGGCGCCCTTGCCGAGCACGTTGTTCGCGTCACGGTAACCCTCGTCGACCCAGCCCATGTGCTTGGGCTGTTGCCCCGAGACGATCACGTTGTGGGCGATCACGGTCTCCGAGCCCATGTAGCCGAGGTACGCCTTGTCGAAGTTCGTGCCCTCGCCACGAAGCTTCTTGAAATTCGTCATGTTGAACCGGTCTGCGTACTCGGGCCGCATCTGGTCGAAGAGCACGATGAGCACGCGCTTCGGCGTCTTCGGCTTCCCCTCCGCGCCGATCGAGCCGAAGGCGAGCGCGCTTACCGCGAGCACTGCCGTAGCACCCGCGAGCAGCGCGAGCTTGTTCCGGATCATGTTGCTCCTTCCCCTGCGAGATCTCACTTGCACCTGCCGATCGAGCGGCGCAACACTAGAGCACCGGCCAGTCAATTGCCAGCGACAGGATCGCGAGGGACGGCGAGTGCGCGGCCGATCACGTACGCACCGCCACTCTCTGATTGGATAGGAGCACACACGCGCGCGAAGGAGAGCTGACGATGGCGACGGTCGAGGAGCAGCGGACGTTCATCCGTCCGGACGGCAAGGAGAAGGTGACGGGCACAGGCCGCTACACGGCCGACCTCGTCCTCGCAGGCGAGCTCGTCGCGAAGTTCCGCTACGCCGACCACACTCACGCGCGGATCACGAGGATCGACGCGACCAAGGCGCGGGCCCTGCCCGGCGTGCTCGCCGTCGTCACCCACGAGGACGTGCCCGACGTGCTCTACGGCGGCATGGTCAAGGACCGGCGGCTCTTCGCCAGGGACACCGTGCGCTTCGAAGGCGACATCGTCGCGGGTGTCGCGGCGACGACCGCCGAGATCGCCGAGCAGGCAGCGGCGCTGATCGAGGTCGACTACGAGCCGCTGCCGGTCGTGACCGACTTCGAGGCAGCGCTCGCGGACGGCGCCACGCTCGTCCATCCGGACTGGGAGGCATACGAGGGCGAGGAGTCGCTCGGACGGCACGACAACACGCTCGGCTACTCGACGATCGTCAAGGGAGACGTCGAAGCGGCGCTGGCCGCTGCCGACGTGGTCGTCAAGGGGCGCTACGTGACCGATCCGGTCCAGGGTGTGCCGATCGAGCCGCGCGCCGTCATCGCGCAGTGGCAGGGCGACAAGGTCACCGTCTGGACGTCGACCCAGGTTCCCTACGCGGCGCGCGGAGGTATTGCCCACACGCTCCAGATTCCCGAGTCGCACGTCCGTGTCGTCGTGCCGCTCCTCGGCGGAGGGTTCGGGGCCAAGTGCGACTTCCATTTCGAGGGCCATGTCGCCGCGCTCGCGCGCGCTGCGCGCCGCCCGGTCAAGCTCGTCTTCTCGCGGCAGGAGGAGTTCGTCGCCGTCGGCCACCGTCGCGAGGGCATGGTGATCGAGTTCGAGACGGGCGCCCGCGCCGACGGCACGCTCGTCGCCCGCCGGGCTCGCCTCGTGCTCGACAAGGGCGCCTACTGCGGCGAAGGCGGCTTCTTCGCGCAGATGGCCGCGATGCACGCCCTCGGGCCGTACGAGCTCGAGAACGTGCACGTCGAGTCGTCACTGGTGTACTCGAACAACCAGCCGTCCTCGTCGATTCGCGCCCCGACGGCGCCGCAGGTGTGCTGGGCGCTCGAGCAGCACATGGACGAGCTCGCGGCGGCGCTCGAGATGGATCCGGTCGACCTCCGTCGCCGCACGCTGATCGAGAACGGCTCGGTGACCGCCACCGGGCAGGTGCTCGAGCAGATCGCGATGAAGGAGACGCTCGAGAAGGCCGTCGAGCTGATCGGGTACGGCCAGGAGCTGCCCGAGGACGAGGGCGATCGGGGTCTCGGTCGGCTGGTGGCCCTGCTTCGCGTCGCCGAGCGGCGCCTACGTGAAGCTCAACCCCGACGGCACCGGCACGATCATCACCGGCGCCCAGGAAAACGGCACCGGCGCGGTGATGGCGATGCCGACCTATGTCGCCGAGCAGCTCGGCATGAACCCCGAGGACTTCTCGCTTGCTCTACCAGGACACGGACGCGGCGCCCTCGGACATGGGCTCCTGCGGGTCACAGACGACGTTCAACAGCGGCCGAGCCGTGATCGCCGCGGCCGTCGACCTGCGCGAGCAGCTCCTCGACGCAGCCGCCGAGCACCTCGAGGCGTCACGCGACGACCTCGAGCTCGCGGGAGGATCCGTGCTCGTCAAGGGCTCCCCCGACAAGTCCGTGACGATCGCCGAGCTCGCCGGGGGAGGCACGTTCCACGGCAAGGGCGCAGGAGAGCTGCCGACCGCGCCCGAGGCTGCCGCCGAAGGGTGCGTCGGGCGACTCGGCCTCGAGTCGTTCCACGCACCGCAGCTGATCGCACATGCGGCTCGGGTCAGGGTCGACCGCGGCACCGGCGTCGTACGGGTTCTGCAGGTCGCGGCCGCACACGATTGCGGCAAGATCCTCAACCGGATCGGAGCCGACGGGCAGGTCTACGGCGGTGTCGTGATGGGGATCGGGCAGGCGCTCTCCGAGGGAACGCAGCTCGATGCCGAAGGACGCCATCGCAACCCTCACCTGACCGACTACAAGCTGGTGACCGCCTCCGACGCGCCACAGATCGACATCGCCTGGATCGAGACCGACACCCCGAACGCGGGGCCGAAGGGCTCGAAGGGCGTCGGCGAGCCGCCGTGCGTGCCGACGGCCGGCGCCGTTGCGAACGCGATCGCCAACGTGATCGGGGCGCGCGTCCACGAGCTGCCGATGACACCCGAGCGCGTCTGGAGGGCGGGAGCGTGAGCTCGGTCGCGTTCACCTCGGCAACCACGGTCGAGGCCGCCCTGATCGCGGTCGCCGGCGGAGCGCGCCCGGTCGCCGGCGGCACCGATCTCGTCGTCGGCGCGCGCTCCGGCAAGTCGACTCTGCCCAGCAGCATCGTCGCGATCCATCGCATCGACGAGCTCCGTGGCGTCGAGTCGCTCGACGAGGGCGGCCTGAGGCTCGGGGCTCTCGCAAGCCATGCGGAGATCGCCGCCAGCGCCGACATCGAGGCGCGCTTCACCGCGCTCCGTGATGCCTGCGCCATCGTCGGCTCCCACGCAACGCGCGCCCAGGGCACGGTCGGCGGGAATCTGATGAACGCGTCGCCCGCGATGGAGACCGGCGGCCCGCTCCTCTGCTTCGACGCTTCCGTGACGCTCGTCTCGTCGTCCGGCTCGCGATCGGTCGCGATCGAGGAGCTCTGGGAAGGCCCCGGGCGAACCACGGCGAAGCCCGACGAGCTCCTCGTCTCGATCGAGGTGCCCGCTCCAGCCGAGGGGACCGGCAGCGCCTACCTGCGGCTCGAATACCGGCGCCAGATGGAGATTGCCGTCGTCGGCGCCACGGCAGTCGTCACGGTGACGGACGGAGTCGTCACCGCGCGCTCGGATCGCCATGACCGCCCTGTCACCGACGATCAGGCGGGTACCCGACGCCGAGGCCGCCCTCGTCGGCAGCGGCGGCGATGCTGCAGCGATCGAGACTGCCGGAGCAGCCGTTGCCGAGGCCGCAACCCCGATCTCCGACGTGCGGGGCTCGGCGGAGTACCGACGCGCGATGGCGGCGGTGATCGCCCGGCGCGCGATCGAAACCGCGCTCGCGCGGGCACGGGGGGACGCCTCGTGAAGGTCGCGGTGACGCTGAACGTGAACGGGGCCTCCTATCCGGTCGAGCTCGACCCCGGCACGAACCTGCTCGCCGCGGTCCGCGATGTCGTGGGCCTGACCGGATCGAAGGAAGGGTGCGACGACTCCGAGTGCGGCGCTTGCATGATGTTGCTCGACGGCCAGCCCGTGAACTCGTGCTCCTACCTTGCGCTCCAGGCGGAGGGGAGCGAGGTGACGACGGTCGAGGGGCTCGCGGACGGCGGGACTCTGGCGCCGCTCCAGGCGGCGTTCCTCGATCTCGGCGGCGTCCAGTGCGGGTTCTGCACGCCCGGGATGCTGGTCTCCGCGACGGCGCTCCTGGCCGAGAACCCGAGCCCGACCGAGGACGAGGTGCGGATCGGGCTCTCGGGCAACCTCTGCCGCTGCACCGGCTACGACGGGATCGTGAAGGCGGTGCTCAGCGTCAGCGGGAGGTGACAGGCTTCAGCCTGTCGCCTGGGTTGTCCCCGGCCCCGTGCCGGTAGAACGCCGCGTCGGAGGCGGGGAGCGGCGTGTTCCCGAGGATCAGATCTGCAGCCTTCTCGGCCACCATCATCGTCGGCGCGTAGATGTTCCCGTTCGTGACGTAGGGAAACACCGACGCATCGACGACACGCAGCCCGTCCACTCCGTGCACGCGCATCGTCTGCGGGTCGACGACCGACAGCTCGTCCACTCCGAGCCGGCACGTACACGACGGGTGCAGCGCCGTCTCGGCATCGCGGGCAACCCAGTCCAGGATCTCCTCGTCGCTCTCGACCGAGGGGCCGGGTGAGATCTCACCTGCGTTGAACGGCTCGAAGGCGGGTTGCGTCAGGATCGTGCGCGCCGTATGGACGGCCTCGAGCCACTCGCGCCGATCCTGCTCGGTGGAGAGGTAGTTGAACCGCAACGCCGGGATGCACGCGCGGATCCTTCGACGTGATCTTGACCGTCCCGCGCGCATCGGAGTACATCGGGCCGACGTGCACCTGGTAGCCGTGATCAGCCGCCGGCGAGGAGCCGTCGTAACGGATCGCGACGGGAAGGAAGTGGTACATCAGGTTGGGATACGCGACTTCGTCGTCGCCGCGAATGAAGCCGCCCGCCTCGAAGTGGTTCGTCGCTCCGGGCCCGGACCGGAAGAACAGCCACTTGAACCCGACCCAGGGTCGGTTGCGCCACTTCATCGCCGGCGCCACCGACACGGGTTGCTTCGACCCGTACTGGATGTAGACCTCGAGGTGGTCCTGGAGATGCTCGCCGACGCCGGGCAGGTCGTGCACGACGTCGACCTCCAGCGCTTCGAGCTCGCTCGCATTGCCGACGCCGGAGAGTTGGAGCAGTTGCGGCGAGTTGATCGCGCCGCCGCAGAGGATCACCTCGCCGGCGTCGATCCGCTCCGGGCCCGTCCGACCGGCGACCTCGACCCCGACCGCGCGCCGGCCGTCGAAGAGCACCCGATTCACGAAAGCGCGGCAGCGCACCTCGAGGTTCGGCCGCTGCATGACCGGGTGCAGGTACGCGCGGGCCGCGCTGAGGCGCCGCCCGCGGTGGATGTTGCGGTCGAAGGCGGCGAACCCCTCCTGCTTGTAGCCGTTGACGTCGTCGGTGAGCGGATAGCCCGCCTGCTGCACCGCCTCGAAGAAGGCCTGGAACAGCGGGCTCGTCGCCGGTCCGCGCTCGAGCACGAGCGGTCCTTCACCGCCCCGGTACTCGTCCGCGCCCGCGAGGCAGCTCTCCATGCGCTTGAAGTACGGGAGGCAGTGCGCGTAGTCCCAGGTCCCATGCCCGGATCGGCGCCCCAACGCTCGTAGTCGAGCGGGTTGCCGCGCTGGAAGATCATCCCGTTGATGCTCGACGAGCCGCCGAGCACCTTGCCGCGGGCGTGGTAGATCCGGCGGCCGTTCATGTGAGGCTCGGGCTCCGACTCGTACTTCCAGTCGTAGAACCGGTTTCCGATCGGCGTCGCGAGCCCTGCCGGCATGTGGATGAAGACGTCCCACTTGTAGTCGGGCCGCCCCGCCTCGAGCACGAGGACCCGCACCGACGGGTCGGCGCTGAGGCGGTTCGCGAGAGCGCACCCGGCCGAGCCGCCGCCGACGATCACGAAGTCGTAGCTGTGTCCACTCATTGTCGAAGCTCGTGGTGATTCAACACGATGTTCGGACCGGGGGCTTCGGCTGCCGCCACGCGGTCGCCACCAGGCGAACGCGTCCGCGAACGACGCCTTCTTGCGCTCGATGAACTCGAGCAGCTCCTCGTCGACGGCAGCGTCGATGGGCGGCGGCTCGTAGTCGGCGAGCATCTTCTTCCAGACCGCGTTCGCGCGCAGGTTCGCGTCCTTCGCGCCCTCGAGGTCCCACTGCTCGAAGCTGCCGTTGTCGGCGTTCGACGACCGCCAGAACGCGCTCTCGAAGTTCGCGAGCGTATGCGGATGGCCGAGGAAGTGGACGCCGGGCTCGTTCGTGAGGAGCGCGTCGATCGCCTGGCCGTTCGGCGACATGTCGACGCCTTTCACGAATGAGTGCCATGCAGCTGCCTGGTCGACGTCGAGGATGAACTTCTCGTAGCCCATCGAGAGGCCCCCTTCGAGCCAGCCCGCGGTATGGAGGACGAAGTTGACGCCCGCCGAGCATCGTCGGCTGCATCGTGTTCGCCGACTCGTAGGCGGCCTGCGCGTCCGCGATCTTCGACGCGGTCAGCGCCCCGCCCGAGCGGAACGGCACCCCGAGGCGCCGCGCGAGCGCCGCCATCACGTAGAGGATCAGCGCCGGCTCGGGCGTGCCGAAGGTCGGCGCGCCCGACTGCATCGACATCGAGGAGGCGAACGAGCCGAGAATCACCGGGGCGCCCGGGCCGCACGAGCTGGCAGAACGCCATCCCGGCGAGCGCCTCGGCGAGCGTCTGGGTCGCGGCCCCGACGACCGTTGCCGGGCTCATGGCGCCGGCGAGGATGAACGGCGTGATCAGCACTCCCTGATTCGCCTCGGCGTACGCCTTCGCGGCGCCGAGCATCGTCGAGTCCCACACCATCGGCGAGTTGGCGTTCGCGAGCGAGACGATCACCGTGTTCGCCTCGAGGAAGTCGGCGCCGAAGAGGATCCGCGCCATCGCGACCGTGTCCTCGGCCCGGCTCGGGTGCGTGACCGAGCCCATGAACGCCTTGTCCGAATAGCGCATGTGCGCGTAGACCATGTCGTAGTGCCGCTTGTTGACGGGGATGTCGACGGGCTCGCAGACGGTGCCGCCCGAGTGGTGCAGGAACGGCGTCATGTAGGTCAGCTTCACGAAGTTGCGAAAGTCCTCGATCGTCCCGTAGCGGCGGCCGTTGTCGAGATCGCGCACGAACGGCGAGCCGTAGGCGGGCGCGAACACGGTGTTCATGCCGCCGATCTCGACGTTGTGCTCCGGGTTCCGCGCCACCTGCGTGAACTGCGCCGGCGCGGTCGCCTGCACGAGCTGGCGGCGCGAGGCCGCGGGGGAAGCGCACGCGCTCGCCGTCGATCTCTGCGCCCGCGTCCTTGAACAGCGCGAGCGCCTCGGGCGTGTCGCGGAAGTCGATCCCGACCTGCTCGAGGACGATGTCGGCGTTCTCCTCGATCAGCGTCAGGTGCTCCTCCGAGAGCACCTCGAAGGGCGTCAGCGCTCGTCGTCAGGTAGGGGACGCTGACGGCGTTGGAGACTGCCCGTGCGGCCTGTCTCGCAGCGCGGCCGCCGCTGCGGCGGCCGCCGGCTGTCTCGGTCATGACGGGCTCCTTTGGGCGGAATCGGGCTGTGGATCGGCGGCGGCGCGGACGGCCCTCGGCCGCGTCCGCGACGCGTCGGGGTGGGAGAGTGACGACGGCGCGCAGCCGCTCGTAGGGATCGGTGTCGTGGGGGATCGCCATCGCGCCGACGAAGAGCTCCTGGAAGCGTGGCTCGACGGCGGTCTCGATCTTCTCGACGCGCCGCACGACGTCCTCGATCTCGGCGCGTGCGGAGCGGTCGAGCAGCGCGATCCGCGCCCCCGTGCCCGCAGCGTTGCCGGCAGACGTGACGCCGCGCGGGATCGCAGTCGGGGACGAGCCCGAGCACGAGCGCGTAGACCGGGTCGATGTGGCTGCCGAAGGCGCCGGCGAGGCGGATCCGGTCGACGCGCTCGATGCCGTAGCGCTCGAGCAGCAGCATGCAGCCCGCGTGCAGGGCGGCCTTCGCGAGCTGGATCTGGCGGACGTCGTTCTGCGTGATCGTGAGCTCGGGCTCACCGTCCGAGAGCACGTAGGAGAACGTGCGCCCGTCGGGGACGATCCGCGGCGAGCGGGCGGCGAGCGCTCCGTCGATCGTGCCGTCCGTGGTCAGGATTCCCGCGAGGTGGAGCTCCGCGATCGCCTCGATGATGCCCGAGCCGCAGACGCCGGTGACGTGGGTTCCGGCGAAGGCCGGATCGTCCGACCAGACGTCGCTCCCGATCACGCGGTAGCGGGGCTCGAGCGTCTCCGGGTCGATGCGCACGCGCTCGATCGCGCCCGGCGCCGCGCGCTGGCCGCAGCTGATCTGCGCGCCTTCGAAGGCCGGCCCGGTGGGGCTCGAGGCGGCGAGCAGCTGGTCGCGGTTTCCGAGCACGATCTCGGCGTTCGTGCCGACGTCGACGATCAGGTTGACCTCGTCGCCGAGATACGGCCCCTCGGAGAGGATCACGCCCGCCGTGTCGGCACCGACGTGACCGGCGATGCACGGCAGCACGTACGCGCGCGCTCCCGGGATGGACAGGCAGGCCGAGCTCGATCGCCGGCCGGCGCACGGCCTCGTCGATCGCGAGCGCGAACGGCGCCCCGCCGAGCTCGGTCGGGTCGAGCCCGAGCAGCAGGTGGTGCATGATCGGGTTGCCGACGAGCGTGACCTCGAGGATGTCGTCCCGCGAGACGCCCGCGTCGTTCGCGAGCTCGGCGGTGAGCTTCGCGAGACAGCCGCGGACGGCGCGGGTCAGCTCCTTCTCGGAGCCGGGATTCATCATCACGTACGAGACGCGGCTCATCAGGTCCTCGCCGAAGCGGATCTGCGGGTTCATCTCGCCTGCCGATGCGAGCACGTCGCCGCTCGTCGAGATCGCAGAGATGCCCGGCGACGGTCGTCGAGCCGATGTCGAAGGCGATCCCGAGCATCGTCTCGTGCAGGCCGGGCCAGACGCCGGTGATCACCGTGCCGTCGTGGACGGCGACGGTGACGCGCCACCCGCCGCGCGCGCAGCGCCTTCTGGAGGCCCGGGAGAACGTGCGCGTCGCACTCGAGCCCGCTCAGCCCCCACTCGCGCTCGAGCGCGGCACGCAGGCGGCCGAGGTCGCTCGTCGGCGACGCGAGATCCGGCTCCTCGACCTCGACGTAGTGGAGGCGGACGACCGGGTTGACGTCGATCGGGTGCGCGTCGGCCTCCTTGCGGACGACCTGCCGATGCACCTGGCTCTCGGGCGGCACGTCGATCACGAGCTCGCCTTCGACGCACGCCGTGCAGCCGAGGCGGCGGCCCGGCGCGAGCCCTCTGTCGGCGGCGTACGCGCGCTCGACCTCGCCCACCGGCGAGAGGTGCGACGCAGCCGAGACGATCGCGTGCTTTGCGTGCTCACCCTCGCTCACCTCGACCTGGCAGCGGCCGCAGATGCCGCGCCCGCCGCAGACCGAGTCGATGTCGACGCCGAGCCGTCGCGCCGCCTCGAGCACCGTCGTGCCCGCCTCGAACCGGCCGCGCCGCCCGGACGGCGTGAAGACGACGAGGTGCTCGGCATCGACTCGCGTCACGCCGACGCTGTCCCACAGCTTCCCGACTCAGCCGGGCCGGGCGGGCCTCACGCCGTCGCCGCCCTCCGCCTGCCGTCCCGGCCGCCGCGCCGGCCGCGCCTGCGCCGCCTCACCCGAGTCGCCGTTGCGGGCGATCCAGGTCGCGCAGTGCTCGTCGTTCCCGTTCATCACGTCGGCGGCCCAGATCGCGTGCCGCACCTCATCGTGCAACGGGCTCGTGATCGCGGAGGTCAGGCCGGACGCGATCGCCATCGGCAGGAACGCCGCGTTCAGCGCGGGCCGGTTCGGGAGGCCGAAGCTGACGTTGGAGGCGCCGCAGGTCGAGTTGACGCCGAGCTCCTCCTTCAGCCGGCGGACGAGCCGGAACACCTGCCTGCCGGCGGTGCCCATCGCGCCGATCGGCATCACGAGCGGATCGACGACGATGTCCTCCTTCGGGATGCCGTAGTCGGCGGCCCGCGAGACGATCTTCCGCGCCACCGCGAACCGCACGTCGGGATCCTCCGAGATGCCCGTCTCGTCGTTCGAGATCGCGACGACCGCGGCGCCGTACTTCGCGACGAGCGGCAGCACGCGCTCCATCTGCTCGTCCTCGCCGGTGACGGAGTTGACGAGCGCCTTGCCCTGATAGACGGACAGCCCGGCCTCGAGCGCCTCGACGATCGACGAGTCGATGCAGAGCGGGACGTCCGTGATCGACTGGACGAGCTCGATCGTCTGGCGCAGGATGCCCGGCTCGTCCGCGAGCGGGATGCCGGCGTTGACGTCGAGCATCTGCGCGCCGGCCTCGACCTGCGCGATCGCGTCGGCGATCACGGTCTCGAAGTTGCCGTTCTTCATCTCCTCGGCGAGCTTCTTGCGGCCGGTCGGGTTGATTCGCTCGCCGATGATCACGAACGGGCGGTCGAACCCGATCACGACCTCCTTGCTGGCCGAGCGAAGGACGGTCTCTGTCACGCGCGCTCCTCTTCTCCGCTCGCGCGGACGAGCCGCTCGAGCCTCTCGTCGGTGTAGTCGCGCTCGAGTTGCGCGGCGGCCGCCGCCACCTCGGCTTCGAGGTCGTCGCCGCACGGTCGCGCCTCGCGGCGCCACTCCTCGAGGTACGCGTCGGTGCCGATCAGCCCGGCGCGCATCGCCGCCGCGTCGATCGCCTCCTGGAAGCGCTCGGACAGCTGGGCGCGGACGGCGCTGCGGCCCTTGCCCGCCGTCACCTGCGCCGGGATGTCGCGCCAGGAGATGACGGTCAGCTCAGGCACCGGCACCCGCGGTCGACGAACTGGACGAGCGACGGCTGCAGCTCGCCGTAGCCGGTGCGGCGCTGCTCGAACGCGAGCCCGAGGAACGCCGCCGCCGCCTCGGCACGCTCGCGCAGGGCCGCGTCGTCGGTCTGCGCCAGATAGACGAGCCGCTTGTAGTTGCCGAACATCATCGGCATCAGCTCGGGATGCGCGTCGAGCTTCAACCGCCGCACGACGAGCGACTCGAAGTGGCGCGCCAGAAAGTCGGTCAGGTAGAAGGTGGCCGGGCTCGTCCTCCTGCATCGCGTCCCACGCTTCGTTGCCCGGCGAGGAAGCCGTAGCAGTGGGCGCCGGGCAGCCGCTCGACGTCGTGTTGGTCCAACACGACGTCCAGCGCGCCGCCGTGCCGCAGTCCGCGTAGGCGACGAACACGCGGTCGTAGCGCCCGGCGAGCTCGGTCAGCTTCGCGTCGACCGCGCCGGCGATCTTCTGCGGGTCGAGTGGAGCTTCGCCGGCAGGCAGCGGACGTCGACGTGCGTCCAGCCGTTGAGGCGGATCACCGCGAGCACCTCGCGGGCGATCGCGCCGCAGGCGAGGATGAGCACGTCGGGGCGATCGGCCGCGTCGAACGCGACCTCGGCCTGGAGGAGGTCGAGCGGTCGAGGCTCGCCTCGCATCGAGCGGCCGCGGTCTCGTGCTCAATTCGCCTTCGCCGCCGCGCGCCGCGCCAGCACGAGCGCCTGCGCCGTCTCGGCCGCGACGGCGGCGTCACGGCAGTAGGCATCGGCGCCGATCGCCTTGCCGAACTCCTCGTTCAGCGGCGCGCCGCCGACGAGCACGATGTAGTCGTCGCGGAGGCCCTTCTCCTTCAGCGTGTCGATCACGACCTTCATGTACGGCATCGTCGTCGTCAGGAGCGCCGAGAGGCCGAGGATCTCCGGCTGATGCTCCTCGAGCGCCTCGAGGTACTGCTCGACCGGGCGTGTTGATGCCGAGGTCGATCACCTCGAAGCCGGCGCCCTCGAGCATCATCGCGACGAGGTTCTTGCCGATGTCGTGGATGTCGCCCTTGACCGTCCCGATCACGACCTTGCCGATCCGCTCGACGCCCGTCTCGGCGAGCAGCGGCCGGAGGATCGCCATCCCCGCCTTCATCGCGTTCGCGGCGAGCAGCACCTCGGGGACGAAGAGGATGCCGTCGCGAAAGTCGATCCCGACGATCCGCATCCCGCCGACGAGCGCCTCGTTCAGCACCCGGTCGGGCGCCCAGCCGCGGCCGAGCAGGATGTTCGTGCCCTCGGCGATCTCGGGAGCGAGGCCGTCGTAGAGGTCGTCGTGCATCTGGGTCACGAGCTCGTCGTCGGACAGCGCGTTCAGGTCGATCTCTGCCTCGCTCATGCAGCACCTCGTTTCACGTCGTCGTAGCCGATGCGGATGGACAGGGTGGAGGCCTCGTCGCGGACGAGCCGGCCGAGCTCGTCGAGCAGGCCGTCGTGCAGGCGAACCGTCGGCCCGGAGATGCTCAGAGCGGCGACAACGGTGCCGCCCGCATCGCGGACGGGCGCGGCGACGGCCCAGAGGCCGGGCTCGAGCTCGTCGACAGCGGTCGCGTAGCCGCGGGCGCGCGTCCGTTCGAGGTCGCGGCGGAGCTCGGCCGGATCGGTGATCGTCCGGGGCGCGAGATGCTCGAGCGGCCCGTCGGGCAGCGGCAGCGCGCCCTCGGCGAGGAAGACCTTGCCGATCACGGAGCCGTGGTGCGGCACCCGCTGGCCGACCCAGTTCGTCGAGCCGAGGATGTGGCGGCTGTCGCGCTGGTCGAGCATCTCGACGGCGGTCGAGGTGGCGACGCCGAGGTTCGCCGTCTCGCCGCTGAGGCGGGCGAGCCGCTCGAGGGCGCGTCCCCGGCGAGCTCGACGAGATCGCGGCCCGACGTCTCGCGGCGGGCGTAGCGGAGCAGCACCGGCCCCGGCTTGATCGCGCCGCGAGCCGGATCACGCTGGACGAGGCCCTGACGCTCGAGCGCCCCGACGAGGCGCGAGGTCGTGCTCTTCGGGAGGCCCGCGAGCTGCGCGAGCTCGCCGACCGTCGGCGCTTCGCCCTCCTCGACGACGTGCACGAGCAGCTGCGCGCCACGCTCCATCGACTGGGTTCCGGTCTGCACGCTCACTGGCCGTCCAATTCTCATGTTGTGGAACGACTGTTCCACATTGTGAGTCTAGACGGGATGGCGTGTCATGACAAGCGCCCGCGCCCCCGCGGCGGCGACGACCGCCGTCTGCACGGCCGTCTCCGTGTACCAGGTTCCGAGGTAGTCGCCGGCGAGCCAGACCGGGGAGAGGGAGCGCATCAGCCCCGCTTGCAGCGCAGCGCGCCCGACCCGAGGGAACGGCAAGCCTCCTCCCAGCGCTTGATCACGACCTCCTCGAC